>JBGAQD010000010.1:0-112441 GCA_044220915.1 Chitinophagaceae bacterium
TACCTATGGTGCTACAAATTTTTCAAAAAATACAACCTACTTACTAATAATAAAGTACACTATCAGTGTGAGTGGTAATGACCCCGTTTCATTATGGGTGATTCCTTCAGGCGTTCCGGCTTCAGAAGTAGCTGCAGGAGCTGCAGAATCAACAAATATTATAACTGCAGGTCAAAATGCCATCAATACGATTGCTTTGAGGCAGGGTTCTTCCACTAATTCTGTCCAGGTTGTAGTGGATGCACTTAAAGTTGGACTTACATGGGGTGATGTTGCTCTTGCATCCGGTACACCAACATTATCAGCAGCTTTATCTGTTTCGTTTGGGAGCCAGGCTGTAGGAACTCAGTCTGC
Source organism: Chitinophagaceae bacterium (assembly GCA_044220915.1). Taxonomy (GTDB): domain Bacteria; phylum Bacteroidota; class Bacteroidia; order Chitinophagales; family Chitinophagaceae; genus JJ008. Next base: position 355 of record JBGAQD010000010.1, read on the forward strand.
CTCACAGAGTTTTAACCTGTCAGGCTCAAACCTAACTGGTGCGCCGGGTAATATTACTGTTACCGCACCTTCTACAGATTTCCAGGTATCAAATGATGATGCAAGCTGGGGATCCAGTACCGCTATTGCATATACAACAAGTACTTTAGCTGCAACGCCAGTGTATGTTCGTTTTACCCCGCAAACGGGTGGTCCTAAAGGAGGCAGTATTACTTTTTCGGGTGGTGGTGTTGCTATTCCACCAACAGTAGCTCTTACAGGTACCGGTACAAAAACATATTACAGTAAAGCTACCGGAACACTTACGGATGTTGCCAATTGGGGAGATGCGGCAAATGGCAGCGGAACGTCCCCTGCTAATTTTACAGATGATGGCCAACTATTCATTATTGCAAACCGGGCTACTGAAACGCTGGATGCTAACTGGACCGTTTCAGGAGGAGCCAGCAAAGTCGTGGTTGGTAATGGTGCCAGTGCAACTGAGTTGATCATACCAGCAACTTTTGCTTTAACAGGAACAGCAGATGTTGCGAACCTGGGAGTACTTACGTTACTGAATGCGACCACTCCGACATTAGGAACCAGGGCCAGCGGCAGTACGGTAAGCTTTGCGCAAACCGGCACGGTGGTAGTGCCATCCGGTACTTATTACAATCTGACTATCAAAGACGGTAATAAAACTCTTGCCAGCGGTACAACAATTGTTGGCGGAAACCTTATCCTGGATAATGCAGCTGACTTCAATGGCGCCGGAACACCTTTCTCCACCATAAACCTTGCCGGCAATTTCACCATGCAAAACGGTGCGACCATTGAACCATTAGGAGCCGGTGACCCTAACCGCTTTACACTTATACTTTCTGGTTCAGGTACACAGACATTGAGTGGCGGAGATTTTTACCTGTTCCGTTTGCAAACACCATCAACACCAGCCACTACTCTTAATATTGTTTTAAATAATGCGAATCTTTTGCTCGGCAACGCCACCAGTGGTGGTTTGAACCTGTTACAAAACACCCATACATTATCGATAGGCAGTAATACGCTAACCATCCGTGAGGCAGGATTTTTCAGTGCCACTAATGTTGGTACTATTAGCGGAAGCAGCAGTTCAAATCTTATCATCAATAAATCTACAGGCGCAACCGCTGTAGGCTCAGTTGCCTTTACAGCAGGCAGCCAGTTACTGAATGATTTTTCTCACAACTCTGCCGGCTCAGGTAATAATAATCTTACACTTAATACGCCATTAAGTGTTGGTGGTGCACTTACACTTGGAACAGGTAATATAATAACCACTTCCACCAACCTGTTAACTTTGTTAGCCGGGGCTACTGAATCAGGCGGCACCGCTGGTGGTTTTGTAAGCGGCCCAATTGCGAGGGAAACGAATTCTACTGCTGCCATCAGCTTTCCTGTTGGTAAGAATGGGGCCTACAGACCAGTTAGTGTAATTCCCGCTTCAGCGGCTGCGTCATCTTATACTGCTGAATTTTTTGATGCAGGTTTTGGTACGACGACTTTGTGTGACGCCAGATTAGATGCAGTGGCGACAAATGAATACTGGGATGTGATAAGAAACAGCGGCGCTGACGCAAGTGTGATGCTCGATTATATTGCAGGCAGTACCTGGAGCAATGCCACGAATCCTGATGCAACAAAAGCAATTGTCGTGGCTCATTATAACGGGGCATGCTGGCAGGATGAAACAGGAAGTTTTGTGCTGGGTACATCAGGCCCTGCTGCTATCACTTCAAAGGTACTGTCAAGCTTCAGTCCCTTTGCTTTCGGCTACGGACCACTTTCCACCTTGCCGGTAAGTTTCACTTCAGTAAAAGCAAGTCAGCAAACAACTGGTATCAAAGTAGAATGGAGCAATCTTACAGAAACAGATATACTGAACTATGAAATAGAACGTTCTGATGATGGCCGTTCATTCAATACGATTGGCATTGTGAATGCAAGATTGAACAATGGCAACAGGGCTGATTATACTTACCTGGATCTGACAGCAGCTGATGGTGTTAATTACTACCGTATCAATGCAAAGGGAACAAATGCCAGCAGCAAGTACAGCATTATTGTAAAAGTGAATACCAAAGGTGTTAGTACAGATATCACAATCTATCCAAACCCTGTAAGCGGTAACCAGGTCTCATTCCAGGCAACGGCATTACCGAAAGGCCAATATACAATCAGGGTAACAAATGCCACAGGTCAGCAGGTGTACAGCAAGCAGTTGCTTCATGTTGGCGGGGCTGTTACAGAAATGCTGCAATTACCTGCTACTATTAAACCCGGATTATACAGCCTGCAGGTTGTAAGTGGTGAAATGAAATTAACGAAGACATTTATTGTGCGATAAACCAAATAATCAGAATTTTAAAAGGATCATGGCAACATGGTCCTTTTTTATTACCCTTCAAATAGTTTAGCCACTCCAAATGCAGCGCCGGCAGCTACTGCACCGATCAGCATAACCCGTATGGCGCCGGCCCAGGGGTTGATACCTGTCATCCTGCTTTTGAAATAGCCAAAAATGAACAAGCATATGAGTGTGACGATCACAGATATTTTCAATCCTTCAACCGGGGAGTCAACAAAGAAATAAGGACTTAATGGTACCATGCCACCAATTATATAAGAGATACCGATATTTAAAGCTGATTTGGTGGCTCTTTTCGGGTCAGGTTTTTCCAAACCTAATTCATACTTCATCATAAAATCAACCCAGCGGTCTTTATCCTGCGCTATTTCTTCGGTGGCTTTATCCTGTAGTTCTTTACTAAGACCAATATTGGCAAAGAATTCTTTTGTTTCTTCTATTTCCCGGTGGCGAAGATTGTCCACTTCGTAATATTCTCTCTTCATCTCACTGTTGTAATGGTCCTGTTCAGTTTTTCCTGCAAGGTAGCCGCCTAACCCCATGGCAATAGAACCAGCTGCCACTTCTGCAATACCTGCAATGACAATGATGGAGGTGGAATCAACAGCACCGCTCAAACCTGCGGCTAATGCGAAAGGGACTGTAAGACCGTCGCTCATACCAATTACGATATCCCGCAAAGCTTCACTACTTTTAAGATGCTCTTCGGTATGTGGCTGCCGGTCGTGGTGAAGATGTGTGTCCATGGTCATTGGCGATTAGTGAACGGGTAATGAATTACTGAGCTGATAAGCAAGTTAACGATTTGCTTATGATACTTACACATTCCAAGAGTTGTTCGCTGGTGATGACAAGGGGAGGTGCAAACCTTATCTTGTCGCCGTGTGTGGGTTTTGCGAGCAGACCATTTTCTTTCAATTGAAGACAAAGTTCCCATGCTGCGTCTTTATTGTGGTGCTCAATGACAATGGCATTCAATAAACCCTTACCTCTTACTATGCTGATGTAAGGTGATTGTAATTTGTTTAATTCACTTCTCAGTAAATCACCCATTGCATCAGCATTTTCTGCCATCTGCTCCTCTTTTAATACCTGCAAAGCAGTCATGGCCACTTTACAAGCCAATGGATTGCCGCCATAGGTGGAGCCATGCTCTCCCGGTTTAATGGTCATCATTATTTCATCATCGCAAAGAACAGCACTAACAGGCAGCACACCCCCGCTTAATGCTTTACCCAGAAGCAGAATATCCGGCCGGACATTTTCATGGTCACAGGCCAGCATTTTTCCTGTCCGGGCCAGACCGGTTTGTATCTCATCAGCGATGAAGAGGACATTTGCTTTTTCACAAAGATTTTTTGCTTTCGCTAAATAACCATCATCGGGAACGAATACACCAGCTTCCCCTTGTATTGGTTCTAACAGGAAACCTGCAACGTTCTTATCGGTCAATGCGAGGGTCAGTGCATCAATATCATTAAAAGGTATTGCTTCAAAGCCGGGCATGTAAGGCCCGAAGTTCTTTTTAGCGGTTGGGTCGGTGCTGAAAGAAATAACTGATGATGTACGGCCATGAAAGTTCCCTTCACAAACAATGATCTTTGCTTTGCCTTCTGCTATTCCTTTGACCTCGTAGGCCCATTTCCGGCAGAGTTTGATGCCCGTTTCAACTGCTTCCACGCCGGTGTTCACGGGCAATACTTTATCATAGCCAAAATACGCCGTGATGTACTTTGCATATTCACCCAACAAATCGCTGTGAAAAGCCCGGCTCGTCAAAGTAAGTTTCTGTGATTGTTCAATCAATGCCTCAATGATTTTTGGATGGCAATGACCCTGGTTTACGGCTGAGTATCCGCTCAGAAAATCATAGTATTGTTTGTTGTCGACATCCCACACATGCACACCTTTACCCCGGTTGAGTACCACCGGCAGCGGATGATAATTGTGTGCACCATATTGTTCTTCCAGTTCCAGATAATGCTGTGATGCAGCAGATATATTAATTACGGATTGCATAAATGTATAGATAACAGTGATTAAGAATAGAGAGATAGAGAGAAATTAGTAACAGGTAAGATGCTCCCGGATATGGGAAGCTATACCGGAATAATCATCGGTGATTGAGCAAATCGAGATTCTGCCGCAGAACTGATATGGATGATTGGGTAGAGATGTTGTTGAATTTGGTGCAAGATACAGAAACGGTGGCAGATAGCAAGTGATATCCTTAATACTTATCTGGTAAATCGGTTTCCAAAAATATCCTGGTCTTCTTTACATTCACCGGCTGTTAACCAATAAGCTATGTGGGTTAGTTAAAATATTATTTTTTCCTCTAAATTCAGTGAGCCAAAGAAATACCAAACCGTGGTATGAAAAATATATAGAAAGCTCATCTTTGGTATATTATTACGCTTTTTTACCAAACCCAATCAAAGGATATATGCTTCACGTCATCAGAAATAGTTTTTATTCCCTTACTCTTTTTGTTTCAATCTTTTTTCCCGCAAGTAATGCAACTGCACAAATCAGATTTCCTTCGGCTCAAGAAGAATATAAGCAAAGCGAGCCAGCTATTATCTTCCATCCCTACTATAACGATGTGCAGCTGATAGAGATTGATAACCTTGGCCGCTGGAACGATGAGGTGAACCATTATGAAATGACAAGACCGAGGGCACTGGAATGGAGTTCAGTGCTGCCACCACCTGCACCAAACGTTTACTTGTTTCGCCATCGCAATGGAACAATAGTAAAAGCATTTAACACAAAAAGCAGCCTGGTAGAACTTACCCGTAAATACGGAAAGCTAAAACCTGCTGAGCTTCCGAAAGGAGCTATTCCGTTGCCAGCTTCTTTTAGAAGAACCCTGTTATACCGGTTCACTCTTTTACACGAATACATATTCGACGGCTTCTTTAAGATATATAGTATGCAATCTGCGCCTGCAAAAAGGACTGGTGGAAATTGGCCGGATATAACCACACAGCAGGGAGATCTGATGGGATTGATAGATACACTGGGTAACATTATATTGCCGGTGGAGTATGATGGTTTGTGGCCATTGAAAGGAGATGTGCTGGCCGTGAAGGACAGCCTGTATGGCGTAATTACTAAAGAAGGGAAAGAGATCGTACCGATGATATACGAGTCAGCAGAACATCTGCGCAACGACCGGGTTGCCTTTTACCAACAGAAAAAAATACGTTTGGTCTATGACCCGGCGGAGAAGAGATCGTATTCGCCTAAGGAATATGACTACGCAAGATTAGAGAGTTATGAATTCCACAATGACCCCGAGAACAGAACAACAGCCGGTTATTATTCAGTGAGAAAGGATGGCAAGTTTGGTTTTATTGATGCATCGTACCGGGAAGTGCTGCCGCCTGTGTATGATTATTGTGAACCTGTATTTCATAACGGGCTTACCAGGGTATGCCGGGATAAGAAATGGGGTTTTATAGATACTACCTGCCGGGAAGTGATACCCTGTGTGTATGAAGATGCAACAGATTTTTATATGGGGCTGGCAAGGGTGGTGCTGGATGGTGAAGTGCAATGTATCAATACAAATGCTGAACTATCGGGTCCTTGCAACCGCTCCTGGGAGGAATGGAAAGCAGAAGATAAAAAACTACCGGATGGCCGGCAGGTGGTAACGAGGAGCCAATTACGTGGGCTGGTAAATGGATCGGGAAGAATTGTTTTGCCTATTATCTATGACCATATTCAAATGATAGAAAGTGGCATAAAACAGTTTGATTACCTGGAGGGGTATTATTTGGTACAACGATTTAAATTGTATGGTGTGATTAAAAAAAATGGAACAGAGGTAATGCCTATTGCTTATGATCACATTCGAAATTTCCATCACAGTACCGGGGTAGCAGAGGTGGAAAGAGATGGAAAGCAGGGACTAATTGACCGGTCATTCAAACTAGTAATACCCTGCGAGTATGAAGCTCTCAGCAGTCCGCTGATACCTGGCTTTGTTGCTTTCCGGCAAAATGGTTTGTGGGGTTGGATGGATTATGCTGGGAAGGTGGCAGTAGTTCCGCAGTTTGACCAAATCGGCTGGATGTATGACGGCCGCATGCGGGTAGAAAAAGGGAAAAAATTTGGTATAGTGGATATCAATGGCCGGGAGGTCATTCCCATCAAGTATGAAAGTATAGAGGACCGTTTTTACAACGGTTATATCAGAGCTATACTGAATAAGAAATATGGGTATTTGGATTCAACCGGTTCGATAGTGATACCTTTTGAGTACGAGGAAGTAAGAAATTTTGAGAAGCCAATAGCGGGAGCACAAAAGGGTAAATTCTATGGCTTTATAGACCGCCAAGGAAAAGAAGTGGTTCCCTTTATCTATGACTTTGTTGATCATTCCTGGTACAGTGATGGGTTCGTTAAAGTGATCAGGAAGGGGAAAATTGGCTATGTAGATGCAACGGGAAAAGAGGTAATTCCCTGTATCTACGACGAGGAAACTGGTTTTAATCCGTCTAAAGGTCGCCATGTACGATTGAAGCATGAATGGATATGGGTGAAATAAAAAGTATGCTTAATTGATTAATTTGCCAGTCAATCTACAGTCAACTATTTTATGTCTTACACTATCCCTGCTCATACCCGAATCGGCCATGTGCATTTAAAAGTTTCTGATTTGGAACGTTCTTTACAATTTTATCGGGATTTACTGGGTTTTGAAGTGCAACAAAAGTTTGGCGATAGTGCTGCTTTTATTTCTGCAGGAGGTTATCATCATCATATCGGTCTCAACACCTGGCATAGTAAAGGCGCAGGGCCTGCACCAGAGAGGGCACCGGGTTTATATCATACAGCTATTTTATATCCGGAAAGAAAGGATCTGGCGGTGATATTAAAACGATTGATTGACGCCGGTTATCCGCTTACCGGTGCATCCGATCACGGTGTATCTGAGGCTATCTATCTTGATGATCCGGATAAGAATGGAGTGGAGCTTTATTGGGATAAACCAAAAGAACAATGGCCGATTGATGCGGATGGAAATCTTCAGATGATAACTGCTGCATTGGATATTAAAAACCTGCTCAGGTTAGCTGTGTAGTTCTCTTACGAAATAGTTTACCGGAAAAGATAATTGTAATTCTTTCTCTTTTTGGAAAATTCCGAATACGGTGCTGCCACTTCCACTCATGGACGCAAACACGGCACCATTGCGATAAAGTTCATCTTTGATGTCAACGATTTCCCTGTGTTCTTTAAAGATGACCTTTTCAAAATCATTTACCAGTTCATCCTTCCACTTGTTAATAGGATTTTTAATGATCTCTTTCAATGATCTTTCCGGAATGGCCGGAATTATGTCAAGGAATGCCCTTCCGGTATTGATATGAATACCGGGGTTGACGATAACAAACTTGTAGGCTGAAAGATCTAATTCCAGTTCTTCCAGTTTTTCTCCCCGGCCTTTTGCAAAAGCCGGTTTGTTGATGATGAAAAAAGGACAATCGCTGCCCAGTTTCGCTGCATATTCGATCAACTGTTCAGTTGTCAGACCCAGTTTAAGCAAATGATTCATTGCTTTAAGAGCAAAAGCCCCATCGGCACTGCCACCACCAAGCCCTGCACCAGATGGGATTACCTTATGAAGATGAATGAACAGGCCGGGTATTTCGGGAAAATCTTTTTTCAACAAACGGTAAGCCTGTACACAAAGATTAGAAGCTGGTTTACCAGCTATTGGCAGACCGCTGCTTGTAAAGGGGAAAGCAGAATTTTTGCCGGCTTGCTTATTTTCGATTATTTCAAGAGCATCGGTAAGGGGAAGAGGATAGAAAATTGTTTCCAAATCATGATAGCCATCGCTTCTTTTGCGAAGAATATTAAGGCCAAGATTGATCTTGCAGTTAGGGAAAACTATCATAGGTTAATGGACTTCAATCGAATTTGAAAAAACGAAAACAATACTACAAAATTGCAGGGGATTATTTCTTTTTACGGCTGTTTATCTCATCACGGATGGCAATGGCACGGATATAATCTTCGCCTTCCAGCACTTCGTTTAAAAGATTATTCAATTCGTCTAAAGTCATGGTTTTCAAATCTTCATTCCCTGTCGGGTCATCATTTTCTACCATTACTTCCTGCTTCACTTTTTTCTTTTTACCACTGCCCGCTGTATCTTCCATTAATATGCCGGCACTGTCAAGGATATTTTCGTAGGTGTAAACAGGACAGCCAAAACGGACCGCCAGGGCTATAGCATCGGACGTTCTTGAATCAATTTCCACGGTATCATTTTCTGTTGAGCAAACCAGTTTAGAGTAAAAGATTCCTTCCTGTAAGTCGCAGATAATGATCTCATGAAGGTCAATAGCAAATGCGGTCATGAAGTTCTTCATCAGGTCGTGGGTGAGGGGGCGGCTGGGCTGCATTTTCTCCAATGCCACTGCGATGGCCTGTGCTTCAAAACCACCTATAACGATAGGCAACCGCCTTAACCCGTTCACTTCACCCAACACCACAGCATATGAATGCGTTTGGGTAATACTATGCGACAAAGCCACTATTTCCAATTCTATCTTCTTCATATGAGCTACGAAATTAAGCCATTACAGGCAATGGGATGAATTTTGAAGCACAAAAAACAGGCTAACGGGCAGTCTTTTTTCTATTTTGTCTTGTATTGGCTAAGGTCAAAATAAGCGGCTGTGTTCCCCGGTTCTATTTTATAGGCCATAATATAAGTGTTCTCGTTTTCGGCGGATTTGGTCCGGAAGCCGAGTACTATTTTATAACTCATCACCAACGGATGGATACCAAGAAAAGTATAGTCTGATGCTGCATTAAAATAATGTTGGTTACTTAACAGACAGGCTGCTTCAGCCACCTCTCCGTCAGTTGTTGTCATTTCACCTTTATACTCCGGGCAGGAAAAGTTAAGGATCTGCATGTTTTTCCTGGTGGGTGCCACCGATAGTTCAGTTCCTTCATTTCTTACAGATAGCTTTTCGGTAGAATAGGTTTTATCTCTTGCATTCAGTTCAATGAAGGTGCTGTCTTTGAGGTTTGCAATCATACTTCTTTCAAATACCTGGTCTTCCCGGTAGCCTGGTATGAACATGATGATGCGTATTTGTGTTTCCCCAAATACAATAAAGATGGAGTCTTTATCTGAGGGATCGTCGGATGTCATCCTGTATTTGATGATGCCCGTAAATTTTTTTGCTGTGTCCGGAACAGCTTCCGGTTTTTCGGGAGTGAAATTCACCTGCTCTGGTTCCTTTTTATTTTTCCCTTTACTTTTCTTTTGTGCATTAGCAGAAAAGAGGGTAGTTACAATAAGGGCAAGAAGAAGAATGATGCCTTTCATAGAAAAGGTTTTTTTTGCTCCTGTAAGTTTGCAAAAAAAAACCACAAAGCCAAGTGACTTTGTGGTTTGTAAGCGAAATCAATTATTGTTATGATATTCCTTTCATTTTCTTGATGGCGGCGGTTATTTTAGGCACCACTTCAAATGCATCGCCTACAATTCCGTAATCAGCAGCTTTAAAGAAAGGAGCTTCCGGATCTTTATTGATAACCACAATCACCTTACTTCTGTTAACACCTGCCAGGTGCTGAATAGCCCCTGAAATACCAATGGCAATGTAGAGGTTAGGAGCAATGGCAAACCCTGTTTGTCCCACATGTTCATTATGCGGACGCCAATGTGCGTCGGCTACCGGGCGGCTGCAGGCTGTTGCGGCATGTAATGTTTTTGCCAGTTCTTCCACCATACCCCAGTTCTCAGGGCCTTTTAACCCACGACCGGCACTCACCACTATTTCTGCTTCTGTTAATGGAACTTCACCACTGGCCTTTGTAGTACTGGTCACTTTTATCTTAGGCGAATCAACTGTAGCATTAAAAGCGGTTACTTCAGCTACGCCTTCTCCGGCTATTGTCTGGTAAGAATTAGGGCTAAGAGCAATGATCTTTACTGCTGTGTTAACGGCTATATTAGCAAAGGCTTTTCCGGAGAACACATTTTTCTTTACCACAAATCCATTACCGGTATCGGGTAATGCAACAGCTCCTGAAACCAGCCCTGCTTTCAAACGAACAGAGAGACGGGGGGCAATAGATTTGCCCACTACATTGTTTGAGAAAACTATCACATTTGCTGCGGCTGCTTCGGCCACCTGTGCAATCACTTTTGTAAACACCTGTGCATCGAGATGATTCAACGAATCGCCTGCAACATGATAAATTTTCTTTACTCCATATTTACCTAATGCCGCCATGTCATCCGTTACAGCACCCAGAACTACTCCTTCAGCAGTTGTACCCAATTGCTCTGCCACTTTAGTACCATAGGTAAGGGCTTCTAACGAAGATTTCTTTACATGGCCATCAGCAGTATCTATAAAAACAAGAACAGACATAAAATTAATTTGACAATTTGAAAATGGGCCAATTACTCAATTAAGCAACCGGCGGTTAATTTATATAGCTTTTGCCTCTTCATGAAGCAGGCGAACCAGTTCTTCGACATTCTCAGCATCCACCAGTTTTACGCCTGATTTTGCAGGGGGTAAACCAAAACCTGCAACACTGGTGAGTGCATCCACCGCCACAGGTTCCACTACTTTCAGGGGCTTGGTTCTTGCTGCCATAATACCTCTCATGTTAGGTATCCTTGCTTCGGCCATTCCTTTTTGTGCACTTACAACAACCGGTAATTCCACTTCATTTACTTCTTCGCCGCCTTCTATTTCTCTTGTTACGGATGCTTTGTTCCCAGCTAATTCAAATTTTGTAGCAAGAGATACATAAGGCAGATCCAGTAATTCAGCAACCATTCCGCCGATGGAAGAGCCGTTGTAATCAATGGTTTCTTTTCCGGTAAACACAAGGTCATAACCACCTTGCTTAGCTACCTCAGCAATTTGCGAAGCGATATAAAAACTGTCATGGCTATCTGCATTTACCCGGATAGCTTCGTCGCCACCCAGTGCAAGAGCCTTGCGGATGATCGGTTCGGCATCTGCTGCACCAACAGTTACAAGGTGTATTACTGCAGAAGCATCAGCTTCCTTTAATTCGATGGCACGGACAAGTGCATACCATTCATCGTAAGGGTTGATGATCCACTGCACACCATTCACATCGAATTTCGTGTTGTTATCGGTGAAAGCTATTTTTGCCGTTGTGTCCGGCGTTTTACTGATACAAACTAAGATCTTCATTGTTTTTTATTTGGGTCGTTAGTTAGATAGTTGTTTATGCAACTAAAACAAAGATAAGTGATGCAAAGTTAAATCCGGGCAAATCCGGGCAAATTTTTTATATCAACATGGACAGGATAGAAAAGTTGAAAGAATTTCTGGAGGCCAATCCTGCTGACTGTTTTGTGCAGCATGCTATGGCACTGGAATACATCAAATTGGGGAATGATGAAGCTGCGAGGGGCTTGTTTGAGGAAATCTTAAACAGGGAACCGGGTTACATTGGGAGCTACTACCACCTGGCAAAATTGCTGGAGCGGAATGATAAAACGGAGGAAGCGATCAGGGTGTATGAAAAGGGAATGGAGGAAGCGAAGAAGGCGGGGGATAATCATGCTTTTGGTGAATTGAGAGGGGCGTATGAAGAACTTATATTTTAGTCACTTTCACTCTTAAGAAGAACTCAGACCGGAGATACTTCAAACGTATTATGGTTAATAAGAAGCAATATCAACAGATGAACTTATTATCGCAGTTTCAAAAGTCAATACACATTCAAAATCTTTTTTCCCAAAAGGACAAATTGCTTATTGGTGTAAGTGGCGGTGTGGATTCTGTTGTGTTATGCGAACTATGCAGGCAGGCCGGATATGATTTTATCATTGCTCATTGCAATTTCCAGTTAAGGGGAGATGAAAGTAACAGAGATGAGCAATTTGTCAGGGCATTGGGGTTAAAATATGGCGTTGATACTTATGTACGGGGGTTTGATGCAAAAAAATATGCTGAAGAAAATCGTATTTCAGTTCAGGAGGCTGCAAGAGAAATACGATATGATTACTTCAGGTTATTAATAGCTGAAAGTAAGTATGCGAAATACCTGCTAACCGCTCATCATGCAGATGACAATACTGAAACCTTACTGATGAATTTCTTCAGGGGAACTGGTTTGCATGGATTGACAGGTATCCCTGTTTCAGCCGGTTATATCCGCAGGCCGCTGCTGAATTTTTCAAAAGAGGAGTTACTGGAATTTGCAAGCGAAAATAATCTGGAATTTGTCGAAGATTCATCGAACCAATCTTCCAAATACACCAGGAACTATTTGAGGAATGAGATCATCCCGGCCATCAGCAAAGTGTATCCACAGGTAAAAGAGAACCTGCAGGATAATATCAACCGGTTCAAAGAAATTGAAAAGCTGTACCAGTTCTCCGTAAATGAGTTAAAGAAAAGGCTTTGCAAACGTAATGGGAATGAAATCTATATTCCATTCAGGCAACTGATGGCTTATACAAACAGGGCTTTAATCTATGAGATCATTTCAGATTATGGTTTTCATGAAAAGCAAGTAGATGAAGTAGTAAAACTGTCTGAAAGCGATTCGGGAAAGTATATCCAGGCTCCGGAAGGTAATTATCGCATTATCAAGCACCGGAGCTGGTTTATCATCAGCCCTCTATCATCAGCAGAAATTGAAAACATAGTTATTGAGAAAGGGGAGAAGGAAATTCAGTTTTCGTTGGGTAAACTCAGAATTGAAGAAATTTTAAGCCCCAAATCTCCCGGATCCGGCATGGAAGTATCGCTTAATGCTAATACAATAGAATATCCTTTGTTGCTCCGAAAGTGGAAAACAGGAGATTATTTTTATCCATTGGGGATGAAAAAGAAAAAAAAACTCAACCGTTTCCTGATCGACCTGAAATTATCTGCCCCTGAGAAGGATAAAATATGGGTGATTGAGAGTAACCAACGAATTGTTTGGGTAGTGGGCTACAGAATTGATGACCGATTTAAACTTACAGACAACACTAAGACTGTATTGCAATTAAGTCTAACCCCTTCCAAATAAACTGGGGTGCTTTAATTCTTCAAGGATGTATTCGAACAGTGCAGGTTGCAACGCAGCAATCAACGCAATAGTGAAACCGAAACCGAATAAACTGCCCCAGAGGTGCGCATCATGGTTGATATTGTCGCCACCTCTTCTTGACATTGCCACGCAGTAAAGAATGTATAAGATAGCATAAACAAATGCTGATATTTTTAAAGCTCCATAAATGTAGATACTGCTCCATGGATCAAACACAACCGCAGCGAATACAATTGCTGAAACTGCCCCTGAGGCACCAAGACAGTGATAATTATAGTTGTCCCTTTGCTTAAGATATGTAGGTATGTCAGAGGCTATTAATCCAAGAAAGTATAAAGACAAATAAGCGGCTACTCCGCCAAGCCCAGCAAGGGTAAAGTACTGTTCCACCACCCGTCCAAAGAAGAACAGGGTAAACATGTTAAAGAAAAGGTGCATGTAGTCCGCATGGATAAAGCCACTGCTGATGAAACGATAGAACTGGTTATACCTTTTCACTCCATAGGGCCACATGATCGCCTTGGACAATATATCCTGGTTATTCATGGCAATCAACGAAATGATCACATTAGCGGCAATAAGGGCAATAGTGATGGGATAGCTGGAAATCTCGTTCATGACCTAAAAATAAGTGGTTTGTGCTATTCAGCTATGATGATATTTTTCATTTCGAAGAATGGTACAGGCCCTGTACACCTGTTCGGCCAGTATAAGCCTTACTAATTGATGAGGGAAAACCAACTGCGACAGGCTCCATTTGTAGTCTGCTCTTTTCATTACTGCTTCATCAATTCCAAAAGCCCCGCCAATCAAAAAGATAACCTGCTTTGTACTTTCATTTGCTCTTGCCTGGATAAAGGCGGCCAGTCCTTCAGAGCTTATTTGTTTTCCTCTTTCATCCAGTACAACGAGATAATCATCTTTGCCCAGCCATTCGAGTATCGTTTCACCCTCTTTCTTTCTCAAATCCATTTCGCTGAGGTTAGCGGCGTTCTTTGGAACAGGAATTATAGTCCAATCTACCCTGTAATATCTTGAGATGCGCCGGGTGAATTCTTCCACACCCTGTTTTATATAGGGCTCATTTGCTTTGCCAACTGACCAGAAAGATATCTTCATACCCCAAACCTCTGAAGGGGAATTGGTAAGCCCCAACGGAATGAATGGTAAATCTAAAAAAAAAGCCGTTGCAGATCGCAACGGCTTCAATACTCTTTTATAGTATTTATTTTATTTCGTAATCTTTTTTGAATGACATCAAGGTAGAGCGGTACAGGACATTGGCGGGGTCTAATGTTGCCGCTTTCGTGTAATACTGGTATGCTTCAGCCAGGTAGTGAGCATCCTCCAGCATAAATGCAATGCGATAGGCTTGTTCAGCCGGTGCTTCAAAAGCAGCGCCTTGCTTTTTGATCGTTTCCAATACAGTATTGAAGGTTTCTTTGGTTACGTAGTTCAATATCTTTAATTCATCATTTTCTTCGCCCTTGACAGCCGCAGTCCAGAAATATGAATTGCCCTGCTTCATTTTTCCAGAAAAGTCACTGATAGCAATTTTCAGTTTGTTCACAGAAGTAGTGTGAATGGGAGTACTGATATTATCGCTGCTGTAGAGTGAAAAGTCGAAGTCTTTGGCATCAGCGTATGATTTCCAGGATAAGGGAAATTCTGTAGCACCTCCTGAAAAATTCAATGTATCCAGTCTTGGATCTATCCAGACATTATTGATAGAACGTCTTACAGCACCAACAGTATTCATATAGGCTTTACGGTTGCTGCCGGCAGAGCCACTGGGTTTGGTCATTTGTGCCCACACATATTTTACATAGTTAGCACTTACGGAGTTGCTGCTGATGCGGCAGGAATCACCAAATTTGCTGAGCGGATAACTGCCTGCCTTTGTAATTGTAAACATGGCAGCCTCGTTACAGATCAATGTAACAGTACCACCGGCAGCTACTTTTACAGTTGCAGATGCAGCAAGGGGCTTACCCACTTTGGCTTTGCTTTCCACGTTGCTTTCTACCACCGAAACGTTTCCTTTAAAGCTGTAGAGTAGGAATTCGTTTTGGGCAGAAGCCGCCATAGTGAGTGAACTGAGAAGGATAAGGAATTGTAACTTTTTCATCTTTTGGGGTTTAAGGTTTGTATAGTAAAGATTTATTAATGATGGTGAGGTTTAAACACCGTTTTATAATTAAATTTTTTATGCATCCAGACCGCCCAGGCTTCATAGAAATAGATGACGTCCACTGCCATCACAATCGTTATCATACTAAGCTTCAGGTCCACTTTTAGCCTGTACCTGTCAAAAAGATAGATGCCAAGCCAAACGAAAAATATAGCCGAAGCAACCTGCAAAATTTTTGCTACTAAGTGGAACCAGATATGGCTTTCAAGGTAGTAACGGACGAAGAATGACATGTGCAGCCAGCAAACAACGATAGCTATCAGCAGACCTGCCCACGAAGGTAACTTTTTTACGTAATTATCCTCCAATACCATTGAAATTACATTTGCATGTATTACAATGCCATTCATATCCGGAACAGATTTTCCATAAAAACGGGGGTTCATAGGAGTAAAAAACTTATCAGAAATATCATCTTTATTAGGGCTCAAATAGCCAAACAATACGATTTTGCCTTTAAGAGCTGAACTATCCACATTCTCAGCCATCAGGTCTTCCCAATTAATGACAAGATATTGACCGACATGACGAGAATAGTTAATCAGTGTTTTGGAGTTTCCTTTTTTTCTTAGTTTCTTATAAGCAGTACTATCATACGCTTCTATAATTGCCGAAGAAAATGATTTATAGAGTTTTTTCTTATAATCTTTTTCAAAAGGCTCATAATAGCGAACAGAAGACAAAGAATCTGTAAATAAGTTTACAAATGCATACTGTGATGCTGTTTTAAAATAGTCCCCGGTTGTTTTAATTGTATCGCCATCCGGACCACTCATCAAGAGCTGGTGGGCGGCTATTAGATTTTTATTTCGCTTAAAAACCTCGTTAAGCAGTGAGTCCTGAACAGGATCTTTTTCACCAAAGAAAAGGACATCCAGGGCCATGACCTTTGGTTTCATGGTGCCTGCTTTATCAATCATCATTGCCAGACCTTCTCTGTCTGCCTGACCAATGTTTACAATAACCACTTTCTTATCTGGCGGAGTGTGATCAGCCTTTCCCAATTTGGAATAGGCTATGTCATTAAAATCAAAATCTTTAAGACCCAGTTTGATAGGATTCAGAAATCCAAGATTAATCGGAAGAGAGCCGAGCACCACAATAAATATAAATACCCAGATAGTGGCAAAAATGGTATCCCGTTCGTACAGGTATTTGGTAAAATGGCCGTGGACTTTCCTCGCATGGTGGCCAATGTGTTTATGCAGTGGTTTTTTCATCAAAAAGGTTTAGTACTGGTTTTGGTTGTAATAATGATTTCCTAATTGGGCACAAGGTTGCAACTTTTTTATCCTTAACATATTCTGTATTTTTTTTAACAGAAGGGTTACCCCAAAATTTTTACCGGTTTGGGGTGGATAAAGCAGTTATTGTCTTGTAAATCCGTAATTTAGTAAGTCGAATTTATGCCAAAAAACCTTTCCATAGTTCTCCTTTGCCTCTTATTTCTAGCGGCAGACCAGGGCTTGCATGCACAGGCGCCGCCCAAACCGAGAGATTCAACTATCGTTGGGCCGCAAACTTTTGCAATGATTCTTGGCATATCTACCTACCAACACATCAGACCACTTACTTATGCAGATAAGGATGCGGAAATGTTCAGGGACTATTTAAAGTCACCTGCCGGTGGAAAATTACCCGATGATAATATCTACTGCCTGTTGAATGAAAAAGCATTAAAAGCCAACTTTCTAGTAGCCGGTTTCAAGTGGCTAAAGGTTAAAAATCTTCAAAAGGGAGACAGGCTTTTTATTTATTTGTCCGGCCACGGTGATGCAATAGATGAAGAACAGTTTTATTACCTGGCTTATGATTGTAATCCTGCCGGAGATAAAAATAATTACCAGGTAAGCGGAGCTATCGGCATGTATGATGTGAAGGCTAATATAGCCAGGCAAGTGGCAAAGGGTGTGGAGGTATACCTGATAATGGATGCCTGTCGTTCTAATGAGCTGCCGGGAGGCAAAGAGGGACAGAGTTTTTTCCGGAATGCTATTTCTGAAAAAAGAGCCGGAGAAATAATGATGCTGGCAACCGGGGCAGGGCAGGAGTCGCTGGAAGATGCGTCTATTGGATCGGGTCATGGGTTGTTCACTTATTACCTGATTGATGGATTAACGGGTGCGGCAGATTCAATCGGTGTGATTGATAATAAAGTTACCGTGGAAGAGCTTCAGAAATATGTGGACAGGCAGGTACCTTCAATTGCTCAGCAGCGATTCAAAAGAAAACAAGAGCCCTATTTCTGCTGTACGGAGAATAGCGATAAAATCGTAGGTATTGTTGATACTGCATACCTGAGAAAATGGATCGAACTTAAAAAACTGCAGGCAAAGGCAGGTGGTGCCACAGCATTTGCACCCCGCGGCAGAAAAATGGCATTTGGCCCTGCAGATACTTTACTTATTGAGGCATATAACCTCTTTAATAATGCAATAAAAGAAAGCCGGCTTACAGGGAAAGCATCGGCGGAGTATTATTATACTCTGATGGAGTCCAAATATCCAGGTACTTCTTATACTATTGATGCACAAACCACCCTGGCTGTTGAATTTATAAATTTTGCGCAGAGTAAGATCAACTTATACCTTGACTGTAAAGACGCATCATCCATACAAAGGCTGCGGGCACAAATAGATGAAGAAGAAAATACGGATGAAATTGCCACCAGCCTGAACAGGATGGAGAAGGTGGCGCAGCAGGAATTCTATGAGATCGGAACTATGCTTGAGAAAGCCATCAACTTTATCCGTGAGGATGACCCGGATTTTGCGAAATCACTTTTAAGCCGGATGTATTTTTTCAAAGCAAGAGGTTATTTTGGCCAAAGCCGGAAACTGGTTGATATCAAAACAGCGTTTGAGTATGCCTATACAGCTTATGCTTCTGATAAGAATGCAGCCTATATATTGAACACTTTATCATCACTGCACCTTGACAATAACAAAATAGACAGTGCTATTTTTTATGCCAAGAAAGCCATCATAGCTGCTCCTAGATGGCGGTATCCATATGTAACACTGGCTTTCGCTTATAAGACACTTAATAAACCTGATTCTGCTATTAAGTATTACAGTAAATCGATTGAAGTAAGTCCGGATAATGCAGATGCATATGTTGACCTGGGCCACTATTACTATTCATTATCAAAGGGAGATTCTGCCATTACTTATTATGAGAAGGCTTTGCGTATTGAACCAAACAACCCGTATGCCAGTAATAATATCGGGTGGGTAAATTATGGAAGAAAGAACTACGACATAGCGATTGAGTATTTCAAGAGGAGTATTACTGCCAATCCAAAATTCATTAATGCTTACAACGGTCTTAGTAAAACCTTTTTTGAGACCAAACAATTTGACTCTGCCCGGATATATTACTCCAAAGCTTTTGCTAATTACCAGGACAAGTCTATCGTTAATGTTTATATCGGTAATTTCTATAAGGACCTGAAAGAATATGATTCTGCCAAAGTGTATTACCGGATGGCTGCACAACTGGATCCAAACTATGAAGAAGCCTATAATAATCTTGGCCGTGCCAGCTTTGCGTTGAAGCAGATGGACTCTGCTAATTTTTATTACCGCAAGGCATTGCAGGCTAATCCTTATTCCGCTTTTGCCCTGATAAATATTGGCATGGTGTTCAAGGAGCTGAAAATGCCGGATTCTACTTATAGTTATTTCCAGCAGGCTGTTAGACTTGAACCAGGCAACCCATCTATCCTGAATAACCTGGGTGTGGTATATGGGCAGGATAAAAATTTTGATTCAGCCAAGTCCTATTTCAGAAGGGCATTGTTCATCAAACCAGATTATAAACCGGCGTCGAATAATATTATCAAAATATTCCGTGAGCAGAATCAACTTGATTCTATTACTAATTTCCTGAAAGGGACTTCACTGTTAGATCCAAACAGTACTGGCTTTCTGAATGATGTGGGCATGGCCTTCTTTGACCAAAAAAGATATGACTCTGCAAGATGGTATATCCGTAAGGCTATTCAAAAAGATCCGGGAAATGCACAATTCTACAGCAACCTTGGTCTCGTATTCCAGGGGATGAAACAGTATGACTCTGCCAGGGTAAATATGCAAAGAGCCATGCGTCTTGATCCTGAGAATGTTCTTATATGGTCAAACCTGTCCGGGGTTTTCAGGCAGCTAAAGCAATTTGATTCTGCAGCTTTTTATTTCAGGAAGCAAGTGCTGAAAAAAGGTGACCTGACAGCACAGACTTACCAGGATATCGGGAATTTTTTCACTGACATGAAAGTGTATGATTCAGCCATTGTGTATTATAAAAAAGTAATACAGCTGAATGACAGGTATGCGGCTGCTTATTTCAGAACCGGTAACGCCTTCATGAATATGGAGATTTACGATTCGGCACTTGTGTACCTTGCAAAGGCAGTGCAGATTCAGCCTGATTTGCAGGGAGGGGAGTTGAACCTTGGGCTTGCCTACCATTCTATGCGTCGTTATGATTCTGCGATAGTGCATTTGCAAAATGCTATCCGTTTAGAACCGGCAAAAGGTAAGACCTATTACCAGTTAGCCTGCAGTTATGCACTATATAACAAACCAGAACAAGCTATTCTTTACCTGCGGCAGGCTTATGAACGAGGCTATAAGAACACGGAAAACCTCCTCACTGATCCTGACCTGGCGGGGCTGAAAGACTATAAAGAATTCCAGGCGATACTTGATAAATATATACCAGACTGGAGGAACCGGTAAATACAATTCTGCTTTTTCCTGTTGGCGATTTTGCCTTATATTTGCCGCCCGATATGATTCGGATGGCCCCGTAGCTCAACTGAATAGAGCATTTGACTACGGATCAAAAGGTTTCAGGTTTGAATCCTGACGGGGTCACAAAAGGCTGGCAGTTTGCCGGCTTTTTTTATGGATAATTGTCAAGCGGCAGCCTGTTCCCGGTCATGTTTGATTCATATACAGCGTTTAATTTTACACTGGAAAACAAATAAAGATGAATTTTCTCGTAGTTGTTTTTTTTATTCTTTCCAGCGGCAATTCTTATTCTCAAACAATAGCAGCAGCAGATCCTGCCGTTGCAGATACAACTTTGCCCATTTTGCCTGTTGAGGTTACTTATCATTTTGACACTTTGAAAGAAAAAACAGCTGTTGCAGATTTCAATACTAAGTATAACGAAGATGAACGGGATATCATTCTTGCCATCAACCGAATAAGCAGTAGTGTGATCAGGAAAGGTAAAGTATTGGTGATGCCGGATACTTTATTGCCCTCCATGCTGGACTATTCACCGTACCCGGGAACTTTACCCGGTTTTGATTCTATCCCTAAACTGATTCTCATCTCCCTGCGTATACAGGCATTTGCTATTTATGAGAACGGCTGGCTTACCCGATGGGGGCCTGTCAGTTCCGGTAAGAAAAGCACACCTACACCTGCCGGCCTTTTCCATACCAACTTTAAGGCAGAAGTAAAGATCAGTTCTGAGAACAGTGATTGGATCATGCCCTGGTATTTTAATTTCTATGCCCGGAGAGGTATTGCAATGCATCAATATTTTTTACCCGGTTATCCTGCGAGCCATGCCTGCGTAAGAATGCAGGAGAAAGATGCCAAATGGATATTTGACTGGGCCGAGCAATGGAAACTTTCTTCCCGAACAGGGGCAGTAATAAAAACAGGCACACCGGTAATAATTTTCGGCGAGTATGCCTATGGTAAAACACAGCCATGGCTAAATCTTCCAACTGATAAGTTGTCAATCCTGCTGACAATAGACGAGTTTGCAGAAATCAGCTCCTACCTGCCTGTTATTAATAAAGACGTTGTTTTAAGAAAGGCTTTTAAATAAAAAACTCTGCCAGTATTTCTGACAGAGTTTTTTATTTACGATGAGTTATTATTAATCTCTTTGCAGTTTAGACAAGAGACGAAGTATTTCGAGATACAACCAGACTATTGTTACCAATAAGCCAAAAGCACTATACCATTCCATGTATCTGGCAGCTCTTAATTCAACACCTTTCTCAATAGTGTCAAAATTCAGCAAAAGGTTAAATGCTGCGAGGCCAACAACGAGAATAGAAAATCCAATACCGATTGGTGTAGCTGCATTGGTGAAAGAACCAATTGGAGAACCCATTGCCAGGTAAGTAATCCATTGTATCAAATAAAACACACCAATTGCTATGGTGGCAACAGTAATTACTGATCTTAGTTTTTGAGTAACCTTAATAATCCTGTACCTGTACAACAGGAACATTACCAGTGTAACAAGCAATGTTAACGCTACAGCCTGTGTTGGCAGACCGGGATATGCATGATTGTACATGGCAGAAATGGAACCTACAAACAGACCTTCAAGAATAGCGTAAGCTGGTGCTAAAAAAGAAGCCCATTGTTTTTTAAACATCATCACTATTGCCAAAGCTAATCCCCCAAAAACACCGATCAACATCAATGGCATCGGGTCGCTTCCCTTATCATATTGGTTCCATGCAAAAAGAGTTGAAGCAATCATCAATGCCATCATAACACCAAATTTATTCATGGTGCCTTTAACGGTCATTTCCTCACCAGTGCTGATTCCTTCTAAAATGGTACCCTGGTAAGTTTTTTCCTGCAGGGTAGGGTTACTTGATTTAAATATGGACATAGTTGTATTTTTTGTAAGTATAAATTTAGGGAGAAATTGGAGAATAATCCTGTTAATAATGCCAGCGTACAAAAGCTTCCATTGCGGCATAATGTGTTAAACCCAGATCAGCATAAAGGTTTGCTGTAGCGGCATTTCTTTCTTCTGCCCGTTGCCAAAATTCTCTTGAATCGCTTCCCTGGAATGGTACCATATCTTTTTGGGATTGGTGGATGAAAATGCCGAAACGTTTTTTTAATACCTGGTCGGGGCTCATTGGTATTGCCATTTCTATTTCCTCAATATTCCATTCCTGCCAGGCACCTTTATAAAGCCAAAGCCAGCAATCATTGATCCATTCATAATTTTGAGAGTTCTGTGCCTCCCGGCGTATCCGTTTTAATGCTTCCACTACAACATTAAAGCAAACGATGTGAGTACCATGCGGGTCTGCAAAATCTCCGGCACAAAAAACCTGCTGGGGTTTTATTTTCCGGAGCAGCTCCATTGTAATCTTTATATCTTTTTCACCCATTGGTTTTTTCTCGATCGTTCCTGTTTCATAGAAAGGAAGATTTTGAAAATGGATATTCTCATCAGGAATACCAACATAGCGGCAAGTGGCTTTTGCTTCACCCCGGCGAATTAACCCTTTAATGGAACGAATTGTTGGTGTATCAACCTGGTTTGATTTTTTTCTGGCTAAGAATTTTCTTGCATTGTCCAGTATCTTACCTGATTTGCTGGTATCAATACCGGCTATTTCTTCGAACCCTACAGCAAAATCAAGGAACCGTGTTACGAATTCATCTGTTACGGCTATGTTGCCGCTGGTCTGATATCCGATATGCACATCATGCCCCTGGTCATGCAGCCGCTGGAAGGTACCACCCATACTGATGATATCATCATCAGGGTGAGGGGAGAAAATGATAACTCTTTTTGGGTAAGGAGATGAACGTTCGGGGTGTCCCGGTATCACTGAATCGGGTTTACCACCTGGCCAGCCGGTGATAGAATCCCGCAACAGATAGTAAACCTGCAGGTTGATCTCATATGCGTCGCCTTTTTCAACCAACAGGTCACTTAATCCATATTCGTTGTAATCGGTGTTGGTTAAACTCAATACCGGCTTTTTTAATTTCAAAGCCATATTGACCACGGCTTTCTTTATCATCTGCGGCGTCCATTCGCAATCGCCGGTAAGCCAGGGTGATTTATTTCTTGTGAGTTCAGCCGCCGCTGTTTCGTCTACAACAAAAGTTACATCATCATGGTTCTGCAACAGCGAAGCTGGCACCTGTTCTGTATCATCATCTTCAACAGCTTTCTTAATAACCGGAGCTTTGCCACTTCCCCATGCCATTAATATTACTTTCTTTGATTGAAGAATTGTGCTGATGCCCATAGTGATCGCCAGCCTGGGTACTTCGGAGATATTGGCAAATTCATATGCATTGGCGATACGGGTAGAGTTGTCAAGAGTTATCAGTCTTGTTTTGGAATAGATACCAGAACCAGGCTCGTTAAAACCAATATGCCCGTTATTACCGATGCCAAGAATTTGCAGATCAATACCGCCTGCATCTTTGATCATCTTTTCATACTGGCGGCAATGTTCTTTGATGTCTTCCTTTTTGATTTCGCCGTTAGGGATATGAATATTCTTCGGGTTGATATCAATATGGTCGAAAAGATTTGTCCGCATGAAGCGGTTATAGCTTTGCAATCCATCATTATCAATCGGGTAGTACTCGTCAAGGTTGAAAGTGATGACATTTTTAAAGCTGAGTTTTTCCTCCCGGTGCAATCTTACCAATTCGGTATACAGAGATTTTGGAGTGGAGCCGGTAGCCAATCCCAGCACACATTTTTCTTTTTTCTTTTGTTTTTCCCGGATGAAGTCTGACACTTGCCTGGCAACAAAGACAGATCCATCTTGTGGTGTGGAGAAAATTTTTACGGGAATCTTTTCAAAACTGTCGGATAGGTCTATCGGGGCAGCTTGCTTAGCCATTCTGTTGGTTTGAGCCATAAAGATAGAATTATTATTGAAGGATTCTGCCGATTTTTGCAGGTTAATGCAGGTTTAAAGAAGCCTAACCGCCAAATAATAAGAATCCTTCAAAAACTACTTTTGAGAAGAGATTTTTACTTTACTTCTATCTCATCTACAAACAGCCATGCCTTATTACCTGCCCCGGGTTTACCATCGGGGATGATGCCGAAGTTTCTGGCCACCACTTTAATATACCTGGCATTAGCAGCCGGATAGAAAGTAGCATTCATGTTTCTGCTGATTTCACCGGGAATCTCTTTTCCTCTTTCTTCGTTGGGAGATTCTTTAAAGTTTACCCCATCGTTACTCATATATATATCAATAATACCCGGCGGGTAAATCCAACTGCTGCGTTGATCTAAAAAATTAATTGTTACAGACTTTATTACTTCTTCTTTTCCAAGATCAATGATAGCTTCGCAATCTGCGCCGCTGAATCCCAGAAACTCTTTGCTTCTGGCCAAACCTTTTTCATTAATGACACCGTTAACGAGAGTGAAAGCACCGTCACCGGGGTATTTGTCAGAGGCGGGAGTGCTGAGGGTAATTTTTTTGCCGGTAGCTTTGTTGAAGGAGAATTTCTGTTTGAAATGAACTATAGTATAATCATTGACTTCAGGATGAAAGCTAGCAATCATTGTACATGATTTATTAACATGTTCACCTTTGAGGTTGTATTCATGTGCGATTTCATTAGTTTTTGGAAAGGCTTCTTCTGCTACTAATATTTCGCCATTACTTTTCTTTTCAATTTTCCAGATAATACCGTTATTGCTCTCAGTTGGGAGAATTGAAAATTTTAGGTCAAAATAGGACATACTATAATTTGCCTTCCACAAATCATATCTCTTAAACTGCTCCATTAATCTTTTCTCAAACCCCTTCCAATCTTTTTTTTCCTTCGGACTCCATAATACTTCGCTCAGTGCAGCCATTCTTGGAAAAATCATGTACTCCACTTTGCTTGTATTCTTCATGTATTCAGTCCACATATTGGCCTGTGCACCGAGAATATATTTCGCTTGTTCATCGTTTAATTCTTTAGGTACCGGTTCGTATGCATATACTTTTTCAATCGGGTTGTAACCACCAATTGTAACAGAATCTTCATTTTCACTTTGTGTATGATCGAAATAAACAGGATTACCTGGTGTCATTATCACATAATGATTTTGTTTGGCAGCTTCAATACCACCTTGTTCACCCCGCCAGCTCATTACTACGGCATTTGGGGCAAGGCCACCTTCTAATATTTCATCCCAGCCAATCAGTGTTCTTCCTTTTGCATTCAAATGTTTTTCCATCCGCTGGATGAAATAACTCTGTAACTCATGTTCATCTTTCAGCTTATTATCTTTCATTCGTTGCTGACAGGCGGGGCATTTTTTCCAATGCTCCTTCGGGCATTCATCACCACCTACATGTATATATTTCGAAGGAAATAATGCCAGCACTTCCTCCATTACATCTTCCAGAAACTTAAACGTATTTTCTTTTCCTGCGCAAAACACATCATCAAATACGCCCCAGGTTTGCTGCACTTGTTTACCAGCAGTTGGTCCGCTCCATGCACATTCCTTTGGATAGTCTGTTGATTTATCCGGAAAGCAACTTAGTTCAGGATAAGCAGCAATAGCCGCAGAAGCATGGCCGGGCATTTCTATTTCAGGAATAACTGTAATGTATCGGTCTGCAGCATATTTCACAATCTCCTTTATTTGGTGCTGTGTATAGAAGCCGCCGTATTTTATTCTATCATTTCCTGTGCCGGGATAGCGGCCAATGATAGTGCCGTTTCTCCATCCACCCACCGATGTAAGTTTGGGATATTTTTTGATTTCGATTCGCCAGCCCTGGTCATCAGTCAAATGCCAGTGAAATGTATTGAATTTATGTAAGGCCAGGTAATCAATATATTTTTTAAGAAATTCGACAGACCAGAAATGGCGGGCACAATCTAGATGAAGGCCACGGTAGGCGAAACGGGGATAATCGGTTATTTGTAATGAAGGTATTGTAGCATTTAATGATTTCGTGGTTTTGTCTGCTGGAAGAAGTTGAGTTAAAGTTTGCAATCCATAAAACACCCCTTCATTATCATCGCTGTTTATGTCGATAGAGAAACTTGTTACGTTAATTGAATATTCATTAGTGTGTGTTCTATGTGAGGGCGACAAGCTAATGGTAATGTAATTTTTGTCAGGCTTATTCTCCCAGTCCACAACTTCTAATTTTTGTCCATAAAACTTAAGCAGATAGTTGTTCAGGTAATCAGAAAAAGAATTCAGATTTTCACCCATTGGACCTAAAACTATTTTCGTTCTTTCATTAATAGTAAAAGGCTTTTCTTCCTTAATTACTTTGACTTTTATCGGGTTTGGAATAATATTTATGTCCTGTGCTTGTACAACACAGGAAAAGAATAATATGCAAATACAGATATATAGGCGCATGATTTTATCTGATAATCGGCAAATATATGGTGCTTGGGTTCGCTGCATCATGATAGATTCGAATTGTTGCTTTCTTAAAATCTGCTTCTGTTGCTTCATAGATGTTCATAAACTGTTGTGGGTTTCTGTCGGCTAACGGAAACCAGCTACTTTGTATCTGTATCATCAAACGATGACCTTTTTTAAATGTATGAGCAATGTCGGGAAGATCAAACTTCACGGTTTCAATCTTTCCCGGTTTGAAAGCCGTTGGTGTTTCAAAACTGTTGCGGAATTTTCCCCGCATTATCTCACCCCTTACCAGCATCTGGTAACCATCCATCGGGTAAGAACCTCCTGCATTACGGCTTGTGTTTTGTACAGAACCAGGATACTTAAAATCATCGGGAAATACATCAATAACCTTTACTACAAAATCTGCATCTGTTCCGGTAATGCTGACTTTCAGATTAGCTGTAACAGCACCCGCCAGTGTAAGATCTTCTTCCAGCGGATAAGTTTCAAAGGTTAGCACATCGGGTCTTCTTGATGCAAACCGCTGGTCATCGGTCATGTATTCCCTTGTCCTTCTGAAATGAACATCTTCTGTATACGGAACAGGATTGGTGGGATCGCTTATGTATTCAGTAAAACTATTTTGTTTAACAGGGCGGATCCATGAAAGTGCTCCATCCCCTTCAAGGTAAATATCTCTTCCGTAACCGGCTGGTGGCCATTGTTCTAGTTTTCTCCATTGATTTTCCCCGGTAAAGAAAACGGTGGCCTCCGAAAGTTTAGGATCATCTCCTTTTCCTTTCAGGTAATAATTAAAGAACGGTATTTCAATATTATTCTGGTACCACTGAGAAGTATTGCTGCCAAATCTCACATTGCCTAATTGTGTACCATCACCACTGGCCCACTGACCATGAAACCAAGGGCCCATTACAATTTTATTATTGGCGGAAGGATTTTGTTTCTCTATCGCTTTGTATAAATTCCATGCTCCCCAGCAATCTTCTGCATCAAACAAACCGCCCACCACCAGCATCGCAGGTTTGATATTGTACATTGCCGTTCTTGCATTTCTTGCTTTCCACCAATCATCATAGTTTGGATGGGCATACAGGTCTTTCCAGAATTGCACACTGTCCTTCATGTATTTCATCAGGTCCGGTAAAGTGTTTTCCAAATAGAATTTGTAGTTATCCCTGTTAGGAAAAGTAAAACCGGGAGAACCAACTGTAGTTGGTTTTGGTCTGGGTTTACCGAAACCTGAATAAAAACTAAAACCATCCATCTGGAAAAATGCACCGTTATGATGAAAATCATCACCCATGAACCAATCGGTAACAGGTGCCTGAGGACTTACTGCTTTTAGTGCAGGGTGATTACTGGCAGCAGCCATCGTGGCATAGAAACCAGGATAAGAAATACCGAATATGCCAACATTACCATTGTTATTGGAGATATTTTTTATGATCCAGTCAATCGCATCATAAGTATCACTGGCTTCATCAACTTCATTACCTGTTTTATTTTTATTGAATGGCCGAACGTCTATAAAATCACCTTCACTCATCCATTTTCCCCGAACATCCTGTACTATGATTATATAGTTTTCCCTTGCATAATATTTCCAATGACCACCCCAAAGCCTGGGTGAAAAATCTTTTCCGTAGGGTGAACAGGAGTAGGGTGTCCGCATCATGAGGACAGGATGTTTTTCGCTCTTATCGTTAGGAATATAAATGGAAGTAAATAGTTTAATGCCATCCCGCATCGGAATGTACTGCTCCAGTTTAGTGTAGTTGTCTTTTATCCAGGCTGAGTCCTGGTTTTCAGATTGTGCCTTAGCACCTGCTACTATTATAATAAGTAATAGTGGGAGTATGATTTTTTTCATGGTTGATAATTACCCTATAAAAATAAGGTTTCTGCAAGCAGTTCTTCAAATGATATTTTAAGCGATAATGACACATGTTTGTTTATATTATGCAGTAATTAACGCCAGCTGCCATATAATAAGAAAGGGGCCCAATAGTAGGGATGCTGGTATTTAGAGTTTTGTGTAAGGTTTATCTGTGCCTGGCGCAGGGCTTCTGCCTTTGACATATAGGGAAGATTTTTATAAAATTCTGTCATCAATATGCTGGTCGCTTCGTCATTTACTTTCCATAAAGACGCCACTACTGTTTTTACTCCTTTTACAAGAAAAGAGTTGGCAGGAGAGATGTACCAGCCTTTGCTTATTTCTTTGTTTACACCAGTTTCACAGGCAGATAATGTTACCAATTCACAATCTTCAATCTTTAAGCTCTTTATCTCCCGGATGGTTAATTTTCCGTTTTTTGTAGCATCGGCTTCATCGTTACCAGCAAAAACGAGATACGAGTTGCGAAAGTCATTATAATCAAGGATGCCGTGTGTGGCAAAATGTACAAACCGGTCTCTTACGAGGCTTTGTCTTGCATTAGTTTCTGTGGCAGAGTCCTGAACAAAGTAATGTTCGTTACTGAAAATGGCTTTAAGGTTGTTTATCTCTTTTTCAGAACTTGGCAAAGTTTTATCAGGATTGCCAAAGGCGGATAAACCGGTAATAACAGTAACAGGTTTATTCTTTTCGTAAAAAACTTCAAGCTGGCTGGTATAAAATATTTCAAAATCTTCAATCAGGAAGCGTTGCTTATGGTTATTCTTATAGGCCAGTACCTGAAAGGGGAGAAGCGATAATCTTCCTGTAGGTATTATGCACAATGTTTTCTTATTTTGGATAATTTCTGTTACAGGTTTTACTAATACATTATAAAGTTTTGCTGATACATCAGCATAATCCGGAGTCTTCTTATCTATACTGATTGTCATTGTATCCCGTTCACTTAATGCACCAGATGAAAATGTGGACTGCGGAAATTTCAGAGCTCTTTTAAGAATGTTGATCAGGCTGTCGATTTCAAAGTTTAATTCCACTGTTACAGCTTTTGTTTCCTGGTTAGTTACCGAAAAAATGTATAGCTGTTTTTGATTGATGATATAGAGCAGACAAGCTACACTATCCGGAATACTCCTTTTATAGGAGGCAAATTTTTGGGGATTTACCGATTCTGCAAATCCGGCTTTAATGCTTTCGTATTTTGTGGCAAGGTCATCAATATAATTCTCATAATCTTCTTCTGCTGTTTTAATGATCTTTACCAGGGATTCCACCAGTTCTCCATTTTGCTGACCTGCAGGTTTGTTTTTTTCAGATTCCAGTTTTTCCCTGGCTGTATTTTTACGCTGCAAAATATCTTTTGCTTTATCTATATCTTCCTGCTGTCTGCTATCCTGTGCAGTTATTCCAGCTTCGCCTGTTTTATCTTTTATTCCCTGCAGGTTGGCAAGGTTGGTATAATATACAGCATCATCAACCCGGTTGGCTTTAACGCAGGCCGCAATAAGTTTGTTAAAAAGATCCGTTTTTGTTTCTTCAGTTTTCAGTTTATTTTTTTCTTCCTCACTGCCTACAAGTTTTGATGAAAGTTTTGTTACAATATCGACGGCTTTTTTATAATTGGAAATTGCTGAATCATTAAACCCCTGCCGGAAGAAAACATTGCCTGTTTCATACAATACTTCCCATAGCGAATTTTCATCTTCTGATGACTCTGCACCAAATTTCGATTTTTGCAGATACTCAAAGGCTTCAGTGTATTTTTTTTCTTCTTTTGCAATACGGCCCAGGTAGAGGTAAGCACCTGATAAATCAGATATTTCGCTGTTTTTAGTATCAAGCACCTTTTGGAGATACACCCGGGCTTTTTTATAATCTCCTTGTTTGTAGAAAATCATGCCTTTTAATTCTACTGATTGCATAAGCCTCCGGTAAGCTCCTGTTTTCGCCGCCAACTTTTCACATTCATCAGCCATTGCTAGGGCTTTTGTATAATTTTTTTTATTGAAAAATGCTTCACTGGCATTTAATTTCAGCAGCAGATCCAGATCATTTATTATTCCTGTTCCTGCGGAAAGCTTCATTGCTTCAAGAAAATACTGCAGCGCCTTATCATTATCCCGTTGGGCCAGGTATATATTGCCGATGTTATTTAAGCATGTAATACGGCTTAGCATGGAACCTTCCCGGGTGTAAATACTGTCTGCAATACGATAATGGTTTAATGCAGTGGCGATTTCAAAAAATCGGGAATAGTAATTCCCGTAGCTGAGATTCAAACTGGCTTTCAACATTGCGTTGCCGGTAGAATCACTGATGGCTTTTATTTTATCAAGACATTCTTTCGCCAGTTTATTATTACCTTGTATCAGGTGCAAATAGCCCAATAGGGTATATATGTCTGCTTTGTCAGATTCGTTTTTATTCTCAATAGCAAGTTTCAGGCCTTCATCATATTCTTTTTTTGCCGATGAATAATCGAAGAGATCTAAATACACATCACCCAGTTTGCCTTTAAGCCCGGCAAGTTGCTGCTTGCTTTGAATGGAATCAAATAAAAAATACGCCTTGTTGTAGAAATAGATGGCAGAATCGTACCGTAATCTAACCCCGGCTGCATCACCTAAAAATGAATAGCAGTATGCCAGGTCGTATATATCTTTTTCTGCCGATGCAATTGTAAATGCTTTTTTAAACCAGGTTTCCGATGCTGCATATTTTAGTTGTTTATTCTGCAACAGACCCAGGTTTAATGCTGTATAAATTTGCTTCTCCTTATCGCCAAGTTCATTAGCTAACGCTGCAGCCTGTTTATAGTACCTGGCAGACATGGCAGTATCTTTTTTATAAAAATACCCGGCAAGATTATAGCAGGAGGAAAGTAAGCTTGTCTTA
Source organism: Chitinophagaceae bacterium (assembly GCA_044220915.1). GTDB lineage: Bacteria > Bacteroidota > Bacteroidia > Chitinophagales > Chitinophagaceae > JJ008. Next base: position 31,960 of record JBGAQD010000010.1, read on the forward strand.
CTTTTTATTTTTTTTGACAATTCTTCAGCTGTACGAAATTTTTCAAGTGCTTTTATATCGTCATTTGCCTCTCTATATGTGTTACCCATATCAGTAAGATACCTGATGGCCCCCATTGTATCTTTTGCTTTATAGGAGTAGTATAAGGCACTATCTTGCGCAAACACTGCTTTATTTTGCAAACCTGATAATGCATAGAGACGGCCTAATTTGCCCCAGGCATAAGCCTTATATTCATTATTCTCACCAAGTTGTTGGTATTGCAAGGCTTTTTGGTGGGAGTGGATAGCAGAGTCATACATGCCAATACTCCAGTAGGATTGTCCAATCTGCGAAAGGTTGTATCCTGCTTTTTCCCACTGTTTCACCAGCAGGTAATAATCTATTGTTTTTTGATAGTTAGTAATTGCCTTCCTGTATTCTCCTTGTTGCGATTGATTGTATGCCACACTTGCTATTGCCGACATGACATTATTCCCATCCTTTTGTGACTGATATGTTTTTACAAGCTCTTTATAAATTTCTTCCGCATCATTGTTCCTGTTTTGTTTTTCATATACAATCGCAATATTTCGTTGTAACTCCGCCACCTCTGTAATGTTTTCATAAGTGTAGTTTTTCTTATACTGCTCAATTGCTTTGGTAAAGCTGTTGATAGAGTTTTCAAAATCTTCAAATATGAAATAGCTATTGCCTCTTTCCTTGTATATCCTGCCCAGAATTTTACTTCTCAATTCTTCACTCTTAAGTAATGTATCTTTAGCCAGCATCACTTCCATTGTATCATATATGCCTAGAGACCTGTCTTTGTATTTCAGCTGGCGCAGGCAGTATGCTTTCTTTATAAGGCATTGATACAGTAAGTAGTCCTGGTCAGTGGTATTTCGAAGGACAACAATCCCTGAATCGCATAATAAAATTGCTTTTTGATAATTATTCTGATCCTGGTACACCTGTGCTCTTGTAACATAATAAAGTCCGCTTATCAGCGGCTCATTAATCAATTTTGCAAATAATGAAATATTGTTAAAAATATTTTCAGAGCCTTTGATATCCTGATTATTTGATTTTTCAATAGCCGCATTTACCCAGTTGTTGAAGAAGTAATCATCAATTATTGTGTTTCGATATTCTGCTATTTTCTTTTTTAAAAGTGACAGTGCTTTTGTCAATGAGCTTAATGTATCATACATTTCAAACGAACTTATGGGTGCATCAGAAACAACCCAGCCGCCAAAGGACTCCGTCAACCTGAATTCCTTGCCATAGTAGCCCTTGGGGTAGGAGAGAACGTATAACAGAAACTGTTTAACGTCAATTGCCTTACATTCTTTCATTACCTGAACAAGATTTTTCCCTTTATATCTGCCATTTTCAATTGTGCGGCCAAATAATGGATTTGAGGCCGGATCGATAGCAGCACCTGTATTTTTTATATATTGAGACCAGACATTGAGCATGCTATCTTCGAATTGGTTGTCATTCCTCTGCCAGAAAACGTCTGAACTGGCGAATGCGCCCTGATCGTTATCAGTGAAGGTTACCCCTGAAAGATCAATTTTTCTGAACAATCCCGGATCTTTTGTCTTTATTATTGAAACTGGGAGTTGTATAACATCCCCCTCTTTGACAAGATAATTGCTATCCGTTCTTTCAGGGTGTTTATTGAAAATATAGACCGAATAGAAGTCAGCATTTTTTATTTTATCAATTATTATCCCGGTGCCCAGGCTCACCTCTGATCTTGGTTCATTGTCTTTTTGTACTGCCTTTATTTCACCGCTTGAACCTTGTATCAATCCATAATTTTCTTTCGCATAAACAAGCCCTATGGCGGTATCCTTCTTTTGGTAGGTTACCCTATATAGAATAAAATACTTTTTTACGGTTTCTTTTTCAACCGGCTCCTGACAATATGAACTGCCAGCCGTCGCTAACAGGATGATAAATAATAGTATTTTTATAGTATGGGGCATTTGGAGTTGGATGAAGGACGTAAGTTAGTTTTATTTTCTTTTAACCATATACCTTGCAGCGGGTATTCAACCTAAAAAGTATGGAAGCTAATAAGCATGTTATTGAAAAATTTTATACTGCTTTTCAAAAACTGGATCATCAAACAATGAACAGCTGCTATAGCGATGATATTGTTTTCAGCGATCCTGCTTTTGGTTTGCTAAGAGGGGATGAAGCCAAGTCTATGTGGGAAATGCTTTGTAAGAATGCCAAAAACTTTTCATTGACTTTTTCCAACATACAATTGCTGGATGAAGAATATGCCACCTGTAACTGGGTGGCTACTTATACTTTTTCCAAAACCGGGAGAAAAGTAATAAATAGCATCAAAGCTTTTATGAAGTTGAAAGATGGAAAGATCATTGAACACAGCGATGCCTTCAAACTAAGTAAATGGGCTGCGCAGGCACTCGGATTAAAAGGGGTATTGCTGGGCTGGACCGGTTTTATGAAAAGAAGGATCCAGAAAAATGCGAGGAAGAATCTTATTGGCTTCATAGAAAAGAAAAATGCCAGCTAAAGCTGACATTTTTCATACGTTTTACACAGGTAATATTTTAATCTTCCAGTACTCCAAACTTTCCCCTGTTTGCTGCTTCAATGGCTTCCTCTACTTCCTGCCAGGTGTTCATCAGGAAAGGGCCATAGGCAGCGATAGGTTCATTAATCGGCTCGCCTGATAAAACCAATACAATAGTATCTTCTGTCGCTTCAATTTCTATTTCTTCACCATCGTTCTTAAATAAAACAAAATGATCTGTCGTTACAGCACTGCCATTCATCTTTACGGTTCCTTCAGCTATCAGCAAACCAGTATTATAGTTTGCCGGAAAGCTTAATGTAGCAGTGGCCCCCTTCCTCAACCGGGCATTATACACATGCATCGGGGTGAAGGTCGTCGCAGGTCCCTTCGTTCCTTTATATTCACCGGTGATTACTTCAATAAAACTTTGTTTATCTGCCAGGTAATGCCTGCCCATCATTAAGTTGGTAACTTCCTGGTATTTTGGTTTTGTCTTCTTGTCCTTTGCCGGAAGGTTCACCCATAACTGCACCATCTGGAAAGGGCCACCTTTTTTACTGAATTCTTTTTCATGATATTCTTTGTGTAACAGACCTGAACCTGCCGTCATCCATTGCACATCGCCTTCACCAATAATGCCGCTGTTGCCTGCACTATCATGATGGGCAATTTTGCCATGATATGCTATCGTAACTGTTTCAAAGCCGGCATGCGGATGAACGCCTACACCTCTCGGTTCTTCAGATGGAGAGAATTCGATCTTAGATCCGTAGTCCATCATAAAGAAGGGGCTCATCCTTTTTTTATCGATCAGCCTTCCCCCGGGGAAAAAACTGTGTACCCTGAAACCATCACCCACCATGTGGGGAGGAGGAGGTGCAATTATTGCTTCAATTGATTTTTTGTTACTCATAAATCTCCTTTTAATTTAGCATCGGAACTTCCATTAGTAATACTTCAGCATCTGAATCTGCATTAATATCTAATTTGTCAGCATCGGTAATACCAAGACCATCTCTGCGATTCAATTTTTCTCCGTTAATGGTAACATCTCCTTCGATCACAAACGCATAAACACCGTTAGTTTTTTTCTTAAGATCATAAGTTATATCAATACCACTGTCTAGTTTGCCAAGGCTGAACCAGGCATCCTGGTGAATTTGCACACCGCCATCATTGGTACCGACAGGGGAAACAACGGTCAGCAGCTTATTCAGCTTATCGGCATCCGAAAAACTTTTCTGATCATACCGGGGTGTTACATTTTTCTTGTTGGGAAATACCCAAATCTGGAAAAATTTTACCGGCTTATCATGATTCTTATTTTTTTCTCCGTGCTGTATACCTGTGCCGGCACTCATCACCTGTATGTCTCCCTGGCGAATAACTTGCTTATTACCCATATTGTCGAAATGCTCCAGGTCGCCGGAAGTAGGAATAGAGATGATTTCCATATTATCATGGGGATGGGTACCGAAACCCATACCGCCGGCAACGGTGTCGTCATTTAATACCCTTAATGCACCAAAATGAACTCTTTGTGGGTCATGGTAACCTGCAAAGCTGAATGTGTGAAACGAATCTAACCATCCATGATTTGCATGGCCTCTGGTGCCCGCCTTGTGAAGAATGGTTTTCATACTAGGCTCCTTTTATTTTAATTAAGCTATTACATTTTCTTCCACTACTTTTTCTGACAACCATAAAAATTCAGATATAAAATTATGAACTGCATTCTGGAATCCTTCATCTAACAGATCGCCATCGGCACTGAATTTTTTGTCCACTGCTGGTACGATCAGCATGTAGGGTGAAGCAATACCAAATAATGCGGGAACCAGTTGCAGCAATTGCTGTGATGCCCTGATCCCACCCATAGCACCCGGTGATGCGGTTACAATTCCAAAAGGTTTGTGATGACGTTTTGGGAAATGGTCAAGCAGGTTTTTGAGAGCAGGAGAGTAGCTGCCATTATATTCTGGTGTTACCAGTATGTATGCATCAGCAGTAAACACCCTTTCTGCCAATGGCTGAAATTCAACGGGTGCTTTGTCTGGTGATACCCATACCGATTGAATGGCCGGAATATTCCAGTCTCTTATATCAATAATGTCAACTTCATGGCTACTGTTTTGGGTCAACCAGTTTCTAAGGTGTACTGCAACACGGTGGGTAACACTTGCTATCCTGGTGCTCCCTGATATGATCTCTATTTTCATTTTTCTTGTTTTATATCACAAAGGTAAACAATCAATGTTTAAACATCAAATATTAATTGTGCACAGTTTGTTAAGGTTTTTATCCTTTCTATTCCGTTTTGCTTCAACTCCTTATAAACTTGCGGCTGAATGCTTATTTTCGGAAACTTAAAGACAAACAATGGTTAACAGAAGAAAGTTCATAAAAGCATCGGCTTTTACCGGATTCGCAAGTTTGCTTACAAAAGATGCATGGTCAATAGATACACCTGGTACTGTGAAAGGTAAACCAGTTGTTATCTCCACCTGGAATGCCGGTATTAATGCCAATAAAGGTGCCTGGGAAATATTAAGTAAAGGCGGAAGAGCTTTGGATGCAGTTGAGAAAGGGGTTATGGTGACAGAAGCAGAACAGAATTGTTGCGTTGGCCTTGGAGCCAATCCGGACCGTGACGGATTTGTTACGCTGGATGCCTGCATTATGGATGAGTTTTCAAATTGTGGCAGCGTTGCTTTTCTTGAACGGATCAAACACCCAATCGCTGTGGCGAGGAGGGTGATGGAGAAAACACCACATGTAATGCTTGTAGGAAGCGGGGCACAACAGTTTGCTGTGGCCGAAGGTTTTCCGTTGGAAGAACAGAAACTATCTCCAAATGCCCAAAATAACTATAACGAATGGCTGAAAGAATCACAATACAAATCGCCGTCAATTAATGTAGAAAACAAACAGGGACATGGACCCTTTGCCCCGTATAAATTAGCCGATGGTGAATGGAACCATGATACGATCGGTATGGTGGCCATGGATGCCAATGGAAACCTGAGTGGCAGCTGTACTACCAGCGGTGCCGGGTTTAAAATGCGGGGACGATTGGGAGATTCGCCAATTATCGGGGCCGGCTTGTTTGTGGATAATGAAGTGGGAGCTTGTACAGCTACGGGACAAGGCGAAGATGTGATCCGGGTGGCGGGTTCACATACTGTTGTTGAACTGATGCGGCAGGGCTTGTCGCCTGAAGCAGCTTGTAAAAAAGCAATTGAACGGATCATAAAAATTAAAGGGGCGAAGGCAAAGGATATACAAGTAGCTTTTTTGGCTGTTAATAAGAAAGGGCAGGTAGGAGCATATTCAATTCATAAAGGATTTGAATATGCCATCAGGACAAATGAGATTGAAAAAATGGTCAAAGCAAAATTTATAATGGCGTAGAATAATGGAAGAAAAGAAGTATATCATCGAAATTGCAACATCTGACTTCACCACAACGAAATCTGCTGTGGAAGGTGGAGCTGACCGGATTGAACTTTGTGCCAACCTGGCCGAGGGAGGAACGACCCCTTCTTACGGAACTATTACGCAATGCAGAATAGCATTTAATGTTGACATTTATCCCATCATTCGTCCACGGGGTGGAGATTTTTTATACACTGATGATGAATTTAATATCATGATTGATGATATAAAAGTTTGTAAAAAACTAAGGTGTGATGGTATAGTTATTGGTCTTCTGAATAGCGACGGCAGTATTGATATTAAAAGAACCTCTTATTTAGTTGATATTGCATATCCGATGGGAGTAACCTTTCACCGGGCATTTGACAGGTGCAGGGATCCGTTTGAAGCATTAGAGCAATTAATTGAAATTGGCTGTGAAAGAATTCTGACATCCGGCCAGCAACCTTCCGTGGTGGATGGAGCAGAATTAGTAGCTGAGTTAAATAAAAAGGCAGCTGAACGAATAATAATTATGCCGGGCAGTGGTGTGCGGAAAGAAAATATTAAAATGCTGGCAGAGAAAACGGGTTGTTCAGAATTTCATTCTTCGCTGAGGGGGAAAGAAAATAGTAAGATGCGGTTTCTGCACGAAGCATTTAAAGATTCTGGTGAGAGTTATACCAATAATGCAATTGATGCAGGAGAGGTTAGAGCTTTGCGGAACTTATTAAACTAAATTCTCAACCTTCTCATATACTCCGCATCCGCTTCCGCACTTTTCATAGGAGTTGAATTTGGATAATGCTCCTGCTCGACAAAAAAATACTTCATGCCGTTTTTCTTTGCAGTCTTTAATATCGAGGGGAAGTCAATACTGCCGGTACCCAGGTCGCAGGTGTCTTCATGTTTGGTGGTGCCCTTTACCCGGTCTTTTATGTGAGAAAGGAGGAAGCGGCCGGGATATTTTTTTAGCCATGTTTCAGGGTCTTGCCCGGCGGAGACCACCCAGTAAATATCCATCTGGTGGTCAACCAGCGAAGGGTCTGTTTCTTTCATCAGCAGGTCATGCGGATAAATACCATCCACTAATTGAAAAGAGCTTTCATAATTATGATAGGCAAAACGAATTCCTGCCTTCTTGCAAACATCGCCACATTTATTAAACAGTTCAGCTTTTCTTTTGTATTCATCGATAGGTTGCTGTGTGAAGGGCCAGTTATAGATCAAATATTTCATGCCAATCGCTGCGGCTTCTTCCGCTTTTTTCTCAAAACTTTTATCTATTTCACAATGACTGGAGATGAATGACATACCAAGTTCATCCATATATTTTTTAAGTTCCATATTCGTCATTCCCCAAAAGATGCCGGGAGTTCTTTCATAGCCTTCTACCTGTTTGTATCCCATAGCTGCTATCTGCTTTAATGTTCCCCTGGGATCTTTCTCAAACAAATCTCTCACTGTGTAGAGCTGCAGGCCAAAAGTCTTTAACCTGCTGGAATTATCATTTTCAAAAAAGTGATTGAAAGCTGGTGATATTGCCATTGCACCGGCAGTTGCGGCACTTAGTTTCAGAAACTGTTTCCTGTTATAATTCATTAATCCTTCTTTTTATTCTTCATATAGATAAAAAGACCGGCAAATGCCACGATGAGAACCACAGGAATTATCAATGTGGTATTAATGATCTCCGGGCCGGCAGCTTTATTTGCTTCAGCTAGTGCTGTTTTCATTTCAGTAGTTGCTTCGCCAGCGTTGTACAGTTTTAAATCTGCACCGGCTGGCAAATGTTTGATTATCTTATCATCATATACACCGCCCATAAACATCATGTATAACGAAACGGCAAACATCCCGGCTCCGCCCATAAGATTGATACCAACGGCCCCGGTCTTAGGTAAATTCTCCGATACAAATCCCAGCATGGTAGGCCAGAAGTAACAGACACCTATGCCGAAAACCAATGCACCAACAAATAACATGTTGCCGGATGTATGTCCAAGCAGGTATAAGCCGAGTGCAGAAAATATGGCAGAGCTTAATAATACCCCTGCAGGTGACAACCGGTGCACCACGGGGCCGGCCAGGCCTCTGCCAACAACCATTACTCCTGTCGTTACAGTAAGAATAAGAATGGAATTTTGTGACACATTATTCAGTAATACCTGTATCCACTGACCAGTGAATAATTCTGTAATGGCTGTACCAAACATACAAACGATGAGGAAAAAGAAAAGTGGATTTAATAATGAACGATACATTTCTCCCGAAGAAACACCGCTGGCTACTCTTTCTGTAACCGGGAACTTTTGTTTTGCAAATAAGAAGCCATAAATAATAGCCGGGATAATCATCATAGCCACCTGGATCTGCCAGCCAATGGCGGCTTTATCAAAGAAATAAACGATCAATGTGCCAATAACAATACCTCCGGGGAACCATAAATGAAAATGATTCAGTTTGGTTGTTTTGTCATTTGGATATAAAGTTGCTACCAAAGGATTACAGGCTGCTTCAACTGTTCCGTTGGCGATACCAATACAAAGTGTTGAAATAAATAAAGCCCAGAAAGGGTTTCCGAATTCACCGGCAAAAATAGTAAGCATAATTCCGGCGATGTGAAAAATGAAAGCCAGTATCAATAATTTTTTCATCCCTATGATATCAACTATCATTCCGCCAATAACTACAGCCAGGGGAAAGCCCCAGAAAGCTGTAGCTGCAATAGTTCCCAATTCAGCTTTATCTAATCCAAACTGAACACCCAACCTGTCAAGAATACCTGCACGGATGCCAAAAGACAGTGATGTAACTAATAAGGCAAGGCAACTGGCAATGAAAAGCTGGCTGCGGTTTACTGTTTGCATATCGTTAGTTTTGTAACAATGTTTGGAAAACTAAATGTACTATTTTTAGAATTACATTTCGGTAATTAAAGCAACTGTATCAAACAATTGAAATGCTGAACAGAAAACTACGGATGGGAATGATCGGTGGCGGGCCGGGTGCATTTATCGGTGCCATTCATCGTATTGCTGCTAACATGGATGGAGAGATCGAATTGGTTTGCGGGGCTTTCAGCAGCGATGCAGAAAAATCAAAACAAACCGGCGCCTCTTTATATCTGCTGCCGGAAAGAGTATATGGTTCGTATAAAGAAATGATACGAAGGGAGGCTGAGTTGCCAGCGGATGAACGAATGGATTTTGTCAGTATTGTTACACCCAATCATCTTCATTTCGAACCGGCTAAACTGGCATTGGAGAACGGTTTTCATGTGATATTGGATAAACCAATGACTTTTGACCTGGCTGAGGCAAAAGAATTGCAGTCAATTGTTGCGAAAAGTGAAAAATATTTTTGCCTCACTCATACCTATACAGGTTATCCTTTGTTAAAAGAGGCAAGGCAACTGGTATTGAATGGAAAATTTGGCAACATAAGAAAAGTATATGTCGAGTATCCGCAGGGCTGGCTTAGCACATTGCTTGAAAGTTCAGGTAATAAGCAGGCTGATTGGCGGACTGACCCTGCTAAAAGTGGCGCAGCAGGTGCTATTGGGGATATTGGAACTCATGCTTTCAATATGGCAGAGTATGTTACTGGATTGCAAGTAACGAAACTTTGTGCTGACATGAATATTGTTGTTGAAGGAAGAAAATTAGATGATGATGGTTCTGTTTTGCTGAAATTTAATAACGGAGCCAGTGGAATATTGTTTGTAACACAGGTAGCTCCTGGTGAGGATAATAATATCCGGTTAAGAGTGTTCGGAGAAAAAGGCGGATTAGACTGGTCACATAAGGAGGCCAATACATTGTATGTAAAATGGCAGGATAAGCCGGCTGAAACCTGGAGGGCAGGAGAAAATTATCTTGGTTCTTATGCGAAACATAATTCAAGAACACCTGCGGGTCACCCGGAGGGGTATCTGGAGGCCTTTGCTAATCATTATCGCAATTTTGCCTTGTGTGTGAAGGCGCAAATAACAGGAGAGAAACCAAAAGAAGAATGGCTTGATTTTCCGGGTATCGAAGATGGGATAAGGGGGATGGCATTTATAGAAACTGTCGTAAAGAGCAGCCGATCGGATAAAAAATTTATTGACTTTGAAATTTAAATATGACCACAATAAAAGGCCCCGGATTATTTCTTGCGCAATTCATGAATGATAAACCGCCATTTCATGATTTGAAAGCGATTTGCCTCTGGGCAGAGGCATTGGGATTTAAAGGTGTGCAGATACCAACATCAGATGCAAGATGTATGGATCTGCAAAAAGCAGCTGAAAGTAAAACCTATGCTGATGAAATAAAAGGTATCGTTAACGAGTGTGGCCTGGAAATAACAGAATTGTCAACGCATTTGCAAGGTCAATTAGTTGCAGTTCATCCTGCATACAATAAATTGTTTGATGGCTTTGCTCCGAAAGAAGTACATGGTAATTCCAACGCAAGAACAGAATGGGCCATTCGACAATTGAAGTATGCCGCAAAAGCATCTCAGAACCTGGGACTGGATGCTCATGTTACATTCAGTGGTTCATTGCTCTGGCCAATGATGTATCCATGGCCGCAACGACCGGAAGGATTAGCAGCAACTGGTTTTACAGAGTTAGCCAGCCGCTGGTTACCTGTTTTAAATGAGTTTGATAATTACGGAGTAGATCTTTGTTATGAGATTCATCCCGGAGAAGATCTGCATGACGGGGTGACTTATGAAATGTTCCTGGAAAAAGTCAATAATCACAAAAGAGCTTGTTTGTTATACGACCCTTCACATTTTATATTGCAATGCCTCGATTATCTTTCTTTCATAGACATTTATCATGAACGGATAAAAATGTTTCATGTAAAAGATGCTGAGTTTAACCCAACCGGCAAGCAAGGTGTTTATGGTGGTTATCAGAATTGGACCAACAGGGCTGGCCGTTTCCGTTCATTAGGCGACGGACAGGTTAATTTTAAATCCATTTTCAGCAAGCTGGCGCAATACGATTATAAAGGCTGGGCGGTGCTGGAGTGGGAGGACTGCATTAAAAATGCTGAAGACGGTGCTTCAGAAGGAGCAGAATTTATCCGGCAGCACATAATAAAAGTTACAGATAAGGCCTTTGATGATTTTGCCAAATCCGGAAAAAATGAAAAAGAAAATCGTTCGATTTTGGGCCTTGAGTAATTAATTTTGCTAAAACAAAAATCAACATGAAGAGAGTAGTGATCACCTGCTTTGCTGCCGCAGTGTTAGCAGCATGTGGCGGTAATGATTCAAAAGATACAAAGCCTGGTACGAAAGAAGATATTTCAGCCAATCCAGATTATCAGAAAGGGCTTGACCTGGTGGCAAAAAATAAATGTATGACCTGTCATGCAATTGATCAGGTTGTAACAGGTCCGGCATACAGGGAGGTTGCAAAAAAATATGCTAACAGCCCTGATACGATCATTTCACATCTTGCCGGTAAAATCATTAGTGGAGGAAATGGAATATGGGGTCAGCTATTTATGACACCACATCCTGATCTGTCAAAAGACGATGCAGAAGCTATGGTGAAATATATTTTACTCCTTAAATAAGAATTAAAGGCATAAAATACGCAACAAGTAAATTATATGCGGATTATTCAACTGTAGTGATTTTCAAAACATTTGTTGGCAGGTGAAGCGGTACCGGTGTGCTTCCCGTGTTTACAACGATATCACCTGATTTTAAGAACTCCCTTTCTTTCAAAATATCTATCTGGTCAAAGATGATGTCGTCAAGACTTTCTTCCTCTGCATAATAAAATGCTCTTACACCCCAGCTTAATGTCAGTTGGTTTACCAATGATCTTTCTTTTGTAAAAATATAGATAGGGGCTTTCGGACGATAACTGCTGAGCATAAAACCGGTGTAGCCACTTTGCGTCATTCCGATCAATGCATTAGCATTTACATCTTTTGCCAGTTTGCAGGCATTATAACAAATCGCATCGCTTAAGAAAGAGGGGGAATGGGGCTGGGGAGCCAGCTCATCTTCCCTGTTATAGTTATAACCGGATTTTTCAACCTCAATAATGATCTTTCTCATGGTTTCCACCACCAATGTAGGATGTTCGCCAGCGGCAGTTTCTGCACTCAGCATTACAGCATCTGCTCCTTCAATAACTGCGTTTGCCACATCAGTGATCTCACTCCTGTTGGGTTTGTTCAGTTCGATCATACTCTCCATCATCTGTGTGGCCACGATTACAGGCTTAGCCCTGTGCAAGCACATACGGATGATCTGTTTCTGGAGGAGTGGTATCTTTTCAACAGGAAGTTCAACTCCAAGGTCACCACGGGCAATCATCACAGCATCTGATTCAACAATAATATCCCTGAGGTTTTCAAGAGCTTCCGGTTTTTCTATTTTAGAGATTATTTTGGTCTTACTGTTCTTTGCAACCAGTTTACTGCGGAGTATTTCAAGGTCTTTTACACTACGCACAAATGAAAGAGCTACCCAGTCCAATTGCTGCCCGATGATATATTCCAGATCGGCAAGGTCTTTTTCAGTTAATGCCGGTAATGAAATCTTCGTGTCAGGCAGATTAATACCTTTTTTGGACGACAATGTTCCACCCATCGTTACTTCCACTTGTACATCATTATTCTTCAGCACCTGTTTCACTTTTACTTCCAGTTTACCGTCGTTAATAAGGATGGTATTACCAACTTTTACATCGGCATGAAGATTAGGGTAGGAAACATAGATCCTTTCTTTAGTACCAACTACTTTCTCATTTGTAAAAGTGAGTATATCGCCTGGCCTGATCTCCATTTCCCCGCCTTCTATTTCACCAACCCGGAGTTTTGGCCCCTGCAGGTCACCAAGAATAGCAATGTTAAATGGTTCAGTCTTGTTTATTTTTTTTATATGCTCGATGATCTTTGATTTATCCTCATGTGAACCATGAGAGAAATTAAGGCGGAATACATTTACCCCTGCTTTTACCAGTTCCAGCAATTTGTCATACGTATCACAAGCAGGGCCTACAGTGGCAACAATTTTTGTACGATGAGTTTTGTGAGCCAACCCGGCTTCCCGGTTCATTGATTTATGATAGTACTTTTCAGAGTGTTTAGCCATTTTATTACAACATTTAACTTGCCAGTATCTTAACTATCTTCATCCATTCCTCACTTATCTTTCCTTTATTCTTCACTGCATTTTCCAGTGGTATATAATGCATTTTATTATTCAAAATCCCAACAAAAACGTTATGCCGGCCTTCAATCAGCGATTCAACTGCGTGATAACCCATACGGCTGGCGATTAAACGGTCAATACAACTGGGAGAGCCGCCTCTCTGAATATGACCAAGTATGCAAACTCTTATTTCAGCCTTAGGTAATTTGTCTTTTAATATTTTCTCCACTTCATTGGCACCACCATAATCATCTCCTTCTGCCACCACTATCAGGTTCACCAGTTTTTTGCGGCGTTCCTTTTCAAGTAACGAGGCAATAATGTCATCCATATCTGTTTTTCTTTCAGGGATCAGTATATTTTCAGCACCGGTGGCAATGCCGCTGTGAAGTGCAATATAGCCAGCATCTCTTCCCATTACTTCAATAATGAAAATACGGTCATGGGCATCCATTGTGTCCCTGATCTTATCAATAGCTTCCACAGCTGTATTGACTGCTGTATCGAAACCAATAGTAAAATCAGTGCCAATAATATCTTTATCAATAGTGCCTGCTAAACCAATACAGGGGATATCAAATTCCTGGCTGAATTTGACGGCACCGCGGAAAGATCCATCCCCTCCAATTATCACCAGGCCATTGATACCTCTTTTCTTAAGGTTTTCGTAGGCTTTTTTACGGCCGTCATGTTCAAAGAATTCTTTACAACGGGCTGTTTTTAAAATTGTGCCGCCACGTTGAATGATATTTGCCACCGAACGGGAATCCATCTTGAAAATATCATCTTCAATCAGACCCTGGTAACCCCTCATAATACCATATACTTCTAGTCCATGGTAATTTCCTGTGCGAACCACCGCCCTGATAGCTGCATTCATACCAGGTGAATCACCTCCGGATGTTAAAACACCGATTTTAGTTATTTTTTTTTCCATTTCTGCTTTTATGCTGCTCAAAAATAGGTATTTGTTTTGACTGTGTACTTGTTACACACTAACACCTGTTTGATTTTATAAGCTAATATACGATAGACTTCTTCTCTTTTCTTTAACACGAATACCCGGCAATACGGATAACACCCGGTAAATAACTTTGTTAAGTTGTGGGCAAATTGATGTTATGCGAAAATTAATTTTTCTTTCTTTGTTTTTTCAGTCGCTCAGTTTATATGCACAAACAGATACCACAAAATGGCTGAGGGCATTTCCAATTACAGATTATATGATTGATTTGAACGACAGCACCAGGCTGGTACAATTGCAATTACCGGACGATCTTCCTTTGAAGGATAAGCAACTCGGTATTATATATGGTGTGTATAACGGATCAAAGAATGAAACCGTACAAAAAGGATATGGAAGATGTAATCTTATTAAGGGTAATTACTATTATTTCTCAATTGGAAATAACACCAGCGGCCTTGCCTTGAAAAAAGGGGACCTGCTTTACACATTTATAGATAAAACAGATATTTACTTTGGACTGATTCCCAGGCTGGCATCACATTTTATCCGGTTGCAAAATGTATATGAGGAGCCACTTTTTGACAGGTATAGTGTCTTTAATAACTGGAGTAAAGAGGATGAACAAAAACTGATCGACTCGTTGGTTGCCGATATAAAATTTACCGGTAAATATTTTATTGAAAACAACCCCTCAATTGATAAGCCGATAATCAGTGGTGATTATAAAGGGAAGAAAACTTTGTATGTAATGACAGAATGTAAGCAGGTTGATGTAAGTAATTTTATAAACTATATTATTGCCCGGCCCCGTCTGTATGCGGGCAAAGACTGGAAAATATCAGAAATATTTGCGACCTGGCTTTCTGAAGGAGCTCCAACTGTTATCAAGGACTAAAACTCTCTCTTATCATCTTTCATAGCCTTCTGTAAAGGAGGCTTTATTTTTGAAGCTACTTCCTTTATCTTTAGAGACATAAATTTTTTATATGAAAAGACTATTTTTTATTTTCTTTTTGTTTTCACCGTTAGCAATTCTTGCACAATTGCAATACCCGGAAACAAAAAAAGGGGAGACTGTGGAAGATTATCATGGTACCAAAGTGGCAGATCCTTACCGCTGGCTTGAAGATGACAACAGTGAAGACACTAAGGCATGGGTAAAAGCACAGAATAAGATAACATTTGACTACCTGGCCACTATCCCTCAACGGGATAAGATCAAAAAAAGACTTGAAGAGCTCTGGAATTATCCGCGGTATTCTTCACCCTTTAAGAAGGCTCAGTACTATTATTATTTTAAAAATGATGGATTACAGAATCAATCTGTTATGTACCGGCAGAATGGATTGACAGGAAAACCAGAGGAATTTTTAAATCCTAATACGTTAAATAAAGAAGGTATAGCCGCCCTGGGAGGCACAAGCTTCAGTAAAACAGGAAAATATTTTGCTTATTCTATTGCAGTAGCAGGCAGTGACTGGCAGGAAATATTTGTAATGGAATCTGCTACTAAGAAAGTGTTGAAGGATAAAGTTGAGTGGACAAAATTTGGTGGTGCAAACTGGAATGGTGATGACGGATTCTATTACAGCGGGTATGACAAGCCAGATGAAAAATCAAAACTGAGTAAGCAAAATCAGTTTCATAAAGTTTTTTATCATAAACTGGGTACAGACCAGTCACAGGATATCCTGATACATGAGGATAAAGAACATCCCCTCCGTTATCATGGCGCAGGGCTTACAGAAGATGGCCGCTTCCTGATTCTTAACGTCTCTGAAGGTACCAGTGGCGCTGAGATTTGGTATTGGGAGAAGAAAGACCCATCACAGACAAAATTCAAACTATTGATCCCGGGCTTCTCTACTGAACCAGATGTAGTGGATAATCATGGCGGAAAACTGCTTGTCCGTACCAATGATGGAGCTCCCAATTACCAGGTGGTACTAATAGATCCCAAAAACCCAGGTAAGGAGAATTGGAAAACGGTTATACCAGAAAAAAAAGAAGCCTTACAAAGTGTAGGTACTGCCGGAGGATATTTATTCGCCAGTTACCTGAAAGATGCCTCTACTAAAGTTTATCAATATACCTACGAAGGTAAGCTTGTCAGGGAAATTAAGTTACCAGGAATTGGCACTGCCGGTGGATTTGGTGGTGAGAAAGAGGACAAAGAGTTTTTCTACACATTCTCATCTTTTAGTACACCACCATCTATTTACAGGTTTAATATAGCGACAGGGCAATCAACGTTGTTCCGCAAAACCGAAGTAAAAGTAAAAACGGATGATTTTGTAACAGAACAGGTTTTCTTTACAAGCAAAGACGGAACAAAAGTTCCGATGTTCCTAACCTATAAAAAGGGTATGGTTCGCAATGGGCAGAACCCGGTTCTTATTTACGGTTATGGGGGATTTAATATTCCGGTTACACCGGGCTTTAGTACCAGTAATGCATTTTTTGTTGAACAGGGAGGCATTTATGTATCTGTTACTTTGCGTGGCGGCAGTGAGTATGGTGAAAAATGGCACAAAGCCGGTATGCTCGACAGAAAACAAAATGTATTTGATGATTTTATTGGCGCTGCTGAACATCTTATCAAAGAAAAATATACCAATAACCAAAAGATAGCGATCCGTGGCGGAAGTAATGGTGGTTTATTAGTTGGTGCTGCTATGACCCAGCGGCCAGACTTATTTAAAGTGGCTTTGCCAGCTGTAGGGGTGATGGATATGTTGCGATTTCATAAGTTTACAGTTGGCTGGGGATGGGCTGTTGAGTATGGTAATGCAGATTCCGCCAGCCAGTTTCCTTATTTGTATAAATATTCCCCTTATCACAACTTAAAACCCGGAGTAAGTTATCCTGCCACAATGGTTACTACCGCAGATCATGATGACAGGGTGGTGCCTGCCCATTCATTTAAGTTTGCCTCCCGTTTGCAGGAATACAATGCAGGAACCAATCCAATGCTTATCCGTATTGAAACTAATGCAGGACATGGTGCAGGAAAACCAACAAGTAAAGTAATAGATGAAGCTACGGATATATGGAGCTTTGTAATGTATAACCTTGGAATGCCTTTCCGGGAATCTGGCGTAGTAATACCCAAGAAGGGTTTCTAGCCCGACATAAAATAAAATTATAATAGAATAGCCGCAATCAATCGTTTGCCTGTTGGTAAAAGATGATAAGCGGCTATTCTTTTTGTTTATGTATTTAATATATTTGCGACTCATTTTAAAATGGTATATATGACGAGAAAGAATTATGCTGCTAAATCTGTTCTAAGTATTTTGCTTTTGTTGTTTACATTTTCCATTGCCGTATCACAAACAATAGATGACTTGCAGCTGAAGCCGATGCGCCTGCCGGCACTTCAGGAAGTCGGTGGCTCTCCTTTTATGACAGAAGATTACCAAACAGGTTCAGTGCAGGTCGCAGACGATAAGATAGTGACGAATGTTCCAGTTAAGTTCAATATTTTCAGTAATGCTGTCATGGTACAGAAAGATGGCCAGGATATGCGGTTAGAGTCTTTCCAGGTTGTTTCTTACGATATTACTGGAAATGACGGTGCAATTAAACATATAATGTTCAAGCAGGGGTATCCTGAAATTGACAATCATACAGATAAATCTGTTTACCAGGTGTTGACAATGGGCTCTAATATTCACCTGATTAAGTTTCTTTCACAAAAGGTTGAAGATGCAGCAACGTTGGGCGATTATAGCCGCAGAGAGATCGTAACCACACAGCAGCTGTACATTTATACACCCGGTGGCGAAATAAAACGAATTAAAGCAAGCAAACAGTCTGTGGTTGATGCGTTACCTGCTCTGTCAGCCAAGATTGAGGAAGTAGTAACAGCCAACAAGCTGAATCTTAAAAGCGAGTCAGATATTGCAGAACTGGTGGAAGCGTTAAATAAGCCGTAAAACGATTAGAATATATTCTTGAAAATCCTGTTCCTGGAGAACAGGATTTTTTGTTTCCTACATTTGACAAATG
Organism: Chitinophagaceae bacterium; assembly: GCA_044220915.1. Classification (GTDB taxonomy): domain Bacteria; phylum Bacteroidota; class Bacteroidia; order Chitinophagales; family Chitinophagaceae; genus JJ008. The sequence continues at coordinate 50,064 of JBGAQD010000010.1, forward strand.
AAGGTTCTCATCACAGGGGCAAATGGTTTTTTAGGACACCACCTTTCCAGGCAACTACTTGAAAATAATTATGAAGTAATTAGTACAGGAAAAGGGGAGTGCAGGTTACCTCTTACCCGGGGAAAAGGTTTTGAATATGCAGACCTGGATTTCACTGATCCCTTTTCTGTGCATGATGTATTTGAAAAATATAAGCCAGATATGGTCGTTCATGCCGGGGCTATGACAAAAGTGGATGAATGTGAACAGCAACAATGGCAGGCATACCTGACCAATGTGGAAGGAACAGTGACAATGCTTCTGAATGCGGTAGAACAAAAGAGCTTCTTCATTTTTCTTTCAACTGATTTTATTTTTGATGGGCATAAAGGCTTTTATAATGAGAATGATGCTGCTAACCCGGTCAATTTCTATGGCAAAACAAAGAAGGAAGCAGAGGATGCTGTAAAGGAGTGTGAATCTGATTGGGCAATAGCCCGCACCTCGTTGGTTTATGGAAAACCATTGACCGGCAGGGAAAATATTCTATCCGCTGTAAGGGATAAACTTAAAAGTGGCGAATCTTATAGTGTTGTAGATGACCAGGTTCGCACACCGACCTATGTCGAAGACCTTGCTTCAGGAATTGTTTCAATAATTGCAAAAAAGGCAAAAGGTGTATTTCATCTTTCCGGGACTGATATATTAACGCCTTACCAGATGGCTTGTAAAACTGCTGATCATCTTCAGTTGGAGAGATCGCTGATCAAAAGAGTGACAGCCGCTGATTTTTCACAACCAGCAAAAAGGCCTTTAAAAACAAATCTTAATATTGATAAGGCCCGTACCGAGTTGGGATATAAACCTATCAGCTTTGATGAAGGGTTGGCAAAAACTTTTACCGGTTAGACAGCCTTTAACTCCTCTTCGTACTTTTTGTATAAGAAGTATGGATCAGTTTTAAATTTCTTCCAATCGTTTTCAACTTGTTCATGAATGCTGGTCAGGACCAGTCTGTCATCTTCAGCGAGAGTCAACAATTTGTTTTCGATTTTATATTTAAGATCAATGCAATATTGAAGCAGGTTCACACAACAGGTAAATTGTCCACAGGTCACTAATTGTTTTAATTTTTCTGCTTTTGTATCATTCTCATCGAACCAAAGCGTAGTTCCCATGTTTCTTGCTTCAAATGCAATATCTGCCAGGTTCTTATTCGGCGATAAGATATCAATGGTTTCCTGGTCAGCCCAAGGTTTTTCTTTTAGTAATTTTTCCCTGAAAACAAGGTTGCTTGGGCTTAGTTCATAGACAAAATTATTTGCCCTCCTGTTTTCCCACCGGATATCCTGGTAAAAATGATCAAATATTTTTCTCCGGATATGTTTCAGAAAAACATCAGAGGCCATAGTTACAACTGAATTGACCCTTGCGAGTATCATTTGTTCCAGTACCCCCAAACGGGTGTTCTTAAAGTATCCCAGCAATTTATTAACGATCTCGGGGGAGAATTTATTGATAGAGGGAAGTTTCTCTTTAATGATCTCATTAATATCTGCCTCATCCGGGCTTTTAATAAAGGATAACAGTATCTTATTTTTTCTGAATACAAACCACCAGATAAGAATACGAACGATTAGAAATGCTGCTGACAGGCCTGTAAGTACAAGGCTTATATTTTTTCCTAAAATGTCAGAGCAAAGAAAAATACCTGTAGCTGCAGCAAGAAAAATCAAAAGAGTAATAGTTGTAAGGAGGTTAAGCTTCTTCAGCCCTTTTTTAATATTACCCAACACTAATTCTATTGTATTAGTTCTCCATCCTTTATTTTCTTTCTCGCCGGGTACTTTATACGGATCCATAAAGTAGCTGGTAACATCTGTTATAAAGATCAGATCAAATGGCGGGCGGGGGTCTTTGTTGTTCCTTCGTCTCATATCAGCCAGTATTGCGCTGTCAAGCCCCTGGTTATCATTGATACCACCATCCATCAACCCGATACTTTCTGTTTCCCGTAAGAGGTTTTCTGCGCCACTATATTCTTTAAGTATGACATGTTCTCTGAGTGACTTTGATGTTAATTGTGTTTTTTCATTTTTATATGCAAAATCTTCTGGGAAAGCAATTGGTTCAAAGCCGCCCGGAAAACAGGAAGATGCAGCCAGAACGTCGCCCAGTTTTATTTTATCGAATGCTTCATTTCCATCTTTGCCGAAGAATACAAAGCTGTTGCCAGCTTTGCCGGTTCCGTTGGCCTGAAAACGGAAGGAGAACCCCCGGGTAAATTCAGTAGAGTTAAAACAAACTTCAAGTCCTTCTGGCTTTTCTTGCCTTCTGAACACCCCAAGGCAATCGCCATCAAATATTTTCTCATCATATACCCTGGCAAAAGAGTTAATAATGTTTCTTCTTTTTGTATTGCCAGGTGTATCCCATTCCTTATCGTCATTCAGCTTTTCCAAAACTGAATTTAACAGATCATCTCCGGGAAGAACTGTTTTCAATAGTTTTCTATAACAATCAATGAAATTTTGTCCTTTGTGCCGGCCAGCACTATAAAGAGCTGCTGTAATTGTTCCGCCTGATGCTGAAGAAATAAAGTTTACATTATCTAACAGCGAAATGCCTTTTGTCCTGTCATATTTAATATGTTCGAGGTATGATAAATTCCCAAGGCTGTAGGAGGCGGCTCTGAATCCACCGCCGGAAAGACCGACCGCAATATTTTGGAATGGATGAAGAGGGAGTGAAGGCAATGACATACAACTTAGTTTGGATAAGAGTAAAAACTAAAGTTAATGATATGCATGTCAAAATTCAATACCACTTTCGGGGTACAACATGGCTGTTTAATTCATCATCAGGACATTCACACTTCGCTGAAGTATGTTGAATGCTATTTCAGCCATTAAGTTTTCTTTATCTAATGTGGGGTTCACTTCGGCTATTTCAAAGCAGCAGACTTTACGGTTCTGCATAAACTTGCTGATAAGATCCTCTGCCTCTCTTTCTTTCAGCCCATTACTTACAGGGGTACCCGTACCTTTAGAAATTGAGGAGTCAAGGCTGTCAACATCAAATGAAATATAAATATCTGTGCAATCAGCAAGATAACGAACAACTGCCCTGACCACATTCTCCGCACCTTTATTTCTAACTTCTTTGGAGGTAATCACCTTCATGTTGTATTTTTCAATAAGGTGACGCTCTTCTTTTTCATAATCCCTCAGGGAGATAAATACAACATCTTCCGGCAGGACTTTTGGCGCAATCTTTCCAATGTTTTTTAGATAATTCCAGTATTTAGCTGTTTCATCATCCACATCATGTACCGCACAATCTTCATTGTTTTCATTGATAGATGCTGCCATCGGCATACCATGCACATTGCCTGACGGTGTTGTATAGGGTGTATGCAGATCAGCATGGGCATCTATCCAGATTACACCTAATTTGCTTTTAGGCTTTGCCATTTTAATACCAGCAATAGTAGCACCGGCAGTACTGTGGTCACCACTTAGGACAACAGGGAAGAAGTTGTTCTTTATAGAGTCGCTTACAGCCTTGCTTACCCTTTCATAGATGGATGCAATGCCTTTTACCCGTTTGGCATACGGAGATTCAATTGGTTCGTATAATAGTTTATTCTCAGATTGAATTTTCTCTGATGGAAAATGAATAAAGAAATTGCTCATAAAGTCCAACGCAGCAATTTTTATTGCCTCCACACCAAGGCTGGCACCACGGGTGCCGGCGCCTATTTCAGAAGGAACTTCAATTAGTTTTATATTTTTCATATAGACAATCGTTAATGAAATAATCCAGGCCAAATGCCGGTGAATAAGAATGGGCAGCTAAGTAAGTAGGAATGTGTGGGCCGATCAATCTGGTATATAGAAATTCGCAGGCAACGATTGCTCTGCAAAAGTGTAAATATGACCAGATTTTTTGTGATTGTATCTCATAAAAAGACAGAAAACAAAGGTAAACATTAGTTGCCGGGAAGTCAAGTTATACCTCTAATACCTTTTATCTACTCATGAACGGCCAGAACGGGCACAGAGCTGTGATAAATTAGCTTTTTAGTGTGGCTTTTTACAAATAACCTGGAAAAAAGTGAGTATTCTTTGTGTATTACAATGATGAAATCAATTTTTTTGTCCTGTGCAAACTGGTTGATAGCTTCATCCACATCCGGTAGACCCAGGAAATAGAACTCAGGATTAAAATCACGGAACAACTCAGTAAGTTTTGTTTTTTCTGCCTGGTATTCTTCTGTTAATGCCACATAGTGTTCACTATCGACATTCATAATATGAAGGTTTGGATGGAATGTTTTTAAAACTTTTTTTATTGGAACGGAGGGTGTATGTGCATGAACATCTTTAAAGTCAGAAGTTAATAATACATTTTTTACATCCTTATAAGTTGTATCAGCTGGTATGATCAGTACAGGGCAAACTTTCTTCTCCACCATTTTAAGCGTATTACTTCCTATAAATGTCTGGCCTATGGGGGAGCGGCCTGTAATACCCATTATAACAAGGTCTGCGACACGATGCCGGGCTAATTTTTCCAATTCTGCAATAAAATCTGAGCCTTCTTCAGCAAGTATTTCAATCTTAACAATGCCAAATTCTCGTAATTCAGTTTTTAACTGCTCCAGTTTTTGATTAGCTTCTGCTGCAAAGGATTTTTTTTCATAAACATGGTGAAGTATCATATTTACACCATAGTGTCCTGTAAGTAACTGCATTGCATACCTGGCAGCATTTAACGAAATGTTTGAAAAATCAACAGGAACGATTACAGTTTGCATAAGTAGATTTTAAAATTGTTGGTCAATGAATCCGAAATACAAATGTACGAAGAATAGTCGCTGAAATAAAAGGATGTATATCCATCATTCATGAGCAGCAAGGATAGGTATTTTACTGTGGTAAGCCAGCCGTTTGGTATGAGTAGACTTAAATAATGATACGGCGTTACTTTGATGTTTAGGAATTGTTATCAGTATATCAATATTATAATCTTTTACAAAATTGTCCACTGCTTCGTAGAAATCGTTCATGGTTACGAAATAAAATTCAGTTTCCAGTGATTTGAACATTTCCCGGAATGATTTTTTACCTTTCTCTATATCTTCCGTAAGCGATACATAATGTTCTCTATTTACATTTAAAATATGCAGTTTCGGTGTAAATATTTCCAGTACAGCATTTATCAAAGGGGCGGGGGTTGAGTCTTCAACGTCTTTAAAATCTGAGGTAAACACTACATTGTTTATTCCTTTATATACAGCATCTTGCGGAATAATCATCACAGGCAAAAGATTCTTATCAACTAATTTTAAAGTATTGCTTCCGAACATAGCTTGTCGTACTTCCGACTTGCCGGTAATTCCCATTACAATTAATGTAGCTCTGGTAGTGTGAGCAAGACGGGCAATATTTTCAATCAGGTCGCCACCCATTTCGCTTTCGTATTCAACATGTTCGACTCCCTGGGCTAGAAATTCTTTTTTCAGGCTTTCCTGGTAGCCAACTACCACATCATAGTCCCCCGGACTTTCGTAATTATTATAAAGGACAGCTACCGCATTTTTTTTTCCAGCCAACATCCGGGCAGTAAAACGAGCCGCATTTAGCGAGGTTTCAGAAAAATCGACAGGTATAATAACTCTGTGCATGGTCATGGTTTTATCGTATAACCCGGGTGTCAGGGTATAACGAATGCTGGTTTTTATCAGGGCTAAATTTACAGGATTTGAGATGAATTATTACCAGGACCTTATCTTTTCATCTATAATATTCAACATATCCCTCTGAGTGGGAGAGAGATTATCTTTATTTGAATTAATGTAAGAGTAAGGGCTTTGGCCGGCAGTTCCGCTGCGGCCACTCATCCTGTTGATCGATTCTCCGTTAGGAAGGTATGGAGGATTCTGTACATATATTTTCTTTGGTGGCGGCGGCATGTAAGATGCCAGTTGTGCCTTATTTACCACCCTCCATACCTCATTCGTGTCAACCAGTATAAATTTTGTAAGCAACTCATTTTTTTCATTTAACAAAAGCAGGGAGGAGGAAAAACTGTACATCGTTACAAATTCCCATGTTTGGGTTGTACTACCGGACGAAATATGATTTGCAAAATAATCAAAAATTACTGGCTCTGACATTTCAAACTCGATGGAATATTTAGGATTGCAATGGTCGCCGCAGAGTTCTTTGTCTTTTAGTTCTTCGCAAACAAGCGGTAGTTTATCACTCAATATCCGCCATATTTTATTGCCTGGCTTCCAGTAATCGGGAAGGTTTATACTGTATTTACCAGTGTCTAGGTCAGATAGCGTTTGTGCTACAGAAATGGCTGGGACTGTTAAAACGAGCAGTATCCCAGGTATAATTTTTTTCATACCGGTTTAGTTCGTTTTTACAAGTTACAAACAGATCGACTCACTAAAAGCAATGAAATGTTAAATACAATCATATTATAAGCATGAGCAAATATTGAGTTGCTCAGGTATCTTCTCAAAACCAGATTTTTTTCCTGCTGAATCAGTAAATAGACTCAAAGGTCTGCTGCTGTTGCAACCGGGAAAAAGAAGGAGTTCTTCCACAGAGAGATGCCAGTTGCTGCACATATTCCCGGAAAGTACCTGACTTGAAATGCTGATTAGCTACTGATTCCTTTTTAAAACTTTTAATATGCACAAAGTTGCATTCATTATCATAATCCGCATAGCATTGACTTCTCATGCCACCTGGCCCATGCTTGTACAAGGCATCAAAATATTGATCAATTACTTTTTGTGCAGATCGTTGCCGGTCCGGCGGCACAGTGAAGGACATAACATACCTTACCATAAAGCATACAGTTTTGGGTTAGCACAGCCGGTAACAGGTAGGCAGCAGCAAAAACAAAAATGCTGCTTGAAAAGCAGCATTTAGGATGAACGGTCAATATGCTTTATTACTGCATTAATTCGTTTTCAGGTTATCGATCCTCATTGTTTTTGTTTGAGCAGGTTCAGCAGTAAACATCTTTTTCATCAGTTCGCTGTCATGCTGATAAACATCATCCCGGAAATTGAGTTCTCCATCATTATCCACCCAAGAGGTATAGTAGATGATAAAAACAGGAACGGGATCCTTTAATTTAACCCCCTTTTCTGTTGTCTGATTCATGGCCGAAACAATTTTTTCTTTTGTCCAGTCATGATCATTTCTCAATAACCACTCCGCCATTTTTTGCGGTTCACTCAACCGAATGCATCCATGGCTGAAAGCCCTTTTGTCCTGGCCAAACAGGCTTTTAGATGGGGTATCATGAAAATACATATTGAAACTGTTAGGGAAAATGAATTTTACTTTACCTAATGCATTACCTGGGCCAGGCTTTTGGCGAATACCGGAACCAACTTTTTCCATATTCTTAGAAGCTAAATAATTAGGATTTCTTGCTATAGCTGGATTAATCTCTTTCTCAATGATGCTTGCCGGCACATTCCAATAAGGGCTGAAATATATCTGGTTTAAATCTCCATTGAACATCATTGTATTGTTACCCACTTTGCCCACTACTACCACCATATCAAAAAGTAGTTTGTTGCCGTCATAAACATGTAACATGAATTCCGGAAGGTTTACTATAATGAGATTACCTGTTGGCTTTTGCGGCAGCCATCTCATTCTGTCCATATTCAGCAATATTTGCATCAACCTTTCCCTGGCAGGGACATTCATCTCCTTTATAAATGTTGCCGATATTACTCCATCCTGCTTATAGCCGTGTCTCTTTTGAAATTTCTTTACCGCTATTTCCAGTGTATCTGTGAAAACGGAAGAAGTATCATTACCGGGCATATCAAGGGTTAGCTGTAACCTCTTTTTGATAGCAGGTATGGAGGCATTGGTTTCTCCTTTCTTAATCGATTTGACGGACGGAATAGTACCCCATCCTCCGGCCTTTTCGAGGTCGTGATATAGCTGCAGATTTTTTTTCAGGTTACCGTACATGTCATTTACCTGCTCATAGTATTTATCATCGCTATGTTTCTTGTTTAACAATGAGTCAGCCATAATCACCGGATCTAATTTTCGAATTGGAATGAATTTTTCCTGTTCTTTTCTTTTTACATATCCTTTTTCATAAGTGCTGTTGACAAAACGTATAAAATGCTCAGTAAAACCAAACTCAGTATTTAAAATCATACTGTCTTTAGTGCTAACAGCCACTTTTTCCTGGTTCAGGTATTTTTCGGCTTGTTTATAGAAAACTGAATTGACAAGGGTAGTGTCTTTCAAATGCGTTACAGCATAATCGTATTGGTTCCAGAAAAAACGACTTTGTTCTGTCAGGCCTTTTGAAGAGAACCATGCATACTGGTAATTCCGGGCATTATAAAAACTACGGATACGGCGGGCTATTTTCTTATCTGCAAGCTGACGGTTGCTAATGTATCTCTCCATAGCGAGGCTGTCAAGAAACATGTCATTGTAAGCATTCTCTTTTGTAACGCTAAAGTCCCGGTCTGTTACTTTTTTTGCCTGTACTGTGTCCCTAACAATTTCATCAACATTTTCTATGTCGGGGGTTGCTTCGGTTGCTGTTTCTTTTTTAGGGCTTTTACAACTGGTAAAAAGTAAAATAGCAGCAACGACAGGCAGAAGTGTAAATTTCATAGCATGAATTGTATAGGTTAATGATATTTCAGATAAAAATACAACTTGTAGGAAATACTGGAATCAGACGTGGTATAGCTTCTTTTTCAGCATACCAGCTGCTTTGGTATATCCTCCTTCTGATCCATCTACAAAATGAACATGTTTTTCATCCATGCTGCGAACATAACATGACATCACAGATTCCTTGCTTACATACAATCCATAACGGATATAACCATTTCTTTCAAGGTCGTTCAGGGCCACTTCCAGTAACTCTCGCTGCTTCTTTGTGCCGGATATAACTGTGTTTATTCTTCCATCAATTACTAATGTATCTGACATTTCCACTAATTGGGTGAGATATGTTTTGCCAGGTTTGGTTCGGAAGTACAAAATGCCTATCAGAGAAGTGAGCCATGTTTTGATGAGGTACCATGGCCTGTATCCTCCCAGTCTTACCCGCATTTCCCTTCCGATTTTTTTTAAAGTCCCATTTAATTTTAACCGGGATACGCTGATAGGTTTTCTTTTTTCCGGTTCGCCATATATCTTATCTATCTGGTCAATCACTTTTTTAAAAGCCTCAGTCTGCGTTGCCCCATCTTGTGCTATTACCAGCAGGCTTACTACCTCATCATAGTTTTCCGGCGGTTTGATCTTGTCCCATCGGCATTGCATTCCACTGAGGTCTAGTTCTTCATTACCGGCAGATGATTGGCTAAGCAGGTAATCATCCCTTTTGATTATTTTTTCTGCATAGGAGAGGCCGTTACCAAGGGCCACGGGAATCGAAAAAAGCTCGGATGTCTTAAGCTTACTGATGCTTAGGATATTTCCCTTTTCATAAATATCTTTTACTGGTACATGCCCAACCCGCAGGTCAAGTTTAAAATTTTCCAAAGTGTTTTGCTGATGTAATAACAGGGCTTTGGTTACCGGGTCTACTATGGAAGGAGGAACAATAAAAGTAGCTCCATCGCCACCAAAGAAAAAGGGAACTGTAAGATTTTCTTTGAACGCTATATTGAGTACAGCAACAATACTCCCTGTAGCTACAAGATTCACCGTTTCGTGCAGGCCGTTGGCAACAGCTGCGGTAGATCCCTTCACATCGGTAATAAGAACATGCCAGTTGGCAGGGACTTTAAAGAAGAGATGTTCTTCCATCAGCAGGTCGCTGAGTGATATTTGGTTTACAGGTAATCTTGTATAGAAAAGGTCATTTGTTCCCTCAGCCATGGGCAACATGAATTTGAGAGTTAAGTTAAGTTTTTTTACTGATTGCTTTTAACACCGCATAGTATGCAGATGGCAGTTAAGCAGTAACGAAAACGACTTTGAGTTAGATTGACCCCTTCTCTGATTTATTTACAAGGCTCCAAGTCTTGTAATTTCCACACCATTGAAAATACGGGCAAGATTAAGATCTTTTGACTTGTTGTATTCTTCCAGGCTTGCGCTGTTAACAATGCGCCACAGATTTTTTGACTTCAGTTCTGCATAATCAGCCGTTTTGATAAACATGCCTGTTATAGCCTGTCTTGCTTTGAAATTGATCTGTACAGCGGATTTGTCTAAGTGCTTTTGCAGCACAAATTTTTCGATTTGTTCGTTTGTCATAATAATAATTTTTTACACCAGCTACGAAGACTTTTTTGTCAAAGGCACAAACTGGCATTAAACAGAACAGTTGAAAGAAACTGGAAGTAAAGCGGGAAGGATTACTAACGGAAAAACTTAAAACTGAATGCAGGTAAAGGTAAGCTTTTACAGGGAAAAAAGGACCGGAATGTTGATGCGCATCAGTTATTGGCTCTGTGGCAACGTAAATCATTAGTAAAGTTGAAATAAAGCAGTGGTTATGGAAATAAAAGCTGACCTTCGTTTGCTGTCTGCCATTTTCCTGTATTATTTCATCTAATTCAATCTAATGTATACTTATACCTGGAAGAAATACCTGCCTGTTATTAAATTATTGTTGAAGAGATCAGCTACCGCTGAACAGACAGTTTCACTGAACCGCACTGATTTTGAAACAACAACCAAGCTCCGCAAACCGGCTTGTTCTTTTTCGGTTGAGATCGTACGGACCCGTTTTAATACGATCAACAAGTCGATACCCGCCAAAGATCTGCTTGGCATATTACAGGAAGATGAAACAACTCTTCAGTTGCTGCGCCGCCATCATTATGCAATCAGTCTTAACTCGGATTTTCTATTAAGCATTAAGGACATCACCCCGGCCCCGGAAGCCGAAACAGAAGAAAAATAAAAAGAGCCATTGAGGCTCTTTAAAATTAATTGTTCTGCTTAGCTTCCGCAAAGCTGATATGATGCCGGTGTTATATTACCACCTTTTATTATCAGACCTTGGAGCTTTCTCTCTCGCCACTGTAACAGACATTGCTCTTCCGTCAATATCTTTATTATTCAGTGCTTTCATGGCTGAATTAGCTTCCTCATCAGCACCCATTTCTACAAATCCGAAACCACGGCTGCGACCAGTTTCCCTGTCCGTAATAACCTTGGCAGATGAAACAGCGCCAAATTGCTCAAATAATTTTCTTAAGTCGTCATCAGCTGTTTGAAAACTTAAATTCGAAACGTACATGTTCATAAAACAATAATTTAAATAAAACAATAATAATACCTGTGATAAAGGCTTGCAGCAAGGAGTAAAGAGGAGATTAACTGTTACTGGGTCGAAGAGTAAGAATTGACACTGATCCGGACTGACTGTTGGAAGAACTTTGAATCACACGGTGAAGATAGTCTAATAGTTGATAAACTACCGATAAACTTTACAGACACTGCTTTACAACAGCATTACACCGCTTGCTGTAATTAACTGATTTGGTATTGTTTATAAAATATACGTTTTTAAGTTTCAGGCGGCAGTTGAAGCTGTGCAATTTTTCTTGTTTTGTATCGTTTTAAAAACTGTCCAATCCTTGTAAAACCAATATCCGTCTGTATGAATCATCCATACTACAATGACCAGGCATATATTGCCGAGGGCTTCCATTTAGATGAAGACTTTATCGAACAAACTGCCCGGTTAGCTTTTTTTAAGATCAACTCTTATAAATTATCGCTTATTAAGTCTGCATTTGCAAAAAGCAGGGAAGAATTAAGGGCTAACCTCAAGAACAGTTTATTGAATTATACCAGTCCGGAGATAATCCTCGCAGACCTCGGGTTCTTTCAGTCTGAGTATGACAATTGATCCCTAAGCCCCTTTTAAAGCGATTACTTGACTACCAGCAACCAGCAGCCCAAAATTTTGCAACTGGCCGGGGAGTTTTACTATATTTAAGCATCAAAACTCCTGTTTTGCGTCACCTCCTGTTACTTACTAGTCTGTTACTTACCGCACTGGCCAATATATTATCGGCCCAGGATGTGTTTGAACTGACTTACCAATTCAAAGGCGATCCATCCAAAACGGTGTACAATGGTTTCCTGGTAAGCAATAAAGATGGAACAGGTTTTTTAAGGCTTTCATCTGCTAGTAAAACTTCAAAAAGGGTACTTTACGATTTTACACTCTACACCAAATCGTTTGACAATATCAATCATCCTTTGGAAGGGGCTTTAGTATTGGAGGAAGAAGGAACCGACACCTACCATTACTGTTGGTCAGAAAATTTTAGCCTGAAGGAAGGCACAGAAATTTTTGACTTTGATTATCTAAGGCTTTGGTTCAGGCTTAACGGTCAGAAAAAAATACTTGAGCCTGTCATAACAACTCCATTTAATGCCAATGGGAGGAATAAAGGAATAACCGAAGCACCAACGTACTCCCGGAGAAAAGCTCAACCCGATTCATCCGGCGTCACGCAACAGGAGTTTACAGAAACCGGCATCCTCAGTGTTAAACAACTTACATCCGCCACTTTTACCAAAGCATATCTGCAGCAGTACTTTCTTACTACTGAATTGATCTATGAAGGTGCTTACACAAAGAGCCAGGTCATAAAAGTCCGTAGCAATGTAATGCCGGTGATGTATGTTATATCGGTAGTGAACACCGGTGATGCAGATATAAAGGCTACCTGCATAGAGGACGGAAAGAATGTTACAGGTTATTTCAGAAAAGTATCAGCGTTACTCAATTTACCAATCGTTATTGAAAAAGTAGATGGCGCAAATTTTTCTAAGGCTGGCGTACTGAAGGCCATCAGCCGCATCAAGCCTAAAGTGAAGAAAGATGATATTGTCATTTTCCATTATTCCGGCCATGGTTTCAGGTACAAAGAAGATAAACTGTTACCGTTTCCACGGATGTTTTTGCGATATGGGGATTCGCCTAACCGGGTGGATATGTATAACTCAAGTATGAACCTGGAAGATATTTTTAAATCCATACAAGCGATGGGAGGGCGGCTCAACCTTATTATGAGTGACTGTTGCAATACTGAAATATCGATCCGCCGTGACCAGATATATGATACGGCAAAAGCAAGCTATCCTCCCGGGTATTATGATATGAACAAAAGGCCTGCTGCATCATTATTCCTCCAGTCAAAAGGCTCATATATTATTTCTGCTGCAGAACCCGGGCAGCCTGCCAGGTGCAGCACTACATATAATGGTTTATTTACCACCAGCATCATTCATACTATACTTATGGAGCTAAAAAGAAATGACGCAAAAGTGGAATGGGTCGACATTATACGTAAGGCCCAGAAGAAAACCCAGGGATTAGCATTTTTGTACCAGAAAGAGCAAGATATGATCTTCAGGGGTTTCACCGACACCAAAGCAAAAACACCATTTGCTGAGAATATTGGCGGAAGTGCGGTAAAACAGACTCACTAATTCACAGCAAAGACCGATAATATTGCTTGTTAATTAGTACCTTTTATTTTTGTTCTGATATTTTTTCTGAAAAAATTAAAGAAAGCAGCAAGAAATTTTTGTTGAAATCAAAAAACAAGGGAACTGTTTTTATTAATTTCACTTCCCAATTTTAACCATAATCTAATGCCCGAACATAGTCACCAGCTAGCTGCAATTCTGTTTGCTGATGTTGTTGGTTACACTTCGATGATGCAGCAGGATGAAGATTCGGCTGTACAGAAAATTAACCGTTTCCGGGAAACAGTTGAATTGATTGCCGAGGAACTCAATGGCGATATAATCCAGTATTATGGAGATGGTTCATTGTTGCTTTTTCACAGTTCAACGGATGCTGCCGAGTTTGCAAAGCTGCTGCAGGATGAACTTCAGGAGGATTCTGTCATCCCCGTTCGTATTGGCATTCATATGGGCGACGTTCTCATTCATGGCGAAAATATTTTTGGAGATGTTGTGAATATCGCTTCCCGTATTCAGGCATTGGCACCTGCCGGGGGTATCTATATATCAGAAGTGGTGTACAGGAATATTGTCAATAAAAAAGAATTTGAATCTGTTTTTATCAAAGAGGAGAAATTAAAGAATGTAAAAGAACCGGTACGTATTTTTCAGCTGTTAACAGCAAACAGTCCAGCTTTGGGGCAAACGGCGGGTCTGGCTGTTCCCGAAGCCACACAGACCAACGCAAATAGTATTGCAGTGCTGCCTTTTGCCAATATAAGCAGCGATCCGCAACAGGATTATTTCAGTGACGGCCTTACCGAAGATATTATTACTCAACTTTCCAAGATCAGGGCTTACAAAGTGATTTCCCGCACATCGGTGATGCAATACAAACTGGCACCAAAATCAGTAAAAGAGATAGGAAAGGAGTTGGGGGTTTCGCTGATACTGGAGGGTAGTGTGCAGCGACAGGGTGATAAAGTCCGTATTACAGCTCAGCTGATTAATGCAGTAATGGATGAACATATCTGGGCAGAATCCTATGACAGGCCAATGAACGATATATTTTCTATCCAGCGGGAAGTGGCACTGGCTATCGCCGCAGTGCTCAATACCACTCTTTCCAAACGAGAGACACAAGAGTTGGACTATATACCCACTGCTGACCTGCAGGCTTACGACCTCTACCTGAGAGGAAAAATGCTGATGGAGAAAAGAAACAAAGCTGATCTCCTTATTGCGAGAGATTATTTTCAGCAGGCAGTTAAAAGAGACACTTCTTTCGCAGCTGCATTTTCTGGTCTGGCAGATTGTTTTTTGTTGTCTTCCTTCCGGGGTTATGAAGATCCGGTGCAAATGCTCTGGCAGGCTAAGAAAAATATTGACATCGCCACAGGTCTTGATTCTTTTTCAGGCGAAACACAGGCATCATTAGGTTACTGGTATTTTCAGAACTTTGACTGGCATGCTGCAGAGATTACTTACCGGCGTTCTATCAACCTGAATGCCAATCAATCAAATGTATACCTCTGGCTGGCCATTTTACTACAGGCAAAAGGAGACAATGAAGAAGCACTGAAAGTTTATGATCAGGGCATTGAAATAAACCCGATGTGGGACTTTCTGTTGAAGAATAAAGTGATAGCACTGGTAAGCCTGAACAGGGAAGAAGAGGCCGTTGCATTACAACTGACAAGGGTCGAAAAAGCAGGCAATGACAGTAACCTGAAAAAAAGCCGTTATGCTGAGCTCTCCCGCCTTTACTGGACATTCAATAATAAAAAGGCCGCATCAGACGCCGCAAAAAAATCCGACGACCTGGCATTGATAAATTTCTATACAAACGGGGATTCATCTTTACTGGTGAAAAGTGTGGATAATCATTACCGGGTAATGAAAGAACGGAGTGAATACATATCTGCGTTGTGGATGGGGCTTGATTATGCCCATGCAGGGGCCCGGGATACGGCGATCAATTGTTTCAATAATGCCATTGCTTTAAAAGAGGCCGCCATCTCTCTATTACTAATCCGGGATTTTGAATTTCTTAATATTAAATATCTCAATATGGCACTGATCAACCGGAAGGTGAAGCAGTTGATTAATTTTTAAGAAAGCCATTGCCGGTATACCCTAAACCAGAAACGGCTACTCAATATCATCCGTGGATTACAGTATAATTACACTATTGCTGCCGCCATACACATTCGGAGCTTCACTATCGGCTTCGGTCTCATTCAGCCAATCAGTTTCATTAACCCGGTATTTGAATTCATGTTTTGAATCTTTCGGCAGGTTTACATCAGCACTGAAACTGCCATCTTTCTTCTTGCTCATAATGATGGAGTTTTGCCAGTCACTGTTCAGGCCCAGTATCTCCGCTGTTTCAGCATTTTCAACTTTAAAAGAGAATTTCACTTTACAATAGTCCTTTGTTTTGTAGTAGGTCTTAACGATCATGTTTAAAAATTTGTAGTTAGAAGAATATCAACCATTTTATTCAGAGGCAAGCAATAGTTGACCGGGAAAGAATAATCCCGCCCTTTCGTATGCCACAAAAATAAGCCCTGGCGGCAAAAAACAGGAAATGGATTATCAACATCAACCGGTTTTATGTAGATAAATTGAGGCGAATATTCCAAGGCCGGCTTCGATTTCAACTGACAGCATCATTTATTCAAAACCTGATTAAATCAACCAAATTTCTTCCTCACATTTTTGCCACATCATTGTGAATAACTGCCTGATAGCCAAACCGGGTTTTGTATTTCTTTAGCTTAAATTCGCCGCCGGACTTTAAACGTAATTAAATAGAAAACCGTGAGATTAAAAAGCTTAGAAATCAAGGGCTTTAAGAGCTTTGCAGACAAGACTGTAGTAAGTTTTGACGACAACATTACCGGTATCGTAGGCCCCAATGGCTGCGGTAAATCAAATATTGTGGACAGCATCCGCTGGGTTATCGGCGAACAGAAGATAAGCCACCTGCGGAGTGAGAACCTCGACAGCCTGGTGTTCAATGGCTCTAAGACCCGCAGTGCCAGCGGTCTTGCCGAAGTAAGCCTGACATTTGAGAATACCAAGAACCTGTTGCCGACCGAATTCAGCACCGTTACCATTACCCGGAAGTTTTACAAAAGCGGTGAAAGTGAATACAGACTTAATGATGTACAGTGCCGGTTAAAAGACATTCAGAACCTGTTCATGGATACGGGTATAAGTACCGACAGTTATGCCATCATCGAGTTAGGTATGGTGGATGACCTCATCAAGGACAAGGACAATAGCCGGCGACGTATGCTTGAACAAGCCGCCGGTATTTCCATTTATAAAACAAGAAAGAAAGAAGCTAAATTAAAACTTGATGCTACGGAGCAGGATCTTGCCCGTATCGAGGATCTGCTTTTCGAGATCAATAACCAGTTGAAGGCTCTCGAAAGCCAGGCGAAGAAAGCTGAGAAATATCATGAGATAAAAAAGGACTACCGGGAAGTAAGTATTGAGTTGGCTAAGGCGTCACTTGAAGGTTTTAACCTGACCTACAAAGAACTGAATGAACAACAGGACATAGAAACTGACAAGAGAATTAAACTTGAAGCAGAGATTGCCAGCGATGAAGCGGCATTAGAACAGGAAAAACTGGCTTTCATCGAAAAGGAAAAAGCATTACAGGCCATGCAGCATGCATTCAACGAAATGCTGCAGACCGTAAGAAGTAAAGAGAACGATAAGAATCTTTCTGCACAACGCCTGGAACATCTCAGGGAAAAAGAAACCAGCCTGAAAGACTTTCTGCAAAAAGCAGAAGGTAACCTGAAAGGTATTGAAGAGAGTATCGGGTTTACAACCATGCAGGTTGAGGAAGAAGAAAAGGGGTTGGCGGGATTGAACGAACAACTGGAACAATTACGTCATGAAGTAGATGCAAAAAGAAATGTACTGGATGAAAAACGCCGCAATCTCGACAGCCTCCGCAGCGAATACCAGCAAATACAGCGCAGCCAGTTTGATGCTGAGAAGAAAGTGGCGGTGGCTGATACATCGGTGCAGAACCTGCAGCGTATCATCAGCCAGATTGAAGAGGAGAGGAAGCAAAGAGAAGAGCAGCGTCACCATCTCGATAATGACAGGATGCTGAAAGAAAAGGAACTCGGCATCAAGAAAGTTGACCTGGAACAATTACAACACCACCAGGAAAATACGAAAGAGCAAATTTTACAGACACAGGCTGTCCTTGATGGTCTGCGTAATAACCTCGCTGATGAGACAAGAAAGCTGGATGCCAAAAGGAATGAACATGATCTGCTCAAAAGCATGATCGATTCAATGGAAGGCTATCCAGATTCAGTAAAATTTCTTCACAACAATACTAACTGGAATCATAATTCACCCATTCTTTCTGATGTGCTGTATGTGAACGAGGAATACAGAACAGCGTTGGAAAATGTGCTGGAGCCATATCTCAGTTACTATGTAGTGAACGATTTGCAGGAAGGCTTGCAAGCAGTACACCTCTTAGATGAGAATAAAAAAGGAAAGGCCAACTTCTTTTTGCTGAATAAATTTCATGAACAACAGGCTGAAATTTCAGCACACCAGCTTGAAGGTGCAATACCGGCACTAAGTGTGGTGGAAGTGGAAGAGAAATACAAACAGCTTGCACAGCATTTGCTGGGTAATGTATTTATTGCCGACAGTGAAGATGCATTGCAAAACAGCAACGGTTTTGTAGTGATAGAGAAGAACGGTAAGTATGTAAAAGGAAAATACTCTCTCACCGGAGGTAGTGTTGGTTTGATAGAAGGAAAGAAGATTGGCCGGGTAAAGAACCTGGAGAAATTACAGGAAGAGATAGATGCACAATCAGTAGTTGTTGAATTGCTGCGTTCTGACATACAGGCAAGACACAACGAAGTGATTGCTTTCAACGAAGACCTGAGAGAGACCACTATCCGTGATACGGAGAAAGAGATACAACAACTGACCAACGAAGTTTTTTCCCTGCATAATAAACTGGAGAACCTTCATGCTATGCAGACCAACAGCCAGCACAGACTGGAGGAGCTAGGATTGCAGATGCAACAGACCCATACATCAGTAGAAGGGGTGAGAAACCAGCTGGGACTATTCAACGAACAGTTGCAGGTAAATGCTGCAAAGTTGGCGGAAGCTGAAGAAGCATTCAAAGTAACAGAGAATGATTACAATGAAGCGACAAAGCAATACAATGAGTTTAACCTGAATGTGACGAAGCAACAGAGCAAGATCAATGCGCTGAAGCAGGAGCTGGAATTCAAGACCAATCAGTTGAATGACCTGGGGGGCCAGATTGAAACGAATACAGTACAGTTAAGCGACACTGGAAATAATATAGAACAGTCGTCCCAATCGTTGAGAGAGATCGAAGAAGGGTTACTTCAACTATTGCACAGCAAAGAAGATGAAGAAAAGAAACTGAACGAGGCTGACCAGGCGTATTACAACTTCCGTAATCAACTTGCTGAAAAAGAAAGTGAGATCCGTCATAAAGTAAAAGATAAGGAACAGGTGGAGCATATGCTGGCTGCTATCAAGGATAAACTGAACGAACTGAAACTGCAGTTAGCCGGCATGAAAGAAAGGATGAATGTGGAGTTCCGCATCAACCTTGAAGATATTCTCGGTGAATCAAGGACAGGGGAGGTGCCGGTAGAAGAACTGCAGGAGAAAGCAGACCGGATGAAGAAAAGGCTGGAAAACCTCGGCGAGGTGAACCCAACAGCTATTGAAGCATTCACCGAGATGAAGAAACGTTATGACTTCATCGTGGAGCAAAAGACTGATCTAGTTAATGCAAAAGAAAGCCTGCTGAAGACCATTCAAGAAGTGGAAATAACAGCAAACCAGAAATTCCTTGATACATTCCACCTGGTAAGGGAGAACTTCAACAAGGTATTCAAATCACTCTTTACAGATGATGACCAGTGCGACCTGGTACTGGAGAACCCGGAGAACATCGCAGAAAGCGGCATAGACGTAATTGCAAAACCTAAAGGCAAACGTCCTTCTTCATTAACACAGCTGAGTGGTGGTGAACGAACACTGACTGCAACAGCGTTATTATTTGCTATTTATTTAATAAAACCAGCACCATTCTGTATCCTCGATGAGGTGGATGCTCCGTTGGATGATGCCAACGTAAGCAAGTTTACTAATATGATCCGTCAATTCAGTGACAATTCACAGTTCATCATCGTTACCCATAATAAAATGACGATGAGTACAGTGGATGTGATCTATGGTGTGACCATGCAGGAGCCAGGAGTCAGTAAACTTGTGCCTGTTGACTTCAGGAATCTGGAAAAGCAGAATTAAGAGTGGATGATGAAATGAATTTAAAAAGTCCGGTTATGCCGGACTTTTTTATAGAATTTAACCTGATATCAGAATAGCTTAATAATCAACAGAAGCCGATTTTTGCTGATCCCGTTGCTTTTGTCTCCTGCTGAAATCTGATTTTATCTTATGCACAAATGCTGACATGCAAAAATAAATACCTCCACAAAGCAGGAAAGCTGCAACGATAGCCCAAAAATACCAGTCTCCGGGTTTAGCAGCTTGTTCAAAAATAGCATAGAAGATCAGGAGTATGCATGTAATAAGCGAGGCGAACCCGATAAGCAGCTTGGTGAAATACCTGTCACGATGACTTTGTTGCGACATAAGAATTTTTTATTGATTATGGTTAATGGCAATCAAAAATAAGGAAAAAATAATCTTATGTTAATCGTCATCTGAATGACCATTAATTGTCATTCTATCATATATTTTTGGCATTATAAATTATTCATATGAAAAGAATGATCTTCTTCGCCTGTTTATCACTGATGATACAAGTGGCGGCTGCCCAGGAAGCTCCTGAAGGATTATTCATTGCTTCAAAAGCCCCTGATTTTAAAGCCAAAGACCAGAACGGAAAAGAAATAAGGCTGAAAGATCTGCTGAAAGAGGGAAAAGTGGTGCTGGTGTTTTACAGGGGATATTGGTGCCCATATTGCAATAAAGAATTATCAAAGCTGCAGGACTCGCTTCAGTTGATAAAAGACAAAGGAGCAACACTTATTGCAGTATCACCCGAAAAGCAAGAGAATATTTCAAAGACCATTGAAAAAACAAAAGCGGAATATTCCATATTGCATGATGAAGGACTCAAGATCATGAAAGCTTATGAAGTTGAGTTTGAAGTGCCGGAAAATACTATTACCCGTTATCGTAATGCCGGCATTGATATCGGGAAGAATAATGGCGATAACGGAAATTTCCTGCCGATTCCGGCGGTTTATATCATTGATAAAGAATCCACCATCACCTATCGGTTCTTTGAACCGGATTATAAAAAGAGGCCCACTGTGCTGGACCTGCTGAATAATTTATAAGGCGGTTTTCTTTCCGGCAACTATACATAGGGATTGTACCTGGACTTTAGTTTCTTCAAATTCAACAATAGGTTCATCTGTTGGTCTTTCTTCGATCAGTTCCAGCCCAACTTCGTTTGTCAATGCCTTCCATTTGTTACTATCATAGAAATTAAATCCATATTGGGTAAATGGCATTTTCAGCATACTTTCTTTTGTGCGGACAGTGGCATAAAAACGGCCGCCCGGTTTTAACACTCTGTGCATCTCCTGCAGATGATGCTTTGGTTCATCCCAGAAGTAAATAACATTTATACAAAATATCTTGTCAAAACTATTGTCAGCAAAAGGAAGTTTATCACTGCTGCCAAAATGAAGATGCAGCCTGCCATCTGCAATTGCTTCCTTGTTGCTATTGACGGCAGACCTGAACATTGTTTCGGAAAAATCAAGGCCTGCTACTTTGAGCCCCTCTGCCCTGGAAAATATCTTGTCAAAGAATTTACCATTACCGAAACCAATTTCAAGAATAGATTGATTGGCGGAAGGGCTCATCGCATTCAGCGTAAAATCATACAGAAATTCATTGGCCTTGTTCATCATATTACCAATCTTGTCGCCCATCAATCCCTTAGGGCGGCGAAGTTGTTTTGCCATCATCTTAAACTTAAACCGCTGAAAGATTTTTTTTAACATAAGTAAGGGGTTGAAGGAAACTTATCGCCAGGTTATCTTTCCGATTTTACCATTATTGCCTGCAAGGTAAATTGCTGAACCCAGTTTTGCGATCCGGCAAACATGAAAACTTTCTTTGCTTATCCATTGCCAGCTCTTGCCATTATTATAGGAATAATCAACCCCCGTTAATCCGCAGGCCAGCAGGTCATCTTTAGATAAAAATTCAACACAGCTTCTGTAACCATGCGGCGGCACTTTGGGTGCTTTCCATGTCTTTCCGCCATCTGTAGTTATGAAACAATTATCCTTTGAGGAGGAATCGGCATTAAAATCACCACCAACCACCACCATCAGTTTACTCAACTTGCCGTTGATATTATCAAACACATCAATTGAATTGGCACCGGTTGTCTCTTTTCCTTGTATCAGCGGCAAGTCTGTTTTACCTGTTTCACTGAACAGTCGGGATCTTGTCCCGCCACTTACAATAAAATAACTTTTATTTCCAGTTACCCTGATGTTACTGCCACTGGCCGCAAAGAAAGCTTCACCGGAATCGGCAACGGGTCTATTGTCTTGTAATTCCTGCCAGGTATCGCCACCGTTTGTTGTTTCTGCTAAGAATACTTTTCCATTTATAGGATCACCGACAACCATCCCGTAGTCGCTGTTGCGAAAATCCATTGCATCAAGAAACATCCCTTTTGTTTTATTCTCGTACACTACTTTCCAGGTGTCGCCGCCATCTGTTGTTTTTAAAATATAGGCTGGTTCTGCCACACCCATGATGACAGCAGTGCTTCCGTCAAATGCTTCTATGTCCCTGAATTCAGTTTTTTCAAAACCTTTCACCGTCATCCATTTCCAGTTCTTACCTCCATTGCTGGATTTGCCCACAGTGCCACCGCTGCCACTTACCCAAACAACATTGTCGTTGACAACACTTAATCCGCGGAGACTGGTTTTAGTACCGCTGGTCAGCACTTCGACCGATGGTTTTTGTGCTGCAAGGAACTGCGAAAACAAAAGAGTAAAGCTGAGAAAAGCGATCTGATTTTTCTTCATGGTTTTTTTATGATGTAACAAAATAACTCCTTCTATTCATATTTTATCATTGTTCTTTTGGAAGTGCCATCATCAAATAGTTCCATGACAGCATATGCAGGAGAAAATTCCTGGAAAGAGCCTTTCCACCAGTTGCCCGATACAGCCCCGTTACAGTAATATTTTATACCGAGATATTCAACCTCATCCTGCAAGTGAATATGGCCGCTGATGCAGACCCTGATGTTTGGATATTTTGCAAATATTTTTTTCAGCACCAGGAAATCTGTGTGCATCAGGTTTCGTTTTATCAGCAGGTCGCCATTGGTTTCAGTTTTGTCAAAAAATAAGCCGGAACAAATAGAAAGAACGGGAATGTGAGAAACGATGCAAATGAATTTATCAGCAGGCACAGCTGCTAATTCCTGCTGTAACCATTCCAACTGGCCTTCATCCAGTTTGCCAATATAACCTCCGGCAGGGTTTAATTGTGTACTGTCCAGTACCATAAAATGCCAGTTGTTTTTTGAAAAGCTATAATACCGTTTCATCTCCAGTATATCCTGCACCCATTGCTTGCCGTAAAGCCTGTCGTTATCCGGTTTTTCGCTTTTGATGAACCATCCCCACACATCATGATTGCCGATAGTATGATAAATGGGAAGACTGTTCTCTTTCTGTAAAATACTTTTGAAGAGATCCCACTGTGTTTGTGTTTTGGCTTTATCTGCTTCCAGCGCATCCATGATGGCATCACCGCCATTGATGATGAAATCAGCTTTTGTTGTCAGTTGCTGCACATGCTGCAATGCTTTTGCCATTCCCGCTTCAGGTATGTTACCAGGCTTTACATGTATATCAGTAAGATGTGCAAAGCGGATGGGTTTCTTTTTTGCAGCTTCAGCAAATGATAAAGAGGGGAGCAGGCTGCTGCCGATAACAGCAGCAGATGTCTGTAAAAATGCTTTCCTTTTCATAATCGAAAAGGTAAACAATAATCTGAAACGATCATTTCAATTGAGCCAGCAGTTCTTCTTTGCTCACCACTCCCTGTTTGCGCCAGACTTCTTTCCCGTTTTTGTAAATGATAAAGACAGGGATGGGGCCAACATTCAGCACATTCATCACATCAGTATGGATGCCTGCATCCACTTTCAGCATCATGAAGCTCAGGTCTTTGTTGCTTTCCAGTTCATCAAGAACGGGATTCATTTTTACACAGGGAGGACACCAGGTGGCGCCAAAGTCAACTAATGTTGTTTTATCCTTTGGAATGCTGGCCCAGTATTGTTCAATAGTTAATTGTGGTTCACTACTGCTTCCTTCTACTGGTTTGCCGGCATTTTTCCAGGCATTGATGCCGCCGGTAAGGTTTACCACATTTTTAAAACCATTATTCCGCATCCATTCAGCCGCAGAAGCACTACGGCCGCCGGCAAGACAATAGACATAGACCGGTTTATCCTTATCGACATACTGGATCCTGTCCACAAACTGTTTACTCTGTGTCCAGTCAGCCTGAAGGGCATTTTTAATATGACCGGATTGAAATTCACCGGCCGTCCTTACATCCAGTAGCTGTACATTACCCGAGGTAATGGCCTTTTCAAATTCATCAGGCCCAACTTGGTTGGAGGTGCCTTGCTGTGCTTTACAGGAAAAGAAAGCGGAAAATAAAAGAAGGAAATAAACGTTTTTCATCAGTCCAGACTTTTTACAAAATTAAGGCATTGTTTTTGTCCCAAACCGTTGAATTTCTGTGGATTCTTATCCGTAAGCGGTGGCTCCGGTAAACAAAATAGTCTTACTTTTAAGCGTTAAATAATTCTCCTTTTATGAAAAAACATGTTTTCTATTGGTTGGCGTTGGGATTGATGATTATAACCGGTTGCCAGAAAGAGCTGAGTTTTGAGCTGGGTGATACCCCCGGAAAGGGCAGTCTCCAAAGTGATGTTTCAGGCGATTGCCTCCCAAAAACAATAAACGGAACTTATATAGCAGGTACAGCTCTTGTGCCAGCTACTAATACTATTACTGTACAGGTAAATGTGCTGCAAACAGGTACCTATGTTATTACTACCGATACTGTGAACGGGTATTATTTCAGGGGAACAGGAACCTTTACAACATTAGGTGCAACAAATATTACCCTGCGAGGTAACGGAACACCATTTACAGACGGCATCGACAATTTCGTAGTTAGCTTTGATGGAACCATATGTGATATTGCGGTGACTGTGTTGCCGGTTGGTTCCGGACCTGCTGTGTTTACCCTCGCAGGAGCACCGGGTAGTTGCACTACTCCAACTGTAAACGGTACTTATGCAACAGGGGTGGCCCTAACTCCAGCCAATACCGTTGTTCTTAATGTAAATGTGACTACAGCGGGTACTTATAACGTTACGGCCGGGCCTGTTAATGGAATGACCTTTACAGGAACTGGTACTCTTGCTATTGGAGCACAAACTATTACATTGATTGGAACAGCTGCCAGCATACCTACAACAGCCGGTACAAATACAATACCTGTTACGGTAGGCACTACTACTTGTAGCTTTACAGTAACTGTTGGAAGTCCTGCCGTCTTTACCATAGATTGTCCAAATGTGGTGGTGAACGGAACTTATCAGACAGGAGTAAATCTTGGTGCTTCAAATACTATTGTTATACCTGTTACTGTTACCACAGCCGGGCCATATAACATTTCAGCTTCGGTTAATGGAATGACTTTTAGCGGATCTGGAAACCTGTTATTAACCACAACTTCAATTACTCTTACCGGTGTAGCAACAACATCGCCTACAAATACCGGGACATTTAATTTATCTGTTGGAACACCCGCCTGTTCAATACCAATAACCTGTACAGCTGGTCCTGTAATTGACTGGAAATTCAATATTGGGACTACTGTTTATCAAGGTAGCACTGATCAGGTGGATTTTGATAACACATCATTACCCCCATTTATTTTGTTGGATTATTTAGGAACTAATTTGGCAACCGATGAATTTTCTTTTTCATTAATTGACTTAGCAGGAGGGATGTTAGCCAATGAAACCTATAATTCGACTTCTGTTGGATTGACAAATATCGCTGCTTTTTATTTTATAGATGGTGCTGGAACGATTGACCTTACTGCTGATCCCGGACCACCTGCAGTAGGTAATATGGTTTTCAGAATCACCTCTCATAACACAGTGACTAAAACAATCGTCGGAACATTCAGCGGAACAGCATTTGATGCTATATCCAGCACAACTAAAACGATAACCAATGGAACGTTTACATTGGTTTATCCATAATATTTAGTTATTAAATTAAGAGCCCCGGGAAATTATCCCGGGGCTCTTAATTTAAAACCCTTTCTTCTTTCCTGATTCCAGTGCAGGTAACTTGAAATCATCCACTGCACTTTTTTGGGAGATAAGTTTTTCAATGTCTTCTATTTTACGGGGAGCAAAACGGGAGAGGAGTTCGTATCCATCCTGTGTAATTAAAAGGTCATCTTCAATGCGTACAGCAATACTCCACCATTTTTTATCACACTTGCTGCCTTCTGGAATATAAATGCCGGGTTCTATGGTAATGACCATATCTTTCTTCAGCGTTTCATAAAAGCCACGGTCATGCACATCAAGCCCGATATGATGGCCCAGCCCATGCGGAAAATATTTACTCACCTCTTTTTTATCGCTGATGATGCCGAGCTTTAGAAGTCCTTCAGCAATTACATTTTTGGCAGCGGCACTGGCATCAGCCCATTTAGAGCCATCCTTTAATGTTTTAAAAGCAGCTTCCTGTGCATCATACACCAGCTGGTAGATTATCTTTTCTTCATTAGAGAATTTTCCATCAGCAGGAACAGTTCTTGTAACATCGGCTGTATAGCCATGGTATTCTGCACCCACATCCATCAGTATCATTTGTGTGCCAATTTTTGTTTTGGCATTTTCCATATAATGCAGAATACAGCCGTTTTCACCGGAGCCAATGATAGAGCCATAACCTACTTCTTCAGCGCCGTATTTTTTATGTACATATTCATGCAGGCCCTGTATCTCTAGTTCAGACATACCGGGATGCAATGCTTTCATTACTTCATTCTGCCCTTGGCAGGAAATTTCAACAGCTTTACGTATCAGGTCAAGTTCTTCCGGTGTTTTTATTTCCCGGAGAGTGGCGGTAAGGTCACGGTAGAGTTTGGTGTCAAAGCGGCTCTGCAGGGTCATTTGCTCCGGCATGCCTGACTTTTGTTTGAATTGCTGTACAAGGTCAAACAGGTCGGCATTGTCAAAACTGTTGGGGATATCAATGGGGAATTTGTCATAGATGATCTTACTGAATTTTGCAAAATCGATCTTGAAATTTTTAAAATCAGATCCGTTCAACACCATATTAAACCCAAGTTTTTCTTTAGCTCCATCTGTGCCTAATCGTTTACCTGTCCATTGCTCAGCCTGGGGATTACGTTTTTGTACAAACAATATCTCGTTGTATGTATTTCCTGCTGAGTCTGTCTGTTCATCTTTAAATACGATCAGCAATGAATGCGGCTCTTTATATCCACTGAAATAATACATATCAGGGTTCTGGTGATAGACATATTCCACATCATTAGAAAATGTACGGGTAGGATAGGCAAAGAAAACTATTGCCGAGTTATCCGGCATAGCCTGCCGCAGTGCTGCCCGTCTGCCTGCATGAAATTCTTTGCTGAGGTAATCGGTGGGAAGATTTTCGTTAGTATCCGGGGCCGGCTGTCCGTTGACAGAAATTGAAAAAAGGGCTACGATGATAAGGAACAGGTTCCTTGTGCTGAAATAGTTGCGCATAAAAAGGTGATTGAATAATCTAAAGTAGCTTTTTTCAATCACCCCGGTTTGTAAATTGTATGAACGGCCTTTGTGGTAATGGTAAGTTTTACTCTTCCTCGTCACCTTCATAAAAGGCATCCTGGTTGCTTTGATAATGTTCTTCCCATTTCTTTACGGCCTCATCACTCAGGCATTCGATGATGTCATGCAGGCTGTCTTTTTTTAGTTTCCATTCGGTGGCCATCAGGTCATCAAATCGCTGAATAAACAGGCAATGGTCTGATTCAACCGCCACTTTGATCATAGTGACAGGGGACTCTTCTTTTTCTTTTACCAGGTAAAAACACCCGGTCTCGAGCAGGTCATAGGTATACATAAGGCCTCCTTTTCTGTTCTTTTGGTCTGATAATCGGTGTCAAAAATCACGGCATTTAATGGGTACTCAATGCAGTTGGTATAGCAGGAATTTGATGGGTCAGGAGAACAGGTCAAAATTAGGGGATTAGCCAGTGTCAGGTTTGTGAAATTTAAGTGTAACAAATAATTTGTATAATTAAAAACAGTTTATTATTTGAATATCATTGAATTATGCGCAACACTGAAAATTCTCAGTTCACCCTTTTTTAATGAATTTTTCGGCCAGATTTCAGGAAGAATAAGGGATAGTAGTAATGAAAATACCTCCTGCTGCTTCTTATCAAAGCCGGAGGAGGTATCAGTCTTTTTAAAACCGGTTAGCTAAAAGGGCAGATATGACTGCAAGTCTTTTTCTTTTTTTCAACCTTTTGCTCCGTACCTGCTTTTTTCTTGTTGTTGTTGATGCTTGCAAAAGCAACAGCAGTAATACCCGCCAGCAAAACAACAGCCACCAGAACTTTCTTCATAACTGAAATTTTTAGAAGTAAAAGTTACGATGTTTTCCGTTTACACAAAATTATGTTTGATAAATGGTTTAAAACGGCGGGTAAATGTGAGAAGGCGGCTCAGGCATTAATAACTTCTTTGAGATTCACATTTTTGTTCCGAAGATCGAGACCGCCTTCCAGCACAGACTTGAGATTGGCCATATAAAAACCCCAGCCTTTGCCACATTCAATAAAAAAATGCTGCTGTTCTCCAGCATCCTCCATTGGCATATCCTGAACCAGTTCGCAAAGGGTTTCTCCATCCTCCTGTTTGATGGAAACCGCAACTGTACAACCACCGGAAAAACTGAATTTTAACTGATCCCATCCATTGGCGGCCAGTATTTCTTTTTCTTCGACGGCCGAATCATCGTAGCCAAACCAAAGCCATTTGTATTTATCACCAGCTTCAATATGACTATTCTTTGATCTTATGGAACCATCCTTTTTTGTAAACTGTGCCAATCGCAGAAACCAGCTTTCTAATCCCTGTTGCGTTGTCCATGCCTCATAAATAGCTTTTGCTGATGCTTTGATGGGAATCCTTTTGGTGAATCGTCTCCAGTTGTATGACATAGCTACTACAGTTTGGTTATCTTCATTTCAACTCTTCTGTTCTTTGCCCTGTTGGTTTCAGTATCATTGGGAGCAATGGGCTTATCGGGACCGTAGCCTTTAATTGTTATACGGCTTTCATCAATACCTTTTCCAGCGAGATAGTCCTTACAACTTCTTACCCGTTTCAATGAAAGTTCCCTGTTCAAAGCGGCCGAACCTTCAGAAGACGTGTGGCCAGACAACAATATTTCCATCGACATATTTTGCTTCATCAGGGCAACTAATTTTTCCAGTTCTGCTTTACCGGCAGGCAATAAAACTGCACTGTTTACTTCAAACTGTATATTGTTCATCACAATATCATCACCTTCCTGCAAGGCTTTATTATTGTAGGTCACTTTACCCGAACGCTTAAGCTCCAGTTCCACCGGTTCTGAAGTTTCATCTGCAATTACATCTACCTGTTTTTCGTCAGATGAATAACCTGCTGCGCTGCCCCTGACAATGTTAAGTCCGGCCGGTATATTTTCAATTACAAAATTTCCTTCTTCGTCTGATACCACGGTGCCGTAGTCTTCAACATTGGCAGTTGCATTGCCGATTGGTTCTCTTGTGGTAGCATCGATGATCCTTCCCTGCACCTTTCCCCGGTAAAAGATCTTTGGGTTGATGAGCAGCTTGACAAAGTCAAGTGCAAATCCATCGCCAACCTTACTGGCAGGGTCATCAATTGCAATAATCAAAGAATCTCCATTTAGTTTTTGCAATAATTCAGCTGTAAGACGGATAGTAATCAATTTACCCACAGGTCCGGTCTGGTCAATGCGGTTGATCATTTTTTCTGCTTCTGTAAATCTCAGACCATTGATTTTTACCTGGAATTTAGAGCCCATTGACGGGGCCTGAAAATCATCAATAAAAAATTGTAATGCTGCTGAGTCAACCTTCGCAGCCTTAACCGCTGCAAGCGGTATGGAGATTGTATATGGGTTATTCTCTGGTCGTTTTGTAGTTCCTGTATATCCATCCTGATTTACTGCATTGAAATTCTTATAAGAAGATGGGACCATTATCCTGTCCGTTCCCTTTGCATCTTCCTTTTTCACCTCCCATGGAAATCCATGAGACCAGGTTGATCTGCCAGTAAAAGGATTGAAATCATCTGCGAATCCAAAACCCAGGTTATCAATATCACCTACCCGTATCATCAGGTCGGCTTCAGCTGTATTCTTTAACGTAAGATACTGAAGGCTCCAGTCTCCATCGGTTTCTGTTGTTCGCTGGGAAAATGATGTAAGGATTGAGAATAACAAAGAGGTGAGGAGGATAGATTTTTTCATACCGATGATTTAATGAAAATTAAGGTAAGATTTTTTTTCAAAAAACTTTTGTAGCGAAATTCAACAGAAAAATTCCGGCCGGATAAATTATATTTTCTGTGTTGACTCTGTAGCTCATTTGGCAGTGCTATTAGTTCTGATCAGCAGACCAGGGGCTCGGTCCTCTGCGGAATCACATGGCAAGTCCGGCAATGCCGTTTTTTTATTATTGGTTGCTATTTGCAGTGGTTTTTAAAAAGCAAACAAAAGACCCGGAATAAAAACTCCGGGTCATATGCTGAAGGGACGGAAAGATAACAGCCACATACGGAAAAAGAAATGGGACAGATTGCTTTTTGCAAAACTGTCCCATTCATCTATAAGAAACCGAAACCAATATTATTCAGCATCAGGCTTTTCTGGTTTTACCAGGATGCCTTTATCCACCAGGTTGTTGGCCATCAGCATACCATAAGTATGTGCCAGTGCAGTCTTAGAAGTAATATCAAATGAGCGGCTGCGGGCAGAATAGATCATTTGCCTGCTGTTGAGGTCATAAAAATTATTCTCCCATACATATTTGGTCTCCTCGCTATAATAACCGGGAGTGTATATTCTTTCGGTCATAATGTTATAATACCTGCCAAAACGATAGTAGTTACTATAGTTATAAGTTTCAGTAACCTTCCCTGGAATATAATACTGCTCTTTCTTCTTGTCAATTAATATTACTGTAAGAATTGCATCAAAGCCCTTGCCTTCAATAGCCGCTACGGCACGGGTAGTATCACCTTTTACAAAAGTGCCGGGAGGGAACACTTTATTTGCAGCAATGGCATTATAACCGAGGTCTTTCAGGTCTCCGGCGAGGTGGTCTTCTATTTTAACCTGCAGTTCATTATCGTTGTCTGTCAACACACCCAGAACAAGTATTTTTTTATACTTTTTTGGCACTGCATCACTGGCTGTCCATGTTTGAGTGATCTTACTGGGCTGACAGGAGATAAGAAAGGCTAACAGCGGAATGAAAAATAGCTTTTTCATATGTATGCTTTTAGGATATAAAGCTACTTCTGCAGATTACGAATACAGGTGAGTGAGGTCAGCCGTGTTAGGGATTTTGCTCACCTGTTTACTTAGAAAACGAGGAGTTTTTATTCACACAGGGTGAATAACTACAAATTACAGGTGCAGGTCCTGTTTTGGTATATTTGCCCGAATAGCTACCCCAGGAGGGGCAACGAACCGATAACCGAAGGAAAAACATTGATTTTATCACTTTGAACGTACCGTGACGATGGCAAAAGAAAAAGACACGACCAACCTGTTTGACTATACAGAAGACAGTATAAAATCCCTCGACTGGAAAGAACATATCCGCCTGAGGCCGGGTATGTATATCGGAAAACTTGGTGATGGCTCATCCCCTGATGATGGTATTTATGTTTTGGTGAAAGAAGTGATGGACAATTGTATTGACGAATACACAATGGGATATGGTAAAACAGTTGAATTGAACATTGATGGAAAGACAGTAACTGTCCGGGACCATGGCCGGGGAATTCCGCTTGGCAAGGTGGTGGATGTGGTAAGTAAGATAAATACAGGTGCCAAGTACGACAGCAAAGCATTTCAGAAATCCGTTGGTTTGAACGGCGTTGGTACAAAAGCAGTCAATGCTCTCAGTAGTTATTTTAAAGTAATGGCTGTTCGTGAGGGAAAGGAAAAAACGGCAGAGTTTGAAAGAGGTTTTTTGATCAAGGAACATAAAGAGGCGAAGACTGGCGAGGATAATGGTACTATGGTGACCTTTATTCCCGATGAGACTGTCTTTAAAAATTTTAAATTTCATCCTGAGTTTTTAGAAAACCAGATATGGAACTATTGTTTCCTGAATGCAGGATTGAAAATTGTTTTCAACGGAAGAAGTTTTGTCAGCAAAAACGGTTTGCTTGATCTGCTGCAACGCAAAACCAATGAGGATGAGATACGTTATCCCATTATTCACCTTACCGGCAATGATATTGAGGTAGCGATCTCCCATACCAATGAATACGGAGAAGATATTTACAGTTTTGTAAACGGTCAGCATACCACACAAGGGGGAACACATCAACAGGCTTTCCGGGAAGCATATGTAAAAACGATCCGGGATTTTTTCAAAAAAGATTATGATGCATCAGACATACGGACAGGTATCGTTGCGGCAATATCCGTAAGGGTGGTGGAACCAGTGTTTGAATCCCAGACAAAAACAAAACTGGGTTCGGTGAATGTTGATTTTGAAGGACCAAGTATGCGTCAATTCGTTGGCGATTTTCTCGCTAAAGAGTTAGATAACTATTTGCATAAAAATCCTTCAGTAGCTGAAGCGTTGAAAAAACGTATCGAACAAAGTGAAAGAGAAAGAAAGGAACTGGCCGGTATTAAGAAGCTGGCCAACGAGAGAGCAAAGAAAGCTAATCTTCATAATCGTAAACTCCGGGATTGCCGCTATCATTTGGATGATGAGCCGCCAACAAAAGGGAAAGAGGAGTTTGTTGCAAAACAAAAGGAAACAACCATCTTCATCACTGAAGGTGATAGTGCCAGTGGTTCTATTACTAAAGCAAGAAATGTGGAGACGCAGGCTGTATTCAGTCTTCGTGGTAAACCGCTGAACTGTTTCGGATTAACTAAGAAAGTGGTATACGAGAATGAAGAATTTAATCTTCTTCAGCATGCATTGAATATTGAGGAAGGCCTGGAAGGTCTCCGGTTCAATAATGTGGTGATTGCTACAGATGCCGATGTGGATGGAATGCATATCCGTTTATTGTTAATGACATTCTTCCTGCAGTTCTTTCCAGACCTGGTAAAGCATGAAAAAGTGTATGTGCTGGAAACACCTTTATTCCGGGTTCGCAATAAACAGGAAACGATCTATTGTTTCAGCGAACAGGAGAAACATGATGCGATGAAGAAATTAGGAACCAAACCCGAAGTAACAAGGTTTAAAGGACTAGGTGAAATAAGCCCTGATGAATTCGGGCAGTTCATAGGCGGAGCCATGAGGAAACAATTGATGAGAGTAGAAGAAGGAGAGCATATTCAACAATTGCTGGAGTATTATATGGGAAAGAACACACCAGACCGGCAGGAGTTTATTATTAATAACCTTAAGATAGAACTGGATGCCCCGGTAGAAGCCAATTAATAATTAAAAAACAGAACTATTAACAGCAATATAAAATGATACACATAGTTTTTAACGAAAGTGAAGTGGACCTGATGAAACAGGTGATAGAAATGGATGAAACATTAGCTGGAGAAGTAATACAGATCAAAGACGACTTCGCTGTAGGGCCTTTGCAGGGAATAGACACCGAAGAAGGCTGGCAAGCAAGGCTAGATTGGTGTAAGCGATTACTGCAGGGGTCTCCGTATGGAGATAGTCTCGTTGGAAGTTTTGATGACAGGGTAACGGTGGCACAACTCAAAACGAAACTGGACGAAAATCCTGAAGAAGAACTATGGATTTGGATGGGACAAAATCAGCATGATGTCACTGGATACTATTGGTTGATGCCTCAATTCCGTGACTACCAGGGCAGGGTGATGGTACTTTATCTTAATAACCTTCCATTTATCAATGAAAAGGGACAGATATTTTATCCTTCATGGCTCCATGAAATACAGCCGAAGGAATTTACCAAAGCAAAAAAGCTGGCAAGGCCAATTACTTTAAGCGAGTTTGAAATTGATCCGGATGAGTGGAGAAAGATCGTTGAAGAAAATGCGGTTGTACGAATTTTGGAAGGCGGAAAAAAAATAGCTGGAAAAGATGAGACCTTCTATGATAATGAAATTCTGAAAAACCTGACACCGGAATGGCAGAAAGCCACAAGGGTTTTGACCAACACACTTCATCGTATGAAAATAAAGACCGGTGATGTGTTTATAATGTGGCGAATGAAAGATCTGATTAGCCGTGGAAGGATAGAAGTGATGGGTGATATTAACAAAGGCTGGAAAGATTTTGATGTGAAATTACCAGGGACAAAACAGGCGGAAGAGGTTCAGGCGGATGAAGCAACAAACTGACATGAAAAATATCATCAAGCTTGAGGAAGCGGCCATGTTTGGCCTCAGTGTTTATGTACTGTATTCATTACAGGCAGAATGGTGGTGGTACCTGGTATTGCTTCTGGGCCCAGATATCAGTATGCTTGGATATCTGGCGGGAAATAAAGTTGGCGCAGCATGTTATAATTTGTTTCACCATAAAGGGGTAGCGGTTGCAGTTTTTGTAGCCGGCCTGCTTATTCCTCACCTGTTAATGCAGGTAATTGGAATTGTATTGTTTGGTCATTCTTCTATGGACAGGTTATTTGGTTATGGATTAAAAACCGACGAAGGATTTAAGTATACACATTTAGGAATCATTGGAAAGAAATAAGAAATGAGTGCAGCAAAGAATAAAATAACTGAAGTACAGAATAATGAAGGGGGGCTTCATGGTCAGTATAAGACATGGTTCCTTGATTATGCATCGTATGTAATTCTTGAAAGAGCAGTGCCAGCGATTGAAGACGGATTGAAACCTGTTCAGCGTCGTATTCTTCATGCTATGAAGGAGATGGATGATGGCCGTTACAACAAAGTGGCGAACATTATCGGGCAGGCGATGCAATACCATCCGCATGGTGATGCAAGTATTGGTGATGCATTGGTGAATATGGGACAAAAAGATCTGCTGATCGATACACAGGGTAACTGGGGTGATGTCCGGACCGGGGATGATGCAGCAGCTGCACGTTATATTGAAGCAAGACTCAGCAAATTTGCATTGGAAGTGGCCTTTAATGCCAAGACCACTGAGTGGCAATTGAGTTACG
This sequence comes from Chitinophagaceae bacterium, assembly GCA_044220915.1. Taxonomy (GTDB): domain Bacteria; phylum Bacteroidota; class Bacteroidia; order Chitinophagales; family Chitinophagaceae; genus JJ008. The sequence continues at coordinate 85,104 of JBGAQD010000010.1, forward strand.
ACGGACGTAAGAATGAGCCGGTAACGTTACCAATGAAATTCCCACTGTTACTGGCACAAGGAGCCGATGGAATTGCCGTAGGGTTATCAACAAAAATCCTTCCGCATAATTTCTGCGAACTGATAGAAGCGGCAATAAAGCATTTACGGGGAAAGAGATTTGAATTGTATCCCGATTTTCAGACTGGTGGTATGATCGATGTGGCTGATTACAATCATGGGAAAAGAGGTGGTAAGGTGAAAGTAAGAGCTCACATCGAAGAAGTTGATAAAAAAACACTGGCGATTAAAAGTGTTCCATATGGAGTAACCACTACACAATTGATGGAATCAATAGTAAAAGCTAATGACCAGGGAAAAATAAAGATCAAAAAAGTAACAGACAATACTGCGGCTGATGTAGAGATACAGGTTGACCTGGCCCCGGGTATTTCTCCTGATATAACTATTGATGCGTTATACAAATTCACCGATTGTGAGATATCTATTTCTCCCAATGCCTGTGTGATAGTAGAACAAAAACCACAGTTTCTTGGCGTGCAGGAACTATTAAAACTCTCTGTTGACAAGACTAAGGACCTGCTGGAAAAAGAACTGCAGATCAAATTGAATGAACTGCTGGAGAAGTGGCATTATACCTCCCTGGAGAAGATATTCTTTGAAGAGAAGATCTATAAGGAACTCGAGAAGAAGCATGAAACATGGGATAAAGTGATCGAGGCGATCGATAAGGCATTTGTGCCCTTTAAAAAACAATTAAAAAGAGCTATAACAAGGGAAGATATTATTAAACTAACCGAAAAACCTGTCCGCCGGATTTATAAACTGGATATTGACGAACTGAACGACCAGATACGGGGACTGGAGGCAGACATAAAACAGGTGAAACATGATCTGAATAACCTCGTTGACTTTGCTGTTGCATATTATGAAAACCTGCTGAAAAAGTATGGAAAAGGCAGGGAGAGGAAAACGGAGATCAGGCAGTTTGAGATCATCGAAGCTAAAAGTGTTGCCATTGCCAATACTAAATTATATGTAAACCGGGAAGAGGGTTTCATTGGCACAGGGTTGAAGAAAGATGAACTATTATTTGAATGCTCAGATATTGACGACATTATCGTTTTTGCTAAAAGGGGAATTATGAAAGTGGTGAAAGTATCTGATAAAACATTTATCGGTAAAGACATCCTTCATGCAGCGGTTTTCCAGAAAAATGATGAAAGAACCACTTATAATATGATTTATGCGGATGGAAAAGGTGGAAAAAGTTTTGCCAAGCGATTTAACGTAACCGGGGTAACCAGGGATAAGGAGTACGACCTCACAAAAGGGGATGAAAAGAGCAAAGTTCATTACCTGAGTGTAAATCCGAATGCCGAGGCCGAACTGGTAAAGATCACATTAAGCCCAAGTTGTTCAGCTCATAAAAAAGAACTGGAGTTCAATTTTGCAGAACTGGAAATCAAAGGCCGAAGCAGTATGGGTAATACTGTAACAAAATACCCTATAAAGTCAGTACGATTGAAAGAAGCCGGTGTTTCAACCATTGCCGGAAAGAAGTTGTGGTATGACGATCAGTTTGGCCGTTTGAATGCAGATGAGAAAGGCGAGTATCTCGGCATGTTCGATGCTGATGATAAGATACTGGTATTGTACAGGGATGGCAATTATGAAATCACTGACCAGGAACTTACACAGAAACTGGATTCGGACAAAGTGATATTTATTGAAAAATTCAACCCGGAGAAAATTATCACTGCTGTATATGTTGATATGAAGACAAAGCAGTTTATGGTAAAGCGATTTAAGATAGAAACAACGACATTAAAGAACAAATTCCTGTTCATAAAAGAAGGTGAAGGCAATTATGTGGAAGCTGTCACTACCATGGAAGAGCCGATACTTGCCATGCAGCAAGGCCGGGGGGCACAAATACGAAAAGGGAAGCTGAAGATCGCAAAGATTGCTGAGGTTACGGGTTACAGAACCGTTGGAACAAAACTGGCAGATTACAGTAAATCAACAGAAATGGAATGGGTAAAAGGAAAAGAAACTAATCAGGCTGAGTTGTTTTAATTTATTTACTGGATTTTTTCCTGATACGTATCGTCGCATTTTTCTCCAGGCTGCTTGAAAGACGGATGTTATAAGTATTTTTTCCATCTGTGATCATCATTAGCGCAGTGTTCGGTGGTATCAACCCCAGGTTTTCTGCAAACATTGATATTTCGTTGTAGACAGTAGTTGAATCCAGCCCCATCTTCATATGAATAGACTTATGGGTTAATTTCTGGTTATTTAAAATGAGTTGTTTGTTAAAGAAAACTGAGATCATATCTCCATCAATTTCCCCATTATCATAAACATCCACTCTGATAGTGTCGGATTCCACTTCTATCTCATTCACAATTACATTTTGCCTTTTGGTGAATTCATTTTCTGTTACATAATTCACCACTTTTCTGGGGATAATATTAACAGCTACGGCTGTATCTGTAACAGCGGGTCTCCATACCTGACGAATTTCTTTATACTCACTTATTGCTTTTGCAACAGAATCTTTCTTACTGATATCGGCGTTCAGATGAAGATTGAAGTTGATATTTGTACAGGTGTTCCTGTAATCGGGGAGGCCCACAAAAGCTCCAATCAGGTCTGAGCCAGCCTGGGCCACCCTTAAAGTTGCCTGTAAATTCATGATGCAATCAACTTCCATATTTGTCATTGATCCGTGGTAGGGGATTGGTATGTCATATAGGCTTAGTTGCCGGGTGGAAGCATTATAGTTACCCTTTACCTCAAGGCTGCGGTAAGTATCTTTAAAATAATAATTAAGGACACCTTTTACATAGTTTTTTTCAGGCTGCAGAATAAGTTCGACAAGATAATTGTTAGCTGAAGTGGCAGTCTTTACATTCGCATCTCCATACCAGTAACCAAATACAGTTTGGGAATGGGAGCAAAAAGAGAACAGTAAAAAGATAAGGCCCGATAATTTCTTCATAGACGGTTTCTGACGGTCTTTTCAATGCACCTTTTAAAAGGTTACACTAAGTTAGCTATCATTTCAGGAAACGTTTCATTTCTCTTTCCACATCCTTTTGCTTGATGCTTTCCCGTTTATCGTGTAGCTTTTTCCCTTTCGCAAGGCCAATCTCAATTTTAGCTAACCTTTCTTTGAAATATATTCTGAGAGGGACTAATGTGTAACCTTTTTCTTTCAGTTTCGCTTCTATTTTTTTTATCTCTCTTTTTTCGAGCAGTAGTTTTCTATCTCGTATCGGGTCATGATTATTTATAGTGCCGTGTGAGTATTCGGCAATATGCAACGATTTTAACCAGACTTCCCCCCTGTGTATCTGGCAGTAGCTATCATTAAAACTGGCTCTTCCTGCCCGCAATGATTTTACCTCTGTTCCCAGCAATACCATACCTGCTTCATATTTTACATCTATGAAGTATTCATGATAAGCCTGCCTGTTCTTTAATTCTATCATCTATAAAATAAAATAAGAGGCAAAAATACCTCTTACTTTTTTAAATATGTATTTGATATCAATTCTTAAATAAACCCAGCACTGTGGCCAGCTTGTCTTTCAATTCCTTTCTTGGCACAATGAAGTCCAAAAAACCATGTTCCAGTATAAATTCACTGCGTTGAAAACCTTCCGGCAGATCTTTTTTGATGGTCTCTTTAATAACCCTGGGGCCTGCAAACCCAATCAATGCACCAGGTTCTGCAATATTCAGGTCGCCAAGCATACCGAAGGAAGCAGAAATACCGCCAAATGTCGGATCGGTGAGTAATGAAATGTATGGAAGCTTAGCATCACTTAATTGGGAAAGTTTGCCACTAGTTTTAGCCAATTGCATTAACGAAAAAGCACTTTCCATCATTCTTGCCCCGCCGCTTTTACTGATGACCATATAAGGCATATTATGCTGAAGGCAATAATCAACTGCTCTTGAGAATTTCTCTCCCATTACGCTGCCAAGCGAACCACCGATAAATTCAAAATCCATACAGGCAATCACCAGGTCATTACCACCAACCTTTCCAACTGCTACTCTCATTGAATCTTTCAGATCTGTTTTGCTCCAGATCTCTTCCAGCCTTTTTTTATAAGGTTTCAGGTCGGTAAATTCCAGGAAATCTTTACTGCGTATATTTTCAAATAGCTCGGTAAATTCATTGTTATCAAACAATATCTCGTAATATTCACTGCTGTTGATACGATGATGGAAGCTGCATTTGGGGCAAACGAAAAGGCTTTCCCGTAATTCTGTAACTGTACAAATAAAATTACAATCGGGACATTTTACCCAAAGCCCTTCAGGTGTTTCTTTTTTCTCAGAGGTCTTGGTATTAATTCCTTTTTTGATACGTTTGAACCAACTGGCTTTTGTTTCTTCCGTTTTCCCTTCTTCTCCTGCCAGGTTAGCATCAAAATCTTCAAATTGTTTAGCCATAACCGGTTGTTGAGCTACAAATATAGGGAGTTGTTAATTGTTAATGAGTAACAGGAATCTGAACCTTGAGGGTTCATTGTTTATTCATTATTGACCAATCATTTCTTCAATACAGTTTCAAATAATTTAAATATCCGCTTATATTCATCTGTCCAGCTGCTGGGTTCTATAAAGCCATGGTCTTCCATTGGGTAGGAAGCCAGTTCCCAGTTGTCTTTTCCTAACTCAATTAACCGCTGGGCTAATTTTACAGCATCCTGGTAATGAACATTTACATCTACCATACCATGGCAAATAAGCAAGTTGCCTTTCAATCCTCCAGCAAAATAATAGGGCGAACTTTTTTTGTACGCAATGCTGTCGTTATAAGGTTCATTAAGAATATTAGAGGTATAACCGTGGTTATAGTTGGCCCAATCAGTGACTGGACGTAGCGCTGCACCGGCCGCAAACACTTCAGGTTCGTTGAACATTCCCATAAGTGTGATGAAGCCCCCATAGGATCCCCCATATAATCCAACATTCTTTGGATTAACTCCAAAATTCCTGACGAGGTAACTGACAGCATCAACATGGTCGCTAAGATCCTTGCCACCCATGTGACGGTAGATCCCGGTTCTCCAATCTCTGCCATACCCCGCACTGCCACGATAATCAATATCCATTACATAATATCCGTTATCTGCCAGTAGATTATTGAACATATATTCCCGGAAATAACTACTCCACCATTTATGAGCATTTTGCAGGTAACCTGCCCCATGCACAAATAATACTGCCGGTTTGTTTGGATGCGGATTAGCCGGTTTGTACAACCTTGCATACACTTGTGCACCATCACTTGCGGGGAATGTAATTACTTCGGGGTCTTTCCAGGAGTAGGATTTAAATTCCTCACTCTGTGATTTATTGGTTATTTGCTCAATCTTACCGCCAATCTTATTTTCCTGCAAATACAATTCCCAGGGTTTGGTAGAGTAGGAGTAAAGTACTGCTAAATATTTTTCATCTGGTGAAACAGTAACCTGGTTAGCACCCGTCATTGTTGTTATCTTTTCTTTTTTGCCATCGGCAATCGAAAGACGATAAAAATGTTGTTCTCCGGGATGAACCTCATTAGTGGTGAGATAAAAATATTTTTTATCCCGTGATAGCTGAGCCTGCTGCACTTCATATTTTCCAGAGGTTAGTGCTTTCTTTTCTCCGGTTGCAGTATTGAATGAGTACAGATGTGAATAGCCGGTAGTTTCAGAACGATACCAGAAAATATTGTCATCTATCCATCCGGTATTTCCGCCACCAAAGCCACCTGTTCCCGGCCCGCTAATCCAAGCTTCATCCCGTTGCCGGTCGAGTAATTTTAGTTTTCCGTTTGCAGTATCCAGCAACATTAGCCATCGGTCCTTATTGTCCTGCGAACGAATTTCTAATACAGCATTTGTTCCCTTTGGCGACCACAAAAGACTATTGAAGCTAACTGCCCGGTTAGCAGCTTTCTTTTTTCTTTCTTCCAACTGTTTTGGATAATCTCTTACATAATCCGGCAGATCTTGTATGCCGGGAATTGAATCAGCTTTAAAAGCTAATACTGTATCTTTTTCACGGTCATAAACGAAAAACTCAGTTGTTCCCTGTTGTGCACCCACTTTTGTTCTTCCGGGTATGTCAGTTGTAAAACCGGTCTCAGTTACATAGCTTGGAACAATGGTTGTTTTAGCATTTGCCGCAGCTGCTGCTTTGAAAAGTCTGTAGCTTACGAATCTGCCATCAGGACTGATGCCAAGTCCCTGGATCGCTTTATCTTCTATACTTATACTTCTTAGTTCTTTTATTTTCGGTAATGACTTTGTGTAAGCATCTGCCTTGTCTTTTTTATCTTTTCTTTCTTTCAGCACCTGAAAATATTTCAGCTGATCATTCTTCAACCATTGTTCTTGCTGGTTGCCCGCCGCCACAGGCGGATTATTTCCGCCACTTCTTCCCTGGAAACCACCCGCAGGCGGAGTGGAGGCAGCATCACCGGTTTTTACATTTGTTAATTGCAAGGTTTCGCCGCTTGCTATATCCCATGCATATAAATTCTGGCTGCGGGTATAAACGATCTTTGTTTCATTAAATGAAAACTGCGGGTTTGATTCCAGGTCTACTGTTTGAGTAATACGTTTTGTTCTTCCTGTTTTTAGCTCCTTATAAATAACATCCCCGTCTTTGGCAAATACATAAGCTGTTCTCAAATCATTATAATTGTAATTGCTTTCAGTTGCCATTGCCTGTTTCTGAGCTGCAGTAGCTTTTACGGGTGTTTTATTTGTCGTAGTTATATACCAGATGGAATCATTTGGCCCTTTATCCGGATTCCAGAGAAAATAAAGTGTTGTTCCGTCGATGCTCCAGAAGGTACCAGAAGGTGAGGTGCCCATCCATTTTGGATCCCGCATAATTTTTTCAACGGTTAGCTTATCAAGCTTTTGCTGTGCAAAAATTGATGCAGAAAAAAGTAAGAAAAGAATGGCCAAAGTACTTTTTCTCATAATAGCTGTTTAAGCTATAAATATATTGAGAAAGAAGGGAACTAACAGGCGGTTTTCTTCGAAAGGGAATTACATTTAATTATTGGGTGCACCGCCATTTACCCAGCAAATAATGGAATTCTTTTGAGAGGCAGAAAGGCTGCTGCCCTGGGGCATTCTGCCTGACGATACAGCTGTTTTGATAGACGAAGCCGCGGCAGAAATCTGGGCATAATTAGTCAGTGCACCAGGACCGTTAAAACTACCGGCAGCATGACAACCAGCTATATTACAGGAAGACTGTATGATTGGATTAACATCTGCTGCAAAAGCTTTGTTGGTAACTGTACTGCAATCAACAGAAGTACTGCCACCACCATTATCTTTACTACAGGAGATGGTGATAAATACAGATAAAGTCAGGGTCAGTACTATTGCGAAAGCCTTATTCATAGTGGCGTTTTTGTTTATTTGCAGGTCTTCGATATAAATAAACGAAAAAAGTTTAATATAGTTGCCTCCAATGTTATTTTAGGTATAAAACCTCAGAGTATTTCCGCTACATGGCGGTGTATGTTTTGCGCCAGTACTTCCGTAGGGACATCGTTTTGGTCGCCACCGAATGGGTCTTCAATTTCTTCAGCGATCAATTCAAGGCTGGCCAGTACATAAAAGATAAAAGCTACCACCGGTACAACATAAAAGCCTAGCTGGAATACATAGCCAAAAGGCAGCGTCATAATATAAAAGAAGATAAATTTCTTAATGAAGACGCTATATGAAAAGGGGATAGGTGTATTTTTAATTCTTTCGCAGGCACCACAGATATCAGTAAATGATTGCAGTTCAGCGTTCAGGAAAAGCAGTTGTTCGCCTGTTATTTTTTTCTCATTGTACAGTTGCTGTATATGCTGGTACATCAGCATCGCTGTTTGATTAGGCACATGCTTTGAGTGATCAATACTTTGAAAAATGTGCTTATGCTCTTCCTCTTCAAATAATTCAATCCGGGTTTTTTCTTTATGCAAATGATTGTGTAATGCATAGGCATAAGCTGGTATTATTTTTCTGAAGAAAGTCCGCTGACCTTTTTCTTCTGCTGGTAGTATCGCATTCAGTTTCATGGCAAAATTCCGGCTGTTATTGACCAGGCTGCCCCAGAGTTTCCGGCCTTCCCACCACCTGTCATATGCTGTATTCGTACGAAAAACAAGCAGCATTGAAATGGCAAAGCCAAGTAATGTATGCATGACCGGAATATTCCTGACATAGCTTTTTTCCGATAGTTTCCAATATTCCAGTTCTGCCCAGGCGATAATACCTGAATAGATGCAAATTCCAAAAATTAACGGTAATAATTGGCGAAAGGTGTCTGCCTTATGAAATTTAAAGATGAAGGTGAACCAGTCTTTTGGGTTGTAGGAAATCATCAGGCAATTTTTTCCAAAAATACGGATAGGTTTTATGAGTGTACTTATCTGTCTTTAAAGTGAAATAAAAAAGAACCCGGATTTACCCGGGTTCAAACAGATTCTTTTATTAAATATCTATGCTATCGTCACATCTTTATCCAGGTAAACATCCTGTATTGCATTTAGAATTTCCACACCTTCTTTCATTGGTCGTTGGAAGGCCTTGCGGCCGGATATCAATCCCATGCCCCCTGCTCTTTTATTCACGACAGCAGTAGTTACCGCTTCAGCCATATCACTTGCACCTGAAGAAGCACCACCAGAGTTAATTAATCCTGCCCGGCCCATATAACAATTGGCTACCTGGTAACGGCAAAGATCAATCGGGTGATCAGTGGTTAGCTCATCATAAATACGTTTATCATTTTTACCGTAAGCAGATTCTTTGGTATTCAATGCCAAATAACCACCATTGTTTTCTGGCAATTTTTGTTTTATAATATCGGCTTCAATCGTAACGCCTAGGTGATTTGCCTGCCCTGTAAGGTCAGCTGATACATGGAAATCTTTCTCTTTTGTTTTGAAAGCAGGGTTACGGAGATAGCACCAGAGAATAGTAGCCATACCCAATTCATGTGCCATTTCAAAAGCTTTGCTTACTTCCTGAATTTGCCTTGCTGACTCATCACTGCCGAAATAAATAGTGGCACCAACTGCAGCTGCACCAAGATTCCAGCTTTGTTTGATGGAAGCGAACATGATCTGGTCGAATTTATTTGGGTAAGTAAGAAATTCGTTGTGATTCACTTTTACAATAAAAGGAATTTTATGGGCATACTTTCTTGACAGGAAGCCCAGTCCGCCATATGTGGTGGCCACTGCGTTGCAACCTCCTTCAATGGCCAGTTTGAGAATATTTTCCGGATCGAAGTAAATAGGGTTTTTGGCAAAAGAGGCGCCGCCACTGTGTTCGATCCCCTGGTCAACCGGCAGGATAGATAGATAGCCTGTGTTGGCTAATCTCCCATTATTATACATATTCTGCAGGTTTCTCAGTACCTGCGGGTTTCTGTCACTATTCGACCAGATGCGGTCAACAAAATCTGAGCCGGGCAGGTGCAGCTGGTCTTTTGAAATTGTTTTTGACTGGTGATTAAGTAAATACTCGGCCTTGTCGCCGAGAAGTTCAGTTAGTTTTTTTGAAGCCATGACATGCAGTATTTTATCGTTGAAGTTAAGTTTGAGTTGCTACTAACAACTGTTCGGCAAAGATAGGGATGTGCATAAAAAATCCTGCCTGGAGGCAGGATTTAAATTTAAGAGCTTAGCTAATTTAACCGTTGCGGTTGATGCAATTCAGGTCTTCAAAAGCCACTTCAAGGCGTTTGATAAAGGCTTCTTCGCCTTTGCGAAGCCATACCCTTGGGTCGTAGTATTTTTTGTTTGGTTTATCATCTCCTTCGGGATTCCCAAGCTGGCCCTGCAGGTAACCTTCATTCTTTTTATAATTATTTAATACACCCTCCCAGAAAGCCCATTGTAAATCTGTATCAATGTTCATTTTGATAGCACCGTAACCGATAGCTTCTCTGATCTGGTGCTGAGGCGAACCACTGCCGCCATGGAAAACAAAATAAACAGGTTTCGGACCGGTTTTCAGTTCCTGTTCGATATATACCTGGCTGTTGTTCAGGATGACAGGGCGCAGTTCAACGTTGCCCGGCTTATACACACCATGGACATTTCCAAAAGCTGCAGCAACTGTAAACAGGTTCCCAACCTTACTCAATTCTTTATAGGCATAAGCCACATCTTCAGGTTGTGTATAGAGTTTTGAATTTTCGACATCGCTGTTATCAACTCCATCTTCTTCACCACCGGTAACACCGAGTTCAATTTCAATACTCATCCCCAGCGGATGCATTCTTTTGTAAAATTCAACTGAGGTATGAATGTTCTCCTCTATTGGTTCCTCACTCAGGTCAAGCATATGGGAACTGAAAAGAGGCTGGCCTTTTTCTTTAAAATATTGTTCTCCTGCATCGATCAATCCGCTGATCCACGGCAGCCATTTTTTCGCAGCATGGTCTGTATGAAGAACAACCGGCACACCATAATACTTTGCTACATTATGAATGTGGAGGGCTCCTGATATGCCGCCAGAGATATTCCCCTGTAAGTTATCGTTCGGCATTCCCTTTCCTGCAATGAATTGTGCACCACCATTAGAGAACTGAATGATAACAGGTGAATTGACTTTTGCAGCTGTTTCTAATGTGGCATTGATGGTGTTGGTGCCAATTGTGTTAACTGCTGGCAGGGCAAATTGGTTGTCTTTAGCATCTTTGTAGAGTGCTTCCAGTTCATCACCGAACAGCACACCGGCTCTGTACTTTTTCATTAAGTGGTAATTGATTTTAAGTGGCAAATACTTTCGAAGGCAGGCAATGTTAATAGCACCGCTAATATAGAGGATTTATTTATCCTGTATTACGAACAGGTGTTAGAGTGTATAACTTTAATGGTTGGGTTTGCCTAGATTCTTCTGTACCAGCAGAAGGTTTTTTTGCAAGGTTTGTTTCAATTGAGTTTTTACAATATCACCCATCGATTTACATTTCTTAAAAGCAGTTGTCTTGAAATTACTGTTCAACTCATTTTTTAATTGTTCAACTTTTGCCGGCGTGGATATTTCGTCTTTCCTCATAATATCCAGTAATAGTTTGATACGGTAACGGGAGGAAACCAGCCGGAATGTGATCATCGTTCTTTCTTCAAACTGGTATTGTTCTATTGATTTTTTGTCAAGATGGGAGAGGCAGAGTTCTACAAAAGGGTAGTTCTCTTTGAAAAACTGCGGCAGGTACAAATTTTTTCTTCCTTCATAGGATTGCTGGTCAAAATCAATACATCGGATACGGTACTGGTAATCCTCAATGTCAGGAGTTATACCAATTACAAAATTATAACTGCGCATATCGCCCAGCAGCCGTACAAAGCACCGTTCATTGAATTTGACAAACTCTTTTGCCAGCCGTATTTTATTTGTTTCAGGAGTGTTCATCATTTGCTGTATGAAAATATCGCCGGGAATACCGGGGATATGTTCTTCGACTAATGTATCCTTGTCGGTAAAGAAAGTAATATGATTGGGAGAGAGAATGTGTTCTAATTCCAACCCGTAAATTCTTGATGCATCTGCAATCTTGATGTAGTAATGATCGTAATTGTCATTGAATTTGTTGACAATCCGGATACGAAAAGGGTTAGAGTTGCCAAATGTGCAGTAATCGACTCTTGCCACATCCAGGTGACTAGTGAAGCTGAAATCACCCTCTGTTTTTAAAATAGCATAGATCTTTACCAGTCCTTCCCGGATATAGTCCCAGTCGCGGCTGTCATAAGAAAGTTTTTCCCATAGACTGTCTTTTCCATTTTTATCTTTTATCGGAGTTGACCAGGTATAATTTAGCAGGTTTTTATAAGTTACTGGCAGTTTCACTTCACGGCCATGCAGTTTGAGGTAGCTGCGCAAAGCACTATTGACCGGGTACATTGGTTTTTTGCGGGAAGGTTTGTCTCCTTCGTTGGTTTCCCTGTCATTTTTATTTTCTGTAAAACTCATCTCTTGAATAGTGAATCAGTTTCTAAGGTCGATTATTTTATCTGTTGCCACAAATCCTTAAAATATCCGGGAGCTTTCAATAAGCGGCTACCATACCAGCTAAACATTTCACCATCTGCCAGTATGATCTTTGTGCCAGGTAATTGAGCTTGCATTTGCTCAATATGTTTTTGTTTAAACGGGTAGGGCTCTGATGAAAGCAGCAGTAGTTCACAACCCAGTTTCCTGATTTCAGGAATTTTCACCTCCGGGTATCTTGTTTTATGTCTGAATATGTTCTCAAAACCCGCATACTCCATCATTGAATGAATGAATGTATCGCTACCAACGGTCATATATGGGTTTTGCCAGATGAGATAAGTGGTTTTAATCTTACTGTCTTTAGTATTTAGCTGGCTGAAGACTTGCCTGATTCCGGTGACAATATCCTCTGCTGCTTTTTCTTTTCTGGTTATAATCCCGATTTGTCCAATCATCAGGTATGCATCTTCCAGGTTATTAACGTCACTTACCCAAACTGGGTAATATTTTCCCAGCTCGTCTATTTGCTTTTTGATGTTTTCCTCTTTGTTGGCAATAATGAGATCGGGTTTTAATGAATGTATGATCTCTATATTTACCTGTTTCGTGCCACCGACTCTTGTTTTGCTCCGGAACCAATGATCTGGATGGATGCAAAACTTTGTGATACCAACCACTTCATTGTTCAATCCCATGTCAAACAAAAGCTCAGTTTGAGATGGAACAAGAGAAATAATACGTTTGGGAACATTTATTATTGAAACGCTTTTCCCGGTCTGGTCAATAAAAGCAGGCATGCAGGAATTTGCTGCAAATTAAGAAATCAATAAACTGTGTTGAGAATTTGTAAGAATGTGTAGTGGCGATGTTCACCGCGCCTCCTGCTAAATTTCTTTAGCAGGAGGGTTCCGGACTTTGAATCTTTTCATTGGATTTGGACACGGTGACACTTGGTCGGTTTTCAAGGATCTCTTTTGGACTTTAGGACGGTTTTTCTAAATGGACTTTGGATTTTAGCTGGTTTTCCTAGGAATTGGTTTCGGTTTGTTTCTTTAGATATTGGATGATTGGAAGACAAAAATAATAGGCAGTTCGTTAACATTATAGAGCAAAACAACCCTATTTTTTTACGACGGTATTTACCACATTTATAGTAAACCAGCCATTATGTGCTTGCGGAAATACACATTGCCTGAAACGTAGATTTACGGGAAAAAGGCTCCGCAAACGATGCCGGCCTTGTTTAAAGTCAACTTTGGACTTTATTGTGCTTAGTTACCGAGTGATTGTATCACATCGTACTTGGTTACGATATGATAATTACCAGCTTCATCTTTTGCCAGCACAGCACCATTTTCTTTGTTGATAAGATGACTGAGTTTCTCTACCGGTGTATCAAAAGAGACAACAGGGAAGGAAGGCTCCAGCACTTCCTGTACTCTGGAATTCTTTATTTCAGGGTTATCAAATATTTTCTGAAATAAACCGCCTTCGCTGATAGCGCCAAGCGGACCATTACCATTTATAACGGGTATTTGTTCAATATCATATTTCTTCATTAGTTCAACCGCTTCCAGCACAGTTTGTGAAGGCTCAATAGTTATCAAACGTTTGGTTCCTCTTGCACTTACCACATCACGGAATGTTTTTACATCAAGAAAACCTCTTTCAATCATCCATTGGTCATTATAAATTTTACCAACGTAACGGCTTCCGTGGTCATGAAAAATGCAGACAACCATATCGTCTTTTTTCAAACGGTCTTTTAATTGCATCAAACCCTGTATGCAGCTGCCGGCACTATATCCACAAAACAGTCCTTCTTCCTTGGCAAGCTTTCTTGCCATCACCGCACCATCTTTATCCGTTACCTGTTCAAAGTGGTCAATAACACTCATATCATAATTCTTCGGCACAAAATCCTCTCCGAAACCTTCGCTGATATAAGGATGTACTTCGTTCATATCTATTTCGCCGGTACGAAAATATTTGGTAAGTAATGAGCCATACACATCAATGGCCCAAACTTGTATGTTGGGATTTTTTTCTTTCAGGTATTTTGCTGTACCAACGATGGTACCACCAGTACCAGCTGTACAAACCAGGTGAGTGATCTTTCCATCCGTCTGATTCCATATCTCAGGGCCGGTAGTTTCATAGTGTGCCAGACGGTTAGCCAGGTTATCATACTGATTCATGTGGTAGGAGTTGGGCACTTCTTTTGCCAATCTTGCAGCTACGCTGTAATAGCTTCTCGGATCTTCCGGCATCACATTCGTAGGGCAAACAATTACTTCTGCACCAACTGCTTTTAAGATATCAGCCTTTTCTTTCGATTGTTTGTCTGTAGTAACAAAAATGCATTTGTAACCTTTTACTACAGCTGCTAAAGCCAATCCCATTCCAGTATTACCACTTGTTCCTTCAATGATGGTACCACCGGGTTTCAGCTTGCCTTCCTTTTCAGCCACTTCCACCATCTTCAGGGCCATGCGGTCTTTAATAGAGTTACCTGGATTGAAATAATCTACTTTGGCCAGTACAGTGCAGGGAAGATCTTTAGTGATCTTATTAAGCCTGATAAGCGGTGTGTTCCCTATCGTCTCTAGAATATTGTTCTTAATGTCCATAACAAGCATTTTCTGGCGCAAAGGTAAGTTTTTAGGATTAGTGCAAAGACAAAAAGCCTTTCTGAAAGCAGAAAGGCTTTGACCGGACTTAATGATACTATATCATCAAGCTTCTCTTCTGAATTTCTTTTTTTTAATATTTAAATAATTATCTAACAAAAACAATCCAATCACTACATTGATCATCATAAAAGCATTTACCCAGGCGTTGCTGAAGAATTTAGTAAAATCAAGCTTACCTATATTTTTTGATATATTGCTTTCCTCACCTCCTGTAAAAGTCATCTGCCCAAAACCGTAAATAAGGAAGCCTACAAACATGGCGATAAAGAAAAAGCCAATTCCCCAAATGATCTTTTTATTAATATAGGATTTGGTGGCGGGTGCAATCTGTAATTTCGAAATTTCTTCCATTACATTTTTGCTGAACCGCATGGAAGGAGCTTCCAGCTCGGATGATTTTAATAAATCATTTATTTTCAGTAACTCATTGTACTTTGCTTTCCATTCAGCATTGTTTTGTAACAGCTGCTCAATCACTGTTCTTTCATCGATGGAAACGGTGCCATCTATGAAATTCCAGAGACGTTCCTCTATGTTATGTTGTGTATTCATACAACTGTATTTTAAATCAATTCAAATTTTTTACTTCTTCTGCAAAATGGATTTCCATTTTGTCTTTTAACCTTGTCCTGGCCCTGTGCAGCCTGACCTTGGCTGCATTTACTTCAATACCCAAAATTTGTGCAGTTTCTTCCAGCGACTGTTCTGCTTTATAAAACAGGGTGATGATTTGCGCATCATCTGGATTCAGTAAGCCAATGGCTTCATTTACCATAGCTAATTTCGATTTTTGCTCAATCATATTAGCCTTCATTCCTGAGTCCTGGCTGTCTGCGGCTTCAAATACTTTTTCGTTATCTAATGAGTGAATTTCCAATTTCTTTTTCCTCAAAAAGCTGATGCAGGTATTATTTACGATTGTATAAAGCCATGTTGTGAATTTCGAAGCTCCTTTAAAGTCAGCCAGGTATTTATAAGCCTTTACAAACACATCTTGTGCAACCTCTTCCGCATCCTCCCTGTTTTTTACAATTCTGAGGGTGAGGGTAAAAACATAGTTTTGGTAACGGTGTACCAGCCCGGCATAAGCCTGGTGGTTACCACTTAGCACTTGGCTAATGATTTCATTATCATTCAGTCCGGTTGACATTCTGTTTTATGAGACTACATGATAATTAGTTAGGTTACAATACAAGTTACGTTTATTTTTCCCTGCATATAATCAGGTATAAGTGCAGAAATCAGGGCTTTTTTGGGCTGTAACCTTATTTGGCCGGCTGTAGTCATAGTTTTTGTAGCTGTTTCCTACAATTTTTCAGAACCTGTAACCTGGTTGAAAAAACAGGAGTCTTAAAGAAACAGCAGAGAAAAAATTACTTAAAAATAAAAATTACAATTATGAATGGAGCAGAAGCAATAGTACCCGTTACCATGTTTGCAGGTGGATTTGCCATGGTGTTTGGTATTTACTACCTGAAAACCCGCCAGAACCTGGCAATGATCGAAAAAGGAATGAACCCCAAAGAGTTTGCCAACCGGCCGGCTCCGTATAAAAACCTGAAATGGGCACTATTACTGATTGGGGCTGGCTTAGGACTCTTTACCGCTTATTTACTTGACAATTATGTTTTAAACATACGGCCATATGATCATGGCGGAAGAAATGTTCCTATCTATTTTTCACTAATTGCCATTGGCGGAGGCATTGGATTGTTTGGTTCCTATAAAATGGAGAAGAAATGGTGGGATGACAATAAAGACAAAGTATAACATACATATAGCACACTCCTTATCACAAAGCAGTTCCGGAAAACCGGAATTGCTTTTATTTTTTCACTTCTTCTAATGCTTTTTTGAATGTATTATCCTCTGTATTCAGTACCTGGTAAAGTCCTTCATTTCTCCATTTATATCTTGCCAGCAAAGCTTTTAACCTTTGTTGCAGTAATGCTCTCTCCTTTGCGGAAATAGTCTTTAGTTTCAATGAGTCGGGTGCGGCATTGATGATAGTATTCAGTACATCTGCGGCATCAAAACGGCTGGCATAGTCTGAAGCAGTGCCATATTGCTCCACTTGTTGTTTATGTTGCAGGTAATAGTTGTAAACGTAATTACTGAATTTTCCCTCACTTAATAGCCGCAGTATTTTTTGTTGGCTGTTACTTGTATCAACCGGCACAAAAACTGTAGGAGTTATGCCATCTCCGCCATACAGGGTGTCTTTGCAAGTGGTAGTGAATTTTTGTCCGCCATTATGATTTTTTAGTGAATCCACCGATATCATTTCGCCGCTTTCATATCTTTCCCACATTTCATCCATATATACTTTCTTTCCCTTTTCGTAAGAACGCTGAATGCTGCGGCCTAAAGGAGTATAATACCTGGCAATGGTAAGACGAATAGCTGCTCCGTCACTTAGCGGATATTGTTCCTGTACTAATCCTTTTCCAAAAGTTCTGCGGCCAATGATGGTTGCCCTGCACCAATCTTGTAAGGCGCCGGCCAGTACTTCGCTGGCACTGGCAGATAACTCATCAACAAGTATGATGAGTTTACCTTTTTCAAACAGGCCGGGTCTTTTGCATCTGTATTCTCTTTTCTTACTGTTTACACCTTGGGTATAAACGATCAGTTTATCGCCATCTAAAAATTCATCTGCCATTTCTACGGCTTCATTCATAAAACCACCTCCATTTCCCCGTAAATCGTAGATCAGGCTTTTCAAACCCTGCTTTTGCAGGGTTTCCATCGCCTGCATAAATTCTTCATAGCTATT
Source organism: Chitinophagaceae bacterium (assembly GCA_044220915.1). GTDB lineage: Bacteria > Bacteroidota > Bacteroidia > Chitinophagales > Chitinophagaceae > JJ008. The sequence goes on from JBGAQD010000010.1 coordinate 102,613, forward strand.
GTCGGTGAATTTATTTAGTTTGATATAGCCGGTGGTCTTGTCAACCATATATGCCGCATCAACAGACGGAACGGGAATGGTACCTCTTGTAATTGTAATACTTTGTGCTTGATTTCCTCTTAATATTTGCAATACTGCTTTGGAGCCTCTTTCACCCCGGATGTACTTTTTGATACTATCTGCATCTGCAATTTTTTTTGTTAGTGGAATGTCGTTTACAGCTAGAATTTTATCGCCTATCTGCAAACCAGCCTTATCACTGGGGCCGTCCGGAATAACATACACTACATTGACCGTATCGCTGAAAATATTAAACTCTACCCCTATGCCTTCAAAATTACCTGCGAGGTCTTCATTAGCAGCTTTTAAATCAACCGGGGGCAGGTAAACAGAATGAGGATCAAGCTCATTCATCATTTCCTGGATGGCTATTCCTTCCAGCGAATCTAAATCAACAGAGTCCACATACCTCATTTTGATCAGGTCAATGGCTTCTTGCAACGTATTACGGTTGTTTGAAGCGAAAAAGCCTTTTGTATTGCCACTTTGGCTTCCCAACTTGTAACCCAAAAGCATCCCCGCAATCATTACTATTGAAAAAAGCAACGGCAGCCAGACCTGTAATTTTTTATTCCCCATCATAATCCGTAATTGTGTAATTTGACGCAAAATACTGGATTTGAGCGGAACAGGAAGTTGCGCCAATCCAAATCAACAATTCTTTATGCCGGTTGTAAAACTGATTGCTGACAGTGGGGCAACAAAAGCTGAATGGTGCCTGGTTAATAATGGGAAAAAGAAGACGGTTTTTACACAGGGCATCAGCCCTTATTTCCTCAATACCGAACAGATTACCGATCTGTTAGTAAAAGAACTGAAACCAAAACTGAAAAACACAGAGGTTGATGAAGTCTATTATTACGGAACCGGTTGTGCAAATCCTGTGAATGCAAAATCTGTAAAAAAAGCTGTCAGCAAAGTATTTGCCGGTGCAAAAGTGGATGTTACCCATGACCTGATGGCAGCGGCAAGAGCATTATGCGGAAGGCAAAAAGGAGTGGCCTGTATTTTAGGAACCGGCTCCAATTCCTGTTATTATGACGGGAAGAAAATTGTAAAAAACAGCCCTGGCCTTGGTTATGTATTGGGAGATGAAGGTAGTGGCGCCTATTTGGGTAAAAAAGTAATCCAATATTATCTGTACGGCACATTTGACGATGAATTAAGAGGTCGGTTTGACCTTACTTACACCACGAATACCACAGAAATTCTGGAGAACGTATATAAGAAACCAATGCCCAACCGTTACCTTGCCAGTTTCGCTAAATTTTTAGCTGATAACCGGGGCCATTACATGATTGAAAATATTATTGAAGATGGCTTAAACGATTTTTTCTTTAACCATTTATGCAAATACAGGGAAACATGGACATTGCCTATTCATTTTGCAGGAAGTGTGGCATTTGGTTTTAGAGATGTATTACAGCAACTTTGTGACAGCTACGAATTTGAATTGGGCAAAGTGATGAAAAACCCGATGGAAGGGTTAGTGGCATATCACAGTTAAAAGAAAGAAGTATGGCATTTGAAAAAATAACAGAACAGCCAAGTAATCACCGCCATTTAGAAAAAATGACGGTATTAGAATTAATAACAAACATTAACAAGGAAGATAATACAGTACCCGCAGCTGTTGAAAAAGCAATTCCCCAAATTGAAAAACTGGCCGAAGCAGCCGCTGATAAAATGCTGATGGGCGGAAGAATGTTTTACATCGGCGCCGGCACCAGCGGACGATTGGGAATTGTGGATGCCAGCGAATGCCCACCCACATATGGAGTTCCATACGGTCTTGTAATAGGAATAATTGCCGGTGGTGAAAAAGCAATTACAACTGCTGTTGAATTTGCAGAAGACGACAAAGAGCAGGGTTGGAAAGACCTTCAGGAGTATAATGTGAGTGATAAAGATGTGGTAATAGGCATCGCAGCTAGCGGCACTACACCTTATGTAATTGGTGCATTGGAAGAATGCAGGAAAAGGGGGATCGTTACAGGGAGTATTTCCTGTAATCCTGAATCGCCGGTGAGTGGAGCTGCTGATTTCCCGATTGAAGTAGTGGTGGGGCCTGAGTTTGTTACAGGAAGTACAAGAATGAAAAGTGGCACAGCGCAAAAACTGGTGCTGAACATGATATCAACAACTGTGATGATACAACTCGGCCGGGTGGAAGATAATAAGATGGTGAATATGCAACTAACGAACGATAAGTTGGTGGACAGGGGTACAAAAATGCTGATGGAAAGAGTAAAGTTGAAAGATTATGAAAAAGCCAAAGAACTGCTGCTGAAACATGGCAGCGTAAAAAAAGCAGCTGATTCTGTTGTCAAATGATTTGCTTTTTACCAATTTCTGTTTATATTGTGCTCCTGACAATTAAGGTGATAAATAACTACTCACATATTGTTCCTTCTGTTGTAATGAATGCCATTACAACAACTACAACCACAACAACCCGTTAAGGGTTGTATATTTTCATATCAATACATGGGCAGTTTGCTATAAGAAGTCGAAAGGCTTTCTATTATTTCTAATCCGTTTCATCATTCAAATCAGAAGTCATGCAGGTATTAAAATTCGGGGGTACATCGGTTGCCAATGCCGAAAACATCAATAAAGTTGTTGGGATAGTAAAAGAGACTGTAAAGAAAGATAAAACAGTTGTAGTAGTATCGGCCTTAGGAGGAATAACAGATCTCTTGCTGGGTGCTGCAGCTTTAGCAGCCGAAGGTAATGAGTCATATAAAGACAAACTCGCAACAATTGAGCAGCGCCATTTTGATGCGGTGAAGCTATTGATACCTGTTGCACAACAAAGCCAGTTGTTGAGTTTGGTAAAAAAATCATGTAACGAGATCGAGGATATTTGCAACGGGATATTTCTGCTACGGGAATTGACAGCCCGTTCAAAGGACAGGATAGGTAGTTATGGAGAGTGGCTTTCATCACAGATTATTGCAGCAAAGTTTAATGCCGATGGCATTGTAGCTGCCTGGAAAGATTCAAGAGAGCTGATCGTTACAAACTCTGATTTCACAGCTGCAGAAGTTGATTTTTCAGTAACAGATAAAAAAGTGGGTGATTTTTTTTCTGCCGAAACATCTTCCTTATTTATTCTTCCGGGATTTATTGCAACAGATAAGAATGGTATCACCACAACATTAGGAAGAGGTGGTTCAGATTACACAGCGGCGATCATTGCATCTGCTGTAGATGCAAAACTGCTGGAGATATGGACCGATGTAAGTGGGATGATGACTGCTGACCCACGGCTCACCAGTAATGCCCGGATTATACCTAACATCTCTTACCAGGAAGCAATGGAGTTATCGCATTTTGGAGCTAAAGTCATTTATCCGCCAACTATTCAGCCTGTGATGAGTAAGGGAATCCCGGTATGGATTAAAAATACTTTTGCACCAGCCGACGTCGGTACATTGATTGAATCAGTTGCCCATGGAAATGGTAATATTGTTCGTGGTATTTCAAGCATTAACAATATTGCCCTCATCAGCCTGGAAGGTAGCGGGATGATTGGCATTCCTGGTTTTTCAAAACGATTGTTTGAAGCATTAAGCAGCGAAAAGATCAATGTAATTCTGATAACACAAAGTTCCTCGGAACATTCAATTTGTGTAGGTATAGACTCAGGATTAGCAGATAAAGCCAAGCATGCCGTTGATGAGGCTTTTGCCAACGAAATTGCGTTGCAGAAGGTGGAACCTTTGAAAATTGAAACTGGTCTTTCCATTGTTGCACTTGTTGGGGAGAGTATGAAAAATCATACTGGTGTGAGTGGTCGTATGTTCAGTGCCATGGGAAGGAATGGGGTTAATATCAGGGCAATTGCTCAAGGCTCTTCTGAAAAAAATATATCTTCTGTAATAGCCACCAAAGATGTCCGGAAAGCCATCAACGTTTTGCATGAAGAGTTTTTTGAAACTACTTATAAGCAGGTAAATTTGTTTATAACGGGAACAGGAAATGTTGGCGCAAAATTGCTGGAACAGTTAAAAAAGCAATTAAATTTTTTACAAGAGCAAATGCATTTGCAGGTAAGAGTAATTGGATTGAGTAACAGCCGCAAAATGCTGATAGATGAAGAGGGAATCAGTTTAGAAAGCTGGAAAGAAAAACTCGCAGCAGCAGAAACGGCCGACCTCCAACAATTTGTGGAGGAGATTATCAGCCGTAACCTGCGTAATTCCATTTTTGTTGACATGACAGCAAATGAGACAGTCGCAACAGTTTATGGCCTTCTGTTAGAGAAAAGTATTGCGGTTGTAGCTTGTAATAAAGTAGCTGCGTCCTCAGCTTATAAGAATTATAAGAAGCTGAAAGACCTTGCAAGGGAATTCAATAGCCAGTTCCTGTTCGAAACAAATGTGGGAGCCGGGCTACCGGTGATAGCAACATTAAATGATCTGGTGCATAGCGGAGACAGGGTTCATAAGATACAGGCAGTATTAAGCGGCACTCTCAATTTTGTTTTTAATAATTATGATGGTAGTCGTTTGTTCGCCGATGTGGTGAAACAAGCACAGGAGGAAGGTTACACAGAGCCAGACCCCCGTCTTGATCTTGGTGGAACAGATGTAATGAGAAAAATCATGATCCTGGCAAGAGAAGCTGGCCAGCGAATTGAAATGGATGATATCACCAACAACTCTTTTATGCCAGCCAGTTGCATGCAGGGAACTGTTGAGGATTTTTACCGGGAAATGGGAAAAGAGGAAGTACATTTCAAACAATTGCTGGATAAGGCAAATACAGCCGGTTGCAAGTTAAAATTTGTTGCGTCGTATGATGATGGGAAGGCATCAGTGGGATTACAACATATCGACCCGAAGCATGACCTTTACCATTTATACGGAAAGGATAATGTGGTTTTATTCTACACGGACAGGTATAAAGAGCAACCGTTGGTAGTAAAGGGTGCCGGTGCCGGGGCAGAGGTAACTGCCAGCGGTGTATTTGCTGACATCATCCGGGCTTCAAAAGTTTAGTATGAAAAAAGTAATTGTACATAGCCCTGGCACAGTAGCCAACCTTGTTTGCGGGTTTGACATACTTGGCATGGCCTTGAGTGAGCCCTATGATGTGATGGAACTTATACTTCTGAACGAACCCAAAGTTGTTATTCACAACAAGGATAATTTCAATTTGCCGACAGAACCAGAAAAAAATGTAGCAGGAGTGGTGTTGCTGTCAGTGATGGAAAAAATGAATAATGCAATTGGTTTTGAAATAACCATTGAAAAGCATATCAAACCGGGCAGTGGAATTGGTTCCAGTGCGGCCAGTGCAGCCGGGGCTGCAGTGGCCGCCAATCATTTGCTCGGAAATATCTTCAACAATGATGAAGTAGTGCAGTTTGCAATGAATGGTGAGAAACTGGCATCAGGAGTAAAGCATGCTGATAATATCGCACCCTGTATTCTCGGCGGCGTGAGTTTAATTCGTTCCATTCATCCGCTCGACATTGTTTCTATCCCCGCACCTGACCTATTTGTTACGGTCGTACATCCTCAAATCGAAGTAAGAACTTCTGATGCGAGGCAGATATTGCGGCAGCAGATATTATTGAAAGATGCTATTAAGCAGTGGGGAAATATCGCCGGGTTGGTGACCGGCTTTATGAAGAATGATTATGACCTGATTGGCCGTTCGTTAGAGGATGTAATTATCGAACCGATCCGCAGCATCCTCATCCCGGGCTTTGATGAAGTGAAAGTAAAATGTAAAGAAGCCGGAGCTCTGGGTGGGGGTATTTCCGGTTCCGGGCCATCTGTTTTTATGCTGTGTAAGGATAAAGCAACAGCTACAGCTGTTGAATTAGTAATGAAAGATGTTTACAACAGAATTGGAATAGAGTATAATACGTATGTAACAACTATAAATCAAAAGGGAGTTGAAATACTATAGTACCAACAGGCAATCACCGGTAGTTGACTTTAAAGAAGCTACCATTAAAGGGCAGGCACCGGATAAGGGCCTGTATTTCCCGGAGTTCATTCCACAGATTGAAAAAAGTTTTATTGAGCGGATTGATGATTTCTCCAACGAAGAAATTGGCTTCAAAATTATCAGGCCTTATGTTGACAAAACAATTCCGGAAGAAAAGCTTTTTCAAATTGTTTGTGAAACAGTCAACTTTCCAATCCCATTAGTGAGAGTGAATGCAACAATTTCATCGCTTGAATTATTTCACGGGCCAACGCTGGCCTTTAAAGATGTGGGGGCAAGGTTTATGAGCCGTTGCCTGGGTCATTTTGTACAAGATGCCGGAAAGAAAGTAACCGTACTCGTGGCAACATCCGGCGATACCGGTGGTGCCGTGGCGGATGGTTTTTATAATGTGGAAGGAGTGGAGGTGGTCATTCTATACCCATCGGGAAAGGTAAGCCCGGTACAGGAAAAACAACTGACCACGCATGGCAACAACATTCATGCATTGGAAGTGAACGGTACATTTGATGATTGCCAGGCGATGGTGAAAGCAGCATTTGCAGACGAAGATATACGCAACAGGTTGTTCTTAACCTCAGCCAATTCCATCAACGTGGCCCGGTGGCTGCCGCAGCAGTTCTATTATTTCTTTGCTTACAAACAATGGACGGATAAAACAAACCTGCCGGTAATAGCTGTACCCAGCGGCAACTTTGGAAATATATGTGCCGGTATGCTGGCGATGGAGTCAGGATTACCGGTAAAGCATTTTATCGCTGCCTGTAATGTAAATGATATTGCCAGTCATTATCTGGCTACCGGGTTGCTGCAGCCAAAACAGGCGATACCAACCCTCAGTAATGCAATGGATGTTGGTAACCCGAGCAATTTCGTCAGGGTGCTGGAATTGTTCAGGCATGATCATGATGCAGTAATACAAAAATTATCAGCCGAAACCATTTCGGATGAAGAGACAAAGACCACCATCAGCAGGTTATACCATGAAATGAATTACCTGGCAGATCCTCACGGTGCTGTTGGCTATCTCGCTTTGGAAAGATACCTGCATTCACATCCGGGATGCCAGGGAATATTCCTTGAAACAGCACATCCGGTAAAATTTCCTGCTGCCGTTATGGCTGCCACAGGCAAAGAGGCAACCTGGCCAGAATCAATGGAGGCAATAATGCAAAAGGAAAAATATAGCACAGCAATGAATCCGGATGCATTTATGCTGAAAGAATATTTGCTATACCATCGCTGAAATCTATTGCGAATTTTCCACGGCTGACCTTACGTTTACGCAAACCTTTGCGTGAAGTTTTACAGGATTGGTGAAGTATTTCTCCTTCGTAGAGATACTAATACTCCTCATTCAGGAATAGGTGTTATCACGTAAACTGCATTTTTTATCAGCTATCTATTCTTAATAGAATTTCATAATGCATTTATTTTGCAGCGGGATAATACAATTGTATTATCTGTTAAACTATATAAATCCAAATGTCCATGAGAAGTATTTTTACTTTATGCCTGGCTTGTTTTATCAGCCTGGCCACAGAAGCCCAATCCTGGAAAGCATTCAACATTTTATCAGGTAACCCAAATGCAACCGGCAACGAAATCCGTTTTCTGAACGGCACGACGGGTTGTCTTGGTTCTACGATTGCCACCACCAATGGTGTACCTGCGGGTAATAACAACCTGCCATATGGCGCAGCCTTTGACCCTACTGAGGGTAAATTGTATTATTCAAAGGCAGGTACCACGGCGGGCACCAGCGTTTTTAACGTATATAATAATACCGGGGCAACCGCCACCAACACGAATATCTCCACCATATCAGGAGGAGAGTTTTTCCGTATGGGGGTAGGACAGGATGGTAATGTATACGGAACGATTACAGCGCTGGTTATACAATTATCAGCCAGCGCTCCGCGAATAGACATACATACTGTGAAGCTGACCCGCTACAATCCCAGTACCAATACTTTTACAGTGCTTGGTAATATTCAATGTCCATCTGCGTATGCCAGTACCATGCCTGCACCTTACAATGATGGAAACTACTGGTCGTCTTCCGATGCAACCACCACACCATTTTATGCTGCCCAGCTCGGCAGTGCCACATATGGCGACCTGGTAGTGGCCCCGGATAATACCATGTACATGACCATCGGCAAAAAGATCATCCGTATCCCCAACTACCAGTCTATTACTGGCACGGCCCTTATTCCATCAGTGGAAGTAGGAAATATTCTTCCGACAGGAGTGGGTTTCAATTTTACCACACAGGGCCCCGGCACATATGGTATCAGCTGGGATTATACCAACAGTAACATCATGGTGATCAGCAGCCGCTCCAGTGATGGCTCAGACGGCAGCTATAATGTAAATCCTGCCACGGGTGCGCTGGTTGGGTCATTCAGGGTAAATTGTCTGGCCACACCCACTTCCGCCAACTTTGCCGACCTCACCAGTATTATCAGTTCGGTAGGTGCGGCCAAACAGCTTACTTCGGTGCAGTGGCTGGGTTACAACAACCGCTACCGGCTTACCTATCGTATCCGGGTGGAGAATATCGGCACATCAATATTGAAAAATTTCCAGGCGGTTGAAAATCTGTCCACCGCTTTCCCTTCACTTACCATAAGTAATGTAAGTTCAGCATTCGTAAGCAACCCTGCTTCACTGGTACTGAATGCCGGCTATAACGGTACAGGTGCGAATAACCTGTTTGACGGAACGAAAACGCTGTACGGTTCCTTTTACAACGGAGCTAACCTGAATGGCGGCGCAGGAACGATAACTGCCGGCAGCAACTTCGCCGTGGTTGACATTACATTTGATGTGGCAGGTGTGGCCACCAACGGAACCACCACCTACAACAACACTGCCACTGCCACCGGTACTGCTTTTGACGGAACAACCGTTACCGATAATAGTGATAACGGAACCCAGGTGGAAACAGGCACAGCCAACTTTAAGGCAGATGAAGCAGGCGAAGGCGATGCCACACCTATCCGATTTGGCAGCACGGTAAGTGGTACTGTCTGGAATGATATTAATAACAGTGCGAACAATACGCTGACAAATATTTTCACCGCCGGTGAATCCGGTACCAACGCCGGCGGGCTGAATGCAATACTGGTTGATCCCATTACCAACCTGGTTATTGCCTCCGTACCGGTGGCGGCAAACGGAACTTATTCCTTTACCAATGTGCCTTCTTTTGCTAACCTGCAGGTCGTCCTTAGTACAACAGCAGGTACGGCCGGTACTGCGCCTCCGTCAGCGTCTTTACCTGCAGGATGGTCAGCCACCTCACCCAGTCTTACCAATACAACCGGTGATATAAACACCGGTACCTATAATGCTGCTGATGCCACCCGTTTTGGCGCCATTGATGATCCTAATAATGATTTTGGCATTCAGCGTACGCCAGAGTCGGCGTTCAACCTGCAGGCCAACCAGGGCAACCCCGGTGGTTTCAACAGTGCAACTGTACCGGCTGGTGCATTCCAGACCAATAATGTTGGCGTTACTCCCAATACACAAGACTATGACGGAGGCACTGTGAATAACATCCGTATCACGGCCTTCCCGGCAAACGCCAACACCATTACCATTAACGGAGTTATTTATATCAATGGTGGTACCTGTCCTCCGGCTTCCACTTGTACCCCCTGGCCGGGCGGTGGCGTAACCGTACCTTATACCAATGGTACGGGCCCCACACAAGCTATTACTGTGGACCCCGTGGAAGGTAATGTGGATGTGGTGATTCCTTTTGTTGCCATTGATAATGCCGGTAAAGAAG
>JBGAQD010000011.1:0-111353 GCA_044220915.1 Chitinophagaceae bacterium
GGCCTCCTTACTTGTGGTACGACAAGATGCGAATACAAAAACCCCTATAATAACGAGAACTTTCATAAGAATGACCTACATATTTGTATTTGCGTAGGTTCTGGTACAAATTTTACCGATAGTCAATTGAAATTTATACCAGCAATATTCTACACCCCCACCAAATACTGCCCCTGTATATACTTAGCTACATCCGTCAGATTCTTTGTTTTTTCAAATACCGCTAACTGGCGGTCGGCACCAGTTCCGTTTTCAAGCATCTTGTTTACATACGCAATGCGGTGGCGGCTTCCAAGGTGGTCAAGAACAGGGTCGAGGAAATCAAGTAATTCATAGATCAAAGCCCGGGTGTTTACTTCTTCCTCTTTACCAAAGTCAATCAGGTAGCCATCTACACCGTAGCGGCTGGCCCGCCATTTATTTTCATTAAGCAAAGCCCTTGAGTATTGTATAAAGTTCAGGTTCTTGCTGCGCAGCATATATATCCTGGCGCATATCGCCTGGAACAAGGCGGCAATAGTAATTGTTTCATCCACGGTTAGTGGTATATCGCAAATACGGAACTCTACTGTATTAAAGAAAGGGTGCACCCTTAAATCCCACCATATTTTTTTCGCATTGTCAATACAATTGGTTTTTATCAGCAGCTTTACATAATTATCATAAGCTTCTATGCTGTCAAATGCATCGGGTATGCCGGTGCGTGGAAACTTATCAAATACTTTGGTGCGGAAAGATTTGTAACCTGTTAGCCTTCCTTCCCAAAAAGGGGAGTTGGTGCTTAGGGCAAATACATGCGGCAGAAAATAACGGGTGCTGTTGGCAATGTGGTTGGCCATTTCACGGTTCTCCATTCCTACATGCACATGCAGGCCAAAAATTAAATTACTACGGGCAGCTTCCTGTAGTTCGTTTACTATTTCGCTGTAGCGGATATGGTCCGTTATCAACTGGCTTTCCCAATGGCTGAAAGGGTGGGTACCCGATGCACCCATAGCAAGCCCAAGCCCATCTGCAATACCACTGATAGTTTTGCGGAGTGTGGATACATCAAGAAAGGCTTCATCCACATCGGCACAAATATCGGTACCTACTTCTACCACCGCCTGGTGCATCTCTGCCTTTACTTTATCTTTTATTACTTTTTGCCCTTCCTGTACAATTTTTTGCTCATGGCTTTTTAACTCAAATGTTTTTGGGTCAAGCACCATGTATTCTTCTTCTACACCGAGGGTAAAACTTTTGTAGTTCAGGTTCATTGAAGTATTATTAGTTGCTTATTTTTTACACTAACGGACTTTTATTGGCGCCTCTTCTTACATATTCGCCCCAGGTAAGATTGTCTTCGCCTTCTTTATTGCTCATTGCTTTTTCAATAGCATAGTTAGCGGCAGTTTCCACCACCCATTCAAAATTCTCATCACCCACACTGGTTCTTTCCGCATCAGGTGCAGGGTTGCAGAAGTCAATGGCATACGGTACACCATCTCTTATCGCCAATTCAACAGTATTGAAGTCATACCCGAGATAAGCATTTATTTTAAGTACGATATCCGTCATTTGTTTTAACCGTTCTGGTGATGGCTGAAAATCGGCCACATAGCGAAGATGATGTGGATTACGGGGTTCATAGCTCATGATACGTACATATTTGCCACCAATACAATAGCAGCGATAATATTCCGTGAAAATAATTTCTTCCTGGAAAAGCATTACTAATTGTCCTGTTTCTGCATGTTTGGTAAAAAAATCTTCTTTGCTATCCAGCCGGTACACATTTTTCCAGCCACCACCGGCAAATGGTTTCATGTACACAGGAAAACCAGTATAAGCAAAAATGCTATCCCAGTCAAGTGGAAAGGCCAGGTTGCTGAACGATTCATTGGAAGTATCATCTGGCAAATCCCTCGATGGAATGATAGCTGTTTTGGGAACAGGCACACCGATTTTTGTCATCAGGCAATTGTTGAAGTATTTATCATCAGCACTCCACCAAAAAGGGTTGTTGATAACAGCCGTGCCGGTAACAGCTGCATTCTTTAACCAGGTACGGTAAAAGGGCACATCTTGAGAGATGCGGTCAATGATGACGGCATAACCACTGTGTACACCCTGCATGGCTTTGTCAATTCGGACCGGCTCGGCAATGATGCCGGGTACATTTTTACTATTAACTCTTGCTACAAATGCTTCAGGAAATGAACGTTCCTTACCGTGGAGGATTCCGATTTTCTTCATAAACAGATTTTATTGATTGATTAAAATGTAGGCCGGCGCAGGATTAAAACAGTTCTGAAGCGGCTTTATCAAATTTATTTTTTAGCCGCCAAATAAACAAATTAACAGGGGGCTTTTGTTGTCTTGTTGAATAATATCCTGTAAAAGCCGTTTTTATTTCGAAATCGTTACTTTTGAAGCCATGCAACTGGCAAATGTATCCGGGATCCTCGTGGAAAATACATCCATCAAATCTGAGTTTTTAGACAGGGAAGTACTGGTTGACTTTTATCTTCCCCGCAACGCAGCCCATTCTTCTCAAATTAGCCTGCTGCTGATCAATGACGGGCAGGACATGGCGAAAATGCACTTTACATCTGTCCTGGATCATCTATATGCCGAACGGGCCATTGAACCCTTATTATATGTGGCTATTCATGCCGGGGTGGAAAGACGAATGGAGTATGGCACCCAGCATCAATTAGATTATAAAGACCGTGGTGCTAAAGCCAGCGCATATACTTCATTCATTTTTGACGAATTATTGCCTTTTACCCGGAATAAATTTGGGGTTTCGTCATTTAAAGAAAAGGCATTTGCGGGGTTTTCTCTTGGTGGTTTAAGTGCTTTGGATATTGTATGGAACCGTCCAGGTGAATTTACCAGGGTTGGGTTGTTCTCAGCATCACTATGGTGGCGAAGTATTGATCAGACTGATGAAGAGTATGATGATGACAAGCACCGCATCATGCATCAGCAGGTACGAAACGGGAAGTATGCCCCCTGGCTCAAATTCTTTTTTCAGTGTGGTAATATGGATGAAACAAAAGACCGTAATAAGAACGGCATCATCGATTCAATTGATGACACACTTGACCTGGTAAAAGAACTGGAAGCAAAAGGATATAAGAAAGGTGAGGATATTGAATATCTTGAAATGCCGGACGGCCACCATGATGTTTTTACATGGGGCAGGGCCATGCCTGAATTTTTAAAGTGGGGTTGGGGGTTAAAAGAAAAGCAGATGATAGTATAGGCTGTCAATAAAGAAATCAAATAAAAAATCCGTCCGGTTCAATACCGGACGGATTTTTTATTTGTAGTGATTTGCGGTTATTAATTAAAGATATAACGCAGGCCAAACTGAACAGAATAAGTAGAAGCGGTGCTTACGTTATCCCTGAAAGTCCTTGTAACAATCTGGCTTTGTGCAGTTGCTAGCCTGAATTGTGGTATCACTGTTCCGCCAGGAATCAATGAAGTCTGGTTTTGCGGTACAAGTATCTGGCTGGCGTTGATCAATTTTACTTTGCCCCAGCTTGGGTTCAGCAGGTTTCCAAAGTTGAAAATATCACAGGTGAATTGTAAAGTATTACGGTTCTTACCGGCTTTTACAAATATGTCCTGCATGAATTTGAAGTCAACACGGTTAAGCCATGGTAATTGAGCCCCGTTACGTTCAGCATACTGACCCCTGTGCTTTTTCAGGTATTTGTCTTGTTGAATATATGATTCAAACAAATTACGCTGGGCAGTCTGGTCAAATACAACACCGTTTACGGTTTGGTTGCTAAATTGCATTACCTGAACTTGTGCAGCAGTTGGAATGTAAATCAGGTCATTGCCACTTACACCATCCCTGTTGAAGTCACCATTATAAACATAAGAGAAACGTCCGTCAATTGAACCCTGGTACAAGAAAGAAACGGTAGTCGCAAAATGTTTAAAATACTCTTTGCGATAAGAAAGAGTACCAATTACTCTGTCTGGAACGACATATTGTGCATAGGACATATCAGGTGTGTTCAATCCCCATACTTGTTGGGTACCCTGGTAAGTGCCAAGAGGCTGATCACCACTACCATCATGCAGGTTGCCCGCTAATGCTTTTGTATATGCAATAGAAGCGAAGAGCCCTTTACTGAAAGGTTTTTCCACTTTTGCAGTAAAGAAGAACGAATAGCCTCTTTTCCCGTTATCAATAATTACCGGGTTAAATGCTGTGCTGCCGCCAGCTACAAATAAGCCGGCTGAATTCAAAGTATTTATATGTCTTGTTTGAACTGTAGAACCATAAAAAGGCCTGTTATCAGGATAACCAGCCACATTCAGGTTCTGAGGGGTGATATAGTTAGGGCTTCTGAAAAATGCTGTATTCAGGTCTTTATTGAAAATAACTTCTAATGACCCGACCAGACCGCCAGGCAATTTTGTATCCATTGCCAGGCTTGATTTCCATGTTTGTGGATTTTTGAAATCAGCATCCAGCGCAGTAACAGAAGCCGGGGCTACAGTACCAGCAGGCGGTACAGTAGAAGGTCTGTATGCGGCTGGGTTTGGATTGAATGGGCCCGGAGGTAATACCCCAGATAATGAACCTGTTGAAGTATAAGTATTCCATGCCTGGGTAATCTGGATCATTCCATTATCACCTGATTGGCTTACTATCCAAACAAACGGAATCTTTCCGGTGAAAATACCAGTACCACCACGGATTTGTAATGAACGATCGCCATACAGATCCCAGTTGAAACCAATTCTGGGTGACCACATCAGCCTTTTACCCGGTAAGTTGCCGGTATTTACTTTTTCGCCACCTTCAAAATTAGCAGCCAATACCAATGGATGGGTAATTATCTGTGGAACACCCGGGTAAGTAGGAAGGTCAATACGTAAACCAAGTGTCAGGCGGAAATTTCTGTTAATAGCAATTTCATCCTGTGCATAAGCAGAATATTGTCTGAATTTGAAAGCTGAGAATGCCGGTGCAAAATTCTTTGATAAAGAATACGTCAGGGCAAAGTCAGTTGGCAGTTTACGCAGTAATGGATTTGGATTCAGGGCACTTTCAAAATCAGCCCATGTAGCAAATCTGTAATAGCTGGTTGCAAAACGCTGGAAACCATTGATCGTTTGACTTTCATCAAACTGGAAGCCGGCAGTCCAGCTATGTTTGTTAGTTCTCCAACTAATATTGTCAACGAAAGAATACATTTTTACTTTACGAAGGTTGCCAAAGCTGAATGGCTCGTATCCGAATGAGGTGTAAACGGAACCTACACCAGAGCCAGCCTGTGGGGTAACACCACCACTGGTACTCATAATATCAACAAAAGGGAACACTGTACTTTCTGACTCCCTGGAGTCATTCTGATATGTATAAGTAGCCCGGAATGTATTTGAAACTTTACCGAAAGTTGAGTTCAACTCGCCAGAGAAAGAATAAAAATTAGCTCCCTGGAAGTAGTTTGAGTTTTTGAACCAAAGGGAGGTTATTGCAGTGCGGGTTGCAGTATTACCTGCTACTGTTCCAAGACCGCCCACTGATGTGCTGGGACCATTGGGTTCGCCACCTTCAACCTGGCTATAACGTATGTTAAGGCGATGATTGTTGTTGATGTTCCAGTCAATACGGGCCATTACTTTTTTCCTCTCGATATCCGGAGTGTAATTATCATAAGGGCCGGTGATATAACCATAGTTATTTAAAAGATAGTTACTGATATAATTCAGAGAATCAGCTGTCGGCCTTGTAATGTTGGGTGAACTTCCATAAGCTGCAGATGCTGTGGCGGCAAAGTTTGTTTGGATTGACTTGGGTTGATTTTCTGTTTCAAAGTTCAGGAAGAAGAACAGTTTGTTTTTGATGATCGGGCCACCAATCCTTATACCATATTGCTTAAATTCTTCCGGGGGTCTGACAAAAGTTGCATTTTCAACTTTACGGCCACGGTGTCTTTCAGTTCTGAAATAGGTATATACAGAACCTGTGAAAGTGTTCGTACCTGAACGGGTTACAGCATTGATAGCACTACCGATGAAGCCCGATTGGCGAATATCAAATGGGGTAATATTTACTGATATCTCATCAATCGCATCTAAAGAAATAGGTGCGCCACCTGCAGGAAGATTACCACCGATACCGAAGCTGTTATTAAAATCAGCTCCGTCAATTGTAAAGTTGTTCTGACGGAAATTACCACCGCCAATCGAGGCACCGTTTGACTGTGGTGTAGCACGGGTTAGATCGTTCAGGCTTCTTGAAATAGTTGGTAATTGTGTGATCTGACGAAGGCCTATATTGGTAACTGCGCCAGTCCGGTTGGGATTAAAAGTCTGGCTTCTTCTGCCGGTAGTTAATACCACATTTTCAAGAGTGGCGTTTGTTTTCTTTAATACCGGGGCCAGCACAAATGATTCCGCTAGTTGCAGGTAAACATTCTCAATTTTTTCAAGGTCATAGCCCACAAAAGTTATCTCTATAGTGTAAGGACCGCCCGGTTTCATGTTGGCAATCAGAAACTGACCTCCGCCCCTGGAGCTGGTGGCATATTTTGTCCCTGTTGGCAGGTGAGTAGCAACAACAGTTGCGCCTACCAGTGGATCATCACCAGGCCCCTTAACAGTACCTGTAAGGGAAGAAGTAGTAATCTGGGCAAATAACAACGGACTGGCCATAAAGGCTAAAGCAAACAAAAAAGCTATTCTCTTAAGCATAAAGATTGGTTTTCGGTTGCAAAGAAAGGGAATATTTCCTAATTAAATATAGGCAAATATTAACAATTTGTGCCTGTAAAATAAGGCTTTATAATGACACCTTGCCCCGGCATTTAGCTGCCGCTAAATTAATCAAACCTGTACCCAGGTCTCTTTGTTTTACCTTTGCAAAAAAAGCTAAATATGTTCGATTCAATTGAGAGTGCTATTGAGGATATTAAGAAGGGAAAACTGGTAGTAGTTGCAGATGATGAAGACCGTGAAAATGAAGGTGATTTCATAGGGGCCGCTTCTAATATTACTCCGGAAGTCATCAATTTTATGAGCAAACACGGCAGGGGCTTGATTTGTGCCGCATTGCCGGAAGAAAGATGTGATGAGCTTGGATTGGAACTGATGGTGAATAATAATACCGCATTACATGAAACTGCGTTTACTGTTTCTGTTGATTTGCTCGGCCATGGCTGTACCACCGGCATTTCTGCCCATGACAGGGCAAAGACTATACAGGCACTAATCAGCCCGTTTACAAAGCCCTCAGATTTTGGAAAGCCAGGCCATATTTTCCCTTTACGGGCTAAAAAAGGCGGGGTGCTAAGGCGGGCCGGACATACTGAAGCGGCTGTTGACCTGCCCAGGCTGGCAGGACTGGAGCCGGCAGGAGTGCTGGTTGAAATAATGAATGAAGATGGTTCAATGGCCCGTTTGCCACAGTTGATTGAGGTGGCAAAGAAATTCGACTTTAAGATCATCTCTATTAAAGATCTTATTGAGTACCGTATCAAAAGTGATTCGCTGATTGAAGAAGTGGTGAGAGTGGACATGCCTACTAAATATGGCGATTTTCAATTGGTAGCTTTCAAAGAAAAGAACTCAAACAATGAACATCTTGCTTTGCTGAAAGGCAAATGGGAAAAAGATGAACCGGTATTGGTCAGGGTACATTCATCCTGTTTTACCGGGGATATTCTTGGTTCATTACGTTGTGATTGTGGGGAACAATTACAAAAAGCTATGAAGATGGTTCAGGCAGAAGGGAAGGGGGCTATATTATATATGAACCAGGAAGGCAGGGGTATTGGCCTTTTGAATAAACTAAAAGCTTATCGTTTGCAGGAGCAGGGGATGGATACGGTGGAAGCGAACATTCATCTCGGATTCAAGATGGATCAGAGAGACTATGGTTTGGGGGCTCAAATACTTCGTCATCTTGGCATTACAAAACTCCGGTTAATGACCAACAACCCTAAGAAAAGGGTAGGGCTTATTGGTTATGGGCTGGAAATAGTGGAAAATGTTCCTGTAAAAGTGGAGCCGAACCAGCATAACGAAAAATACTTACAGACAAAGAGAGATAAGCTTGGGCATGAGATATTAGGGAACGAATAACAGCAACTATTCATTTTCGTTTTTGATGACTTCTTCTTTTTTTGCTTCAGGAGTTTGCCCGGCAGGTTGAGATTGCCGCAGTCTTTGTTGTCTTTTTCTTTTACTTCTGAATATATCACCAAAATGGTCAAAGTCTTTTCGGTAGGAAAGACCTGCTCCGGCACGGCTTTGTGGTTTGGTAGAAGTGTTGGTGGTCAGGTAATCTACATTTTCCCTGTAAAAAAGTATAGCCCTGAAAGTACCGGCCTGGTTTATTAATACCTCAATAGTAAAATCTTTAAGAAACCCAACATTCTGACTGGTATTACCTGATAAAATAAGCCCTTCCACACTTCCTCCTACTGTAACAATAACCCTGTTATTAAATAACGACCTGCCAATAGATGCATTTACATTACTGCCAAGGCTAAAACTTCCGTCGCTAAGTACATTACGGTTATAAACAGAACTGTTGAAGTTTACATTCCATTTGTCCGATTTGAAAATATCAGAAATAACCTTCTTTACTTGTTCATTGATTACGTTAAAGAATATGCCTGAGATACTATTGGTCGCAATCTCTCCAAATTTGAAGCTCCCCCCGCTTTCAATAGGCGCAAATACACCCAATACCACAAGATAAGTGGCCTGCTTGTTCATCTCGTTCTCATTTTTCTGCAACTGTTGCAGGCTGAAGGCAAGAGCCGGATCGTTATTCACTACACTTGATGTCGGGAATTCAAGACTGAAATTGAATTTCGGCTGAAATAGTTTATCAGTCAGTTTCGCAACAACATATACATCACCCCTTGCACGGGTAACATTTTGATCAATATTCTTTTCTGTTGAAGCCAGCGGAGCATAACTGACATTGGTGGCAGTGTAAACAGCGGTCAGGTTGATCTTTGCATCATACGGGTCGCCGGACCATTCGATATAATTATTTTCACCTTTCTTCAGGTCAAATGGTTTTTTAAAGAAGGACTGGAAAGTAAAGATGTATTGCCCATCTTCAATATCAAAGCGGCCACGAAGTGATAATGGTTCAGAGGTACCTGAACGTATTTTTAATGTACCTGCGCCCCGTCCTTTTATTTCGTCACCAGTCAGTTCATCCAATACCACTTTTACTGTTACCAGTGGCGTAGCTGTTACCTGTACATCGTAAACAATATTAGTAGCATTCTTATTAAAACTGCTGTCGTCCATTTCCTGGCCGAATTTTCTTTCTACAAGGAAATCGGCGATGCCAGATTCCCGACTGGATGAAGAAGGAATGGTAATACTGCTGCTGTCTTCGTCTGAAGCAGTAGCATTAATGATCATAAACATTTCTGATTGCGGGCCGGTAAGTGATAAAGACCCGGTTCCTTTTACCCTGCCATAAAACTGTTTATTATCTTTCAAAGTAGTGTTCAATAATAATACCGGTTTGTTGATCTCTTCATCCTGTGGTCTTGTTTTGGGCTTGCGGGTTGAAATGGTCAGGTCGTAGAACATATTCTTAAATGCTTCATGCTCTATCCCGCCTTTAATGTAGATGGGGTTTTTAGTAACTGTATCTGTGAGCACAATCCCATCAAGGTTTATCTCTGTCGGTTTCAACTCAATGTCTGTATCCTGAATTTTATAAAAGCATTGGGTGAATATTACTTTTAATCCGGCATCTTTCAAACGGCCTTTACCAGTAACAGTAAGATGCTGAAACTCGCCGCTCAGATTAATATCGCCTGTCAGGAATCCCTGCATATCGGTGAAAAGGGTTCCAAGAAAACGTTCCAGGTATTTTATTTCAAATTGCCTTGCCTTTAATGCGATGATATTATTTTTTGCTTTTTCCTTATCTCCCAGGAAAGCATGAACATCGAAACCAAGATAGTTTTCCTGGTTGATGGTACTGCCATTAACAATCAGTTCTTTTGTTTTATTATCATAGGTCAGTGAAGTTTTTACTTCCCCTAACGAGTCATTATCGAGCCGAAGGAACTGCGTCCTGATGTCGTTTGAACTGATTCTTAAATCGCCTGTTGGATCTTCTGCCAAAATGTTGCCAGACAATAATCCTTCCAGCCTGTTCTTTGGCATAAAGAATGGGGCAAAATCGCCGAGATTAACTTTCGTAAGTTCTATATTAAGATTATTCCAATTCCCTTTTGCTGATTGTTCTGTCTTTAGTACTATTTTCTGATCTCCTTCGCTTAGTACTAGCTGTCCGCTTGCAGGATTGTTGCTTCTGAATTTCAATTTGCCTGTTTCATCAATGGACCATGCTTTGCCGTTGACGGTAAATGTAGAAGGGTCAAACTCAATTTCCACACCATCGTCATAGGTCAGCACCAATGCGTTCAGGTCGGCTTTTTGAACAGCCTGGTTGGCGCCAGTATTAATGCTTACCCTGGATGAGTCATTGCGGGCATTAATATGAAATAATGCAAGCGGTATGTTCAGGCTGTCATTGATCTTAATGTTTCTTGTTTCGCCGGTTAAGATAAGGCTGTCATTATTTCCTTTGGCTGTCAGCTTCACCGCATCAAAATTATATTGCTTCAGTTTGAACTGAGGAACATCAGCGGAAAAATTCAGCTCATTATTTGCCAGGTTCAGGTTGCCTTCAAAATGACTATTATTAAAGCCTGTGATGCTCGAATCGATCAGTTGCAGGTATTCATCGGCATAAAAAGTAGTGATATCGAATTTGAAGTCCTGGTTTATTGGATAACGTTTTGGCGCTTTAACGTAAGCCGGATAGTACTTATTGAGAAAATAAGTAAAAGCAGCAGGCAGATCGCCGATGCTGAAATCGCCTTCAATCTTTGCTTCAAATTCATTAGATACTGCCGTCAATTTTTTTATCCCATCCACATAATTGGACGAAATGACAAGCGAATCAAAAGGAAGCCGGTGACCGTCTTTAATTATTTCAGCTTCTGTGATGCGGGCACTGCCTAAAAAGTTATCAATATTATCGCTGGTGAAATTGAAATTGAGTTTACCCGAAAATGTGATACTGTCTTTGGTGAGCTTCAGGTTTTTCAGGTCGGTCTTAGCAACGTCGGCCAGCAGGTTAAATCTTGGTGTCTTCCCGTTAAAGTCAATGACGCCGTTCAGTGTAAGATCGGCATTATCATCTTTTATGGAAGCCACACCTTCAAACAGTTTTTTATCCAGTCTTCCTTTTACGGCAATATTTTCATAGCGGTAATTATTGTATTCTGCAAAACGAATGGTCCCGTCAATAATAGTGTTGCGGCTTTTTTCATTGAAGCCACTGCCTTTTACAGAGCCTGTTAATGAGACGGCGCCAATATTCTTATCACCAAGAAATTCTCCCAGCCGGAAATTATCGGTGGCTATACTCCCTGAGTAAATTGGTTCTTTGCCAACCGGCAATTTCATATTGATATCACTGGTGATAGTGCCAAGGTTTGTCTGGATAGTACCGAAGGTTACAAAGTCACGAATAAAACCAGTAAAGCTTCCTTTGAAATTGACATACTGAATTTTTGCCAGGTCAGGGTTTGTAACCCGGCGCATGGACGGTACAATAGTTACCGCATCGCTATAGGTTGTTCTGAAATCGTTCGCTTTGAAATCAATGAACGTTTGATTTATATCGGGCAAGCCTGTCAGTGAAATATCGCCATTCAGAATAGTACTGTTACCGGCCTCGACTACCATTTCCCTGCCAACAAGATCGTCCACCGTTCCTCTTACTTTCCCTTTCAGAATGATCTTCTTTTTCCAGGTTTTCATGCCCGGAGCAAAAAAAGCAATATCATCACTGTCTAGATACGAATCATCAAATATGGCCGCCATTTTTACTTTATGAATAAAATCACCCATGTCTTTCATGTCGTCATACGACATGGAGAAATAATTACGAAGGGTACTTCTGTTTGTAGTGAGATCCATATTGCTGAACGCCATACCCTGTGGTGTCATCTTTACATCAGCCGACATGTTCTTTACTTCCAGTCCGCTTCTTTCTTTGGCTGTCAGTTTTAGTTTAGAAAAAATAGTATCACCAGTGAAACTTGAATTAGTCAGATCTGCATTTATCTCTGTAAACAAAATATGTTTGCCATCAAACCAGGCAAACGACTCCCGGTTAGTTTGTTTATCTGTTTTAAAAGTGCCATTGATGATCTTCAGGCTACCAATCTTAAAAACAGTATTGCCTTTATTCCATGATACGGTTTTTTTTATTTCTTCAACCGGGTCAATCGCCTTCAGGGGGTTATTGGGTTTCAGTTTTGAATAGTTATTTATTGTCACCACCGGATTGTTCAGCAGTAGTGAATTAATTTCGTACCGGCTGCCGGAAAGGTTCAGTTTGTTGGCATCCATATTCATACCGGCAACATGTATAGTCATGTCTTCACCCAACCAGGCATCTTTTTTCAGGAATGTCACATTCTTCATCTCTACCTTTTTCAGGTTGAATTTGATACCAGCCTTTTTCTTTTTTGTTGAGTCAGTGGGAGATGAAGCAAAATAATCGAAGAAGAATTGCTGTCTCCAGACGGAATCGGTCCGTTGAAATTTTATCACTGCATCTTCCAGGCCGATATATTTAAGTTCTGCTTCTTTTTTAAAAAAGAACCAGTCAGTAATCCGCACTTTCACATCGCCGGCATATAATAATGTATCGCCTTTCTGGTCTTCTATCAGCACCCTTTCCAGGTGCATTTTATTAAACAAGGAAAAGTTGACATGGCCGATGGTTACTTTGGTCTGCATATCACGGCTCAGCCTTTTGGTTACTTGTCTGGCTATCCAGTTTTGGCCGAAAGGAGTTTGAATGAAAATATACAACGCCACAATCAGGAAGAGCAACGTCAGAAAAAACCACTTCAATATTTTTTTAAATCTCCTCAGATTCAGTCATTTAAGTTGTAAAAGTAGGCAATCGTTCCCTTCAGGCAAATTCAGTACCAATAATATGGATGAAGCAGCTGCTTACGGGTACAAATGGCTAATGGCTTAAATTGTGTCAAATTATAATCATGAGAAAAGGCTTGCTTATTTTTTCGCTTTTCCTTCTTAACAAAAGTTTTGCTCAAACAGGTAAGGATACCTTGAATGATAAGTATGTACTGGTCATTCATGGCGGTGCCGGAACGATTCTTAAAAGCCAGATGACTCCTGAAAAAGAGAAAGCTTATACAGACGCATTGAATAAGGCCCTGAAAACTGGGAACGATATTTTAAAAGATGGCGGAACTGCGTTGGATGCCGTGGAAGCCTGTGTCCGCAGTATGGAGGACGACCCACTCTTTAATGCCGGAAAAGGAGCTGTTTTTACCAACGAAGGGAAGAATGAACTGGATGCAGCCATTATGGATGGGAAAAACCTGGCTGCTGGTTCTGTGGCCGGGGTAACTACCATTAAAAACCCTATTAGTGCTGCCCGGGCCGTAATGGAAAATAGCCCACATGTGATGATGGTAGGACCGGGGGCGGAAAAATTTGCAAAGCAAGTGGGATTGGAAATTGTTGACCCTTCATATTTCTATACAGAAAACCGCTGGCAGGGTTTGCTAAAAGCCAGGAGAGAAGACACACTCAAAATGCAAATGGATCATTCAGATACAGCTAAACGGTCTTCATTGAAGCAACAGGAGAATAAAGATTATAAATACGGAACGGTGGGAGCAGTAGCATTAGATCGTCATGGAAATTTAGCCGCAGCCACCAGTACCGGCGGCATGACCAATAAAAAATTCGGGAGGGTTGGAGATGCCCCAATCATTGGTGCAGGTACTTATGCCAACAATGCCACGGTTGCCATCAGTGGCACTGGTTGGGGTGAATACTTTATACGGTTGGTAATGGCAAAAAGCATCAGCGATATGATGGAGTTTGGCAAGTGGACCCTGAAAGATGCTGCAAACGAAATGGTGATGAAACGATTGCCGGCTTTAGGAGGCGATGGTGGTTTAATAGCCGTAGATAAGGATGGCAATTTTGCAATGCCTTTTTGTACAGAAGGAATGTACAGAGGATATATAAAATACCTGGGTGGTGAGCAACCGTTGATGCAAACTGAAGTAAGAATTTATAAAAAGTAGTGTAGTGAAATTAAGAATAGTTTGTTTGCTGATATTGCTTTCACATTTTACCGTTGCACAGAAGCAAACAAAGGGTGTGTTGCAACGGATTAAATGCGTTGCTGACTCATCACAACAATATGCACTTTATCTTCCTTCGGGTTATTCTTCAGAAAGAAAGTATCCGGTAATTATCTTTCTGGATCCGGCAGCGAGGGGCGCATTTCCAGTTGAAAAATATCAATTGGTTGCCGATGAGTATGGAGTGGTGATGGCCGGATCTTTTAACAGCAAAAATTTTGATCCTGCATCTTCGTTTGAATCGTTTGTTACACTCTATAACGACCTGAAGCAAAATTATGCAATAAATACTGCATTGGTTTGGGTGGCGGGCTTCTCCGGAGGGGCAAGGGCTGCATCTGCCATTGCTTTGGCATACCCGCAGGTTTCCGGGGTAATTGCCTGCGGCGCAGGGTTTGCCGGAATTCAGGATATTTCGTCTGAAAATCTGAAAGCCTATGCTGCTATTGTGGGAAACACGGATATGAACTTTGGAGAATTGCTGGAAGATCATGACTACCTGGAAAGATCAGGCATCAACAATGTCTTGTTTACTTTTGAAGGTGGACATGACTGGCCGCCATTGCTCTCAATGCGCCTTGCACTTTTATGGATGACTGACAGGCCGAATAAAATAAATACTGTTTCTGAAGAATTTGATTCACTTATCTGGAAACGAATAAATCAAAAGGCAGAGGCAGGGCTCTTCTATGCAGCTTGGTTGGAAGTAAAACAACTGGAAAAAATTCCGATACTGCAGCCAAAGGCGACTGTAATCAGCAATGAAATCAGCCGGCATAAAAGTTTTGCTGCCGATAAAAAATATTTTGAAGAAGTAATGGATGAAGAAAGAAAATACATGAATGAGTTTTCTTTGGCTTTTAATCAATTGCTTTTGCAAAGCGGAGTAGTTCGTATCGAAAATGAACCCTGGCTTCAAAAGGCAGCAAAGGTGGAGCAAATGTGTAAGAGCAAAAGCAGCTACAAACAACTGTCTGGAAAACGATGCGCTGACCATAGTGTCAGGAGTTGCCTGGAGTATTATTTTCAGCTGATGAGCAGCCGTGAGTATGGTAAGGCGGCAGTTCTTGCTGAAGTAATGTTGTGCTTTGATTCGAAAAGCAGTAATACCCTTTTTTTAATTGCAAGAGCTGAAGCTGGTGCCGGGAATAAAAAAGGCTGTGAGAGAAGTTTTAAAAAAGCGGTTAAAAAAGGCCTGGTATTAAATAAATGGATTGAAGAAGACCTGCTTTTGTTACAAGTGCTGTCACAGGAAGAGATAAAAAAAATGTTTGCCGGAAAATAATTGGGTATGGCTGCTACTGTTTATTCCTTGTATCAATCATAATCTTCTTCCGGTTTAAATATTTACCAAAGGAGAGACCATAGATTCTGTGGCGGATAGAGGGACCGTAATCTGCATTATTAATACTGGCAAGGCCATGAGTGTATTGTGCAAAAATTAAAAAGCCACTGTTTGTTTCATAACCCAGTTGCAGCAGCATATTGGCAGAATAGCGACCATATTCGCCGGGGCCAAATTTCGTATTGCGGGAGACAGTACTGCCGGAACCTGTTCCAATTGTATTGAACGTCTCTTTTCCAAAAAGATGAAAATCCAGTGCAGGCCCGCCTTTGATGAACATGTGGCTTGGGTTATTGCCAAAATCATATTGCAGTAAAGCCGCTAATTCAAAACAATGAAAGGTGGTGTTGTTGTCATATGCTGTAGGACCGGGCGGGTACACAAACTGGTCATATGTTACTTTGTATCCTTTCAGGCTGTAAAAACCTTCTGGCGCAAAGAATAACTTCCCTTCAAAAGGCACTTTCAGTGCTACACCTGCCTGGAAACCATACTTGGATTCCGTCTTTTGTTTTGTTCCTTTAACGTAATATTTAGCATTGGTGGATTGCGGCCCGGCGAAAAAAGCCCATTCGACCTGGCTGCTGGCAAACAAAGAAGTTAACAGGATAACGGATAGAAAGTAAATTCGTTTCATATTCGGAAGCAGATGGTATAAGCGATAAAAGTAACCATTTAATTCCGCAAGTCAAACCCTCTCAGAACTTCTTCGCCGGATCTTTTGTTTCGTCCGAACTATTATATACCTGTGAATTTCCTTTAGGAATGGAAAGATTTTTCCAATTCTTTCCTTTTATCGTTTTGGCAATATGTACAATTTGACCAATATGATAAGGATAATGGGCCAATTGTCTGTTGATGGCATCTATTACTGATAAAGGCTCTTTTCGGATCAGAATGGTCAGTTTTAGTTCTTTTTTCTTCAGCGATTCGAGGGCTGTAAAGAAGCAGGCCCAGCCTTTTTCCCATAGTTCAATTAACTGTTGTTTGTTATATGAATGAACTTCGAATTCATCATCCCGCTGCCTCCATTCTTTTTCGCCATCTTCATCAAGGAAGTTTGTCCAGCGGCTGAGCATATTGCCAGCCATATGCTGGATGATGATGGCAATACTGTTGGATTCTTGGTTGGGCTGGTAATGAAAATCCCAATCATTCAGTTGGTCAAAAGTTTTATCACCAAGGTCTTTGTAATACCTTAAGCGACGGATAGCTGTTTGCAAAAATTCTTTTCCAAGAGAAGACATAACCTGTATTATTATTGATTAGTAATTATTAATATCCTTCTGCTGAATCTTCACCCCGGTTGTCAGCCACGGCTTCAAACTTTCCGTTGGCCAGCACTTTAATTATTTCTGTTCTGCCAATGCCATTTCTTTCATTAATGGTGTAGCCCATTTTTACCAGGGACTCCCGAAGTGATTGCGGGAATGCTTTTTCAACATCAATCTGGTCCGGCAGCCACTGGTGATGGAATTTTGGTTTGTATACGGCATCTTCTGTACTCATATTGAATTCAAGAAGATTTACCAGTGTTTGAAAAATTTGCGTTGGAATAGTGGTGCCGCCCGGTGTACCAACAACTATATATGGTTTGTTATCTTTCAGTACAATCGTAGGTGTCATAGAACTCAGCATACGTTTACCGGCTTGTATAGAGTTAGCTTCACCGCCAATTGCTCCATACATGTTGGGCACTCCGGGTTTGATGCTGAAATCATCCATTTCATCGTTGAGAAAGAAGCCGGCACCACCAACAACAGTCCTGCTGCCATAAGAGTTATTAAGAGTTGTAGTTACGGCTACTGCATTACCATCCTTATCTATCACACTCAGGTGTGTGGTCTCTTCGCTTTTTTCTGTTCTCAATACTGCCCCGGGTTTTATTTCACTGCTGGGGGTTGCTTTCGCAGGATCATACGTTTTCATCCTTTCCTGCAGGTACGCATCCCTGGTCAGCAGGGTAACAGGTACTTTGTAAAAATCAGCATCGCCCATGTATTCGCCCCGGTCCGCAAAAGCACGGCGTTCCACTTCTGTCATGAGTTGCACAGCCTGTACAGAATGGAATCCCATGCTGCTGATATTTCTTTCCTCGATCATCTTCATCATCTGGTTAAGTAGCAGGCCACCACTGCTTGGCATCGGCATGCCAACTATTTTGTATCCCTTATAGTCGAATGTGTGCGGCTCCCTTTTTTTTGCTTTATAATTTTTCAAATCATCAAGGCTGATAATTCCACCACCTCTTTTCATTTCTTCGGTGATGAGCTTTGCTGTCTCGCCTTCATAGAATCCTGCAGCGCCATTGTCCCGGATTCTTTTTAATGTATTGGCAAGGTCGGTTTGTATCAATGTGTCACCGCCTTTCCATCCGCCGGCTTTTACAAATACCGGCATTACAGTATTGAATTGTTTTAATTCATCCTGTAATCCATTCAATGATTTTGCTTCTCTTTCGCTGATAACAAAACCTTTCTCAGCCAGATCAATTGCAGGCTGAATTAATTTTGAAAATGGAAGCTTTCCATATTGGTGCGATGTAAACAAACCGGAAACAGTTCCTGGAACACCACTTGCTAAATGCCCATCCTGACTTTTATCTGTTCTTGCTTTACCATCAGGATCAACATACATATCACGATGTGCATTGCCGGGAGCTTTTTCCCGATAGTCAATTGAAACGAGTTGTCCGTTACTTAATCTTGCAACAAAGAAACCGCCGCCACCCAAATTTCCGGCGTTAGGATACACTACAGCGAGTGCAAGTTGAGTTGCAATTGCAGCATCAACAGCGTTGCCACCCATTTTTAAAATTTCGACACCCACTTTACTTGCCAACGGGTGTGCAGAAACAACAGCACCGTTTTCAGCCAGTACTTTTTTCTGACCTGTATACTCGTAAGGATTAATACTGATTCCTGATTGTGTATTATTCTTCGCCGTATTACAGGAAAAAAATATTGAGAAAGCAAGGGTTAAAAGAAAAACTCTTTTTTGCATAAGTGAAAGGTGTGTTAAAGAGAAATAAAGCTACATAAATCAACGGAAAAGTTACTGTTCGTTTTGTTATATGAACGGCCTGCCTACTTTAGTAACAAGGCTTATATTCGCTGAATAATAATCGCTGAAATGAAGAGACTCCTGATTGTATTGTTTGTGTATTGTCAGTTGCCCGCCGCTTTTGCCCAGGCGCCGCAAAGCTGGACATCGGCCGAAATGTATCAGGCCTTAAAAAAACTAAATGTACTCGGCTCTGTTCTATACATTGCCGCACACCCCGATGATGAAAATACAAGATTGATTGCCTATTTATCAAAAGATAAATTATACCGTACCGGTTATCTGTCGCTGACAAGAGGTGACGGTGGTCAGAATTTAATTGGCGATGAACAGGGAATTGAATTGGGTTTGATAAGAACCCAGGAGCTATTGGCTGCAAGAAGAATTGATGGAGGCGAGCAATTCTTTACCCGGGCCTTTGATTTTGGTTATTCAAAAAATCCGGAAGAAACTTTTACCAAGTGGGATAAGGAAAAGATATTAAGTGATGTAGTTTGGGTGATACGAAAATTTCAGCCGGATATAATCATCAATCGTTTTCCGGTGACAGGAGAAGGTGGTCACGGCCACCATACAGCTTCAGGTATTTTGGCAAATGAAGCCTATGCTGCTGCCGCTGATCCAACCCGTTTCCCTGAGCAATTAAAGTATGTATCGGTATGGCAGGCGAAAAGAGTATTGTGGAATACATTCAACTTCGGTGGCAACAATACTACCAGGGAGGATCAGTATAAAGTGGATGTAGGTGGTTATAATCCATTGTTAGGTAAAAGCTACGGCGAGATCGCCGCTGAAAGCCGCAGTCAGCATAAAAGCCAGGGATTTGGTGTACCAGCCGGAAGAGGTGAGGCACTGGAATATTTTAAAGCCACTAAAGGCGACCAGCCGGTAAATGACCTCATGGATGGTATTGATATAACGTGGAAAAGAGTGCCGGGTGGAGAGCCAATTCAAAAAATGGTCGATGAACTTTCTGCCTCTTTTGATTTTTTGCATCCGGAGAGATCTGTCGAAGGATTGGTAAAATTGTATAAGGCAATTAACGGCCTGGCTGATGGTTATTGGAAAACCCGGAAGTTAAGTGAAGTGCAGAAATTAGTAGAACAGTGCAGTGGTTTGTTTCTGGATGTCACTACTTCAGAGCAATTTGCAGTACAAACCGATTCTTTAAGGATTAATTTTTCTTTTAATAACCGCCTGGGTACAGACGCTGTGTTGCAAAAAATAGTGGTTGATAATTTGGATTCGGGTCTGTTAAAACCGCTGGAAAGGAATAAGAACCTGGTTTTTTCTAAAACTATTTACATACCAGCCGATAAAAAAATTACCCAGCCATACTGGCTCGCAAAGAAGATGGAGGAAGGCTATTATAATGTGACAGACCAGCAGTCGATTGGTCAGCCAGATGTCGATCCTGCGTTTAATGCTAACGTTACTATAAAAATATCAGGAGAACTGTTTGCATTTACACGACCGGTCAGGTACAAGTTCACAGATCCCGTAAGAGGGGAATTGTATCAGCCCGTTACAGTATTGCCACCTGCATTAATATCACCTGATAGTAAGATCAAAATTTCAAACGATAATAATACTTTCAGCGGTGTATTGAACATTACAGGAAAGAAAAAAGGATTCAGTACTTTTTTAAATGATGTTGGCAGGGAACAGTTGGATAATGTAAAAGTTCAATACAGCCCTGATAAACTTGTATTCGACGAAAAAAATAAAACAATACCCGTTTTATACTCAGTGACTGCAAACAGGGATAATGACTACTACTTTGCTATGGATGCTGATAATGGAATGAAAGATGTGCTTCATGTTGGCATGAAAGAGGTAAAGTATGACCACATTCCTTATATATCTTATTTTACTATGGCCACTGTAGCTAATAAGAAACTTGACCTTAAGACCTATAATAAGAAAATAGGCTATATCGTAGGTGCTGGCGATAAGGTTCCTGAGGCCCTTGAGCAAATGGGTTATGAAGTGACCTTACTTACAAGCAAAGAGCTTTCCAAAAATGGCTTAGATAAATACGATGCCATTATTACGGGTGTTAGGACATACAATACCCACGACTGGATGAATAATCATTACGACAAGCTGATGAAGTATGTAAGTGAAGGCGGTAACCTGATCGTTCAATATAACACCAGTAACCAGATCGGGCCCGTAAGGGCAAAGATCGGTCCTTATAATTTTGATATTACAAGGAACCGGGTGACGGATGAAAATGCTAAAGTGACTTTGCTGAAACCGGAACATCCTGTCTTTAATTTCCCAAATAAGATAACTGATGAGGATTTTAAAGGATGGATACAGGAGAGAAGTATCTATCATGCCAGTGATACATCCGGGAAGTATGAAAAACTAATAGGTATGAATGACCCCAGAGAGAAATCAGATGACGGAAGCCTTATAGTTACTAAGTATGGAAAAGGCTGGTTCACTTACACGGGTATTGTTTTCTTCCGGGAGCTACCCGCTGGTGTGCCGGGTGCATACCGTTTATTGGCAAACATTATTGCACTGAACAAGAAAAAAGGATTTTAATGGCAGAGGAACGAAAGCCTGACATACGGAGAGGGGAAATGGCATTTATTTTTGCTATCATCATTGGTCTGGTGGTTGGTGTTTTAATAAAAAAGGTCCGGATAGGAATTTTAATTGGTCTCATCCTCGGGATAATAATTGTATTGACCGGCTGGCTGCGAACCACCCGTAAACGATAGCATGCAAAAACAGGATAACGATAAGGCGCCATTTTTTAAAAGCTGGAATTACTGGTATTTGCTGGTTATTGGATTTCTTGTTTTGTTAGTTCTTCTTTTCTTTTTCTTCACCAAACGTTTTTCATGAGCCAGTTGGATTGGATAGTGCTGGTTGTTACCCTGCTTGCCATTATCACTTATGGCTTGTACAAGAGCCGTACCACTCATAATCTGGACGGTTATTTTCTCAGCAACCGCAGCCTTCCCTGGGGTTTGGTATTATTAAGCATCATGGGTACGCAGGCAAGTGCTATTACTTTTTTATCGGCTCCGGGCCAGGCCTATACTGACGGGATGAGGTTTGTACAATATTATTTTGGCATTCCATTGGCGATGGTGGTTATCTGTATATTTTTTGTTCCAGTATTCAGCAGGCTAAAAGTTTATACCGCTTATGAGTATCTCGAAAACCGCTTTGACGGGAAAACAAGAACCCTCACTTCGTTTTTATTCTTATTGCAGCGGGGTGTTTCAACTGGCATAAGTGTGTTTGCACCTTCCATTATTTTATCCTCTTTACTAGGCTGGAATATTTATTGGACAAACTTGTTCATGGGTGGCTTGCTGGTGATTTACACCATGAGTGGCGGAGCAAAGGCAGTGGCATATACACAACAGCTTCAACTGATAATTATTTTTATCGGAATGTTTCTTGCTGCATACATGGTCGTACAATTGTTGCCACACGGAGTTGGATTTACTGACGCATTACAAGTAAGTGGAAAACTGGGAAGGTTGAACACTATTACAACGGGGTTTGAAAAGACCGGTAGCTTTGACTGGGGTGATAAGTATAATATTTTTAGTGGTGTTATTGGAGGATTCTTTTTAGCACTTTCTTATTTTGGTGCAGACCAGAGCCAGGTGGGCCGGTATCTTACTGCCAGTTCACTAAAGCAAAGCCGTATGGGTTTATTAATGAATGGTTTTGTAAAAGTGCCGATGCAGTTTCTGATATTGCTGATTGGAACCCTGGTATTCACTTTTTACCAGTTCAATAAAGCACCGATCTTCTTCAACGATGTGCAGGTGAAGAAACTGGAGCAATCTGTATATAAAGATTCATTTTCAATTGTACAGAAGCAATATGATGCCATTCTTTTAAAAAAGCAGAAAGTTGTAAACGATTATACAGATGCAAGAGATATTGAGAATACGATTGCGGCAGGGGAGTCATTAGTACGATTAAGAGAACTGCAAAAAACATCGGACAGTTTACGGGCACAGGTAAAGGCATGGATCAACAAAAAAGAGGTGGGGGGAGATGGGAATGATACCAATTATATTTTCCTGCGGTTTGTGGTGGATAATCTCCCGGTGGGTTTGGTAGGACTTCTGATTGCCATTATTTTTCTTGCTTCATGGGGAAGTATTGCTGCAGCTATTAACTCTCTTGCTTCCTGTACCATGGTTGACTTTCACCGGCGGTTCACTAAAAAGAAAGAAAGCGGCGAGGATGAATACCGCCTTTCAAAACTATACACACTTGGCTGGGGTGTTTTTTGCATTGTGATAGCGATGTACACATATAACATGGGTAACAGCCTGATCGAGACTGTGAATGAGCTTGGCTCCCTGTTTTATGGTTCTATTCTCGGAGTTTTTTTAGTAGCATTCTTTATGAAGAAAATAAATAATGGCACTGTAGTATTCTTAGCGGCACTCATTACGCAAATACTGGTATTGGTAATTTACATCATGTCGAAAATAAAAATTATCGGCTTAGGCTTTTTGTGGTTAAACCCGATCGGTGCATTTGGTGTTATATTTTTCAGCCTGTTGTTGCAAAGCATTCTCGGAAAAAAGAAAAGCCCCGCTTTATAAGCAGGGCGTTGTCAATTATTCATTGCTTGTTTATTTATTCAATTCGGCCAGTAACTTCTCGTTCAATTTCACATAGTCATCATTTTTTTGTTCAGCAGCTAATGCTTTTGATTTTTCTGCAGCTGCCTTTGCTTCCTCTTTTTTGCCCAACTTTGCAAGGCAGTTCGCTTTTTGATGGTGGATCCAGAAAGCATTGGGTTGAAGTTCTGTAGCTTTCTCAAACCATGCCAGTGCCTGGTTCAGGTCCTTGCCATTGTCCATATAATACATAGCAGCATTAAAATAAGGACGATTGTCTTTATTCATCAATTGATCTATCTGCGCCATCACTTTTGTTTCCACATCCGTTGTAATAGGTAGAGAAACTGCTGTTCTGTCCCACATTATGTGGAGTTCGCAGCTGTTAGGTTTGATATTAGCAAACTGCATAGTAAATGTTTCCATGCTTTCGTCCATATCCATAGTTTTTACTTCTACTCTTACTACATCCTGGTCTTGCTTGTAGGATGCCGGGCTGGTTACATCTAGTTGTTTAGTGATGATCAATGTCCAGTTTTTCTTTTCGGGAATACTTAATAAACCGTATTTGCCGGCTTTTACATTGGTGTTGCCAATGGTCACATCATCAGCAAAAGTGATGATAGTTGCATTGTTTGCGCCGGTACGCCATACTTTCCCAAAAGGAACCAGGTCGCCAAATATCTTCCTTCCCTTGATACCCGGACGGGAATAGGAAAGCTCAATGGATGATACGCCAAAATTCTGTTTGATAGTTTGTGTCGGACTAGGTTGTGGTGTTGTCAGTGTCTGGGCATCTGCAACAAATAATGCAAAAACAGCCATAGCTGTGATAAACAGTTTTTTCATAACAAGCTTTTTTTAGAAATGCGAAGGTAGGGAAACCGTTATGAACGAACAGAAGGGATGTATGAAAGGAGAAAGGTTAGAAATAAATAGTAACCGTTGTTCTGCCTTTTTTGGCTTTGCGCTTCCATTTAGGGCCTTCTTTGATCAGGCGTATCGCCTCTTTATCGCATTTGGCACAAAGGGATTTTTCAACTTTAATATTAGTGGGTTCCCCGTTTTTATCAACTTCAAAAGAAACCTGCACCTCACCACCACCGCTTTGCCTGTTTTTTAAATCCTCTGGTACTTCCAGGTTATTGACAAGATAAGTATCATAGTTTTCCCAGCCATCGGCAGGTTCAGGCTCTTCCAGTTTCAAATTAACATCCCGATTATTGCGGGCAGCAGCATTAGGTTTTTGATTGGTAAGCACCACTTCTGAAAGACTTTTACGATCTTCCTGCATTACAACCTGATTATTGGTAATATTATTTCGCAACTGCACATTTGTATTTTCAAAACCAACTGACTTTACCTGAACACTCATTATTGAATCAGGATAAGTAAGATTAAAATAACCTCTTGCATCTGTATAGGTGCCGGCATTATTATCTTGTACGTTGGTTACGTTTGCAAATGGCACACCATTATTGTCAGCATCCGTAACACGGCCACGGAACACATTAGAGGCTTGCTGGTCTCTGTAATAGTTATTCTCGGTTGCTTTCCGGGCGGCAGTTACAGACCTGTTGTTTTGCTGTGTAGCCTGGTTTTTTACCAAGGCATCATCAACTTCCTGTTTATTGCTAACCTTTTGTTTGATTTTATCATTAGCATCTTCACGGGCAACTTCTTTTTTCTCGGCATCTTTCTCTGTTATCTTATACCAGTTACTTTTTTCATCAGCTCCGCTTACAGGATTAGTAGTTGCAGAAGGTATGTCTTTTGATCTGCTAACAGTTATATCTCCATCATTTTTCTTGCCGATGGCACCAGTTGTCTCACCATTTGCAACAATGTTATTGTTTACACCACCCGGAGCTTCTTCCTTATCTGTAGTATTTTGGTGAAGTGTTGTAATTGTTTTGCCATCATCAGTTTTAATTTCCGAAACCGGGGCAGGCGTTGTCGAAGTACTGGCGGCAACTTTGCTTGTGTCCAACACTGAGGTGGCTTCTTTTTTAGCAGGCTCAGCCTGTGCTATCTCTCCTTGTTTCTTATTAAACCCAAACTGGTAGATCAGGTAACTGGCGCCTGCAACAAAAGCAACCAATATTGCAGCACGGAGTGTCCTGAAGGAATTCCGGGGCGCTGCTTTTAGCGGAATAACTTTTGTGTCTTCAACTTTTTCGAATAATCTTTTTTTAAGCTCTGCAATGTCGTTCCCGGCATTTACGCCTGCAGCAGCATACCCTTCCAGTGCATCTGCAAGAAAGGGGTCATCCATCGCTGCTTTTTCAAGGTCATGCCTTTCCTTATTGGAAAGCAAACCCCTGTGATATTTTTCAATATCAGCGGCTGTAAATTGATTTATGTTATTATCAGTTGCCATGTGGCATTACAAAGTTCATATTTTTTATCAAACTCCTGACTCCCGGCTTCCTACCCCTGATTCCGCTTTTTCCATGCATATCTTCAGGTTTCTTCTTCCGTTTTGTATCAGGCTCCGCACCTGGTTCCATTCCTGCCCGGTCATCTCAACTATTTCGTTGTAGCATTTGCCTTCCAGGTAAAAGAGTTTTATCACCTCCCTTTGCTCACCTGCCAGGGTGCTGAGGCAGTATTCCATTTTCTTAAAATTCTCCTCTTTTTCCAATACACCATTCAGATGCACATTTTCTTCCGATTGCACAAGTTCAGCCTTGAACTCCACGGTTTTCATATTCTTAGGTGTCCGCAGCTGCATCAGGCAATGATTCTTTGCCACCTGGTGCAGCCATCCTTTAAAATTGTCCACCTCATGCTTTTTCAATTTTGATACCAATTCTTCAAATATCTGCATTACACTGTCCTTGGCGGTTTCGGGTTCTTTATAATATTTAAGGCAGACACCATAGACCAATTCCATGTACCGCTGGTAAAGTTCCCCCAGTACGGACATATCACCCGATTCTTTATACAGAGCCACCAGCTCTTTATCGGTTAGTGAGGTGTGGGATATGTTCTTTATAAAAGCCAACGGTTAAAATTAACGAATTAAAAATTATGCGGTTTTATGCAAATGCTAAAATACCGGCATCAGAGTAATTAAATACCATTTTATGAAACGTATACTTATCCTTATTGCGCCACTTATTTTAATAATGCTGGCCTTCCGACCTGTTAAATCTCATACTATCACCGGTACAATAACTGACGAAAAAGGTACCCCGATACCTTCGGCGAGTATCAGCATGAAAGGCACTACCCAGGGCACCATGTCTGATGCAAAAGGGGTTTATCGTATCACTGTTTCAAAATCAACAGGCACACTGGTTTTTTCGGCTTTGGGTTATACGGCTGTCGAGGAGAACATCAACGGCCGTTCGGTTATTAACGTTACGATGAAAGGAGTAACATTAATGTCGCAGGAAGTGGTTGTAACTAGATATGATGGCAGGAAAGTGAAAAATATGGAGGTTTACAACCGGGGTATTGTCACTGGTGAGTTGAAAGCTGCTCCATCAACCGGTTATTATGGCCTTGATCAAGACGAAGAAGAGTTTAGCCGGGAAGGATATGATAATATCAGTGAGAATAAATTCCTGAAAGTAAAAGACAACCCCCTTTCTACCTTTTCTATTGATGTTGATGCGGCATCATACAGTAATGTTCGCCGTTTTTTAAACCAGGGACAATTACCACCCGCCGGTGCAGTCAGGATTGAAGAAATGGTGAACTATTTCCATTACGAGTATCCTCAACCAACAGGGAAAGATCCTTTCTCTATCAATACTGAAATTTCTGATGCACCCTGGAATAAGGATCACAAACTGGTTTTGATTGGGCTGCAGGGCGAAAAAATTTCTACCGATAACCTGCCTGCATCTAACCTTGTTTTTCTTATTGATGTATCTGGTTCTATGATGTCTGCTAATAAGTTACCGCTTGTAAAAGCGTCAATGAAAATGCTGGTGGATCAGTTGAGGGCACAGGACAAAGTATCCATGGTGGTATATGCTGGTGCGGCCGGGTTGGTATTAGCTCCTACAAGCGGTTCAGATAAAACAAAGATTAAGGATGCTATTGATAAACTGGAAGCCGGTGGTTCTACTGCTGGTGGGGCGGGTATCAAACTGGCTTATAAAACAGCAAAAGAGAATTTGGTGAAGAGTGGTAACAACCGTGTTATCCTTTGTACAGACGGCGATTTCAATGTTGGCGAAAGCAGCGATGATGCAATGGAAAGAATGATTGAAGAAGAGAGAAAAAGTGGTGTGTTTCTCACCGTATTAGGGTACGGAATGGGTAACTACCAGGATGCTAAAATGCAAA
This sequence comes from Chitinophagaceae bacterium, assembly GCA_044220915.1. GTDB lineage: Bacteria > Bacteroidota > Bacteroidia > Chitinophagales > Chitinophagaceae > JJ008. The sequence goes on from JBGAQD010000011.1 coordinate 27,540, forward strand.
AGCTGGCAGATAAGGGGAACGGAAACCATGCTTACATCGATGGTATCAGCGAAGCGAAAAAAGTATTGGTAAATGAATTTGGGGGAACTCTTTTTACAATTGCTAAAGACGTAAAACTGCAGGTTGAATTTAATCCTGCCAAAGTACAAGGTTATCGCCTGATCGGTTATGAAAACAGAATGCTGGCGAAAGAAGATTTCAATGATGATAAAAAAGATGCTGGTGAATTAGGCAGCGGTCATACTGTTACTGCATTGTATGAAGTAATTCCTGTTGGAATAAAAAGCAATTTCCTGAAAGAAGTAGACTCATTAAAATACCAGAAGAATATTGAACCACTCAGCAAATCGTCATATAATGACGAAATCCTGACCGTAAAATTCCGTTACAAAGCCCCCGATGGGGATGTGAGTACATTGATAGAACACCCGGTAATGGATAAGCAGGTTCCAATTGCAAAGACATCTGACAACTTCCGTTTTGCAGCATCTGTGGCACAGTTTGGAATGCTGCTCCGTAATTCAGAATTCAAATCAGCAGCCTCCTTTGATAATGTTCTGAGCCTTGCCCGCAAAGCAAAGGGAACAGATGAGGAAGGATATCGTTCTGAATTTGTACGATTAGTTGAAAGTGCAGAAATGCTGGCGAAAGGAAAACCCGAACCAAAAAAAGAACCTGTTTCTGAAGATTCAAAGCCAATGCCTTTGAGCAAAAGCAAATAAGTTCATACCCTGAAGACGCCCCGTTATGCGGGGTGTCTTTTATTTTTTAACACCGGCTGTCAATTCTTTTTCTAACTAAAAAACAAAATGCCATGAAATTTCTATTTGAAAAAAGAAACGTACTGCTGTCTGTATCGGCATTGGCCGTTGCCGGATTGCTGGCCACTACAACTATCAGTAACGACCACCACGAAAAGAAGGTGGTGAAGTGTTGTAACAATCCTGACCTGAACCACGTCTGTATTATGAAAACGATTTTAGGGATTGACACCAGTGCAGAAGGAAAGCTAATCAGCACATTTAAAACACCGGAGAAAGTAGAGGCTTCTATTAAAAAAGGGCTGGAGTGGATGGATAAAGCACAGGCACCCGATGGTGGCTGGGGTGCCGGCACTCACACAAGGCAGGACATTATGGATCCTCATGCAGTGACGAGTGACCCCGCGACAACATCATTAGTGGCAATGGCATTGCTGAGGACGGATAATGATCTTGAAAAAGGAACGTATTCAAAGAATTTAAAAAAATCGCTGGAGTTCTTATTAAAAACAACGGAGGATTGTCCGGATAACCAACCGTACCTCACCACACTCACCAACACACAACCACAGATAAAACTGGGAAGAAACATTGATGTGATATTAACCGCCCAGTTCTTTACCAACATACTTCGCTACAACCTGAATGACGAGGCGATGAAAAAAAGAATTGAAAAAGCATTGGATAAATGTGTGGCCCGTATACAAAAAGGCCAGGATGCTGATGGCAGCTGGAGAGATGGTGGCTGGGCACCGGTTTTACAATCAGCTTTAGCAAATAATGCGTTGGAAAACGCCGGTGACGTAGGCCGGAAAGTTGACTCTGCTGTGCTGGCCAGAGGTTATAAATACCAGAACGGAAACTTCGATGTAACAACGAATTCTGCAGCCACAGGTAAAGCAGCAGGAGTGATGCTCTATAGCTTATCAAGCACTACCCGGGCCAGTGCCAAAGAATCAAAAAGAGCTAAGGACATTGTTGAAAAAGCAAAAAGAGAAGGAAAAATAGATAACGACAAAGTAACAGAGGACAATCTGAAAGCAGCTGGTGTTACCACCACCGATGCTAAAGAACTGGTGGCTGCTTATTCCATCAACAAAGCTTCGCAGCAACAGGCGCAGCGGGATGATGTATTGTCAGGTTTTGGAAATAATGGCGGCGAAGAATTCATGAGTTTCCTGATGACTGGCGAAAGCTTGATAATGCAGGGTGGTGACGACTGGAAAAAATGGTATGATGCCACCACCGGTAAGCTGGTAAACATTCAGAACCAGGATGGTAGCTGGAACGGCCATCATTGTATTACCAGCCCGGTTTTCTGCACTGCCACCTGTTTATTGATACTTTCCATCCATAACGATATGCAATTTTCGATGCAGCAGCATCAGAAGAAAAATGGCTAATCATTTAACAGCCGGTTAGTGATACGGGGCTGGTCTTTACCGGCCCCTCTTTTTAAACTTAATACTGCTTCAAAAACTTAAACTTATGGCCAAAAAGATCCAACTGACTATTGCCGAACCTTGTCATGAGAACTGGGATGGTATGACACCTGTTGAAAAAGGCCGGTTTTGCGGCTCTTGCCAAAAACAAGTGGTTGATTTCAGTAACATGAGTGACCGGCAAGTGGCCGAGTTTTTTAAAAAGCCCTCCACTGGGTCTGTTTGCGGACGTTTCATGACTGATCAATTAAACCGTGAGATCGAAATACCAAAGAAACGGATACCCTGGGTGAAATATTTCTTCCAGATTGCCCTGCCTGCTTTTCTTGTTTCTATAAAAGTATCTGCCAGCAAAACACAGGGTAAAATAAAGGTTAATGCAGTATCAGGTAAGGACACTACCCGCAGGCCTGTTTATGATGATACAAAAACAATGGGAATGGTGGCAAAACCACAAAGTATCAGGCCAATAATTGTGGGAGATACCATTATTACCCCGGTTAACAAAACTGTTGAATCAATTAAAGGTGAAATAAACATATTGCCTAAAACAACACCCCCTCCGCCTGTATGTGATCAATTGATGGGTGCTGTAGATGTAGAGTTACCGGTTATTAATAAGAAGGAAATAGCCGGAAGGGTGGTTGATGAAAATGGAAACCCGGTAGCTTTTGCAAGTATTGAAACTGGTAAAGAGCATAAAGGAGTAGCGGCAGATGAGAACGGAATGTTTAAAATTAAAAGAAACTGGTTAGGCAAAAATGATAAATTGATTGTGTCCTCAGTTGGATATGAAAGCAATACAATTATTGCTGGCAAAGAGGATTTTCTCAGCGAGGAATTGTATGTGCAGTTAAAACCTAACGTAAATCTTCCGGAAGTAGTAGTGGTTGCTTTGGGGATGACTAAGGTCAGACGCAGTTACATGACAGGTGCTGTATCCTATGTAAAAGGAGAAACACTAAGTATTATTGAGGAAACAAAAAATACTGATAAGAACACAAATATTATAACTGATGTTCCTGGTCTAAGGGTGTATCCTAACCCGCTGCAAGCAGGTGCAACCCTGAACTTAAGTTTCAAAAAAATGGAAGAGGGGTACTACCAGCTTCAAATCATAAATCAGTCAGGACAAACAGTTGACCGCAAAGAGATATGGATCGATGCTGAAGCAAGGTTGCTGAACATCAATATCCCTTTGGTTTCAGCTGGAAGCTATTTTTTGGTATTGACTAACAGAAAAACCGGGAAGAAGCTCTCAGAAAAAATAATTATTGAGTAACGTCATCCCTTAAAGCCCGGATGAAACTGTTCCAGTGTTTTTCGCAGAAATTCACGGTCGAGGTGAGTATAGATTTCTGTTGTAGTGATGCTGGCATGACCAAGCATTTCCTGTATGGCTCTCAGGTCGGCGCCTCCTTCTATAAGGTGTGTGGCAAACGAATGGCGGAAGGTATGTGGAGAAACGGTCTTTTTAATTCCTGCCGTCGATGCCAGGTCTTTGATGATATAAAATATCATCACTCTTGATAATTTGCCGCCTCTTTTATTCAAGAAAAGAATGTCCTCATTTCCTTTTTTTATATCAAGATGAACCCGGATTGTGTTTTTATAAATATTAATGTATTTAATGGCGCTGCTGCCAATTGGTACCAATCTTTCCTTATCACCTTTTCCCGTAACCCTGATAAAACCGACATCGAGATACAACTGTGATATTCTCAATCCTACCACTTCACTTACCCGTAAGCCGCAACTATACATTGTTTCTAAAATGGCTTTATTACGACCGCCTTCCGGTTTGCTCAGGTCAATTTGTTGTATCATGGTTTCTATTTCTTCAAAACTCAATGTATCTGGCAACGATCGTTTTAGTTTCGGTGCTTCGAGCAGGGTGGTGGGGTCGGTCATGGAGATGTGTTCGAGTAGACAGTATTTATAAAATGCTCTGAGGCCGGAGATTATCCTGGCCTGTGAAGAAGCCTGCATGCCGAGTTCTGTGATCCATTTGATGAATTGCTGAAGATCCTTCAGTGTTATATCTGAAGGAGTTTTCATCGATTTTTTTTCCTGAAGGTGTTGTGTCAATAATTCAATATCCCGCAGGTAGGCCTGAACGGAGTTATCCGAAAGAGATTTTTCTAACTGTAAATATGCTTTGAATCCTTTTTTATAGGGCTCCCACATTATTCAAGAGTGATTTTTTTCTCCATCTCTTTCCATTCCTCTTTTATTTTCACCTTCACCCAAATTCTTGAATTAGTAATGTTCACAGAGTCAATGTATTCATGAATGGCATCATAGTCAATATCAAGCTTTTCACCAAAGGTCATCATGGCTTTTTTACCGGTAGCTACTTCTTCAATGTATATATTGCCCCGGTCGGTATAGGCAAGCAGGTTATCACCGATAGAGAATTTTTTATCAATATTATTGATACCACTGGTTCTCATGGAGAAGCTTTGATTCTTATTATAAGGTAGTTTTATCTGGAATCCACGACCAGTAACGCAATCGTTAAATAATAGATAGGCGAAGGCAGTGTCTTTAAATATGCACCGCACAAAATCCTTGTTCAATTTCGCATCCGGGTAGTCAAACTTTGTTTTACGGTTCGATCCCATGCCTTTATAGCTCCAGATCACACTGTCGCCTTTGCAATCCTTTGCAGTAAGGTAAACGTAGGGTTGCAGCTTATGATCACCAGAAAACTTCAGAGTGTCTTTAAAACAGGCTGTATCGCAAAACAGTTTTGGAGTTTCTGATGACGAGGATTTGCAGCCGCCAGTAAAAAAGGAAAGGATAACCGCTATGGCAGGAACAATCAGTGATCGCATATGGATTGATTTGATGTGATAACAAAAATAACCATTGGAAAAGACTGCTACGAAAATTCTTTTTCAGTGTGCGGCGAAACAGTTCAAATAGTATCTTCGGCGCATGAGTAAAATGCAACCCATTAATCTGCGTTCGTTCAAACAAAAAGCCCGTCATGCTAAAACTAAAATGAGGCGTTTTCTCAGTAAACTGGAGAAAGAAGCACCTAAGGGGCTTGATAGAAAAATAGCTGTGCTGGAAAAAGAAGTATGGCAGGAAACTGACTGTCTTAGCTGCGCCAATTGTTGTAAGACAATGACGCCAACCTTTACGGAAAAAGACCTGAAAAGAATATCGGCGCATTTCAATATGACAGTAACAGAATTTCAAAAGAAATGGCTGCGCAAAGAAAGGGGCGGGGACCGTGACTGGCTGAATAAAGTGGAGCCCTGCCAGTTCTTAAACCTGAAAGATAACAAGTGCAGCATTTATGAAATAAGACCTGCTGACTGTGCCGGTTTTCCGCATCTGTCAAAGAAGTTCAAAGATTTTGTACATATTCATAAGCAGAATGTAGAATACTGTCCGGCAACATATAAGCTGGTAGAAAAAATGATGACAGCAATGCCTTAGAAGAAAACATCTTCTATCAAAAAATATTCTTCCTCCCTGTCAGGATGTAATGTAATGGAAAGAATATCGTATTGAATCCATTTATAGCCTGGATTTAGAAATATATACTCATCCGCTGCCTTCTGCAGGTTCTTGAATTTCTTCTTAGTCACACTGTCTTCAGGGTTTCCATAAGCGGAGAAATTCCGGGCTTTAACTTCCACAAAATGTAAAAAACTTGCTTTGGTTGCCACGATATCAATCTCGTAATGGGAATGCCGCCAGTTGCGGTGGAGTATTTCGTAGCCTTTGTTTTCCAGCCACCGGGCTGCCATATCTTCTCCTTCTTTTCCCAATTCATTATGAGAGGCCATGTATTATCTTTACTTCAAGATATAAAAAGAAAATTATTTCATGCCGGGTATCTATCGCTTAAAAGGAACTGTAAAACATTACGACTGGGGAGGCACTTCTTTTATTCCTGCTTTATTGAAAACAGGAAATAAAGAGAATAAGCCATTTGCTGAATACTGGATGGGTGTACACTCATTAGGCACTTCACTGGTGGAAACAGGGGGCAGTGTTCCCACAGAACTCTCTGTGCTGGCAAAAGATCTTTCTTATCTCCTGAAAGTACTGGATGTAAAAGATATGCTATCCATACAGGTGCATCCCTCCAAAGCGGCAGCGGAAGAAGGCTTTGCAAAAGAGAATGCAGAAGGTATTCCGGCAGAAGCTACGGACCGCAATTACAGAGATGATAATCACAAGCCGGAGCTGATGGTGGCCCTCAGTGATTTTTGGTTGCTGCATGGGTTTAAACCAGCTGAAGAATTAGTTTATACATTGCTGAATGTTGTGGAATTACGGGAGTTGCTGCCAATATTCAATCAATCCGGTTATGCAGGACTTTATAAGCATGTTATGGAGATGCCACAGCCTGAAGTAAACCGGGTATTGCAGCCCTTGCTTGATAATATTGCTGTAATATATAAAGAAGGGAAGGCCGATAAGTATGATGAGGATTTTTGGGCAGCAAGAGCCGCAACGACATTTTGCCGGAGTGGTAATATCGACCGGGGCATTTTCTCTGTTTACTTATTCAATCTTGTCCATTTGAAAAAAGGGGAAGGTATCTTTCAGGCTGCTGGTGTACCTCATGCCTATCTTGAAGGACAGAATGTGGAGATCATGGCCAATTCCGATAATGTATTGCGGGGTGGACTCACCACCAAACATATTGATGTACCGGAGTTATTGAAGCATGTAAAATGCGAGGCAACTTACCCGGCGATATTAAGTGGCGAGGAAGTAAGCAGTCATGAAAAAATATATAAAACCCCGGCCCCGGATTTTCAACTAAGTGTTATAGAATTAGAGGCAGGTGATACTATTTCTTTTACACCTATTTCCACTGAAATATTGCTATTAACAGAGGGTGTTGCAGAGCTGGATGACGATAAAATCACTGTACGGCTTGAGTTTGGTAATCCCTCGGCGGTGGTATTTCCCGGCCAGCCTCTTTACCTGGCCTCAGCTGGTAAATCCACTGTTTACAGGGCTTCGGCAGGAATCCACAATGGTTGATAATTAAGCCCGTCAATTGGGTCAATTCTTTTATTTTTGCCTGACATTTCAATCTCACTATTATGAAGATAAACGGACGCCTTGTTCTTTTCACTGCTATCCTGGTGGCTTTGCAAACGGCCTGCAAGTACTTCTTTGCTGCCGAACCGGGCTGGTCAGGTGTTTCGCCATTTATTGCTATTGCCTTGTTCTCCGGCTTTATTATTAAGGAAAAAAACATGTCCTTCCTGCTGCCGTTGCTGGCCTTATTCATCAGCGATGCAATAATCCATGTCCTTTATCTCAATGGTGACTTTGCCTTCCAAGGTTTTTACGGTGGTCAGTGGAAAAACTATTTGTTGTTACTTGTATCAACACTGATTGGCTGGATGTTAAAAGGAAGAAGTTATTCCAGTCTTGCTGCTGGAGCTGTGGCTTCACCGACTGTTTATTTCCTTGTTTCCAATTTTATGGTATGGCAGGCAACTACAGAAGCCACTTATGCAAAAAGCTTCAATGGCCTGATGACTTGTTATGATGCTGGTCTTCCTTTTTACAGGAATTCTTTGATTGCAACTTTATTATTTCTGCCGGTTATAATTCTGGCATATAACTATCTTAGTAAAAGGAAAACGGTATTGACTTTAGGGTAAAATATTGAGCATATAATTGAGAACCCATCAGCCTGCTGGTGGGTTTTTTATTTCAGGAAGCAGTTCCTTCATACCCTTCATCATGCAACAGCTTATGATGATGCCCGTCGGCGGCTTCCGTCGCCAATTCATCGCAGCGGTTGTTGTACGGGTTGTCAGCATGTCCTTTGACCCATTTAAATTTAATATGATGTTTGTGTGAAAGTTCATAGAATTCCCTCCACAGATCAGGATTTTTCTTGCCGCCTTTGAAGTTGGTCTTTATCCAGTTCTTCAGCCAGCCTTCTTCCCATGCTTTTACTACGTACTGGCTGTCGGAATAAATGGTCACCTGCATTCCTTCTTTCTTTAATGCTTTCAATCCTGCAATCACCGCCATCAGTTCCATGCGGTTATTGGTAGTCAGTTTATACCCCTGCGATAATTCTTTGCGGTGATGCCCACTCATTAATATCACACCATAGCCGCCGGGCCCGGGATTACCTCTTGACGAACCATCTGTATAAATTGTAACTGCTGTATTCATAAATTAATAGCACATGATGAAGCAGGTGGAACGGATATTCGCTGATTGTAGCTCCGTTACTTTTTAAACCTGGAAAACACCAGTCTTCAAATCTGCAATCTCCGCATTTCCATTTGCAGCACTTAGTCCCTCAGAAATAACCTGTCTTGTTTGTACCGGGTCAATGATAGCGTCCACCCATAATCTTGCTGCGGCATAGTAGGGGGATGTTTGTTTATCATACCGTCCTTTAATATCATCCAGCAGTTTTTGTTCTGCTTCAGGGGTTATTGTTTGCCCTTTTGCTTTTAGCGAGGCCACTTCAATCTGTAATAAGGTTTTTGCTGCTGCATCGCCGCCCATCACTGCAATTTTTGCTGTAGGCCATGCATAGATAAAACGGGGATCATATGCTTTGCCACACATGGCATAGTTGCCGGCGCCATAACTGTTACCCACAATGATGGTGATCTTCGGCACCACAGAATTGGCTACTGCATTCACCATCTTTGCACCATCTTTAATAATGCCGCTGTGTTCACTACGACTACCAACCATGAAGCCTGTTACATCCTGCAGGAACACCAATGGTATTTTTTTCTGGTTACAGTTCAGGATAAACCTTGCTGCCTTATCCGCACTGTCATTATATATTACACCGCCCATCTGCATTTCACCTTTCTTGCTTTTAACAATTTTTCGCTGGTTAGCGACTATACCAACTGCCCAGCCATCAATACGTCCATAACCGCAGATAATCGTTTTGCCATAATCTTCTTTGAATTCCTCAAACTCTGAATCATCCACAATGCAGTGAATAATATCCAGCATGTCATAAGGCTTGCCATCATGCGGAAACAAACCATATAGTTCTTCTGCATTTTTCTTTGGAGCTTTTGCTGTTATCCTGTCAAAACCTGCTTTAGGTTTTTCGCCAAGCATGGAAAACATTTTTTTGATGTGATCCATGCATTCCTGCTCTGTCTTGAATTTATAGTCAGCTATGCCTGATATTTCTGTATGCGTTACTGCACCGCCCAGTGTTTCGTTGTCGATGTCTTCACCAATCGCTGCTTTTACCAGGTAAGGTCCGGCGAGATAAATAGAACCATTGCCTTCTACCATCAGTGTTTCATCACTCATAATAGGTAAGTAGGCACCACCAGCTACGCAGGGTCCCATCACTGCTGCTATTTGTGTAATGCCCATACCACTCATGCGGGCATTATTGCGGAAAATGCGGCCAAAATGCTCTTTGTCCGGGAATATCTCATCCTGCATTGGCAGGAACACACCTGCACTGTCAACTAGGTAAATAACCGGCAAATGATTTTCCATGGCAATCTCCTGCAACCGCAGGTTCTTTTTACCTGTGATCGGGAACCAGGCACCTGCTTTCACGGTCTGGTCGTTGGCCAGTATCACACACTGGCGGCCGCTTACATAGCCGATACCCGCCACCGTTCCGCCTGCAGGGCAGCCGCCCTGTTCCGGATACATTTCGTAACCGGCAAAGGCGCCGATCTCGATAAAGGGTTTATCATTATCGATCAAATAATCGATCCGTTCACGGGGTGTGAGTTTGTTCTTCTCTTTTTGTTTCTCTGTCGACTTTTTACCGCCACCCTCGTATATCTTTTCCAGCCGCTGCCGCATGTTGCTCAGCGATTGTTTCATTACATCTTCGTTCTTATTGAATTCAAGATTCATAGTGCAATTCGTTGTGTTGCAAAGATAGTGGTGAGGCGGGAGAGATAGTGGGGCCACTGATAGAGGTTAATGATCCATGTATATCGTATGTATGGGGTATATGGGGGCGAGGCTATGGCGAAGGATGTAGCAGAGAAGCGGAAAGTACTGTAAATATATTCAGCAGCACCTGACCCTCCATTTTGGGTGCTATTAGGAACTGCAAGGATCAATAAGGCACTGAAAGGACCAGCTTCTATACTCTTTCAATGCTTTCACCAGGTACTTAGTATGCCTTTTAAATCTGTTTAAGCCAGCCAGTGATGCTCATTCTGCTGCGTTTGCAAAGGGTCACTTCATGTTCCATTTCATCACTTTTAAAGAAAACAGCTGTCTTTGATTCCGGCTGTATCCTCTGTACTGCTTCATTATTGTATAAACATAACTGACCGCCATCAGCTTCTGTCCAGTCTTCGTTCAGGTAATTGATAAGGGAGAATTTTCTGTTATTGTCCGACCTGAACTGGTCAATATGACGTTTGTAGTAATTTCCTTCTTCATATATGGCATAATGAAATTCGTAGCTTTTGATTCCGGTATAACAGGTGCTGTTCAGATGGCCGATAAAATCTTCTGCCAGTTCCAGGAACTCCTGTTCGTACACATTCTTATTACTTTTATCCAGCCAGCAAATTTTGTCGCTCCGCATCTGCTGATGAATATCTTTCATGGCTGAATTGCCGATCCCTGCACTTGTCATTACGTTATCTTCCTGCAGTTGCCGGATATTTTGTTGCAGGCCTTTAGACAAATTCTCTGTAAGGAAATTGTTGTCAACGCCAACTTTATTGGCCAGGTAACTATCGATCAGCACATCAAATTGTTTGCTCATAGCGAAATAGGAAAAGAGTAAGGTAGCTTATTTGTGAATGACAGAGGAGATAAGCAGCGTATTAAACTAAAAATAGCCGGTTGGTAATTCTTTTTTATAGCCCATTAAACCCAAACCATTTCTTTAGTCAAGGAGCTAAATTAACTGTATGAGAAAATTCCGGCTGAAGAAGCAATAATACTGCGAGGACGGTATAGAAATAAACAACTCCGGAAAAAAATATCCGGAGTTGTTTAAACAAATAACTTATTTAGAACTCAGATCAGCCCGGTAGAAAAGCATTTCATTCCAGCGTTTTTCGACACAGGCAGCATAGTCTGCCAGCCAATAATCCCATGCACCTTCTCCATAGATGGCATTATATCTTTCTGCAAAAGGTTTTCTGAAAGAGGGATCCAGTTCTTTCAGCCCTGCTTTTAGCCGGGTAACAGTTGCTATTTGTGGCTCACCGGAATTAATTGAATTATAAACGGCCACACTTTCATTACCAGCTTCCCATACTTTTTTCATCTTCTTGATCATCGCTGTCATTTTATTGATCATTCCGGGTTTGGGATACATGTGGGCGATGATAATTTTATCTGCATAGTCTGTCAGTTGCACAGTACTCATCTCGGCATTGTACTGGCTGTATGATGACTGCCCCTCACCGGTAGTAAGCGGGGATACATTTTTATCCCAATCTGCTTTATGTTCAGCACTTATGTCGCCGCGGCCGTCCATGCCTTCCCAACTGTTTGGACCTTCTGTTATATGGAAAGCTCCTGATTCAGGACCTGATTGAATCTCAAATACCCGCCATTTCCAATCGCCTGAATGATACTTCTGGGCATGGGCAGCCAACGCTTTTTCAAACTCCGCTACTTTGTCCGATTTAGGAGTAACCCGGAATGTACTAAGGACAATCTTGTTCTGGCCTGCTCCCAATAGTGGAACAAGCATGAGGAAAAGAAAAATCTTTTTCATGTGTGTTGTTTTGATGTTAATAAATGGAGGGTAGTGTTGGGATAGGGCGAAGAGTAAGTAAGGTAGTGATTATTAGTGCATCAGGGAAAAATATTTTACTCTACCCTTCACTGTGACTAAAGAGCAGAACACCGTGGTGTGTTGCATCCTGGTGGATGAAAGTTCTTAACGATAGCTATATTGATTTACTGATGCCCAGTAGTAGGTAAGCCGATGTGTGCCTTTTTATTTGTAAATACGATTGATTGCAAGAGGAGTAATATGCATCGCTAAACCTCTCCCTCATGATATGATAAAACAAGCTGCGTAATGTTGGATTTTACTTTTCTGTATTTTACTCCCGCCTTATCCAGCATGATCTTCGAGGCTTTGAATATATCATTGCCTTCGTATTTGTCGGACAAGTATATCACTTCTGTTATTCCGGACTGGATGATGGCCTTTGAGCATTCGTTACAGGGAAAGAGTGCTGTATAGATCTTACAACCCTTCAGGTCCATACCGATATTATTTAATATGGCGTTTAACTCAGCATGACAGATGTACGGATATTTTGTGTTGAGAAATTCGCCTTCTTTTTCCCAGGGGAACTCATCATCTTCGCAACCCATCGGCAGGCCGTTGTACCCGGCACCCACAATTTTGTTTTTATCATTTACAATACAGGCACCAACCTGTGTACTTGGGTCCTTGCTTCGTTTTGCAGATAACAGAGCTACACCCATAAAGTATTCATCCCATGAGATATAATTCTGCCTTTTTTTAAGCATCGTACTTTGATTGAGTTGATGTAATGATCTGAACAACTACGAATTTATAGGTTTGGCCTAAATAACTAACCGGATTTTCTTAGTGAATGATCAGATTCTGAGATTTGACCGTCAGTTGGGAAGAGACAGGCAGATTCAATCCACCAAATAACTCCAGCAAGCCGGTGCCTAATGTGGCGCTGCAGCCGGGGTTCAATGTTAACAGGTTTAATGAACGGGTTGCTGAGGATGCCTGGTTGAAATTAATGATGTCGGCAGCATCGGCAACAATAAGATTGGATGTTGATGAACCGGTTAGAGTACCTGTATTTTTTATTACATTATTTAAAGTAAGCGTATTACTTCCGATGATCACCGTATTGTTTGGATTAATGGTAAGCGGACCTACAGTAACTGAATTAGCCAGTACAGGCTGGTTACTACCCACTGTTGCAATAACAATATCAGCACCGTTGGGTGGTACAGTTGCACCCGACCAGTTGCTCGCAGTATTCCAGTCAGAGTTTGTTGTACCAAACCAGGTGTAACTATCAAGGCCGGGTACATTCATAGTACTGCCGGTTGATAATGTCCGGGCACTATCATCATATAAAACCGTAAGAGGTGTAAATGACAGATTATAGCTTAACCTGTTCCCGGTTACCGGGATACTTAAACCTTTGCCTGCATAAGAGAGATTGCCACTTCCCCAGTCAAAAAAAGTGATAGTGGTATCTTCTGCCGCTATTGCTCCTTTTACATGCAATACAACCGGTCCTCTGAAATAACTAACATTTGATCCGGGTGTTTTTGTTTGCGTTCCCATTTGCACTACCAGTTTATTGGCAGATGGGGCATTCCAGTTAACAGTATTGATAGGATTGCCGATGCCACCAACAGGTGTGGCAGCCGGGCCGGAACCTCCTACATAGTCATTAAAGAAAGGAGTGATATCCTTTCCAAGCACTTTATTGAAATAGTTCTTTAAAGAATCCGTAGAAGCCGTCTTTCCAGCAAGTGTTGTCTGGTAATCTGCCATTGCCTGGTAAAACTTCTGGTCACCGCAGATAGAACGGAGCATAGAAACTATCATCGCACCTCTTTCATATACGGCACTACCGTAATTGCTGTTCCATATCAGGTCGGAGTTGCCGGTATTAGCATTGGGTATCCATGTACTTACCGATGAGTTACTGAGGGCAGAAGATTTAAAACTATTTCTTCTGGTGTAGGGATTTATACCAAGAGAAGGAACCAGTTCCCCAGCCAGTGCTTCGCTGTAGCGGGCAAAGCCTTCTGCCAGCCAGAGATCATTCCAGGTGCCAAAAGTTACATTATCACCAAACCACTGGTGCATAAGTTCATGGGCCAAAGTGCTTATACTGGTCAGCGAACCGGTTCCGATACCGGAGAAGGTCTGGTGCTCCATACCACCGGCACCCAACAGTCCATCGTAGTAACCATGCTTTTCGTTCTTGAAAGGGTAATGGCTGAATTTATCACTGAATGCACTTAGCAATGGATTCATCTTGTCCATTGCAGTAAGGATATTCGTATATGTCATGGCTGTCTTTCCTTTAAAAAGATTGTAAACAACCTGCACATCGGTACCACCAATATTAACTGACCTGTAATACCTGTTGAATTTTGCCACTGACACAAAAACAAGATAAGAGGCCATCGGGTACCTGTTTTTAAAAACAAACGTACGGCTGTTGCCATTGATGGTGGAGTCAACCAGTTTACCATTACAAGCCACCCAAAAAGTATCTGCTTCGGATAAGGCAGCCCAGGGTACATTGACTGTAATATCCATCGAGTCTATCTTATCCTGCATGTCTGCTTTACAAGGCCACCAATCCCGGTCTTCATATGATTCTGATAAAGTAGTGATATAATTCCCGGCACCCGAATTGGTGGCTTTCTGATAACCCTGTGCAGCCCCGGAAACAGCAGGCGGCACTCCCTGGTAATAGATGATCAGTGAGTCAATGAAATTATCAGCAAGTGTTGTTCCAAGGTTAATTGAAACAATGTTTCCGGTACGGGTTATATTACCTGCAGGCAATTGTGCATTGCGGAAAACAACGGAATCAACAACCAGCACACTCCTCAGGTCGAAAGTGATGACGGAAACATTATTTTGAATGGTCTTAAAATTGGTCTGTACCGAACCCTTAATGTATTTGGTTGAATCCGGGTTAATGCGCCAGTATATTTTATGATACAGTACATCGATATTGGCACCAGTGCCGCTGTTACCGGTACTAAGAACTATCTGGTTAGACGGATTGCCTGACCGGGAACCATGATAGTACAATTCATCCTGTGCAAAAAGACGATTTACAGAACAAATAAATAAAAGCAGATACGGGATGTAAAACTTCCATCTGTTGATATACATAAATCCGGATATAAGGCGAAAATAAACTTTTTAGCGACTTTTTTGAAACGGAAGGATACTTAAACGGTTGTTTTTCATTCTGAAAGGGTTTGTACTAAGGGTAAATAAGAATCAGCGGCCCCGGTGAGGTTTGTCATAGATGACTTATCTTAAAGTGAGCAAATTGTAACTGCAAAATTATCCATCATGAAAAAGATACTGGTCCCGACTGATTTTTCTCCCAACGCTGCCAGGGCTATTGATTATGCTGTAAAAATTGCCAGGCAGAACCAGGCAACTATTTTTGTTATTCATGCCTGTGATGAGTTGTTTCCCTTTACAGAGGAGAATATGATGACCAACAGCAAGTATAATCATAAGGTAATGGATGATGCTTTTGAAAATCTTGAGATCATACAGAAGAGCATCGAAGAGACAGAAAAAATATCTGTGAACATTCAGCTGTACAGCGGTACCGTGATTGATACAATCCCTGTTTCGGCGCAGGAACTGGAAGCCGACCTTATCATCATGGGTACAATGGGGGTGACCGGGATTAAGGACAAGATATTCGGGTCGAATACAGCGTCTGTTATAAGCAACAGCACAGTACCTGTTTTGGCAATACCATTGGAGTATGATTGGGATGCACCTTCAAAGATTTTACTTGCTATCAATCATTTTGATGAGGTAACTGATATTTTGCATCCGGTATTTGACCTGGCAAAAGTGTTGAATGCCGAAGTTAAACTTGCCGTTTTTACAGATGAGGATAATGCCTCTGCATCAGATTTTCTTATAGATGCGAAAGAGATACAATTGGCGGAAGAAAAGCTGAGAGGAAAGTACCGTGGTCTTGTTATTAATGCTGAACACTTGTCAGGCCGTAACTTCGAAGACAGTATCAATGAGTATATTGACAGTAACAATATTGATCTTTTGGCAATGACAACGCACAAAAGAACATTGCTGGGGAATATTTTTAACCGGAGCCTTACCCGGAAAATGAGTTATCATTCGAAAGTGCCGATACTGGCTATCCCGGTAAAGTAAAAGAATTTATTCCCCTTCGACCCAGTCGATTCTTACTTTTCGGCGCATCAGTTCTGTTTTAGGCTTGCCGCTGGCATCATACTCTTTTACGGCTACAAAAAAGAGATATAATGGTGTGGATATTGTTCTGAGTTTTATAATTTTCTCTTCCGGAACATCATAAAGTTCTTTGATGACTTTTGTGCATACGGTTCCTTTATCGCCCATTCCGACCGTTTTCCGGTTAAATGAATGCCATTCAGCACTATCCTTATAAAACCAGTATGACCAGCCTGTTTCGCTAAGATTTAATTCTTTATTGACATTGAATTTGTCAGACTCTCGCAACTCCAGTAAGTTGAGGTAGGGGAAGTCACGGATTGGGCTGTTTTCAGTAAAGCGGTATACCGAATCCCTGATGCTTGCAAATACGTAAACACCTTCCACTTCATCAAGTAATATCTGGAACTTAAATGACTTTTTCTTTAATGTCAGGTTGGTTTGAAACTCATCTAGCCGGCTGGAATTTTCATCCTGTATGATCCTGATGATTACGTCCTTTTCCTGTGCTGCCGAAATAGCAGGAATCAGGAGAAAGAGTAAAAAAGCTTTAATGAAGTAGTTAAGGATTTTCATGTTTTGGGGCGTATGTACAAATTTAACTTTTATAACGGAGATTACTATTCCAGTTTCTTTTCTTTAAAGTAATCATATTTTGATGCTTTTCCCTTTATCAGGTCAATACACAGCAATATGTTGGTCTCTCCGCTGCTTAAATTCTTATTGTCGACGCCAAACACATACAGATGGTTGCCTGAAAGTATCCAGTCGCTCCATTCTGTTAGAGCTGTATTATAAGTCCAGCCGGATTTTCCTTCTGTTGTTATACTTGTTATTAAGATCTTTCCATCTCTGCCTACCTGGTCTTTATGAACAATCAGAAAAAATTGGTTACCGGAAGTAATGATGGGCCGGGCCGTTGTTTTATTCAATAAAAAACCTGCATCCAGGAAATCGGTGGTACTACTACTTTTTACAGCAGCTTTGTTGATCAGGGCATCATTATTTTTTGAAAAAGAATAATCAGAAATAAAGAACTTTCTTCTTGCTGTTTCGTCATAGATGTTCTGGTTGTTTATACGGTCATTTAATTTATCCAGTTCTTCATCACTGTACAATCCAAACCATTTTCTTTGTAATGTATCCTGGTTTGTTTTGATCTGGGAAAAACTGAGGCTGGTCCGTTGCAGTTGTTCAATATCTCTTTCCAAGTCTTCGATCTTACTTTTATTGTCTCTGTATTGTCTTTCCAATTGCTGAAGACTGTCTCTTACTTTATATAAGCTGTCTCTTTCTTTATAATACCGGTTGTTTATCTGCTGGTATTCGGTATAGGTTATTTTTTTTGCTGAATAATCTCTTGATGGGCGATAATTTTTTTGCTGGTACAGGCTGTCAAGGTTGATTTGATTATTCTTTAATTCCTGTTCCAGTAAAGTCATTTTGTTCTTCAGAAGGCTTTCACCTTTTTGATAGACAGAAGGAGAAGCCTGTAGTGTTTGAGTATTTAACTGCCACTTGCTTCCATCCTTAGCAGTAAAATAAATATTCTTGTCTGTTATGTTGAAACTGTAGAACTGTCTTTCAGCCGGGAATTTCCCCCTGAGTGAAGGATTTTTTTCTTCCAGTATTTTGATATCAGCTTTTGTATCGAGAGTAAATGCATCAAAGGCCATCGGCTCGCCGATAAAAGCCCAGGCGGTATTACCAGAAGCACCAAGCATTTCAACAGGATAGTTCTTCACCTCTTTATGGTTCTTTATTTTTTTCTTAGCAACCAGTTCAGCAGTTTCACCATCGTTGATCTGTACATAGTACATTGTTCTTACACTTTTGCGAACAAAATTCCCCTTTTGTGAATAGGAAGTGGTTTTTTGAAACTCTACGATGCTAAAGACGACGTTTCCCCCTTTTTTTTCAAAAACCAAAGCAGGAGTTTTGATGAATCGTTCATCGTATTTGGCCAGGCAGCCTTTTAGCAAAAAAATAAAACCTGTCACCATTGCAGCGATGGTCAGTACGATTATTAATACGGGTTTTTTTAACAGCATAGTGGTATTGTAACGGTAAAAGAATACAAATTCAAAATACAGAAAATATTCACATCGGCAGGTATGGAATTTAAACACCTCTTACTCTAAGCATCATGATAGTAAGAATATCCCTCTTTTTTATGCTACCAGCAGTCTTTGGCTGCGGCAACAGGAAACAAGATTACCCTGCATTTCAACAAATAGTGGAACAAGAACCTGTTGTTAATAAAACTATTGGAGATATATCAACTCCCAAAGGCTTTACAAGAATGACTGCAGAGCAGGGCTCATTTGCTGCCTGGCTAAGGACTGTTCCATTGAAAAAGGGAAAGACTGTTTTCCTGTACAATGGGAAACTGAAACCCAACCAGTCGGCACAGTTCGCAGTAATTGATATACCTACGGGCAATAAAGACCTGCAACAATGTGCTGATGTGGTGATGCGGTTAAGGGCAGAGTATTTATTCAGTCAGAAAAAGTATGCTGACATTGCTTTTATGGATTACAGCGGCAAGTGGTACAAATGGCAGGGGAGGGACAACAGGCCTTTATTCGATAATTACCTGCAAACAGTATTCGGATGGTGTGGTTCGGCTTCACTGGAAAAACAGTTAAGGCCAGTCACTGATCTCAACAATATTAAAACAGGTGATGTAATTGTTCAGGGCGGGTTTCCGGGTCATGCCGTAATTGTTGCGGATATGGCAGTGAATGAGCAGGGTAAAAAAGTATATATGCTGATACAAGGATACCAGCCTGCACAGGATATGCATGTCCTTATCAACCCAAGGAACGGGGAATTAAGTCCATGGTACGAGGTAAATGATGCGGAAGACGCCATTGTTACTCCTGAATGGACATTCAGTAAGAGTCATCTGCGACAGTGGGAAAACAGATAGTGCCTTTTGTCAATATGCTGTCCACCCCCCATCGGCGGTTATTACTGCACCATTTACAAAACCCGATGCTTCAGATGCAAGGAACAAAGCCACTTCGGCCACTTCTACGGGTTTTGATGACCGGGGATTTAGTACCATGCCCGGCATGATCCTTTCGTTCACCAAAGGGTGCAGATTTTTAAGATCAATAGTGGCTGCAATGTTCGTCTCCATTGCACCGGGGGCAATGGCATTACACCTGATGCCGGATTTTGCATATAGATAGCCAGTGTTTTTTGTAAGACCAATCAATGCATGTTTACTTGCCGTATAAGCAGCACCTGCCCGGGCTCCCTGCAGACCACCGATCGAAGCAATATTGATAATGATGCCGGAACCTTTGGCCAGCATTATTGATAAAGCACTACGCATTGCTTTGAATGGCCCCGTAAGATTAATTTCCATGACTTTGGCCCACATTTCATCTTTCACTGTTCCTGCCGGACTAAAGTCATCCATAATGCCGGCATTATTAACGAGTATATCAATTGTGCCGTATTCTTTTACAGCCATTGCAATCATATTCTCAATGTCAGCCGCTTTTGCCATATCAGCCACCACTGTTTTTATAGTGCCGCCTGATCTTTTTATTTCATCTGCAACAGCCGTTAAGCCTGCTTCGCTTATGTCTGCAGCTATAACCTTGGCACCTTCGTTGGCATAAAGCTCTGCAATCGCTTTGCCCAAACCAGAGGCGGCACCTGTTACCAGGGCCACCTTATCCTGCAGGCGTTTCATATTTTATTATTTTGTGAGTTAAAAGTAAGCCCCTGTAAAAATCATCTGTATGATATACGTCCGTCAGGCAACTGATAAATGACAGAAAAAAGTATTGTTTATGACCAGGGTCATAAGGGGTTGTATAAAATAAGCTAAGTTAGCCTTGTGGATTCCCTCACACATATTGCCCTTGGTGCTTGCATGGGAGATGCATTTGCCGGAAAACAATTAGGTAAGAGGGCAATGTTTCTCGGCGCTGTTGCGCAGAGTGTCCCTGATATTGATTTTGTCGCATCTGCCTGGACAAATACTTCCGAAAACCTTCTGGCACACCGGGGCTTCACCCATTCTATTCTTTTTACGTTACTCATCACTCCATTACTGGCATTGATAGCAGAACGATGGCACAGGCCACATGATATCACACTGAAAAAATGGATGATATTTTTTGGAGTACAGGCATTCATACACCTCTTACTCGATGGGATGAATGTATATGGAGTAGGCTGGTTTGAGCCATTCAGCCACCACCGGGTATCTTATAACTGGATATTTGTGGCAGATCCGTTTTATTCTGTGTGGCTCGGTATTGCGTTTGTTGTTTTACTGATACTTAAAAAAAATCACCCAAAAAGAAAATGGTGGAGGGAGTTTGGAGTGGGAATGAGTACGATCTACCTGTTGTACTGCGGGTTGAATAAAATAAAGATTGACAGCGATGTGAGGGATGTTTTCAAGAAACAGAACATAGTTTATAACAGCTATTTTACCACACCGACGCCACTGAACAACTGGTTGTGGTATGTGGTGGCTGCGAACGATTCCGGTTATAACATTGGTTACCGTTCATTATTTGATAAAGAACGAAAGATCGATTTTCATTTTGTCCCAAAGAATGATTCATTGCTGGAGCCAGTGAAGGATCATGAAGACCTGCAGAAACTGATCCGTTTTTCCAAAGGATTTTATACTGTACAAAAATGGAATGACACTCTTGTCTTTAACGACTTGCGTTTTGGCCAGATGATTGGCTGGAAAGACCCTGCAGCCCCCTTCGTTTTTTATTATTACCTGGAACATCCAAAAGAAAATAAGCTAGTTGTGCAGCGGGGGCGTTTTGCCCGTTGGGATTGGAGTGCAGCTAAAGCCTTGTTCAGCCGTATAAGAGGAAACTAAAAGGATTTTTTATTCTTCCTGCCTGAAATAAAAAGTAAAAAGGTTCAACACATTATTGATAAAGCTATAGCAGATCCGTTGCCACAGCCGCCTGAAAAAATGTGTAGAGGAGTCATAATTTTCCTTTGTTATCTTTTTACAATGCTTTACTATGATATTTTCTAACTCAGCTTCGGTACATAAAGCAAACCCATTGTTCTTCACATCCATGTTCATTTCAAGGCTGGCGTAAGCACTGATATTATTTACATTATATGAGCCGACAGTTGTCCAGCTGCTGTCATAAACTGCTACTTTCGCATGTAAAACTGTTTCCTGGTATTCGTAAATCTCAATATTATTTTTCAGCAACCAGCTGTAGAGATACCGTTCTGCATGTTTGGCTATCATAATGTCTGAAGTGCCAGCCAGTATCACTTTTACTTTTACACCCCTTTTTACGGCCTGGCTTAATTTTCTGCGGAATAAATTTCCAGGGAGGAAATAGCTGCACATGATTGTAATGGTTTTCTCCGCTTTACTGAACATTTCCAGGTAGCTTCTCCAAATCTGTATTTTCCTTTTTACCCAATCATTACGCCTTACTCTCACGGAGACCTGCTCAACCGGAAGAATTTTTTCACAAAAACTTTCTGCTTTTTCCCGGTTGGATGAAGGCAGTTCGCCTCCGTTTCCCCACATATCCCTGCAATTATTTTCCAGTACAAATGAAGCTTCACCTTCACAATACAGGGCCATATCCAGCCACGCAGGTTCACCGGGCATATCGTTGTAACGGTTGCAAACATTAATACCGCCTACGAGTGAGTAAATTCCATCCACCACTACCACTTTATGATGTAATCGTCTTCCAAAATAGAAATGCCTGCTTCGGAAAAGAGGTTCAAACCATTTTACATTAATTCCTGCTTCTCTCATTTCAGTCACACATCTTTTTGGCAATTTCTGGGATGCATAGCCATCCAGATGAAGAAATACAGCAACACCTCGTTGGGTCGCTGCTTTAAGTGCTGTTATCACTTCAATTCCAGTTTCGTCTTCGAGGAAAATATAGAATTGCAGAAAAACAGAACTGGTGGCTTTGTCAATCAATTCTTTCAGCAATGTGAAATAGGGAATGCCACCTTTCACCAGTTTTACACGGTTGCGGGGAGTATAATGACCGGGTTGTATTTTTTTGACAGAACTCATTATCTGATCAGGTCAATTTCAAATCTATCTGGTAACACTCTTGAAATCGATGAGATTAGTCAATTTTATATTTGATGTACCTCAGTTTAACCGGGTGATGAATTGATTATATTTAGTAAGTAAAAGATAGATAATCTTTATGAGGATGGAGATTCGATCTGGTTACTGCTTTTGTGCAGATGCTGGCTTTATTCATTAATTTACTATTTGTGTCTTCTTCATTTGATATATGGAAAGTGCTGGCCGGGGTGGCTATTTTCCTTCTCGGGATAAGATTCCTGGAGGAATCACTGCGTCAATTATCCGGCAGACGGTTCAAATTGTTCCTGCGAAAGCAAACTTCAAATAAATTAAAAGCAATAGGTGGTGGTGCGATTGTTACAGGTGTGCTGCAAAGCAGTTCGCTGGTAAGCCTGATGGTGCTTGCTTTTGTCGGTGCAGGGGTGATCACCATGCAAAATGCATTGGCTGTTATTCTTGGGGCAAATCTCGGCACAACCATTGACAGCTGGATCGTTGCTATTGCAGGGTTCAAATTGAATATTGAAAATATCGCCTTACCTGTGGCTGGTATTGCAGGTCTTGGGTTTGCCATTTTTAACAAAGAGAGCAAGTGGTATAACTGGAGCAGGTTTTTCTTAGGCTTTAGTTTTTTGTTTATTGGTTTGGGGTATATGAAGACTGGTATTGAAGGGTTGGTGCTGAATGTAGATTTGCGCCAGTTTGATAATGCTCCTGTACTTGTATTTTTCGGAATTGGTTTTCTTATTACAACACTTATTCAAAGCAGTTCTGCTACAATAGCAATCACCCTGAGTGCCCTGAATGCAGGAGCATTGACTTTAATAGACTCAATGGCAATTGTTCTTGGCTCAGAAGTTGGCACAACCATTAAATTGTTTGTAGCCAGTTTAAAAGGCGTGGCGGCAAAGAAACGGGTCGCATTGGGTAATTTTATGTTTAATGTTATCAATGTTTCATTGATCCTTATTTTATTGGCCCCTGTCAACCGGCTGATAACTGATATTATCGGTATTAAAGACCACCTGATTGCACTGGTTTTCTTTCAGAGTCTTGTTAACATTATTGGTATCATACTGTTTTACCCATTGCTTAGCCTTTTTGGCCGTTTTCTTGAGAAGAGATTCATCAATGATGATGATGAAACGATGTTTATTCATACGGTAGCATCATCAGACCCACCGGTTGCACTTTTTGCATTGGAGAAAGAGGCGCTGCATTTTCTGCATACTGTTCTTGATTTTACGTGGAGTTGTTTTGATATAGATAATAAACACCTTCCGGCTATGAAGCTTAATAACGATTACCCGGGTAAGACAATTGTTGATAAGTACGAGTATATAAAATTTCTGCATGGAGAAATCCACAGCTTTTATATACAGGTACAAAAAGGTGTAACGGATAAAGAGGACACAGAAAAACTGGACAGGCTTATGTCTTCTGTCCGGAATATGATGTATGCTGCAAAGAGTATCAAGGATGCGATACCTGACATTGATCAGTTGAGTAATTCTGCCAATGATATCAAGTATGATTTTTATAAACAAACCCGGCAGTCAGTGGATGAGTTCTGCACTAATATATATGAGCTACCGGATAAAGATCCCTCAATTCACTTTGCAGAGCTTACAGCATTGTATCATTCTGTAACCAGAAACTATACATCAACCTTGCAGCAATTGTACAAAGAGAGTACAGCAGGGAATGTTGGTGAAACAGAGATCACCACATTGCTGAATTTTAACCGGGAAGTATTCACAGCTTTCAAATCCCTTGTATTTGGTGTGAAGGATTATTTATTTGATAAAAAGCAATCCGCCTATTTTGATGACCTGCCCGGCTTCATCCGTTGAAAATATAGTTATCTCAAAAACCGGTAAGTCCATTTTATCAGAAAGATGTTTCTTGATTGCTCTGCAAACGCATTATCAAATAAGCTATTGAAGATGGGAGTGTTTAGCTCATCGTATGCATTGGCAGTATTTCCCTGCGACCAGACAAGGAATAATTCTGATCCCCGCCTGTATTCCCATCTTACTACGAGATTAGATCTGAACTGAACGAAATTAAAATCAGGTTTACTAAAACTGTAATCCGTAGTTCCGTCGGTGTTTTCATCTATGAAATAAGTGCCGTTGCTTTCGCTTAGCTGGTTAATGGTGAAAGCTGTAAACCTGTCATCATAATTTTTGGCCAATGGATTGGACACCCAGGCAAAGTTTTTATATAGCGGACGAGTGATATAGGGCTGACCATAGTATTGCAATGTCAGGTCAGGAGTGATATTATAATTGATCCTTGTGGTGAAGCGAAGTGTTTTTTGTGTAACGGAGCTTACAATTGGCCGTGCCTCATTATTGTAGGTGCTGTTACTTACAAACTGATCCTGCCTGCGCCAGTTATAAGAATAGTTTGTGCCAATACTGATATTGAGAGCATTCAATGGCTGAAAAACAACTGTCAACCCAAGATTATGCCCTCTTACTGTATGATCAAATCCTGAAAAATAGTTCAGGCTTGTGCTGAAATAAATTTTTTTCCTTGTGTCACTGGTTATATTCAGGTTCTGTCCCATGCCGGATGGTCTGCGAAGGGAGTAGTTACCTCTTAGTGCATTATTGGATATTTCGAAAGGATTCCATGTTATACCTGTACTTACCTGCCAGTTGTTTTTAAAAGCCGCATGAGAATTAAAGTTAAACAGCTGGAATAGAAATTTCCCGCTGTAGTCCCATCTGGACCAGTGATTGTAATTCAGCCGGGCACTGCGGAAAAATGAAAATGACCTTTGAAAATGCAAGCCCACCCAGGTCCAATGATTAATTTCATTGGTAGTAAGCATAAACCCGATATCATTTAGTTCAAGACCCGGTGAACGCAGTGTAAAGCCTGTCTCAAACTTAAGTATCTGTCCCAGTTTGCCGGGTTTGCCCCCGATCTTTCCAAAGCGAATGGTACCACCCATTCCCGAAAGGGAAGTAAGATTACTGTCAACAGAAAATTCTGTCGCATCGGGCCGCTGAAACAAGTGTTCGAAAGCAGTTTGTGTTCTCAGTATTGCTTGTTTGCTCCCCTTTACATGACTGAAGACAACATTACCCCGGATAAACCAGGTGCGGTTTTTCCAGAAGTGCACAAAATCAATTCCACCGGAAAAAGCGTTTCGGTGCAACATATCGCTTAATCCTTTTTCCCTGTTTACACCAGTGATGATCCCACCAATGATCGTATTTCCTGCTTTGATATCTTTTTGTAATCTTGTTACAAAGAAATTTGTAAGTGGTTCCACCATTTCTTCTCTGCGATCCCCGTTTTTATCAATGATCGCCATTTCTCTTTGTGTGATACTTTCAAGGATGCCAATGCTTAGTCCTTTTTTTGTTTTGCCACTGAATTTTGCTGCACCAAGTATGGAAGTGTTCTGTGGATATTTTACATACTCACCACTGATTGTGCCGGGGTATCCATGTGGAGCACTTCCTATGCGGCGGGAATAGAATAAGAGATCTGCATCATAATCGCCGCCGGCGGCTGAGCCGGTCAGCTGGTAATCGAAAATATTCCTGCTCTCAATAAAAAAAGGACGTTGTTCCGCAAAGAAATTCTGAAAGCCATCAATACGAACCTGTGAGGGGTCTGCTTCTACTTGTCCGAAATCCGGGTTGACCGTAAAGTCAAGAATAAGGTCATTAGTTACAGCGAGTTTACCATCAAGTCCGGCAGTCAGTTTGGTATCGGATCCTTTTGCAAAAGGATTACCTGGTTGTTTTTTATACTTGTCAACCTGTGCTGTAACATAAGGAGCAATTTCCACCTGTTTGTGAACAGGTATATCTTTCAGGCCATGTAATTCACCAAAGCTGCTAACCCACACACCGGAGCTTTGCGGAATATATATCCAGGAACTTCGTTCTTCTTTTCTAAAGATGCGGCGCAACACCTGGAAGCCCCAAACTTTGTTTGCCTCGTTACCATAGCGCAACTGGCTGAAAGGGATTTTTATTTCTGCAGTCCAGCCCTTATCATCAACATTGGTCTTGGAGTACCAGATAGGGTTCCAACTGGCATCCCAGTTGTTTCCATTATTAGAAACAAATTCATCACCCCGAACCCCAGAAACAGAAATAGTGAAAGAAAAAGCGGTACGAAGATCATGATAGCTATCGATATGTATTTCCATCCAGTCGCCCGGGAACTGGTCTCTTCTGCCCATTCGTTTTACGATAGAATCGGGGGCTGTGTCATGACATCGGTAAGCGACATATAAAAATTTGTCATCGTACAGGATCTTAAAATTTGATTCTTGATAAGGCTCCTTTCCTTCGTTGGGCTGCCATTGTGTAAAATCCCCACCCCATTCCACCTGGTTCCAGGCTTCTTCCTGCGGTTTGCCGTCAAGGGTGATGCTGCTGTTTAATTTACTGGTAAAGTATTTCTTTTTTGTAAGTATAGAATCTCCCGGATCACTTTTGGCGGTAAGGCATAAAAAACTTGAAAAAAGGATAAGCAGACAGGCTTTCGTCATAGATCAAGAGTACGGTTTGTTGAGAGTATAGAAAATGTAAAATTTAACAGCGGTAATTTTCTCAATATATGCGGCATAAACCTGTGCAGGAACAAGGGAATTGCCTTTTCTTGTCTGCATGAGCAACATCATGGGTGTATTTGAGTAAGGTTCTTTGAATACACTGGTTATAGCGGGAAATTTATACCAGCAAAAAAGCAGTTATGAAAAAGATAAAACCACCCGAAGTAAATGCAGGTATCTGGCTTGATCAGGAAACTGCATTTATTATTCGTATTACCGGTGACGAAGAACCTGTAATGAGCCGGGTAAGATCTGATGTAGAGTCAAGAATACGCATGGCAGGAGAGGGAAAGGTATCGGCAAGGTTTGGCAATGCTTTTATCGATGACCAGGAAAAGAAACAGCGAAGGCAAAGAAACCAACGGAAAGTTTATTTTAAGGAGATCATTGAAAAAATAAGGGATGTTGATTACCTGCTGATCTTTGGTCCCGGACGGGCAAAAGAAGAATTTAATAATGCTATTGAAGTTACTCATGGTTTGAAGGCAAAAGTGACAGGAATTGAACCGGCAGATAAAATGACCAAAAGCAGGATGATGATGAAAGCGGCAGAGTATTTCGACGGCGAATTATTCAGGTTGTATAAAAAGAATTTGCGCAAGCAAAAAGTATTGGCTTAAAGCACAAAGAAGATATCATGGCAATTTCTGCATCAAAACTTAACAAGGAATGGCATCTGGCTCATCGTATGCCAAAGAATCCAACGTTGGACCAGCGTATTGAATGGCATATTGAACACTCTAAGCATTGCAAATGCAGACCAATGCCAGATAAGTTAAAGGCTGAGATAAAGAAGTGGAAACGGACCCATTAAAAAAGCCCCGCAAACTGCGGGGCTTTTTGTGCCCCTGATTGGACAAATATCCAACCAATTTTTAAGTGATTTGGCGAAAATTGGGGCATTTTTCGGAACGAAAGGGAAAAAATAAGTACAACCTTTACAGGAGAAGCTGCAATAACATTTGTCCTGTTAAAACAATGCCTATTTTTTGAATGGAGTTACTTTTAAAGAGAGGTTTATGACACGGCCATCAATAGGCGCCCAGAGTGGGCTAAAGGCTGGATTTGTAACAGTGCCGGTGTATAATGCCTCTTTTTGACTTTGCCTGAAATCCAGCAGGTTTTCACCATTTAAAACAATGCTCACTTTTTTGCCAAATTTCTTTTCAATCATAGCAGCAGTAAAAAAGTATGCGGGGGTGGTGCTGCCATCAAATCTGTATTGTCCGCCGTTATAACTGCCTTCCAATCCTAATCTCCAGCCTTTTTCCTCAAAATCCCTTACCACAGTAAAAGCCATTCGGTGCTTTGGGGTAAGGGGCATAAACTGATTTTGCAACAAATACTTTCTTTCAGCAATAGTATAGGTATAGCCCAGATATATTTCCCAACTGTGAATTACTGCCCTTATATAGGTATCAAAGCCTTTTGAAATGACAGATTTTGAAGCATTGTTAAACAGAATATCCCCGTTTGCCATTTCGTTTGCAATTACCGGGCTGCTTATCTGTGTGAGAAAGAAAGCATGGTTAATAAACAGCTCATTTTTATTTTCCCACTCCTTCTTATAGTTCACTTCTGCATTATACCCAACCGATTTTTCAGCTTTAATGGCTGCTGGCAATGGCTGTATATTTTCAATAGCATAATCAACAACTTGTGGTGATAAGGGATTAGGTGTTTTATAGCCAAATCCAATACCCGCCCTTGCCGCCCAGGCTTCATTAAAGCGATGAAACAAGGCAATTCGTGGAAGCAAAAAATTACCATAGGTATTGTGATAGTCATCTCTTAAACCAGCCTCTATGGTTGTTTTTTCTTTGATGTTCCAGGTGTTTTGTACAAACAACCCGGCAGTGCTGTTTGAAAAATTATTTAACGGAATTAAATCCGAAGGTTGTTGCTTGCTGAATTTATCTCCTACTATATTCACACCAGCCACCAGGTTATTAGTCTTGTAAGGAATCACAAACGTCAATTCTGTGTAATAATTCACCTGATTGCCTTTAAAGCGGTGAGTATTTGTTGTAATTGCCCTGTCAAATGAACTAATGCTACCTTTCAATTCCATCTTTGAAGTACCCGGCAATTTTCTTTCCATCAATACTTCGCCGCTGTGCCGGGTTGTGTTGTTTTTTTCAAAATACTGATGAGCAGCATCCGGTTTTCCCTTTAATACCTCCATATCACCTCCATTTCGTTTTTCAAAAATGGCAGTATAGCCTGCTATGATGGTTGTTTTATTATCAGGGTAAAAAAATAAACGGGGATGAACAATAACAGCATTAATATCCGGCACATCGCTAAAGCCGTCTTTATTTACATCTGCTTTTCTTTGAATAGTATAGCCGCCAAAGAAAGTATAACCTGTTTTTTTATATCGTTTGGAAATAAATGTATTAAAATTAGTTTCTTTTAAAGTTGATTTGTTAAAAGTAAATACTGCTTCTTGTTTTGCAGTCGGCCTTCGTGAAATTATATTCACCAGACCGCCAATGGCACCACCGCCATACAATGTAGAGGCCGAACCTTTAATTAATTCTACCTGTTTTAAATCTAAAGGTGGAATGCTAAGAATACCAAAGCCACCGCTAAAACCGTCGTACAAAGGCAAGCCATCCCTGAGTATTTGAGTATAGCGACCATCAAGCCCTTGTATGCGTACATTGCTGTTGCCACTGATGGCACTTGATTGTTGAATCTGTATGCCGCTAATGTCGCCTAAAATACTTGCAATGTTTCCCGGCTTAATTGTGTTTTCTTCATCCATTTCTTCTCTGCCAAGCACTTCCACTTTAAGGGGTGAATTTTCTATACGCTGATTGTTTCTGGTAGAAGAAATTACCGTAACCGCATCAAGGTTTTTTGAAGCAATTTCTAAAACAACGGTGATTGAAGTATCCTTTTTAATATCAAGGTGCAAAGACTGGTCAGAATAGCCTATTGCGGAGAAAACGAAACTATATTTTCCCGAAACTAATGATATAAGAGCTTCACCCTTTTCATCGGCAACAGATTTATTGATGCTATTGACAGCAATAGTTACTTTAGCAACTGGCTCATTGGTGGATTTGTCCCTGCATGAAACTGACAGCTTGTATTGTGCCGATACTACTTTTCCAATTGTTAATAAAAAAAACAAAACAATAAAACGCTGCATGTTAACCGGTTTTTTTACGGCATAAAAGTATTACTGATTTTTGAAGGCATTCTGAATTATAGAATGGCAGTACTATAGAATTACAAAACTGCAGAATCATTTAACCCTTCATGCAATACTTTTCTTTTGTGCTTTTTATGAGAGAGATACATAAAACCAGCCATAATAGCTAATGATACCAGGGAAGCGTTTAATGTTCCTAAATCTAATCCGCCTTTTTCAAGAGGCTTGGTGAGCAAATCGCCAAATGTGGCTCCAAAAGGCCGGGTGAAGATGAATGCTATCCAGAATAAAAGTATATGGTTAATTTTCGTATAGTAGTGAAGTAAAACCACAATTAAAATAATAGCCCCTGTTATCAATGCCCCATTCAAATAAGTGAGGCCAAGATTATCACTCAAGAAATCGCCAAATGCCGTACCGAGGCTGTTTGAAAACAGTATGGCAGTCCAATAAAACACCTCCTTCGTTCTTTCAGTGATTGGATAAACTTCAATATTCCTGTACTTTTTATACCAAAAATATAAAGTAAGGAAAAGCAGGGAA
The DNA here is from genome assembly GCA_044220915.1 of Chitinophagaceae bacterium. Taxonomy (GTDB): domain Bacteria; phylum Bacteroidota; class Bacteroidia; order Chitinophagales; family Chitinophagaceae; genus JJ008. Next base: position 58,040 of record JBGAQD010000011.1, read on the forward strand.
ACTAATATAAGGCTGCCTAATGCGTAACCTAAGTGAAGGGTACGGTCAATGAAATCAGATATTTCTGTACCCAGCGTAGTAGTACAAATGATAACAAGCCAGTAAATTACCGGCATATATTTTTTAACCGTAAGTTGGGTAAATAATATTGCTAAAAATAATGTGGCAGTAATAGCAATACCCACTACATAACCCAGGTTCAGGGTCATAGAAATAAAGTCGCCCAATGTTTCACCTAAAGTAGTAGCTACAATCTTCATTAGCCAAAACAACAGGGTAATTTCAGCGACCTTATTTATTTTTATTTCATCTTTAATTATATACATCCTATTTAGAATTTGCTAACCATGCTTACCCCAAATGATTTGTTCTGATAAGTGGGCATTATAACTGTATTTGGATGCTTATCCTTAAAAAGCGAATGCTGAATTTTAGGATAAAGCCAGTATGAAAGTTTGGTGGAAAGGATGCCGATACCTGCACCTGCCACTACATCACTAAACCAGTGTTTGTTATTATACATTCTGAGATAGCCAGTTGCAACAGCCATTGTATAACCAGCCACACCATACCAGGGCGAAACGTTTTTGTATTCCATCCGCATAAACTCAGCGGATGCAAATGCTTCTGCTGTGTGGCCGGAGGGAAAGGAGTTATAGTTAGAACCATCTGGCCTGAGCCTGTGGGTTAATTTTTTTGTGGGATAGACTATGCCGTTTACGAAAATGTTTGACATCAGGTATATCATTGTCCTGTCCCTGAAATTATGCTGCCCCTTTACACCAAAAGCATTTAACAGGTAAACTGATACTGCCGGTGCAAACTGGAGGTAGGTATCGGCATGATTAAATTTATGTGGATGCTCTGTCCACAACTCATCTTTTAGTTCCGCATTTAAGCCCTTGTTTTCATCCTTCCCTAATGTAAGTGCTCCATAAGTAATCAGGGCTGTCGGGATTATTAATTGCTTAAATTGTAAACGGGTGGGTTCATTTTGATTCTTCCAATTGTATTTTGGAGGAGTTAAAGAGTCAGGAACATTAGATTCAGAAATAAGTGCATCAGCATATTGGGTATTACCAATTAAGGCAGATAGCAACAAGAATGACAGGCAAAGCGGTTTTAGTAGTTTCATACAGAGGGGGTGTTTGTATTAGATAATATAATTTGATGACTTAAAAAATATTTAAAAAAGGGGTGCTTTTAACACCCCAATCCTGCTACCTGAAAAATCTCACTATGCTTTCACTTCTTTTATAAATTTTCCTGTGGCATCAAAAATCAGGTCTTTGCCTTTTACCTCGGCTTCGTAATTCACTTCGCCATTTGCTTTGGTAATTTTTGCAGCTTCTTTAATGCTTTCACCGGGATGATTAGTTTTGATGTAGGCAGATACTGCGGCAGGCAATTCACTTGTTTTAATTTCCATTTCCGATTCTGTCATAACACCGTTTGCATCAAACAAGGCACTCATTTCATGCCCCTGGTGCTTAAAACCAGCTTCATAATTTTCATCTTCCTTTTGCCACTTTGGAGAAGCTCCGGGAAATTGCTTTGTGAAAGATTGTTTTACAGATGCCGGTACTTTTGAGGCATCTATTTTTTGGGCACATGCTGTAAATGAAACAGAGGCACCAACGATTAATAATCCAAATAGTTTTTTCATTTTATTTATTTTTTTATACCTAAAATTTATACTTAATTCTGAAGAAATGCTGAATGATTAAAAGAGGAGCTTCGGAAAGAAGCTCCTCTGCGCCTTAACTACTAAAAACTACCTGCTTTGATGAAAATTGTAAACAACTGAAACACCGCCAACCCCATTCTGGTAAAAAGGCATTACCAGTGTATTCATGGGTTTATCTTTAAAGAATTTTCTTTTGATGGCCGGATAAATCCAATAAGCTGCTTTAGTTGAAAGAATACCTATACCAGCTCCAGGCAAAAGGTCTCTGAACCAATGCTTATTATTATACATTCGTAAATAGGCTGTAGTAATAGCTGCTGCATAACCTGCCACTCCATACCAGGGTGATACGTCTTTGTACTCCTGATGCAAAAATTCTGCGGCGACAAATGCTGTTGCTGTATGACCGGACGGAAAAGCATTAGTGCCAAATCCATCTGGCCGTTGTATTTTAGTTATAGATTTTAATGATTGAACTGTGATGCCCATCATAGCGTTTGACAATAGGTATATCATTGTTCTATCCTTAAAATTATTTTTCCCCTTAATACCGAAAGCATTTAATCCATATACAGCAGCAGCAGGAGCATATTGAAGATAATTATCAATTTTAATAGGCCGATGCGGATTTTCCGTCCATATTTCTTCTTTTATATTGTTATCAAAGTTTTGTAACCTGTCATTTTCAAGAGCAATGAACCCATAGGTAATTAACCCTGCAGGTATGATTAACGATTTCAGTCCCCTTTCTTTATCCCGTATTTCCTGTAGGCTTTGTTTTAAAGAGAAAAGAGGTTCAGTAGGATTCCTCTTTTGGTTAGGTGGGATAGAATCAGGAACCTGTGCATTTACTTTTAACGACAGAATAAACAACAGTGATAACAGCTTATATAATTTCATAATTATTAGTTTATTTATTCGGGATATACATACATCACCGGGTTACTCTTTATCATCGCAGAAAAATACCCAATGGCTTTACTTCCGAACTGCCCGTCTCTCAAAAACAGCGGCTCCACAAAAGGATTGAACTGCGCCAGCTTTTGTTTATCCAATTGGTCAAAGAAATCAAAAGCATTTTTGTCAATGGTTTGTATATAAACCAAACCTCTTGTACCTGCTTTATGAGAATAAGCAGGTTCTACCACAATTTTTATCTGCTGTCCCGGCTGTCCCACATCGCTGTAAACTGAACGGCCAATTTCATGCACCCATACACTATCCCTGCCCAGGCATTTGCTTGCAATATTTGCACTTGCCAGCTTGGTAGAAGTATCAACAAAGCGGTCCATTTCGTAGCGGTAATAATTAACCTGTGTTGGAATATCTTTAAAATAAACTATCACTCCTTCATGCTCCCCATACAGGTCATTAAACTTGGCAGTAAAGGCCGTACTGTCAATCATCGCTTTTGTAAGGTTTGTTGTGCTGGCTGTGGCAGTGTAAACATCTGTGCCATTGGTGATATTCAGTGTATATTGTTTATTAGGCTGAATGGGTATTGTGCCTTTATAATAATAGTTATACTGGCAATATAATTTATCATACGAACTGTCTAAGCGTAATACATCTGTACCGCTGGTACTCATTACCTGCACTATCGCATTGCGGATAACAAGTGATGCAAAACTTACTTTGGAATCAAAATAAGGAACAGTGCGGTTAAAATATACAACTGGCACACTATCGGGTTCAAGCATACTCTGAATGCTGGGTTTGCTAATGTATGATGGGGGCGAAATTGTAATTGTTTTTTCGCAGGAGTATAAAAAGAATACTGCTATTGCTGTTATTGATGCAAGAATTAATTTCATAATTGCTGCTTTAAAATTTAAAGTTGAAACTTACACTCGGTATAATTGGCAGCAATGATACCTGCCTTGCTTCCGGTTGCTTTGTGTCTGCATTGGTGGTGAGGTAAACAAAATAGGGGTTCAGTCTGCTGTATAAATTATATGCCCCAAACACCCATTCCCTTTCATATTTTTTACCCCAGAACTTCACTACTTTTTTGTTAGCGAAACTTACATCCAGCCGGTGATAATTTCTGAACCTTGCATTATTGCGGCTGGTAAAATCATAATATGTCCCATCGTATAAAGAGCCATTAACAGGTACAGTAATTCTTCCGGCTGGCAGTGTAAATGCCCGACCTGTATAAAAAACAAAATCAGCGGAAATAGTCCAGTGTTTATTCAGTTCATAACTACCTGCAAGGGAAATATTATGCCTGCGGTCAAATGAAGCCGGAAACTCTGCCCCTCTGTTTAATTCAGGAAAATGTTGTGTTGTTTTGGACAGTGTATAGCTTACCCATCCGGTAAGTCGTCCGAAGTTTTTCTTAACAAACAATTCCAATCCGTAAGACTTGCCATTGCCGAATGCAAGGATGCTATCCAAGTTGGTAGATAACACAATCTGGCTGCCTTCTTTAAAAAGCACCTGATTGTTCATGGTCTTATAGTATATCTCTGCACTTGCTTCAATACTATTATCCTTAAAGTTTTTAAACAACCCAAGAGCTATCTGGGAGCTTTGCTGTGGTTTTACCTTTGCGCTGCTACTGAGCCAAATATCTGTTGGAAGCGATGCCGTGCTGTTAGGAACAGAGTGAAGAAATTGATTCATTTGTGTCCATGATGCTTTTATGGATGTTGTTGGATTCAGAGAAATTTTTGCAGTTACCCTGGGTTCTATGGCGGTATAGGTAGTGCCTGAACTTGTGAATAAGGGAATACGAACCCCATAGTTTAGCGAAAATGTTTTTGAAACATCATAATCATCAGCGGCATAAAAGGCAAACTCGTTAGATGGGCGTTTGGTTATGCTGTCTTTATTAATTGTTATCTGGTTGCCTCTTCTTGGTATTTTGGCTGAAACAGCCGCCGGGTAAAGTGTATGATAGGTGTATGTAATGCCAGCCTTGATTTTATGCTTGCTGTTTGGTGTGTAGGTAAAATCCGTTTTTGCATTTATATCCTTGATGCCGGTGTACAGCACTTCGTAATAATTATTTTGTGTAGTTCCTAAGCCAAGATGATAATCATTATAGATAAGCGATGTGTTTGAAAATATTTTGCTGCCCAGCAAATGATTCCACCGGAAAGTTGCTGTAGTATTACCAAAATCAGTATGGTAATTAAAGCTGTTAGCTCCGGTGTAGCCTGCATTGTCATTACCCTTAAAAAAGCTAAAATATAAATGGTCTTTTTTGCCTAATTCATAATTCATCTTGGCATTCAGGTCATAAAAACGATAGGCGGTGCTTTTAGATGTAAATGGTTTTAAAAGCAAATCAATATAACTACGACGGGCTGAAATTATAAACGATGATTTATTCTTTTGTATCGGCCCCTGGAAGGTAAGATTTGCAGAAAGTAAGCCGATACCGCCTTCAGTCTGGTATTTTGCTTTGTTCCCTTCTTTCATTGTAATGTTTAGTATAGAACTGAGCCTGCCGCCGTATTCTGCCGGAAAGCCTCCTTTAATTAATTGCACATGATTAATAGAATTGACATTGAAAGTGCTGAACAAGCCAAACAGGTGATTGGGGTTATAAACCGTTGCTTCATCTAATTGAACAAGGTTTTGGTCAAGATTGCCACCCCGTACATAAAACCCTGTTGTACCTTCTTGACCACCCTGCACACCGGGCAGTAACTGAATAATTTTCAATACATCTCTTTCTCCCATTAGCACCGGCAGGTTTTTGATTGCTCGTATCGGAACATCAATAACTCCCATCTGTGCCTTTTGAACATTCCTGTTATTTCTGCCTGACGTTACCACTACTTCACCAAGATTGTTATTTGCATTTTCAAGAAGCACATCTAATTGCAGATTTTCTTTCGCTACAATTTTTTTTGCCTGAAGTTTATAGCCTTGATAAGAAATAAGTATTTCAATCGTATCAGTTATTGTAAATGTTAAGGAGAAAAAACCATATTGATTGGTAGAAGTTCCTGTTTTGGTATTGGCATTAACCACAGTTGCACCAATAAGGGCTTCTTTGGTTATGCCATCTTTTACATACCCACTGATTGTAATTTTTTGAGCCGATACGTTTAGCCCAAAAACAAGTAGTAATAATAGTATAACATTCTTCATTAGCCGGTTATTTTAAGTATTCATATTTAGGAGTAATACGGGGATTTTTCATCATACAAGTCCTTATGCAACTGCCTTTCTATGCAGCCTTGTCATCCATACCTGCTTTACCGGCTCAAGCATCTGCTGGCCATAACCGGTGAAATAAATATGCGATTTCAAAAATTCCATGTTCTGCATTCTCCATTCCTGTTCAGTAATTTCTCTTTTATAGTAGAATTGCAGCTCCTGCCTCAATAACTCAGTTCTGTAATTGAAATGATTTGTCCCCAAATGAAAGAGGTCAGCATCACAGATGATTTTTTCTATCCCATTTTTTGGCTTTTGTGGCATCTGTGTTGCCAGGATGCAGGATGATACTGCTGCTATTACATCGGAAGCCGTATCATAACTTCGTAAAAAAATTTCAGCAATCTTTATACTTTCCAATTCATGTCCCTCAATACGTCCGGTACTAAAGCCGGTATCATGAAACCAGGCGGCAACTATTAAGACAAATTTTTCGTTTTCATTAAACCGGTAAAAATTTGCAATCCCCTCCGCTGCTTCTGCCACCTGCCTTGTATGTTCAAGATTATGAAATACAAACCGGGGGTCAACTCTTTTTTCAAATATTTCTGTTACTACTTTTTTGACTTCTCCTATTAATTGTAATTGATGCTCATTCATTTTCTGACACTATTTAGTATTAGACTTTTAAAAAAGTAAAAAAAGCTCCCCGTAAAACAGGGAGCTTTACCCTGTAAGTGTATATGAAAAACAAACTATTTGCCTTCAGGTATTTCGCATTCGCAAACACCGGGAACTTTTGGGTCTGAATGGCCGGTAGAATCTTCAAAGTTTCCATCATGGTCAATATCAATTTCTTCAGAAATGAAAGCACCTGTTCTTGAAAACTCAGCCAGTTTCTTTTGATTTACCGGTTGAATAAAGTAAGCACAGTAGCCAATGCTGTCTTTTTGAAACCAGGTATTTACCGTCATGGTTGGGTAGCGTACTGCAAAGGAATCCTTTACTATCTGCGGCACCGCTGTAGCAGCAATTGCAGGGCAGTGATTCTCGTTTTCAGTTTTCTCATTTTTTGAGCAGGAAATAATTAACGTAGTTACGGCAACATAAAACAATATTTTTTTCATCTTTCTATTTATTTTAAAGACAACAGCCTGCAAATTTTTGGTTGGGTTATCATTAAAATTTATAAGTTATACCAAAACCCAACCCAAAACTGTTGGGGTATGTTTTAACCACATTGCCCTTTGTAATAGATGACAAAGCATATTTTACCTGTGGAATAATATTAAAAGCAAGCCGGTTATTTAGTTTGTACTGTATGCTGGCATCTGCTACAAAACTGAAGTAAAAACTCTTTAAACCCTTTAACCTATCTATAGTTACATTTTCCCGGTTAAACGCATCTTCCACTTCTGTTTTTACATTAGCTCCGGTAATAAAATTTGCTGCTATACCTGCTGAAGGAAGTATGGCGAATTTCTTTTTTTCAATCTTATATTGTAGCATAATTGGCAGGCTTAACGTTTGCAGGTTATGCTGAGCATTGGCAGCAATGAGGCTATCACCAACAACCGGAGGAGAGCCAAAGCCAGGTTTGATGTAAGAGTACCCGGAAGATGTTATGTATTTGTAAGCAATTCCCCGGTCTGGCGATTGTACAGCATACATTTTTTGTGGGTCAATTCCAATGGCGGTATTTGAATAAGATACACCTGTTTTAAGAGCAAAAGTTTTGCTGAATTGCCAGGTAGCCATAAGCCCAGCCGAAACGGAAGGCTCATGCTTTTCACGGCTATCTATTTCATCCTTATCGTTATCAGGCTGTCCATTATTATCCTGAACATCATTATCTAATGTATAATGCGCCCAATCGTTAGCAGCATAGGCTGTCAGGCTCCAATAGGGCTTGAATTTCTTTTTCCCATCCGGCTTGTTCTGGGATGGAGCTGTGTTTATTGCAAATACAGGGGGTTTAATAGTGAGTGGTTTCTTTTCATTAATTAAAAGTGATGAAACTGTTAGCCTGTTTACTGGCAGCCTCATTTCAGGAGTTAGCTTTACCTGACTCAGTGAAGAACTTTCATCGTTTATATCAATATCACCTTTTTGTATTTCAACTCCAACATTATTAGTTAGTTTTTTGTTTTTTGTAAGAGTATTCTTAGCAATTTTTATTGTGCTATTATCAGCCACTTGTTCTTTTGTTAGTTGCTGTTTCTTTTCTGCTACATTGTTTTCAAAAATGTTGTTATTCTTATTGTATGATTTTTGTGGTATAAAATTCTTACTCTCTTTTTCTATGCTCTTTACTGGCAATTGTGATTGGGGGTTGTTTACAGTTTCTTGCCCACCAGGTTCGTTATCGCCTGTAACTACATCTTTTGATTTGTCAGTATAGCCTGAATCAGCATTGTTGGTATCGGGGCTTAAAGTATTACCCTTTTGTGAATTATTGCCGGTTTGAGAATTATCATTTTTGTGTATGCCACTTTGGATTATATCCATTTCGGAAAGTATTAATCCTGAAAGCAGAAGAACCAATAATATAGCTATTCTTCTCCAGCCAATAAAACCCCGTCTGTAATCTTCAGCATTCTTTTTATCCAGTTCATAGTTAAGCTTGTCCCACACGGCAGCAGAAGGTTCTTCCTCCATCCCCTGATGAGCCTGGTTAAAAATATCATCCAGATTATGTAAATGTTTATCCATAGACAAATTGTTTTAAGGCAAGGCTATCTTTTTTTTTATGGTTAATGCGTCCTGTAATATCTTTCTTGCATCGGCAAGGTTGCTTTTGGATGTACCCTCAGAAATATTTAATGCTTCAGCAATTTCTCTGTGCTTCATACCTTCAAAAACATAGAGGTTAAACACCATGCGATAGGCAGGTGTAAGTGTCTGCACCAATTGTACCAAAGCCTTTTCATCGTAGTGTGAAGCGAAATGTGCATTTTCTGATAAGTCATGAGTGTCAGAATTGTACTGAACAACAGGCCTTAATTGATAAGACTTGTTACGATATTTAGTTAATGCTGCACTCACCATTGTAGAACGTATCCATCCCTCAAATGAGCCTTCGCCATTATATTTTTTAATGTAGGTGAACACCCTCATAAATCCATCCTGTAAAATTTCTTCTGCTTCTTCCCGGTTTCTGGCATACCACAAACAAACACCCATCATCTTACGGGCATACAATTGATAGAGCTTTGCCTGGGAAGCCCTGTCACCTGCTATGCACCCCCTAATGAGTTGCTGGCCGTCTGCCAATTGTTGGTTTATTTCAGTAAAAGACATACAGGAGATAAAATTTGGTTGGGTGCAGCCTGTATTTAATACAAGACATTACCTTAACCGGGTAAGGTTACAAGCCAAACCTGTAGAGATTCTGAAATAAGAATTTGTAAAACTGTACGCAGGGGTAAAAGGCTACTCCCCGTATTGAAGAGAGAAAATATGCCGGTTATTTTCAAAGCGATATGATAAAACAAGCTGGTAGAGTGTGGCAATTTTACCTGCAATTTCCAGCCCAAGACCATTGCTGCTGCCATCAGCAGCCTGCTTTTGAAATCGTTGAAATAATCTGCTTTTATCCAGGCCATTGCCAGTCGCTGTATTTTCAATTATCAGTTCTTTGCCGCTAAGTGCTATATCCACCCGCCCTCCGGGATCTGTATATCTGATGGCATTAATGAGCAGGTTACTCACCAGTATTTCTAAAAGTGATTTATTGACAGTTAAAAATTTATTTTGCTCCAAATCAAAGTTGACAACGATATTCTTAATGTCGGCCTGAAATTTATATTGCTCCAGCAGTTTTTCTATAATACTTTTTAGTGAAACAGTTTCTGTATCAACAAACTGATTATTATCAATTTTAGTAAGCAGCAGCAGGCTTTTGTTCAACCGGTTCATACGCTGGCTGGTATTATCCAATTGCTCCATCAACTCTGCCTGCTCTGGGGTTATAGGATTGGTCTGCATCAGCAGTTCCAGTTTATGCTGAAAAACCGCTAATGGTGTCTGCATTTCATGTGAAGCATTTTCGGTAAATTCTTTTTGAGATTGATATGCCTTTCTGTTCCGCTGTACCAAAGCGGTGATGGTTTTATTCAGGTCTGTAAATTCATCAACAGATGTTTTTTCAAAAGATAACACTTCATCTTTATCTACCCTGTAATGGTGCAGCTTATCAACAGTTTTGTAAAAGGGTTTCCAGACTTTTTTTGAAATACGCCTTGTGATAATTATTAGCCCTGCGATGACCAGCAGCAATAATATGGCCATAACTAATACAATAGTTTCTATTAAATCCCTGCTGTCAAGCAAAGAATTTTTTAGCCGGATGGTATAAGGTGAGTTTTTAACAACCACTGTACTTTGAAGCACCCGGTAAGGAATATTTTCTTTTGAAATGCTATCGTACTCATTTAAAGAATAAAGACTGTCACCCATTTGTGAAGTGCTGCCAGGAATAATTGAAAGACCAGATTCAATAGCCTCCGCAGAAGTAAAGCTGACTTCACCTGGCATATTGTTTATTTTTTTTACCAACTGCTCTTTATGTGCCAGCAGGCTTTCATCCACATCTTCTTTTACAATTCCCTGTATTATGAAATAAAGTATGGGTATTGCAACAAGTAACACTATACCTGCATAAAGAAGGTAATACCGAACTGTTTTGTTAAGCAGTTTCATTGTTTAAATTGAAAATTTATACCCCATACCATAAATTGATTTTACATAATCTGCACAGCCTGCGGCAGCCAGTTTTTTCTTTAAGTTTTTCATGTGGGCATAGATAAAATCAAAATTATCAAAAACGTCTGCTCCGTCACCGGAGATATGTTCGGCAATTGCGTTTTTGGAAATCACCCTGTTTTTATTGGTAACAAGATAGAGTAATAAATCATATTCCTTCCTTGTCAAATCCAGGCTCACATTATGAACCGCAATTGTTTTTGCCATTGCATCAATTGTAAGCTCATTCAACACTAATACCTTGTTACCATCAAACCGGCGGCGGCGGATGACGGCTGCTATTCTTGCACTTAATTCTGAAAGGTGAAATGGCTTTGACAAATAATCATCTGCTCCCAAATTAAGTCCTGCTATACGGTCATCAATAGAATCTTTTGCAGAAATAATGATTACGCCATCTGCTTTATTATTGGCCTTTAGTTCTCTTAGTACAGTGAGGCCATTGCCGTCAGGTAAGGTAATATCAAGAAGGATGCAATCATAATCAAATGATTCAGTTTTATCCATAGCGGTTTTAAAATCAGGAGCAGTTTCGCAGACGAAACTCTCACCTTTCAGGTATGCAGCCATACTCTTACTGAGTTCAGCCTCATCTTCTATAATAAGGATTTTCATTCTTCTTTTTTACAAAATTCTGTACTAATTCTGTAGGCAAACTGAATCAATATACTGTCAGAAATTCATTCGCTGTATTCTCACTGCATTTAATATTGCCAGTAACGCAACACCTACATCAGCAAAAACTGCTTCCCACATGGTTGCCAAACCACCTGCACCTAACACTAACACAATTGCTTTTACTGCAAAGGCAAGTGTTATATTTTGCCAAACTATTTTCTTTGTCTGCTTACCAATGGTTATCGCCATTGCAATGCGGCTGGGTTTATCATCTTGTATCACTACATCCGCTGTTTCAATGGTTGCATCGCTTCCTAAACCGCCCATTGCAATACCTACATTACTTAGAGCTACTACCGGAGCATCATTTACACCATCGCCAACAAAGGCAACTGTTTCGTTACGGTCTTTGATGGCTTTTACTTTGTTCACTTTATCTTCCGGCAATAAATCGCCGAAGGCATTATCTATTCCTAATTTTTCTGCCATAAATTTTACAACGGTACTTTTATCACCGCTGAGCATTGTTGTTTTTACATTCATGCTGTGCAGCTTGTTTACTGCTTCCTGAGCATCTTCCTTTATGCTGTCAGCAATGGTGAGATAGCCTGCGAATTTTTTATCGTAAGCAATGGCTATTAAAGTGTAAACTATTGTTGTTGGGTCAATATCGTATTTAATGGAAAACTTATCCATCAATTTAAAATTACCAACTAATAACTCTTTACCATTTACTTCGGCTCTCAATCCATGCCCTGCAATTTCTTCTACCGCATTTAATTTTATTTCTGTGTTGATATTACCAACATACTGTTGAATGGCAGTTGCAACCGGATGGGTACTCTGGCTTTCAAGTGCATTTACCATTTGCAGCATCTCATCTTTATTGTTCTCTGGTTTTATATTTACTTCCTGTACTTTAAAAACTCCTTCTGTCATTGTACCTGTTTTATCCATCACTACGTTTTGAATATTGGCAATGATGTCTAAAAAGTTGCTGCCTTTAAATAAAATTCCGTTCTTACTGGCTGCACCTATGCCGCCAAAATATCCCAATGGAATAGAAATAACCAATGCACAAGGGCAACTGATAACTAAGAAAACCAATGCCCGGTAAAGCCACTGACTGAAAACATAATTTTCTACAAACAACATAGGCATTACGCAAATAAGCACTGCTAACAAAACCACAATGGGAGTATAGATTTTTGCAAACTTCCTGATGAATAATTCTGTGGGTGCTTTTTGTGCAGTTGCATTTTGTACCAGTTCCAAAATTTTACTCAGCTTACTATCTGTGTAAGCAGTGGTTACTTTTACCTGTGCCACAGTGTTCAGATTTATCATTCCTGCTAATACCGCTTCACCTTTAGCTTTGGTATCTGGCTTGCTTTCTCCTGTAAGTGCTGCGGTATTAAATGATGCTGTTTCAGAAATCAGTTCACCATCCAACCCTAATTTTTCACCTGATTTTAATTGTATAATGTCGCCAATGCTTACACTTTCTGCCTTAACGATTTTCGGCTGGTTGTTTTCTAATATAGTTACTTCATCAGGCCGCTGGTCAAGCAATGTTTTGATATTTGTCTTAGCTCTTTTTACTGCCAATGTTTGAAAGACTTCGCCGATGGCATAAAATAACATTACTGCCACACCTTCGGGATATTCACCAATAGCAAATGCACCAATGGTTGCAATACACATCAATAAAAATTCAGAAAATATTTCGCCTTTACCAATACTTTCAATCGCTTCTTTGATTACAGGGAAACCAACAGGCAAATAAGCTACTGCATACCAAACAATCCTTACCCAGCCAGTGAACCAGGTTTGCGGAAACCAATTGTCAAATGCAATAGCGGCAAATAGTAAAATCAAACTAATAATTGCAGGTAGAAACATTTGCAATGTTGTTTGGTTGCTGCTTGAATGGTCATGTCCGTCTCCTTCTTCATGGTCATGGTCGTGTCCATCATCATGGCTATGGCCGTCTTTCAGTAATTCTTTTGCACCAGCTTTGGTATAAATTTTTTCTTCCAGTGTGCAACAGGTCATTCTGCCTTGTGCATCGTAAGTATGTTTGTGATTAGGGTCTTTATTTATCATCTTATTTTTTTTGAAAGCTGCAAAAAAGAAAATTCTGAACTGTATTAAAAGGTGTAATATGGTCTTCTGTAATACACTTAATCCTGTCAAATGTAATTTCAAACCTTGCACTCATAGATGCTTCGTTGTATTGGTAAATTTGTAAGCCACTGCATTTTTCAGGGCCATTCTCTGAAAATGTTCCTAATACCAAATAGCCTTTGTTGCTTATTGCTTGTTCTGCAATGGCTACATATTTATTAATGGCTTCATCAGTTGTAAGAAAATGAAAAGCTGCCCTGTCATGCCAAAAATCAAACTGCACTGGTGGTTCAAATGCCGTTATATCGGTAACCACCCAATTTACCAAAGTGGCTTTTTCACCTAAACGGTTTTTTGCTCTTTGCAATGCTGCTGCTGAAATATCTAATACCCAAACATTCTTATAGCCTTTGGCTAAGAGAGCATCTACTAAATTGCTGTCGCCGCCGCCAATATCAATAATGTTCGCAGATAAGGGCAAGCTGAATAATTCCAAAAATTCTATTGAAGTTTTTGGATATTCTTGAAACCAACTTACTTCGTTTGGGGCTTTGGTGGTAAACACATTTTCCCAATGTTGTTTGTTATCCATTATTGTCGGGTTTAATAAATAAAAAAGGTTACAGACGTTTCCATCTGCAACCTTCTATTAAAGAATGTAATTATTGTTAAGCCCTGAAAGCACTTACCATTCCCAGAATGGAAGCCAGCATTACTACACACTTCCAGCAATTGAGCCTGTTCATTTTCATTTGTATAAATTTTATAGATGTAAAAATACATAGCTGCCGGTTTAAATTTTGTTAATCTTCGTGACCTTCGGTATTGGTCATCTTAGCTGAAACAAAAAAGGCACCTTTTACCACAATCTTTGCCCCTTTTGGAATTTCTTTTATCAATGTTATCTCTGTATAGCCAATATCCGTTGTTCCTTTTGCTACGGGTACTCTTTCAAATGTAAATTCTTTTGCCTCTGCTTTTTCGCTTTGTTTCAGGCTGTCTTTTGCAACATTCTCCAGCAATACAAAAATATAGTCCTGTCCATCTACTCTTACAATAGCATCGTTGGGTACGGCAGGAACTGTTGTTTTGTCTAAGCTCACAATAGCAGTAACATTCATACCATCAATCAACCCTGTCTTGTCTCCTTTAACCATTGCATGAACAGAAACGGCTTTGCTTTCACCTTCAAATGATGAGCCTAATGAAAATATTTGTGCATCGTACTCTTTACCGGGATTGTTGGTAATATTAAAATGAATGGTCTGGTTATTCTGTAATTTGGGTAAATCCTTCTCATACACAAACAAGTCAAGATGCAACTGGCTGTTGTCAACTATTTCAGCAACAGAAGTAGTTACATCCACATAGCTGCCCATTTTTACAGAAACATTACTTACCACACCATTGATAGGACTTGTTACAGCTAACACTGAAATTAATTTACCATTGGAAAGCCTTGCAGGATTAATACCCATCAACTGTATTTGCTGGGCAAGTGTTGATTTCAGTGTCCGTAAACTTCTCAACTCGGTTTCTGCTGATTGAAGATTTTTTAATGCCCCGGCATTACCCTCATTTAATTCTTTTTGCCTCTTTACTTCTAATTCTGCAAAGGTGATTTTTGCATTAACGCCCAGGTATTGACTTTGTGCCTGTATAAATTCCGGATTAGCAATAGTGGCAATCGTTTGCCCTTTTCTTACAACATTACCAGGCTGTATCAACAAGGATTTTATAACACCGCTGTAAACAGAGTTTACACTGGCTTTGTTTTGATTAGGCACTTTCAACACACCGTTTGTTTTAAGTGCAGCGGTTAATTGTTTTTCTTCAATAGTCCCCAATTCAATACCAATACTTTTTATTTGCTCATTACTAAGAACAGCCAAATTAGGGTTCTCCGGTTCACCCGTATGGTTTTCTTCCGGTTTGGTTACTTCGGTAGTGTTGGTTTCAGCAGTGCTGCTTTTGCTTCCACAGGAAACAACGGAAACAAGGCTGGCGGAAACTGTTATTATAATTAAAAACTTCTTCATCGTTTATGGTTTATTGATTGATATAATAATTGTATTGAATTACGGATTGATTATAAACATTCAGGTTCTCTAAATAATTTTTTTGAATTTCTATAGCCTGTGTAAGAAACTGTGATAGTTCTGCAAAACTTATTTCACCGGCACGGTAAGCCAGTGTTGCTGCTTTTATAATCTCATTGGCCTGTTTCAATCCTGTTGATTCATAAAAGGCCAACATGCTTTTATTTCTTTCCACTTCCTGCTGTAGTTGTACCTGCTTGGTGCTTAACACCTGCTTATTGTAATCATATTGTTTTTGCTGCACCGCCACTTCTGCTTGTGCCACTTTTACTTTATTGCGATATGCACTTGCGCCAAACAATGGGAAAGCTGCGGAAACTGAAAATCCGGTGAAAGGGTCTTTGGCTCCCCACAATCTTTGAGAAAAGAAACGGCCTGAGAACTCAGGTTTGTTTTCATTTTTTATAACTGCTATACCGGCATTCGCAATATTGATATTTTGTGATTGCAAAGCCAGCAATGGATGAATACTGTCGTTTAAAGCAGTCATTGACAACTTTTCTAACGGTAGCAGCAGTGGCAATATAGATTCGTCTGTATTTAGTAGCTGCATCAGTATTCGTTGCTGAATTTGCACATCGTTGCCAACCTGTTGCAACATTGCCTGTAGTTCCCTCATTCGTACATTAGCTGCAATACTATCCAATCCGGGACTGTCGCCTGTTTTTACTTTCAGAATTGCTGCATTGTTCAATGTTTTGTAAATACTATCTAAACGATGATACAATTGCTGTTTATCCTGCAAATACCAAAGCTGGTAATAGATAGTTCTTACATCTCTTTTTATATCTACATCAATAGCCGCTGTATTGGCCTGGTAGTATTTCAATTGTTCGCTGTACAGGTTTTTTTGTGCCTTGTATAAACCCGGCCATGCAATACTTTGTGAAACGCCAATTTTTAAAATGCCTTTGTTATCACTTGGTCGCATATCTTCATTCTCCGCAAATACACCAGTTTTAGGAAGTGCCGTAGCTGTCGTAATCTGCGCCTTGCCCTTATTTATCTGCTGATTGTTTATATCATACAGTAAATTGTTTTTTGCCAATGCAATTACTTCGCTGACAGGCATCCTTTTAGTAACCGGTTGCTGTGCATGTCCAGTGTTTGATAACCCTGTAAAAGCAATTACTGTGATGATTGCTGCAACTGGTTTCACTTTAGTTTTTCTTTTGGCTGAAAAAATGATATACAGCAATGGCAAAACCACCAGTGTTAAAAACGTAGCAGTTATCAAACCGCCAATAACAACTGTTGCCAAAGGCTTTTGCACTTCTGCACCTGCGCCACTACTTAATGCCATCGGTATAAATCCTAACGCCGCTACTGCTGCCGTCATCAATACTGGACGCAACCGGATTCTTGTTCCTTCTTTTACTCTTTGCATAATGTCTTTAATACCGTCTTTTTCTAATTGATTAAATGTGCTGATTAAAACAATGCCATTCAGCACGGCTACACCAAATAAAGCAATAAAGCCAATGCCTGCTGAAATACTGAAAGGCATACCTCTTATCAGCAATGCAAACACACCACCAATAGCACTCATGGGAATAGCAGTAAAAATCAGTGCAGCTTCTTTAATGGAACGGAAAGTGAGGTAAAGCATAAAGAAGATAAGCAGTAATGCCAGGGGTACAACAATCATCAGCCTGGCAGAAGCTTTTTGTAAATTTTCAAATGTGCCGCCATACGTATAATAATAACCTGGAGGCAATTTTACTTTTTCATTTAATTTTTGCTGTGCTTCTTTTACCACACTGCTTACATCCCTGCCACTTACATTAAAGCTAACATAGATTCTACGCTTGCCAGCTTCACGGCTTATTTGTGCAGGGCCTGTTTTAAATGTTACTGTTGCAATTTGTGAAAGAGGAATTTGATTTCCATCTTTCAACGGTACAAATAAATCACTCACATCATCTAAATTGGTACGATGGATGCTATCTAACCGTAATACCAAATCAAATTTTCGTTCATTTTCAAAAACAACTCCTGCCGCTTCTCCTGCAAATGCGGTACTGATAACATGGTTTATGTCTTCAATATTCAAACCATAGCCTGCTATTTTTGCCCGGTCATACTCAATCGTAATCTGTGGCAAACCATCTACCCGTTCTACTTGCGGTTGTGTAATACCTTTAATGGGGTTGATTACCTTTGAAACCTTATCTGCATAAGCAACTAATGTATCTAAATTTTCTCCGAATATCTTTATGGCTACATCCTGCCTTATACCTGTCATCAGTTCATTAAACCGCATTTGTATGGGCTGGCTTGGTTCGGCTATTACACCGGGTATTTCGGAGAGTTTATCTCTCATTATATCAGCCAGTGCATAAAAATCTTTAGTAGTTGTCCATTCACTTTTGGGTTTCATTATCACCATCAGGTCTGATGCTTCAGGCGGCATTGGGTCTGTCGCTATATCAGCAGCCCCGGTCTTTCCAACTACCATTTTTACTTCAGGAAATTTCAGCAGCATCCGTTCCGCCATCATTACCGTTTCTGTTGTTTGTGATAAGGATGAACCTTGCGGTAACACAAATTCAATGGCATAATCGCCTTCTTCTAATGTGGGTATAAACTCGCCGCCCATATTTTTAAAGATGATAACAGACAGCACCATTAAGGCCACTGCTATACTTACTACCGCATATTTAATTTTTATTGCGCCTTGCAAAAGTGGTGCATACCCCCGCTGAAAGAAATCCATCATCCTGTCGGAAAAATTTCTTTTATGACTGGTATTTTTTGAGAGAAATAATGCACTCATCATCGGTATGTAAGTAAGCGACAACAACAATGCACCCAAAATGGCAAAGCCAACTGTTTCTGCCATTGGTCTGAACATTTTTCCTTCCACACCCTGTAAAGAAAGGATGGGTAAATACACAATAAGAATAATGATTTGTCCGAATGCTGCTGAACTCATCATTTTTTTTGCACTGCCTTCCACAGCTTCATCCATTTGTTGCTGCGATAGTTTACCTGTTATTTTTTTTGCACCTAAAAAGTGTAACGTTGCCTCTACAATAATTACTGCACCATCCACTATCAAACCAAAATCTATTGCACCCAGGCTCATCAGGTTGGCACTCACACCAAATAAATTCATTAACGCTAACGCAAATAATAATGATAAAGGAATAGCAGAAGCTACAATTAAACCTGCCCTGAAGTTTCCTAAGAATAAGACAAGGATTAATATAACAATTAATGCACCTTCAATCAAATTTGTTTTAACGGTATTGATTGCCCGGTCAATTAAATTGGTACGGTCTAAAAATGCTTCAATCTCCACGTCTTCCGGTAATGACTTTTTTACCGTTTCCATTCTCTCTTTTACCAGTTCAACAACAGAGGCACTGTTAGCACCCTTCATCATCAACACAATGCCACCAACAACCTCCTTTTCTCCATTGTAGGTTAATGCGCCGTATCGGGGCGGTGAACCGAACTGCACAGTTGCCACATCCCTTATCAATACGGGAATACCATTTTGTTGCTTGATGACGATGCTCTCTATATCAGCAAATGTTTTTACCAAGCCCACACCCCGGATGAAATAAGCATTAGGCTTTCGGTCAATATAAGCGCCGCCAGTATTTTCATTATTTTTTTCAAGGGCGGTAAATATTTCGGGGATGGTAACATTCATAGCCTTTAGCCTGTCAGGATTTACAGCTACTTCATATTGTTTATTAATCCCACCAAAACCGGTTACCTCTGCTACACCGGCAATACCGGTTAACTGGCGGCCAACAATCCAATCTTGCATGGTACGCAAATCCATTGCAGAATATTTTTGTTCGCTGCCTTTTTTGGGATGAATAACATACTGGTATATTTCTCCAAGACCTGTGGTAACCGGTCCCAACTCTGGATTACCCATCCCTTTGGGGATTTGTTCCACTGCTTCTTTCAGCTTTTCTGAAATAAGCTGCCTTGCGAAATAAATGTTTATGTTTTCTTTAAAAACAATTGTTATTACGCTTAATCCAAACCGGGAAAAGGAACGCATCTCCACAATACCCTGGATATTTGACAAAGACCTTTCAACCGGATAGGTTATAAACTGTTCTACTTCCTGTGCTGCCAGTGTGGGGGCACGGGTAATAACCTGCACCTGGTTATTGGTTACATCAGGCAAAGCATCTACTGGTAATTTAGTAGCACTCCATAAGCCCCAAACAATGAGTGCCAGTGTCATTACTCCAATGATGAGTTTATTTTTTATACTGAAATGAATGATTTTATTAAGCATGTCGGTTTCTATTTGGTTATATGCTTGTAGAAGTGGTAAATCCTTTCTGCAATTGCTGCTAAAAGAATGACACTCAACAGTGCTATAACAATGATTTTAATTACTCGTATTACCAAAGGCTGTTTGGCCTTTTTTGATTTTTTGATGGCTGCCATTTTACATTAATTAAAATGGGTAATGCAGTACATGCCTCCGGGCTATGCTGCAAATTCAGAAACGGAAGTAATTATGAAATACGGGGAGGTTGCCAGATGGAATTGGCAACTGAAGAAGTTGGAGATAGATTGTGCAGGCTAAATACTCTTTCCTCCGGGGATATTGGTACTGCCTGAAGCCTGATAACAGAAGGAACTGAAACAGAAATGGAGCAACAGGAGCAGGTGCAGAATGGCGGGCAAGCTTCATTTTCATGCTGATGCTGCCTATGTTCAGTTTGTGCAACAATACTTGTTTCAGTTTTCGCAATACACTCACCACTATCGCCACAGGGAAAAAATGGCATAGCAAGTAAATAAAAGCTGAATATGAGGAAAAACGGTCTCACCTTTGCAAATATAGACACAAAAGCTGAAAATTGAATGCCTGCTACCTTGTTGCAAAGATTGGTACAGAATACTTACAAAAACGACTGAATACCATTGCTCTTGTAAAATTTATATCCTGTCTTACGATTCAGGACTTTAAATTAAGTTCAGTATGGCTTGCCGTTTCAGTTTTGCAATCGCAATCGGTATCGCAGCTTGCTGCAGATGCTTTTGCTTTCTTCCTCTTACTATACCAGGCATACCAAAAAAAGAAAGCGCCAAGCCCTAAAGCAAGTATGCCGATTTTTTCAAAGTAAAAAGAAAGTGCAGTTAATGAAGCCATACCCAAAGCAGTACCAATTATTGGTAATGCACAACATAATCCGCAAAGTGCAATACCTGCCCAGCCTAATCTTTTAGGCCAGCTTTTTTTGGCTGTTTCCATTGGAAAAATATTTTAAGTTATTTAATCAGGTGTGCAAGGCCAAAGGATTTAAGAGCATCACCCATTTCTTCTTTTACTTTTTTGGAACCATATACCTGTAAATGTGTGGCTTTATTATTAGGTTCAAAAACCAATGCCCATGTAAAACCGGAACAACAGCTTCGTTCAAAGTTTACCATTTCCATAAGTTCATTAGAAAATTCTTTGGGTTCATTAAAAACAATATCGTAGCCGTCTTTAAGTGAGTTGATGGCTATTGCCTTACTGAAAATTGTTTTACTTAATTTTTCGCCTCGTTCTGCTAATGCTGTTTCATTAAGACTGCAAGAGGGAAGTGTTTTGTTCTGCATGGTTGTGTCTTTTGTATTGGTTACTGAATTTGATGAACAACTCTTATTGCAACTTGTCTTTCCGCAATGGCTGCATGTGGCTGCGGCTGTTTTTGCTTTCGCAGATGAAGATTGTCCATTGCTGCATGAGGCAAGTCCGGTAAATGTTACCGCAAGCAGCATAAGTTTTACTGTCATTTTTTTCATTTTGTTTATGATTTAAGTGTATAGATTTGCAAACATAAACAGTGGAGTATAGGCAACGGTCAAGGATTTTTTAAAATAAATTTCAAAAACTATGTTAATAGGTCAATTAGTAAAGGAAACAGGGCTTACAAAAGACACTATCCGCTTTTATGAAAAACATGGTTTAATTAAAGTAAAGCGAAAAGAGAGAAGGGATAATAATTATAAGGAATACTCCAACGAGATACTAACAAGATTGCTGACAATAAAACGGCTGAAAGGCTTTGGATTTACTTTAAATGAAGTGGCTGATTTGTTGGACATGATTGAAATGAACGAAGCATCCTGTAAAAATGTAAGCCATAAGATTAATGATAAAGTTACACTGCTGGATGAAAAAATCCGGGAATTAATAGCCATCAGAACAATGTTACTGAATGGAGTAAGCAAATGTACTGATGGCTGTAATCCTCAAAAGGCTGATGATAATTGTCCGATTTTAGTGTCAGATAAGTTTATTGCTTAAAAATTAATAAGCAAAAGTTATTCCTGCTCCAAAACCCATATCACTATCATAGTGTGTTCTCACAGACCAGTTACGGCCAAGAATATAATTCAGGCCAACCATGTATTCCTTATCTGTATTTACCATAAAAGCTGCCCTGACTTTTTTTGCCACAGGTATATCTTCTCTCATTAATTGCAATCGCACATCCCTGTTTGTAAAAACTTCGGATTGAAAACGAACCAGCATTGGTAAAGTATAATTGAAGCCTGCACTAAATAATCTGCGGTTATCTTTTGTATTAGTTTGCCCAAAAAGATTTTTCTCCACTTCGTTATGCCCTAATTTTCTATACCGCCAGTCAAAACCAATAAAGGGCATAAACCATTGCATACGGCCAATAAACCTTCCAATATGTGTTTCTGTTTCGTAGCCGTGCATATCATTATAACCTAACCGCCATTCGCTGCCAATGCTCCAACGGGTATTTTGTAGCATCATTTCTCCGTCATTACCATTTGTTGCAAAATCATTCTGAAACATGAAGTGCATTTTCCTATCGTCTGCAAACAGTTTACGCTGCGCCAGTTTAGGATTTGGAATATATGGATTGGGTTGCTGGTTTTGATAACTGAATACCCTGCCCATGCCACTCATCATGTGGTATAAAATATGGCAATGGAAAAACCAGTCGCCATCTACATTTGCATTAAACTCCAATGTATCAGTTTCCATTGGCATAATGTCAATGATGTTTTTAAGCGGTGCATATTCACCCTGGCCATTCAGCACCCGGAAGTCATGCCCATGCAGGTGCATAGGATGCCGCATCATGGAGCCGTTATAAATTATCAGCCGCAGGTTTTCACCTTTTTTAACTAAGATTTTATCTGCCTCACTCACTACTTTATTATCCATGCTCCACACATAGCGGTTCATGTTTCCGGTAAGTTCAAATTTTAATGTTCTTGTTTCAGCGTTGGGCAAAGTAGTTTTTTCAGGAGCTTTCAGCATGGCATAATTCAGCGTAACAATATCACCTAAAGCATTTGCATTATACCTGTTGGGGTCGTTACTCATATCCATTCCACCCATTTTATCATTCACGGTTTTCTTTGCCTCACCAGTTATTTCCGGGTACATTACCACATTCATGTCCATCTGGTTCAGGCTCATACTCATTCCCATATCATCCAGTTGCCCATTCATCTTCATCATGTCGTTCATCATCTTCATGCCTTCAAAATATTTTAATCTTGGCATGGGTTCAATAAGCTGTTTAATGCCATTGCCCACATACAGCGAGGCAGAATTGGTTCTGTCTTCTGTTGTAGCTAATAATTCATAGGCAGTACCATCAGCAGGTATCGTAACAACTATATCATAGGTTTCTGATACAGCAATAATCAACCTGTCCACCTCTACCGGCTCTACATCATTGCCATCGTTTGCCACCACTGTTATTTTACCACCTGCATATTGCAGCCAGAAATAAGAAGATGCACCGCCGTTTGAAATCCGCAATCTTACCTTATCGCCTGCTTTTAATTGCCGTCCATCAACAGATGTTATTTCAGATTCAGGTTTTCCATTCATAAATATCTTGTCATAAAACACATCGCTTACATCCATTGCCAGCATACGCTTCCATTCGTTTTGTAATTTGGTTTTAAAATGCCCGGCTTTTGCTGCTTCAGCATAACTCTGTACGGCATTTTTCTTTAATGCAAACCAATCTGTTGCATTATGCAGCATACGGTGTACATTTTCCGGTTTATAGTCTGTCCATTCACTTAATACAATGGGAACGGTTGGTAAATCATCCAAACCCGGCCTTTGTGTTGGGTCGTTGCTTCTTTTCAGCATCACAAAATTTCCATACATGCCTATCTGCTCCTGCAAACCAGAGTGGCTGTGATACCAGTGAGTACCATGCTGGATAATGGGAAAGCGATAGATATGCGTTTCGCCTGGCTTAATAGGCATTTGTGTAAGGTTAGGTACTCCATCTTCTTTATTGGGCAAAAACAAACCATGCCAGTGAAGGGATGTTTCTTCATTCAAAAGATTGTGGGCATATATTTCTGCTGTATCACCTTCGGTAAAAGTTAAGGTTGGCATTGGTATTTGCCCGTTCACTGCAATTGCCCTTTTTGGTTTGCCAGTAAAATTTACAATGGTGTCCTTGATGTATAAATCATACCGGACAACTTTTTGTGCATTAGATATTATTGCTGACAACAAAAACAACAGAATTAGCGGCAGCACTTTTTTATAAATAATTTTTTGTATAGTCATTTTAAAATTTCATTTTTAATCGTGAGTGGATTTTTCTTGAATTAGACTCAACCAATAAATAAGCTGTCTCTTTTCTGCCTCATTCAACTTTGCCGATGTATGCAGCATAGTATAAGATTTCAATGGCATTTCTCCTTTTTGAACTTGCTTTGTAATTCTTTCCAGTTTGCTTTCCTGCTTACGTTTGGTATAATCCGCCCACTCACTAAAATTCAGTTCCTTTTTTCCCTTCCGTATATGGCTCTCCACCAACATCCTACCTGGCTGAATGTAATCATACCACAGATAATTAGTGTTATTGCTATGGCAGTCGTAACAGGATGTGTGCAGTATGTTTTTTATACTGTCAGGGACATTATATACCGTTACAAAATCCTTACTCAAATCCTGCCCGTTGCTTTTATTACGGGCAGGCTGATAGAATTGCAGCAGTATAAAACTTGCCAGCAAGGCGATGCCAATTTTTTTAAACCGCCGCTTCATTAGTATGTTTTTTTAACAGAACCACAGGTAAGCATTTGTGAACCATAAAAAGGATTCTTAATGTCTTTTACTTCACTAATCCAGGTTGCCCCCTTGCCATCATCGTACATCGGACAAAAATCCTGGTACAGCTTCTGCGGCGCACCAAACATTTTTATCAGGTCATTTACATCTTTACTTAGCGTTGCAAAATGCTCCCGTTGATGGTCAATCTTTCCTGCATTGGCACCAATATGCTCACTGTGTTCTTTTGCATCATCAGCTATGTCTGCAAATTCTTTTTTCTGCTTTTCATCTAATGATACAACAGAAGCATTAGTAAAAGAAGTAAATAATGCCTTGCCTGCATTAGCCGCACTGTTAGCGTCATCTTTAGTCAAAGCATTTTTCAGCTTCAAATAGTTACTTACAATTTCAGCAATGGAAAACTTGTTTTGAGTTACAGGTGTAGTAGTTTGTTTTGTAGCTGTGTCCGTTGTTGTATTCTCTGTTGCAGATGAATTAACGGCAGCAGTTACTTCTTTTGTAAGTTCCATACCGCACTTGCTGCATTTATCACCTTTTTTTCCTGTTACTTCCGGGTGCATTGGGCAGGCATATAGTTTATTGCCATGTGCTGCAGTAGCAGTTTGTGCATTATTTGCTTCATCTGTTTTTTTGGCTTCGCCTGAATTATTGTTGCAGGCAGAAAATATTGCAGTAAACAGAACTGCTGCTATAAGTATTTGTTTCATTGCTTAAATTTTTATTGTTTGATTGTTTCAACAGTTTTACCACAGGTAAGCATCATGCTCCCGTAGTATGGATTTTTAACTGCACTTTCTTTACTGAGCCAGTCAGCACCGTTATTATACATAGGGCAATGTTGTAAGTACACAGCTTCAGAGGGTTTTGCAGCTTTTATCAGGCTTATCATGTTTTTGGAAAGATTGGCAAATGCCTCTCTTTGTGCAGCTATATCTTTTTTTGTGCTGATGGTCGTTGCATCTTTTTTGAGGTCACTCTCCACCTTCATGTAAGCCATGTGTTCATCCATCTGCATTTTATTCATCTGAACTGCATTGATGGCTGCCAAGATAGCTGCCGCTTTTGATGAAGCAGTTGCCGCATCTGTTTTTACCAGTGCATCCTTTAAAGCGAAGTAATTATCAAATACTGCCTGCAACTGGTTTACTTCCTGAACCGGCATTGTTTTTTTAGCAGTGTCCATATTCATGTTATGGCCTGCATGGTTGTTATTGTTCATAGCCATTGCTGAATCCTTTACCGGGGTTTTTACCGCTACTTTTTTTACCCTCTCATACTTACAGCAGGCCGGAAGGCTGTTATAAGCTGCATCAGGGGCTAAAAAATTATCACTGTCATAGCCAGCCAGTGCAATCTTTTTCAGCACAGCATCTGTGATTGTTTTTTTTGTGTCGTAAGTAATAGTCGCCATGTCTGTTTTTTCATCCCAGGTTGTTTTGCTGATACCTTTTTGTGTTCCGGCTTTTTCAATTTTAGCCTTGCACATATCACAGTTGCCGTACACTTTCAGGCTTGCAGTTTGGCTGTTTTTAATTTGTGCAAATGACACTGCACTGAACAGCGTTACAAACGCCATCATCAATAATGATTTCATCGTAATAAATTTTAAAATAAAGAATAGGAAATGCAAATAGCCAGGCACCGTTTAGTGCTGGCAAAATGAGGGGAGCAAAATCAAATCAGGAAAACACAATACTGGATAAACAATGGTACTCCTTTCAGTGGAGGCGCATGAGAAACAGGATAGGTAATTGTAAAAGGCCGATATAAGATGATTTCAGAGAGTGCATTATTATTTACTGGTGAAACTACCTGTGATAAAATGGGTTGTAACAGTTTTGCTGCATCACCCTTTTGATGCTCAGTTTTTACTTTAAATGATTTGTGTTCATCCTTGCAGCAACCGCCTTTTTTTTCGGTCATGCCGCATTTACCGCATTTATTGTCATCCCCGCTATGCCACAAATTCCAGCCAGCCAGTTCGTTCATGCAATAATGCAGGTGTACAGTAACCCCAAATGTGGAGGTGCTGTAAATCACCAATAACAGTATGACTACGAATCTTTTCACCAGTTCAAAGATATATTTATTTTGTTAAGGTGGATTTACACAATTTTGTAAAAAATATCCAGAATTTTGGTGTTTTCCGACCTATTTACAGCAATCCTTCTTCCTTACAAAAATGGCTTTGAAGACTTTCCAGAAAAATTGCCCTATTGATTTTATTGCTGTCATTACAACATTGTTAATAGCATTATTCCACTCATTCCAATCATCAGCGCATCTTCAATAATTGTAATGGTACTCATGGGCAGGTTAAACACATCTCCCAGGCAGGCACATTTTATTTTTCTTTTATTCAGTACACTTTGCAAAACCCCAATGATGCTTACCGTCATTACCACAAAGGTAACTGCA
Organism: Chitinophagaceae bacterium; assembly: GCA_044220915.1. Taxonomy (GTDB): domain Bacteria; phylum Bacteroidota; class Bacteroidia; order Chitinophagales; family Chitinophagaceae; genus JJ008. The sequence goes on from JBGAQD010000011.1 coordinate 84,933, forward strand.
TTTGTAACGAAGGGGTTAAACCCTGTGAGAAAAGCTATACCTAATGCCAGCTCCGTAAAAGCATATAGATAGCCCCAGCCGTTCCACTTCTTCGCCACTATATCATACATGCTGTAACTTTCAGCAAAGCCTTTCAGGTTTAGTAATTTGAAAAAAGAAAATACCAGGAAGAAGCCTGCCATAAAATGATTCATCCACCGCATCCATAAAAAACCGTCCTGCATCCATTCAATCAGCAATGTAATGCCGGTTATGTACGCAAAAATCAACAGCACAGGTTTATAAGTAGCCAGCCAGCTTTTAGTCTGTTCTGCTGCTTCGTTGTGTTGCTCTGCACTTATTGTGTATTTGGCGTCTAATGCTTTTTGAAAAGTGGATAAGGCGATATGCTTTTCCATACTGATAGTAGCCGTTTGCTTTTCTTTTGATACTTCTACTTCCGTTACACCAGGCAGCATGAGCAAGCTGCTTTTTACTTTTGCTTCGCAACTGCCGCAAGTCATTCCGGTAAGTTTGTATGTGTGTGTCATTGCTTTGATTTTATGACACAAAGTTCCTACCGCAGGCAGCAATAAACCTTATATTATTTTGAGAAAGAGTTTTATCTAATTGTCATACTTTATCCAATGACTTCCGCTTGCCACCGATGTTTTTAAACTCCCTGGGCGAAAGGCCAGTAACTTTTTTAAACTGTGCAGAAAGATGGGCAGCACTGCTATAACCTAACTGGTAACTTATTTGATTCAGGTTCATTTCGCCATAAATCAGTAACTCTTTTACCTTTTCAATTTTTTGTAAAATAAAAAACTGCTCAATGGTGATACCTTCCACTTCAGAAAAAAGGCGGGATATGGAACTGTAATCTTTGTTCAATTCTTTGGCCAAGAAACCGCTGATGCCGAAATGTTCTCCAATATCGCCTGTTTGTACTTTTTTAATCAGCAGGTTTTTTATTTTTTCAATTTGCTTTTGCTTCTGGTTGTCTAATAATTCAAAGCCTAACTCTTGCAATTTTACACTGAAATCACTCAATTGTTTTGCTGTAGGTGGTTTTATAAGCTCCACTTCACCCATGCTTACATGGCTGGCCTGTAGTTTCATTTTCTCCAGTTCCTGCTTTACCACCATTATACAGCGGTTACAAACCATGTTTTTTATGTAGAGTTTCATAAAAAATTATTCTTATGCTGTATCCACTTTTCTTTGTCTTGCAGCAATTAATTGTGATGTATCAATTTGCAGCACTTCTGATACTTCTTTACAAAACCATTCCCACCTATCAAGAATTGCATCTTCATTCCATTCCTCATTATACTTCTTGTTATCAAAATCAGTAACTATCTTTTGAGTTATATTGTATCCGGTAACTTTAGTGTTTTTATTCTGATATAATCCTTTGCCTTTATAAACATTTATTTTGTCTTTAAAAGGGTTATCACTTGCTTCAATATTTTTTGACCCACCAAGTAATGTAAGATTCGCTCCTGAATTACCCCAATATTCAAATATTTCATCGGTTATGTGACCCCACTCTTGAAAGTTCTCATGTTTGGTTGGGACTATATGTTCCAAATGCAAGTCCTTTGCAAGCGGAATCCAGGTAAGTTTACTTTTGTCAGTTGCATTATATTCCAATAAGCAAAAAAGAGGTTTACACCATGCTTCTGAATAAATGCTGTTATTAAGGGCTGATATTGTTGTACCGATTATTTTATCATCGTCAATTTTCTTTTGAAGTATCGCTTCTATCTCTGCAATAGGTTTCTGCTCTTTTACATAGCCAATAAGATTAAATGAAGTTTGCTTAATAGCAGTAAGGGTTTTTCCTGCTATCCAATATATGTAGTAAAATTTTTTAAGAGCGGCTGTAAGTTTTGGAATTTCTGAATATCCTGTATGATAAGCTGTAAGCAAAATACTTTTCCAGTAAAAATTCCAACGCAAGTACCAAAGGGCAAAAATATCCGAATCATCGGCATCCCAAAGGTGCTTATTGTAATTTTCAACAAATTTTTTAAAGTCTTTAATTATATCCAGTGACTTTTCATTTTTGAATTTTGCGGCTAATTCGTCATACAATGATTTTTTGGGATTAGAACCTAATAAATGATATTCATATAGAATGAAAACATCGTTTAAGCTATCGTCAAATTTTTTGATAATTTGTTCTGTGGAAACCCACTCCTGCATAAAATGATTTTCCTTTATAGTTCTGAGGTTGGCATCATTTTTAAACTCTTCCTCAATTTTCTGTATAAGATAGCTTTTTATTAAATCAGCATTGGTAAGATCAAGCCCTCGGTCATTTAATACCTGAAATAGTTTTATTGCAAATTCTTTACTGGTACAATCAATACGAATAAGCCGAACATTATTAAAAAGGTAATTAATGAACTTGCTTACATATTCTTCTCCTTTTGCAGAAAGTTTCTCATTAAACATTGAAGCGGTATTTAGAAACTTATATCGTGGCTCTTCATCGCTTTCAATTTGTTTTTTCTTTGGTTTCTCAATAAGTGTTGTATCGGCATTAATAATCAGAGTTTCAAAATCTGTTTGATGTTGAATATGAGTGTAAAGTTTTAAGCGATTAAATTCATCATCTGCAAGTATGGAGCTTCTAATTGTCTTACTTGTAATATTTGAGGGGTCTGGATTTGCAGGATTGCGATTTAAGTTTTTGTATAAATCCCGAACAACTGCAAATAAAATCATTAATGTAGTTATTCTTTGCTGTCCATCAACAATATCCAAATAGGAACTTGCATCTTTGGGAGCTGCTGTAATAACTGAACCTAAAAAATAACTTTCAGTTTGATTTTCGTATGCTTCGGTCAAATCATCCCAGAGCTTATCAATTTGCTCATCGCCCCATTTATATGGTCTTTGGTATCGGGGTATCTGATATAAGGAATCAGAGTTGTTAAACAGTTGCTTTACTGTTAGAGATGACGGAGTGAAAATGTCTTGTTGTGTTGCCATAATCTATTTAATTTTTAAATACCATTATTTCGTTCCAGTTTAATGGCATTACCCTCCAAATTAGTTTTGGTTTATTCGCAATTTACTCAAAATGCTGCGTTTACTGGCAACATAATGTTCTGACAGTCATATCATACAATACCTCCTTAATCATTCACAATACCTCCCTAAATAATCCGCAATAACTCCTGAAATAGCTCCAAACCGTAAAACTACTATTTTTAGTATTATTTATTCACATTTTGAGATTTTTTTTAAAAATATACAGATTTTGTTTTTATGTTTGTTCCCCAACAAAAGAAAGGAACTATGACACAGACGATTAATCCAAATATGATTTTACTGGCGAGGGAATCCAGGGGCTTCAGCCAATCAGTGCTGGCAGAGAAGCTAAACAGTTACAAGGCGAATGTTTCCAGGCTGGAGCATGGCGATACAGCGGTTGATGATGAAGTTTTAATTGCACTTTCAGAGGCTACCAATTATCCCCCGCATTTCTTTTTGCAAAAAGGGGAAATATTGCCGGTGAATTTGAGCTACCGCAAACGCAAAAATGTACCTGCCAAACTCATTACACCTATTGAGGCACAAATGAACATCATCCGTCGTCATGTACATACAATAACAGGTGCAATGGAGCAGGCACGGCCAGAATTGCCATTATATAAAGTGGACGAAACGAATACCCCGGAGAAAATAGCAACATTGGTAAGAAAGAAATGGAACATGCCTGCCGGTGCAGTGGAGAACCTGAGTAAGATATTGGAAGAAAGGGGCATCATCATCAGCAGTTTTGATTTTGGTACTGACAGGGTTGACAGCCGCAGTATGCTTACTGATGATAACTATCCTATCATCTTCTTAAATAAAAACCTGTTGGGCGACAGGCAAAGGTTTTCATTGGCTTTTGAGTTGGGGCATTTAATCATGCACACATTCTGCATTGTGCCGCATGAAACGGATATAAACCACGAAGCCAATCTTTTTGCTGCCGAATTTTTGATGCCTGCAAAAGATATTCTGAAAGATTTTAAAGAAGGCATTACCCTGTCTTTGCTTGGTGAACTCAAACGTAAATGGAAAGTAAGCATGATTGCCCTGCTATACCGGGCTGATGATTTGGGATTGCTTACTGCCAACCAGAAGCGATACCTGGTACAGCAGTTTAATGACCAGAAAATACGGAGGCGGGAGCCACAACAATTAGATGTACCTAAAGAAAATCCGCAACTGATGCGGAGATTACTTGCTGATTTTATGAGCAAAACAAAGTTGGGCGTAATACAATTGTGTACGGTGCTTGCTATTGAACATGAAGATTATTTAGCTTACTACGGCTAAGAAAGGAAATAAACTACTGACCCGGATTTATTAACAGACAAAACGAACCAAGATGAGTATTACAGAAAACACAATTGAAGTAAAGCCCTACAGCCTGACAGAGCTGGCAAACATTTATGGCATAACCAATCGTACTATGAAAAGCTGGATTGTCAGGCACAATGAGGCAATTGGTGAAAAAGTAGGCAGGTTGTATAACGCCAAACAAGTAGCAATTATATTTGACAGGCTGGGACTACCTGGGAAGGCAGTAGAGTGAGTCTCCGACAGAAAACATTCACAAATACATATAAATTCGGCAGGTTTACGAAAGTTTTATCTTTATGTTTTGTAAATACAATAGTTATCGGTAACCCCATAGTCCAAACTTCAAAAAAGAAATAACATATAATTTGAAATGCCAAATAAAACCTCACAACACATTTTAGGGACAGCAGCCAACTTGCTGGGATTTTGCCTAATTGTCATTAGTTCTCTTCATATTTCACGAAGAACTCAAAATAGCTTAATTGACGAAATTGCTTCAATCATTGGAATGCTTTTAACTCTTTCATGTATTTTATCTTTTGCATCCATTAAAACCGATAATATTAAAAGAGAAGAAATCCTTGAACGAATTGCAGACCAACTTTTCATAGTTGCCCTTTTAGGCATTTTTGTTATAATTCTTTTTTTAACAATCAAACTCTGGAATAATTAATTATGGACAAGGAAATTACCGACCTGTTAACATCGGAAAATGACCAATTAAAAAAGTTAAAGGAAATTGTAAGTAAAGCAATTGAAGATGAAAAGCTGATAATTGATAACTTGCTCCACCCGCCAAAAGAAGTCCTGACTAAAGGGCAAAAAATTTCTGATAAAGTAGCTCGTTTTGGTGGAAGCTGGAAATTTATTATTTTTTTCTTCTTCATACTTGTTGGTTGGATAGTATTTAATACTGTCGCACCAAATAGGGATGACTTTGACCCCTATCCATATATTTTAATGAACTTAGTTTTGTCTTGCATTGCAGCGCTACAAGCTCCTGTAATAATGATGAGCCAAAACAGGAAAGAAGAAAAAGATAGAAAGCGAAGCGAAAACGATTATTTGATAAATCTAAAAGCCGAGTTGGAAATAAGAAGCCTACATCAAAAAATGGATTTACTTTTAGAAGAACAGTTAAAAGCAATCTATGACATTCAGCTTAAACAATTAGAACTGCTAAAAGAAATTAGAGAAGACAATAAAAAGAAATGAAACTTTCAAAAACAGCTAAAGTATTATTACTCGGTGCTAACATCTGGTACTTTGGAGAAGGCATGATGGGGCCCTTATTTGCCGTTTTTGCAGAAAAAGTTGGTGGTGACATTCTTGATATTACCTGGGCGTGGGCAACATATCTTATTATAACAGGAGTTATGTATATAGTAGTTGGCAAGCTACTTAATAGGAAAAGCTACAAGGTAAAAGCAATGGTATTTGGATATGTCCTTAATGCCCTATTCACTTTTGGGTACTTGTTTGTTTCATCTCCAATTCAACTTTTTATTGTTCAGGCGGGACTTGGTATTGCAGAAGCAATCGGTACACCTGCCTGGGATTCGCTATATGCTAAAAACCTGCCTGATGATATGGATTCTTATGCCTGGGGTTTATCAACCGGGCAATCTCAAATAGTAACAGGTGTAGCATTTGGAATTGGCGGGTTAATAACTCATTTTATTTCTTTTGAAGTCCTGTTTATAACAATGGGGATTATACAGTTAACTGCGGCTCTTGTAACAGCACAACTTCTTTTTAAAAAATAAGTGCTGGGCAAAATATTCGCAGATTCATCCTGCAAGTATGTTTCTTTTTTTTCGCCTAAGTTATACCGTTCCACGCAAAACTTTCACCGGACAGAATCGGACAAAATCATCCGAAACTTACAATTACTTACAACTTCTTTCAACTACTTACCGAAACTTGCTCAAAGTGGAAAGTGACCCCTTTGCCCCATAGTATGTTTGTGTTGTCAATCGGAAATAACAAACTAAAAAATAAAAAAGATGAAACAACAGGCACTACGAAAAGAAAGAACAACAAGACCCACTATGAGGGTTGTAAAAGGACTGAAAGACACACAAACTGAATTAGCCCCACTCATAAACACAGCATGGAATTTTGCTTACAGCAGCCTTTGGAACTGTACCCAATTCTCCCAAAAGGAAATTGATACTGCCAAAGAAAAAATTGAAGAATACCTGCGGCTGGCAAAGCATCCTGAAAAAGCATTTTCCATTTTCTGCCAAAGGGTATTGCTTACCCGGTATTATATCAGTAAGAACAGCAGCCGCTATGTACCGTTACCATCCGTATGGCTTGACCGTACAAACGAAAACGGATTTGCCGGTACAAAAGCCTGGTATGATGAAATCAGAACCGTAAGGGAATCGCTGCCCAACTACAAAAATGAACTGAAGGCAATGGCGGAAGCAGTGCTGGAGTTCAGTGAAGAACCAACGATTCAGAATTACCAATACTGGAGAAAATATTTTATTGATAAGCAAACGCCGGGATTGTTGAGCCTGTTTCAGGTAGTAGCTATTCAGCAACTGTGCAACAACTAAGCAATGACCCGTACCCCGAAACCATATTACGATGAGCAGGGCCATTTGATAATCCGTCCCTACCGCATGAAGGACTTAGCAGCAATTTACTGTGTAAGTACCAAAACCATGAAGCGGTGGATTGATACCAAAGCTCCGGCACACAGCAACAAAACAAAAATGTTCTTTACCATAGAACAGGTAACGGGCATATTCTCTACGATTGGTGTACCGCACAAAATTGCATTGGTAGTGCCGATACAACAACTTAAACAAGCAGTATAAAATATTTCCTATGGAAACTAAAACAACAAGCGAAACCACATCCAGCAGCATACTGCTCACCGGCATTGTGTTCTTGGCTAACCTTGACTTTGTAGGCTTGCTGGATTATGCCCTGAAAGCCGGAATTGGCGGCGCCATCTGGCTGGGCTTTAAACTCACCGCTGATTATTTAGAAAGAAAAAGAAAGAAGAAGTAATGAGTGCTGCTGCAAAAATATTAACCGGCACATTGGTAGGCGCAGGTATGGTAGCTGTGTATGGCTATGTAAAGAAGCTGAAAAAAACACAGACTGAATTGGAAATCATTCCAACTGCTAACCTATACCAGGTAACCTGGAATGCTATCATTGTCCGTGTTGATGTCCTGTTGAAAAATCCAACAAAGGGGACTTTCTCTATAAAGTTCCCCTTTGTTAAACTAATCAGCAATGGCACCACAGTTGGCAGCAGCCAGGCAGTGAACAAGGATATAAAAATTCCTTCTTATGGCGAAGTGGTTATTAGTAAAATGCTGGTAACAATACCGGTCACCAGTTTCTTTTCAGTAACAAGCGATGTGTTGAAGAATATTCAAAACAAAAAGCCGGTGAAGCTAACTGTGAAAGTAATGACAACTGTGAACCTGGGATGGACAGAACTGCCTTATGAAACAAACACTGAAGTAATGATTAAAAAGTAAAGTGTGGAAGCCAATAAAAGACGACATATAAAAAGCGGTAAGGAATATGACCATCTGTTCCCCATAGCAGAAGGTAACAATTCCACCATCCGCAAAAATGCAAATGTTTATCACACGGTTGCCTTTATTCCCAAAGTGGTGAATGAAACACTTGACCAGACAAAACAATTGGCTGAACAACTAAGAACAAACAATACCTATGAAACCTGTAAAAATATCTGGCACTTTGTATATGAACATATCAATTACAAAAAAGATGCTACGGGCTATGAGCAAATAAGAAGCCCGGCAAGAGCCTGGCACGACCGTTTCACCGGGGTAGATTGCGACTGTTATTCCGTTTTTATATCCAGTATCCTGTCCAATCTTGGCATACCCCATACGCTGCGTATCACAAAGTACCACCGTGACTACTTCCAGCATATCTACCCCGTCGTGCCTTTTCAAGGTGGTTATATCACGATGGATTGTGTAACCAACCAGTTCAATTACGAAGTACCCTTTAGCGAAAAAAAAGATTATCCTATGGACTTACAATATCTCAACGGCTTTGAAGACACTGATGCCATCTATGGTACAGGTGATGGAATGGCAGAGCTGGGCAAACTTATCCAGCGAAAAATGAGTGGCGGTAAAAAGCCTTTGCCCATGAAAGGCAAAACACCGGTGCCTGTGAAAAAGTCAATGCCGCTAATGAAAAAGAAATCGGCATTGCTGACAAAGGGCAACAACCCCAACCCTGTGCAAACACCCAATCCATTATCCAATGGAAAAAAACCAAAGAAAAAACCATTTGGTAAAATCCTGAATGTGGTGAATAAGGCTAACCCGGCCACCGTACTTCTGCGTAATGGCATACTTGCCAGCATGAAACTGAATATAAAAAATACAGCAGGGCGGTTACGCTGGAGTTACCTTACACCACAGCAGGCATCAGAAAAAAGTATTGACCCGGCAAAATTTCAGAAGCTGGTTGCCACAAGGCAAAAATTAGAGAAGATATTTTTTGGTGCAGGCGGTAATCCTAAAAATTTAAAGAAAGCCATTTTGGCTGGAAAGGGAAATAAGGACAAAGCCGTAAATGGATTGGAAGGTTTTGGAATGATTGATACAGGCAGTGTGCAGTATATGAGTGCATATACACCCATGACTGAATTGTTAGGAACTGACATTTACTATGATGAAAATATAAACGGCATGGAGGGCTTCGGTGAACTTGGCGAACCGATAACCATGAGTACAATTGCTGCGGCTGCAGGTGTAATTGCAGGGATTGTAGCCATGCTGAAAGATGTGGGTAATATTTTTCAAAAGAAAACAAAGGAGGCAGAAGATTTTGATGAGAAGAAAAATGAGGAAGCTGAAAAAGAGACAACCATTCCGCCTGGCGCAACACAGCCCATTTTACCAGAGGTAATAACGAAAACAAATACGGAAGTAAAAGAGAATACCTCACAGCCTAATATACCTGTAAAGGATGAACCAGCAAACAATGTGCTTGTAAAATCAAACAATGAACTACCGGCAGAAGTAAAGAATGAAGTGATGCCGGACAATACAAGTGAAAACAATGTAACTACTAAAGAGAACACAGATAACTCTGGCGGTGGTAATGACAATCCCGGTTTTTGGGAAAAGAATAAAAAATGGCTGAAGCCGGTTGCGATTGGTGTAGGAGGCTTAACGATTATCGGGATTGGATATGCTATGATGAAAGGCGGTAAAACGCAAAACAAATCATCGCCATCCGGCAATGGTTTATCCGGCACACCTTATTATAAGAAACGAAAAAACCATAAACGTAATAAACCCAAACATCAAAAGAAAAAATCAGTAGCCCTGTTGTAACAATCCGTACACTTAACAAACAAAAAATTCAATATGTCAAACAAGAAAAACCAATACAAGAGTAATGCCCGTAAAAAAAATATCCTGAAGGGCATGAATGAAGAATTGCCCACCAAAGGCAATGTAAAAAACACCGTACTGGAAACAGGTAAAGATTTGCTGGTAGCAGTATTAGGCGGCGGCTTAATTGGCTCTGCCATCGGCAGGCCATCCCTTATCATCGGGCTGGTAACCACCGGCACCGGCCACTACACCCAAAACCGATTGCTCAAATTACTCGGCATTGGTATGATGGCTGCCAACGGCTTTCAGAAAAGCAAAGCGGTGAATGGTCTGGAAGGGCTGGATGGAGTAAAAGAAAGGCTGATGGCTTACAAAGAAAATTTTTCTGAGAAGCTGTACTTAGACAAAATCATCAAACAAAAATCAAAAGGCGCTGCAACCAATGGTATGGGCGAACTGCAATACTTCAATTACAACAATGACCTGAGTGGTGGATTGAATGCACTGGAGAGTATAGAGAACCAGCTTATAGAAAGTGGTATGCAGTTTCAGCAAATGGCCGGTGCGACACTTCCTGAAATGGAAGAAGATGACCAGTGGGAAGAAAGGCTGTATTAATCACCAGCCTCATTAAACAAAAACATTTAAACAACAATTTTTAATTCATAAATCCAATTATCATGTTAGGACTTTTAGAAGGTATTGAAGAATACAACAACCAGGGAGCATTGCTCGGACTGGAAGGTGTAGATGACGGCGAATTACTCGGCGCATTGCGTAAGATGAACCCTGTGCAGCGTCTGCGTATGGTTTCCAAATTATCCAACACCGGCTCACCCAGCAAAGGCTCAAGGGCGGAGATGGAAAAATTCTTTGGCGAATTGCCGGTGCATATCAAAGAAGCACTGGTAAAAGGTGAACTGCGTTTGGCAGATAGTATTATCTATTCCATCAAGCCGGTTACTTCCAAAACCATTAAGCTGTTTGAAACGCAGGATGACAAAGAAATCGGTTTGCGTAATATCAGCAATTCAAAGTTGCCAAAGAACCAGGCATTCCTGGCAAGTGGTATCATCCTGCTGGCAGGTACATCTGCCGATGCAAGCAAAGACAAAGTAATTGCCACGAATTACAAAGGGCTGGAAGAATTTCCTGCTATTGCCAATGGTGAGTTCAATCTGAAAAGCAACAAAAAGCAAATTGTGCCAGAAACAAGTAATGCTGTTTTTAAATCAGGCAACAACCATAATGTGCCATTGGGTTATTACAAGCTGGCCAATCCCCGCCTCATCCACGATGATGTGCTGATTGAAATGACAGTGGAACTCGGCACAATGGAAGGCATACCGCAGAACACCTACATCTATGCGGCCATGCACGGAACAATTACCACTCCGTAAAACAGATTAAGAGTTTCAGTTACTACTGACTTGAGGCGAAAGCTGAAAGTTAAAACGGCGGAGAGGGATGGGTAATAACTCTCCGCCGGTAGTAATTGATTTTGAAAAACAAATCCGAATAATCCGTACCCCATGCAAACTGTAAAGAAGCGATTTGATATTGCTGTAACTGAAGCCGGTAAAACATTCAGTAAAACATTTGAACTGGATAAAAACATTGTTTCTGTAAAAGGAATATTGTTTACATCTGATAAGGATGACTTGCTGTACTACCGGGGTTCACAAAAAGTGGAAATCAATAAAGAGGAAATTTTCCCGGAGAACTATGAAAGCAAACTGCTTTTATCGGGCATCAATGTTTCTCCCAACAACCGCTATTATGATTTAGGCAACCAACCAGCAGGTAACGGAACTATCAAAGTAGAATACAAAGACAGTAACGACAGCCGTGCCGCATTTGTTCCCTACCGTGTTTCACTGTATGTAGAATGTGTGCTGCAATGATGAGAGAACAAGTAATCATACAGACTATTAACATCATCAAAAGAAGCCAGCAAAACTTCTTCCAGGTAAAATTGCCAAGAGATGTACATAAAATCATTGGCATTGAAACAGGTTTGAATGTATTGAATGTGCCGGGCTATTTTATTCCGGCGCAGGAGCTTTCAATGCTGATGCGTAGAAATAACATGATGGGTGTGGTACAGCTTCGGGCAAATGGAAAACCAGACATATTCTATTCAAAAGAAATTTTTGAAAAGGATATTAATATCGGAGTCGGTGAAATCAAAATAATCCCTTCTCCGGTTATGATGGAAAAGAAGGTTGACCAACCGGATGGAAACAGCTTTGATTATTTCACTCACTGGACACACGGCAGCAAACGGGAGGAAGACCCATTGGATGTTTGTGGCTTTACTGTTATCAATGGGCAATACAAGGATGCAGTCGGTGAATATTTCCAAACAGATGTGAACTATACGGTGATGCTTTATATCTGGATTGAAAGAAAGTTAAATCAGCAGTAATGACAATTAACCTGGCATTAGAATACATAGCAAGGCGGATGAAGGAGCTTGGTTATGATGATGAATACAGCATCCAGTTCAGGCATTTTGTACTTGCATCAAAAGCGAAAATTAAAGTACATGCCGGAAATCAGTTGTTCATTTTAATAGAACCATCTGAAAGTATTGCAGTAAAAAGTGATACAGGTGTATTTGATGTAACAACTGAAAATGTTAACGAACTGCATTATGAACACCGGGGAGAGATACGGATAAGGAACTATACCATCATTACCCAACATGCAAGATTTATTCAGGTAATACCAAAAGAAAATAAACCATGCCCATAACACACGATAATTACGACCAGCTAAAGATTGATAAGCTGAAGCATTACCTGGAGGATATGACAGCAAAGGGACATGCAAAGCCGTATGAGATTTTTGTGGACAGTTTGAAAGTTGTTCCCAAAACGGAAGACCCGAAAGATTTTGACAATTACGAATACTATATGAATGATGATACAGAGAAAATCCGCATTGTCATTTATAACTCAAACTTATCACCACGCAACGACCAGTATTGCTTTTATGTAAAACAGCATAAGCAAGACAAAGGATTGAACGGCCTCGGTGATATTGAAAATATTATACAGGAAAAATTAACTGCAAGGGATAAAGAACATGAAGTAAAACGGATGCAGGAGGAATTGACAGAGACCAAACAAAAGCTGGAAGAAGCGGAGGAATATATTGATGAATTGGAAGAAAAGCTGGAGCTGTCAGCTAACGACAAACACAAGCTGAAAAATATTGACCTGGTAGAACTCGGTTCAGCCGTGCTGGGCAGGCTGGCTGAAAAGAATGCTGATGTGTTAAGCGGTTTAGGTTTGTCAGGTATCGGCAATAAAGAACAAAAGCAATTAGATACTCCGCAGCCACAAGGTGAAGCAAGTTTTCAAAAGAAAGTGGAAACGAATCCCGTAAGTGAAGAAGAACAGCAATACATCGCCACATTAAAGCAACTGCAGAACTGCTTTGATGAACCGCAAATGGTAGCTGTGATTGGCATACTCAATCAGCTAATGGCTGATCCGACACAGGTGAATCCGGTAGCCGAATTGCTCAACATTAAAAACCCATAACAATGAAAAAATATCAGTACGACATTTCTATTGAAGCTAAAACTGAAGCAGAGGCTGATGCAAAGATGACAGCACTCACAACGCTGGCATCCAAACTCAGCCAGGCAGCATTAACCAAGCTGGCGCATACCATTATGAATGACCCGGTAAAAACAGCTTTGGCAAAAAAGTATCTCGGCGTTTAGTTGTTTTTATTTTGTGTTAATCCTCTCCTATGAACCAGGAAACTCCCATTCACCAACAGGACGAATTTACCCTTGAGGAAAAAATCAAGTATGGCATACTCGGCGTAATTGTGCTGGGTGGGAGTTTCTTTATTGGCAGAAAGCTGGTACGCCGGGCTAAATCCTATTCTGAAGAAAAGAAAACTTATGAGGAAGGTAACGAAGCCACTTATGCCAAACAACTGAAAATGGCTTTTGAAAACGATATGTGGTTTGGATGGGGAACGGATGAAGAAGCTATCCGCAAAGTATTAAGGGCAATACCAAGCAAAGAATATTTCAGGAGAGTTATCAACTCTTATCAAAAGCTCTACTCCCGAAGCCTGATGAAAGATATGCAGGATGAACTGACATCAACAGAGTACAATGAAATGCTGGCTATCCTGTCCGTAAAACCCGAAAGGGGAAAAACATTGCAGCAGCCCAAACTGACCAGTGAACAATTTTTAGCCTGGGCAAAAAGATTGAGGTCTGCATTTAATGAAAATACCTGGGGCATCCTTCCTTATGGAACTGATGAAGATGCGGTGAAAGCGGTGTTTCAGGAAATACCTACGCAGGCAGCATTTGCACAAGTAGCTGCGGCATACAAGAAAGAGTATGATGATGATTTGATGAAAGATTTAAAAGATGAACTCACTGTGTTTGAGTATGCTGCTATGCTGGGCATCATTATAAAAAAACCGAAAACGTAAACTATGAAAACGAATCAACCCAATAAAAAACAAAAAAAGAAGCGGATTGTGATAACCACCCTGGCGGTGGGTGCGGCAGGCATCCTGGGTTATTTTGGCTGGCAGTATTACAAAAAGAAAAAGGCGAAAAATAATGATGAGCCGGATGTGTCATTCAAAAAGAAAATTACAGAAGAACCCAAACCTGTTTATGTTGATACGCCGGTTTATACCCCGGTGATAAAACCCAAAACCAAACCCAAGCCGAAACAGCAACCGATTTATGATAATCCTTACTTAGAAGTACCGCCGGTTAGTAAAGATGAGTTTCCACTCAAAAGAGGAAGCAAGGGAGAAAAAGTAAGGGCATTGCAGGAAGTATTGATTGCAAAGTATGGCAAACAAATACTTCCCCGATATGGTGCAGATGGTGATTTTGGTGCTGAAATGTCCGCCGCATTAAAGAAATTAAAATTCCCAGCAACGATTGAACAAAGCACTTACAATGTATTGATGCAGGGCCAGAAAGTAAATAGCGATAACGGCAATAATAGCCTGGCGCAACAATTTGTTGCAGCAGCTACCAAAAAAGATTTTAACCAGACCATTCAGTTACTGAAGCGGCTTAAATCAAAAGATGATTATAAACAAGTAAGCAGTGAGTTTAAGAACTACCGCATTGGCGGCGGAGTGAGACAGACCCTTGTTAATGCCCTGTTGAATATATTCAGTAAAGAAGACCAGAAGCAAGCTATCCGCTTTGAATTTTTGCGGATGGGTTTACAGTTTGATGGTAGGAAATGGAGCTTGGATGGTTTTGATGGAGTAAGCATCGTAACCATTGAACCGGCAACCATTTGGGTGAATGCTAACCAGGCAATAAAAGTTCCTGCTAAAATGGTGCTGGGCAATGAAGTAACGAAACGACTTGACTACACCTTATTTGAAAATAACGGCAAACATTTCTTAGTGCAAACAAAATCAATCACTCAACTATAAAAATTAGTTTATGAAAAGACATATTCGTTACATCGTTGTACACAGTACAGCAACATTTGACCCCAAAGTATCACAGTTCTATGGCAACTATCATTATGTGGTGGAAAGAACCGGTGAGATAAAAAAAGTACATGCCGATGCTGCCATTGTAAAGAATGTAGAGAAGGTGGACAACGAAGCCATCCATATTGCCTATGCAGGCGGCAGAAATAAATCAGGTACACTCGGCGATACCAAAACGCCTAACCAGGAGGAAGCCCTGTTTAATAAAATCGTGGCACTCTCCATTAAATATCCAAGTGCTGCTATCGTGGGACATGATGAACTGGAGCCGGGTTCAATCTCACCGGGCTTTAATGTAAAAGACTGGATTAAAAATTACGAACCAGACCTGAACTTATCCAAAGCCAGCTAACCAATCAATTCAAAAATAAAATTCAACCCTATGTTACAATCTATATTAAAAACTATGACTGAAAAAGGCTATAAAATCTATAGCCGTCCTTTTGAACTCAATATTGTGGGCATCCGTACAAATAATACCGTACCCAACAGTTTTGATGATACCCTCAACATTTTTTATAAAAACTCCGCAGGTGATTGGCAGTACCATAGCAGCCCTGCCACAACAGACCCTGGTACATTCTGGTTGCGTAACCTGATGAACCCACAAGGCACAGCTATTGTAAAGCAAGGCCAATATATAGGCTCACATGGCATCGGCATTCATCGTGGCAAGTACACTGCATTAACACAAAAAAGACCTTTGACAGTTATCCGTGATTATGACCGGGATGCAGTGCTGGATTTTAATAATGGAAAGGAACAGACCGGCATATTCGGTATCAACATTCACCGGGCATCTATTAACGGTACTACAAAGTTTGTAGAGAAATACTCTGCCGGTTGCCAGGTGTTTGCCAACATTAATGACTTCAACCTGATGATGCAATTAGCTCAAAGGCATAAACAGCTTTATGGTAATGATTTTACCTACACACTGATTGATGAGAGGGCTTTAGTCCGTGAAGCAAAAAAAAATTAGTGTTTGACCTGGTGGGGCTGGGCATTGCCGCAGCCCTTGGACTGATAACCTATGAACTTGTAAAAGACCAATAATGAAAACATTTATTGCAGACTTATTCAAAGACAAAAACGGCTGTTATAGCCTCCGTGAAGTTGCTATTGCCATATTGATATTGGCTTTAGTAGTTAGCTGGATAGCACAGCAATTCTTTAATAAGCCAGTTCCTGAGTTCATGTTTTACTCATTTGCCAGTCTGATAGGTGCAGGTTGCTTCAGCTATTCTCTTGAAAGAAAAACCAATATTGATAACGATAATCCAAACCCAATACAATGAAAAACTTTAAAACTATTATTACACTTTTAATCGGTGCTATTATCGGCTTTTCCTTTTGCCAGCTTTTTCATAGAAATGGTGCTGATAATTCACCTTCATTTACAATTACTGACAATAAGGCTTCGGAACTGGAAAAGAAAGTACAGGAAACCGAAACAGAATACCAGCAAAAGATAGATTCTGTTCAGCAGCGTACACAAGCCCTGAATGAATCACTGAAAAAAACGAAAGACGCATTGGATAAAACCAAAAGAAAAAATATCCAGTTGCAAATACAGGTATATGATTTAATTGATCGGCAGGGAGTTTATAAAGAGCAACATGATACTGCCAGCTTTATCACAGGTTGTGATTCCCTCCAAAGCAGGGTTGAAGATTTGATTATCCAAACAAACCTGCAGGACAGCATACAAACTACAATAGCAGATAACCTGCATGAGCAGCTTGTGCAGAAAGATTCTGTTATCCTGTTGAAAGATTCGCAATATCAGGAACTGAATAAATCATTTGAGCAGAGCATTGACCAACAAAAATTGCTGGAGCAACAGGCAAAATTCTACAAGAAAAAATATAACCGGCAACGGCTCGGCAGCAAATTAAAAAACCTGGGGTTGCTCATTATGTCCGGGTTTGCTGCGGCTCAACTCATACACTAATCCAAATTTTTTTAAAATGGCTGTGAAGGAAAAAACAATTGTAGTTACGGCCACATTTGTTACGTCGCTGCTATCCTATCTCTATGCAAAAGAAGCTGATAAGGATTCAGTGGCCTATGTGATGGTGGGCGGCTTTATCGGCTCCCTGCTTGGAGAAGGCATAGCGGAAGCGATAAAGAAAAACAATACAAACAATCAAAACAATAACAATGGCAATAGAAATACTTAATGATGGTGCATCGCTGCGGATAGTAAACAAAGGAAGCGTAATACTTGTAAACAAGCTGCAAATCAAATCCATTGAAACTATCCGTACTGATACGGTGCGGCTGGATATTGGCGATGGGGCATTAAAAAACATTTATATCAAATTCGCTGAAGTAACAAATCCTGGGGGTTTGACTGATGCTGGACAGTTAAGAGATGCTATTAACGCCATGCTAAAAACCAACAGTGATGGACTGGCAACAGCAGCTCTTCAACAAACCGGCAACAATACCTTAAACGCCATATTGACTGTTTTAGGTGAAATAAAAGTCATACTGAGTAACCTTAAATGTGGTGGCAACTGCCAGGAAATGAGAATTGATGAATCTGACCCCTTATCCATTTATTACGGATTTGCTGTAGCAGGGTCAGCTACTGGTCAGGCGGTATGGTCCATTCGCAGGGAATCAAGGAAGAAGGAAAATGATATCGTAATTGTGGAATGGGCAGACGGCAATGAACTTTTTGATAATATCTGGGAACAACGGCTTGACCTGGCTTATGCCCCGGTTGTAGTACGATAACATAGCACTGAATAAAATGCAATACCAATCCATACCTGAAATTGTGCTTGGCGAAACTCCGGAAGTTAATGTTCCGGAGTTAGCTGTTTCTTATACAAGGAGCAGGCAGAAGGATTTTGGTAAAATCACTTCACCCAAAGATGGGGCTGATTTTATAAGGAATACTTTCAATGAAGGTGAAGTGGAATTGCAGGAGCAGTTCATCGTTCTTTATCTTAACCAGGCTAATGAAATCATCGGTTATTACAAACACTCCAAAGGTGCTATTAATGCAACCGTTGCCGACATCCGGATAATTCTTGCTACTGCTTTGAAAAGTTTAGCAGTATCAATGGTAATTGCACATAATCATCCGTCCGGAAATCTAAAACCATCAAGAGCAGATGAACAACTGACAGCAAAGATTAAAGAGAGTGCTGCCATTATGGAAGTGAGGTTGCTTGACCATGTAATTGTAACAAGGGACAGTTATTATTCTTTTGCCGATGAGGGTTTGTTAGGATTGGATGGCTTAAATAATAAAGAGGAACAGTTTGTTGCTGCGATTGAATATGATTTAACCACTAAAAAGTCGCACAATAAAACATCCGTTGAGAAACTGGCTGCCTCTTTTGGTATCACTGATAAAAATGAAGTAAAAGAATTGACAGAGCTTGCTATTGTAAACCGGGCAAGATTATTGGCTCACAGTGAAGGAACTACAAAAGAGAGATTCAACCGGATTGTTGAACTCTATCATAGCCAGGTAAATCTTTCACACCGTACTTCGCAAAGTATTTTACTGCAACAATATTCTACTCCTGCGCCAATAGGTTATCTGGCCGGTGTGTTTTGTGAGATTGATAAACTTCAGTTCAACGGCGGCTTTGCATTTGAACCATCAGCAGGCAATGGCTTATTGACTATTGCTGCCAAACCTGAAAGAGTGTATGTGAATGAACTGGACGGTTTCCGAAATAGGAATTTAAAAACACAAGGCTTTGCAAACGTCTGGCAACGGGATGCGACCAAAACATTCTTTGATGTGCAACGCACATTTATGGCAGTAATGACAAACCCGCCATTCGGCAAAATGGAAACGGAAGTCATGTTTGATACTTTTCCCATCAAACCCTTAGAGCATGTAATGGCTTTAAGAGCATTGGACTGCATGATGGACGAAGGCAAAGCCGCAATCATCATTGGAGGTCACACTACTTGGGATGATAAAGGCAGAATCACAGCAGGCAAAAACAGGATTTTCTTTAACTACCTGTACAGCCGTTATCATGTGGCTGATGTTATAAACATAAATGGCGCAAAACTTTATTCAAGACAAGGAACATCTTTTGATGTCCGCCTGATTCTGATTAATGGCAGAAAACAAACAGCATCCGGCGCAGCTCCTGTTTACAATCCCGATAAAGACTGTGAAGTAAAAACCTTTGATGAATTATTTGAAAGAATAATGGACGCAAAAGAAACTGAAATACCTATGAAACCAATAAATGATTTAGAAAGGGAAGCAATGCTTTTGCAACAGTTATTTGGTATGGATGGTTTAGGTGCGCCTTACGAACCAGCTTCCGAAAGCTGTGTCGTACTAAACACACAAGTACCCGACAGCATGGCTTTTGAAACAAGGCAAGCTGTACTAAATATAAAAGAAGAAGTTGGTGGTGATATTGACAACTTTGTCCGTCACCGCTTAAAATATCCTAACAAGGCTGCATTGTGTAAAGTATTATCAGCAGAGCAGATTGATGCAGTGGCAATGGCGATTTACAATATTGAAGCAAGAAATCAGGGAATGATTATCGGCGACCAGACCGGAATCGGCAAAGGCCGGGTAGCGGCTGCTATGATACGTTATGCAGTGAACCAGGGAGTAAAACCAGTCTTCTTAACCGAAAAGGCAAACTTGTTCTCTGATATTTACCGTGATTTATCAGCTATTCGTTCCGGGCATTTAAAGCCACTGATTGTAAACAGCAAAGAATCCAAAACAGATATAAAGGATGAGGATGGCGAAGTGATATACCAGGCTCCGTCTCCAACAGAACAGCAAAGCATTATCAGTTCAAGAGCTGTGCCTGCACAATATGATTTTGTACTGGCTACCTATTCACAATTCAACTCTCCTGAAAAGAAACCGGAGAAGCCAAACTTTCTCCGGGCAATAGCTGATGATAATATTTTCATTATGGATGAAGCTCACAATTCCAGTGGCTCATCTAACACCGGTGAGTTTTTACAAGGCGTAGTTTCAAAAACTAAAGGTGTTGTATTTCTATCAGCAACATTTGCCAAGCGACCAGACAACATGCCCATCTATGCTATGAAAACTTCCATTGCTGATTGCAATATGAGCAAGGATGATTTGGTGGAAGCTATTACAAGAGGCGGCGTAGCATTGCAGGAAGTATTATCCTCACAATTGGTTGCCGAGGGACAAATGGTACGCCGGGAAAGAAGTTTTGAAGGAGTGGAAGTAAATTATTTGTCTTTAGATGCAAAATCGGAAGAACACCGTGCCATTGCAGATAATATCACAGATATACTCCGTGATATTATTGCCTTTCAAACAAATTTTGTGGATGCACGGGTAGAGGAGCTGGATAAGATTGCAGTTGCAGAAGGAAAAGAAGTTGCATTGAGAGAAGGCACTTCACAAGCCGGGGTAGATAACCAGCCTTACTTTTCAAAAGTATTCCAGGTAATTAACCAGATGCTTTTTTCATTAAAAGCAGAAGCGGTCGCTGACCAGGCAATTAAAAGATTAAAGGAGGGCAAAAAACCTGTGATTGCTTTTGCCTCCACAATGGGCAGCTTCATTGAATCAATGGACAATGAGCAAAGTGTTCCTGTTGGTGATGGCGATACCATCAATGCTGATTTTAGTGAGGTCTTGAAAAGAGGATTAGATGGCATCTTGCGTTATTCTGAAAAAGATGTGGATGGTAATGCCATTCACAAAAAATTTGAATTAAATGAATTACAGCCGGAGGCACAAACAGAATACCATCGCATATTAGAAAAGATAAATTCAGTTTCAACTGGTATTACAATTTCACCAATTGATATTATCATCAAGAAAATAAAAGATGCCGGTTACAGCGTTGCTGAAGTTACTGGCCGCAAATATGAACTGCAACTTAACTGGAAAGGCAGTAAGGCTTTGATACTTGCAAGGAAACGTATTAATACTAATGATGCTTTTCGGCAGTTCAATAATAACGAAGTAGATGTGCTGATGATTAATCAATCCGGCAGTACCGGTGCATCTGCACATGCTATACCTACGGCTAAAGTTGCTAAAGAACAGGTAAAGCAAAGGGTAATGATTGTGCTACAGGCAGAGCTGGACATTAATACGGAAGTGCAGAAAAGAGGTCGCATCAACCGAACCGGGCAAATATTAAAACCAATGTATGATTATGTAACCTCTGCCATCCCTGCGGAGAAACGGCTGATGATGATGTTGCAGAAGAAATTAAAATCCTTAGATGCAAACACCACTTCTAATCAAAAGCAATCAACCAAAATTTTAGACGTACCGGATTTTTTAAATAAATACGGTGATAAGATTGTGAAGGACTACCTGATGGAGAATAAAGAAGTGAATGATTTACTGGACGACCCACTGCGATTGAAAGATTCTAAGGCTGATAGCGGTAGCAGTGAATCTCAAACATTGGAAGATGCTGCACATAAAGTTTCTGGCCGGGTGGCGGTACTATCCACTAAAATGCAGCAGGATTTTTACAATGAGATTGCTGAACGCTACAATGACTATGTAGAATATCTGAAACAAATCGGCGACTACGATTTGGAAGTGGAAGCCATGAACCTTGAAGCGGAAACGGTTTCATCCAAAGTAATTAAAATGGGCAAAGGCAGTGACAGCGCCTTTGGCGATGACAGTACACTGGAAACCGTCCGGGCAAATGTTCTGAAAAAACCTTTCTCCAAAACAGAACTGGAAAATCTCATCAATGAATCCTTAAAAGGTAAAGACCCGCATAAACTACAGGATAAGCTGGTGGAAGATTATGAAGCATCTGTGGCAGCAAGATTAAAAGAGGAGGAAGCAGAAGCCGAAACTAAGTATGATGAGCTGATAAAGAATGTTCCGGATGAAAAAAGGATTCAGAAAATATTAGAGAAGCAAGGTGAAGGTGCATGGAGACAGGCTATTGCAGAAAGGGAAAAAGAACTGAATGCTGCAAGAGAATTGCAACTGCAAAATCTTCGTAAGACATTTGAAAACCGCAAGCAATATTTAGAGAAAGCATTCCGCTTTTTCTTTATCAGCCGAAACATCAAATATCCCATTGAAACTTACAATGGTGGTAATGAGTTAGTGCCTGCCGTATTTCTTGGGTTTGTAATTGATAACAAAAAGAAAAATCCTTATGCTCCTTCTGCCATAAAGCTGCGGATTGCGATTGCCAACAGCAGCAAGTACCTGGCTATTCCGGCCTCGTATTCAGAAGACATAATGGCCATCATCGGTGCCAGTGTGGATGTACACCAACCCAGCATGAATGTATTGCTTACTGAATGGGAGAAATACACAAAGGAAAATAATACCGACCGGCGGATCCGCCATATTATCACCGGAAATTTATTACAGGCATTTTCTGACTTTAAAGGCAAATTAGTAAGCTATACTACTAAGAACGGAGAAACTAAAAAAGGCATCCTGATGCCGGAGAACTGGAATCCGGGTGAACAGGTGCAGGATAAAGTAGTAGTGCCGATATTGAAAGCTGCGCCTATTGTAAAATCATTAGTGAATAACTCTCAAATTATTACCAATAATGGCTTGTCATTTTTCAGAACAGGTAGCTATTTTAAGTTGATTATTGCAGCATCCAGGGTAAGAGGTGGCGATATTTATTTAGATAAGAATATCCTGGAGTTGGTGGAGAAAAACAATTTTGAAAAGGTAGCTGATAAAATGGTAGCCATGCTCCCAGAAAAGAATATTGATAAGCTGCTTGAGATATTGCAAACTACTCACGGATGTTCTATAACTATTCATTCATCTGATTTAAAAAACATAAAATCAGATGCAGGCAGATACAGCAACCGGAAAAAAATAAAACTGCCTCCTGAAGATGAGGAAGACGAATTACCTGATAATGTAATCATGCTTGAACTGGAAGCAGAAGCCCTGGCACTTGAACTTGAATTATTAGCAGCATAAAAACAATCCATCCTATGATAACAATAGATAACTACTTTAATAAAGTCAATTCATTTGACTTAAAATCATTGCCGGAAGCATTAAAGAAAGGCCATGAATTTGTTTTAAAAGCAACCAGCAATGGTTCAAGCTGGGTGTCCTATCATTCCAGTGAGCCGATTAAGAAAACGGTGGATATGTACCTGTCTAAACTGAACGAGTTTGTCAACAGTACCACTAAAGCTTCAAAGAAACAGACGAGGAAAGACGGCGAAAGAAAGCAGCATGATGAAGTCATTAAAGAATCCATGCGTAGGCAGGGAATTACAAAGTCTGTCAAGTCTAAAAAGAATGATGAAGATATTCCTGCTGAAGATGGTCCGCAGTTGGTAGAACGGATTCCGGAAGAACTGCGGTTTATCCGTCGCTTTGTGAACCTGAATGGCAAGACAAAAACAAAGGATGATTTGCTCCGGTTTATCAATGGCCTTCAAAAAGCAATTTTGGAGAAACGCATCCGCAAAACTTCTGCGTATGTTACCCAGGTAAAGTACATCCAGGACAGTCTTGTTAAAACCTTCAACACCATGAAGGCTAAGATAAAGCTTGAAATAAATGCCAAAACATTAAAAGAGTTTGCAGATTTATTGGGGGGAGAAAAAATATATCCTTCTGTACAGTTATTGAAAAAGTACATTAACCTGAATGGCAAAGCAGGTATGAAAGAGAAAGCCATGAAACTTGTAAAGCAAATGGAAACGGCTGCTAAAAAGCGGAAGGTGAGAAAAGGAGATGTGTATGAAGCCCCTCTGCAGCAGGCTTATAAAAACCTGAGAGAATTTGTTAATGATAAGAAGCAAAAAACATTATTGATTGAACAAAGAGAATTAAACGGCCTGGAAGGAGTATTGGGTTGCGCTTGCAATCAGTTAAACGGCTTACAAGAAATGCCGGCTATTATGAACAGCATGGATTTTGCCACTATGCAATTTGAAACAATCGGCCTCAAAGGGAAATGGTACGATTTGATTGGCGACCCGTCTTCCAATTTTACTGCAATGGTATTTGGCAAACCTAAAATGGGCAAGTCATATCTCTGCATTGATTTTGCCGGTTATTTAGCAAGGAATCACGGTAAGGTGTTGTATGTGGCGAAAGAAGAAGGACTGGATATGACCTTACAAAAGAAACTCAACGATAAAGATGTGGCTCACCCGAATTTGTATGTCGCTTCTGTACTTCCTGAAAACCTGTCGCCTTATGATTTTATTTTCTTAGACAGTGTAAATCGGCTCGGCTTATCACCGGAGGACTTAAATCAGTTAAAGGCATCCAATACATCAAAGTCTTTCATATTTATTTTCCAGACTACAAAGATGGGTGCTTTTAGGGGAGCTAACAGTTTCCAGCATGATGTGGATGTAGTGATTGAAGTGCCGGAGAGAGGCAAAGCTGTGCAAATGGGCAGGTTCAATCAAGGTGGTGAAATAAATATATTTCATTGATAATCAATAGTATGTATATTTGAAAAGGGAAATGATGGCAAAGAAACTGGAAGAAAAAGAGAAAATATCCATTGCTAAAATCAAAGCTGATTTTGAAGCCGAAGGTGAAATATTTGAGGACAGTGATATAGAGAAAATCCGGGATTTTTTATACCTGCTTGCACAGATAAGTTATGAGCAGTACAACCGGAATAAACAGGTTGGTGAAACATCAAATGGTAAAATAATAAACATAAATAGCAACTCCGATGAATCAACAAAAAGCAATACTCTATATCCGTGTGAGTACGGACGAACAGGCTGAAAAAGGTTACAGCCTGAAACATCAGGAAGAAAGATTAAGGCAATACTGCCAGCATCAGCAAATAGAAGTTGTCGCTGTTTACAAGGAAGACCATTCCGCTAAAACTTTTGAAAGGCCAGAGTTTACCAAACTCCTGGCCTTTTTAAAAAAGAATAAGGGATGTGCTGACCTGCTATTGTTTTTAAAATGGGACAGGTTCAGCCGTAATGCAGGTGATGCGTATGCAATGATTAACCAGCTAAACAAATTAGGTGTAGAGCCGCAGGGTATTGAACAGCCTCTTGATTTAAATGTTCCTGAAAACAAAATCATGCTGGCATTTTATCTGGCCGCACCTGAAGTAGAAAACGACAGACGTTCATTAAATACTATCGCAGGTATGCGCCGTGCAATGAAAGAAGGTCGGCATGTAACACTGGCTCCAAGAGGTTACCGTAATGCAAGAAATGAGTTGAACAGGCCAATCATTGAACCTAACAATGATGCGGTGCATGTTGCCTGGGCATTTGAAGAAGTAGCAAAGGGAATTGACACGGTGATGGATTGCTGGAAGGCAGTAACGAAAAGAGGTTTTAAAGTGAGCAAGAATCAGTTCTGGAATATGCTCCGTAACCCTATCTATTGCGGCAAGATATTTATACCTGCCTACAAAGACGAAACTGAATGTACGATACCGGCAACACATGAGGCCTTAGTTAGTGAAGAATTGTTTTACGAAGTACAGGATGTTTTAAATGGAAGGAAAAGAAAATTCCCGGCTAAGAATACGTTGAAGGAAGAACTGCCACTTCGTGGATTTTTGGAATGTCGTAAATGCGGGACAAGATTAACAGGCAGTGCATCCAAAGGAAACGGAGGCCGGTATTTTTATTATCATTGCTCTAAAGGATGCAATGAACGCTTTAAAGCTGAAGAAGCCAATGACCTGTTTGTAAAAGAACTGGAAAGAATATCTTTTAGCAAAGGCGGCATTAAAGTGTTCAGGAAAATACTTACTGACTATTCAAAGAAAACTGGTAAAGACCAATCAGTTTCTAAACAACAAATAGATGTTGAAATAGAAAAGAACCAGCAGCGAATCCAGAATGCCCAGCAGCTTATGCTGGACGGTCAATTAGAGCCATCAGATTATCGGGATATAAAGAGCCGGTTTGAAAAGACAGTCATGGAACTTGAAAAAAAGAAAAGGGAAATCTCCTCTCTGGATTTTAACCTTAGTGAGTATATGACCTCTGCGCTTGAAATAGTGGAGAATCTGCCAAAATACTTTGCCAGTGCGGATTTGAAGGCAAAACAGCAGCTTATTGGTTCGGTATGCCCTGAAAAACTGATTTTTGAAAATAAATCGTACCGAACCAAAAGAGTGAATGAAGTGCTTGCCCTGATATGCAGTGCAGACAAGGGTTTCGGCGTTTCTAAAAAAAGATTGGCTCCCGTTTTTGGGAGCCAATCCAATCAAGTGCCCGGGACTGGAAT
>JBGAQD010000012.1:0-92373 GCA_044220915.1 Chitinophagaceae bacterium
ATCAAATTCATAGATAGTCCCTTTATCATTACTTCCTCCCTGTGCCGTAACGATGTATAATTTCCCATTGTATTCCGCCGGTTCAGAATAAAGCGGTCGTTTACCTTCGCTTTTCAAGACCAGTTGGTAACGAGATTGATAATTTGTACCCGTCGAACTGGTGCTGAAGATCACACCTGAGTTATCAGTGCCTCCCACCTCAGTAGAACCCCATAGCTGGAAAATTCCCTGGGCATTCAATGTATGAATACATAAACTAAAAAGAATAGAATAGATCAGTTTCATAGAAAAATTTGAGGTCTAAATTTAAAAACATAACTCTTGTGAAAGCAAATAAAAGCCCCCCGATAACCGGGGGGCCTTGCTTGCCGTTAGTATAAATTTGGTTGCGACACTTATAACTTAATAAATCTCTGCTTTATAGACTCCCCGTCGTCCTTTTTCGCTGCAATGAAATACATACCTGCCTGCAGACGGCTGATGTCAATTTTCATGTTTTTAGACGTAATCACCACATTCATAACACTTTGACCTTGCAGATTAGTCACAAAAATAGTTTTCCCAATCCAACGAATATCATAGGCCAGGTCAAGATTAATTTCGCTACTGGCCGGATTAGGGTACAACCGGGGGTGCAGCCATTTAGGATCTTCTTCGGGTAATGGCGATTCAAAAATAAGCGGCTGTGCTAATCCTTTTGATAAAAGAATTGAAGCTCTGGCACCTCCGATAGCAAATAATGACCTCATTCTTACTTTCTGTCCTTCAGTAAACATATTGATGCAGGCATCATTGGTGAAATCCATATAATTCATGTACATATCACCATGGGGTCCATTACCACAGGTAATACGGACAGAGGTTGGGCAACCTATCGTGTAGCTTGCTTGCTTTGGTGTATCTCCTACTCCATCTTCACCGCAATACTCATCACCCCACAAATGTTTTAAATTCAGCCAGTGGCCTGCTTCATGTACAGCAGTCTTTCCCATGTCATATCCTGCTGCACCTGTTCCTGTTCCAAAAGCTGTATAAGAAATTACCAGTCCGTCTTTTTTATCATCTCCGCCGGGCATAGTAGCATAACCGGCAAATTTATCGAGGTTACATACCCAAATGTTCAGGTAGCTTTTTGTATCCCAGGCATCATCTCCCATCGAGGAAGAAAATTTCATCATATCATCAGCTGTCCACTTAGTGATCGGTGTGTATTTGCGTACGATACCAGATGTAGATCTTCTCCTCGGATCAGATATTGCTAACTGAAACTCTATTTCGCAATCAGCAGCCAGTTGGCGGAAGTAGGCTGGTGTATTTGCTGTATCAGTATTACGGCGACGGAAATATTTATTAAGTGCCTCAATCTGGCTGGCCACTTGTGCATCGGTGATTTTCTCTGCAGGGGTGTGATACAGAATATGCACAACCACAGGGATTTTTATTATAACTCCCTCTGTTCTGCCAGGAATTTTATTTTCAAGTTGCTTTTTGGTAAAAGCCTCAATGGCATTGATACGTCCAGCTAATGAAGGGTCGTTCTTTAACTCTTCCTGAAAATAGGAAGAAGATGAACAACGCTGCTGTGCCGATAGTTGAGTACTAAATGCCAGTGCAAAAAAAGTAATGATAAATCCCGCCCTCATAGTTTCCAGTTGTTTGTACGTTAGGCATGGCAACTATATTACCGCCATGAGCTGATCAAGAGAAATTGGAAATACTAAAAGGAAATTGGGGAATTAATAAAGGCGTCTCAGGGATACGATTTCGGGGGTGGAATTTTTCGAACAAGGTTGAATCTGCCATAAATATAATTCTTTTAATTTGTCATGCAAGTAATTGGGAAGGAAGTTTTTGTATCGTATTTTTCCTATACTGCCCTTTCCTTGCAAAATCTTTAACAGCCACAAAGGATTACGGCACTTATTTTTGCGTTAAATCAATTTCCCTTCATGAAAAAAATATTGTTTCTCGTTGTATTATCTGGTTTTATCGGCTGCAAGAATAAAGACCGTGAAGACCCCGGCAAACCGGATCCGAATGCCCCGAAAATCATGAGCTATTCCATCATCAGCACTTATCCGCATGATACGTCTTCTTATACGCAGGGATTGCTCATCTATAAAGGTGATATGTATGAAGGAACTGGGAACTATGGCTTTTCCAAGCTTAAGAAAGTGGATGTGAAAAATGGGAAACCACTACAGGAAATATCACTTGATAAAAAATTCTTTGGTGAAGGTGTTACTATCCTAAATGACACTGTTTACCAGCTTACCTGGAAGGAAAAGAAGGTTTTTGTTTACACACTGAAAGATTTTAAGAAAGTAAAAGAGTTTGATGTTGATATTGAAGGATGGGGGCTGACCAATGATGGCAAAAATCTTATCGTCAGTACCGGCAGCAGTGATCTATTTTATTACGACCCTGCCACATTTAAATTACTGAAAGCACAAACGGTTACTGAATCAGGCAGCCCTTCTTTTAACCTGAACGAACTGGAATACATTGACGGTTTTGTATATGCTAATCAATACCAGTTTCCTTATATATTTAAAATTAACCCGGCAACAGGACAAATTGTTGCCAAAGCCGACCTGACTGCTATGTGGGAACGTATCAAAAAGATCGACCATGATGCCGATGTTCCCAATGGCATCGCTTATGATACGGCGACAAAAAAATTGTATATCACCGGAAAATGGTGGCCGGAGTTGTATGAAGTGCAGTTTAGCCAGTAATTATTTGCTGATAATATAGATCACCGAACTGCACCGCTTCACATCACCCATGGCTTTAAGATTGGAGCCCATTCCCTTAAAGAATGCGCCAACAAGATTAGGTTTTCCATGTATGTATTTACTACTCAGCATTGACACATAAAAACTGTCGTACCACATAGGCTTATGCTGTAATATCCTCAACCCATGTTTTTCCATCAGCACCTGCATTGACCGGGGAGAAAAATGATACAGGTGGCGGGGCACATCATATGCAGCCCATTGCTCTTTATAAGCTGCCGCATCTTTTGATGTATAATTTGGAACCGCAATAAATAGTTTACCGTTTTCTGTCAGTAGTAATTTTAATTTGGCAATATATCCCTGCAGGTCATGCACATGTTCCAACACATGCCACATGGTAATGACGTCATAAGAAGACTCCTGAAGTTGGTAAAACTGCCCTATATCTGCCAGGTCAATGTTGTAAGACTGTTTCCCAACCGCCCTTGCATCTGCATCCGGCTCAAGCCCCGTAACCTGCCAGCCAGCCTGTTGCATCTCATTAGCAAAGGCTCCAGTACCACTGCCAACATCCAGTAACCTGCCTTTTTTGATACCTGATGCCCTTTCAATCAGCCTTCTTTTTTGCTTCAATGTTCTTTTCCGGACAGATTGATACAACCTGTTGATCAGCCCTTTCGAGGTATTGGTATGAGAAATGTAATTCTCCGACTTATAATAGGGAGCAATAGAAGCAGCATCGGGTACATCCTGCGTGAACCGCAATGAACAGGAATTACATTCCGCAATAACAAACGTCTCATTGCTTACGGTGTAATCCTTTACCGACAAAACATTTTTAATATCCGGTGAACCACAAACCGGACAATTAGTATAATGAACAAGTTGACTCATAAAAACACACCCCGACTAATGATAACAGGCAAAGTAAATCGAAAATGATTAAATGGGTTTGAGAATTTAAGGAAGCACCTGGTGAGTAGTTCCGGCTTCCAGCGGAGCTAGTTTTCCGGTATTAGCAGTCGAACTGATATCAACACCATTTTCAGACAGATACCATCCAATGAAAACTATGGCCATTAAAGCTACTGCCAAAGCATAAGCCCACCAGTAAGATTTCTTTTCTTCCTTCTGACTTAACATTTCTGTCATTTCAGCAGATGTCTTTTCATCCTCCCCCACCCTTATCATGTGCTCCGACTTCTCCCTGATTACTTTCTCAGCAGCGATTGGCCCCTCAAAGACCATTGATGTTGTCACTGGGGTGAATTTTATATCACCGGCAAACCCTTTATTCAGAGTACCTACACCGTTCCAGTTGATAACGGCACCTTCACTGATCTGCTTCTTCATGTCAAAAGCGAAATCATTAAAACGAAAGATAGCTTCCCTGTCAGAAATGCCAAGTGCCTGACCCAGCCAGCTGAAGAAATTCTTTCCGGGAATATAACTGCCTGCCTGCAAGGCAACAGCGTAAGATGGTGGATTAATCTTTCGATTGGGAAAATCCACTTCTGCTGATTTTCTTTCCAATAAAAAAGTGCCGATGCCCGGCACTGGTAATTCTTTATGCAGGATAAGGTATTGATACAGGTTGGCGTACATCATCAGTTCTTTTGATCGAACGAAAATACGATTCCGCCGACAAAGTTGAACCCATACACAGGATATTGGTTCCAACGCTGATATTCTTTGTTGAAAATATTATTGAATTGTGACCATAGATTAATATTCCTGGTAATCTTAAATTCAAGCCCGGCATTCAGGTCGGTGGCACCAGCCAGTTTACCTGCTGAGCCATCTTTCTTCATGTATTGCGGGCCGGTCCATGCAAACAGATCCGTTTTTAACCATAAATCTTTGATGACCTGTATCCTCATTGCTGTTTTCAATTCAAGCGGTATCATACCCCAGGCTTCAGCATTATCTTTCAAACCGGAATATTGGTTGAACGTCAATCCGGTAATCAAAGAAAACTTCTCATGAATATTGAAACCCAGTTCACCTCCAAAATTCACCACTTTTATTTCGCTTTCATTTACCACCCTGAACGACTTACCACCAAGTCCGGCAGTGGTGTCATTAACAAACAGTGGCTGGTTATTGAGTTTATTGAATCCAACTTTAGCCGCATAACTGAAATGATCGCCAACCGATCCTTTAAAACCAGCAAACCTTTCTTCAACGAATGTATTTTTGAAACCAGCCGGCAGCCACAGCCATTGATTCTGTGATGCCAGGTACTGGTAAGTTGTTTTCCGGATATAACCGGTCCATCCTGCCTGGAATGTGAATCTTTTATCAGAAGTTGTTATATCGGCAAGTACATTTGGGAACATCTTAAAGGTTTTATTATCCCATGAAGGACGAATACCCACCTGCGCATTTATCTTAGATGTCTTGTATAACACCGATGGCGAGATATAATACATGGTATTGTTGAAAGCCGATTTGTTTTTGGGTGACAGCCGGGTCAGATCAAATGTGATACCGAGGTTGACTGCAAACTCTTTTCCAATTGTTTTCTGCAAAGGCAGGTTCAGCACTGTGTTACTTTCTGAGTTTTTCAGGTTGTCACTGAATACATCAATTTTTACTTCCGGCCAATAAGTAAGTCCAAACTCAGTTTTATTGATATTATGAAAAGCTACCCGTCCGCTAATGGTCTGAAAATTTTGCTTTAGGGAATCCGGAGTGAATAAAAGTGTTTGCGGTTCGTAACCGTATTTGTAAGTTTTGTGCTGCTTCATACCGATACTGGCATCCCATTCCAGGTTATTACCTGATTTAAAGAAACCAGCCAGCTTGATATCAGTATTAGTGAATTTCTGGTTCTCCCTTTTTCCATCTGAACCAACATGTTTAGCAAAAATATTCAGCCCGGCAGTTTTACCATCACCAAAAGAAATACCTGCTTGTACAAACGGGGTCCTCAAACTACCAAAACCAACCTTCACATAACTGCTGTTATTGAACTTAGCAACAGAATCAACATCCAATGCCAGCGGTTTTAAAGAACCAGGCTGGTATGCAAACAATAGATTCTGATTAGGGATATCGTAGCTGAGTTTCGCCTTAGTTGTATCAGCCGAAGGCGGAGAGGCGTTAAAATTAATTTTGGCCGCCTCCCTCAACACCGGTTTGAAACTTGAAATAATATCAATTCCGCCTTTCTTTGTTGTATCCTTTTGAGCAAACGAAGCCGCGGCAAAAAGAATTCCCAATCCAAGAAAAAGTGTTTTATATACTGCTAGTCTGATCATTTCGAATTTCATTTATCAATTATTAACCTTGCTTGATTTACCTTCTTCTTCACTTACTGCATTTAGTTTAGCCTGCGCCTCGCCTTTCAGTTCAGCATTGATGGTGTTGTCAACGATACTCTGGAAAGTGGCCTTGGCGTTGAAATAGTCCTTTTGTTTGAAATAAATATCTCCTAAAAGAATGTATGCTTTAGTAACCCAGTAGTCATACGAACCCGATTTATTGATCGTTTCAAATGCAGCTTTTTCAGACTCACTTAGTTTATTCACCTGGAACCAGCAATTGGCTATTTCATAACGGGCCTCCGCCGCCAATGCGGCTTTATTCAATTGAACCACCGATTTAAAATTTGTGATCGCCAAATCATACTGACCACCTACCTGGTAAGATTTAGCTATGGCCATATTTGCCAGTGTTTTATCATCGGCACTGCTGCCTTTTGCTTCGGTGAGGTCTTTCGCATTTTCGACGGCCTCCGTCCATTTCTGCTGCTGGTACTGGCATCGCAGTAATCCCCGCATGGCTTCCAGCTTATTCTCCTGGCTGGCAGTTATCTGTTTTAGTTGTATGTAGTATTTTTCGGCGGAAGCGTAATTTTTTAATTCGAAGAAATTGATCCTTGCAGCAGTCAGCACAGCCCTTTCTGCATACTTATTTGGAGCATCGGCAGCAACAGCATCATACCCCACCAATGCATTGCTCCAGTCTTTTTTGGAGTTATAGATTTCGGCTCTGTTAAAATTGGCATCCAGTGCATATACACCATTGGGGAATTTCTGGATATAATTATTGAACCCGGACAGGGCAGCGTTAATGTTCTGGTCATCATATTGCTTTTCTGCTGCTGCATAGGTAAGTGAATCTTCCGTACTTACACTTAATGGACGACCAGCATCTCTCATAAACACCGCATACTCATCCGGCTTACCGTCTTCAATGTAAATCGTTTTTACGTTGTCCAGTGCATCCTCTGCTTCCGGGGAATTTGGGTATTTGTCAATAAGTGTTTTAAACTGTTTTAAGGCTTCTGTGTTATTATTCAGGTTATAGTAGGCTGTCCCCATTTTCAGGTAAGCCTGCGGAACAAGACTTGCATTTCCGCTTGTTTTTGCGACTGCACTTAAGTAAGGAATAGCCTCGCTAAACTTCTCATCACTCATATAAGTGTTGGCTATCTCCATATTTGCATCGGTTACAAGTGATGACTCCGGAAACTTTCTTATCATCGTATTCATCAGGCTGATCTTCTCCTTAGGACTCCTCACACCGGCCAGCATTGCATTCTGAAATGTGGCATAGTCTTCAGCAGGCCATGAGAACCTGATAACATTATCATACATGGTTTTAGCCTTTGCATAATCTTTCTGCATATAATAGCAATCGGCAGTACGGACATAAGCATCCTGTGTGAACGAATTTGAACTGAGTGAAGGATTTCTTCCCAACGGCTCAAAATAAGTTACTGCAACTGGATAATTCTCTTTTCTCAGGTAAGAATAACCAAGATTGTAACGAACATTGGTCGGGTTTGCCTCACCGCTGGCCGGAGATCCACCGTTTACGTATTCATGATAATATTTGATTGCATCATCTAATTTATTATTCCGGTAGGCCAACTCTCCTTTCCAAAAGTTCAGCAACGGAAGTACTGAACCATTGTTCTGATCCTTCAATGCTTTATCAAGTAAGGCATCAGCTTCAGCCAGGCGACCATCATTAATTAATTCCGTGGCCCGCCCATACAAAATTCTCGGGTAAAGTCTTTTTGCATTCTCTGAAGGTTTTACTAATCCTTCCAGTAATGCCTGTGCATCCTTATAATTATTTGTATTAGCCAGCACATCAATCATCAATTCTTTAGCCTCGGCAATATAAGTTGAGTTGGGATAATCAGCCAGGAAAGCACTCAGGCTGTTCAGCGCTTCATCCTGGTAGCCTAACTCGTATGAAAGTTTGGCATACTGGTATTTGGAAATTTCTTTTTGTTCTGCATTGCTGCTATTTGATGAACAAAAGAGGAATGCATTTCTTGCATTGGATTTTTGCCCTGTCTTAAGATACGCATCACCGAGCAGGTACATGGCATGCTGGCTCAAAGAATCATCTTTTCCGCTTAATTGCTTAAACCCTTCAATTGCTTTTGCTAGTTTATTATTCTGATAATAACAATATGACAACTCGTACAGGTCTTCCCTGCGGACTTTTTTAGAACGGCTTACATAATCTTCTAAGTATGGCAATGCTTTCGCATATTCTTTCTTTTCGAAGTAAGCATGGCCAATCAGTTGTTTTAATTCCAGATCATAATACTGCGAACTGCTGCCCGTTTGTAGTTTATTCTGGATATAGGTGATCGCTTCGTCTTTCTTTCCCTGTATGTAATATATCTGGGCGATATAATAAGGAACTACGGTAGCATAGTTTTTTTCGTTCTCTACAATCTTGAATGCTTCCAGCGCATCACCATATTGCCTGTCCCTGAAAGCAAGGAAACCATAATAATAATTTGCATCCATGTAATTTGGATCATCCTTTATCGTACGGATACTGCTGAATAATGGTTTTGCCTCATTAAAACGCTGCAGCGTAAAATAAGAATAGCCCTGGTGAAACTTCATATCAGCTATTTCACGGTTGCTGAGGTTGGCAATGTTAGCCTGTTCGTACAATTGAACTGCATCGGTAAACTTCTGCTGTCGGAAATAATATTCACCCAAATGATAGCTCATCATCTGGGTCCGGGCAGTATTTTTTTCAATGTCGATGAATTCTTTTGCTTCCTCTTCCGCTCTGCCCTCTCCTTGTTTCAATGCACAAACAGTCGTGTAGTAGCTTATCTCCTGAACAGTGATCGTTGTATTTACTTTATCAGTTTCCCTGACTGATTGCTTAAGCTCCTTGAATAATGGATATGCGAGACTGTATTGGTCTTTCTGAAAATACTCTTTTGCTTCCTTGAAGGTTGACTCCGGATCTGAATAAAAACGGGTTTGCTGCGAAAATGAGGCAATACTGAAAAAGATGGCTATGCTTACTAAACTAAGATTCTTCATTGAATTTGTCCTTTAAACCGATTGGTGGTTAAACGTTGCGAATATTCAAATTATTTCAGGTCAGTCCAAACATCATTCCAAACAGGTGTGGATAAGTGTATGAGTGAGGTACGATTTAACATTTCATTCATTATAATGCACAAAAATGCTGATAAGAATTCTTTCAGTAACATTGCACAGCAAACAAATAAATACCCATGAAAAAACTTTTCAGTACCAGGTACTCCGACAAATCTGTTTCATTTGCATTACTGTTGCTACGCCTTTCTCTTGGTGGCTTAATGATACCAAATGGCTATCAAAAACTCATCAACTTTGCAGCTAAATCATCCGGTTTTACAGATCCGTTTCATATCGGCGGACCGGCCTCTATGAGTTTAACAATTTTTGCCGAGTTCTTTTGTGCCACTTTTATTCTTTTGGGCCTGATGACAAGGGTTGCCTGCATTCCGTTGATAATTTCCACATCGGTCGCAGTATTTTACTCTCATCACGGACAAGTTTTTGGTGATGGAGAATATGCAGCTCTTTACCTGTTTGGTTATCTTGCTCTACTATTTACCGGCCCGGGAAAGATCAGCATGGACCGGCTGATAGGGAAATAATAATTAGCTTCGGAGATGTTTATCACAGAAACACAAGTCAGGGTTCGCTATGCCGAGACAGACCAGATGGGTGTCGTTTATCACAGCAACTTCTTTCCGTATTTTGAATCGGCCAGGGCTGAATCCATCCGTGAATTAGGCTTTACTTATGTTGATATGGAGAGAATGGGTGTGATAATGCCGGTGATAGATGTGCATTGCCGCTATCTGCGACCTGCCCGGTATGATGACCTGCTAACGGTAAAAACGATGCTGAAAGAACTGCCTGTGCATCACAAAATAGAATTTCATCATGAAGTATTCAATGAAAAAGATGAATTGCTTGCTGTAGGAAAGATCATTTTATACTTCATGGAATCAAATGGCATGAAGCGGACCACCATGCCTGCTCAGCTTCTGGAAAAACTACAACCCTATTTTGGTTAATTTTACCCGATGGAGAATTTTGAAGAGTCAATGCCGGAGATGAATAATGGAGAAGTACCTGCTCCCACAGAAGAAGCAGTTGTTTACCCTCCTAAATACAAAAAACAGGACCAGGCTACTAATATCTGGATGAAGTCAATTGTAAGCCTTGCACTTTACCTTGCATTGGGCTATTATATTTTCAAGCGATGGGAGATCCTTTTGCTAATTACAGCCATTGTAATGATACATGAACTGGGGCATTTCTTTGCCATGAAATACTACAAGTACAATGATCTTGGTATTTTTTTTATTCCACTGCTGGGTGCGTATGTATCCGGAACAAAAAGAGAAGTATCACAAAAACAATCAGCTGTCATCCTGCTGGCTGGTCCGCTGCCCGGAATAATCATCGGTATTGCTATTCACCTTATTGACCAGAACAGTTCCGGTCAATATTTTTTTGATATTCCGCTGTCAAGGGTAGCTTTGCTCTTTATTATCCTTAATCTCATCAACCTCTTCCCGGTATATCCGCTGGATGGTGGCCAGCTGCTGAACCGGGTCTTTTTGGATGAGGAAAGCATTATCAGCAAAGCTTTTATTTTCCTCTCCGTTGGATTGATGTGCTGGTTTGCCATTCAAATGCCTTTCTATCCACTGCTTCTCTTCCCGGCTATGATGCTACTGAGAATGGCTGGTGAAAAAAAGATCAGCAACATTGAAAAAAGAATTGAAGCAGAAGGTATCAATACCGATATTGAATATGCAGACCTGCCGGATAAAGACTACTGGAGGATCCGCAACATATTGATAGAGGAGCATCCTTCTTTTAAAGACATGCAGGCTTCCCCGCCGTTTGAATATGATGCAAAGGAAGAAAGAGTAATGACGACCATACAGAATATGTTGCACCGTCATCTTATACAGGACATGTCAGCAGCCGGAAAGATTTTTATTTTTCTTGTCTGGGCTGCAGCTCTCGCCTCTCCCTGGCTAATTGACATGGATATGTCTTTCTTTGACCGCTTCAGGTTTTAAACCCGGTAATAATCGGCCCGCCAGTTTTGAACAGCCTGTTTGATCTGCTTTGGAGAAAGTTTTTCATCAGCCGCTTTTTTGGCAAGAGAAACAAACTCATCATCGCCGGCAAAACGAAGAGCAATGATCTGTCCAATCCTTAACTCCTTACTTAGCGGCTTGCCGGTAAGCACAAAATGACGAAAATTTTCTTCGGCACGGATGGCCCTGTCCTGTGCTTTTAATGCAAAGACCCGGGCATACCAGAGTACGAGGATCAATACAAAGAACACTACAACAAGCAATGCTGCGGAATAATGATTGCCCGCATCTTTATGATCAAATAAGTTAATGATGCTGCCTATCAATCCTGCGACAGCTGATAAAAAAGCTACCCCATGATACATTCCTACCAGGCGGGTATGATTTTTAAAATTTTGTTCGGCCATAGCAATTAGTTTATAGTTTATTGTTTATAGTTGCAACCCTGAAAATAAGGTATTTTCCTCACCAGCCCTCTACTTCAGCTCATCCAGCACTTTGTACATTTTGCTTACCAACCCCGAAGTTTTGCCGCTATAGTTGTTCACTAAGAAAGAAAAGATATATTCCTTTCCATCTTTGGCTTTGTGATAACCGCAAAAACCTTTTACATCACTGATGGTGCCACTTTTCATGGTCATGCCATTATAGTCGGGTAATGACCTGAGAAAGTACGGAAACCAGTCTTTCGTTTTGGCATACTTCAATATCTCCACCTGCGCATGAGTAGTTACCCGATTAAGTGGCGAAAGGCCGGAGCCGTCATAAATATTCAATTCTTCATCATCAAGACCCTTGTCTTTCCAGAATTTCTTTACAATAGCTACGCCGCTATCGGTTGAGCCAAAGCCTTGCTTTTCGTAGGCAAAGGTTTTTATTAATGCTTCCCCGTAAAGATTGATGCTCTTTTTATTGAACCAGTAAATGATTGAATCGAGAGAGGGAGAATAGTGAGTGTAGATTTTAATATCGGGCTTTGCCGGTTGCCAAATAGATGAAACATCAAAACTATTTGAATTGGCGTATGCCTCTGCAACCAGCTTATTTTTTACCAACTCATTTACAAAATACAAGAAAGGGTTTGCAACAGCTATTGAGATTTTAAAATTATCTTCTCCCAGGGGTATTGTGCCTTTTAAAATCGGGTATGACACTGAACTGTTACCATAATTGAAATAATAATATGCCTGATCCCCAGAATTGGCCTTACCTGTTTTAAGCTGGTTATCTATGTATCCGGCAGCCATTAAAGTATCAACTCTTACTACTTTCACATCATCACCAATAAATTTTCCAGCCTTTAGCAATACGTCTGATTGGTTCTCCCTCCAGTTAAATCCTGCAATACCTGCACCGTAATAGTTACCAATATCCTGAAATATCCAGCCATCTGGGATTTTCTGAAGCTCAAACTTATTATTGAATCTGGAAATGGCAATCTCGTTTGCTGGAATTTTATTTACACTACATCCTTCAGCAAACTTTTCTATTATGGCTGAGGGTTTAGTATTTTCAAATCTGTCACTTCCAAAAGTGGGGTCACAGACCTGTTTTACTTCAACGTATTGAAACTTTGAATAATTGGGAGTTGATCTATTCCACCAAAACTCAGTCTTATACCTGTAATCCTTTCCCAACAACTCAAAAGCCGTAACACTCGTAATTATCTTTTGTGTAGAAGCCGGCGCCAAACCAACCTGTGAGTTTTTATCAAATACCACCTGTCCCGTCTTCGCATCGATCACATACAACGAACTTATGGCATGCTTTAGCTGGCTGTCCCTCTCAAATTGCTGAAAGGCATTTTGAAGTTTCTGGGGAACAGTTTGAGCAAAAGATGAATTTATCAGCAACCAGCATCCTGCTAAGAAGAAAACTTTTTTCATACTTCAGTGGTTATAACTTTGCGTTCAAATTACTTCTTTTCGTTCTAATCATATCTTAAATGAGTTTGAATTCTGTTAATGCCTCCATCATCACCATCGGCGATGAATTACTGATAGGGCAAACCATTGATACTAACTCTGCCTTTATTGCACAGGAACTAAACAAGATCGGTGTATGGGTACGCCGCCGGGTAGCCGTCGGTGATGTATACGATGATATCTGGCAGGCGTTGGATGAAGAAAGTCAGCAATCTGATATTATAATTATCACAGGAGGCCTCGGCCCCACTGCAGATGATATTACCAAGCCATTACTCTGTAAATACTTTGGCGGCAAACTGGTGGTAAATGAAAAAGTGCTGGCCCATGTTAAATACTTGTTTGAAGTTGTATTCAGAAGACCAGCTCCGATACTTGACCGAAACCTGAAACAGGCCGAAGTACCGGATGTCTGTACGGTATTGCATAATGCAAGGGGAACGGCTCCAGGAATGTTATTTAAGAAAGATGGCAAATCATACATTTCGCTACCAGGTGTACCTCATGAAATGAAGGGATTAATAAAAGCAGAAGTAATCCCCTATTTATTATCGTCATTTAATATGCCCGCCATAGTTCACCAAACCGCTTTTACATTTGGGCAAGGTGAATCACAACTGGCAGAGTTATTGAAAGATTTTGAGCCTTCCCTCCCACCGCATATCAAACTGGCCTACCTGCCTAATTATGGGATGGTAAAATTGCGGTTGACTTCACATGGTGATAATAAAGAAGAAGTGGAAAAAGAATTAGCCCCATATTTTGAAAAATTGCAGGAGCTGGTAAAAGATTTTCTTGTTAGCAATAAAGATGAAGGCCTTGAAATTGTAGTTGGAAAACTGCTGCAGGCAAGAGGCAAAACCATGGCTACTGTTGAAAGTTGTACAGGCGGATATATTGCTCATTTAATTACATCCAATCCCGGTTCGTCAGCCTACTATAAAGGCAGTGTGATAAGCTATGCTAACGAAGTGAAAGAAAATGTACTGGGCGTTAACCATGATACATTATTAAGCATGGGGGCAGTAAGTGAGGATACTGTAAAACAAATGATAGCAGGCGCCATTAAAGAACTAAATACAGATTTCGCCATAGCCACATCCGGCATTATGGGGCCGGGTGGTGGCACAGAAGAAAAACCAGTAGGTACGGTCTGGATAGCTGCAGGTAACAAAGAAAAAACAGAAACAATGCAGCTTAACCTTCGTTTTGACAGGCAACGAAATATTATCGTCACTGCAAACCAGGCACTCAATTTTTTGCGAAAATTTATCCTGGCTAACAGTTGATAGCCTGATTATGACCAAATCATTACCTTTGGCCGGTTAAAATTGCTTGTCTTCCTGTCCATCTGTGTTACTAAAGCTGAAGTGTGCGACGCAACAGGTGATGAGTCATATTCTGCCGCTTGTAAACAAATAAAATATTTATGGCTGTTGTTGATCTGATAATGCCGAAACTGGGCGAAAGTATCATGGAAGCTACCGTGCTGAAATGGCACAAACAAGCCGGTGATCCGGTAAAAATGGATGAGACGATCCTGGAGATCGCTACGGACAAAGTGGATAGTGAAGTACCCAGTACTGCCGCTGGTGTGATAGAAGAGATACTCTTTAAGGTGAACGATGTGGTTCCTATCGGAACGGTGATTGCAAGAATAAGGACCGGTGCAGCGGAGGCTGTATCCCCGGCTCCTGTTGTATCAACAGCTCCTAAAGAAACCGTTTTGCAGCCTGCACAGGAAGCCGTGGTAGTTGAAACCATTCAACGATCTGCAGCAGTTCCATCGGCATCATCCAATGGCTCATCGAACCGTTTCTACTCCCCTCTTGTATTAAATATAGCTGCCAGCGAAGGTGTAAGCATGACCGAACTGGAGAACATACCCGGAACAGGTAATGAAGGAAGAGTGACGAAAAAAGATATTTTGCAGTATGTAAGCGGACGGAAATCCGGAGGCGGCAGCCGGGAGCCAGGTACAAGAACAACGGAAATGGTAATTCCTGTTGCGAAAGTTGAACAGCAACAACAAACAGGCAGTAACCAGCAGCTCACTACTTATACCGGCAATGTGGAAGTAATTGAGATGGACAGGATGCGGAAACTGATCGCTGATCACATGGTGAGAAGCAAACAGACCAGTCCGCATGTTACCAGTTTTACGGAAGCCGATGTTACCAACCTGGTACAATGGCGGGATAAAGTGAAAAAAGAATTTGAAAAAAGAGAAGGAACTAAGATCACTTTCACCCCTTTATTCATTGAAGCAATTGTTCGCTGTATTAAAAAATTCCCATTGATCAACTGTTCTTTGGATGGGAACAATATCATCGTAAAGAAGGATATCAATATCGGGATGGCTACTGCCCTCCCCAGCGGCAATTTAATTGTTCCTGTTATTAAAAATGCTGACCAGTTGAATCTAGTCGGCCTTACGAAGCAGGTAAACAATCTTGCCGATGCAGCCCGCAACGGCAAACTAAAAGCAGATGATACTACCGGCGGCACATTTACATTAACCAATGTGGGAACGTTTGGCAGTTTGATGGGCACACCGATCATCAATCAGCCGCAAGTGGCCATTATGGCAGTAGGGGCCATTAAAAAAAGGCCGGTGGTAATTGAAACTCCTGCCGGCGACAGCATTGCTATCCGCCACATAATGTACCTGAGTATGAGTTACGATCACCGCATTGTAGATGGAAGCCTGGGTGCAACATTCCTGACAGCTGTAGCGAAAGAGTTGGAGAATTTTAAGAGTGACAGGGAATTCTAATTATTGACTATTTCATAAAGAAATAAGTACTAAGTAAACAATTATGGAACAAGTATCAAATACAGGAATTTCACCAGTACTTTTTATTGGAGCCATTGCAATAGCTATATTA
Organism: Chitinophagaceae bacterium; assembly: GCA_044220915.1. Taxonomy (GTDB): domain Bacteria; phylum Bacteroidota; class Bacteroidia; order Chitinophagales; family Chitinophagaceae; genus JJ008. The sequence goes on from JBGAQD010000012.1 coordinate 15,944, forward strand.
TCAACAGCGATAATCACAACGTTAATTGTCAAAAAAAAGAAACCATAGTAATACTTCTTTTCAACCCTTTTTACTGATTGTCTGATTACAGCGTAAAAAACAGTTGAAATTATTTTGAAGGCTCCCCATATTTTTCCGCCTTAAAGACAAACCTTTTTCCTTTCCTTTTTACAACAAACAAGTTGTCATATTGATTATCTTTCAAATCGGCGGCAACAACAGCAGAACCACAAAGTAAATTAGCAATATCATCTACTGTATTAGAATGACCAACGACAAGAGTGTTGTTAGATTTTGACTTCAGCAGGCGAATAAAAGCGGAATCCGGTTTAGGGTTGTATGTTTCAATTGATAACCCAAAATAATCTGCCACAGGCTTTGCCGTTGTTTTAGTACGGATGGTATTTGTTGAAAAAACAGAAGCGATCTTTTTTGTTTTCAATACCTCTTTCAACGCCTCTGCCCTTTCCTTCCCTTTTTCTGTTAACTGCACATCTGAGCTCATATTGGGTTCTGCAGTTGCTTTTTCGGCATGACGAACTATATAAATAGTATTACTACAGGAAAAAAGAAACACTGAAAATAGCAATAAAGAATATCGCATGGATTTTTGTTTTAACAATCTAAATTAAACTTCCTTTTTGTTCATTCCGTCTTTTTTGTAAATTAGTTTACTAAAACCCCTACAGCTATGAAATTTTTATCCGAAACCTGGTTCGCCGAAGGCCGTATTGATTTTGAGCTGAAAAAATATACACTCCTCGCCTATCTGCAGGAAGTGAATAAATGTTTTACCGAGAACAAGCTTTATCCCCAACTTGCCGATATTGTTTTTCATTATAATAATATTGTCGCCTTCAGAGAGAATAAGAAATACCTGCAGGAGCATTTCCCTAAAAAACTGACGGGCATCCAGATGGAAAAACTACAGTTGTTGTATGAACAAATGATAGAAGACGATGAACTGATGCAGGAACTGGAGGATATCATTCATTATTCTGCCGGGAAAATAAAAGGGGCTATTCACAGCGGAAAAGAGATCTATGAATTTGTGGAAGAGAAAATAACTATTAATCCTGTTGGAATTATTCCGCTGGATACACAGGAAGGTTATTTCTTTTTAAGTAACGGTCATGAAAAAAGTACCGGGGTGTATCACTACCGCCTGTCGATCTTCGAAAAACATGATGAAAAATACCGCAGCATCCGCACCTTGTTTATTGATAACTGGCAGCGAAGTATCTCCACCACTTATGAACATATAAAATCAGAATTGATCCGGCATTGGAAACACCTGCCTAACCCGGCTGTTTATTCAATAGAGACTGACCTGAAGTTCCCCGTGGATGAAACATTATTGCCAGTGGCGAAAAGAACGTTGGTAAAGTTTATCTCAACAGCTGCTTAGTCGAGCTGCGAAATACTCATTCAACTTCCAGACCCCATTGCTTCCCTTTTTTTACAGCTGGTAATCCTTCGGTAATCCATTTTGCAGGCTTCTCTCCTTTCAGCATATAATCAAAGAATTGCTGCATCCTTATTTGGTAATCCCTCATGTCCTGCCGCTGTGTTAATCCGTGACCTTGTCCATTATAATTAAACATCCATACCTTCTTACCTAATCGCCTGAGACCAGTGAACAACTCGATACCCTGGTACCACGGAACAGCACCATCTGCATCATTCGCCATAATGACCATCGGTGATGTTACTTTATTCAAATGAAACAGCGGAGAGTTCTCTAAATACAAAGGAAGTTTCTCCCACAGTGTCCCGCCAATACGGCTCTGTGTTTTCTCATACTGGAACTGGCGGGCTACACCGCTCTCCCAACGAATGCCACCGTAAGCACTTGTCATGTTTGCAACGGGGGCTCCGGCCCATACAGCTTTAAAGAGTTTTGTCATCGTTGCTACCTGCGCAGCCTGGTAGCCTCCCCAGCTATGTCCCTGTAAGGCCATATTGGTACTATCTGCCCAGCCTTTTTTTACCAATGCCCGGGCGCCACTTACAATATAATCGTATGCACTTTTACCCGGATAACCGGTCTTGTATTCAATATCCGGCATAAAGATGATATAACCACGGCTGACAAAGAATGGAACATTAATGGCACTCCTGATCGGTGCCGGTTCTTTATAATCATATAACCCATCACTTAATTTTTCATAGAAATAAACGATCATCGGGTATTTTTTCTTTGCGTCAAAGTCTTCGGGTTTGTACACAAGACCTGTTGCTTCCTTACCATTGTAAGCCTTCCATTTGAAGAGTTCAGCAGTACCCCAGAGGTAGTTAGATTGTTGGGGGTTAATGGAGGAAAGTTTATTTCCGTCCGGTCCTTCTTCAGTTTGATGCCAATAGTATAAATCAGGAGACTCTTTATATGATTCCATTGCAAAAATAAAATCATCTGAGTTCTTTGATTTTACTACCTGGCTAAAACTATAAGCATCATCAGAATGAATTGGCAGCAACTGCTTGCTAATTGATTTGTCACCTGTATATAGCCCCCTCCACAATCCAGCCTGCTTATTCCCTTCATTAAAGGTCTGGAAAACTAACTGCTGGCCGCTTTTTATACACTTCTCGTCAACATCAGTCTGGACATACCTGTATCTTATTTTTTTTTCTCTTCCACTGATAATATTTACAGGAAACTGGTTAGCCGTTGCATCTATTTTCCAAACCCCATATCTATCATATACAAAAAAAGCTTCGTCATTCTCCTGCCACTTCATCACTCCATAATTCCCCGGCTCATCAGGTAAATCATTCTGCTCATTCCACAATGGTACTTTTATTTTCGCCGTGATATTCCTTGTAGTGCCGCCATCCCAGGCAAAATAATGCCTGGCTTTCCTGTCGTACCACATAATATACTTGCCTGTTGAGGAAGGATACACCTGGCCAAACAGGTTCTCTTTTACCAATTGTTTACTGCCACTATTCACATCAATCGCATAAATATCTTTCAGCGTATTACCTCTCCACTGGCTTTCGATCCTTTTTCCAACATCTGTAACTCCTACAAATGTGTCACCATCACCTTCATTGGTTGGTATTACCTGTGGTATTTCTTTACTGCCTAATTGTTTAATAGTTTTCTTTCCCAGGTCATACACAGCAAGGAAATTTTCCTGTTGCGCCTGCCTTAACCTTGCAGGGAGTGTCTGTACAGTTTGCAGGTAATCATCATTATAATGCCAGATATCCAGCTTTGGCATATCCATTTCAACAATGCTGGTATCTTTTGGTGGTTGTATTGGTGCCGTGCCAAAGAATAACCGGTTACCGCTCTTACTAAAACTAAGATTGCCGTATTCACTGATGCCCATTCCGAGATGCATATCCACCGAATTCTTATCTGCCAGTAAAGTGGCACTGTCCATGCCGGATTTATAGTACCAGATACGGTAAAATTTCTGTAACTCTTTTGGCCGGGCATCCCGTTCAGCGAGATAAGCAATTTGAGAACCGTCATCCGTCATCGTGAAATTTTTAAAATCATTCCCCCCTTTGCTTAATACAACCGATGTGGATTCTTTTAAATCATAAAGTACTATTGTTGCCTTACTTAATGAATCTTTCGGATTCTTTGCCTGCTCTATCAGCAGCCTGTCGCCTGTCTTACTGAAATAATATTCTAATACGTTGGCAAAAATTTTTTCCACCCCGGTTTCCAGCTTGCGGATCACCAGGTCACTTCCTGCATCAGCAGCGGGAACGTTTGGTTCATCACCATCGGCATCTGTAATGTCGAATTCTTCCTCTTCTCCATCTCCTCTTACCCTTTTCTTTCTTTCGGGTATGGCCTGGATGATACTCTGCAAAGAATCAATGATATGATTCAGGCTGTCAGCAACTTTTGATTTAGTGTTGGTATCAGGTGTTTTTGGTTTTACAGGCGGCTCAGGAGTTTTTTCTAATTGGTAAGCCACCCACCCATACGTTTTTTGAGGTGTTTTGTAGCTTTTTGCTTTAGCAGTTTTCCATATCTCCTCTTTACCCAACTCCACAATTGCGATAGAATCTTTTGGCATGTCTTCCGTCTTCTTCTTTTTGATCCTTGCCTCCCTTGTGTCTTTATAAAAGGGTTTTATTTTAAATACGACATAGCGGCTGTCTTCTGTAATAACAGCACTATAGCCCCTTGGTACTGATTTTTTATACTTAACATCGGAAGACTGGATCACCAGTTCATTATCGCCTTCCTGCGGATCAATAGTGTAAACAACCCATTTGCCGTCATTACTGATCATCCGTTCTCCTATATGCTGCCAGCTGTCATACACAGTATGGTCAAGCGGCTTTTTTTGTGCAGTAGATACACCAACAAAAAGCAATAAGAATAAAGAAAGAAGAATGCTCTTCATAGCAATTAATTTGTATAAATAAAGATAAAAGGAAATATTAAAAACCATCAAGGCTTTTTACCAGTGATCAGCCCGTATTGCCACAAGCCTTTTTTCATTCCCTTGTACTGGAACTTACAGGCCCTGATATTTTTCTTTTGCATCTCCGTAGCAGGCTTGGAGAAATTGATCTTCTTCCACCCCAGGTATAAACTGGCAAGGAAATAGAATTTATACAACCGCCTGGAAGAATGCGATGTCTCTTTTGAAATATTACGATAATTAATATTTTGAAATCCTGCCTGATCCATGAATGAACTAAATCGTTCCGGCGTTTCCAGGTAATTTACCTGCCAGCCATCCAGCCATTGACGGATTATAGGGTTCTCATTATTTTCAAATGCCGAAGCAAAACCATCCGCTATTACCAATCTGCCGCCGGGTTTCAGCAACCGATACGCTTCTTTGATGAATTGTTGCTTGCTGTCAGCATAACAAATACTTTCACAGCCCCAGACCACATCAAAGCTTGCATCCGGAAAATCCGTGGCGCAATAATTCATTACCTTAAAATCAACTAACCTGTCAATCTCTTTTTGCTTAGCATTGTTTATCGCTTGCTGTACCTGTCTTTCGCTTAGTGTAATACCAGTAACCCTGCAGCCCAATGTTGATGCCAAAAAGATACTGCTGCCACCAACTCCACAACCGGCATCGAGTACTTCATCGGCTGGCTTTATGCCTGCGGCCATCATCATTATTTCGTTCATCCGTAATAATGATTCCGGAAAAGACTTCACTTTTTCATCCCAATATCCATAGTGAATAGCAAGACTGTTGCTGAGATCCCATGAATCTTTGTAAGCATTCTCAGTGTCCTTATAATATTGGATTATTTTTTTATGGTACTCAGTCGGTTGCATGCCCGGTTAGTTTTCTTTCCACTTTCACCAAAATGTAAACATGTATTATTAATGCAACAGCAATAATACCAAAACCAACGAAAAACCATTTACTGAGGAACTGGTTTTCCTTATATATCATAAAAGCCAGGATGATACCGTAAACAGGTTCCAGGTTATAGGTTAGATTAACGGTAAAGGCGGATAACCGCTTCAATGCATTACCTGAAAGCTGAAATGCAATAACAGAACAGAACCAAGAAAGCACCAGCAGCCAGCCAAGGTTTTCAAGGCCTGGTATAAAACTGTCAGTCGGAAATTTTTGCAAATAAAATGGCAGCAGGACTGATAATACCAGCAGCCCCCCTGTTTGTTGCCATGTGAGCATGGTCTCCACGTTGATCCTCTTTAAAAACTCCCGGTTATAAATGGGAAATAAAGAAGCCAGTATTGCGGAGATTATACCTATGATGATGCCGGTCTTGTACTGAGTGTCGAAATGAAAAATAATATAAATACCGCTAAGGGTAATTAATCCCAGCAATAACTCAACCTTGTTGATCTTTTTCTTTAATATCAGGGGCTCAAACAAAGCAGTAAAGAAACCAATGGCCGAAAAGCAAACCAGGGCTACCGATACATTGGAATATTTAATAGATCCATAGAACGTAACCCAGTGCATGGCAGCAATAAATCCAACGCCGGTAATCTTCAGGATGTCAATCACTGGGATTTTTCGCAACTTCTTCATCAGCCCGAACAATATCCACATGGTAGCGGCGGTCAGCAGCAGCCTGTACCAGACGATCATACCTTCATTCAAAGTAATAAGCCTCCCGAGTATTCCGGTAAATCCGGCAAGAAATACAGCAATATGCAGCTGGAGAAAGGCCTTTTTCATTGGCTTGCAAAGTAGATAATTTATTTCAGCGTTGATATTGAAAGGGATATTATCTTACAGGCTATGTTGCTGATACAACTCACAGGACTTTCCGGTGCCGGCAAAAGCACTATTGCGGCCGGTGTTAAAGAATTACTGGACAAAGCTGGTTATGCCTCCATCATTATTGACGGAGATGAATACCGGAAAACACTTTGTAAGGATCTTGGCTTTTCAAAAGAAGATCGTTTTGAGAACATCCGACGGTTAGGGAAACTGGCCTTTTCGTTTACAGAAAATGGAACAATTGCCATCATTGCTGCCATCAACCCTTTTGAAGAAATACGGAAAGAGTTGAGGGACGAATACGGTGCCAAAACAGTTTGGGTCAATTGCGACCTGGAGGAGCTTATAAAAAGAGATACGAAAGGACTTTATAAAAAAGCCCTGCTCCCGGATAATAACCCTGACAAAATTCACAATCTGACAGGCATCAATGATACTTTTGAAGAGCCGGTAGCTGCAGACCTCGTTTTGAACACAACCTCAGAAATGCCTGTTGAATCTGCAGAAAAATTGTATCAATTTATCCTTTCTATTTTACAGGGTTAGATTTTCCTTTCGTTTTTTTTCTAACTGTGCATAAAGCCGCATACTTTCTGAAAGGAATGCTGGTATTGTTTTCATTTTCTCTTCAGCCGAAAAAATCTGTTCGGGATACTTGCCATGATATTGGCTGCGGCTTTCCATCTTGTTTACCAGTTCATGAGAAAGTTCAACCCCTGAAAAAGCAGCAATCCTTTTAATGATTGACATCATTCCCTCATTATAATTGACCAATAACGATAATGGGTCTTTCTCTGCCACTTCAATAAATTTCGCCAGTATCCGTTCCATCACTTTTGAAAAATACAGATCCAGGTTAGTAACAATATCCTCTTCCTCCTGGATCCCCATTAATTCAAATTCAACCACCCCCGGTACAGCTTGCATTCCCCTCCGTCTTTGTTGCGATTGCAATACTTCGTCTGGTGAACGGTACAAGAATATGAATGGAACAGCCGGGTATAGTTGCCGCAGACGTTCATAAAAAAATATATGCCAGCTGTCTGCTTTGATAAAAAGATTTGTTTCGATTCCACTCCTTTTTTGCCCATAAATACTGATAGCTGATCTTACAAATGTATCAATGCTTGTTAATGAGGGATTAGGCACCTGGTATTGCATTCTGAACAACTGGTCAATAAAAGGAACTTCTGACAAAACGATATGCCGTTCATCCAATGCAATTAATTGAGATAGCAAAGTAGAACCACATCTTGATATATGAAAAATAAATACAGAAGGGGGAACCGACTCCAGGTGCGAGGCCCACTCCGGAAGCAAATCAAGAGAGCTTACACCTTTCAAAAATTTTGAATTGCTGGGCAGTTTCTGACATTCGCTGATCGTATCAGTGAAAAAAGGCTTGTCTATTTTAATATCGCCCAGAAAAAGCCAACGGGTCAGTGCTTCGTTATCGTTAATGGAAAGCTTGTAAGGCACCCAGTTCTTCAGGGCCGCTGCAACAGGGTCTGTCATAAAACGAATTTACAGGGAAGATTTTATCTGCACCGCATCATTTACTCTCAGCCATCATTTCTTTGCTGTCAAGGGTACTTTTTACCGGTTCGATTATATCAGGCTCTGTATTCTTTACCCTTTTGCGATAATTAGTGAACAAGCTATGCCAGCGGAGTTTCAGTACACCCAATATTCCTTCTTTTACAATACCCTTATTCATTTTTGAAGCCCCCGCAGTCCTATCCTGGAAAATAATGGGAACTTCTTTTATTTTGAACCCAAGTTTCCAGGCTGCAAATTTCATTTCAATCTGGAAAGCATAACCCACAAAACGGATCTGGTCCAGGTTAATGGTTTCCAGCACTTCTCTTTTATAGCACATAAAGCCGGCGGTAGGGTCTTTTACCGGCATCCAGGTTATCATCCTTGTATATAACGAAGCTCCTTTTGAAAGGGCTATCCTGTTTTTAGGCCAATTGACAACACCGCCATTTTTTACATACCGGGAACCTACTGCAAGGTCTGCCCCTTCATTTTTACAGGCATTATATAGTCTGGACAGGTCATTTGGATTATGAGAAAAATCGGCATCCATTTCAAAAATAAAATTGTAGCCCCTGTTGATAGCCCACTTAAAACCATGTATATAGGCAGTTCCCAAACCAAGCTTGCCTTTTCGTTCTTCAATAAATAACTGTCCTGAAAATTTTGACTGCAGGTCCTTTACAACTTGTGCTGTTCCATCCGGAGAACCATCATCAATGACCAACACATGAAAGCCATCCTTCATGCTAAAGATGGCATGAAGGATGTTGCTGATATTCTCCTTTTCATTAAAAGTTGGTATGACGACTAGTTTCTCCACGGTAAAGCAATGGCTGTAAGTATCGAATTTACAAAAAACAGCAGAGAAGCTGTGTTAAAAATTGTTCACAGGCAATAATCGCTGATTAACTTTTCTTCAGCATCGCCCGGGTATAGATTTCGGTGAGCTTTTGTTTGGTATGCTGGGGAAAATCACCCTTCATCATCCAGTCATAATACTGTGGTTCGGCTTTAAGCACATCTGATACGGGCCGTCCTTTGAATTTTCCAAAGTTGAAAACCTCTGTTCCGTTTTCCATCACAAAGCGACGGGCAAAATCAACAATTTGGTCCTCGCCAATTACTTTCAGGATGGAGTCGATATTATTTCCAAGTTCGGGGTATTTTTCAATCTGGGCTTCCAATATTTCATGAGTGGCAGAAGCATCTACTTCAGCACCATGTGCGCCTTCCAGTGTTTTACCGCAATAGAATTTGTAAGCGGCACCCAGTGTTCTGGGCTCCATTTTGTGAAAAATATTCTGAACATCCAGCAATTTGCGATTCTTCATGTCAAAATCCACTTGTGCCCGGAGAAATTCCTCCATCAGCAGGGGAATATCAAAACGATTGGAGTTGTAGCCTGCAATATCACATCCGTCCAGCATTTGTTTCAGCTCCTGTGCCACCTGCCTGAACGGTGGGGCATCTTTTACCATTTCATCTGTGATGCCGTGAACATCGCTGGCACCCTTTGGTATGGCCATTTCAGGATTTACGAGCCGCCTTTTTACGCTTCGGGTTCCATCAGCCAGAATTTTAACAATGGCAATCTCAACAATGCGGTCTGTTCCTAAATTGACACCTGTTGTCTCCAGGTCAATAAAAGCAAGCGGTTTCTTCAGTTTCAACATCGGGTTAGTAGTTTCTCTTAGTTTCTAAAATAAATGGGTGGTAAAGGTAACTGTTTGCTGTACTTATCAAAATCAAATTTGAGCTTTGTAAATCTGCATGAAGCAAAGATAACCAGTTGTTTAGAGAAATGTTGTCGCAACAACTATACCCCCCATCCCGCAGACTCAAAATTCTGTAAGTTTCTTATCTTCGTTTTCATAAAATAATCATCCCTTTTTTTCGTTTACAGTCAAATATCCATCAGATGAAAAATAAACTTCTTGCCGCCTTTTTGCTTTTTGCAACTGCAATAATTATTACGTCCTGCTATTCATCCCGCAAACAAGGTTGTCCCGGGAACCCACAGGCTAATTATAAATTCAGAGGCTAATATATTCCTGTAATAATTATCAATAGCAGCTCATCAGATTTTTTCACTTTTTCGCCTGAATAACCGTCTGTGTCGTTTTGCGACAGCATTTTTATCTGCCGCTAAGTGAATGGCATGTAACTCCACCTGCTGCTGCTTACCTTTTAATTGGAATGCTCCTAATGGATCAGCCCTCAGGTATCTTGGCATTTCCACATTTTCTATAACATAGTCCGACACAATAAACTCAGAAGCAAATTCATGACAGCGGCTCAGCATTCTGGCGGTTGTATTCAATACATCGCCATGATAAGCGATCTCTGATTTATATTTCCCTACTTCAGATACCACGACTGTTCCACCATGCAAAGCAGCTTTAAACTCAGGCACACGGCCATATCGCTTTTCATAATGGCTTTTATATCTTCTTATTTGTTTTTGAATGGCAAAAAAGCACCTTATACAAACAGCAAAACGAAATCCTTTTTTAACCGGCCATGTAACCACAGCTTCATCGCCAACATACTGATAAACTCTTCCAAAATACCTGGCGATTGGTTCACTAATGTCATAAAAGTAATCCTGGAGAAAATGACTGTATTCCATCTCTCCCATTTCTTCCGCTATATCGGTGGAATTATTCAGGTCAATAAAAAGAAACAGACGATCTTCCTGTTTCACCTGGTGGTATTTACCAAGTATTAAATTGAAGATGGCGTCCCGCCCTAGTTTACGGTGCAACTCGTCCAGAAAATTGGAGAATAATGAAATAATAAGAGCTATACCAAGAAATTCAAAAACTTTTCGTGTAGCAAAAAAATCATGCAGGCTATGCGGAAAAATCGTTTCGTAGGTATTGATCTTTAGCCAGTTTACTACCACCATAATGAAAAAGAACAACACCATAAACCAGACCACCACCCTGAATGTGCGGTAAATAAGATAGAACCAAAAGCTTGTTCTCCGGTGTCTGCGGCGAAATTCCTGTGATTGTGTCTCAAAAAAAGCAATTGCAAAACCAATGGGCACACTAACGATCAAAGAGGTAGATAAAGCAATCCAGTTAAACCCATGACGGGCAAAAGCATAGAATGCAAAAAGAAGAACAGAGAGATATATTATATATATATTATTCTGCGAAATGATCTTCCAGGGCTGCAACAGATCAAAAGTAGGTGCTGCGGAACGGGTTGCATATGCTCCGATATTAGAGCCAATCTCATCAACCTTATTATTTTTCTCTTCAGCCATGTGGTTAGTTTGATTTTATTTCGTTCTTAAATTACAGTACTAATTCAGAAACAAGAGCAAAATTATGGCTGAATTTAAATTATGGCTATTTTTTCTAGTTACTACAGAGGATCCACCACCATGACCACCATTGTTTCTTATTCCTGTAGGACAATAATAACTGAGGGTTACAAATAAAACCGTCCCGCCGGCTGGCAGGACGGAAAATCAACCTATGTAAAAACCTGGAGAAAAACTTTACTGGCGGAATCAATTATTTCTCCACCAACACCTTTTGCCTGAACTGCGTCTTCGCATTACTCAGCTCCAGTATATAAATGCCGGCTGCCGTCTGCGGCGGAAGAGATAATACGGCACCACTATTACTAGTCATATTCACATTACTTCGTAATATTAACTGCCCACCAGAATTAAATAAACGACACTCAAATGAACCACTCTCTCCTGTTCTGTTGAATATTGTTATTGCAGTGCGAACCGGATTCATCACCATGAAAGTACCCGACTGTATGTCTGTTTCTGATACCACCGCTATTCTTGTGTAACTTAAGCGGCCATCTATATCCACACTACGGATACGATACCAGGCAAATCCATTTAATGGAGAATGGTCTTCAAAGTTATATTGCTCTCTCACCCCGCTGTTCCGTGCACCTACATTGCCTATTGTTGTGTACGTAACTGCATCATAGCTTCGCTGCACGTCAAAATGACCCACATTTTGCTCATTATCCGTTATCCACCGTAAATAACTTATACCTGTTCTTCTTTCTGCTGTAAATGAGATCAGCTTCAGCGGAACCGGAAACGTTTTGTAACCAAGTGTAAACGGGCTGAAAGTGGTTACCGCCGATGAGGTTACTGAACCGGTTGTTGTCACATTGCCTGTTGCTGTTGGAGAACCACCGGCATCTGTCCAGTTACCTCCTGTATAATGTGCCACTAAAATATCGGTAAGTAATATGTTATCCATTGGTACTTTAGAATGATCCCAGTTCAACGTTATCTGTGCTGTACCACCTGACACTTTATCTATCTGCCAGTATTCGTTCGCCTTTACCTGGACAACGGGTGTAAGAACATTCGAAATATTATTTGTGGGGGTATAGTAATGACAGTTGATCTCTGAACTTGCTGATAAATTTGAAATAGCAGCCGTTCTTTCATATGTCGCATCGCCAACAGGAAAAATAAAATCAGTGTTGCCATGTTTTTTAACCCACCCGGTCACATGGCGGCTGTCGGTACTTCCTGTGTGAGAAGAACCGGCCTCATATACCATATAATTGGGTGTAGCGGATGTGGCAATCAATCCATTTGTAAATGTATGCAGACCTGTTACATTCAAATTATTGTTTAGCGTTATACCTGCGTTATTATCAGTTATAAGATTATTGGTCCTGAAGGCTTGGGAACCATCGACGGCTTGGGTAGCACCCCCGTTCAAATACAGCGTACCACTTCCGGCACTCATAGAAGATTCGTCATTGGTCAGGGTACCCCTGACATAGAGACTGCCATTATTAACCAACACCCCTGAAGAGGTATTAGTAAAATTTCCAAAGCCGGTTATTGACGCCCCGGAATGCACTCTCAGGTTCCCCGAATTAGTAAAACCTTCCTGTCCAAGCAGATTTCCGCTGGCAGCAAGCAAACACAAGAAAACTAATTTTCGTTTCATGATAAATGAATTGAAAGTTGAATGAATTATTGTGTAATCACCTGCCAGTTTAAATCAAGCATTGTAATGATATCACTATTGTTTGCCGATGAACAGAATACCTCAAAATAGTCAGTGGCTGATATATCTGATAAATAAATAACTGTTGAGAACTGAGATGCGGTTCCGGATGTCTGAGTTCTGAGTGTAGTTTCACCATATCTTGTTCCTGATGAACCATTCTTTACCAGGCCGAGGGATATGGTTCTGCTTGAGTTATTTACAGATAAGTTTCCGGTAATTATAATAACTCCATCTCTCTTATTGGTGGGCTGGAAAGTTATCCTGTTAACATTATTGACGCCCCCGGATGCATTTGTAATTGTCCATTTACAGGTGGAGGAAGTAACTTTTGTATAATCCCAGTTTACCTTGTACCATGAATTAGCTGTGGTCAATGTGGTGGTTGTACTGCTATTTAGCAGGTTAAGATAGCAGCTTGGCTTTTTATCACCGACACCAGCATTACTTTCCACAATTGCATTAGCATCTCTTCCATCTGTTCTGGTAAAATCAAATCCCTCAATATACTTACCTGTATTATTCCATGAGTTGCCGGTGATAGATATACTTGTAAACGAAGTGAAATTAGCCGGTTGATAAAAAATGGCCGTATCTCCGCTATTAGCATTATAATATCCTCCGGAAGCTAACTGTATTGTTGCCCCAGACCCTTTACTTAGGTTTATTCCATAATTACAACCTATAAAATCTGTTTCAGCAACCTTTACTATTACACCAGCTACGGCACCATGAACTAATATACCGCTTCCCATAGAGTTTGATATATCAGTTTCAAAAACCCAGATTTCAGCATCGGTTGAATCCAGTATTGTATTGTAAAATCTGTCAAAAGAGCAATCCTTCACCTCATTATAAGTACCACTGCCAAGAAAACGGATCGCATCCTCTCCTGCTGCCGTTCCGTAGTTGGTTAAAGTAGTCGCATCAAAACTTAGCATTTTAAAGTAGCAATCTGAAATACAACGAAACATTGGTTTCCCGGTAAGGCCTGTCGCTGCGGCGATAGTAGCTGTTCCATAAGACATTCCCTGAAATGTTAGGGAGTATGGTAAATCGATATTAACCGTCTCATCTATATCATACGTTTCTTCACCAAGTCTTATAACAGTAGGGCCGGACATATGCAGATCAAGAAAATCAATAGCCTCCTGAATAGTGGTCCAACTGCTGTTTGCATTAACATCCAGCAGGTTTTCAGCACTGGGCTTTTTTTCTTTTGCCACCCAGTTACCATCGTATACTACAAATGTTTGCCCAGACCATCTTGTAAGTTTTGCCAGCAAAGTAGCATCAATCGTTGCTCCTCCATTACCCTGAACAGTAACAAGGTCCGTATGCGTACCATTATTTTTAATTGTAATTGACAGTCCATTATCTGCGGACGTAACATCAGGCAGTGTGAGAGTGATATCATTGCTTGCCAATACAAATGTTTCAATTTTAGTCAAAGTAGCATTGGCTGTTTTTACTACAGCCTTTAATGCGCCTGTTGCCAGCAAGTTCCACTGAGTACCATCCCAGTAATAATAACCATCAGGAAGTGTTCCCCCGGTACTAAAAACAAGCATGCCTGCAGGAACTGTACCTGATAAAGGAGAGACTGAACTGATATTGTTGAGTGCTAACCTGGGAGGAAGAAAGCCTTTATTGGTGCTTTCCATCTCAAGCAATGAGTTACTGTTGATAGTGCCGGGGTTATCGCCGATTTTTACCTGTGCTTTTACATAAATAGCAGATAATAGAAATGCAGCGGCTAGTAGCTTTTTCATAGATTGGATTTTAGACTTTTTGGATTTTACTGGTTCAAGTAAATACAAATAATTTCAATAGTTTATTTTATTTACTTCTTTCATTTTCATTTTATTATAATATTTATTTTATACTAAGTGGAAACGTATAGTTACTTCGTCACCAGATGCTTTTTTTTGAACTGGAACTCATAATTAATACCCAACACAAAATACCTTTCGCTATTAAAAGGGTTAAATACATAAAAAGGGATTGATACATTATTAAATTCAATGCCCCCCACAAAGCCAGGTTCCAAATTACCCGACCCGCTTTGCCGGGTGTACTGAATTGCAACACCGGCAAAAAGCTTATCCGATATGCCGTATCCCAGTTCAGACCAACTAAAGAAAAAATTGTCATTACTCTTCCTGCTTGCTATACTATACTGCGTTTGTGAGGATACATAAAAATTCTTCCATTCTGTTTCTGCATTAGTTGCAAGTGATATTCCGCTAAACTTACCGCCAGAGAATCCTAACATCGGTGTAAGAGTAAATTTCAAATCCTTGCCTCCGGAAAATGTTTTTCCCATATAAACTGAAAGCGTTTGTACATCTTCATAATTATACCGGATCTCAGCGTAAGCACCGTTTCTGGCCTGGTAATGAAGTATGGGCATCCACATATACTCTTGTTGCTGGTTTAGCATATTGTAATTCTCAAGGCCACTCTTGGCTTGTGCAAAAGAAGTGCTGCAACCGACGATGAGAAGCACTAAAAGGTTAAGACGCTTTTTGTTGTAGTTTTTCAATCGATTTATTTTTTTCAAGTACAACAACTTCCGCATTTTCCAGCCTGTCCAGTAGATGAATATCTTTTTTGAAAGGGTTCCAATAAAAGATAAGCCTGTCAATTGGTTTCCACAGTATAACCCAGCTAAACACATCAAGAACATTATGAAGCGACCCCGCCATCCGGCCATCCATACCCTCTATCAGATAAGGCAAAATGGCCTGAAAGGATAAAACGATAGTCAGACTTGCAATAAGCAGCTTAAAAGTTCTGCTTTTGAACTTCTTAAACTCCTCCACCTTTAATGATCGCTTAAGCTTGAAATGGCTTCTTATAGCCTGGGTAACAGGTGCAATAAACCGTTTATCAGAATTCTCCAGGCAGATCACCTGGTATTTTATTATAGCATCTCTTTTTGAGGTTAATAGAGAATTATATATATACTGTTCAAATTCATGTCCGAGTTGCCTTTTGTATAATGGTGCCGGGTCATGGTGATTAAAATAATCATGGACAGTTTGTTCATCCAGCCTTACAAAGATGCTGAAATGGGTGGGTAACGTTTTGTTCATCTTAGGTTTTTAAAGGATTGGATTATTCTGCCACTATTGTCACGATACAAATAAGCGGCATTTACTCTCTCACAACGCAATACTATCAATCAAAAACCTTAGGAAGAATAGGTAAATTACCCTTATAGGTGTTATAATTAATTTGCCTAAGAAGAATTACTTAGATGTTAGCCTATAAAATGGGCATCGTTACACAAAGAGTGCATCCTTTGCCAGGGGCTGTTTGGATATCAACCGATCCGTTATAGAACCGGGTTCTTTCATAAATATTGGATAGCCCGATTCCCTGGTGAGTTTGTTTGGGGTCAAACCCTTTGCCATTATCTTTAATTAAAAGCTGAACATCATTTTCCTTACACTGAAGAAATATATCAACTTTACTTGCTTTGCTGTGTTTTATTATGTTTTTTAACTGCTCCTGCAAAATTCGGAATAATGTTACTTTTTTGCCTTGCGATAAAAGATCATTTTCATGATCATGGGTGCATTTAACCTTTATTTCAGTGGATAAATGGATGTCCTCAATTAATGTCTTAATACTGGCGACCAATCCTTTCTGATTAAGCTGAGGAACAACAAGTTCTTTCGATAATTTCCTGATTTCATCTATCGCCATCATCAGATACTCAATACTCTTTTGTTTAATCTGCTTCTCTTCCTTGCTACCCGGGGTTAGCATATCGACAAATAGCTTGGTCGTGGAAAGTATCTGGTTAACATTATCATGAAGTTCATGCCCTATCCTTGTTCTTTCCTTTTCCTGTACCCGGAGTACAGTTTCTGAAATTTCTTTTTGACGCTGCAGTTTTTCCTCCATCAATTGGTTTTCCAGATCTTTCATACCTGTAACATCCTGCAATGAACCAATCATTTTCACGGGTAACCCGTTTTCATACACCACATAGCCTTTATCATGCATGTGCTTATAATTACCATCAGCACATTTAAACCGATATTCATCCTCCCATGACTGCAGGTTTTTCTCCGTTGTATCTTTTACCTTATCACTAACCCTGTTTCTGTCTTCCGGGTGAATACGGCGCAGCCACCATGACAAACCTTTTGTTTGCTCGAACTGATAACCGATCATATCCATTAGGGCATCATTTCTGAAAATATACCCGGTCTGCATATCCCACTCCCAAATTGCATCAGAAGTAGTTCTGCTGAGTAACAGCAGTCTTTCATTAGCTTCCTTTAGTTTCTTTTCTGCAGCAAATTTATCAGCCAGATTAACGGCATGCCCGCCCAGCATCTTTTTGCTGGTTATACCATCAATGGGGAAAATGTTAATGTGAAATACAAAGTTCGTTCCATTGGCCCATTTTACCTTTTCTACTAATTCAACAGGCACACCGGTTTGTAAAACCTGGAGGTGTTTTTCATATAGTGCACCGGCCACTACAGAGGGTATCAGATCACCAATATTCTTGTCAACCGACTTGTTCTTATCGAGCCCAAAGTATTCATAAAATGATTCGCTGGCAAAGACCAGGTTACCATCTTCATCCACAACCCAGGCAAGGTTGGGAGTTTGCTTCATGAACATGTTGAATAAAGCTTCTCTTTCCTTTAATTGCCTGGACAATTTTTTCTCCTGGGTCAGATCAACGATATTAGATACAACTGCAAAAGGGACATAGTTATTCTCTTCAAATAACGGTTGCGAACTAAATTGCAACCACCTGTGTTCACCATTCCTTAATCGCACTACCAATACCTCAGTTTGCAGTTGCCCCGTGTGAATAGCAGTCATAAATGGGGTTTCGTCAAAGCTAACTGGCTTGCCGTCTTCTGTTTGTATATTCCAGGCAGTGTTCCAAAGGCTGCCAATATTAGTTAGTTGATACAACCTTTCAAGTGTTGTATTAAACATTTCAGCTGCCTTTTGGTTCGCAGCAATTAATTCCCCTTTCCTGTCTTGAAAAAGGACTCCTGCATTCAACCCCTCAACAATCAACTGATAATTCTTTTCGCCAAGCAGGTTGAATTGTTCAATTCGTTTTTCATCAAGTATTCTATGGCCTACACAAAGAAATTTTTCTTCATTTGATGGTTCGGGTTGCAGGTAATTTACTTCCCACTTCATTGGGTGGTAATAACCATTCTTCAGGTAAAGTTCAATACAACAAGGGCTTTTTCGCTGTGCTGAAGTCCGTATTGCTGTTTTAAAATCATTTAGGTTAACAGGGTGAAGAAGATCCTGGAAATTTGTTTTTACCAGTCGGGGATTTTGCAGGTGAAGTGTTTTCACCATATTGGCGTTTGCACAGATGATTTTACCATCCTCATTAATCAATGAGAGAAAAATATCATCATGCTGTTTATAAGCACTTATCAATTCTTTTAATGCAGACCACTTCTTTTTCATACGTCACAACTCTTAGGATTCGTAGCTTAATTGCTTAATATTTATTCAATTCAATAGTTGCTTAATAATACCTGGCACAAGGGAAAAGTCATTACTTTTATCCAGGAAATGTTCAGCGCCCAACTCCTGGCATTGTTGCCTGTAATAATCATCTGCATGATTTGTTATCATTATCACCTCACATTTCTTTTTGTTTTCCCTGATGAGTTTAAGTAACTCGATACCATTCTTGCCGGGCAGATTAATGTCTAACAATACAACATCCGGAAATTCTGTTGCTAATATTCTGCGGGCATCATCATAATTTGATGCCACACTTATGTTATCAATATTATCTGCATCTTCCAGTAACCCGATCATCCGGTCAACAAAATTCATATTATCATCAACTATAAGTAACATCAGTTTTTTTTTCATGGGTTAAAATGACAGGTCAAAGAAATTAATATTATACAGCTTAAGGAATAGTCGCTTTTATTATTCATATGTAGTCCGGGCACTACAATTACGCAACGGTTTGCTTAATTTAAATCAAGCCATTTTGCACTGCATATTGTATCAGCCCGGCATTATTCTGAACATTCATTTTAGTCAAAATTCTTGACCGATAAGTGCTGATGGTTGTTCCACTTAAGGATAGCTTTTCTGCGATTCCAGCTACAGAGGCCCCTGTAATTATCAGGCTAAATACCATAAACTCCCGTTCGCTAAGCAGTTCATGCATAGCCCTACCTGCTGAGCGGCGGGTAGTTATACTCAACTGTTGAGCCACTGACTCGGTAACATATTTTCGCCCTGATAAAATATTCTGAACCGCATTAACAAGTTCATCAGGCGCAGCATCTTTATTCAGATAGCCAACAGCACCTGCCTTCATAACTCTTGCTGCATATTGTTCTTCGGGATAAATACTTAAAATAAGAATCGGAATGCCTGGTGCATGCTGAGATATTTGTTGTAATGCATGTAGCCCCCCACCTCCCGGCATTGCCAGATCTGAAACTATAATATCCCATCCACCTGAAATAGCCTTATCTATTAAAGTACTTGTATCGGCTGCTTCATCAAAATGTGCGAAGGAGTATTCTTCCTGAAGAATCTGCTTAATTCCCCGGCGAACAATTTCATGATCATCAGCAATTAAAACTCTTAGCATATTAATTTCGCCGGAAGGCTTGAAGCTGAAGCATATTTTCAACATCCAATCAGTGCTTCAGTCAGCAATGGCATGGAAAATTACATCAGCTTTTGAGAGAATTTTGTAGTAACAGCGATTTGAAATGTGTAGAATTTACACTACAATAAGTTCAATGTGTATATAGTTATAATATCAGATGAGCCCATTCTCTAAAGCGTACCTGGTCAGATCTGCATTTGATCTCATATTCATTTTTTCCATAACCCGGGAGCGGTAAGTACTAACTGTGGTTGCACTTAATGACAATTGCTCACCTATTTCAGTAACAGATTTCCCTGATGCCAATAGCTTAAATACATCAAACTCCCGATCAGATAAATTTTCATGAAGTTGATGAGAAGAACCTCCATCGAATGCATTAGCCAGTTTTTCAGCAATGCCTGGAGTGATAAATTTTTTTCCTATTCTAACTGTTTCGATCGCCTTCACAATATCATCATGAATTGTCTCTTTACCCAGGTAGCCTGAAGCCCCTGCTTTCAATACTCTCAATGCATACTGATCTTCAGGATACATACTCATAATGAGAACGGGGAGTTTTGGTGATACCTGCTTTATCTGGCTCAATGCATCCAAACCACTACGGCCGGGCATACTCATATCACATATCACAACATCCCACTTTTCATTTATAGTTAAAGCTATAAGTTTTTCAGCATCTTCAGCCTCTCCTATTTCAGCAGAAGGGTACTGTTCAAGCAATATTTGCTTTAACCCTTTACGCACAACTGCATGATCATCTGCTATGAGGATTCGTATCATACTTTACGATTATTTAATGGCACCAGTACAATCACTTCAGTACCCTTTCCTGGATGGCTTTTAATCTCATATTTACCTCCAATCATCGCAATTCTCTCTTTCATACCTAATATACCTAAAGTTCTCTTGTCTGCCACTTTTTGTTTATCAAACCCTTTTCCGTTATCTGCTATGGATAAAAGGATGTTATCGTCTTTTTGTGCAATTGATACCGTTACCCTTTTTGCATGAGAATGCCGGGCTATATTTGTCAAGGATTCCTGGAAAATCCGAAATAATGATGTTTTAGTTATGTCTGGTAATTGTAAATCATCACCTGAGTAAACAAAGTTTGTGATTATACCTGAACGTTTTTCAAATTCACCTAATTGCCATTCCATCGCTGCCACTAAGCCAAGGTCATCAAGCAGACTTGGGCGAAGCTCTGATGAAATACGTCTTACAGTTTTTACAGTTTCATCAAGCATTGTTGTCAGGTCCTTCAGTTTTGATTTGACAGGCTCATCTGGCACAGCAATCTTTTTCTTAAGCCATGAAACATCCATTTTAAGTACGGTTAGTTGCTGTCCAAGTTCATCATGAATTTCCCGTGCAATATTTGTTCTTTCTTCTTCACGGATATTCTGCAGATAACTTGTAAGCTTTCTGATAGCTTCATATGATTCTGCTAATTCTTTTTCTGCCGTTATCCGCTCCGTAAGATCCCTGATTACTGAGAGAAACCTGCCATCCGGCAATTTCTGGGATCTTACCTCCGTTTCTACTATTGAGCCATCCTTTCGCCGCATTTTTCGTTGCTTTACGGTTGATTTACCTTGCTCAAGCACATCATACCTTACGGGATTATTTTGCATCTCATCTTCTGTCAAAATTTCTTTTAATGACATCCCTATTAACTCTTGTTTCGTGTATCCAAGCAAATTGACTGACCCTGTATTTACATCAAGTACTTTCCCCGAAACGTCATACAGCGCAATGGCATCAACTGCCTGCTCTATCAATGTCCTATATTTTTCCTCATTTTGTTTCAACTCTATTTCTGCTTTTTTCTTCTCCGTGATATCTCTTGTTACTCCCAAAGCATTTATAATTTTTCCCTCTGCATCCCGGAAAGGAACAGCATTTATCTCACACCACCGGTGATTGCCTTTTAAAGTAATCATTTCAAATTCCAGCCTTCCAGATATTCCCGCAAAGACATTATTAACTAATTGAGCTACCGCACTTTTTTGTTCATCTGCCACAACTGGCAGAAGTGATTGCCCATACATCTGCTCTAAACTGTCTGCTTCAAGCATTTTCAAGCCAGCTGTATTAATATCAAGCAGCTTACATTCAGCATCCATCAGTTTAATACATTCTGGGTCAGTATCAAGAATAGTTCTGAGTCTGTTTTCGCTTTCAACAATTTTCCTTTGAACATTGTAGATTGGCGTCATATCAACCATTGATCCTATCATTCGATAGGCCTTCCCTTCATTACCCCGTATAATATAACCCCTGTCAAGAATATGTAAGTAAGTTCCATCGGATTTTTTATACCGGTATTCATCTCGCCAGAATGAAGCTTCGCCCGCAACTGTTTTGTGTATATACTCCTTAACTCTTTTAAAATCTTCGGGATGAATTCTTCCATACCATTCCTCAATATTCACAATTTCCTTTTGTTTTCTGTAACCAAGTGCAGAGTAATAATTATCATTCCACCATAAACTGTTATCCTTAAGGTTCCAATCCCATACAATATCACTGGTAGCTTTTGTAACAATGTGAAATCTGGCATTTGTTTTTACAATTTCTTCTTCTGCCTTTTTACGTTCTGTAATGTCTTTAGTAGTTATATAGGCCCCGGTAATAATACCTTTTTCATCACTAACAGGTACATAATTAACAAGCCGCCATGAAAGCTCATTGCCAATACTGTTTGAAATTTCATATTCAATCCTTTCACCGGCAAATACAAGATCATAATTTCTCCTGATATTTTCTTTTTTGTCAGCAGGCAGGATATCAAGCATATTGGTTCCTGACACCACGATTTGTCCAAAAAATTTTTTCAGATTTTGTTGTGCAACTGTATTTATCAGTATAACAATATAATTCCTGTCAATAACATAAAAATCCTCAGCTGTACTGGACAATATATGCCTTAACTTTTCTTCAGATTTTTTTAATGCAGCCTCAGCTATTTTTCTTTCAGTAATATCAACCCCGGTGCCTATCATGCAAGAGACTCCTGCATAATTAATTGCCAGACCGGTACAGTAATAAGGGATTTTATCGCCATTTTTTGTAAGAAAATGAGCCTCCAGTTCTGCTGCGCCTGTAAGGAATGTTTCTTCTACTTTTTGCCGGGCTAAAAGCCTGTCTTCTTCCGCAAAAAACATTGCAGGTTCTATTTGGCTTATCTCGTAAGTACTATAACCAGTAACTATCTCAAAATTCTTATTCCATCGCAAAAACTTACGATTACTATCAAACATGTAAAATATACCCGGTAAGCTATTGATCAGCGTCTCGGAGAGTTCTTTCTCTTTAATGATTTTTTCTTCAGCTTCCTTCCGTTCAGAAATATCACGGATAAAGGCGCAGAATATCTCTGTACCTCCCTGCATAACAGGAATAACTGACAACTCAATAGGGAAATCTTTACCCTCTTTATTAACAGCGGAAATTTCAATCAACCGGTTAAGTACGGAACCTTCCCCTGTTTCCAAATACCGTCTCATGCCGTTCTTATGCATTTCCTTAAACTGTTCAGGAATGATTGTATCAGACAAATCTCTTCCTATGGCTTCCTGCTCTTTCCATCCAAAAATCTTTTCAGCCTGTGGTGTCCAAACGATTATTATACCTCTCCTATCAATACAAATAATTGCATCAAGAGCTGAATTCATAATCAGCCTTCTGGTTTCTTCGCTTGCCCTGACGGCCTCTTCATTTTTCTTTTTTTCAGTTATATCTCTTGCGATGGCAAGGTAAAATCCGTTTGACAACATTTTATAGCTTACCTCTGCATCAATAAGTGAACCATCCTTTTTTTTCAGTTTTCTTTCCATCATTGCTGTCTGCCCCTCTTTTAATTCTTTACCCTTCAATTTACTCATTGGCACCTGGCCTGCAGGTAGTAAATCCATAGCAGACATCTTTACAATTTCTTCTCTTGTATATCCAATCATTGAACAACCGGCAGAGTTAACTTCAATATAATGCCCTTCTTCATCCAGTATAAAAATACCATCTGAAGCCTGCTCAATCATTGAACGATATTTATCCTCGCTTTCACGGAGTGCGGCAGCGGCTTTTTTACTTTCTGTAATATCAACATCCATACAAACAAAGCAAGGTTCTCCGCCGATAGAAGGAATTGAAAATATTGTTGAAACACAATAACCCAAAGACCCATCACGGCGGGTAAAAGAAAACTCTGAAGGTCCAATTGTCCTGCCAGTTTGTTCAACCTGCTTAAGTGCATTAAGAAATCCGGTATTCCCCGTTGGGGTATTCCGGTAAATGAGTTGGTCAAGTGTTTTGCCAACTGCCTCCGAGGCTCCCCATCCAAATATTAATTCTGATGCATGATTCCAAAACAGCACTTCGCCTTTATCGTTATACCATTGCACAGCAACATTTGGTGTATTTTCGATTGATGCCACTAGCTGCGCTTCTCTTCGCCTTAGTCTCTTCTCCGCATCTTTTCGTTCTGTTATATCCCGGATGATCATACTTGTCCTTTCTTCACCATTAATATCCAGAAAAACCGATGAGCTTACTTCAGCAGGGAATTTAATACCCCCTTTACGTATCATAGTCAGCTCAAATTTTGCTTTCCCGGTCTGTTTCCGTTCAGCGAGGGCTGCATAAACTCTTGGGTCATCTCTGTCAACCAGCCCATTCCTCCCTGCCCTACATATTTCCTCTTCTGTCATCCCAAACATCAAGGCTGCAGCAGAGTTTGCTGCAAGTATTCTTCCGTCTGTCGCTGTCAGCAAAATTCCATCCATACTATTTTCAAAGAATGCCCTAAACTTCGACTCACTCTCTTTCAAGAACATTTCAGCCTTCTTTCGTTCAGTCACATCCATCATACTTCCTAACATTCTGATAGCTTTGCCATCTGTATTTCTTACTATATAACAGCGGTCATAAATGTTTTTATATTCCCCTGTCCGTGTTTTAAATCTGTACTCTGTGATAAAAACATTTGTGTCAGAGGCAAGGGCTTCTTCCTGCTTTTTGATCAGGTATTCCCGTTCATCAGGATGTATTCTTTCCTGCCACTGTTTCTCATCTGGTACCGGATCTGCCATTGTCAATCCATATAGTTGCTGATGTGTTTCATTAACCCACATACGGCCTGTTTCCAGATTCCATTCCCAGATAGCATCATTCGTGGTTTTACTGATCATTTCAAACCGTTCATTAGTATGCCTTAGTTCTGATTCAGCCTTTTTGATTTCTGTAATATCTCTGAAGAAAACGGACAGACCGCTTAAGGATGGATAGATCTGAACCATAAACCACTTGTCATGAGGAGAATAAAAAAACTCGACCTGTTCAGAAACCTGTTTCTCAAAAGCATTTCTGAACGTCTTATACACACTATGATCTTTGGCCTCAGGGTATTCTTCCCATAAATTCTTCCCGATTATTTTGTCCTTATTACAACCCATGATCCCGGCAGCTGTAGTATTCATGTATGTGAAGCACCAATTTTCATTAAGTGAATAAAAACCATCACTTATCCTTTCCAGAATACTTTTTATTAAGAGAGTTTTCTCTTCTACCTGCCTGCCAAGTTCTTCATTAAAATCCCTGAGCAATTGTTCAGCCTTCTTTCGTTCAGTAATATCCCTCACTACAGCTACATAGCCTGTTGCTTCGCCATGTTCATTCTTTAAAGCTGTAACTGATCCAAGGCAATGAATAGCCTCTCCCTTTTTGTTATAATTGAGAGCATCCAAGACAAGACTTCCAATTTGTGAAACTCTTTCTGCCATTATAGCTGTTTCTTCTCTTGTTCTCCTGCTTCCTGATATATCAGGAGCATATTTTCCTATAACCTCCTCTTTTGAATAACCATAAATATCTTCAGCACCTTTATTCCAGCTAAGTATCACCCCTTGCTTGTCTACTGAAAAAATAGCATCGCTTGTTTTTTCAGTAAGATCTGCCAGGTAAGAAATTTTTTGTTCATATTTTTCCCGGCGTTTTAACCCAACAGATATTCTCCAAAAAACAATAAACAGCCCGGTAACGAACGTGACCGCCAAGGCAATAAAAAGTTTTGCAGTGTTCTTTGCAGCTATTCCCCGTTGAGCATTTGACAGCTGTAATACGGACCGGTCTTCTGTTTCAATTGAAGAAATTATGTTCCGGATACTATCCATTACAACCTTTCCCTTACCCGACTGTATCCGTTGGTGAGCCGAGTCTTGTCCGTGGTCACCCATTGCTTTTACTGATGCTTCAGCAAGCTCCGTCTTTTGTCTTACCAGCCTGAGCAGGATCTCAAATATTCCTTTTCTTTTTGGATATACACTATAAAGTGACTTAACTGCAATTGTATCTTTTGGCAGATTTTCTAAAGCTGATTGATATGGTATGAGAAATTCCCTGTTACCTGATATAATGTAGCCCCTTTGGCCGGTTTCGATATCCTGCATATCATCCATCACATCCTCTAATGCCCTTAACGACTGAAGTGTTGCATTTACTTTTTGCGTTTCCAGGGAAGCTTTATTTATATTTCTGTAGCTGTACCAAACAAATAAAGAGACAAACGCAAGTGAAATTGCCAGACCAATGGTGATATTCCGACGGGTAAAAAACTGACTCATAAATGGCCTGAATTATACAAAGTGAAATTAACAGATCAGGGTTCTTTGCAGGGAATTACAAGCCCTGCGCATTAATAAAATTAACCAGGGCGGCGGTGTTTTTCAGGCTTAGTTTTTTCAGGATGTTGTAGCGATGGACTTCCACTGTTTTCAAAGATATATCCAATCGTATTGCAATTTCTTTGGACGACAGACCTTCCTTTATCAACTGTACTATATCAATCTCCCTGCGGGATAATACATTCATATCAGGTTGCCCTCCATCATCAACTAATTCCTGTTGAGCAAGAATATTCTTCACCTCCTCACAGACATATTTCTTGCCGCTGTTTACTTCAACAATGCAGGTCATTAGCTCATCTTTCGATGAATTTTTGGTAACATAGCCAACAGCACCAATCTGCAACATCTTTCTGGCATATGCTGGCATTGAGTGCATGGATATTCCTATTATTTTTGACCCTGGAGAGAATTTACGAATAAGCTTAGTAGCCTCAAATCCGTTCATTGGGGTCATATTGATATCCATTAAAATAATCTTAGGCCTTTTTTCCTTAGCAATATCGATTGCTTCTTCACCGTTGCTTGTTTCGCCAATTACCTGGAAGCGGGGGTCGCTATTGAGGATAAATGACCAAGATTCCCTGATAAGCTTGTGGTCATCCACAAGAAGGATGGTGATTTTGTCCATACGGTGGATATAAGGGCTTGTTTTGGTGATAAGGCTTTACCTGTATTAAATTAAGTAATATATCTTATGCGCACAGCAAAAAACGCCTAGATTATTGATAAACAATGCAGGTAAAATCAAGAATTAAGTAAATCCACTTAGTGTATTTTGCAAATGTCATAGAAAATGACAATACTCAAACATAAGCAAAAAGGCAAAAAGAGTCGGCAATACCACCTTTGCCGATCTAACAAATTTGCAAATGGCTTTAGGCAACCGCCTATACAGCTGTTTTGGGTAATTGAGCAATTGTGAACCAAAAAGATTCTATAGCCTCAACCACATTTAGAAATTTACCAAAATCAAGAGGCTTGGTAATAAAGCAATTAGCTGATTTATCATAACAGGCTGAAATATCTGTTTCAGAGGAAGATGTGGTTAGCATAACGACTGGTATTGTTTTTAGCTTCTCATCCCTTTTTATGAAATCCAGCACCTCTATACCATTTAATTTAGGCATGTTTATATCCAATAAGATCAAATTAGGTATGGGCCTGTCGGCATACTGCCCTTGTTTTTTTAAAAACTCTATTGCCTCTACCCCATCTTTTACCACAGCAATACTGTTTTTTACTTTTATCTCTTTAAATGCCTCTAACGTAAGCAGTATATCTCCTTCATTATCTTCGACCAATAATATTTGTATTTCGTTCATAGGATTATTTTAAAAAGTAAAATATGCAAAGAGCAGGCCGTATTAAAACTTAGCTGCTTATTTCATTAAATAATAAGTGTTTAACATTACCGGCTTTTACTTGCCGCTTTTGGGATAAGGTACAAAAGACACATAGAAAGCCTCTATTTCATGCATAACTTTTGTGTATTTATCATAGTCAATTGGTTTTGTAATGTACCAGTTAACATGCTTATCATAGCATTCACTGATGTCTGCATCCGTATCGGAGCAGGTTAGCATAACCACGGGTATTTCTTTAAGCTCTTCATCTTTCTTAATTATATCCAGCAATTGCTTACCGTCTATACCCGGGAGATTAATATCCATTAAAACCAATTGTGGCGTGGGAGCATCAATATGCTCATCTTGCTTTTTCAGGAATCGCAGCGCTTCTTCGCCATCCCTTACAACAGATATTTTATTTTCTAGCTTCATGTCTTTGAAGGCTTCTGTAGTCAGGATGATATCGCCTTCATTGTCTTCTACCAATAAAATGTGTACCTGGTTCATAGTGATATGTTTTATTATTCAAAAAAATATTATCGCTGAAAAGCTAAAGTGAAAAAGAAGCAACTTCCATTGCCAACCTCTGACTCAACCCAAATATTACTGCCATGTAATTCAGCTATTTTCTTACACATGGCCAGGCCGATACCCGTTCCCCTGTACTTGTTCTCATCGCTGTGCAGCCGCCTGAAAACAGTAAAGATCTTTTCAGAAAAAGCAGGATCCATGCCAATACCATTATCTTTCACTGATATCAACCATTTGCCGTCATCCTCCCTGACCGACACCGCAATTTCGGGAATGGCAGCTTCAGATCTGAATTTTACTGCATTATCAATAAGATGGTGAAACATCTGAAGCATGAGCCTCTTATCTGCGACAACAACGGGTAATTTGCTTGTTGTTATCCTGGTGTTAGTTTCTTCAATCACAGACGAGAATTTCTCAATCACCTCACTAAGTATTTCATTAAGATCGATCTCAACAAATTCTTTAGGAAGAGTGTTCAACCTTGAATAATCCAGCAGGTCAAAAATGAGGTTCTTCATCTTTACAGCTCCCTTCACAGCAAAATCAATGTATTGTTTTGCAGATGTATCCAACTTATCGCCATATTTCTTTTCCAATAATTCCAGAAATCCCGTTATCATCCTTAAAGGAGCTTGCAAATCATGAGAGACGATATAGGTAAACTGGTTTGACTCTTTTAGCATTTCGCTGAGATTACAGCTTAACGCTTCATTCTCAATTCGTAATTGCTCCAGTTCCTGTTTCAGGCTTGCAATGTCGTTATTTGTTCTTATCTGTGCTATCGGTTCCATTAGCTTTCTCCTTTGCAGATTTGTTTATTAATAGTAAAATGAAAAGCAGTGCCTTTTCCAACCTCAGATGTCATCCATATTTTTCCGCCATGGGTTTCGACAATTTTCTTACAGGTTACCAGCCCCAAACCTGTTCCCGGGTATTCATCTCTACGATGCAGTCTCTGAAACGCCTGGAATAATTTGGGCTGGTCTTTTTCAGCTACACCTATTCCGTTATCCTCAAGCTTGAATTCCCAGAAATCAGGTAATTCTTTTACTGTGAGATTAATTTCCGGGGCAATATCTTTTTTCCTGAATTTTATACCATTGCTGATAAGGTTGAGAAACAGGCGATATAAAGCACTTTGTGTTCCGGTTACCACCGGCAATGATGATGGTATACGCAGTTTTGTACTGGTATCTGCCATCACAATACTCAGGTCCCTGTCAACAAGATCCATTACGTATGCAAGATCAACCAGTTCTTTCTTTGCAGCCTTATTACCTGAACGGGAAAATTCCAACAGGTCTCTGATCAGTATACTCATTCGATCGGCACCATCTTTTGCCCTGTGTATATAAGATTTACCCTGTTCATCCAGTAAATCATCATATTTCTTATGAAGCAAACCCAGAAAACCACTCACCATTCGTATTGGTTCCTGCAAGTCATGCGCAGTAATATTAGCGAACTGATCAAGATTTCTATTTAGTTGCAATATTTCTTCCTCAGCCTCCTTTCGCTCCGTAATGTCCATATTTGTACCAATCATCCTGATAGCTTTCCCATTTTTATCATACAAAACCAGGGCATGTCCGTTAACATAATGAACGGTTTTATCTCTCCAGATAACACGGAATTCAGTATCATAATCTTTCTCCCCTTTTATTGCCATCTGCAATTCTTCATTTACCCGTGCCAGGTCATCCGGATGAACAGTAGCGGACCAAACCTCAGATATAGGTTTATGATCATTCATATCTGCATTGTAAATACGATACATTTCAACATCCCAAACAGTATGATCATTAATAATATCCCAATCCCAGATACCGATACTTGCAGCCCGGTTAGCCAATTGAAGCCTGTTAGACAGGTTGAGCAACTGTTCTTCTGCCTTTTTCCGCTCAGTAATATCTTCCAGTGTTCCCTCGAAGTAACTTATCCCACCTTTGTCATCCTTTACAATACGGATATTAGCACTAACCCAGATAATGTTTTGATTTTTTGTCAGCACTTGTAATTCAAAATCCTCGACATGCCCCTGCTCCAAAATTATTTCCGACATTTTCCTTCGTTCTTCGGGATCTGCATAAATCTGCGTACCAATATCCGTAACGGAACTAATCAACTCCTCAGGAGAATTGTAACCAAATATCCTGGCCATTGACGGATTAGCCATAATAAATTTTCCGTCAATAGTACTCTGATAAATGCCATCTGCCGTATTGTCAAATATGGCCTGAAATTTCTGCTTCGCTAATACCAATTCTTCGTCTTTCTTTTTTCGCTCAGTAATATCAGTAAACATCCCCAGTGCCCCTACATAATGTCCATTATCGTCAAAAATCGGGTTAGTTGATACGCTGGTCCAAACTTCTTTTCCTTTTTTTGTAACAAACTTAGAGATTTGGGTTTCTGTAATACCCATTTTCCGCCTTTCGATATCCTCCTTCGCTTTCGCTCTGCCTTCTTCATCCTTAAAATAATAATTTTGTTTGCCCATCATTTCTTCCTTTGAATATTCAAGCATTTCACACATCTTTTTATTAACGAAGATGGTGTAGTTGTTCTCGTCAAGCACCCAAATACCTTCCTGTGCTGTTTCTACTATCTGCCTGTATTGTTCCTTACTTTTGTTTAGCTCTTCCTCAGCTCTTTTACGTTCGGTAATATCCTTTAGCGTTCCTTCAAAATATTTAATTGCCCCTTTTTCGCTCCTCACAGCCCTGGTGCTTTCACTTACCCAAATAGTATCACCGTCCTTCGTCAAAAGTGCTACTTCAAAATTTTCAAGATGATCCTGGCAAGCAAGTAATTCTGACATTTTCCGGCGGTCTGATGGATTAGCATATATCTGCGAACCGATATCCGTTACAGACGAAATAAGATCCTCAGAGCTGCTATAGCCAAATATCTTAGCCATTGCAGGATTCGCCATAACGAATCTTCCATCAATTGTACTTTGGTAAATACCATCCGCAGTATTATCAAAAATGGCCTGAAATTTTTTCTGTGTATGTAGTAATTCTTGTTCAACTTTTTTTCTGTCTGTAATGTCCTGGCTTGTGCCAAACATACCAATCGGTTTACCGTCAACATTCGTTAATACAGTTCCTTGTTCAAAAAGAATTATTCTTGAACCGTCTTTTCTTATTATTTCATGCTCAACAGAAAAATTTGATTTATTTTCAATAGCCTCCTGAATAAGTTTTTTTGTATCGTCCTGCTCCTTTAGTGACAAGTGGCTTAAATAACTTTCATAGCTAAAATCAAATGTCTTCCTGTCTTCCCCAAACAGCCGGAACTGTTCCTGACTCCATGTAACTTTACCAGAAGCAAAATCCCATTCCCAGCTTCCAATTTTAGCTATTCGCTGTGCCTCTTTGAACTTTAAATGATTCTTAATAATCTTTTGCTGCGCCCTTCTGAAGGTTTTTGCCGCCACTAACATCAAAACAATAAAAATGGTCAGCAGAATAAGGAGGCCCGCAAGATTATGATTGCTCCTGTTATTAATCCACGTTGTATTTTCATCTAATTTTTTTAGGAGACTGGTCTTTAGCATCTCAACACGCCGGCTCAGCATTTCTTTTATATACTTCTTATCCTTTCGCTGCATTAAATCAATAGACTCTTCAATTCCCTTAGTCGTAAAAACAATAACGCCACTATCAAGATTTGCTATCCTGAGTCTTAATAAAGAATCAATTTCTGAAAGAAGTTCTGCATCGGCCCCCGTCGGATGATTTTTCTTCAGTCTGGCAATATTGCCGGCACTATTTATCTTGATGTTATAGAAATTCTTGAGATAATTTACATCACTTGTTAACTGGAAACCTCTTTTATCAGATTCTATCTGCAATAAATTATTAGTGAGTGAATCCGCCTGTATCAGATCTGTTTCAATTAGTAAAATCTGCTTCTGTAGTTTTATCTGCTTCTGGAAGTTAAAAAATAATACGGAAAAACTACTTAACACTATAAAAAGTGAAACGCACAGAAACAATAGTATCTGTTTTTTATGCTTTTTCATACGTTTCACCTTTTTTACGGGAAATTGTAAAATAAAATTTGCTACCCTTTCCCTGCTCAGACTCTACCCATATATTACCACGATGGAGCTCCACGATTTTTTTGCAAATTGCCAGTCCAACTCCGGTCCCTCCATCAGTTTCATTATTATTATGCAGTCTTTTAAAAAGAGCAAATATTTTGTCTGAATATTCCGGTGCTATCCCTATCCCATTATCGCTAACACTGAATAGAAAATTATCTTCATTCTCTTTACACCCTACTTTAATTACCGGTTTTTTTGTGCTGCGATACTTTAGAGCATTGCTAATAAAATTTTCAAAAAGTTGCGTCATCATTGACGCATTAGCTTTAATTATTGGTAAATCAGGGATAATCAATTCTGCTCCGCTGTTTTCCAGTTCGTTTGAGAATGACTTAGAAACGTTTTGTAAAATACCGTTCATATCGGTATCGGAAAATTCTTTATTACTAGTGCTGAACTTTGAGTATTCAAGAAGGTCCAATAAGAGTTTCTTCATACGAGTGGCACCTTCAACAGCATAATTAATATATTCAATGGCTTGTGAATCCAATTGTTTTTCATATTTCTTTTTTAGTAACTGCGTAAAACTGCTCACCAGGCGGAGCGGCTCTTGCAAATCATGAGTAGCGATGTACAGGAATCTTTCAAGGTCTGCATTAGAAGTGGCAAGTTCTAATGCTCTTATTTCCAGGCTCTGGTAAAGCCATGTCAGCTTTTCTTCTACAGCTTTGCGTTCAGTAATATCACTGAAACTGCATATTACCTCTTTTACTTTACCTCTTTCGTCTAGCAATGGTTCTGCGTTAACTAATAACCAAACTCTATCCATTGAAGAGGGCCTGTAAACGCCCATTACAACATTAGTAACAGTTTTTTTTGTCTTGATAGCAAGGGGAACCGGATGTTCTGTACCAGGAAAAGCTGAGCCGTCTTCATGAATAACATTCCATTCGGGATTAAACGAAAATCTTCCATAAAGCTCATCTTCGGTTAGCCCAAGCATCTTCAACGCTGCCTTGTTACAAAAAAGTATTTCTGCATGCGGACCCTGAAGCAGCACACCGACACGTAAGCCATTAATGAGCTTATCAATCCTTTCTTCGTTTTCGGGGAAAGAAAATATATTTTCGAAATGGTTTTTCATGCTCAACTTAGGGTATTGGTATAATCTAAATCTGAAAGAAATCAGCCGTACTTTATAGATCAAGAGAGTTGATGACTTATGAAACTGTTGGCAAAAAAAGGGTGTGATTTTTTACAGTTCCGGTATCGCAGTCATTTATTTCTTGTCAAAGCAAAAGTGGCATATATTGCCTTGTCAACTTTACAAACCATGTGCATTTGTAAAGTTGACCAGTGCGGCAGTATTCTTCAGGTTAAGTTTTTTCAAAATATTGTAGCGGTGAACCTCCACAGTCTTTAGTGAAATACTAAGCTGCACAGCAATTTCCTTAGAAGAAGATCCTTCCTTAATTAGCTTCACAATATCTATTTCTCTGCGAGATAACACATTCAGGTCAGGAGTTCCTACCTCATCTACCAATTCCTGCTGAGCAAGTATATTCTTCACCTCGTCACACACATATTTTCTTCCTTCATTTACTTCTACAATGGATGTCAGAAGTTCATCTCTGGACGAATTTTTTGTAACATATCCCATTGCACCCATCTGGAGCATTCTTCTTGCATAAGCTGGCATTGAATGCATAGACAACCCAATGACTTTTGAACCAGGTGAGTATTTGCGTACCAATTTAGTGGCATCGAAACCGTTCATGGGGGTCATGTTGATATCCATCAACACAATTTTGGGGCTTTTTTCCCGGGCAATGTCAATTGCTTCCTCAGCATTGCTGGTTTCGCCTATTACCTGAAAGCGGGAATCACAGTTGAGTATAAAGGACCAGGAATCCCTGATAAGCTTGTGGTCATCCACAAGAAGAATGGTGATTTTGTTCATACGGATAGTGGCTTGTTTTGGTTCGTAAGGTTTTTCTGATATTAAATTAAGTACTAGGACTTACATTAAATGCAAATGAAGTATATAATATTGGTCATAGCCCAAGATAAAATCAACTATTAGGTAAAACCACTTAGATATCCTATTGGTTGATAATTAAAACAACACCAAAGGGATGTTTGTGTAGAGAAGGCTTGAAAACAAAAGCTACCTAAGTGTATTTATGGCTGTAACCTTAGTAGATACATAGAATTCTCAATTTAAAAGTCAACATAGTTATAATTGATGAACAGGGATGAATACTTTGGCTTAGTAATATTTTTTAAAATTAAAATTCATCCCTTATGAAAAATCCGAACCGGTTGCTTTTAGCAACATTCTCAGCATTCTTAACCTTGTTTCTTTTCAGCTGTTCAAAAGACGCAATCTCTGACCCAAACAAAAGTGCCCTACAAAAGCATGAACCTTCTATTCAAAACACCGGCAGGCAATTAGCAGATGCGGAGCTTTATGGTGGAATCCAACTTTATGTCAACCCGCCTGAAGCAAAAGTTACAATCCTAGTTCATGATAATTTTTTCACTTCGGAGGAAATATCCCCTGATGAAAATGGATTTGTACTTTTTGAAAATTTACCTGCAGGAAGATATACTGTAAGGATACGTTCCCATAATCCCAAATTCGAAAATATGACCATTAGGGATGTAGAAGTAAATGCTGGCAAAATAACTGAGCTGGAACAAGTCAATCTCTAGATCGAATAAAAGGCATATTATAAAAAAGGCTGCTATCTATTATAGCAGCCTTTTTTGTGGAGGCGACCGGAGTCGAACCGGTGTCCAAACATATTCGTCGAAAGCTTTCTACATGTTTATTCTATTTTATTATGTCGGGAAACAACTGGAAACAGACAACCGATTACTTCCTTAGCTGGATGGTCTTAGGCAATCAGCACAGCCTTTGATTGCAGCATCCTGTTTTATTTTTAAGTCGGCGGCGGGGCATGGTAACAGAACAACCGGCCCGGCGGCCCTAATGACTACTTAATCACTGATTAGGCAGCCATGGCATACTGAGTATTGCCATTTATAGGTTTCGTATTCAGATTTAACTGCTAATTACGCAACGCAGTACATGCTTACACCTTCAAAGATCTATGCTGTCAAAACCAAACGCCCCCATTAAGCTATTCGTTCTTGCTGAATAGTCTGCAAAAATAGCACTCTTTAGTTAGTTACTTTGCAAAACCTTCCATAAATCATATCAGTATTTTATCTTTATTCAATGTCAAATCCATTAGAAGCTTACCGGCATCAATTAGCGGCCCTGGATATTAAACTTGCTTTACTTCAAAAACGAAAATCAGTATTTGGCTGGTTACGATTTGTTACCCTCATTGCTGCTTTTATTGCTTTATGGAAACTGTGGCCATTAGGTTTAATTGTCGCTTTACCTGTTTTCTCTATACTTACGGGTCTTTTTCTTTTTATACTATCAAAGGACCTAAATAATAATTTAACAATAGAAAACAGTGTCCGCCTCCGCAAGATCAATGAAACAGAGATTGAAATACTCAATCATCATTTTACACACTTACCCGATGGGAGTAACTATAAACCCGAAACACATGAATATGCCAACGACCTTGATATTTTCGGGAGGGCTTCGTTGTATCAATACATTAACCGTACAAACAGTGAGCAAGGAAATAAAATGTTTGCTGATTGGCTGCTCCATCAGGCTTTACCGGGTATGATTTTGCAGCGACAAGAGACAGTCAAAGAGTTAACACCAGAGACCGGCTGGAGACAACAATTGCAATCTTGTGGTATAGCAACAAAAATAACAATTGCTACTCAGCAAAGAATTGAGAAATGGCTGGAACAGCCTGTTTCTTTTTCAGGAAAACTCCTTTGGAATATATTAAAATATCTATTACCTGCTATCAGCTTTTCCTTTCTTACACTTCACTTAATTAACATATTGGATGCATCTATTTTTTATCCGCTGATACTTTTAATGCTCGCAGTTTCTTTCGCCATTTCTAAACTAATAATACCCGACTACCTTCAGCTAAACAGAATAGCGCCGGAATTAGAATCGCTGTCAGGAAGTATCAGCCTGATCGAAAAAAAGGAGTTCAAAACGGATTTAATAAAACAATTACAAGCTAAATATAAAACTGGTCTTGTAGCATCATCAGAGTCGATAAAAAAACTAAAAATGGTTCTTGACTTACTGGACATCCGTTTAAATCCACTTGTCTATATTCCTTTAAATACTTTCCTGTTTTGGGATTTACAACAAATTTTTACCCTGGAAAAATGGAAAATAGCCAATAAGCATAATATCAGAGATTGGTTTGACACCCTTGCGGAAATAGAATGCTTATCATCAATTGCCAACCTCGCCTTTAATCACCCTGAAAATTCTTTTCCCCGTATAAGTAATAAAGATGGTGTTTTCGTTGCTGACTCATTAGGACATCCATTGATAGCAAAAGAAAAAATGGTTTGTAATTCTTTCTCTACAGAGGGTGTTAACCAGATGAACCTTATCACCGGATCTAATATGGCTGGCAAAAGTACATTCCTTAGAAGCATAGGGATAAATATCGTTTTGGCCATGATAGGCTCAACTGTATTTGCCAGATCGCTTGCACTTTCACCAATGAAGGTCTTAAGCAGTATGCGGGTCAATGATAACCTTGAAGAAAGCACTTCAACTTTTTATGCAGAACTGAAAAAACTAAAGGAAGTGATTAATTCAGTTTACAACAATGAAAAAGTATTTCTTCTGCTGGATGAAATACTCAGAGGTACCAATTCTGCAGACAGGCATGCAGGTTCGAAAGCTTTAATCAAACAATTGATCCATCATAAAGCTGTGGGACTGATTGCAACACATGATCTTGAACTGGCAAAACTGGCAGATGAATTTCCTGATAAAATTCACAACTACCATTTTGATGTGCAGGTAGCAAATGATGAACTTTATTTTGACTATAAACTAAAAAGAGGCATATGCCAGAGCATGAATGCCTCTCTTCTCATGAAAAAAATTGGAATAGAGCTATAAATATCACTTAAACATCCTGAATATATCCAGGCCTAAGGCATAAGCCATCAGTCCTAATAACAATACCATACCCACCATCTGGGCATACTCCAGGAACTTATCACTTGGCTTACGTCCGGTAATCATTTCGATTAAAGTAAATAATGCATGTCCCCCATCAAGCCCCGGTATTGGGAGCACATTCATAAAGGCAAGTATGATACTGAATACAGCTGTAAGTGTCCAAAATATCTGCCAATCCCAAACGCCGGGATAAATACCACCAATGCTGAAAACACTACCAACCGATTCACTGGCTTTTGCTTTACCATTAAAAAGTTGTTTTAGTCCTTTCATATAGTTGCCCAAAGTGCTCCAGCATTCGTTGAAACCAGCCGGTATGGCCTGAAAGAATGAATACTTCTGAGTTTCGAACTGAAACCCCATGTCTTCAAGTTTTTTTGCATTCACTCCGAGTTTTCCATTCTTATCAAGCTGTACAGTAATTGCCATAGTATCTACACCTCTTAACACAGCAAAGTTTACTTTTTTATTTTCCTTCCCTTTTACCCTCTGTGCAAATTCATCGTAAAACAAGGTCTGTATTCCATCGACCCCAATAATCCTGTCACCGGCTTTCATACCGGCTTTTTCAGCATTTGACTGTTTGGCAAACTTATCTATAATAAAAGGGGCTCTTACTGCTATAAAATTACCGGCATCTCTAGTGTTAAGTTTCCTTACAATCTTGTTATCATAAGTTAGATTTACAATACTGTCCCCTCTTTTTACGGTTATAGTACTTGGGCCCTCGTTGTACACAATATCTCCTCTTAGTTTTAGAAGATTCTTTACTTCCTTATCTCCTACTTTTAAAACAAAATCTCCGTTTCTCAATCCAATTGTTTGTGCAAGACTATCCGCAGTAATTCCATACCTGGCATTTGCCGGTGGCATATATTCTTTTCCCCACACCCATAATATCACAATGAAAATAAGTATAGCCAGAATGATATTAACAATAATACCGCCAAGCATAATTATCAATCGCTGCCAAGCTGGCTTACTACGAAACTCATGTGGCTGTGGCGGTAACTTCATTTGTTCCTTATCCATACTCTCGTCGATCATTCCGGATATTTTTACATATCCCCCCAGTGGTATCCAGCCCAAACCATATTCTGTTTCTCCTTTTTTCTTTTTCCATAAAGAAAACCACGGATTGAAAAACAGGTAGAATTTTTCCACCCGGCATTTAAACCATTTTGCAGTGATATAATGGCCAAATTCATGCAATACGATAAGTATGGAAAAAGACAGAATAAATTGTGCTGCTTTTACACCAACAGTACTCCAGTCAATAGCTAACAAGTTGTTCATATTATTAAAAAACATCCCAACCACTGGTTGGGAACTTTTATAGTTTAATTATGTCGGCAGCAAAGTTACGGGCCTCCCCGTCGCTATCAAAATATTCCTGTAGTGTAGGATTCGCAATGAATGGGATATTTTGCATGGTTTTTTCAATCGCATCTGTCATGTCAAGAAAGTTGATACGGTTGCGAAGAAAGGCATACACAGCAATTTCATTAGCTGCATTCATCACACAGGGAAGATTACCACCCTTGTTTAAAGCATCAATTGCCAGGGCTAAATTTCTGAATGTTTTAACATCCGGCTCTTCAAAGGTCAGGTTGCTTACCTTCTTAAAATCGTATCGGGGAAAATCATTCTTTATCCGCTTAGGAAATCCCAATGCATACTGGATAGGTAATTTCATATCGGGCAATC
Source organism: Chitinophagaceae bacterium (assembly GCA_044220915.1). Lineage (GTDB taxonomy): Bacteria > Bacteroidota > Bacteroidia > Chitinophagales > Chitinophagaceae > JJ008. The sequence goes on from JBGAQD010000012.1 coordinate 54,778, forward strand.
CCATTTGTGCTTTGATACTGCCATCCTCAAATTGCACCATACTATGAATAATGCTTTGCGGATGAATTACCACCTGTACCTGCTCCGGCTTCAGATTAAACAACCATTTTGCCTCGATCATCTCCAAACCCTTGTTCATCAATGTAGCAGAATCGATGGTGATCTTTGCACCCATATTCCAGTTAGGATGCTGCAGGGCATGTTCTCTTTTTACATTCACCAGGTAATTCGGTTTACGGCCAATAAATGGCCCGCCGGATGCGGTAAGTATTACTTTTTCAATTCTGTTTCTGGTCTCACCAACGAGGCATTGAAAAATAGCCGAGTGTTCTGAATCAATCGGGATGATGGGAACCCGGTGTTCAACAGCTTTTTTCATTACTATATCGCCTGCGACCACTAAGGTCTCCTTGTTTGCCAGACCTATAGCTTTCCCATTCTCAATTGCTTTCAATGTTGGCTTTAACCCTGCATAACCAACGATAGCAGCCAGCATCAGATCATAACAATCCATTGCAGCTACTTCTTCCAGTGCTTTTTCGCCGGAAAAAACTTTTACATCAGTTGACGCCAATGCATCTTTTACCTTTCCGTATTTCTTCTCATCGCCTATGACCACCACATTTGGATCAAATTTCAATGCCTGCTGTATCAGCAATTCATCATTATGATGTGCAGTTAATACTTCGGCGGAGAATTTATCAGGGTTAGCTGCAATAACATCCAATGCCTGAGTGCCGATAGAACCTGTAGAGCCAAAAATGGCGATACGCTTAATAGGTTGTTCTGAAGTCATTGAGTTAAATAGTCTGAAGTTTTTCTGTCCACTTTATTAATTCGTCAGCAATCTTCCTGTCATTGCTGAGGCGTGGCACTTTATTCTGCCCACCTAATTTACCAATTGATTTCATGTAATCAATAAACCCGTTTTTCCGGACCGGGGTAATCTTTAGAGGGCTAAGGATATTGCCCCCTATTAAATCATCATAATACACATTCTTCCGCCGGAGGTTCAGATCAAGTTTAGCAGCAAAGGAAGAAAGATCATGCGGTATTACCTCAAATTCTACAAACCACTCATGATATGATTTTCCTTCATCGCTACTCACAAATGGCGCCACCGTAAACTCGGTTATATGAACATTTTCTTCCTCAGCTGCTTTCAACATACTGGCTTCCACTTCTTCACCAATTACATGTTCCCCGAAGGCAGATATAAAATGTTTGGTTCTGCCAGTAACAACAAGGCGATATGGTTCCGTTGAAACAAATTTCACAGTATCCCCTAAATTATATCCCCAGAGTCCGGCGTTGCTATTGATAATAAGTGCATAGTTTTCTCCCACTTTCACATCTTTTAACGATAACCTGGTTGGATTTTCATTAAAAATTTCTCCGGCAGGTACAAATTCAAAAAAGATTCCGCTGTTGGTATTCAACAATAATCCTTCAGCCTCTTGTGAATCCTGGAAAGCAAAGAAACCTTCGCTGGCCGGAAACAACTCAATTGTATCAATTTTTCTTCCTACACTTTCAAGCAGTTTGGCTTTGTACGGCTCAAAATTTACACCGCCTTGCACCATCACACTAAAATTGGGAAATAAGTCACCTACTTTTTTTCCGCTTCTTTTTATCAGTTCATCAAAATACATCTGCATCCATGGTGGTATACCACTTATGAGAGTCATATTCTGATTAATAGTCTCATCAACAATTTTATTAAGCTTGGCTTCCCAATCTTCGATGCAGTTGGTTTCATACGATGGCATCTGGTTGGTGCGGAGATATTTCGGCACATGGTGGTTTACAATGCCACTAAGCCGGCCGGTTGGTATACCGCCTACTCTTTCTAATTCTGGTGAACCTGACAAAAAAATCAGCTTACCATCAGCAAACTTAGTATTCCCTGTTTCTGCCATATAACAGAGCAGGGCATTCCTGGCCGTATTAATATGATTGGGGATTGAGTCCTTTGTAATCGGGATGTACTTAGTTCCGCTGGTGGTACCTGATGTTTTGGCAAAATAGATGGGCTTGCCCTTCCAAAGCACATTATGGCGGCCATCTTTGATCTTATCAACCCAGGGCCTCATCTGCTCATAGTCCCGGATTTGAATGGCCTGCTTGTACTCCTCGTAGGTGTTCACCTTATCCAACCCGGCTTCCTTACCAATCTCGGTCGCCCGGCCTACTTTAAGCTGCGTTTTCAGGATATTTTCCTGGTCAACCACAGCTGTGGCCATACCTTTGCGAATACCTTTATATATGTAAGAAGCGAAGGGTCTGGCTAAGAAAGACTTGATTTTCATACTTTATGCCCCGGAGAACCGAAAGGCGGCTACAAATATAACGGATACCCCGCCAAAATGGGGGGCATTTTATGTTCATAAATCTTTGATTTTCCGTTTGCCGGTACAATTTTTCCCCTTACCTTTGCCGTCCTAATTTTAAGAGTATGATAGCTGTAATAAAAGTAGCCGGACAACAGTTTAAAGTAGAAAAAGACCAGACTTTATACGTTCCCCACCTGGAAGGTAAGGCTGGTGATAATGTAGCCCTGGAAGTTTTGCTGGCAGATGCCGGTGGTAAACTTTCTGTTGGTTCTTCGGTAAAAGCAAAAGTACAGGCAGAGATTGTTGACCAGGTAAAAGGTGATACCGTGATCGCCTACAAACAAAAAAGAAGAAAAGGGTTTCATAAAAAGAGGGGTCATCGCACAGCTTATACAAAAATCAAAGTAACAAGCATTGCTTAATTGCAATTTTGACTAACTCAAGTACTAATTTTTAAAACTTCGAGATATGGCACATAAGAAAGGTGAAGGTAGTGTAAAGAACAATCGTGACTCACAAAGCAAACGCCTTGGTGTAAAGATCTTTGGTGGCCAGGCTGCGATTTCTGGTAATATCATCGTTCGTCAACGTGGCACTGAATATCATCCTGGAAAAAATGTTGGAGTTGGAAGAGACTTTACATTGTTTGCATTAACCGACGGTGTTGTTGAATTTCGCAAGAAAAAGAACAACAAAACTTATGTTTCTGTAGCTGCTGTTGAAGTAGCAGAAGCGTAAGCCACATTTGCCTGTTTAGAATTTTGTGGAAAAAAAATTTGGGTAGTATAAAATAATTGTTATTTTTACTATCGTTAACCCATTTTTACTAACATTAAATTCTAACAAAATGGCTACTAAGAAAAAAGCTGCTAAGAAAAAAGCTGCTCCTAAGAAGAAAGCTGCTAAGAAAAAGAAATAAGTTTAAGCTAAACTTAAACAAGACAGAAAGTCCCAACTCAGTTGGGACTTTTTTTATGCTTTCACTTTTAATAAATCTTAAATTAGGGGCATGGATAACTCTGCCATTGCCGATAATTTCGACCTTCTGGCCAAACTGATGGACATTAATGGCGAAAACTCCTTCAAGACGAAAACCTTTGCTGTAGCGGCTTTCAACATAGAGAAGCTGCCGATGCAACTAAAAGACACACCCAGGGAAAAACTTTTCAGCATCAAAGGAATTGGAGACAGTGTAGGCAGAAAAGTGATCGAAATGCTGGATACCGGCAAACTGGAAGTGCTGAGTGAATACATCAGCAAAACACCACCCGGTGTGATTGAAATGTTGAACATAAAAGGTATTGGCCCGAAAAAAATTAATACCATCTGGAAACAGATGGAGATAGAATCGTTGGGAGAATTGCTGTATGCCTGCAACGAAAACCGGTTGACCCTTTTCAAAGGATTTGGCGAAAAAACACAAAAAAACGTCCAGGAGGCCATAGAATTTTACTTTTTGAACCAAGGTCATTTTTTGTATGCCCAACTGGAAGAAGTATTCCCGCAAATCGAAAACTATCTCAAAAAAATATTTTCGCCGGATAAAGTAAGAGTAACCGGTGCCTACAGAAGGCAGGCATTAACAATTGAAGAATTGGAATTTGTAGTTGCAGAAACAAATGAAATAGTAAAACCAAAGTTTCAAACAGCACAACCACCTGAGTTACTCGAAGAAACTGAAGATAACTTACTTTACAAGTTGAAAAATGGATTAAAGCTTCGCTTATATACCGGTCAACAAAACATAAGCGAACGGCAATTCCTAACAACAGGCAACAAGGAATTTACTGATGCTTTTAAAAAAGCATTCCCATCCATAAAATATACCGTTGGTGAAAATGACGAATCGGTTTTTATGGAAGCTGGCATACCTTTTATACATCCCTGCCTTAGAGAAACAGCTACTATTATTGAAAAGGCAAAAAAGAAACAGCTGCCAGAACTTATACAAACGGAGGACATTCGTTCTATCATCCACAGCCACAGCAACTGGAGTGATGGCAGTAATACAATTGAAGAAATGGCCGACGAATGCATTAAAAGAGGTTTTGAATATCTTGTTATCTCCGACCACTCTCAAACGGCCTTTTATGCGAATGGCTTAAAAGAAGACCGGATACTGGAACAACACCGGCAAATTGATGTCCTGAATAAGCAGGTGGCACCCTTCAAGATCTTTAAAAGCATTGAAAGTGATATACTTAACGATGGAAGCCTGGATTATCCCGAGGCTGTATTAAAGACCTTTGATCTCGTTATAGCCTCTGTGCACAGCAACCTGAAAATGAATGAAGACAAAGCAATGGCCCGGCTGATAAAGGCCATTGAGAACCCATATACCAATATTCTTGGTCACATGACAGGTCGCCTGCTGCTCAGCCGCAATGGCTATCCGGTTGACCATAAGAAAATCATCGAAGCCTGTGCGGCTAATAATGTAGTGATCGAACTCAATGCCCATCCCCGCCGTCTTGATATTGACTGGAAATGGATCGGCTATGCTATAGAAAAAGGCGTTTTACTTTCTATTGACCCCGATGCTCACGCCCTGGATGGTTTTGATGATGTGAAGTATGGAGTGCTGGCGGGACAAAAAGGCAGGATGACGAAGGGAAATAATTTGAGCAGTTTTGGTTTGAAAGAATTTGAAATATGGTTAACTAAAATGCAACTGCCAAAGCGTTTATAATAACTGAAAAGAAAACATGAAAATAGCAGTCTTCCTTAATATGCTGACAGTGTTATTCAATCAATCTACAATCGCTTATCGCAGATATCTTGATGGAGGAAAAAAATTTCGCTATGCAAAGGAATTAAAACTTTACAACAACAAAGCACTGATATTGCTGATAGAAAACAAATCAATATTACCAGAAGAATTACAAAAGGATGCCCAATCCTTAATCAACCATTACACTGAATGGTCACAAAAATGGGAACAACTGGCTGCTGAAAAAGAACATCAGCCAGATGATATATTTGTATTTGCTAATGATATTACTTTTCCCCGGCTGGCAGCACAAAATCTTGAAGTTGCATATAAGAAACTTCAATAGCTACCATCCTATTCCGTAATCCTCACCATTGTTACTGCTGCCTCCCCAAAAGCTGCCATGCTTCCAGTCAAAGTAAATAGCATTAATTGGACCACTGGTGCGGTTGCCAGTAGTTACTTTATAGCCCATTTTAGTCAGCTCTTTCTTTACTTCCTCTTTTGTTGTATTACTTACCAAGATCTCCCCTGCTCTTGGTTTGCGGTCTTCCATTTTAGTACCGCCTAATGAAAGCCATAACTGGTTGGTATTAATGTTCGCAGCTTCACAAGCCTGTTGAACGGTCATATTAAACTCTACCATATTCAGAAAGAACTGTAAAAGGTTCTGATCTTGTGTGTCACCGCCCTGTACCGCAAAAGATAAAAATGGTTTGCCATCTTTTAAAGCCATTGTTGGCGTTAATGTCACCCGGGGTCTCTTACCAGGTTCAATTACATTAAAAGGATTTAAAGAAGCATCCAGTACAAAACTTTGTAACCGCTGACTCATACCCACACCGGTATTACCTGCAATGCAGGCAGGCAGCCATCCCCCACTTGGAGTAATGGAAACAACCCAACCATCTTTGTCGGCTGCTTCCACTGAAGTAGTTCCCATCCATAATCTCTCCATATATAATTCATCGGCCATGGCTGAACCGGCAGAGTCATGTGCCGGAACAAAATTCCTGTTACCATCGCCAGATCGATTCCAGTTCTTCAGCAAGTCTGTATAAGGATTGATCTTTCCCTCGAACGGGTATGGATCGCCGGGACTGATAGACGGGTCATTCATACCGGGTTTGATGAGGGCGGCTCTTTGCTTTGCATACTCCTTACTTAATAACCCGTTAATCGGTTCTTGCGGAGCAAAATAAGGGTCTCCATAATAAAAGTCACGGTCCGCAAAAGTGAGGTTCATCGTTTGATACAATGTATGGATATATTGAGAACTATTATATCCCATTTTTTGCAGGTCGAAGTTCTCAAGGATATTCAATGATTGTAACAACATTGGCCCCTGTGTCCACTGCTGCAGCTTGTATACTTCAATGCCTTTATAATTTACAGACATAGGTTGCTCTTCAATAGGTTTCCATTTGGCCAGATCCTCCAGAGTTATCAAACCACCCTGCTCCTGGCAACCCCTTACAAACTCTTTAGCTATATCACCTTTATAAAAACGATCGTTCGCCGCCATGATAGCCTGCTTGCGGCCCTTTTTACTTTTCAATGCGGCTCTTTCAGCTTCAATCATTTTTGTTAGTGTTGCCAACAGATCTTTTTGCACAAATATTTCTCCTGCATCAGGTGCTTCTCTTTTTTCTCCTGAATGCGGTAAAAAAACTTTTTTACTATACGGCCATTCTTTAATTCTGTTTTTTCCTCTCTCCATCGAATTAGCTGTTTGTGCTTCAATTGGATAGCCAGCTGCTAACTGCATTGCAGGTGCAAGCACTTGCTCTAAACTCATGGTTCCATACTCAGCAAGCATGTAGCACAACCCACCTACTGTACCGGGAGTTACGGCCGCAAGCGGACCATATTCAGGAGGGAAAGAATAGCCTTTACTTTTAAAAAAATCAACCGTTGCACCAGAGGGTGCCACACCCAGAGCATTGATGGCAATTACTTTTTTTGTTTTCGGGTTATAAATTAAAGCCTGTGTCTCACCTCCCCAGCTCAGCACATCCCACATCGTACAGGTGGCTGCGAGCATTGCGCAGGCAGCATCCACAGCATTACCACCTTTTTGAAAGATCATAGAACCTGCTGTTGCTGCGAGTGGTTTGCCTGTAATGGCCATCCAGTTCTTTCCGTGCAGCGGTGGTTTTTGTGTTTGTTGTGAATTCGCAATAGTAGCGGTTAATGAAATAAGAAATAACAATACAGTTCGTTTCATGTGCTGATGTTTGTTACTTAAAGATAAGAAGGAGAAAGAGTAATAAGGCCTTGTGCTTAATCAACTGACAACAGGCAATTCTACATGAAAAGTAGTGCCACGGCCCTGCTCGGTTTCAAACCATATTTTCCCTTTAGCCTGCTCCACAATTCCTTTGCACATGGCCAGGCCCAGTCCCGTGCCTGATGATTTGGTAGTGAAGTTGGGAATAAAAATCCGTTCCTGCATTTCCGGGGCAATCCCCTCCCCGTTATCCTTTATACTTATCCGGATAGTGTTTTCGTTCCTGATTTCATTTACTTCTATCCTGCATATACCATTACCCTGGCAGGCTTCCACGGCATTGGCAAAGAGATTTGTGAACAACCGGTTCATTTGTGTTTTATCAGCATCTACCATTACCCGGTCATTCACAGGCCGCCAGTCAAAATGAACTCTGTCATCTGAGGTATATAACTCTTTTAATGAACCCAACACATCATGAAGGTCGAATGTTGCAACATTTGTATTACCAATATTGGCAAATTGGGAAAAATCTGCTGCGATCTTTGAAAGGTGATCGATCTGCTCTACCAATGTATTTGCCACACTGCTTGACAATTCTTTTACATTCGGTTGATTGCTATTAATAGCTTTCTGCAGGTACTGAATGCTCAGCTTCATCGGTGTCAGGGGATTCTTGATCTCATGAGCCACCTGTCTTGCCATTTCTCTCCATGCTCCTTCTCTTTCGCTTTTAGCAAGAGCTGTTGCACTTTCGCCCAGTTTGTCCACCATTTTATTATACTCCTGCACCAGTTCGCCAATCTCGTCATTTCGGTTCCAAACAATCTGCTCATTCATCTTTCCCAGGTTCACTTCTTTCATTTTATCGCTGATAAGAGAGAAAGAATTAGTGATACGATTAGTGATAAACAAGGCAATTAACCCGGCAATAAGGAAGATAAAAGCATTAAGATTAATCACAGTAACGAGGAAATTAGATATTTCCTGTCGCAACTCCGGCTTGGAAGTAAAATAAGGGATGTTGATATAGGCATACACTTTCCCGTAATCGTCCCTTACTGGTGAGTAAATGCTTAAGTAAGAGAAATTACCGATCTTTTCTTCCTGCGAATGCTGTACCTGACGCATTCTGTCGAGGTGATAAAAGGCAGTAGGGTCCATTTTTTTGCTCAGTACCCCTTTTGTATAGACATTAGCCTCGGAGGAAACCTGCAGGTCACCTTTAAGGTCGTATACATTCACATCCACACCGTGTATATCAGAAACTTCATCCACCAGTTTTTGCAAACCATCATTGGAGACGGAGTCATAAATCTTCACCACATCATCAAATGTGTTGTGGTCAGACATTTTTTTCTCCATCTCATTCACCATAATCTTCATAGTACGGCTTAGTTTCTCATTGTTGCTTTGCTTATTCCTGCTAATAAAAAATGAAATGGTTGCCGCACCGATAACCAGGAAGGAAAATATACTGATGAAAATGATCGTACTATGAACCTGTGAACGAATATTAAGCTGCAGCAGTTTCTTTATACCTGCCCAGTTATACCCGGTTCTAAGAATAAGGGATATCAGTTGCACGAACGCCACCAGGAAAAGGAAGGAACAAAAAATATAAGAGAACAAAGTGATAGTTTCAATAGTAGCTTCTTTCTTTCGGGCTACCACCACCACTTTCTCGCTGCCAGCTTTATACCATAACTCATCATAATCACCTTTGGCATGTTGCTCAAATTCCTCTTTGGGAATTTCATTAGCTGTCAGCCAGATCGGAAAAGGATAATTTCCGGGAGGTGATATCAACCTGAGACTATCGTAAACCGCATTAGAATAGATCGGTGAGTTTTCAGGATCTGTTTCTTTAAATTGCCGGAAAAGCTCAGGAAACAAAGCGTCACGGCTGTAATTCTTTAAATTGGAAACAATAAAAAAGGAACCCATTTTTCTATTGGCAGTATCGGTTACATCCCGGCGGGTGATATAATTGAACTTGTCGAAAGATGTTTCGTAATAATATAACCCATCCGTTTCTGTCGCTTTAGATTGAACTGTCAATATAGTATTCAATGCATCAAAGCTCAACGGATCTTCGTTGTAGAGAGCTTTATTGGCAGAATCATACACATATAAACGGGTATCATACTTATTCAGGTAACCACTGTAACTATCAGTAATGATGCTATCCCTGAATCCTTTGCTTTTTTCTTCATCTGCGAAACGGTAAAAATTTTCGCTGAGGAAATCATTGTCAAGATACTTGATGGCAATACTCATCAGACGTTCGCTTGACGGGTCGGTTTGTACTGCCAGTTTTTCTGCGATCAATTTACGTCTCTCCCACTCTACTTTCCTGTTTTGTGAAAACATGATTGCTGTTATAGAAACGGAGAAAACAAATATCCAGGAAAGTATGCCGGCGATATTAATGCGAATACGGTTAAAGATCACTCCTTTCCGGTTTACCAACCAGGTGTAAGCCAGCAGCCAAAGCAATACCGGCAAGTAAAACAGCACTTCAGGGTTTCCGGACCTTGTGGTAAGATAAACCAGCCCTGCAAAGCCAATTGCGAAATAAATAAGGAAGTTTCTGCCGGCGAACAAAGGGAATATAAGCCGGAATAAAAGCTGCGAGAAATAATAATATGAAAGGGAAAGGCAGGCCAGCACAAAAAAACCAGCCACTGTATAGCGGTTCAGGCTGAAAAAATTTGTTACATCAAAAGATATTTTTGAATCAGCTACAAGGCTGCGGATAACTGTAGCTAAAATAAATGTTGATAATATCAGCAGGCATAAAGCAAGAATGCCAGCTCCCCATTTCAACCTGGAGGAAAAATTTGTTGTCGGATTTTCCACATACCTGAGCTTTGACCAGGAAAAAAGCACTACCCAACAAAATAAAATAGAGTTGATAAGCAGATCCCCCAATGACCGTTGAATAGGATTAGAACCATAAATAAGGGGACTGAACAACTCGAACTGGCGAAGATTCAGGATAGAAGGGAAATAGTAAGTAGACAGCCTCAGTATCAGCAAAATGAGTGTTAATAAGCCAATGGCTTTCCATGTTCTGTTCTTTCTTGCTACAGACTCAACCAGCAAATGAATAAACAGAAAGAGCAATAGCACACCGCTAAATCGCAGCAAAATTGTTCTGCGGTCATTGTAAGCAACTGCGACTGATGCTTTCTTATCCAGGTAAAAAAGAATTTTCCCGGAAGCGGTTTTTACCGGAAAGTCTGTACCAGTTTCACTTATCCTTACTCTTTTGTCTGCCGAACTGCTGTAAAAGAAACGCTGTGGCAGATAGTCGGTTGTAATAAAAAAATCTGACCGTACCGGCACCATTGTAAATGAAGATAATTTACCGGCCCTGCTGCTGTCTGTCAATGTTTTTTTAATGACATAATACCAACCGTTTGATTCTTTTGAAAAATACTCGCCGTCATCAAACGCTAACATGTTGGGAGGTGGCACAACCAGTTGATCATTCCAAAAACGCATGGCAGCATTTCCGAATTCATCTGTTGAATAAAGAAAGATGCCATAATTCTTTGAAGCAAGATGGGTGAACTCACTCAGCGTTTCTGCCTCGGCAAGCAGCCGGTTAATTAAAGATGTGTCATTACAGAAAGACTGAAAATCATCGTGCTGCTGATGAAGGTATTTTTCTACCAGTCTCACTTCCTGTGCAACAGATGATCGGTTGCTGTACAGTTTATTAAAAACAAAAGACAGTATAAAAAGCAAGGCTGCAAGTACCAGCAGGCTGTACTTTCTGAATAAGATATTTTTTGCTGGTGGCTTCACTATTGTGGCCGCTGTTGTTTGATAGTGGTCCAGATGGCATCCATTTCCTGCAAGGTCATGTCATTAAGGTTTTTACCGCTTTGCAGGGCTTTTTGCTCCATCTGAGTAAACCGGTGGATGAATTTCTTGTTTGTCTTTTCCAATGCATTTTCGGCATCCACCTGCAAAAACCGTGCATAATTAATTAAGGAGAACACCAGGTCTCCAAACTCCCCTTCCACTTCGGCCTGAAGTTTGTCCCTGCTCTTATCTCCGTCTCCAGATTCAAGGGTCCTGATCGCCTCTTTCAGTTCATTCATTTCTTCCTCCACTTTTTCCCAGACCTGCTCTTTATTATCCCATTCAAAGCCCACCTGCTTTGCTTTTTCCTGTAACCGCATTGCTTTAACGGTAGCCGGAAGTGATTGAGGCACTCCGCTAATCACTGACTTTTTCCCTTCTTTCAGTTTTAATTTTTCCCAGTTTCTTTTTACGTCTTCCGCATCATTTACTTTCACATCACCATAGATATGCGGATGCCGGGCAATTAGTTTTTCACAAATACCATCGATCACCTCGTGAAGCTCAAACTGTTTTTGTTCGCTGCCGATCTTCGCATAAAAAACTATGTGCAACATCATATCCCCCAGTTCCTCTTTAATACCTTTCCAGTCTTCCTCAGTAATAGCATCAGCCAGTTCATAAGTTTCTTCAATCGTCATTTGTCTTAACGACTGAATCGTTTGCTTTCGGTCCCAGGGACATTGCTCTCTTAATTCATCCATGATCTTTACTAACCGTAAAAAAGCATCCCCGTTCGTAGAATTCATAGTTTATATATTTAAAAAGTAACTGCAGAGAAGAACATAAAAAGAACAAACAGTATCAGCATCATAAAAAGTGAGATGAACGCCACTAAAAGAAATTTTAAAAATGTTTTCCCCAGTTTCTGCCCGTAGAAATTCTTCATTGCCTTAAACAGGTAAAAGAACAAAAGAAGAACCAGCAGCCCGACCGTATAATCCAGGAAACCCCAGCCGGTAGCATCTCCCAGCTTACCTATTGCAAACACCAACAGAAGTAATATAAAAGTAAATACATAAAGATGGATAGTGAACACCCCATGATCAGCAAAATAGAACTGCTTCCGGCGGATATATACCAGCCGTAATATAAGTGCAAATAAAGGCAGTGAAAGAAACAGCATATATGGCAACCGGTGAAGTATACTATTCACAAATTTCTTCGTTGTACCCTTGGGATCCTGACGGTACGCTTTATTGATCTCAATTCCCTTCTTTGCTAACCTTCGAATCAACCAGCCGTCCCTTTCTTTTTCAGGTTTTAGTTTTTGAACTGAATCATAAGCTTCCCAACTATTATAATTTTGGCTGCCAAATGAGATAATTCCCTCTCCTTCAAACTCAAACATATCTCGCAATGTAACGGTATGGCTGGTGTCCTTTGCATAAGCAAGGCTTTGTTTCAACTTTACATTACCAGTATCTTTTTGCAAAGCATTTTGCAACCTTTTAATGTACGTTACTCTCTCAGCAGCTGAAATAGGCAGGTTGAGGTCTGCAGGCCCATTAATTGCAGGCGTAAAAAACGAAAAAAATAATAAGAAGAAAATAGCAGATGAAAAAACATACATTTTTATCGGGTGCAGGTAGCTGGCCCGCCTGCCAATCATATATTCCTTTGATAAAAACCCGGGTTTTAAAATTAAGTGGTGGATGGTATGAAAGAAACTGCTGTCAAAGTGAGTGATATCGTAAAAAAAATGTGTGACCATGTGCCAAAAGGTTTCCTTTGGCACAACATTTTCCTGGCCGCAATTCTGACAATAGCGGCCCTGTACAATCGTTCCGCAGTTCAGGCAGTCCTTTTCTTTTCGTTGCTCGATATGAGACAATGCAATTTTTTCTTAAAAATAAGTACAAAAAAATACAAGAACCCTTTCTTTTTCGTTACTGAACAATTAAGGTAACTTTGAACAGCAAAAGCAATATCACAAGCATGAAAAACATTTTACTCCCCCTTTCACTCCTTTGTTCGGTTGCCCTTAAGGCACAATATTATTACAACGATATTATCGGCACCCAGGAAACAAACAGGCTAATGAAAGACTACCTGGCCAACAAAGTAAAGACCGTATCAGCAACTGGCTATGATCAGCGGGGAGTAAAGGCAGGTGATTTTACCGAGTTCCAGGAAGTTAAGGAAAAAGGTATGGCCTTAAAAGTTACGGCTATTACTAACCTGAACAGAACTGTAATCTATTCCCATTTTGACAACCAGGCAAGAGTGATAAGCATGTCAGATTCTTCCTCCGCAGTTCAAAGTATCACAACCTATCAATATGATGCAAATGGCAGGATAAGCAAGGTGCAAAATGCTATAAAAGACACGGCTAACGACTTTAATCAGACAGAAGTTCATCAATGGATCTACAATACTTCAGGCAAGCCAGAAAAAATGTGGCGTATCATAAATAATACTGATAGCCTGGAAATCCGCTTTACACCGGATGAAAACGGAAATACTGGTGATGAAAAGACGTTCCGAAGAGGAATTGAAACAGGGGTCATCCACTATTATTATGATGATAAAGGAAGGCTTACTGACATAGTTCGCTACAACACAAAAGCTAAAAAACTTCTGCCAGATATTTTATTTGAATATGATGACAATGATCGTATCATTCAAAAAATCACCACCACTTCCAGCATTAATCTTGGATACCTTATCTGGCGGTATATTTTCGATGAAAGGGGTTTGAAAACCAAAGAAGCCCTTTTTAATGATGACAAACAACTTACTGGCAAGATCGAGTACAGCTATACATTCGGTCAATAACGTATTTATGTAATAAATCATCCTATTTTCTGACGAGGCTCATCGTCATTTCTTTCAGCTTGTAATACCTTACAGGTAAATAAATGTTGTATGCTCGGAGTGCTGAATGACAAACAAATTGATGCGTTGCTGCACAGTCAGGTTTCCGGCAGAATTGGTTGTCACGCAGAAAACAGGACTTATGTAGTTCCGGTTACTTATGTATATGATGCGGACAGGATAATCTGCCATACCCGGGAAGGATTAAAACTGCAGATGATGCGAAAAAATCCGGAAGTATGCTTTGAAGTGGATAATATGCAGAATATGGCCAATTGGCAAAGTGTGATCCTTTGGGGAACTTTTGAGGAACTGAAAGGCAAAGAAGCGAAGGAAGCCATGGAAAAGTTGATTGACCGGATGAAACCATTTATGACCAGCGAAACAGCCCATCCTCTAGAACCGGTTGAAAGCCATGAAAGAAGAGAAACCAGTGGTTTTACAGCAGTCGTTTATCAAATCAAGATAAAAGAAAAAACAGGCCGCTTCGAAAAAAGATAGCATGCAGGCAAATCCTGCCATATTACAACATTGGAAGATATCAAAAAAGGATTTTGATCTCAATCTTGCTTTGCTTAAGCAACACATCAATACTAATGCTGTTCATGATATAAGGGTTGCTACCAAAAAACTCCGGGCTTTTCTGAGTCTCTATATGGTATTAAAAAAAGAACCTGACTGGGAATTCCTGTTCAACAATACCAAAAACCTGTTCGACATTCTTGGCAGACACCGGGACATTGAAATATGCCTGACACAAACAATTAGTTATGAAAAAGAAACTGATTGCTCCTGTAAAGAATTCAGGTATTACCTGCAGTCGCTTTTAAAAACAACAAGAGCCTGGGCTAACCAGGACGTACACCGTTATCATAAAAAAGATCTGGCCAAAGTAGCATTGTTATTAAAAGAAGACAGCACTCTTTCAGATGATAACAGTTTTGCCGGGAGCCTGAAGGCAATTATTTATTCATCTGTGGCAGAAACAAAGAATAATCTCCGTCGGCCTCACCTTGTAAGAAAAAATCTTAAAGAAATTTATTACTGGATACCCTTATTCGCTGATGAAAACTTAGAGGCCTCATGGCATCTAAAAGAGTTGCATAGCATTCTGGATGATCTGGGCAACTGGCAAGACCATGAAATTCTTGATGTAAGGCTCCGGCATTTCAGAAAAGATTACCTGCCAAAAACATTTAATGAATATCAATTGTTAAAAAATTTTCAAATCAAAATACGGCATAGCAAAAAAGTATTACTGAAATCTGCAAACAGCAAAGCGAGAAGATGGATGAAAATGGTAGCAGATAAAGAAAAAAGCGAAGCATAAACTTCGCTTTTGTGCCCAAGACTGGATTCGAACCAGCACACCGTTTCCGGCGCTACCACCTCAAAGTAGTGCGTCTACCAATTTCGCCACCTGGGCAACCTTTAAGGGACTGCAAATGTAAGAGGTTTATTTTTTCAGAACAATTCTGAATGTAGTTCCTTTTCCAATTTCTGAATGCTTCACAAAGATTTGCCCTTTGTGGTATTGTTCAATAATACGGCGGGAGAGGCTCAGTCCCAGCCCCCATCCTCTTTTCTTCGTTGTAAACCCGGGCTTAAAAACCCTGGTGATGTTTTGCTTACTGATTCCTTTTCCCGTATCTGTTATTTCAATATAAACTCCTTTTATATCACTGTTAATATCCACTGTAATACTGCCCTTTCCTTCCATTGCATCTAAGGCATTTTTTAAAAGATTTTCAATCACCCAATCAAATAGCGGGGCCGAAACCATGCCGATAATTTGCTGCTGCCCATGAGTATTTACAGAAAAATTGATTTTCCCGGTAGCTCTCTTCCTCATATAATCCACCATACTGTTGATCTGGCTCACCAGGTCAATTTCTTCCAGGTGTGGGGTACTGCCGATTTTTCCAAAACGATCGGATACCAATCTTAGCCTGTCAACATCTTTGCTAAGCTCCAGAACAATCTTTTCGTTACCAGAACTTTCCTTCAGCATTTCCACCCAACCTTCCAATGATGATACCGGCGTGCCTAACTGATGAGCGGTTTCCTTTGCCATACCAGCCCACACCTGGTTTTGGACAGACCTGAAGCTACTGCGCAGTGAGAGGATTGTAATCAAAATAAACAATGCAACAATAGCTAACTGAACAATGGGGTAATAACGAACTTCATTCAACAATCTTGAATCGCCGTAATAATATAAATTCTTTTTTGCTGGGTTGTTAGGATCCGGCCACTCAATTGCTTTATGCTGGGATTTGAACTGTTTCAACTTTTTCTCGACATAAGGAAGATTAGTTGCTTTTGCCGAATCAAGATTGATATGCTGGGTAACACTATCATTTTCGTTTGTTTCAATGATAGGTATTGAAGTATTCTCAGTAACTATCATCGAAGCAATCCTGAGATCAGCGTCAGGCGGTGAGGTCAATATGAACTGGCTGGCCTTTATCCACTGCTCAACCTTTAACCGCTCTTCCTTTGCGATTTTCCTCGCCAGGTATTGCGAATAAAAAATAGTACCACTTACGATAAAGATGGCAATCAACGCCAGCACTGTTCTCCAGTTAAACATTTGCCTAAACATATTTCGAATTTAACAAGGATAAACCGGCTTACCTTATTTTTGATTAAATATTTACAGCACTTTGAACCTCTCGCCTAAAGTTTCGATTGTAATACTGAACTGGAACGGAAGAAAGTATCTCGAACAATTTCTTCCATCAGTGCTGTCGACCACCTATGCCAATTATGATGTGATTGTTGCAGACAACGGTTCAACAGACGATTCCATTGATTTTCTCGAAAAAAAATATCCTTCAATCCGGATTATCCGCTTCACAGAAAACTATGGTTTTGCAAAAGGATATAATGAAGCATTAAAACAGGTAGAGGCAGATTACTACGTTCTGCTGAATTCTGATGTGGAAGTAAACCCTGACTGGCTGCAACCGATGGTTAATCTGCTGGAAAACAACAAGAGGATTGCAGCCTGTCAACCAAAAATTCTGTCCTGCAGCAATAAAAAAATGTTTGAATATGCCGGTGCAGCAGGCGGATGGCTGGATAAGTATGGTTACCCATTTGCCAAAGGAAGGGTATTTGATATTATTGAAGAAGATAAAGGGCAGTACGATCAATCAGAACCAATTTTTTGGGCAAGTGGCGCTGCGCTATTCATTCGTCCGGCTGTCTTTCGTGAAGCCAAAGGCTTTGATGAATACTTTTTTGCACACCAGGAGGAAATTGATCTGTGCTGGCGGATACAATTAGCCGGTCATGCTATCTATTCCTGCCCGGCATCTGTTGTTTATCATGTTGGTGGAGGCACATTACCAAAAGGCAACTCACTAAAGACCTATCTGAATTTCAGAAATAACAGGATAATGCTGTCGAAGAATCTGCCATTCTCAAAAAAGCTATGGATTATGCCTGTAAGGAATTTTCTTGATGCTCTTTCTGCATGGAAAGGCTTACTATCAGGTGACAGAGGATATTTCATTGCAATCCTAAGGGCGCAGGTGGCTTTTGTAAAATGGTGGCTCTTCTATCAAAAGAAAAGTGTTTTCCCGGTTGTAAAAAAGGGGAGCCTGTCCGGTTATTTGCAAAAGAATATAGCATGGCAGCATTTTGTCAAAAAGAAAAAATCTTTTACTGAAATTGTGAGAAAAACAAAGTGATTTTTTATAACGAACCCTTATTTTTGCAGCACAAAATTCCCTTATGGACAATCAACAGGAATACCAGCAGGAACTTCAAAAAATTCAGGATAAGGATTTCACTCATAACTGGGTATCTTCTTCTGCCTTCCTTTTTTACCTGCAGGTGGCATGTATCGTAGCTTTTGTTTTCGGTGGTTGCTATATGCTGTATACCAAACGTTATGACAAGCCGGATGTGCCGGTTCAGGAAAGCAGCTTATACACTCCCAAGTATAAATAAGTTCCGCTAAAATTTTTTTAAAAAGGGCCTAAGCCCTATTTTTGCGACCCCTTAGTTCTTTACATCGTTAGTCATAATCTTAGCTAAAAGCAGTTTTTACTGGTTGGGTTAAGGTTACGTCAGATGACAATTAATATGCGGAAGTAGCTCATTTGGTAGAGCACGACCTTGCCAAGGTCGGGGTGGCCGGTTCGAGCCCGGTCTTCCGCTCCAAAAATCCTTCCTCCTACGGCGGAGGGATTTTTTTTGGTTGCCCTGGTGGTGGAATTGGTAGACACGCAGGACTTAAAATCCTGTGGCCAGCAATGGCCGTAACGGTTCAACTCCGTTCCGGGGCACTTTTTAAAAGCGACTTAAGTCGCTTTTTTTATGTCTTCACTTTTTTTGCCTGAATAGCTGGATTATCAGGTCAATAACCAATCCTGCCACTCCTATCCCTGCGAGGCCAATCATACCAACCATACCCCAACCTTCGCCAGAAGAAAGCTGTTTATAGTTTGAAATTGTGTTAATACAACAGCCAGCCAAAAAAAGCCAGGCAACTATTCCAATAATGGTGGGTTTATATTTCATGATTAGCTGGAGATTTTAAAAATAAGAAATAAGCACCTTTTATTTAGATTTGACCTAAAGCATTTAATGCCATGCCAACCGAAATAAAATGTCCTAATTGCGGTCACCAATTTGAACCTAATGATGCTATACGGGAAGAAGTAGAAAAAGAACTGCGTTCTAAAGCAGCCGACTGGCAAAAGAAGAAGAACGAAGAATTTCAACAAAAGCTGGAAGAAGAGAAAAAGCAATTACAGCAATCCCTGGAAGCAAATATCAGAAAGAATATCAGCGGCGATTTTGAAAACAAACTCAGGCTGTTAGAACAAAACAATAAAGAGAATGAAGAAAAGCTCAGGCTCTCCCGGCAAAGGGAACTGGAATTTCTGAAAAAGGAACAGGATCTGTTGAATAAAGAAAAAGAAATTGAGATCCAGCTTCAAAGAATGCTATTGGAAGAGAGAAATAAACTATCGGAGATCATCAGGAAAGAAGAAGCAGAAAAAAACTCGCTGAAGGATACTGAATACCAGATGCGGTTGAAAGAACTGGAGAAACAATTAGACGATCAGAAAAAATTGGCCGAAGAAATGCGTCGCAAGTCTGAACAAGGCTCCATGCAATTGCAGGGAGAAGTACAGGAACTTGCTTTGGAAGAAATGCTGAAATCTGCATTTCCTTTTGACATAATTACGGAGGTAGGCAAAGGAGTTCGTGGGGCTGATTGCATCCAAACCGTTCGAAACAACCTTGGACAGGAATGCGGTAAAATCATTTTTGAAAGCAAAAGAACCAAAGACTTCGCCAACGACTGGATAGAAAAACTAAAAACCGATATGCGTAGCCAGGGGGCTGATGTAGCGGTAATAGTAACACAGGCATTACCAAAAGACATGAACAGTTTCGGAGAAAAGGATGGTATATGGATATGCAGTTTCGCAGAAGTAAAACCAATCGTCCAGATGTTGCGGGATAGCATAATAAAAATAGCTGCCTCGTTAAAAAGCCAGGAAAATAAAGGCGACAAAATGCACCTGCTGTATAACTATCTCACCAGTCGTGAATTTGCCGAACAATGGCAGGCTATCCGTGAAGGTTTTATGAGTATGAGGTTATCCATACAAAAAGAAAGAGATGCGATGGAAAAACTGTGGAAGGCAAGGGAAAAACAATTAGAGAAAGTGCTGCTTAGTGCTGCTCATGTCCGTGGTTCTATAGAAGGTATCTCTGGCACAGACGTTGATCTGAATTTACCGGGTGATGTTAACGATGACCAATTGCTTGATTAGCTCATCACCCAGGCCAGCACCAAACCATCAAACTGGCGATAATGGATAGCCAGTTCTGTTTCCGTTTTAGAAAAGAAACAATCTATAATATTAGTCCCTTCATGCTGTTTTTGCAGTTGAATTTCCCGGCGAAAATCAACCCCACCGTTGCCGTACCATTTGAAGACAGATTCTTTGGCTGACCAAAGTAATGTAGGTTCATCATACGACATTATTTCTGCACTGCTTTCTGCACCCGGAACAAGATTAAAAAGCTCATGCTCTTTTGCACTGAGATATTTGTACATAATCCGGCTAATCTTTTCAACAGGTATCTCTATATCTATTCCCACCCTTTTATCCCTGCTTACAATCGCTGCAGCATAATCACCACAATGCGAAATTGAAAAATGGTACTGCTCGTCTGGTAAAAAGGGTTTCCGGGTATCAGCGATCTCAATTAACTGATAAGGAAAGTCGGGGAAAAGGAATTGCAGCAAAAAGCGACCCGCCAGGTGTTGCAACCGCTTATGCGGATGTGTCACCTCCCGGTGCAGGGGTACATTGCCTTTGAAGAACTCTTCTGTTTCTTCGATCTTCCACACCCCCAGCCGGGTATTTTCGTTGATTTGATGTTGAAAAAAAACAGGCATTCGTCAGCTTTTCATGGTTACTTTGCCGCATTAATAAAACCGAAGATAGATAATGATACTTTCTGACACACGGATATTAGAAGAAATAGAAAAGGGCACTATCAAAGTTGTTCCTTACAACAGGGAATGCCTGGGCAGCAACTCCTACGATGTTCATCTTGGAAAGACCCTGGCTACGTACAAAGAACATATGATCGATGCGAAAAAGCACAACCAGATCGACTATTTCGAAATACCGGATGAAGGCATTGTTTTATACCCGCATATTTTTTATCTCGGTGTTACAGAAGAATATACCGAGACCCATGCACATGTTCCTTTCCTGGAAGGCAAATCATCTACTGGCCGCCTTGGTATTGACATCCATGCGACTGCCGGAAAGGGTGATGTGGGTTTTTGTGGCAACTGGACGCTGGAGATCTCCGTAAAACAACCCGTAAAAGTTTACAAAGGCATGCCGATCGGACAATTGATCTACTTCCCGGTTGATGGAGAGATCGAAATTAAATACAACCAAAAGAAAAATTCCAAGTATAGTAATCAGCCCGATAAGCCAGTAGAGAGCATGATGTGGAAGAATAAATTTTAATATTAATTATTAAGCTTCCAGATTGTATAATTAAGTATCGTCGCAAAACTGACCCAACTGATATAGGGCACCAGTAACCAGGCAGCCGTTTTATTAACTTTTGCAAAAGCGAAAATCGTAAGCAAGATAAAGACCCACATAGCAATTATCTCCACAAATGCCCAGCCTGGTTGTTGCTGATCAAAAAAGATAAATGACCAAAAGAAATTCAATATCAATTGAACTGCAAATAATCCAATAGCTGTCCTTTTCAGGTGAATGCTATTGCCAGATTTCCAGACGAGGTAAAGTGAAACTCCCATCATTATATACAACATTGTCCAAACAGGACCAAACACCCAACCCGGAGGATTCCAGGAAGGTTTATTAATAGCTTGATACCAACTGCCAACACCTGTAACAGTAAAGAATCCGGCCGTTGCGCCTATTGCAACTGGAATAGCTATTGAAATGACAAGCTTTGAGATGTTGTTCATGTATTTACAACAACTCAAGGAATATTTTGTTTAGAGTGCCTCAACTCCAAACTTCTTGTAGTAAGCAATGAGCCAGGCAACAACTTCGTTATAACTCCTTTTACCGGCAGGTTGGTTATTGGCTCTTAAAAAGTGGCCATAACCCCACATTACAATTGGCTCGATCGGATTTTTATAACGGCGATAAAAATCCCTGAATTCCTTTTGATCTTTCAATACCTGCATATGTGCTCTTTGCTGGTAGGCTTTTGCAAGAGCAGTATCCCGCCTGAATACTTCACCAACTGCATAATTGTACATATCGTAGTAAGTTGAATAGCGAAATACATTTGAGTTATAAGCCCGGCAAGCAAGAAATCCAACAAAGTTTGCTTCATTTTCTTTTGCATAACCGAGTTGATGTGCCATTTCATGTGTGGTCACATAAGGCTCTAAAAAACGAGGCACGGTTGTATTTACCTGCCCTTCCCCCGAAAAAGGGTTATAATATCCCTGGAAGCCGAGGTAGTTTCCCAAATAGCTGAACAACGATGGCTTGATTGATTTCGGGTTGTATTTCAAGAACGAATATTGCTTTGCCACTTCTTTGTATGCTTCTACAGCACCCCCAAACAGCATATTTTTTTTATCAAATGAATCCCGCTGTGCCTCAGTTACAAAGGCTGCATAGTAATTCACCCTTTTTTGAATAACATTGGTCAATGTGTCAAGATCAGCCAGCGAATATTCCTTTACATCAAGTTCCAGTTGATAAGCGATGCCGCGGCGATTGTAGTTCAATCCCCATAGCAGATTGAAGAATACATACACAAACAGAAAGAAAAAGATAACTTGCTGTAGGCCTGCTACAAAATACTGGCGGGTAAACCGCTTTTTAATGATTGCCTTAAAAAACTGAAAGGTTTTATATAAGATGACAAGAATTAAAAACCCGTAAAACAGATCTCCTATACTAAAAGAAGCCCAGCCAAAAAGAAAGCGTTGTACTTTGGCAATCACCGGATACACCCCCTGGCTGTAGTTTCTTTCTACCCAACCTGGGTACCAGGAGGCCCACTTAATAAGGATGGAGAATACTATCAGCAGCACCCAACTCCAGCTCTTCATAAGGCGGGCAAATAAACGGGTTAAAAACTGTTGCAAACTTTCAAATTTTAATTATCTTCAAAATCAGGCTGTTAAGCCGGTACAGAAGGGCAAAAATAATCGAAAAACAGCCTGAAAAAGTCCGTTTATTCCCCTACCTTTGCACACTCTTTAAAAAGTTGACAAATGAGCCGCCGCCGGGAGTTTGAGATAGCTTTTGTGGGATTGAAACCCGGGGTTCATGAGTACAGCTATTCGATAAATGATAAGTTCTTTGAGGCATTCCAACAGCAGGACTTCCGCAACTGCAAAGCCAATGTAAAGCTGTCGCTTGATAAGAAAAGCAGCTTTATGTTACTCAAGTTTGAGATTGGCGGAACATTGGAAGTAACCTGCGACCGTTGCAATAGTAATCTGCCATTAGAACTGTGGGATGAATTCAACATCACAGTAAAAATGGTGGAAGAACCAGAACTGATGAATGAACAGGAAGACGATCCGGATATGTATTACATCGCACAAGGCGACAGCCATGTTGATGTGGCCAACTGGATCTATGAGTTTATCAATCTTTCCATCCCGATGCAAAAAACCTGTGATTTTGAAAAGATGGATGGCCCTTATTGCAATGCCACAGCACTTGACCTGCTGAAGAAAATGGAGCCTGAAAAAACTGAAGTAAAAGAGAACCCAATCTGGAAAGGATTGGAAAAATTTAAAGACTTAGAGTAAAAGATATTTTTGAATTTTAATAGTTGAGTTATGCCAAATCCCAAACGCAGACACAGTCAGCAAAGAAGTGCAAAACGCAGAACGCATTATAAAGCTACTGCTGCTACATTAACAACCGACGGAGCAACAGGTGAAACACATGTTCGCCACCGTGCCCATGTAAGTGAAGGTAAATTGTACTACAAAGGGAAAGTTGTAGCTGAGAAAGCTCCTTTGAAGGCCAGGTAATATTGCTCTTACACTGCATATTTTTAATTCCAAATCCATTTGACTAAATTGTCAAGATGGAATTTGGAATTTGTTGTTTTGTCAAACACTTCAAGAATCCTTATTTCAGCAGATAAATGAATATTGGCATAGATATGATGGGTGGCGACTTTGCTCCGCTGGAAGCAGTGAAGGGAATACAACTTTACCTGTCCAACCATAATATTCCTGCAACGCTGATACTGATTGGTAACAAAGCACAACTCGATACTTTACTTACTGAACACAAGGTTTCCTCAGATCATCTTAAAGTAGTTCATGCTGAACAGGTAATTGATATGCATGAACATCCCACTAAAGCATTAAAAGAAAAACAGAAATCATCCATTGCCATCGGATTTCATTTGCTTGCTTCAGGCAAAATGGATGCATTCATCAGTGCAGGTAATACCGGCGCAATGTTGGTCGGGGCTTTGTTCAGCATAAAAGCACTGGAAGGTGTTATCAGGCCAACAATCTCAAGCATTGTTCCAAAAGCTGATGGCGGCACAGGACTCTTGCTGGATGTTGGATTAAATGCTGATTGCAAACCCGAGCAGCTGAATCAGTTTGCCATCATGGGTTCTGTATATGCTCAACTTATCCTGGGGATTGACAACCCAAAAGTAGGCCTGATAAATGTTGGTGAAGAGGAAGGGAAAGGCAACCTGCTGGCACAGGCAACTTATCCCCTTTTAAAAACGAACAAACACATCAATTTTATTGGCAATATAGAAGGCCGTGATGTTTTGCAGAGCAAGGCCGATGTAATGGTGTGTGAAGGATTCACCGGCAACATCATTCTTAAAATGGCTGAGTCATTGTATGAGATAAGTCAGGCTAAAAAAATGACAGAAGAATTCTTCGAACGGTTCAATTTTGAAAATTATGGCGGCACACCTGTTCTCGGGGTGGCCAAGCCAGTAATCATCGGTCATGGTATATCTGGCGCCAAAGCCTTTATGAATATGATACATCTTGCACAGATCATGATTGAAAAAGATGTTATGCAAAAGATGAAGGAAGAACTTTCCTGATTATTTGCTTATAAATTATTGCTATCTGGAAAAATACTGGTGAAACTGTTGTTTAGGTCTGATACGGAAAACAAAGAACGGCCTGAAACTTCAGTTAATTCACAATAACTTCCCGAAACCGGCAAAAAACTGTTGATAATTAATGGAAAAACTTTTGGCACAAAAGGCTGGAGACTGTATTTTTGCACTCCCTAAAAAGGAAAGGTTGATCTCGTAGCTCAGTTGGTAGAGCACAACACTTTTAATGTTGGGGCCCTGGGTTCGAGTCCCAGCGGGATCACCAAAAAGCCTCCGTCCGGAGGCTTTTTCGTTTCTTCTGCTTTTCATATTGCCTAATTTTAAAGTAGGTTTGTAACAATAATCATTTACTTATGTCAGCATATTTTAAAGACAAAGTAGTAGTAGTAACCGGTGGAACAGAGGGAATAGGAAAAGCTCTTGTTGATGCCTTAATAGCTGTTGGGGCTAAAGTAGCCACCTGTGGACGTAGCCACGATAAGCTTTATCGCCTGCAATCAGAACATCCTTCGGCATACCTCCATACTATGGTGGCTGATGTAAGCAGTGAAAACGATTGTCGTCGTTTTATGGAAACCAGCATCAAGGCTTTTGGAGGGATAGATATACTTATTAACAATGCCGGTGTTTCAATGAGGGCTTTATTAAAAGAAGCGAATACGGATGTCATTCATAAGGTGATGGATATTAATTTTTATGGCACTGTAAACTGCACTAAATATGCATTGAATTCTATCATTGCAAGAAAAGGTACCATTGTTGGCGTTTCATCCATTGCCGGTTACAGGGGCCTTCCTGGAAGAAGCGGCTACTCTGCCAGCAAATTTGCAGTACAGGGCTGGCTTGAAGCTATTAAAACAGAATTGATGGCCGATGGAGTACATGTAATGTGGGTTTGTCCGGGCTTCACCACATCAAATATCCGCAATGCCGCATTGAATAAAGACGGCGCATCACACGGCGACACTCCTATGGATGAAAGTAAGATGATGACAGCAGAAGAATGTGCCAGACATATTTTAAGGGCCATCGAAAAAAAGAAAAGGACTCTTGTATTGACATTTACCGGCAAGAGAACTGTGTTTATGCAAAAATTCTTTCCAAAACTTGCCGACAAACTGACGTATAAATTCTTCTTTAAAGATGGTAAACTTGTAAAATAGAAAAGTATAACCTGCAACCCATAAACTATATACTGTCTTGCCCTTACTAACCCTTACATCTGATATTGGCAGCCCAGACTACCTGGTGGGGGCAGTAAAAGCACAGTTATTGCACCTGAACCCCGATTTCCAAATCATAGACATATCGCACAATATCCCTCCGTTCAATTACCCGCAGGCAGCTTATGTGTGCCAGAGTGCTATCAAGAATTTTCCTGATTTTACTTATCACCTTATACTGGTCAATTTATTTGAGAAAAAACCCGAACAATTGCTGTTGGCATTTCATAAAAACCAATACCTCATTTGTGCAGACAATGGCTTGCTTACCATGATACTGGAAGAAACACCGGAAATAGTGATTGGGATACCACTGGAAAAAACAGCAATAAAAAACACCACTCACCTTACGTCTGTTATGGGGAAAGTGGTAAATCAACTTGTAAATGGAGAATCAATCATGAGTATCGGTGTTCCTGATGTCAAATACCTGGAGAAACGACACCTCAGACCAACCCTTGACAACAATTCGATCGAGGGGCAAATCATCTTCATAGACAGTTTTGAGAATGTAATAGTCAATATCACCCACGAACAGTTCGAGGAACAACGAAAAGGCAGAAGTTTCCGCATTGTTTTTAAAAGAGATGAGGTGATTGACCGCATTAGTGAAAGCTATGCGGATGTGGCTGAAGGCGAAAAACTGGCCCTTTTCAATAGTGCAGGCTATCTTGAAATTGCCATCAATAAAGGAAATGCAGCCGGTCTCTTCGGATTAAAAGGCTTCTCTGAAAAAATCAGGCAGGGGCAACTTTCCTACCAAACTATTAAAGTTTACTTTGAATAGGCTTGAAACCGTCCTTCATCTTTAGGATTTTCTACTGAAAAACAGCCGATTATCACCTGCTGACTGTGAACTGAATATCCCTATTTTTGCTTTCTTTCAAAACCAACCCTTTATGAACTTTAGAAAAGTCAATAACATTACCGGATGGGCGGTGTTCCTCATTGCTTTAGGCACTTATTTTCTTACCCGTGAGGCAAGAGGAAGCCTTTGGGATACCGGCGAATTCATTGCCAGTGCTGATAAAATGCAGTTGCCCCACCCTCCTGGTGCGCCGCTGTTTGTATTACTGGGCCGTTTCTTTATTATCCTTTTCGGAGATAATGGACATACCGCTGCCAGTGCTGTCAACTTTATGAGTGCCCTGGCCAGTGCAGGTACTATCTTATTCCTTTTCTGGAGTGTCACTCACTTTGCCCGCAAGATGTTTGTAACTGCAGGAGAGCAATTGACTTCTTCACAAACATTCACTACCATGGCTGCTGGTGCAGTTGGTGCATTGGCTTATACATTTAGTGATTCATTCTGGTTCAGTGCTGTTGAAGGTGAGGTATATGCCTTGTCGTCTTTCTTTACAGCATTAGTATTCTGGGCTATGCTTAAATGGGAACATGCAGACGAACATGCAGGTAACGATCCGCATGCCCGGGCAAGAAGCGACCGCTGGATTGTTTTCCTTTTCTTTATGATGGGTCTGTCCATCGGTGTTCACTTGTTGAACTTGTTAAGTATCCCGGCCATAGTAATGATCTATTACTACCGTCGTTATCAAGCCAGCACAAAAGGTGCAATTATTGCATTTATAATCGGCTGTCTGATAACAGGACTGGTACAATTAGCCGTTATTCAATACTCAATGAAGGCGGCTGGTATATTTGACGTTTTCTTTGTAAATACATTAAAACTGCCATTCTTCTCAGGGTTTGCCATCTACTTCCTTGCATTAGCAGCACTTATTGCATGGGCATTGAGACTAAATGAAAAAAACATTTCGCAGCCAAAATTAATTACATTCTTTATACTATTCCTTGGCTTATCATTCCTTCCGCTTATTGTAAGCCTTGGATCAGATGGCGCAAAAGTCTTTAAATTCCTTCTTGTGGCTGCTGTGGCCTCCACCATCGGATATTTTTTAAAACCCGGTGCTTTAAAAATATTAAAGCTTTCTCTGTGGTGCTATGCTTTCATGATGATAGGATATTTCATGTATTTCACCGCAATGATCCGCTCCAACGCCAATCCTACGATTGACATGAACAATGTTGATAATCCAATTAACCTTGTTTACTACCTGAGCCGTGAACAATATGGCGAAGCGCCGCTTGTATACGGCCCTCACTTTGCAGCCGAATACGAATATGGAGAAGATGGATATGTGAAGCTGAAAGATGGAGAAATGAAATATGTGAAAGGTAAAAACAGGTATATCCCAATTGGCGTTGAAAAGAAGCCGGTGTATAAAAGCAGCGACATGCAGCTTTTCCCGAGGGTATGGGATCCCAGCAATGACCAATACCATGCTGAATTTTACTCGGAATGGTTAGACCTTCCGCAGGATCAGCAGGGTAAATACCAGGCCCCAACATACGGCGACAATATGGTTTGGTTCTTCAGTTACCAGATGAGCCATATGTATTGGCGATACTTCATGTGGAATTTTGCAGGTAAACAAAACGATATACAGGGCCTCGGTAACAAACGGGATGGAAACTGGCTCACAGGATTCTCCTTTGTAGACAACCAGCGCCTCGGCAATCAAAACATGATGCCGGACAGTATTAAGAAAAATAAAGCCCGTAATACATTGTTCATGCTGCCGTTTGTGCTAGGCATCATTGGTTGCGTTTTTCAATTTTTGAGGAACAAGAAAGACTGGGTGGTGAATTTCCTGCTGTTCTTTATGACAGGCGTTGCCGTTGTACTCTACCTGAACCAACCGGGTAACCAGCCCCGTGAACGGGACTATGCTTATGTTGGCTCTTTCTATGCCTTTGCAGTATGGATTGGACTGGCTGTTGTTGCATTCGTAAAACTTGCAAAAGAAAAAGCAGATAAACTGACGTTCCAGAATATGCTGATATATGGAAGTACGCTGACTTTCTCGATTACTTTCATGAGTTGCTTCCCCGGACCCGGAGGCGCCGCATTGATGACATCCCTTTTTGCTGCTGCTTTATATGCGGCCGTAACAGCTGGTGTTACTTATCTTGCCAGAGCCATTTCATCTGGTGGGCAGAATGACAGGACACTTAATCTTGCAACAACAGTTATTTGTTTAGCCGTTCCATTATTAATGGCACAACAGGAATGGGATGACCATGACCGGAGCAGAAAAACAACAGCTCCTGACATGGCGAAAGACTACCTGGAAAGCTGTGCTCCTAATGCTGTCATCTTCACATTTGGTGATAATGATACTTACCCGCTGTGGTATGCCCAGGAAGTGGAAGGTATTCGCCCTGACATCCGTGTTATTAATAACAGCTTATTGGGTATTGACTGGTATATCAACCAGCTTCGCTATAAAGTAAACCAGGCCGATTCGCTGGATGTCTTATGGTCACCCGAACAAATTGAAGGACATAACAGGGAATTTCTCCGTTATCGTTTACAGGGTGATGCAAATGAATATTATGACCTGTACGATGTAATGAAGAATGTATTAGGCAAAACAAACATTGACAAAGAAACTGGTCGTGATGTTGGTTTCGGAAGTTTCCCTGTAGCTAAATTCAAAGTGCCGGTAAATGTGGAGCAGGCAAGGAAAAATGGTGTTGTAAACCCGACAGATAGCGTCTTGTCTGAATTAAAATTTGAAATACCGCAAAGCAAACTCGACCAGGGTCTTGTCCGCAGCGATTTCATCATTCTGAACATTATAGCCACAAACGCTGCAAACGGATGGAAACGTCCTATCTACTTCACTTCAGCCTTTGGCGAGTTAGGTTTTGGGCAATATCTCCGTAAAGACGGTCTTTCCTACCGCCTTGTTCCGGTTGTTACCAAACAGCCGCAGGAAAACTGGGTAACTCATCAGGCGTTGCGCCAGATGCGTTTAGGTGGTACTCAAATTAAGGATAAC
This sequence comes from Chitinophagaceae bacterium, assembly GCA_044220915.1. GTDB lineage: Bacteria > Bacteroidota > Bacteroidia > Chitinophagales > Chitinophagaceae > JJ008. The sequence goes on from JBGAQD010000012.1 coordinate 84,450, forward strand.
AATACAGATACCCTGTTCAACAATCTTCTGAAGAAATATGAATTTGGCGGGGCTGATAAAAAAGGTGTTTATTTCGACGAAGAGAACCGCCGCCACATTCTAAATCTCCGGGCTTTGTATGCCGAGGCAGCCGGTAACCTTGCCGATGCGGGAAGAAAAGAAGATGCCCAGAAACTGATTGACAAAGTTGAAAAAGGTATCGATCCCGATAATTTGCCTTATGCACTGGTAAGCCGTTACAATGGGCACAACCAGACTGGCCTTATGTACCTGGAAGCCTGTTATAAAGCTGGCAAAAAAGAACTGGCGGAGAAAGTAAGACAGAATATCCGCAAAGATCTGGAACAACAAAAGAAGTATTACGATTATATCCGCGACAGCAGACCCGAACTCTTTAATGGCTTTGAAAGGTCTGAGGCTCCTATTAATGAGATAATGCTGGAAGTATTGGGGGTTATTGAGAAAAGATATGCCCCGGAATTACAAACAAAACCAAATACAGAAGGCAATCCTACCATTATTAATAAAGCCGGAAAAGATAGTGCTGTAAAAACTGATACAAACAGGTAAGAAAAGCTATTGAGAATATTCAAAACCCCTTGCTTCCACAAGGGGTTTTTTGTTTTTGAACCTCTTATACTTTAAGTTGTTGTTAAGGTGAACCGGCGGCAGGGTATTTGTCGTAAATTGTATATTCGATGAAAGGTTTTCATTTTACAAAGTTTGACGCAGACAGCGAAGGCAAGGGCAGGTTTGAACAACTGCTTGACCTTTTTATGCAATTACTTACCTACACCAGTGGCGATGTTACAGAAGCCATGCAATGGATGAATGAACTGGATAAAAAATACCAGTTGACCGATGATGAATATGGCATGGGTGATTTTATTGATGAATTGAAAGAAAAAGGATACCTGACTGATAATAATGAACAGGGAAAAATAAAGATCACCTCAAAAACAGAACAGGGTATCAGGAAAAGAAGTCTTGAAGAGATTTTTGGCAAACTAAAGAAAACAAGGCAAGGCGACCATCACAGCTTCAAACCCGGACAAGGTGATGAGCTGAATCCTGAGACAAGACAATTTCAGTTTGGGGATATGCTGGAGCAGATTGATTTTACTGAAAGTATACGTAATGCACAGATCAATCATGGTATTGATAGTTTCCGGATGCAGGAAGATGACCTTAGCATCAGGGAAACAGATTTTAAAGCACAAACATCCACTGTGCTGATGATCGATATTTCTCACTCCATGATTTTGTACGGAGAGGATCGCATCACTCCAGCCAAAAAAGTAGCCATGGCGCTGAGTGAGTTGATAAAAACCAGGTATCCCAAAGACACATTGGATATTGTAGTATTTGGCAATGATGCCTGGCCGATTGAAGTAAAAGATCTTCCTTATTTACAGGTAGGACCTTATCATACCAATACGGTTGCAGGTCTTGAATTAGCAATGGATATTTTGCGCAGAAGAAAAAATCCTAACAAGCAGATCTTTATGATCACAGATGGCAAGCCAACCTGCCTTAAAGTTGGTAAGCGGTATTATAAAAACAGTTTTGGCCTTGACCGAAAAGTGGTGAACCGCTGTATCAACCTGGCAGCCCAATGCAAGAAACTGAAAATACCTATCACCACTTTTATGATCGCCACTGACCCTTACCTGCAAAAATTTGTACAGGAATTTACCGAAATGAATAATGGGAAGGCTTTTTTTGCATCGCTGGATAAGTTAGGGGCTTTTATATTTAAGGATTTTGAAAGTGGGAAAAGAAAAACAGTTTATTGATGAAAAAATTAATCTCCGTTTATTTGGTAATCGCCTTAATGACAACTGCCCTTATAACGGGCTGTGCACAAAATAAGAATGAACCGGAGAAGGCCAATCCAAACGAATCTAGCCTTACCCTGATCTTAATGAATGATGAGTTATGGTTTAGCTATTACGATACTACAAGAAGCTCTTTAAGTTTCATGATACCTAATGAACTCTTCCAGGTATTAAATTCAGCAAAAAAGAAAAAAGGCAAGGGATTAAATATAATTATCAGAACCTCGGACATGGTTCAAAAAGCGACTATTGATACTATCGTTGAAAAAATAAGATCGGAGGGCATCAGCAGCTATTTTATTACTAAGATGAGTGATAAAGAACATGAAGTGGTCATTTCAGCCGTAACAAACATGAAACCTCCGGAGGAGGTTGTGTTAACAATGCCGAAAGAAAAGTCTGAAGAACCTGCAGTTCAGTTGGCAAAACATTCTGTAACTGTGGTATTACTGTCCGCGGATGACTGGTGGTGTTACCAGGATACCAGCATCAGCCGTGGGGCCTTATACAATATCAAAGAATTTCAGCGTTTCATATCGGGGAAAAAGAAAGAGTTTGGCGATAGCTTAGTGGTCATCATCAAACCAACTGACCAGGCAACTTACTTAGCGACTGTAGAAGCACTTGACCAGATGACGATCAATCAAATAAAACGGTATGCCATGGTCAAGCTTCATGAAGAAGAAGAAAGATTTCTTTTTGCGAAGGGTTTTATTGAGCCGCCGGCACCGGTCCAGGTAAAAACCCCGATCTCAGTCACTACCCTGGAAATACCTAACGACAATGCTTTTATTATTGAGATCAGGAAAGATAAATCGGTCTGGTACCAGTTCATGTCATTAGTAACCAGGATGACCCCGCAAAAAGTTAATGCGCCCATTACAAAAAACCTGAAGAACATTATTGCAGACTATGAAAATTCAAATTCCGGGAAAAAGATAACATACCTGATCAAAGGCGATCCTGAATCCCGGTATCCTGAATTTGAACAAATAATTAATGCTCTCAAGCAGAATAATATCTATAAGTATAACCTTGTAACATCTGAATAATAATGAACATACAAAACATAAAAACACTCGGCGAACTTAAAGCAAGCGGCTATCAGCCAAAAAGTATCAAAGAAGAAATACGGCAGAACCTGATAACAAAGCTGAAAAAAGGTGACCCTACTTTTTCCGGTATTGTCGGCTATGAGGATACTGTGATACCAGATGTGGAAAGAGCATTGCTCAGCAAGCATAATATTTTGTTCCTGGGTTTAAGAGGGCAGGCAAAAACAAGAATGGCCCGCCAAATGACTGAGTTGCTGGACGAATACATTCCTTCCGTTGCCGGCAGCGACATTAATGACGACCCGATAAACCCTGTTTCTAAATTTGCGCAGGAAGAGATTGCCACGCATGGTGACGAAACTCCCATTCACTGGATACACCGCAGCGAACGGTACGGAGAAAAACTGGCAACTCCCGATGTAAGTGTAGCCGACCTGATCGGTGACATTGACCCAATTAAAGCTGCTAACCTTAAACTCAGCTTTGCTGATGAAAGAGTTTTACATTATGGTATCATTCCAAGAAGCAACCGGGGGATATTTGTTATTAACGAACTTCCAGACCTGCAGGCAAGGATACAAGTGGCCCTTTTTAATATTTTAGAAGAAGGTGATGTACAGATCCGGGGCTTTAAACTAAGATTGCCTTTGGATATATTATTTGTCTTTACAGCGAATCCTGAAGATTATACTAACCGTGGCTCTATCGTTACACCGCTGAAAGACCGTATCGAAAGCCAGATATTGACGCATTATCCAAAATCATTGGAAAATGCACTTGAGATAACCGAACAGGAAGCCGAAGTAAGTGATGAACAAAAAGCAAGGGTAAAAGTAAGTGACCTCATTAAAAGGCTTATTGAACAAATTGCTTTTGAAGCACGGGCCAGTGAATTTGTTGACAAGAAAAGCGGTGTCAGTGCAAGGCTTACCATCTCTGCATTTGAAAACGCCATAAGCTCTGCAGAAAGAAGGGCTATTATCAATAATGAAAAACAAACACAGGTCTGGCTGAGCGACCTGGCCGGTATAATTCCTTCAATTACCGGGAAAGTGGAGTTGGTGTATGAAGGTGAACAGGAAGGTCCCTACCAGGTGGCAATGAACCTTGTGGATAAAGCTATCCGTTCACAATTCATTCAGTATTTCCCTAATCCAGACACCTTAAAGAAAAGAAGAAATACCGGCAAACCTTCGCAGGAAGAACAAAAAGATGATAATCCTTATCGTCCAATCACACAATGGTTTGATAAAGGCAACAACCTGAATATTTCTTTCAATACATCAGACAAGGACAAAATACTGTTATTGTATAAAGTTGACGGACTGCATGCCCTGGTAAAAAAATACTTTGCACAGGCCAATGAGGAACAGGCTGCCCTGCTGATGGAATTTGTCTTGCATGGTCTTGCTTCTTTTTCACTCATCAGCAAGAAAATATTTGAAAGTAAAATTGAATTTAAAGACCTTGTAGGAAGCATGATGAACTTTACAGAAAAGGATTTTGAATTTGATGAAGAAGCTTAAACAAAGAACCCCGCTAATTGCGGGGTTCTTTAAAGCTGTATGATAGTCTTATTTTTCTTTACCTTTTAATAACCATCCCAGTTTAAGACCAAACGTAAAAGAGAAACCAGGGCTGGTCCCTCCTCTTGCATTCACATAATTAAAAGCTGAGGCGTCCTCATAATAAAAGTTATTGCTGCTATTCAGGTATTTGATACTGCTTTTTTTATTATCAAACCCATAACCAATACCCTCATAAATATCTAACAATAATCTGTCACCTAATACCCACTGACGACCAACTTCCACTTGCAAAGCCCCAAATGTTACCTGTTGTTCTCCCACTACAAAAACATTCCCTGATTTTTCCTGCATCTGGTTTTCTTTGTAATGCCCGATATAAATAATTGGTTTAACGTATGTGCCCTGCATCAGGTGGGTGGCTCTGGATCTTCCAAACAAAATAAAATCAGGCAGTTTCCCAAATTTATAACCTCCGGAAACAAAAAAACCAGACGGGCTTCTTTTCACTTCATTAAATTGATTGTCATAATAGCCGATAAACCCGGCTTTGCCCGCACCAATTATTCCAAGAGATAATTCAAAGCCCTTGCCGACCCCGGTACTTTTTTCAAAGCCAATTTCAGTATAACCATATAGCGGCGAAAGAAAATTAAGCTTAATAGCTTTATTGGCCTGCCCGGCATATCGTTCAGGATCTTTCAGGTTATCTTCGAATTTTTGTTCTTTTCCGTTCTCAAAAACAATTTTTTTGATCCTGTCGGTCTCCAGAACATAAATAGGGCCGTCTGGATTATTAAACTCCCGGTATTTTATCTCACTGGAACCGATTTCAAGAACTTTGGCCTCTACAACCTTGCCATTATTACGATAAATCCTGTCCTGGCTGTTTGCGGCACCTACTGTAAATAAAGCCGCCAATACAAGAAGAAATAGTTTTCGCATACAGATGATTTTTGGTTACAGGCAAGATAAAAGAAAAAAAAGCTGCTCCGGTTGACTTATAAAATATTAACTTCTCTTTCAAGTATTACTCCGAATTTTTCCTTCACTGATTGCATGATCAACTCACTAAGCTCAAGTATTTCAAGCCCTTTCGCATTTTGATAGTTAACCAGCACCAACGCCTGTTTTGCATGACATCCAGCATCTCCTTTGCGATATCCTTTCCAGCCACATTGTTCTATAAGCCAGCCGGCTGCGAGTTTTACAGTTCCATCAATATTTTCATGCCCGATAATAGTGTCAAATGTTTTTTTCAGCTTCAGGTAATCATTTTTTAAAACGGTTGGATTTTTAAAAAAGCTGCCTGCATTACCAATTTCTTTTGGGTCGGGTAGTTTAGAAGAACGGATATTTATAACGGCATCAGAAATTGCTTTAATGGAAAGATCCTTTATCCCCATTCGCTCCAGTTCCTGTTCGATGGCTCCATAACTGGTGTTAAAACGGGGTTTCTTCCTCAGTTGAAATGTAACATTCAATATCACAAACTCATCTTTGTATTTTCTTTTAAAAACACTTTGCCGGTAACCAAATTCACAATCACTCCTTGTAAAGGTTACCATCTTTTTATCCTTAATATGGTAAGCTTCCAAATTCCAAAATACATCATCGATCTCCACACCATAAGCCCCTATGTTCTGCATCGGCGATGCTCCAACATTACCTGGTATCAGCGAAAGATTCTCTATACCTGCCCAATTTCTCTCAATGCAATGCAAAACGAAATGGTGCCAGCTTTCCCCAGCCCCTGCTTTTACATAAACATACTCACTATCCTCATGCAATTCCGTAATACCCTTTACCTCGTTCTTTAGTACAAGCCCTTCAAAGTCCTTTGTCAGCAGAATGTTACTCCCTCCGCCAAGGATGAAAATCCCGGCTTGTGTATTCTGAGATAATATCTCATACAATTCATTAGTTTCACTAAATGCAGCATAGTATTTTGCCTTTACATCAATGCCAAATGTATTGAAAGGTTTAAGTGAAATATTTTCATGAATTTGCATACTGCAAACATCCTGAATTTTTTATTATGGATGAAAGAACTAATTTACCAGCCCAAAATATGTGGAAATGAAATGTTTTTTCCACCAGCATTAAGCAGTTTTGGTTACAGTGTATTTCTGGTTTTATTTATAAGCAATAAACAACCTTAATATTTTATGTCGGTTCAACTGAAAAGATTCTTACTCCCTTTGATGCTCGCCATTTTGAGTGCCAGCGGGTATGCACAAAAGGATACTACAGCCCAAAGAATGATTTCTGAGGTTTCAAAACCTCCGGTTGACTCAAATATCCTGATTGTTATAAACGGAGCGGTAGCCGGCACCATCCGGGAATTAAAAAAGGACATCAACAAAATGTTCCCGGCGGATATCATTGAAAGCATGGAAGTGTTGAAAGGTTTCTGGGCTACGGATAAATATGGCGAAAAAGGCAAAGCAGGGGTTATTGAGTTTTATCTAAAGAATGTGAAGATCACTGATGCTATAATTACCCGGCAAAATGTCCATGAAGATTCTGTATTCAGGAAAGTAGAGATTGAAGCTTCATTCCCCGGGGGAGATAGAATCTGGAGATCATACCTTGAAAGAAACCTTAATGCAAATGTTCCTGTTGATAATAAAGCTCCGGAAGGCACTTATACAGTGATTGTGCAATTCATTGTTGATAAGAACGGTGAAATATCGGATATAAACGCATTGACAAATCATGGCTATGGCATGGAACAGGAAGTCATAAAAGTGATCAGCAAAGGTCCAAAATGGAGTCCTGCCATTCAAGATGGAAAACCTGTTAAAGCATACCGTAAACAACCTGTAACCTTCTCTGTGGTTGCAGACTATGCATTCAGACTTTCCACCCGTATTATAACTGCAGGCAAACCGACTCTTGTCGAAATAACGGATATGGATTATGTGAAGGATGACGAAATTGAAGTAACGGTTTCCTACGGAACCATCACACATGATTCTGGGAAAAAGTATATTATTACTGTTGATAAACCGGGGAAAATTTATTTGATCGTCAGAAAAAAAGCTAAAAAGAAAAAAGACGAATATGAGTATGGAACAGAAGCCATAGAAGTTAAATAAGTCATTCTTCAGATAAATTATTATTGCCCTATATTCTGAAGGTGTTTATATAATATAATACAATAAAATAATTAGCTCATTAAAACTGAAAATTCCGGTATATACAGTAATCAGGTAATAATTATTACACCGCATCCACATCCGCCACAATCGTTACACTTCTGAAACTTTTGTTCTGATGCAGGATAGCCACCTGTTCTAATAAGTCTTTTTTACATTGATTGATAGTCTTGCTATCCCTTGGCAGCTTCAATAAAAACTCCATAAGGTATTGATTCCTGATACGGCCAATAACTGGTTCGGCCGGGCCAACAATATAGTTACCATATTTCCCCTTCAATGCTTCTGCATAATGATTAGCCGCCCTCTCCACCAGCTCTTTAATCTTGTGTTTAAAGGTGATA
>JBGAQD010000013.1:0-86735 GCA_044220915.1 Chitinophagaceae bacterium
TTTATCTCGATGAGGAGAAATTAGCATGGGCCAAAGCCACCGGCGATCATGAGAACGATGCCTCGGTTGACCTGCACAAAGATTGTTATGGCGCTGTGCTGCAAAGCGGCGATAATGTTGTGCTGACAAAATCATTGGATGTAAAAGGCTCCACCGTAAATGCAAAAGTGGGAACCGTGGTGAGAAACATCCGGCTCGTGGCTAACAACACCGAACAGATAGAAGGAAAAATAGAAGGGCAGACGATTGTAATACTGACAAAGTATCTGCGGAAGCAGGGGTGATTGGTACATTTTTCAAATTATGCATCTACAACATGCCTCATATTCTCGACAATATGATCTGGAACGCCATTACCACCGGCAACAGTAATATTGCCAAAGTGGAAGGTGAAGTGGGCTGTTACCAGCAGGACATTGCACCCTTTGCAGGGCTCAGGGAACTGAATGAAGCCAGCCTGGTAAAACTGCATGACCTTATTCCTGCTAACAGGCGGGTGGCTGTTTCCTGTTTTGATAAACTTGTAGTCGATGATAACAAATGGGAGCTATTGCAGGAAATGGAATGTTGCCAGATGGTATATGAAGAACCGGTTGCTTTCTTTACAACTCCTGCCAGTTCGTTGATCGTTCCGTTGACAGAAGAACATGTGCCGCAAATGCTGGAGCTGACGGCCCTCACAAAGCCCGGCCCATTTTTCAGCAAAACAATTTTGTTCGGTAACTACTTTGGGATTTTTGTTGATGGGCAACTGGCTGCTATGACAGGACAGCGAATGCACCCGGTGCCGTATATGGAAGTAAGTGCCGTATGCACCCATCCCGATTTTCGGGGGCATGGCTATGCCAGAGCATTAATGCTGCGGGTGATGAAAATAATACTGGATAATTCCTTTACGCCTTTTCTGCATGTGCTGACCAGCAATACCGGCGCCATTCAATTATATGAATCGATCGGCTTTCGTACCCGGACGAAGATCTTTATTGATGTGGTGAAGAGGGTGTGAGGTTCCTATGCATAAGACTCAGTGGGTGAGGCTCAACAAGAAACAGTATTAGCAATTACTTTGTCGCCAAAGTCATTAAGTCTTCTCTTCTATGCTTCATCACAAACCAACCCGTAACAATAATAGAAAGAATAAAATAAGCTCCAAGAATGTATTTAGCAGAAGAAAGATAACTGTTAGCTCCAAACCAATCATCCTGTGTATACAGAAAATAAAGACCGAGGCCGCTGCGTAAGGCTTCCCATACAATCGCATACTGGTTTCGGTCCATCAACTCAGTAAGTGCATACACACTTAAAAAGATAAAGCCGCCATACCAGAAGATATAGTTTTTATCCAGTGCATTGATCGGGGCAATATTTCCGAACAGGTAGCTTACAAATAAAAGTATCATGATGTTTTGCACCCATGTCCAGGTATTTAATGCAGGCGATGTTTTGGTATCGTATTTTTCAAAATGATAAACATCTTCAATTTTATACACCGGGTATTTGGCGGCTACATCAGCAGGGCGGTAGCCGGTGGGTTTAAACCATAAAAGAAATTTGTCTTTCCAGTTGTTCGTTCTCCAGGCATCTTTCAGCAGCAGCCATACATGCTGAAAATTTATTTTTATCGGGTTCCAGGTGCGTACCGGCCGGGTAATGCCATAGACGGGCGGCACATCGGGCAGTTCTTCCTGGTAAGTGCCAAACAACTTATCCCAGAAAATAAATATCTGGCCGTAATTCTTATCAATGTATTGCGGGTTAATGGCATGGTGCACCCGGTGGTGAGATGGAGTAACAATAATTTTTTCTAAGAACCCCATCTTATTGATATGCTGTGTATGATACCAGAACTGCGCAAACAAATGCAAAGGTGCAACGGTGGCAACTACTATTTCCGGCACACCGAGTATGGCCGCAGGTAATAAAAAGATGGCGAATGTTTTTACAATGGCCGAGATGCTTTGCCGCAGGGCGCAGGCTAAATTAAATTCTTCGCTGCTGTGGTGAACGATATGCCCGTTCCAGAAAAAATTGGTGACATGCTGCAGGCGATGGACCCAGTAACCGGCAAAATCCAGTGCCATAAATGCAATAATGTAGGTGATTACCTGGTTTGATACGGTGGTTATGGCAAGGTGCTCTGCAAAAAAAGGATAGGACAAAACAACAAAGTAAAGGCCGATCACATCTTTAGTGACGTTGGTAACGCCGCTGGCCAGGCTGCTGATCATGTCCATATTGCGGACGGTGTCCTTGCCTTTGCGCCATCCATACCATTTTTCAAAAAGTACCAGCAAGAGGAAGGCTGGCATGGCAATGAGCAGTATCTTTCCGTAAGTTTCCATACAGCAAACTAATTGGTTACGAATTTACAAAACCATCGCATGAGAAAGTCTATTTTGTTTTACCCCGTTTTTTTTGCCTTTTGCATTGCAGCAAAAGCACAAACCACAGGCGCACAAAAAATAGCCGCTTTTAAAAAGCAGCAACAGTTACTGCTGCAATCGCCGTATAAAGACCTGCAATGGCGGCTGGCAGGACCTGATACCCGCAGCGGAAGAAGTACAGATGTGGCTGGCATAACGGGCAACCCGAATATTATTTATGCAGCATTTGCTACGGGAGGGTTATGGAAAACAGAGGATGGCGGCAACAACTGGAAATCTTTGTTTGATAAAGAAGCAACATTATCCATCGGCAATATTGCACTGGCGCCTTCCAATAATAATATCTTGTATGTGGGAACCGGCGAGGCAAATATTTTCCGGGCCTCACTGCCGGGTGTTGGTATATACAAGTCAGTGGATGCAGGAAAAACTTTTCAGCATATCGGTTTGGAAAATACCGGAACAATTGCAAGAGTGGTGGTGCATCCAAAAAATCCTGACCATGTGTATGTGGCAGCCAGTGGTAATGAATGGACCTATAATAAAGACCGGGGTGTGTATCTGACAATGGATGGCGGAAAAACGTGGAAAAACATTTTGTTCACCGATAATAAAACCGGGTGTATAGACCTGGTCATGGACCCGTCTGACCCCAACATATTATATGCCTCGATGTGGAACCGCATCAGGAAAAGATGGAGCGACCCGATGCCGGAAACTGGTGACCATATTTATAAAACAACAGATGGCGGCAAAACATGGAAGATCATTAATAAAGGATTGCCCGATACAAAGCTGACGGGAAGAATTGGTATTGCTGTTTCCCATTCCAACCCCAATGTGCTTTACGCATTTGTGGATGACCATAACAAGAAGAGAGACCCCAAGCCGGGAGAAACGGACAGCTATGAAAGACAGGTGCAGAAAGTAGTTATTGGCGGAGCTATTTACAGGAGCAACAACAAAGGGGAAACATGGGAGAAGATGAGTGAAATACATGATTTCTTTAAACCATTCTCAGGTACTTATGGCTGGGTGTTCGGGCAGATAAGAGTTGACCCGAAGAATGAGAATGAAGTATATGCACTGGGTGTATCTATGGGAAAATCCGAAGATGGTGGTAAGACATGGAAACAATTTCGTCCATCAGACAAAAAAAGTGAATGGATACATGGCGATAACCATGCTATGTGGTTCGATGAAGAAAATCCCGACAGGATCATTTTAGGAAACGATGGTGGTGTAAGTACCACGATGGATGGTGGTAAAATCTGGAATAATTTTTTTGATAAGATACCGACAACGCAGTTTTACACCGTTACGTACGACATGCAGCAGCCGTTCAATGTGTTTGGAGCCATTCAGGATGAAGGAACTTTTAGCGGGAGTATCAATAATACGTTTGGCAAGCCGCAGGATTCAAGTGTCCGCAGTTGGGATTATGCACCGGGTGGGGAAGGAACACAGATACAAGTGGACCCAAAGAATTCCAATATTGTTTTCTCCAGTACTTACTATGGGAGGCTGATGAAAAGTGATATGAACCAGCCGGACAGCCTGCAAAGCAAACGAATAAAAATGTTTGATGTGGGCCGTATTGATTCGCTGCGGGGCGAATGGCTGGCCGGTACGCTGATGTCAAAGTTCAACAGCAATGTTATTTATCACGGCCTGCAGCATTTGTATAAATCAGAAGATGGAGGAGAGAACTGGCGGATCATCAGCCCCGATCTTTCATATAATAATAAAGCAAGGATGGGAGTGTATCCTTATCTCATCTATCACCAGGCCATTACTGCTATTGCTGAGGGTAATACAAAGCATGACCTGTGGGTAGGAACAGATGATGGCCGGGTATGGCGGACCAGGGATGCAGCCGTAACCTGGCAGGAGGTAACCAAAGGATTGCCACGCAACAAACATGTGGCGGATATTTTTACTTATCCTTATAATGACAAGACCGTGTATGTGGTGCTGAACGGAAGGAGAGATGATGACCATACTCCGTACCTGTTTGTATCATATGATTATGGCAGCACCTGGACCAATATTTCTTATAACCTTCCGGCTTCACCAGTAAATGTATTTTTAATTGATCCTGACAGGGGGCACCTCTATTGCGGAACGGATATGGGAGTTTACCGTTGTAAGGCTAACGGTAAAACATGGGAATCTATCAATGGTAACCTGCCGGCTGCTGTTTCAGTGAATGATATGTTCATTCACCCTAAAGAAAAAAAATTAGTGATCGGCACTTATGGAAGGGGAGTATATGTATTAGATGATATGACAAAACTGCGATAGGCACTATGAAGCATATTTTTAATTGTATCGATGCACATACTTGTGGCAACCCTGTCCGCCTGGTAAAAGAAGGAGGCCCGGAACTGAAAGGAAAGAACATGAGTGAGAAACGGCAGCATTTTCTCCGGGAATACGACTGGATAAGGACCGGGCTGATGTTTGAACCACGGGGACATGACATGATGAGTGGAAGTATCTTGTATCCGCCACATGACCCAGCTAATGATGTTGCAGTTCTATTTATTGAAACCAGCGGCTGCCTGCCGATGTGCGGGCATGGAACGATCGGGACTATCACTATTGCCATCCAGGAAGGGCTGATCAAACCAAAGGTGGATGGGGTGGTGAGGATGGAGACCCCGGCAGGATTAGTGATGATAAATTATATGCAGGAAAAAGGAAAGGTAAAATCCGTTAAGCTGACCAACGTTCCTGCATTTCTGCATTCAACGGAATTGTTATCTGGTTGTGCTGAGCTGGGCGAACTGATCATTGATGTTTCTTACGGCGGAAATTTTTATGCCATTGTAGATGTGCAGAAAAATTTTAAGGGATTGGAATATTACCCGGCTGATAAATTAATTGCCTGGGCAAGGGAGCTACGAAGAAATATCAATGAGAAGTATGAATTTGTTCACCCGGAAGATGAAACAATAAAAGGGTGCTCCCATATTTTATGGACAGGAACGGTGCTGGATAAGACTTCTACAGCAAGAAATGCAGTATTCTATGGGGATAAAGCGATTGACCGTTCGCCTTGTGGTACAGGAACATCAGCAAGAATGGCTCAATGGTATGCAAAGGGAAAACTAAAGAAGGGCGATGACTTCATTCATGAAAGCATTATCGGGAGTAAGTTCGTTGGAAGGATTGAAGAAGAATTGACACTGGCAGGAAAGCCTGCTATTCGCCCATCGGTGGAAGGCTGGGCTAAAATTTACGGATATAATACCATTTGGATAGATAAGGAGGATGATCCTTATGCGTACGGATTCCAGGTGCTTTAGTCAATTGTGGATAGAGCCCCGATTTAATTAAAACAAAAAAGCTTGTGAGAGTTTCTGTATTATATATATCTGTTTGTTTATTACTATCAATTGCTGGGTGTAAAGAAAATAAAGAAACCACTGTAAAAAAGGCAGATGAAAAAGAACTGCCTGAGAAGTTTTTGGTAGTGCTGGGAGTGGCCCAGGATGCAGGGTTTCCACAGGCCGGCTGTACGAAGGAATGCTGTATTGCTTATTGGCAGGATAAAGAAGAAAAAAAATATGTTACCTGTCTTGGATTAATTGACAAGAAAACAAATCAATACTGGTTGTTTGAAGCGACGCCGGATATTACCTATCAAGTGCATACACTTCAGTCATACCTTTTTACTAAGGAGGATTATTCGCCTGACGGAATTTTTATTACTCATGCACATATCGGTCACTACAGCGGATTGATGCAGTTGGGCCGGGAAGCCATGGGAGCTAAAGCTGTTCCGGTGTGGGCTATGCCCCGGCTGGATTCTTTCCTGAGAAACAATGGCCCATGGAGCCAGTTAGTGTCGCTGAATAATATTCAACTACGATCACTGAGAGCAGATAGTACAGTTTCGTTGAATACTTCATTAAAAGTTACTCCTGTTAAAGTGCCGCACCGGGATGAGTATTCTGAAACAGTTGGATTTCTTATTCAAAGCAACAAGAAGAAGGTTTTATTCATTCCTGATATTGATAAATGGGAAAAATGGGAGAGAGATATTCTTGCTGAAGTTGGAAAAGTGGATATGGCTTTGCTGGATGGTACATTTTATACGAATGGTGAGCTTCCGGGGAGAGATATGAAGGAAGTTCCTCATCCTTTTGTGGAAGAAAGCCTTCAAAAATTTTCAGGCTTATCTTCGGCAGAGAAATCAAAAATTATATTTATTCATTTCAATCATACCAATCCGCTGCTGAAAAAAGAATCGGCAGAAAAGGTAAAAGTGAAGGCAGATGGGTTGGGAGTAGCAGAAGAAGGAATGATCATTGAATTATAAGAAAGTACAGGACAATTATGAAAGTAACGATCATCGGTGGCGGTGTTATTGGCTTATGCTCCGCTTACTATTTACAAAAAGCAGGACATGAGGTAACTATTATTGAACGGAATGATATCACTGATGGCTGCTCCTTCGGTAACATGGGTTATATTTCTCCTTCACATTTTATTCCGCTGGCGACTCCCGGTATTGTTTCACAGGGATTAAAATGGATGATGAGTTCCTCATCTCCTTTTTACATTAAACCAAGACTGAATCTTGATCTGATGCGTTGGGGCATGACCTTCTGGAAAAAAGCCAATGCAAGAAATGTGGAACAAAGTGCCCCTCATCTGAACAACCTGTTACAGCTTAGTCGTCACCTGATGAATGATCTGAAGAACGAATTGTCTGACCCCTTTGACATGATCGAAAAAGGATGCTGGATGCTTTATAAAAGCGAAAAGACCGGCGAGCATGAAAAACACCTGGCGGAGCAGGCACATGCATTCGGATTAAAAACAATAACCTGTTCCGGGCAACAGGTGCAGGACTATGAGACAGAAGTGGAAGTGGATGTGGCCGGTGGTGTTTTATACCTGGATGATTGTCATCTCAGTGCTGCGAAGTTTATGCAGTCCTTATTCAGTCACTTGCAAAAGAATAAAGTAAAATTCTGGCTTCATACAGAAGTAACGGGGTTTGAAAAAACGAATAAAAAGATAAATGCCATTATTACTGATAAGGGAAATATCCCTTGTGATGAAGTTGTTATTGCCAATGGCTCCTGGTTGGGTAATATTTCGAAACTACTGAATATAAAAATGCTGATGCAGCCGGGTAAGGGGTATAGTGTGGTATATAATGAGCTTGAAAAGAATCTGCAATATCCATCCATCCTGGTGGATGACCGTACGGCCACTACGCCTATTAACAAATGGCTTCGTATTGGGGGAACCATGGAACTTAGCGGCCACAGCGATAATATCCTGCCTAAGAGAGTCATGGCAATTCATACGGCATTTAAAAAATATTATCCAAAGATGAGCTTGCCGGAGCCAGATGTTACAAAGGCCTGGTATGGTTATCGCCCTGTTACCCCCGATGGAATGCCATATATCGGAAGACATAACCAATACAATAACCTCAGCTATGCCGGTGGTCATGCTATGCTGGGAGTGAGTGCTGCCGCAGGAACGGGACAACTGATCAAAGAAATAATCGGCGGGGAAAAACCTGCAATTGAATTGGCTGCTTTTAATCCTGAACGATTTAGTTAAATATTTGTTGACTGGTTGACAGTATCGTATTCAACTTCTTACTTTTACATCCGCTTATGGAATGTATATCTACCCGGTTACCTTATCGCCAGACAGGAGCTTTCTCCAGGATCGCATTGGACTATATTGACCAGGTGGTTGCATTAAAACCTTTCTTTAATCATCCATCAACATTACAGTGTATTCAAGATACAATAGAAGAAAGAAAAAAATTCCCTGTGAACCGCAAGTTACTGGTGGAGGAATTGCGGAAGCAATATGAAGGAACTAAGACAAGCGATAAAGTAAAGAAGAACATTGAGTCGTTACTTTCCCCCGAAACATTCACTATCACCACAGCTCATCAGAATAATATTTTCACCGGGCCGCTCTATTTTATTTACAAGATCATTCATGCTATTAAACTTGCTGACCATTTAAAAGCTTTGCTGCCCAAACAGAATTTTGTTCCTGTTTTTTATATCGGTTCTGAAGATGCTGACCTGGATGAACTGAATCATATTCATCTCGGCGGGGAAAAGTTAGTTTGGGAAACCAAACAAACAGGTGCTGTTGGCCGTATGAAGGTGGATAAAGGACTTATTAAACTGATCGGTCTGATGGAAGGACAGTTGTCAGTACTCCCGGATGGAAATGCTATCATTTCTCAACTAAAACAGTCTTATAAAGAAGGAACATTAATTCAGGATGCGACCTTTCATTTTGTGAACAACCTTTTTGCCGGGTATGGACTGGTGATTTTATTGCCGGACAATGCATCCCTTAAAAAACAAATGATAAACTTGTTTGAAGATGATCTCTTGAATCAGAGTGCTTCAGGGATTGTAGAGAAGACTGCGGAGGGTCTCGAAGCTGCCGGATACAAAGTGCAGGCACATCCGAGAGAGATCAACCTGTTTTACCTGGTGGGTGATAAGAGGGAAAGAATTGTGAAACTGGGAGGAAGATATAAAGCATCGGGTACAGGCCTCGATTTGTCAGAAGAAGAAATAACGAAAGAGTTGCAAGAGCATCCCGAACGTTTTAGCCCGAATGTCATACTACGTGGATTATACCAGGAAACCATTTTGCCCAACCTTGTTTTTATCGGTGGCGGGGGAGAAACGGCATATTGGCTGCAACTGAAAAAATTGTTTGAACATTATAAAGTGCCATTTCCTGTTTTGGTGCTGCGCAATTCATTTTTAATTGTGGAAAAGAAATGGCAGGAGAAGATCAGTCATCTTGGTTTCGCTACAGAAGATTTCTTTTTGCCAGAGCAGGAATTGATGAACAGGTTAGTGGCAAGGGAGAGCAAGAATGAAACAAAACTGAATGGTTCTCTTTCTGAATTGGAAAGATTATATGAAGCTTTTAAAAAACAAGCTGCATCGGTTGATGGCACATTGGAAAAACATGTGGATTCCCTGAGATCAAAAACGGTGTATCGGTTGCAGGAACTGGAAAAGAAAATGCTTCGGGCCGAGAAAAGAAAATTTGCGGACCAGCAGCGGCAGATACATACTATTAAAGAGCATTTATTTCCAGGTGGTGGTTTACAGGAGCGAAAAGATAATATTGCTTATTACTATGCAAAATGGGGTGATGCTTTTATCAAACAATTGTATGATCATTCCCTGGGCCTGGAACAGGAATTTGTAACAATTACAGAACAATAAATGCTGAAACAGGCCGGTTATCTCAGTTTGTTAAACCGGTAACTCAAACCAAACCTGAGCATGTTTGAGCAGACTTAAAAATCTCCGCCAGCACAATCTTTATAATAATTGCTTTGACCTGCCCAATAGCCAGGCACTAGTGAATAACGTTTCATTTTTACTCTGACTTGTACGCCGGGTCGTAAATCAGTAATTATTTTATCCCGTCATTTTCTACAGGGATAATTTCACTACTGCCGTTTATAACGGCCGAGCCGACTTCATACAAACTGGCTAAACCAACAGCGATTTCTATGCTTGCTGCAAGATCAGATTTTACACGAAAAGACAAAAACCCCATGTTAAGTCGGCATAAACCTCTGTACGCTGTGCTGATAAAGAAATACAGATGATCGTTGCACAGGCTGTAACAAATGCTTTTTTCATTATTCAGCTATTTCTTAAATAATGATACCGGGGCGGGATGCTGCTTAGTATAAATAATATTTATCGCTTCCGTAAATAAATACTTAGCGTAAAACTATTTTTCTTCAATGATGAAAGTGCCGCTGAATACGTGGTGGCAGATGCGCCGTCTTTCATATCTGAAAGCCCGGCCGAATATTTCAATTCCGGTGAAATGACCATTCCTGTCTTAGCGACCCTCACATCCACCCCAAAACCGCCATCACCCATTACCAATGTTTTTTTGATCGGCAAAAGCTCATTCGATGTATTGTCCTGGCCCAGTATATAATTTAATGTAGGACCTAATGAAATATATGGGGTTGCTTTTTTGCCGGCAAACCTGATGATCAGCGGCAGGGAAATATTCACGGAAGAGTTTTTAATAGGAAATATTTCCCTTATCACCTGTCCGCCAGTAATAGGTCTTCTTAAAAAGACGATTTCTGTATTGCCGTATACAAAAGTTGCAGATGGTCGTATGGCAACAGCCTTTCCGATATTGATATAATAAAGAATACCTGCATTTAAGGTACCGGCGCTGGTGGCTTCCACAGCACTAAAGCCTGTATTGGCATTGCCTGAATAAGTGGGGTTTGACTGATTAAAGCCACCGCCAAGTGTAACACCAAAACTGCTTTTTGGCAAAGGCTTCTTTGTTAGTTTATTGTCCGTCTTCGGTTGATCTATCGCTTTTTGGACCAATGCTAATGTAAGCAATGCACAACGCCAGTTAGGTGCAGTCTTTTTAGCTTTATCTGCATAATATAAAGCACTGTCTTTATTATTATTGGCCAAATGTAATTGCGCCAGTTTGTTTTGTATATAAGCCCCGTTCTTGTCAATAGCTAATGCAGCATATGCATTTTGAAAAGCAATAGTGAAGTCCCCATTCTTTCCACCTGCTCCAAAATCGCCACTGGCTTTCAAAAGGTACATCCTGTTGCGGAGAGAATTGGCAAAATCCTCATCATCTTCTCTTACAAGTGCAATCGCTTTTTCAAGGTTCAATGCCGTTTCATAATTTTCCTGTTTTTCTTTTGCACTGCCCTCATCATTACAGCCGAGATAGCGGTCAACTTTTCGTTGTGCAGCATTAATGTATTCAACTGCAAGGGTAGATTTTGCATCCAGCGTATAAGGATTGCCCGGATATTTTTTATTTAGTTGCTGAAAATACTCCTCAGCAGAGGATCTGCCGGTCAGGTTATTTGATTTTACGGCTTTATAAAATAAATTATACGTTTCCACCAACGCTGTATCAGCAGCAAAGAACCGTAGAGGTCTTTCAGTTATCCCGGAAAAAGAATTACCACCACCACGGTTAGCTTTTTTTTGCGATTGAAGCCATTTTCTGAGATAGGCGGTGTCTACACGGCTAACTATCTTATCACTGTTCTCATTACAGCAGAAATAGGGTTCTTGTTTTCTTCTGAAACGTTGTAATGCCAGCGAGGGCACATTTTTATCTACATAGGATTTTATTTCATCGTAGGTAATATTATTATCTTCTTTCCCGTCTTTATCAGCAAGACCGCTAAGGCCATCCACTAAATAATAGGTGAATAATCCATGACCGTTGCCTATCGAGGCGTCCTCCAGCGAAGCTTGCCCCGCACCAGTTGCGAGCATAATTATTTCCCCGACTTTTTTTTCAGAGATGGCTGTGTTCAGGAAATTTTGACCTTCGGCTCCTCCGGGCAACTCATTGGAACGACAGGCATCCATTACAAAAAAAACTTCAACACCTTTTGTTGTTTCGTTAACGATTTTCTTTTTCAGGTTAAAAAGCTGGATGGTGCCACCAACCAGGTAATTATTTTTATCACCCTCCGGGTTGCAATCATAACCGAGGAAGAAAAACTGGTCTTCATCAATTGCATCACCATGGCCTGCGAGGTAAATAAAAAGCCTGTCGCCCTTCTGGAGTTGTTTGGCTTTTAACCATTGAAACCCTTTTCCCCAAAAATTTGAATTGATCGCCTGGTCATTTAATAAACAGAAGATATTTTCATCCTTAACGCCGCCACCTCCCGGTGATTTAAGATAATCCCTGAACAGTTCGGCATCCTTATCAGCATAGGCGAGGGGCCGTATGTACTTATATTTAGATACACCTACAACAATGGCAAAAGTTTGCGGGCCTTTAATAGTAGTATCTCTTCCTTTCAGTGGTGATTGAGCAGATGCATTGAAACTACAGAGCATCGCAATTTGCAATGAGAGGATAATTAGTATAAATCTCATAAGTGTAGATTGATCTGTAAAATGACAACAGGCAGCCTGGTTTGGTTGCTTACCATTTTAAAGTTACTTCTTTTCTACTATCAACCTGAAAATGCTGCTGGCTCCATTGTCGTTATCAGCCGCCAAAACAAGATGAAGGAAACGGGTTGTTTCTTTGGTAATACAAACCGACTCGATTTTCTGGCCGTTGAATTTTGGATCTATTGCTTCCAAGTCTATAATCTCATCCGGGTTGATAGCTTTCCATCCTTTCTTTGAGGAGATATTTTTTACAATCCACAGGTAGCTTTTTCCAATAGCCCCGTCATCCATATTATTACGGGTATCTTCTGTTGATACTGTTATTATCAATCTGTCGCTTTTGGTTGAGTAAGCAAGGCCTGATACGCCGTTAAAGAAAGAACTGTCTGTATTAGAGCCGACCGGGACTATTATGAGCCGGGCATTGGTCTGGTCTTTCAGGAAATCCTCATTTGTAAATATCAAATGGTTCTTTGGATAACCTTTGCTCCCCCTGTTTGAAAAAACAACTGATCCCGGCATGGAACATATACCTTCAATATTAATTTCTTCAAGACCATTAAGTTTGAGTCTTTGATAAAAAATATCCAGCCGGATACTGTCTTTTTGTTTGGTAACAGGATCAATGATCCATGCTGTATTACGGGTGGGAGCCAGTGAACCAGAGCCTACTATCAGCAACGTACCGTTTTTGGTGACAGTAATTGCTTCCAGGTCTGGTTTTATTGCTTTTGGTATCCGTTTTTCACTAAATGAATATAGCTGTATCGAATCCTTTGGGTTAAAGGCCTCATCCAGTATCAGCAGGTTATTAGCATCATCGCCGATAACATAATAATGATTCCTGAAGTATTCGATTCCTGATGCAGAAGAATAATGATCCAGTTTTTTTATTTCTTTCAGCATATTGTTGCTGCCACATGAGGTAAAAGCCGTTAATATCAATAGTTGATAAATGCGGGTCATTATCAATTAGTGTTAGTCAAATTTATTCTCCCATCCTTCTCTCTTTAGTTTTTCTACTTTTTCGATCACTTCAGTATTCAGCGAATTCTTATAATCCGCTACTTTTTGCGAGATCGTTTCATCAGCAGTACCAAGTATTTCTGCGGCAAGAATGCCTGCATTTTTAGAAGCATTTAATGCAACAGTGCCGACAGGAACGCCATTGGGCATTTGTAAAATGGAGAGAACAGAGTCCCAGCCGTCAATCGAGTTGGAAGATTTAATTGGCACGCCGATAACGGGCAGTACTGTTACAGATGCTACCATGCCGGGCAAATGCGCAGCACCACCAGCACCTGCAATGATGACCTTTAGCCCTCTTGATTTTGCTGTTTGTGCATATTCAAACATACGATGCGGCGTTCGATGAGCTGATACTACCGTTACTTCATGCGGAATATCAAATTGTTTCAGAATATCTGAAGCGGCTTGCATTACATTCAGGTCGCTGTCGCTGCCCATAATAATACCGACAAGAGGATCCATGTGAGTAGTTTGAGAAGCAAAGAAAGGCTAAAAATTGTATCTCACAAAGGCACAAAGAAATCCTTATTTTATTAAATCACCTTTAAGGCGTAACAATTCTGTTTCTGCAAGTTTTGTACTGTACCTGGCAGCAATCAATCTGTTATAAGCATCGCCAAGACTTTTTTCCGCTTCTTTTAACTGAATAAGTGTTGTAGAGTTCAATTTATACACCTGGAAAAGGATACTTACATTTTCTTTGGCTAAAATGATATTTTCTTCCTCGAGTGCAAGGGCCCTTTTCTGCTGCTCATAATCACTCCAGGCATTGATGACGGACAGGTTTATCAAAGATTTTTGGTTATCATATACTATTCGCTGGTATTGGATATCCAGTTCGGCCTGCCTGATCTGCCGCTTATTATTGAAGTTATTGAAAATTGGAACGGTTGCTGTGAGTCCATAATTGAATCCTTTTGACCTGTTGAATAAGGTCGAGAAAGAATTAATAACTGCCTGGTTGTTGGTCCGGTTAAAATTATAGGCAGAATTAAACGTTACAGTGGGCAATCTTTCTGCTTTTCTTTCTTTTAAGGTTAATCCTGCAATATCAATGTTCTTTTTTGCTATTAACAGAGCAGGGTTGTTACTTTCAACATTGTTTTGAATGTCGCCGAGTGATAGCTTTGTGTTGATGGGTATTGAATCACTTACCTCATACAATGTGCTTTGTTGTATGTTCATCAGCTGGTTCAGTTCTTCTTTCAATTTAGCGATCAGGTTTTGCTGAAGAAGCTGAGCTGCTTTCTGTGCATTAAGATCCAGCTTGCCTTGCAGAACATCCGGTTTAGTTCCAACACCTATGTCTAATTTATACTGCGCCAGTTTTACCCTCTCCTGGCTTAAACTCATTTGTTCTTCAACAGCTTTCAATTGTTGTTTCTGCCGAACAATGTTGTAATAAGTAGTGATAACGGAAGCTACTGTATTAATCAACTGGTTCTTGATCCCCAGTTCTCCCAGTTTGACAAATTCTTCCAGTTTATCACGGGTGGCAAACATTTTCATGCCATCGAACAAAGTCCAGTTCAATGCAAGTTGTGCAGTGATGTTATTTGATTTTAGTCCTTTGCTTTCTCTTTTTGATCCGTCTGCGAGTATTTGTTTTTGTGCATTGTTGTTCCATGCTGTGCCAAGGTTTCCATTGAGGCGGGGAAGAAAGCCGGCATTTTTATACGAATAATCAAGTGCGGCCGCCATTGAATCATTTTTGGCGAGCAGAATGTTATAATTGTTTTGCAAAGCAGTTGCAATTGCCTCCTCAAGGCTCACTATTCGCTGAGCCGGGGCTGAACAGGTGATTAATAACAGTACCGGTAAAAATATTTTTCTCATACTATTCATCTCAGATTTTTGCTGGTTCAGCAATTACTTCTTCAGTTTGTATGCCTGCATGCATAAATTCATCAATCTGGCTTTTCTTCTTTTTAGTTGATAAAAAGGAATACATGGCCGGAATTACAAATAATGTAAGGACTAATGAAAACATGATACCACCGACGATCACAATACCCAGTGGGATACGACTGGTGGATGATGCTCCCAAGGATAAGGCCAGCGGTAATGCACCTAATGACATTGCAAGGCTGGTCATCAGGATAGGACGCAAACGTTGAGTTGCAGAAAATATCGCTGCTTCAGATTTATGCATTCCTTTTTCCTGGTTTTGGTTGGCAAACTCCACGATAAGGATACCATTTTTCGTTACCAATCCTATCAGCATGATCATTCCTATTTGCGAGAAGATATTCAGTGTTTGTCCAAAAAGCCACAGTGATAGTACAGCACCAGCTATAGCCAGTGGAACCGTGAACATAATTATCAATGGATCAATAAAGCTTTCAAACTGTCCGGCCAAGATCAGGAAAATCAGGGCTAATGCCAGCAGGAAGGCAAAACTTGTATTACTGCTGCTTTCTTTAAAGTCCCTGGACGAACCAGACAGGGAAGTGGTGAAAGTTTCGTCAAGCAATTTGTCTGTTATTTTTTCCATTTCTGCGATACCATCACCGATTGTTTTGCCGGGTTGAAGACCAGCGGAAACAGTAAATGATTTATACCTGTTAAAGTGATAGATAGTGGGAGGGGTGTTTGATTCGGTTGTTGTAACCAGGTTGTCAAGGCTTATCAATTCGCTGCGATTGTTGCGGACGAATAATGTTTTCAGATCGTTGGGATCATCCCGGTCACTCCTTGCCACCTGGCCCATCACCTGGTATTGCTTGCCATCTTTGGTGAAATAACCTAGCCTGCGGTTACTGTAGGCCAGCTGTAATGTTTGTGAAATGTCGTTTACACTAACACCAAGCTGTGCAGCTTTCAGCCTGTCAATTTCAACTCTTAATTCAGGTTTATTGAATTTCAGATCCACATCAGCATTTAGAAGCACTTTACTTTGCCTTGCTTCTTCCAGGATCTTTGGGATCATGGCTGTCAGTTTATCAAAGTTGTTATTTTGAATAACAAAAGAAACAGGTTGACCACCCCGGCGGTTTACAGAAATTGTTTGCTCTTCAATTGCAGTGGCACGGCCTTCGTTGAACTTTGACATATTCTTGTTCACCATTGCAACTATTTCTTTCTGCGAACGGCTTCTTTCATTTGGTGGGACCAGCGTTACACGAACAAAACCTGTATTGGCATTTCCTGAACCAGTAAAACCGGGGGAGGTAACACTCAGCAATAATTCTCTTTCAGGAACAGAGTCCATCATGAAATTATTCAGCCTGTCTACATATTTGTCCATCGCATCAAAGGAAGTTCCTTCAGGTGCAGTAAGGCCGAGGCGAAACTGGCTGCGGTCTTCCATAGGGGCAAGCTCGGACTGAAGTTTTTTGCCTATAAAAATAATTGCCGCAATACAAAGGGCAATCAATACGATCGCTATTCTGCGGACCCGCATAAACCTCCGCAAGGCTGCCTGGTAAGAATTTTCCAACCAGCGGAAGAAGGGCTCTGTCTTATTATAGAACCATGAATGTTTGTGTACATTTTTCTTGCTTAGCTTAACGTTAAGTACTGGTGTTAACGTCAGCGATACAAATGCCGAGATTAAAACAGCACCGGCGACCACAATTCCAAATTCACGGAATAATCTTCCAACGAAGCCTTGTAAGAAAATGATAGGGAGAAACACAACAGCTAGGGTGATGGAAGTGGCGATAACGGCGAAATAAATTTCTTTGGAACCTTCGACAGCCGCCTGCCATTTGTTCATACCCTTTTCCATCTTTTTATATATATTTTCTGTCACAACTATACCATCGTCCACCACCAATCCCGTTGCCAGTACGATAGCCAGCAACGAAAGCACATTTATGGTAAAGCCCATCAGGTACATGATGAAGAATGCTCCAATAAGTGAAACCGGAATGTCGATCAGCGGACGGATAGCAATGATCCAGTCACGGAAGAATAAATAAATGATCATTACCACCAGCAGGAAGGCAATCATTAATGTTTCTTCCACTTCAAGTATGGATTTTTTAATGAACTTTGTCTGGTCCAATGCAATATTGATCTTCACATCTTCCGGAACGTCTTTTTTTATTTGTTCTAATCTTTTGTAGAATTCGTCTGAAATAGAAACGTAATTTGAACCAGGTTGAGGAATAATGGCCAATGCGATCATCGGAGTGCCATTACCTTTTAGTACAGTCTCTTCATTCTCTGGCCCGAGTACCGCTTCTCCCACATCTTTCAACCGGATATCAGCACCATCAATATTTTTTACGATCAGGTTGTTGAATTCTTCTTCGGAGTTTAATTTACCAAAAGTTCGTACCGTCAGTTCTGTAGTATTGCCGGAAATTTTTCCAGAGGGCAATTCAACGTTTTCCCGCAGCAGGGCAGCCTGCACATCATTAGCGGTAATATTAAACGAGACAAGTTTGGCGGGGTCGATCCAGATACGCATTGCATATCTTTTTTCACCCCAGATCTGAACACCACTTACACCAGGAATTGTTTGCAGCCGTTCTACCAATACATTGTTAGCATACTCAGACATCTGCAACTGGTTCCTGGTATCACTCTGCACTGTCATGGACAGGATCGGGTCTGAACTTGCATCTGCTTTTGAAACAACCGGTGGCGCATCAAGATCGGATGGCAGTGAACGGATTGCCTGGGACACTTTATCCCTTACATCATTGGCGGCCGACTCAAGATTTTCACCAAGTTCAAATTCAACATTGATGTTACTGCTTCCGTTGCTGCTGCTTGAAGTAATGTTTTTGATACCTGCAATACCATTGATTGCTTTTTCTAAGGGCTCAGTTATCTGTGTTTCGATGATGTCTGCGTTGGCGCCAGGATACGATGTACGGACACTGATGTTTGGCGGATCAATCGCCGGGTAGTCTCTTACCCCAAGGAACTTATAACCGATGACACCAAACACCACAATGATGATGTTCATTACAATTGCGAGTACCGGTCTTCGTAAACTTAGTTCTGAAATATTCATAATGAATAGGATTGGGCTATTGCCTGTTGACTATTGTCAGTTAACTATCTTTCCAATCTGAATTTTAGCCTCTGGTCTTACACTTAGCAAACCAGTTACCACCACGGTATCACCGGCGGTCAGTCCATCGATGATCTGTACCCTTGCTGAGTCCCTGATCCCGGTTGTTACATCGGCAAAAATTGCCGTCCCCCCTTTAAATAAGATTACTTTCTTTCCTCTTGCCTGCGGCAGTACAGCCTGGGTTGGAACAAGTAAAGCATTGGGGTCAGGATCAAAACTCAGTTGCACTTTAGCAAATGAACCCGGTAACAATCCATCATCTTTTCCTATTACTGAAGCCCTTACAGTAAGACTGCGGGTATTTTCGGTAATGTTTGATTCTGTTGCAATTACTTTTGCACCCAATTGTTTTTTAGAGCCTTCAAAAGTGAATGTTACTAACTGACCCATTTTTATTTTGTCAATATATTTTTCCGGAACAGTGAAATCCAGTTTTAACTGATCTGTCTGATTGATAATTGCAATAACGGAGGCCGGAGATACATAAGCACCAATGCTGATATTCTTTAACCCTAATTTTCCACTGAAAGGTGCTCTTACCACTGTTTTTGAAATACTGGTTTGTAAAATGCCGATATCAGCTTTCAGGCTATTCACCTGCAACAAGCTTATATCGTAATCTTGCTGGCTAATGCCCTGAATTTTTAATAATTGAGCCTGTCGTTCTTCCGTTTTTTGGGCAAGGGCTAACTGAATTTGTAATTTATTCAACTGTGCCCTCAGGTCACCATCATATAGTTTGGCGAGTACAGTACCTCTGCCAACATATTTTCCTTCTGCTACGTTTAACTGCACAATCCTTCCTGACACTTCTGGGTGAATTTCGGCCATGTCATTCGGTACGATATTGCCAGGCACCTCAATATTTTCCTGGAATGGCTGGGGTTTTACGATATAACCATCAACCCGCATGGGAGGCTGCTTGGCGGCACCGCCCTTTGTTTGCTGGGAAGCATCTTTCTTCTTATTTCCACCGCATGCGGTAAAAAATAAAACAGGAATTAATAAAACTAAAGTAGTGATTTTCATGAGTGTTTGTGGTGCAATTGGTAAAAAATCGGGTCGTTAAAGATAAAGGATAATAACAAGTTTTTTGACGGCAAAACAGCCGGTTTCCTGCACGCCAAAACCAGGCAGGTATAAACGGCATTTATCTCGGATAAAAGGGGGTCAGGATTTGGCCAACAAAGTCCTTTTTACTTTGTTCGACTGATGGAGTAATTCTTGTTTCTCTTTGCTGAGAATAGTAACATGCCCCATTTTCCGACCGGGTTTGGTTTGTTTTTTTCCATACAGGTGAACAAAGGCATTTTCGATCTTCAATACTTCTTCAAGGCCTTCATATTTTACATCGCCGCTATAACCGTCTGCTCCGATGATGTTGACCATGATGGAAGGAACGATAGCATCTGTATTTCCCAAAGGGTAGTCCAGCATAATTCTCCAAAGCATATCAAATTGTGAGCTGTAGTGTGCTTCAATAGTATGATGACCACTGTTGTGGACTCTTGGGGCTGTTTCATTCACAAGAACATCCCCGTTTTTATCCACAAACATCTCAATAGCGTAAATGCCCGGAGATCTAAAGTTCCGGACAACGGCCAATGCAATAGCTTCCACCCGGTATAAAGTTTGTGTACTTAATTCCGCAGGGCAAAGCTGGTAGTCCAGTAAATTAAGTGATGGGTCAAAAAGCATTTCAACCGGTGGGTATAAAGCTGTTTCGCCTTTTTCATTAATGGCAACCATTTGGGCAATTTCTTTGTGAATAGCCACCATCTTTTCCAAAACGGAAGGAGTATTAAATCCTTTTGCAATATCTTCTTTGGTTTTTAGCAGTTGAACCCCTTTGCCATCATAACCACCCTCGCCAATTTTATGAACTGCCGGAAGAAATTTTTCCTGCTGCTCTAATTCAGCCAGGGTATTTGTAATAATAAATTCAGGGGAAGGTATCAGGTGCTGCTGGTAGTATTGTTTTTGCAGAATCTTATTCTTGATTGTTCGTAATACAGATGGCCTGGGATAAACTTTTACTCCTTCGGCTTCCAGTTTTTCCAGGGCATCAACATTCACATTTTCAATCTCAATAGTAATAGCATTAAGTTCTTTCCCGAAATTATAAACAGCATCAAAATCTTTTATATTGCCTTTAGTAAAATGATGACAGAGATGGGCGGCGGGACATTCGTTATCGTTTTCGAGCACAAAAGTTTCAACGGGGTAATTGGCAGCTGCCTGTAAAAGCATTCTTCCGAGTTGTCCGCCGCCGAGGATGCCGATTTTTAACATGTCAGCAAAGATAGTCAGTCAGGTTTAAGGTTTTAGGTCAGGATTTTGGTTAAATTTGCCCTGTGCTTCCCGACTATCCACATAAACTATTTACCGACCATCGCAATGGTTTCAGCCTGCTGATGGAAGCTTTGGCGATGGATTCTCCCAATCCCTGAGGGGAGTTTTAATGCTTCCCTGTATTTCAATTTTTCAACTTTTAATTTAAAAAATCATGAATACAGTAACAGCAAACGAGATAAAGAAAAAAACAGAAACTGATTTTCTTCCATTACAGGGGACAGATTATGTAGAATTCTATGTTGGTAATGCCAAGCAGGCTGCCCATTTTTATAAGACAGCATTTGGTTTTCAGTCGCTGGCCTATGCCGGGCCTGAAACTGGAATGAAGGATAAGGTTAGTTATGTCATCCGCCAGAACAAACTCACCTTTGTTTTAACCACCCCTCTCAGAATTAATAATCCCATAGCTGACCATATTTACAAACACGGCGATGGAGTGAAAGTGCTTGCGTTGAAAGTGGAAGATGCCCGCAGTGCATTTGAAGAAACTACCAAAAGGGGTGGCAAAGTTTACCTTGAGCCAACCGTTTTAAAAGATGATAACGGTGAAGTTGTATTAAGCGGTATCCATACTTATGGGGATACGGTGCATGTTTTCGTTGAACGACAGAATTATAACGGTGTATTCATGCCCGGCTTCAGAGAATGGAAAAGTAATTATAATCCGGCTTCCACAGGCCTGCTGTATGTAGATCATTGTGTTGGCAATGTTGGCTGGAATCAAATGAACCCATGGGTGAAATTTTATGAAGATGTGATGGGTTTCCGCAATATCTTAAGTTTCGACGATAAAGATATTTCTACTGAATACTCGGCACTAATGAGCAAGGTGATGAGTAATGGGAATGGGTATGTAAAATTCCCCATCAATGAGCCGGCAGAGGGTAAGAAAAAAAGCCAGGTGGAGGAATATCTTGATTTTTATAACGGTGAAGGTTGCCAGCATGTGGCAATTGCCACTAATGATATAGTGGCGACCGTATCAGAGTTGCAAAAAAGAGGGGTCGAGTTTTTAAGTATCCCTGCCAGCTATTATGAAACTGTTCTGGAAAGGGTCGGTAAAATTGATGAAGACCTTGAGCCATTACAACGCCTCGGTATCTTGATTGACAGGGACGATGAGGGCTACCTGCTGCAGATATTCAGCAAGCCGCTGGAGGACAGACCGACATTATTCTTTGAGATCATACAACGTAAAGGTGCCAAAAGCTTCGGTAAGGGTAATTTTAAAGCTTTGTTTGAAGCATTGGAGAGAGAACAGGATGCCAGGGGAAATTTGTAATTGAACTATGATAGTCAGGTGAGTCATATTGTTAATCTTAGCCGGGTTCATATGGCTCATTTGACATATTTGGGCCTACTGCTGTATCTTTACAAGTAGTTTAGCAAAACGGTTGAAATAAAATCTGTTACCTGCCGTTAACCTTAACAGACATTAACATGAAAAACCTCGTTGCGTCTATTTTATTTATCAGCACAGCAATTGTTGCGTCCGCACAACCCCAGCAACCTAAGGGGGGGAACTCTTTTTCATTTATTGATTACCAGAAAACTTTCCCGAGGCCAAGCGAAGCATTGCAGCGGAAAGTGGATACACTCCAAAAACAATTTGAGGAAAAGAAGCTGCCCTGGCCGGCCAAATACATTTACATCAGGTCTTTCAAATATGATTTTCAACTGGAGGTATGGGTAAAGAATGATATCAAAGAACAGTTCAAGCTTTTCAAAACGTATAAGGTTTGTGCCCTTGCCGGAACACTTGGCCCAAAGAGGATGGAAGGTGATTACCAGGTTCCTGAGGGGTTCTATTATATCAACGAATTTAATCCCAGGAGTAATTATTACTTATCACTGGGTATTAATTACCCCAACGTATCCGACAAAGTACTGAGTGATTCTCTAAGACCCGGCAGTGCAATTTTTATTCATGGCAGTTGTGTTACAGTTGGCTGTATTCCTATTCGTGACGAGCAGATCGATGAATTATACATTTTAGCGGCTTATGCAAAAGATCAGGGGCAGGATTTTATCCCGGTGCATATTTTCCCGATCAAGTTCAATGTAGAAAGAAGTGTGAAGTACCTGGAAAACCTGACCAAAGACGACCCGGCTCTCAAAAAATTTGCAGACAAACTGGAGGATGCCTTTGATTATTTCGATAAGTATAAACAATTGCCTGTAGTAATGATTGGTGATAAGGGGGAGTACATCATTAATGAAGTACCGCCCCGCAAGCTTAAAATGATAGCAGAAGACAAACAGCCGATCAAGAGACCTCCGATGCAGCACCTGACAAGGAATGTGGGCATTTTAGTAGATGCTGTGCATCAATGGCCTCAATTTCCAGGCGGTGCTGATGCTTTTATGAAATACCTCGATAATTTGGGGAAAGATATGGTGGCGTTCCTGCCCAAAGGAATAAAGAAAGCCTATGTGCAGGTAGAATTTGTTGTTGATAAAGATGGAGTACCTGTCAACTTCAGAGTGTTAAAAAGTGTAAAAGATGGAGAAGAATTTAATGATGAACTAATAAGTCGTATGGAAAATATGGGCACCTGGAAACCAGCTATCCTTAACGATAAGCCTGTTGCTAAGAAAATGATACAGACCATAACAGTAAATGCAGAGTAATAGCTATTGCAATAATAACTGAATGGTATCGGGTGTCTGTTGCCTGAGTGAAATCGTTTTCCCCTCAGTTAGTTTTTCAAAAACTTCTTTAGTGTAATGCCTTATTGTAAGCAATGATAATTCTTTTCTTACCTGAACGTCTAAAAATTCAGAAGCCTCCGATGCAAGCTTTTCAATTCTCTCACTCTTATCATCCAGTACACATATAAAGCTTATAGCACCGTTTTGAGTAAGGTTGGGTTTGATATGCAGCTTTTCAAACAGATTGTATAAATGCCCCACATGCTGTTCTCCTATAAATGAAAAATCCATGGAGCTCAGTTCAAGCATTACTTGTTTTTCTTTTAATACAATTATGGGAGGCAGATGATGAACCGGTTTGTTATGAATGACTGTGCCAGGTAGTGATGGATCAAGAAAACATTTTACAAATAACGGAATCCCTTTATTCTGCAGCGGCTTAATTGTTTTTGGGTGAATGACCTGTGCTCCGTAGTAAGCCATTTCGATCACTTCATTATAATTCAATTCCGGAATGGAAACTGCATCAGGAAATTGTTTGGGATCTGCATTCATTACACTTTCCACATCTTTCCAGATAGTCTGGCTTTCTGCTTCTAGCATATTAGCAAAGACGGCGGCTGTATAATCACTGCCTTCTCTTCCTAAGGTAGTGCTTTCGTTCTCATCGGTTGCACCAATGAAGCCCTGCGTCAGAACAATATTATGTTTTCCTAGTTCAGGTAAAACGCTATCAACAACTCTTTGTTTCGTAAACTCCCAGTCAATAGTTGCATCCCTGAAATCGTCATCCGTCCGGAAAATATCCCTTACATCCAACCATTTATTATTTACTCCGGTTTCGTTCAGGTAAGCACTTATGATTGCCGTAGAAAATAGTTCGCCGGCACAAACAACCTGGTCATAGTAATAATCATAATCTCTCACCGGTTTATCATGAAGCAGCCATTCGACTTCCGTAAAAAAATCTTTTAACTGGGTTTCACAATCAAGATAGTGAGTGACAAGTACATGTTTAGCGGTCGTCAGATGCTGCTGTTTTACCTGTTCAAACAACAGCAGGGCTTCTTCTTTCTTCCCTGAAAAAAAGGCATCTGCCACCTTTTCCAGGGCATTAGTCGTTTTGCCCATTGCAGAAACAATGACCACAATCTTTTCTCCGCTCCAGTGTTTCATTATATGACCAACATTCTGGATCCTTTCCACACTATTTACGGAGGCGCCGCCGAATTTGAAAACTTTCATAGCTCAGTCTGCAGATTAATTGACCTGTTAACAGGTCGGCAAATGTCGGCAATATTCCCTTTCAACCGGCTAAGGGTTTTACTTTTCAACTACACTTCCAATCCCTTACTTTTGTCACTATCAAAACTTGCTAATATGGACGTCAACCGGAAAGTTCAAACCCTCGATGAGTTCACAATACAACAGCTCCGGGATTTTCCACATGCCACCGGGGAGTTGTCTCACTTGCTGCGAAACATAGGTCTTGCTGGTAAAAGGGTGAATGTAGAAGTGAATAAAGCTGGTTTGGTGGATATTTTGGGCGATGCAGGAACTGTTAATGTGCAGGGTGAGGAAGTGAAAAAGCTGGATGTGTATGCAAACGATCAGTTTACAGGTGTTCTGCGTCACGGAATTGCCTGTGCCGGTATTGGCAGCGAGGAATTGGATGATTTTGTTGCTTTTGATGATGCGAAAAGTGTAAAGTCAAAATATGTTTGCCTTTTTGATCCGCTTGATGGCAGCAGTAATATTGACGTGAATGTTTCAATCGGTACCATTTTTTCTGTTTTTCGTCGTGTTACCCCGATAGGGACGGTAGTTACAAAAGAAGATTACCTGCAGCAGGGTAATCAGCAGGTAGCAGCCGGATACATTGTTTACGGTTCCTCTACTATGCTTGTGTACGCCACCAGGCGGGGGGTAAATGGATTTACACTTGACCCTTCGATAGGTGAATGGACACTTAGCCACCCGGATATTAAATGCCCTGAGAAAGGGAAGATTTATTCAGTCAACCATGGTAATTTCTTCCAGTATGAAGAAGGAGTGAGAAATTATATCACAGCCTGTCAGAAAAAAGATAAAACGAATGGCGGACCTTATACCCAGCGTTATATAGGCAGTATGGTATCTGATGTTCACCGCAATCTTATCCGGGGTGGAATTTTTATGTACCCGGGAACCACCGATAAACCGAAAGGCAAATTGAGGCTTTTATATGAGTGTAATCCATTCGCCTTTATCATGGAAGTGGCAGGTGGAAAAGCAACAAATGGTAAAGAGAGGATTCTTGATGTACAGCCAACAGAGCTTCATCAGCGGACACCAATGTTTATCGGAAGCAAGTTAATGATGGACGAATTAGAAACGTATCTTTAATTATTAAATGCAAGAATGGCAAATACAATAATATCTGTAAAGAATCTTGTCAAGAACTACGGAAACTTTCAGGCAGTTAAAGGAATATCCTTTGATGTGTACGAAGGAGAGATATTTGGACTGCTGGGTCCAAATGGGGCTGGCAAATCCACTACACTCGAAATAATTGAGACCTTGCGACAGAAAACCAGTGGCGAAATTACAGTGGACGGGTTATGTCTTGATAAGCAGCCCAACGAGATCAAGAAAGTAATTGGGGTGCAATTGCAGACCAGTGGCTATTACCCGGGTTTAAACCTGCTGCAGTTGATCGAACTTTTCTGTGGGTTGTATAATCGGGAAGTAGACCCGATGGAACTATTAGAAATGGTGAACTTAAAAGATAAAGCTAAATCAAAAGTAAAGGAACTAAGTGGCGGGCAGAAACAACGGTTCTCTGTTGCAACCACATTGATCAATCAGCCAAGAATTATTTTTCTGGATGAACCTACAACTGGCCTTGATCCACAGGCGAGAAGAAGTTTATGGGAACTTGTCAGGAATATCAGGCAGAGAGGAACAACTGTTATCATTACCACTCATTATATGGATGAAGCAGAATATTTGTGTGACAGAGTTGCCATTATAGATTCCGGAGAAATTATTGCCCTGGACTCTCCTGATAAACTGATAGATAACCTCGTTGCATCCGGGTTTGAACGGCCAAAGGAAATGAAAATGGCCAATCTTGAAGATGTATTTATTAAGTTAACCGGCCACTCTTTACGAGAAGGATAAAATATGAGTATTCAAAACAAACTAAAACAATTTATGTCAGGAAAAATTGAAGCGCAGAAAACAGCCGGGGCAGCTTTTATGGCTGAGAATATAAGTAAGGATGGAGTGAAAGAACTTCCCGGCGGGATACAGTATGAAGTAATAAAAGAGGGAACAGGTGCAAAACCTGAGTTAAGAGATAAAGTGAAGGCCCACTATAAAGGTACTTTGCTGGATGGGAAAGAGTTTGATAATTCTTTCAAAAGAGGCCAGCCCTTTTCCGCACCGTTGACGGCATTGATCAAAGGATGGCAGATAGCATTGCCACAAATGAATGAAGGCAGTCACTGGCGGTTATGGATACCATCAGATTTGGCCTATGGCGACAGGGGGGCCGGAGGTGATATTCCCGGAGGGGCAACCCTGATCTTCGAAGTTGAATTACTGGAAATTATAAAATAAGTTTTATGCCATCCGTTGCAACTGATCCCAGGTACCCGATAGGGGAGTATGAACCCAAACCATTTTCGGTTGAACAGAAGATCGAATGGTTGGCTGATATTAAGTTTCTGCCTTCGCAGATAGAGAATGCTATTTTGAACTTGGATGAGGCACAGTTGAAAACACCGTACAGGGAAGGTGGCTGGACGGTTCACCAGTTGATTCACCATGTAGCGGATAGTCATATGAATGCTTATATCAGGTTTAAGGTTGGGCTCACAGAAGATAACCCAACAATAAAGCCCTACGACGAAAAACAGTGGGCAGAAATGCATGATGTACAAAAACTGCCTGTAAACATTTCTATCACCATCCTCCATGCTGTTCATGCCCGGTTATTTGAAGCACTGAAATATGCGAAAGATGATGACTGGAATAACAGGACCGTTTATCATCCGGACAGTAAAAAAACAATGCGGCTTTGGTTCCTGCTTGGGCTGTATGCCTGGCATGGCAAACATCATGTAGCGCATATTACCGCTTTGAGGGAAAAAATGAAATGGTAAGTTTGCTACATGAAAGACATGAAATGGAAAACACTTTCTTCAGAATACATATTCAACGACCGTTGGTTTAAAGTACGCAAGGAAAAATGTGAGACGCCGGAAGGTATTATTGTTGATCCCTATTACGTCTATGATTTTCCCACCTGGGTTGGTGCACTTCCTGTTACAGAAGATGGAAAACTTGTCATGGTACGTCAATATCGTCATGCGTTAGGGGAAACAATTCTTGAAATACCCGGTGGTTGTGTGGATGATACTGATAAAGATTTTGAAGAGGCTGTTGCCAGGGAATTGCTTGAGGAAACTGGATATATCTTCTCTTCATATGAATATCTTGGCAGAATTTCTCCTAACCCATCCACTAATAGCAATCTGTTGCATATGTTTCTTGCAAAAGGTGGCCGGAAGGTAGCCAGTCAAAAGTTGGATGAGAATGAAGTGATGGAAGTGGTACTGCTTTCAGTTGATGAGCTGAAACAACTGCTGCGTGAAAATAAAATAATACAGTCCATGCATGTAAGCTGCATATTATATGGATTAGATAAACTTGGTTTTATTACTATTTAAAATCAATTCTATGTTCTGGAAAAGAAAGAAAAACGCCAACGAAGTGATAAAGGGTATTATGCCGATCCCTACTAATGCAGCAGACAAACGATATTCTGCTTTATTCAGCATGGATGGCCAGCCGGGTAAACCAACCGGTAATTTGATCACATTAGGGCTTTCATGTGCTTCCAGGGCTTTAACTATTGATTTAAGAGCCATTTCCGCAAGGATAGATGCTAAATGCACTAATTATATTGATATTTATCCCGGGGAACATTATAAATTACTTGCTGCTTTTGTAGAACAACTAAAACCATCGGTAATAGTCGAACTGGGTACCCATCTTGGATATTCTGCTCTTTGTATGAAGCAATACTTGCCACCAGGCGGCACTGTCTATACATTTGATGTAATTCCATGGAACAAGTTTGAGGATACGATTTTAACTGAAAGGGATTTTGGTTCAGGGTTGGTACAGTTTACTGATGACTTGACCCTGCCTGATAATGTAACAAAGCATCAGCCCATATTGGAAGAAGCTGACATTGTTTTTATGGATGCGCTAAAGGATGGAAAACAGGAGTACTTGTTTCTGGAGAACCTTTCTAAAATTAAATTCAAAAAGAAATGCTACTTCATTTTTGACGATATAAGGCTATGGAATATGCTTGACATTTGGTATAATATGGATAAACCAAAATTGGATCTTACTTCTTTTGGCCATTGGTCAGGCACAGGGCTGGTGGAATGGAACTGATTTGACTTCTTGTATTAAATCAAAACAGAAGAATCAACTTCGCCAACAAGAAATACGCTGCCGCAAATTATTATAAGATCATCAGGATGGGTATGCTGAAGTGCAAACTCTAACGCTTCATTTACATCCGGAAATGAATCCCCTTTCAATTTTAGTTTCCCTGCTTTTTCCATCAATTCATTTTCGGGTAAGGCTCTTGGTATTTGGGCTTTTGTAAAGTAATAGTTAGCAGTTTTTGGCAGTAGTGAAAGAACCCGGTCAATATCTTTATCTTTTACCATGCCTATGATTATATGCAGTTGATCATGGCTGATCAATTCAGCCTGTTGTACTAACTGGCGGATACCATCAGCATTGTGTGCCACATCCATAACCACAAGCGGTGAAGTGTGAATAACTTCCCACCGGCCATGTAAACCTGTTATTTTCTTTGTATGTTTCAATCCCTGTTGAATTGCATCATTATCAAGCTTCCAGCCTTTTTGCTGCAATATTGAACAAGCTTCTAATACTGTTAACAGGTTTTTTGTCTGATATACACCCTGCAGGTCGAGATGATAAATTTTATGATCTGTTTGGTGTTCGCTGGCTACTTCAACAACCAGTTCATGTTTTTCCCAATTCCAGTCAGTAATATGTCTTTTCCTTTCTGCGATCGATAACGGTGCATTTTTTTCATATGCAGTTTCTTCAAAAATGGATATGGTTTCAGGTATTACTTCGCCTACAACAACCGGTATTGTTTCTTTAATGATACCAGCTTTTTCAGCTGCAATTTTTTCAAGACTATTGCCCAGCAGATTCATATGATCCCATCCAATGTTAGTTATAATAGACAATTCAGGTACTATGACATTAGTACTGTCAAGCCTGCCACCCAGCCCTGTTTCAATGATGGCAATATCCACTTCTTGCTGCGCAAAATATTCAAAAGCCATTGCTACTGTTATCTCAAAAAAACTGGGTTCAATTTCCTCAATCCGGGGCCTTATTCTTTCTGTAAATAAAATGACAAATTCTTCGCTGACCATTTCTCCATTCACTTTTATCCTTTCCCTGAAATCTTTTAGGTGTGGGGAGGTGTACAAACCTGTTTTATAACCGGCTGTTTGCAAAATGGCAGCCAGCATATGGCTGGTGGAACCTTTACCGTTGGTACCTGCTACATGAATACTCTTGAATTTGTGCTGAGGATTTCCCAAGGTGTTACAAAGACGGATGGTATTGGTAATATCTGCTTTGTAAGCCGCTGCCCCGATCCTGCTGAACATTGGAAGCCGGCTGAATAAGTAATCGGTGGTTTGATTGTAGTTCATTCCGGGCAAAAATAAGAAAGGCTGTCATGGTTTTATCCAGAACAGCCTTCATAAAATACATGCTATTTGTTCTTAGTTCACACGGAAGTTAAATTGTACTGTAAGCATTGATTCATGGTCTGCTTTATCAAACTTGATATTTTGCAGGTATTGCATAATAGCTTGCTTGTAAGCGGCATTACTGTTGGATGAACCTTTTGCAATGCTTATGAATTTACCAATGCCATCAGGAGATACGCTGATGTTGGCATATACTACGGCCTTGTCAAGGTCTCCTTCAAAAGAATAGTAACGGACTATTTTTCTGTCACCTCTTGTTACTTTAGGACCGCTGCCGGTCCCGCTGCCTGTACCATTGCCCCCACCTGTTCCATTCCCATTTCCTCCTCCTGTTCCATTACCGTTACCAACTCCGTACCCGTTTCCTTTGCCCCCGGCTTTGTCGTAATCTTCAGCTGCACCTCCGCCTTTTCCAGTTCCCGTAGTTGTTTTGCCAAGGACAGCTTTGGGTACTTTAGGTGCAGGGACCTCAACCACAGGCTTAGGTTCGGCTTTTACCACCGAACGGTTTTCGTTAACCTTTGTTGCTGTGGGTTTTGGCACATCGGGCTTTAAAACAGCCGGGGCCGTTTTATCAGGATCATCCTCAATGTCTTTAGAATCTTCGGTTGTACCGGGTTGTGGAGGAACATGATTGGCAATACCAGCAGGTCCGGATGCCTGAACCGGGTTACCACCACCACCGCCTCCATCAGCCAGTGTTTGAGGTTCTGGCGGTTCTGGAGGAAGGTTTATCTCAACCTCAATAGGAGGCTCCTGAGCTATATGCTCAAATTTAGGTAAAGGCCATTTAAGCAAGAGGAGTAATAGTATCATCAAACCGGCAAAACCAGCCGTGATCATCCATGCCTGTGAACGTTGTTTCGCTTCAAGTGTTTCAGCCATTACGTATGCGTTATTCATACAAATTTACAGTTTGGTGATTTGCGGTGCAATTCATTGTTGTTCACACCTGTTATTAACGATGCAAACGCCGTGCAACTTGCACAGAACCGCATTTATGAAATGTTAAGATTTCAGCTGACTATTAGCTAAAATGATGCCTGTAAAGACAATTATCATGCTGACTACATGAATCCAGGTAAAATCCTCATGAAGAAGTAAGGCAGCTTCTATACTGCTGAAAATTGGTATCAGGTTGCCAAACAAGGCTGTCCGGCCAGCTCCCAGTTTGCCAATAGCTGCATTCCAGATAAGAAAACAGATAACAGATGCTCCAAGTCCAAGGTATAGGATGGAAAGCACAAGGCTTCCTTTCCATTCGACGGCGGGAGAATGATTTGTTTCCCAGACAAAAAAAGGAAATACCATCAGGGTACCAAAGCTAAATATGACGAATAAGAAGTTAATTGGCGAAATAGCTGCTGGTTTCTTTTTCACCATCGTATTATAGATCGCAAAACAGAAAGCAGCCAGTAACACCCATAAATCACCTTCACTGAATTTCAAATGCAACAGATTGTGAAAATCGCCTTTTGATAAAAGAAATAACACCCCGGTGACGCAGAGTATTAATCCAGCCAGTTTCATCCAGCCGATTTTCTCCTTTAAAAAAATGCGGGCAAAAATAATAGACATGATAGGTGAGGAGGTAGTGCCTATTAAAGCAAGATTGATAGCAGATGTGTAATGTGCCCCGATGTAAACAAAAGTGTTAAACAGTGAAATGCCCGTCAGTGAGATCCAGAACAGGTAATTCCATGACTTCCTTACAATACTCCATTCAGCCCTAAAGCGTTTATATACCAACGGAAAAATAATAAGGGCTGCCACCAACCACCGGTAGAAGTTGAGGCTGATGGGAGGGATTTCTTTGTGAACAGCCTTTGCAACAATGAAATTTCCTGACCAGATTATTGTAGCAAGAATGGCCAGCCAGATACCGATGTAAATATTTTTTTGAGAAGCCTGAATCATTTATGTTTAATGATGAGCAAAATCCAAATCGAATTTTCCCTTTATACGTTCGATTGGCGGATTGAAATAGCCATATTTTAGATCCGGAAATTCTTCCCGGATCAATTGCTGCAATTGTTTTACGCCTAAACACTCTCCTGTATCTCCGACTCCGATCTTCCCCAGGTACCAATCAGGGTCAATATTAAAATTGCGCCACTGGATCATCTTCAGCCCCGTTTCGGTTATCAGCTTTCTCAGTGCCTCATATTCAGCAACAGAATCTGTCATGCCTGGAAAAACAAAGTAGTTGATTGATGTCCAGCCGCCGAAAGAATTAACTACTCTCAAACTTTCAACAATATCCTCAAAATCGTAATTATTGGGTCGATAATAAGGCATGTAAATATCTCTCCTGGCAGAGTTAGTACTAACCCGGATAGAGTCAAGACCGGCTTCACATAATGCCCTTACCGATTGGGGATTGGACCCATTGGTATTAATATTGATGCTGCCTTTGGAAGTGTGTTTTCTTATTTCAATAATAGCATCACGGATTGTTTCCCACATCAACAAAGGCTCGCCTTCACAGCCTTGTCCAAAACTGATGATAGGATAAGGAGCAGACTCTAAATGTGGTACGGTAAATTCCACAATCTCTTCAACAGAGGGCTTAAAGTTCAACCGGTCTTGTGTGGAGACAATGGGTTCTTCATCCGGTTGCAACGAAATACAACCGACACAGTTAGCATTGCAAGCCGGCGATGCCGGCACAGGGCATTCCCATCTTCCTAGTGCAAAATTTCTTGCCGCGGGGCAGTGGTAGGTCAATGCACAATTATTAGTAAGGTGACTTACTAACCTGTTATGCGGATAGTGTTTTTGTAATTCTTTTACGCCTTCTTTTACTTTTTCCTGGTCGTAGCCTTCACAGTCCTGCCGTATATCCGGCTCTACCCTTATTGCAGGAACATAGAATTTATTATTAAGCCAGCCGGCGGCTGTATAGCAGAATAAAGGGAGGATAGGAGCATCCTTTGCTGTTTCGTAGGCTGCTAAATAAAAGCCGGTGTGTGCAGGTGGAATGAAGGCCGCAACAGCCCAACCTTTTTCACATAGTCTCATTTCGCCGGTTTCAACATCAATGCCGATACCTCTGCGACCGGGCAATTCATATAGTGAGCCGCCATCGGGCAATTCGATCCATTCGTCTTCAGGAACAGGAACAGCATCCCAACCACTTCTGCCGGTTACGTACAAAGAAGTGTCTTCAAAAATATTTCCCTTGCCGTCTGAGTAGAGAATGTATGGAGATTGCAATAAGCTCATTTATTCAATTGTTGCCTGCAAAAGTCGTTAAATTCCTGTTCATTTATGGCAGTCTTTGTTTCGTCAGCAAATTGTTGAATAAACTTGTCATTCTTGAAATTGATTGTAAGGAGTCCGTCCTTGAGTATGATATTGCTTAACTCTGACCAATCTATTTTTTTCTTTGGCAATGAAGGGTAGGTGATTTTTGCCTTTTCCACAATTACCTGCAATGGCCTTTTTGCTGCTGTATGTAAAACGCTTAACAGGAAGCAAACAGCGGCTATCCACCAATAGCCCATATTTACCCAAGCCATTGAAATGGCAAATTCTGCTGCAATCCTGTATGGAGAACCACTGTTATTCTTAGTTGACCGGAGAAAATAGTCGATGCCTAATGCAATGCTGATAAGAATGGCGCCGCCAATTGCGCCAAGTCTTGTTGTTCTTATGTTAGTTGTAAAGGCAATGTAAAGGAATAGAGCAAAATTGATGATGATGATGAACAATGCTAACCTGTCATATTGCTTAATCTTATCATTTTTCAATGTGATTTCGAACTTCTCCATTCTTTTTGTTCCCCTTAGGGTTTAGGAGCATTACTTGTCACCAGTAAGTTACACAACTTGTAAAGTACTCTTGCACCAACATTGGCATCCCAGTCGGTATCGCCGCCAATGCCAACTTCATTAAGGTCAAAACCAATAATGATTCTGCCACTTTCGGCAACTTTATTAAAAAGATAAAAAACCTGCTCCAGTTCGAAACCACCTGGTACCGGTGTACCGGTAAATGGGCATAGCTTTCTGTCCAATCCATCAATATCGAAGCTGATATAAACTTTTTGCGGCAATTTGTCGACTATTTCTTCAGCTATCAGCTTCCAGGTCTGTCCTTCATATTGCCGGTTCCTTATCTCTTTATCAAAATAGGTAACTACCCTAAAGTTGCTGTTCTTTACCTGTTCCCATTCATCGCTGCCATAGTCCCGTATACCTGCCTGTACTACCCGTTGCAGTTCAGGAATTTCTTTCAACGCATTAAACATGATGCTGGCATGCGAATAAACAAAGCCTTCATAAGATTCCCGGAGGTCGAAGTGGGCATCAATTTGTAAAATTCCAAACTCGCCGTGTTTTTCGCCAATGGCCTTAAAGAAACCCAGCGGAGTACTATGATCACCACCGACAAGACCCACCAGTTTATTTTTATCCAGCAGTACTTTTGTTTGGTCATATACCCATGTGTTCAGGAAGTTACTG
The DNA here is from genome assembly GCA_044220915.1 of Chitinophagaceae bacterium. Classification (GTDB taxonomy): domain Bacteria; phylum Bacteroidota; class Bacteroidia; order Chitinophagales; family Chitinophagaceae; genus JJ008. The sequence continues at coordinate 34,708 of JBGAQD010000013.1, forward strand.
CCTTCATTTACTTCTTTCAGTGTTTTGCACATGAATTGATTGGCGGCTACGTCCTCACCCTTTGAGATATAATCAATGTATAATTCAGCTTCTTTGCGGAGATAATCACTCTTCATCAATATTTTACGGTCTGATGGCCTCATGTAATACCCTTCCTTCCAGGCGTCCGGAAACTCGGGGTCAAAAAGGTCAACCTGCATGCTGGCTTTCAGAATAGCATCTGCTGCACGGGCAGTTCCTGCTCCGTAGCTTACTGTTACTTCCCAGGGAACAGGTATTATGATCACCCGGGCGTCTTCTTCATTTGTCGGTAAGCCAAAAATGTTATTGTTGGGGTTACTGACATTATTGGGGTTATAATTGGCGAAATCAACCATAGTGCACTTGAATTAAAAGCTGTGCAAATTAACAGGGTTTAAGATAGTGGCAAAATCAGAAACTTATTTGTGGAAAAGCTTTCCGATTTAAAGGAATATTCTTACCCGGGTAATAAAAAAGGAGTCATTGCGACTCCTTTCAAATAGTTGTAATTGATACTATCTCCGGCTCAGGTTTCTGAGATGCGAAATATGAGAGGCTAAGGCTACTCTCATTTTAGGATACTCAATATATGGGATGCCAAAATCCTGGCAGGCCTTTTTAATGATCTTGCTGATGGCAGGGTAGTGTACATGTGATACTCTTGGGAAAAGGTGGTGCTCTACCTGGAAATTCAATCCGCCAACCCACCAGGAGATCAGCTTATTGCGGGTAGCAAAATTTGCAGTGGTTTTTAACTGGTGTATTGCCCATTCATCTTCCATTTTTCCTGTATTGATATCAGCCTGCGGGAAATGGGTATCTTCTACAGTATGTGCCAGTTGGAAAACAATACTCAGTACAACACCTGCAAACATGCCGTACACCAGGAAACCTACAACCCATGCTGAAAAACCTACGGTGTAAATAGGAACAGCCATAAAGATAAAGGCATGTAATAGTTTAAATCCCCAAAAAGAGATATGATCGCCTATCGTCATTTTCTTTAATGGAGTGGGGCCGATCCTTCTGAGAAAATACTTCTTGTAATCGGTGAAGAAAACCCACCAGATGTAGAGTAAAGAGTAGGCAAACCAGAAATACCAATGTTGAAAGCGGTGTATCTTATAATACTTTTGTGTTTCACAAAGCCGCAGCAAGGGCTTAGCTTCAATATCATCATCAATACCTTCGATATTGGTGTAAGTGTGGTGAATAATATTATGTTTGGAGCGCCACATGAAATTATTTGCTCCTAAAAAATTCAGGGATAAACCTGCCAGCTCATTTACCCATTTATAGCGGCTGAAGCTGCCATGCATTCCATCATGCATAATATTAAAACCGATAGCAGCTGTGAGCCCCCCAAGGACAATACATTCGGTGATTGCCAGCCAGGTTACAGGGGTATAGAAAACGAGATGAATATAAACAAACAGGAAACTTAATACCAGTACCACTGCTTTAAAATATAAAGAGAAATTGCCGGTAGCAGCTTTGCCAGCCTGTTTAAAATAATCGCTGATTCTTTTTTTCAACTCACTGTGAAAGGATTGTGCTGTGTGTGAGAATTTGGGACTTGCCATATTACGTTCTACTTTTCAGATATGCAAAGGTAAGCTATATCAGCTATAACAAACGGTAAAGTTAATGCAACCGTTTGATACAGATCAACGTGGTTTTGTTTAACTTTTAAATGGAAAAGGCTGATGTGACAGCCATTAGGTCTCATTTTGTATCAGTGCATCAAGATTGCGGATCCCAATTTTCTTTTCGCTGATGAACCCCTCCGCATATTTTACACCGATACGTTTACCAAACATCCTGGCCCTTGCGATAACACTTTCCAAAAAATCAGGAGTGGAGATATAGGTTTGCGGTCCTTCATTACCAGGCTCACCGGTATGAAATTGTGTTGAATATGCTTCAATTGACTTCATCCGTTGTTCAAACACATCGCTGATGTCAATCAAAAGATCAGGCTCATGGTACCAGTCCTGTATGTAATGCAGCACATAAGCCGGCCGCCATTTTTGCTGTTTCTCATTTGTTTCATCTTTCGTCTCAATTTTTGCAAGGCCAGAAAGGAAAGCACAGTCTGCAATCATTTTACCGGCACGGCCATGATCGGGGTGGCGATCATGCAGCACATTACCAATAATAATATCAGGTTGGTATTTACGGATAGCAGTTATAAGTTTTATCTTATTCTCTTCATCGTTTTCAAAAAAGCCATCCCTCATTTTCAGATTTTCTCTTACTTGCACACCGATTATCATTGCTGCTTTGGATGCTTCCTCATACCGGGTGTCAATAGTACCCCTTGTTCCAAGTTCGCCTTGTGTCAGGTCGATAATACCGGTTTTTTTTCCGGCTTTTATTTCGTTGATAAGGGTTCCCGAACAACCGAGTTCCACATCGTCTGGGTGAACACCAATGGCGAGTACATCAAGTTTCATGTTGAAAAATTAAGAGTCAAAAGTAAAAGGAAAAAGTTAAGCGAAGTAAATTACCTGCGGTATGGGTTATTATACCATGTTCCATCTATCTCCTTGACGATATTTTCTATTTGCCTGTCAAGCTTATTTTTTTTCAGGTCCCAATCCTGTTTCATGTTACCTCCTACAAACCAGGCAACGGTTTGATAGAACCGGGCATTCAATCCTCCTTTGTATTCTTTTACAATCTCATAGCAGCTGTTTCCGGTCTGCCTGTTGATGAGTTTCATCAGTATCTTTCCCTGGTAAACCGAAAGGTTGGACAGGGGGTCGCTGAATTCTTTTTTCAACTCTTTTTCCCTCGTCTTGATATACGCTTTTCGTTCCCATTTAGTACTAAAGGTTTCAAGATTCTTATTGATGTCGTTGATGGTAGCTCCGGCGATCCTTGCATAAGGATAGACAACATATACAGCATTCCGAAGTCTGGTCCATTCTTCAATGAACTTAGCTAATTTTTCCGGAGACAGTTTGGACACCCAAACCATTTCCTCTTCTTTATAATTGATTATTTCATTCTGATAAAAAACAGCAGGTACAACAATGGTGTCATTTGGTCCCCATTTTTTCCGTTGTTCTTTCATGTATCGAAGGGCCAGTTCGTTAGAATCGATCACAGGCACCGGCAACTCGACCTGGGCCAAAGCATTGGTGCTCAACCACAGAAAAAATGGAATCAGGAGCTTTAATCTTTTTGGGTATGATTTCTGATAAATCATGGCATCGTAAAGGTAAAAAACAGTCCCGGCATTCTATAACCAGACAACAAAACTACAATGTATGCTGTTTTGAAAAAGCCAAAATTAAGACTCAGTTCCGCTGCTGCGGTTTAACTGTATACGACGTATCATGCTGATGAAGATACCGATAGCAGTAATAACAACGCCGTACCATAACAGCCGTATGAAAGGAAATTTATAAGCTTTCATTGTTATATAATCCATCACCGCATTTGATTCCTTCATGCCAAGAACAATGCTGTTATCCGGGTTTACTTTTTGCAATTGCAGTACAAGGCTTTCTGCCATAACTGTATCGGGCAAAGCCAGCACCTCACCTTTTGCTACAGCCAGTTTTGGAGCTATGGAATATGTAGTGCCGTTTTTCGAATGTACTTTCAGCTTTGCTTCATGCAGTGATCCATCTTTACCAAAAAGGTCAACGGGCAAACTATCTTTTTTCTTTATTTCTTGTAAAACAATAAAACCGCTGGAGTAGAAAAGCGAATCGCCGGGTTTCATATTATTAGGCTTTAAGGAAGCTGTATCACCTTTCTTGTCAGGGTTTGATATGGAAGTAATATAAGTAAATACGTCATGGTCCCAGTAGTGTCTTGCATCGGGGTTTGACATCAGCCCTTCGTTGCCTTTATAGTTTACAAAAGAATTGGGTGTAAGAACAAACTCTTCTTTTCCATCCTTACTTTTAAAACGGACCTTATAATACGATAGCTGCTTTTTAGGATGCGCCGAATCTCCCTCATAGGTTAGCCAGTATTTACCCATGTCAACTGTTAGTCCTTTTACGAGAGTCAGATTTTCACGGGGACTTTCATCCTTACTTAAAGGTGCAGGAATGCCATTGATATTATTAGAAAGCACTTCTTTTTTGGAAGAAGATATAAGAATGCCCAAAAGCACCATGCCAAAACCGACATGGGCCACAGAGCCACCAGATAATTTCAATTGTCCTTTCAGGCCAAGCCAGATATAAGCAGCGTTGGCGACAATAGCATAAACACTGCATGCAACTGCGATCCAGATAGCTGCCATGAAGCCGGCCCCTTCTTTTTCATAATTCACTTTGCCAAAGGCAAGAATGAGTGTTGCAATGACTGCTGCAATTCCGGTTGGCAACAATATTTTTTTCAGGAAAAATTTTCTGCCGGTCTCTTTGTATTTCAGGTATTGTGTTATGGCTGTGAGTACTGCTACAATAATGGCAACAAAGATTTGTACCTGGTTGTACGAGTATTCCGCATTTTCCGGCGGTGCCATTTTTGTTCCCAATAGTTTGTTAACAACCGGTAATGAGGTTTTCCCAATTATTACCAATGCAGAGAGAAAGAAAACCAATGAGCCGATGAACATCCAGAATTCCCGTGAAGAACTGCTCTCTTCTTTTCGGATTGTTGGTATATCTCTGTAACGGCTCAAGAAGAGTATAAATCCGGGTACAACAAATACTAATAAAAAAGCAAGTAATTGCCAGTTCATGCCTAGGTCTGTAAAAGCATGGACGGATGTTTCGCCTAAAATACCGCTGCGGGTAAGAAATGTGGAGTAGAGTATGAGCCCAAATGCGAGGATAAAGAACAAATGAGTAGCTCTTAATGAGTAGCCACTATGTTTATATATGAGCAGTGTGTGAATGCCTGATATCAGAATCAGCCATGGAACTAAAGATGCATTTTCAACAGGGTCCCAGGCCCAATAACCACCAAAAGTAAGTGACTCGTAAGCCCACATGCCACCCATCATAATACCCACACCTAGAACGGCGGCTGAAAACAATGCCCATGGTAGTCCTTGTTTAGTCCACTCTCCAAATTTTCTTTTCCAGAGTCCGGCAATTGCAAATGCAAAGGGAACAATAGTTGAAGCAAACCCTAAGAATAATACCGGCGGGTGAATAACCATCCAATAATTCTGGAGCAGCGGATTCAGGTCATTACCATCTTTTATGGAAAGCATGAAATCCTGTCGTAAACCAAGGTTCACATCTCCATTGATATGAAGTATTGGTGCATTATCCAGCACTCCTGAATCTCTTAGCAGAATAAATGGATTAGAACCCATTTTCCACCCAAAAATGTAAATGCCAGCAATCATGGTGCCCAGGGCAAACTGTGCGAAACTTACCACCGTCATTACCGGGGCTTCCCATTTTTTGCTTGTTTTTATCAGAATTAATCCAAGCACACAATGCCAGATGCTCCAAAGCAGAAAACTTCCTTCCTGCCCTTCCCAAAAACAGGCCAGCAGGTATTTTATTTCTAATGAACGGCTGCTATGCTGCCAGGCATATTTATATTCGAATAGATGGTTGTAAATAATGTAAAAGAGAATGCTGAAAATGGCGAGTACAGAAAAAGATTCAATAATGAAAGCATACCGGGCAAGTTTTTTCCAGTGTGCCGCATCCTCATCATTTACTGACCGGGCCGATTTAAAGTAGGCAAACGTTGCAATCAGCGATGCCACCAACGAGAGTACAATGAAAAAATGTCCTAGTTGTCCGGGTAAAAGATGCTCGCCGATATAGTCCATTCCGGTATAGTATTAGTTGGCTTGAGAATTTGTTGCCGAAGAATTGGTTTCAATGCTCTTTTCTGTAGGCTTCATGCTCTCTTTATATTTTGAAGGGCATTTGGATTGCACTTCCTGGCATTCAAAATGATCGTTTTCGTATTTCCCTTTCAATATTAATCGTTCACTGATCATCAGGTTTTCAATTGGACCGCCGCGGTAAACAACCCTCATAGTTTCTTTTGAAGTATCCACTGCAACGGCATAAAAACTCAGGTAGTTTGGGTCTTTTAACTGATCATACTCAACTTTTTTAGTGGTGTCCCTTCGTACAGCCACATGTACAAACTTTCCCGGTTTGGCTTTTGCTTCAGCAATAGTGTCATAAGTAGATCCGGTATTCAGTAAGCTTATCAGTAATGCTATGGCACCAGCAATAAATACGAGCAGGATAATATGAATCTTTTTCATGAGCCTCAGTTTGCGGAGGCAAAGTTAGGTCAAAATACATACCAGAATAAAGCAATATTGCAGGAACTTTTAAATTAGTTGCAAATCGTCCTTGTTCTTTTCAAAGGAGGCTTTGCCCTTATCTTTGCGGCATCTAAATGCTACCTGCTATATGTTATTCCAACTGAATGAAGAACAACTGATGATTCAAAAAGCGGCCCGGGATTTTGCAAAAAATGAATGTTTGCCCGGCGTAATTGAAAGAGATGAAAAACAGCAATTTCCCCTTGAACAGGTGATGAAATTAGCCGAATTAGGTTTTCTTGGTATGATGGTGGATCCTGAATATGGGGGTGCTGGTATGGACACTATCAGCTATGTGCTGGCGATGGAAGAAATAAGTAAAATAGATGCCAGTGTAAGTGTGGTGATGAGTGTAAACAACAGCCTGGTTTGTTATGGTCTGCAGCAGTATGGTAATGAAGAACAAAAACAAAAATATCTCAAACCGCTTGCCCAGGGTAAAAAAGGCAATGATTTATACATCGGTGCTTTTATGTTGAGTGAACCAGAGGCCGGAAGCGATGCAACATCTCAAAGAACCACTGCAGAAGATAAAGGAGATCATTATTTACTCAATGGTACCAAGAACTGGATTACCAATGGTGGTACAGCGTCGGTTTATTTAGTAATGGCCCAAACAGATCCTGCAAAGGGCTCAAAAGGCATCAATTGCTTAATCGTGGAAAAAAATTGGCCGGGTGTGGTGGTAGCTGCCAAGGAAAACAAGTTGGGAATTAGGGGAAGTGATACCCATACAGTTATGTTTAATGATGTAAGAGTGCCAAAGGAAAATCGTATTGGCGAGGATGGGTTTGGGTTCAGGTTTGCTATGAAGACACTGGCGGGGGGGAGAATTGGTATAGCATCACAGGCACTGGGTATTGCCAGCGGTGCTTATGAGCTGGCAAAAGAATATTCAAAAACAAGAAAAGCATTTGGTACAGAGATCATGAACCACCAGGCCATTGCCTTTAAACTGGCTGATATGGCGACCAAAATAGAAGCAGCCCGGCTGCTTTGTTTAAAAGCAGCATGGGAAAAAGATAATGGTATTGATTACACACTCAGCTCATCAATGGCTAAAGTATTTGCATCTGAAACAGCCATGTGGACAACCGTAGAGGCTGTGCAGGTTCATGGTGGCTATGGCTTTGTAAAGGAATATCATGTAGAAAGGCTGATGCGGGATGCAAAGATCACCCAGATATATGAAGGCACCAGCGAAGTTCAGCGGATTGTGATAAGCAGAAGTATTCTGAAATAATTTGTAATAAAGTTAAGCTGACGAATGTGCAAATGAACAAATACCATTTGCACATTTTAATTTTGCGTAATGCCTGTTAACAAAGAAACATACCTGGCAATTAATAAGGAACTGGCAAAAAAGCATGTGACACTGGTTGCTGTATCAAAAACAAAACCTGTTGAAGATATTCTTGCATTATATGATCTTGGTCAACGGGACTTCGGAGAAAATTATGTGCAGGAACTGGTGGACAAAGCAGCTCAGCTTCCCAAAGACATCCGCTGGCATTTTATAGGCCACCTGCAGACCAATAAAGTAAAGTTAATAGCTGGTTTTGTGCAACTGATTCATGGAGTAGACAGTCTAAAACTTCTGAAAGAAATCAATAAGCAGGGGGAAAAGAGCGGCAGGGTGATTGATTGTTTACTACAGATTCATATCGCACAAGAAGAAACTAAGTTTGGGTTTGATGAAACAGAGCTTGATGTTAGTATCAAACAGCTGGAATCTCTTCAAATGACTAATGCAAGGGTCTGCGGTTTGATGGGAATGGCAAGTTTTACGGATAATATGAGTGTTATAAGAAAAGAGTTCAAAAGACTAAAACAGATATTCGATTTTCATGCAAAGAACCAGAAGCCAAACTTCGAACTTCAGATCCTTTCAATGGGGATGAGCAGCGATTACAGAATAGCAATGGAAGAAGGAAGTAATTTGGTTCGGATAGGGAGCCTTTTATTTGGGCTAAGAGGTTAAAGTAAGTAAAATCAGGGCTGCTTCGAATTATTAGTAAATAATTCGTATTTTTTACGTTTAAATATGCCTGCAATGCGGTTATTTATCTTATTCTTTGTTACATTGATTTCCTCAGGTGCTTTTGCACAGCAGGAAAGAGACACAGTGTTAGGCCGTTGTCCTCTGTTTATCACAGACACAGTCAGTCAAAATAATTTTTTTATCGAAGCCAGACCTGCTACATTGAAAGTATATCGTGTCAGGGGTGATTTGACTATTGTAATTGAGCAAAAAGATCAATTCTTCACATTGTTTTTCAGAGACAAAAAGCTCAGGGCCTCAAAATATAAAATATCAGTTAATCCGGATGGCCGTGGTGAACTTGCTGCAAAATACTCCTTTCGCTCCGGCGACCAGGTCTCTTATGTCAATGTTTCCAGTGGCATGGTTGAGGTAACGTATGATAAAGAGAAAAAATTATGGCGATTGAAGGTAAATGGTCTGATTGCTAACCTTGTTGAAAGAACAGTAACCTATTACAGGGTAAAATCCGATTTTACTATCAAGTAAGTCAATCCTGCCTTTTCGCATTTTATCATGTATTTACATCCGCTTGTGTAATGGCTCATTCCGCCGGGAATTAGTACATTTATTTTGGACTATGCACAACAGGGATTTTTTTATTAAATACAAGCTGCATCATATTTTCTTCTGGATGCTGGTCTTTGGAGTCTGGTTTTTTCTCCGGGTTGATGATTATTCACTGGAATCAACGGCCTTTAACGTAACACTGATAAAAGTGGCCGAGTTGGCCGCTATGATCTATATCACCAACTACATACTGATTCCCCAATTATTGTATAAAAAACAATACGTATGGTTTGCCATAATTTTTGTTGTAATGATATTTTGCAGCAGCATAATTAAAATGAACATACTGGGCCGCCTTCTCAACAGTTATCAATTGATCAATTGGTCAGATAATCTGAAAAAAAGTTTGTATGATAATATTATTCCGCATTTTTTTCTTGTTATCGCCGGAGCTGCCATAAAATTGATGTTTGACTATGGCAGGCTGCAGCAACGAATGGCGGAAACAGCCCGGGAGAAGGCAGAAGCGGAATTAAATTTTCTTAAATCTCAGATCAACCCTCATTTTGTTTTTAATTCTTTGAACTCGGTTTACTTTCTTATCAATAAAGAGAATACAGAAGCAAGGGATGCACTACACAAGTTTTCAGAAATGCTGCGTTATCAGTTGTATGAGATAAACGACGACAAAATACCAATTGAGAAAGAGATAAACTACTTGAAGGACTATGTGGATTTACAGCAGCTGAGAAAGGATGAAAAGTATACTGTACAGTTTAACTGTACATCGGATATAAAGGGGTTTTCTATTGAGCCGCTATTGCTTATTCCTTTCGTTGAAAATGCATTTAAACATATTTCCCATTTCAGCGATAAGATTAATTTTATCAAAGTTGATATGCTGATGGTGAACAGGACATTTGTTTTTTCTGTAATTAACTCAAAAGAAATGCAACAAACGACAGAACAGCACGGAGGTATAGGATTAAATAATGTTAAAAGAAGACTTGAACTACTATATCCGGGCAGGCATGAGTTAAAAATTAATGATACCGGAAGCAATTTTGCAGTACAACTTAATCTTCAATTATCATGAATATCACCTGTATAATTATTGATGATGAGCCATTGGCAAGAAAGGGACTCAAGGAGTACGTTACCGATGTGGATTTCCTGAATCTTATTGGCGAATTTGATAATCCGCTGAAAGCTGCGGAGTTCATCAGCAGGGGAGAGGTACAGTTGCTTTTTCTGGATATTCAGATGCCAAAGATAACCGGGCTTGATTTTTTTAAAACATTGCAAAACGCACCACCTGTAATTTTTACGACTGCTTACCCCCAGTATGCCCTGGAGGGGTTTGAAGTAAATGCCCTTGATTACCTCGTAAAACCGGTTTCTTTTGATCGTTTTTTTAAGGCGGTGCTTAAGGCAAAAGAATTCTATGAAGTAAGGGATACCAACAGGAAAGAAACAGAATCTTCTGATTACTTTTTTATCAAGGCGGATAATAAACTGGTAAAAATCTTATTTGATGAAGTATTGTATGTGGAGGCATTACAGAATTATGTTACCATTCATACCGCAGCAAGAAAATACATGACATATCTCACTTTTAAATCAGTGGAAGATTATTTACCAGCTGATAAGTTCCTGAAGGTTCATAAATCTTATATCGTTGCCGCTTCAAAGATCGACAGTATTGAAGGGAATGACATTCGTATTGGTCAGCAGCATATTCCTATCAGCCGAAACCAGAAGGATGAAGTAATGGATAAATTGTTAAAAAACAGGTTTCTGCGGCGTTAATTTCTCTATTGTCGCCTTTCTGACTTAATGGCCTGCCCCGGTAAATAGTTTTGTGAAGGTTTTTTGCCAACCTGAAATCTTTCAGACAACAGATTCCGTTTATTTAATCAAAAACATTTTATGAAAGCTATTTATTTTCAATTTTTATCAGCTGTATCGATCTTTTTCGCCAGTTGCGGTTCAGCACAGACCAGCAGTTATAGTAATAAATACCCGGATCCGCCTGTTGCGGATAGTAAAACAGTTTATCCCATAAAACTGACTGACGCTGAATGGAAGGCAAGACTTACTTCCGGACAGTACATGATCCTTCGGCAACAGGAAACAGAACGACCTTACACAGGCAAGTATGATAATTTTTATGAAAAGGGAACTTATTATTCTGCCGCTTCTCTTCAGCCAGTATTCAGTTCTGCTGCAAAATTCAAATCAGGAACCGGGTGGCCAAGCTTTTATGCGCCAGTAAGCCCTGATGCAGTGAAATTGGTAAAAGATACCAGCTATAATTCTGTCCGTTGGGAAGTTGTTGACAGTAAGAGCGGATCACATCTTGGCCATGTGTTTGATGATGGCCCGAAACCAACTGGCAAAAGGTATTGCATTAATTCAGCAGCCCTGATATTTGTGCCGGAAGGAGGGAAGGCTCCGGCAAGTTCAAAGCCCCGATAAGATTTTTCAACCATTGGTATAATAGCCGCTGGTAATGCCAGCGGTTATTTTTATATTACAGATGAGTAGTATGAAATGGTTGTTTACAATATCATTTCTTTTTGTGCTGACAAAAGCATTGCCGCAAGATCATCCGGCTGAATTGGCTAAGCAACTGACGGCCACGCATCACACTGAACTTGGCAAAGTCACTGCTATTTTCAAATGGATCACCAGCAACATTTCATATCGTATAAAATCTGTTAATAACCCATCAGCCATAAAAACTTCTTTATTCAGCGATTTTGAAAACCTGTATAACGAAGATGATAGGACTCCGTTGAAGCCTCTGAACGAGAGGGTAGCGGAAAATGTGCTGAAGACCAGGTTCGCTGTTTGCGATGGGTATTCCCGGCTTTTTTCGACCCTTTGTGATTATTCGGGCATTCGGTCAGAAGTAATTATTGGGTATGCAAAAACAGGTATGAATAAACCAACCCAACGTTTTGGTGTAAATCATTACTGGAACGCAGTTATGATTGACAGTATCTGGTATTTACTCGATGCTACCTGGGCAAGCGGTTATTTATCAGCAAATGGAGATAGGTTTATCCGGGAGTATGATGATAAATACTTTTTGACGCAGCCAGAAATATTTATCCGGGATCATTATCCTGACGATGCCCGATGGACCTTAGTTGAGCATTTAAAAGTGCCAGAAGAGTTTCGCCGCTCACCGTTCAAGCAAAAATCTTTTACAAAATACCGCATCACATCTTTTTATCCTGCCAGTGGGGTAATTGATGCTTTTATAGGAGACACTATCCACTTACAACTTGAAACTGCAGTTACGGAACTGGAAAGGAATGTATCACCTGATTTATTGATAGATTCCGGTTTTTTTTCACATTCACCATCATGGATATTTCTTAAGCCGGATACAAAAATGAATACCGGATCACCAAGTCAGCATATTTACACTTATACAATCGCATCACCAGAAATAGAATGGTTATACCTGTTGTATAATGATGACCTGGTACTAAGATATAAAGTCAATGTGAAGAAGAGAAGAATATGATCAGCTTCCCCTTTGTGAACCGGTATTAGACTGTTTACTTACAAAGCCTGTAGATTTCGGCTTCTGAATAAACTTTGATCCCTGGGCGTTACCCGGAGCACTTTTTTTGTTATCCTTCTTTTTTCCTTTTTTGTTGTTTTGATTCAATAAAGACATAGGGGATATTTATTTTTTATAAAGATAATGTTTATTAGCCATTAGTGAAATGGGAAGCCCGATGCAAACCATCAATATCAACAATTCGGCCCTGCTCTTTGATATATTGATCGTTTCCCTGGATATACAGCTCATAGGTACAATGAAAAGGTTCATAACCGCCCACACAAAAATGCCATACTGAAGCCCAGCAAGTATTTTATTTTCTGCCAGCCATTTTATTGTTGGATAAAACCAAAAGAAAAGAATCGTCCATGAAAATGCAATTAGATAATGAAGCAGCACCCCCAGTAATATCATCCCGTTTCCTCCTGTAAGTGCATCTTTCCCAATAACGCCGCTGGCGATGTACTTGAATATCATTTCAGGGTTCTTTCCACCCTGCATGATAAAATTGATGATAGCAGCTAATCCATCTAACGTACCTGCAACCAGGCCCGTAATAATAACTGCCGGAATCAATTTTTCAAATAAGCTTGCTGCAAGGGTGCCTTGTGGCATATCGAATTATAGTTGTTAACAAAAGATAAAGCAATAAATCTTTGCGAATGCCCGTTACTACCCAAATTTCTATAAGCGGTAAATCTTTACGCTAAACCTCTGCAATTTGAAAAACACCTTTGCCCTTACAGCCTTGTCGCTGTTTATCTCCGTATGCACATTAGCACAAGAAACAGTAAACGATGATAACCCGTCCGGAACTTTCAGTCTTGGCACCCGAAATACTATCAGCATCTTCAATGAGGATGATGCTATCGGAAAGGGAATAGGCGGCCAGTTTCGTATACAGTTTAGTAAAAGAATGAATTCAGAATGGTATTTTGATTATATCACTTCCAAAAATGAACCTTATACGAACCGAAACGACTATCATATTGGATGGTCAGTAATGTTGTATCCGAAAAACAACTATAGTTTTGACCGGTTATTACAACCATATCTTATAGCAGGTCATTGCTTTGATTATAGTAAAATAACTGAATTGGGTAATAAATCAAATGCTGCTGACAGGCTAAGCATGGCCACACAGGCAGGGGTAGGTACCCATATTAATATTACAAGGAAACTGGATTGTTCGATATCTTCTCAATATATGCTGCATTTTGGGAAAGATATTGAAGCAGCGGTTAACGGTGATGATGTAATAATTGAAAAACAGGATCATTCCCATGCAGATGGGCACTTGCTTTTTTCGCTAAGTTTTAATTACAAATTCTTTAAGCTATGGGGAAATAAATAAGAATCGGGTACTGGTAACTTTTTTTTCTTAGTTTCTCTTTTTCTTTTTTCTGTCATCAATCACCTGGAAAGTGACCGGTTGCTTACGATAGGCTTTTACTTTTCTTCCATCCTGGATGGCGGGATTCCACCTGGGGGCTTTCTTTAAAAACCGTATAACTTCAGATTCCATTCCAAAGCCATGACTGGTAAGGGCTTTAATATCGGTTATTTTTCCATCTTTATCCACAACAAATTGAACGATGACCGTATAGGTTCCGGCGGGAGCATTATACTGAAGCGGAACTGCCCCATTCAGGTTTTGCTCAAGATATTTCCTCCATGCATCATCTCCTCCGGGAAATGATGCCTCGATCTCAACCCGTTCAAATATCCTTTCTTCTGTTGAATCGATTTCAGGAATAGTGTCACTATATGTAACTGATATTTGTTTTTGATATTGTAAAACTGGGGACGCCTTTGCGATGACAAAAGATAATGCAAGAAGTGTTAGTAGTGTCAGTACTCCGGGTATTTTTTTCATAAAGATTCACTATTTAAAAACAATGCTCTGCATGATTTTTTTAGCCGTATCTGCATGGTTTTTTTTAGCAGCATCTGCCACAAAAGTTACGAGATACAATCTTGATTTATAAAAACAGTACCATTGGGTAGTCCGGATATGGATCGATTCATCAATTTTATTATATCCTGAATAGATCATCTCAGCCGCATCCATATTGTTCCATTTGAAAAAACGAAGACCCTCCTCTTTAAAATCAGTGAATTGTTTTTTTAATGCATTGGTGACAGTCGGAAATAAGTCCCGGATTTTCACTTCTGTCCCATAACCCGCCTTTTGTGTAACACTGATATTAATGTTCTCGTAAAAATCATCAGCTGCACTGTCGGCAGGGGATGTAAAGAACACCCTGTTGCCTTCTTTAACCTTGTTTATCCAGTCTTGGGGATATTTAAGAGTAAACTTACCTGCACTGTCTGTAAACGTTTTCCATTGTTGACTAAATGACAGAAGTGGTGATAAGAGAATAATGAGTAAATAAAACAAACGGTTCATTTCGGGATTTTAAAGTGTAATATAGAGTGAATTTGCAAATAAGTAGTTGCTTTTGCAGGCTGTCATTTGGAATATCTTGTTTCATTGCAACAAATTTTAACTCCCTCATTTCCTTACCTTTGCAAGCTATGTCAGAAGAAGTAAAGAAAGAGGAACGTAACCTTAATTTCCTCGAAGAAATTATAGAAAATGATCTGGAATCCGGTAAGTACAAGACTATTGTAACCCGTTTTCCACCGGAGCCGAATGGCTATTTGCATATTGGTCATGCCAGCAGCATTTGCCTGAATTTTGGCCTTACCCAAAAATACCCCGGTTTTACAAACCTCCGGTTTGATGATACAAATCCTGTTACGGAGGAAACAGAATACGTTGAAAGTATAAAAGATGATGTAAAGTGGCTGGGTTTTGAATGGAAGAATGAAAGATATGCAAGCGACTATTTTGATACATTGTATGAGTATGCATTGAAGCTGATCGATAAAGGCCTTGCCTATGTTGATGATAGCACTTCAGAGGAAATGGCGGCTATGAAAGGTACCCCCACAGAGCCGGGGAAAGACAGTCAATACAGGAATCGTAGCATTGAAGAAAATAAGGATCTGTTTGTCAGGATGAAAAACGGGGAATTTCCGGATGGTAGCAAAACCCTTCGGGCAAAAATCGATATGGCACATATCAATATGCTGATGAGAGATCCTGTTCTTTATAGAATCAAGCATGCCCATCACCATCGTACTGGCGACAAATGGTGTATTTATCCTATGTACGATTTTGCACATGGACAAAGCGATTCAATTGAAGAAATTACACATTCTATTTGCACACTGGAATTTGTGCCACACAGAGAACTTTATGACTGGTTGATTGAGAAACTTGAAATTTATCCATCTCATCAGTATGAATTTGCCCGGAGGAATATCAATTACACTGTAACCAGTAAAAGAAAATTGCTCCAATTGGTTACAGAAAAACATGTTAGTGGCTGGGATGATCCAAGAATGCCAACGATCAGCGGCCTGCGCCGCCGTGGCTATACGCCTGAAAGCATCCGTGAGTTTTGCGACAGGATAGGAGTTGCAAAAAGAGAAAACATGGTGGATGTGGGTTTGCTTGAGTTTTGTTTACGGGAACACCTTAATAAAATTGCCCTGAGAAGAATGGTGGTCTTTGATCCTGTTAAAATTATCATTACAAATTATATTGGAGCAGGAGAGATGTTGCATAGTGAGAATAATCCAGAAGATCCGGCTAGCGGAGAAAGAGAGATTCCTTTTTCCGGTGAAATTTTTATTGAAAGGGATGATTTCATGGAAGATCCACCTAAAAAATATTTTCGCCTGGCTCCCGGCCAAATGGTGCGTTTGAAATCGGCTTACATTATTAAGTGTGAAGAGGTGATCAAAGATGCTGCAGGAAACGTTACAGCGATTCATTGCACTTATATTCCGGAAAGTAAAAGCGGACAAGATACCTCCGATATTAAGGTTAAAGGAACATTACACTGGGTTAATTCGACTGATGCAGTAGAAATAGAAGTAAGAGAGTATGACCGCCTTTTTCGTGTCGAAGACCCGACAGATGAAGATGGCGATTTTAAAGAATACCTGAACCCTGCTTCGCTAAAGGTGGTAAAAGGATTTGCTGAACCGGCTATAAATTCGGCAACACTCAACGATCGTTTCCAGTTTTTAAGGAAAGGTTATTATTGTCTTGATAAAGATTCAACAGCCGGGAAATTAATTTTCAACAGGACTGTAACGTTAAAAGATGGCTGGGCAAAGGAATCAAAAAAGTAACTGAAACTAACGCATAGTTTTTCCGGCAGGTTGTTTTATAAATAAATAACTGTCATATTCTACAAAATCGTTCGCTTTAATATCTATAGATACAGCTTTGCCATTTTGCATCTTGAACTTTGTTTTAAAGATGCCATATTCAATATTGTCATATTCAAGTAACCAGGTTTCTCCGCCACCCATTGACTTTAATGTAGCTTCAAGGTTTTTATGACTGTTGAACTTTACCTTATACCCATAGCCACTATTTTTTGAAATAGTAATACTGCCATAAAGCTGATTGGTATAGGTTCCGATATAGGGGTCTTTGCCGTTTGAAGCAGTATCAGGCCCGTTTTTTACTTCCTCAGCGATATTTTTCCAACCTTCAATTTCCTTTAATTGTTCTTTCATTTCAGCATTAAAACCATCCAGTTGCTGAAGACTCCTGTTCACATAAGATACACCAAGGTAAGCGTCCAGCACCTGGTAGCGAAGGCATTCAAAGAAATTCTGGTTATCGTTATTAGTAAGAATGGCGATGCCTAATTTTTCTTCAGGAACGAAGCAAACATTACTGACCATTCCTGCAGCACCACCAGTATGCCAGTAAATCTGTCTTCCGTTATAATCTGCAGCATTTACACCCAATCCATATCCCCTGAAATGAACTGGGAACAGGCTCGACTTTCGGCTATTCGTAATAATATTTACATCTCTGGTTTTCTGCAATACCTGCCATGGCATTATTTTTTTTCCATTAAAGCGGCCGCTATCAAGCTGGAACTGGAGCCAATGCGTCAGGTCGTTTACATTGCTTACTATGCTGGCTGCCGGACCAAGATTATCCCACATGTCATACGGTACTTCTCTGAGCACTCCTGTAAAGCTTGTAGTATATGGCTTTGCGATATTGAACTGCCTTTTCTCTATTCCGTCGGATAAGGCGTAAGAGTTTGTCATGCCCAATGGCTTTAATAAGCTGTCAGTAATGTAATCCTCCCATTGCCTTCCTGTCACTTTTGGAATGATTTGTCCTGCAGTCATAAAACAACTGTTGCAATAACCATAATCCTGCCGGAACGGATTAATGGGTTTCAGATACTGCATCCTTCTCATGATTTCGTCACGGCTTAATGTGCTGTTCCAGAATGTAAAATCTCCCTGAAATGTTTTAGTGCCTATCCGATGGGTGAGCATATCCTTTATACTAACAAGTGCCGTAGAGGTTTTGTCATATAATTTATAAGCCGGATAGTACTTAGTGATCTTGTCATTCAACGAAAGTTTGCCGAGATACTCCAGGTGGGCAAGGGCAGTTCCGGTAAAAAGTTTACTATTACTTGCTATGAAAAAAAGTGTGTTCTCATCTATCGGCTTGCCGTTCTCAGTGGCTGTTGAACCATATCCTTTTTTCACCACCACTTTGCCGTCCTTAACAATAACGATTGCCAGGCCAGGTACTTGCCAGTCGGACATTCCTTTTTCAATATAGCGATCAAGGCTGTCGGAAATAAACGAAGGGATTTGAGCAGCTGTGGTTAATGAAAAGAAAGAGTAAGCGGCAAGTAATACTGATGGAATAATCATTCTTTTAATGGCGGCAAGTTTCATGTTACTAAGATTGTATAATGAAAATAAGAAGAAAACATTTCTTTTTAGGGTGAGAAATGTTAAACGGACCTATTTATATTCCCCAAAAACCTCCCGGAGAGTATCAGCGATTTCTCCCAATGTTATTTTGTTTTCCACCGCTTCAACTACAGTGGGCATAATGTTCTCGCTACTGCTGGCTTTGTCGTTGAGGAGTTGGAGTAGCTGGTCCACTTTAGCATGATCCCGGTTACTGCGAAGTTTTTTTAATTTTTCAACTTGTACTTGCCGGATGGAATCATCCACTTTTAATATGGCAATGGGAGTTTCCTTGTCTACTTCAAATTTATTTACACCAACAATTATCTTTTCTCCTGTTTCGATATTACGTTGATATTCATAAGCACTTTTTGCAATTTCATTTTGGATAAAACCTTGTTCAATGGCAGAAACACTGCCGCCCATTGCATCAATCTTCTCGATTAGTTTCCAGGCAGCTTCTTCTACTTCATGGGTTAGGGATTCTACAAAATAAGAGCCAGCCAGGGGGTCGGCGGTATCTGGTGCGCCGCTTTCGAAAGCAATAATCTGTTGAGTACGTAAAGCAATCCTTGCGGCTTCCTCTGTTGGCAAACTTAAGGCCTCGTCATAACCATTGGTGTGCAGAGATTGTGTGCCACCCAGTACTGCTGCCAACGTTTGTACTGTTACTCTTGTAATGTTATTCAGTGGTTGTTGTGCTGTTAATGTGCTTCCTCCCGTTTGAGTATGAAACCGCAACATCATGGCTTTGGGGTCGGTGGCGCCGAGATCTTTCATTATTTTGGCCCACATTCTCCGGGCAGCCCTGAATTTGGCTACTTCTTCAAACAAGTTATTATGTGCATTGAAGAAGAAGGAGAGGCGTTTGCCAAATACATTAATATCCAGCCCTTTTTTCAGAGCGGCTTCCACATAGGCTTTTCCATTGCTAAGTGTAAATGCAATTTCCTGTACTGCGGTACTGCCGGCCTCACGGATATGATAACCAGAGATAGAAATGGTATTCCATTTTGGAACCTCATGACTGCACCATTCAAAAATATCGGTGATGATACGCATCGAAGGCTTTGGAGGATAGATATAAGTACCCCTGGCTGCATATTCTTTCAGGATATCGTTTTGAATCGTACCAGTTATTTTTTTTAAATCTGCGCCTTGTTGTTTGGCAAGGGCAACATAAAATGCGAGAAGAATAAAGCCGGTTGCATTAATGGTCATGGAGGTACTTACTTCCTCCAGCTTTATTCCATTAAACAGGATCGCCATATCGTCTAATGAGTCAATGGCAACGCCAACTTTTCCTACTTCACCTTCAGCCAGAGCATGATCACTGTCGTAACCGATTTGAGTAGGCAGGTCAAAAGCCACACTTAAGCCACTTACTCCCTGAGATAATAAATAATGGTATCGCTTATTACTTTCTTCAGCAGTAGAGAATCCGGCATATTGCCGCATCGTCCACAATTTTCCTCTGTACATATCAGGCTGCACACCCCGTGTGTAAGGAAACTGGCCAGGTTGTTCGTTGTTTGCCAAAGGCTCATCATTACTGCTGTAACAGGGCTTTATTTCAATACCAGAATCAGTATATCTTTTTTTGTCGGGCATAACATCAGAATTGGTAATAAAATCCACCGGTTATACTGTAGCCGGCTTTAATATCATTTTCAGGTTCCGAATAGGTTTGGTTGATTGTATTATTACTGAAATACTTACTACATCTGCAAAAATAAGTTTTGGGCCAGCTTGTGATTCAATTCCCCATTTTCTTCCAAACCTGATTTGTAAACCTAAACTGCCACGACGAATTTAATTCCTTATTCAATCTTTCGTATCCAATATTCCCCATGCCAAAACCGGATTGAGTAAGGAACCCCAAAAAGCCAAACTTCAATTTGTTCTGCTGGACAGATAACTGTTGAGTAATTAATGACATGGCTAATATTTTGATGATGAGAATTTTCATCGGGCCATTAGCTTTTTAGCCTCAAAATTCAACGCTTGTGATACGAGTTCATGGAGGGCACCACCTGGCTGTACCATAATAATTTCCAGTATTCTCTTATTAAGGTCTGCTGCAGATGCCGTTGGAGGAAGAGTCCCAGCTACCTGGTTCACTACCATGATGTTTTGTTCTTTCAGGTTGCGGACGGCATCCCAGCTCACAGGACTTACGTATAATTGTTGAGTACTGTTGTATTCAAACTCATGTTTTATGTTTTCTGTCAGGATTACTTTCATTTCATAGGCAGAAATACCGGGTTGATTAAGGCGGCTGATAAGATTTGGTAAGGCAATCCTTTCAGTAAGCAGAACCAGTCGCTCATATGCCTGTAGTTGAAGTGGAACACTGTCAAACTTTCCTTCTGGCCCAGGTTTATCTGCTTGTTGAGGTTTACGAAGAAGGGCATAAACAGCAATCATGATAGCAAGTGCTGATACTATAATGCTGATAACGTTTAAATCCATGGATTGTGATTTGGTATAGTGAAGCAAAAATAGGGAAAGGCAATTGGTAATCCGGAATTGGATACTGGAAACCAAAGCATTGTTATCCGGTTCTTAAATTCCGTTGTTCGGAAACAGCACATTGCGTTTACGATAAAAGAATAATTATTTTTGCTACATGGAAACAACATTAACAAAGCCGGTTACATTAACAGCTGGGGCAATTCTTGAAATAAGAAAACTCATGAATGCCGAAGGATTTGACGCTACACAAAAGCTGAGGATAGGAGTGAAGGGTGGTGGTTGCTCTGGAATGACCTATGTACTCGGTTTTGACCAGGCAACCGATAAAGACAGTCATTTTGAAATAGATGGCATCGGCTGTATCATGGATAAATCCCATGAGATGTATTTGTATGGTATGCAGGTGGACTGGCAGGATGGTTTGAATAACCGGGGATTTACTTTTAAAAACCCAAATGCAAGCACTACCTGTGGTTGTGGTACAAGTTTCGCTGTTTGATTATTATTAAATCCATTTATAAAAAAAGAAGCCTCCAATTGGAGGCTTCTTTTTTTATCTAAGCTTTATTATTAACCCTTAGTTGCTGTTGCAGGGCCGGGTTTTGGTTTTTCAACCTCAGCTTTTCTGCCTAATCCTCTTTTTCCGCCAAGGTCAACCAGAATTGGTGCCGCAACAAAAATAGAAGAGTAAGTACCAGTAATTACCCCGATCAGCATTGCAAAGGCAAAACCTTTTGTTACTTCACCACCTACCAGGAATAGGATAAGGATGGTAAGGAATACTGTCAATGATGTCATAATCGTACGGCTCAGCGTTTCGTTGATAGCACGGTTGATGACTTCGCCCCTTGGAGCATTTGGCATAAGGCGGCTGTCTTCCCGGATACGGTCAAACACAATCACTGTATCGTTCATGGAGAAACCGATCACTGTTAATATCGCCGCAATAAAGTGCTGGTCGATCTCCAATGGGAAAGGAACGATGTTCCTTGCAAAGGAGAATACTGCCAATGTTACTAATACGTCATGCAATAATGCTACAATAGTACCTAACGAATATCTCCAGTCACGGAACCGGATGAAGATATACAGGAAGATAACAAGCATTGCAAAAACAGTGGCCTTTATAGCCCCTCTCTTCAGGTCATCAGAGATAGTTGGTAATACTTTATCTGATTTTTGTTTGTATTGTTTGTCAAACTTTGCATATGAAATACCCTGAGGCAGATAGTTCTTCAAACCTGCCATTAACCTGCTCTCTACAATAGAATCAGTTGTTTTTGCCGGGTCATCAATTTTGTAAGAAGTGGTAATGTCAAGTGTGGCATTGTCGCCAATTGTTTTTATTACAGGATTTTCACCGTCAAATGCAGCACGGAGATCAGCCCTTACTTTTTCGATATCATCAACAGGCTTTTCAAAACCGATTCTGTAGCTACGGCCTCCTTTGAATTCCACACCCTGATCGTATCCATTAAAATAAGATGCTATACCCAACGCAAGTACAATCATTGAAATAACATAAGCCACCTTACGGTATTCGATGAATTTGAATTTAGCATGTTTGAAAACTTTTTTGGAAATGCCGGTGAAATATTCGAGGTGCCTCTTTTTACTTGTAAACCATTCAGTAATCCAGCGGCTCACCAGGATGCCACAAAACAATGAAAGTATGATACCAAGTATCTGGGTGGTGGCGAAACCTTTCACTGGTCCTAAACCAAATGAAAACAGGATAATAGAAGTTAGTAAAACAGTAACGTGGGCATCCAGTACCGGGGGTAATGAACGTTTATAACCTTCATTAATGGCCGGGATATATCCCTTGCCTTTACTCAGCTCTTCTTTGATACGTTCATAGATAATAACGTTTGTGTCCACAGCCATACCGATCGTTAATACCAGACCGGCAATACCCGGAGCTGTTAATGATGCACCTAACCCAGCCAGTACACCTACAGTGAAAAGAAGGTTGAGGATCAGAGCAATATTAGCCACCCATCCACTGGTGTTATAATATACCAGCATCAAAAGGAAAATAACAACAAACGAAATGATGAATGCTTTGGCACCACCTTCAATAGCTTTTTTACCAAGTGTGGGTCCAACTTCCTGTTCCTGTACAATCTTTGCAGGAGCCGGGAGTTTACCAATTTTCAGATTCTTGGCAAGGTCACTTGCTTCTTCTTGTGTAAAGCTGCCAGTAATGGAAGATGTACCATCAAGTATCGGCTCGTTGATGTTAGGAGCTGTTTGGACAATATTATCAAGTACAATGGCTACTGGCTTCCCTTCATTTTCAGTAGTAATCTCACCCCATGCTTTTCTTCCCTTACTGTTCATTTCCATCCTGATCTCCACTTTTCCAAACTGGTCAAAATCCTGGCTGGCATCTGAAATGGCACCGCCATCCAGCTTTGGAGTGGCACGGCCGAATGTTTTTAAAGCATAAACAGGGATCCTTCCTGATTTAACGCTTTTATCTTTTGATGGGATACCATATGCGAAAACTGCATCACCCGGAAAGAAGCCACGGAATTCTTCAAGATATAACCGGAATTGAGCCGTATCGTTTTCAGATACTGTTCCAACATAAGAAGGGAAAAGGTCTTTTTGTTTTCTTGATTTGCCGTAAGGCTGAAAGCCAGAGGCTTCAAAATATCTATCGAAAGTAACTTTTTCAGTTTGTGTTCCTGTTGTTGAAGTATTGCCAGAATCTTTGTCTGTGCCAAGTTGTTCCGATAACTTAGGTTTTACAGAGTCACCCTTCTTCGCAACAATTTGTGCCTGCCCGGCTGAATCTGCTTTTTTAGTACTGTCTGTTTTAACAGCAGCAGTATCTTTTATTCCACCATATTTTGCATTAAATGCATCAAAGGTTTTTTGCCATCCGTTTACATATGCAGCATCTTCAGCTGTATATAATTCCCAGAATTCGAGGTTGGCAGTGCTTTGCAAATTAGTCCTAACCCTTTCCTTGTCTTTCACACCGGGCAGCTCTACATTAATAATTCCTTTTGAAGGATTCTTGGTGATATTTGGTTGAGCCACACCGAACTGGTCAATACGTTTGCTGAGCCTGTCAAATGTAGTTTCAAATGCACTTTCAGCTTCTTTGCGAATATATTTTTCTACATCGCTGTCAGTTGATTTGATGGATATCTTATCTGTGCTGGCAGTGGAAAACAAAGATGCAAGCAGTCTTGTTGGTTCCAGCTTTCTGTACTCTTCAATGAAAAGAGTAATGAAGTCGGCATCACTGTTGGCTTTTCTTTTATCCGCATTTACTATAGCCGCTAAGAAATTGGGGTCTTTGGTATTATTTGCCAGCGACTTCAACAGGCCGGACATTTCCACTTCCAGCGTTACGTTCATACCGCCTTGCAGGTCAAGACCCAAGTTCAGCTCCTCAGTTTTTGCTTTTTTGTAACTAACAGCTCCATTGAAACCATAGGTAACAGTTTTGTTCTTAGTACTGTCAAGCAAACGCTTCAACCTGTCCTGGTAAGCTTTTTCCAGGGTTTCCTGGTAGATGGCTTGTGAGTCTTTGTTGTTCGGGTATTTTACGTCCGCTCTTGGAAAATTGTCATTTACATATTTCCTGGCAAGCTTCTCCATCTTCTTCTCATGACTTCTTACGAAATAGGTGAAGGATAACTGATAGAGAGAATAAACAATCAGGAGGATAGTAAAAAAGCGAACCAAACCTTTCAGTTGCATACAATGATCGTTTTACAATTTTTTGCCTTTTCCGGTTATAAGCAGATGGAGAAAGGCTTTTAGGGATTTTTTAAAGAGGGGCAAAGATAGGGGTTTCAGGCATATTTTAAACCCTCATTTCCAGACCTTTTCGGGCTCCGGAACCGAGCCTTTTTCAGATGGGTTTCAGTGAATTAAACAAAAAAAGAAGATTGTTTGTCACATGCTGAATCGTGGTGGTTAAAGAGTGTTTTCGGGATAACTACTTTTGGTCATTAGCAGACCGGGGGGCTTTTATCGACAGGGATGAAGGGTTATCTGCCATTCTTCGACATTTCTTGCTAATTTGAACGGATGAAAATAACCTGTATTTTGTTTACAGCTTTTCCTGGCTTATTGTTAGCCGGCTGTATCAATTCAAGGCAGGCTGAAACTAAACTTCTTAACCCGTCTTTTGTGAGTCAGTCACCAATCGCCAAAAAGCAGAATACCCCGGCCGATTCTCTTGTCTATAAACTGATTGCAGGCAGGCCAGATCTTTTTAATTCAGTTCTTTCACAGAAAGATGAACTGAAAATCCAGGTTATTTACACACAAATTGACCGGGGAAAAAAGCCAAAAGACAAGGTGAAATTAACGGATCATACTTTTAATCTTAATCCCGATAACTATTTCTACCCGGCATCAACAGTAAAACTTCCGGTTGCTATACTGGCTTTACAAAAACTGAATGAATTAAACATCCCGGGAGTAAACAAAAATACCACCATGATAACCGGCGAGGACGGAGATGGACAAACTGAGGTAGTCAACGATCCCTCTGCGCCGGATGGGAGGCCAACCATTGCTCATTATATAAAAAAAATATTGCTTGTCAGCGATAACGACGCTTTTAATCGTCTTTATGAATTTCTTGGGCAGGAGTATATCCACAGCAGCCTGAATAAAATGGGGTATAGCGATGTACGCATCATTCATCGTCTCAGCATTTCATTGACAGAGAATCAGAACCGCCATACTAACCCGGTAACTTTTATTGATACGGCTGGCAACATCTTATATGCAAAACCTGCGGAGAAGAGCAGGCTTAGTTATGAACCACGAACTACTATGCCCCGTAACTACTTCTTAGGCCAAGGGTATATGCAAGGGGATAAATTAGTGAATGAGCCATTTGATTTTTCTAAAAAGAACTTATTGCCATTAAAAGACCTTCACGATATTCTTAAGAGTATCATGTTCCCCAAATCAGTACCAACAGAGAAACAATTCAATCTCTCGAATGAAGATTATGATTTCCTGAGACTGTATATGTCAATGAGACCCGCAGAATCAAAGTCGCCGGTTTACAACAATGAAATCTATTGGGATAATTATGTGAAGATGATTTTTTACGGTGCTGAAAAAGGGGATCCTCAGGCAGGTATTCGCATCTTCAATAAAACCGGTACGGCCTATGGCTTTTTGGCAGATGTCTGCTATTTCGCTGACTTTAAAAATAACATTGAATTTTTATTGAGTGCAGTTATTTACTGCAACAGCGATGGGATTTTTAATGATGATAAATATGATTATAAGGAAGTGGGTTATCCTTTCCTGAAAAACCTTGGCAGGGTAGTTTACGACTATGAACTAAAAAGACAAAAAAAGAATCCAGCGGACCTGTCCTCATTTCAGTTCGGTTACACCGAATAAAAGAGATATTACCTTATCTTCGGCCCTGTACTTTTGCAACTGCTTGCCTGCAACTATTTTTAAAATTCTATCAAAACAACTGACATGCAGTTATCCTCTTTCCTGCAGCGATTCAATGAACCCGAAACCCTGAAAATGGCCAAGCTGGGCCGTGAACTCAGAGCAAAAGGTGTGGATGTGATCGATCTGAGTTTAGGTGAACCCGATTTTGATACTCCTGAGCATATCAAAGATGCGGCTGTAAAAGCCATTCACGATAACTGGAGCCATTATACACCAGTGCCGGGTTTTTTAGATCTGAGGGAAGCTATTTGTACCAAGCTGAAAAGAGATAACAATCTTGATTATAAACCTGAAAATATTGTGGCTTCAACTGGGGCCAAACAAAGCCTGGCTAATGCTGTTCTTGCGTTGGTTGATGAGGACGATGAGGTTATTATCCCGACACCATTCTGGGTAACTTACAGTGAATTGGTAAAAATTGCAAGGGGAAAAGTAGTGGAACTGCATACTACTACTGAACAAGACTTTAAAATAACTGCCGGGCAATTGGAAGCTTCTATTACTCCTAAAACAAAGTTGTTTTTATTTTCATCACCCTGCAATCCCAGCGGAGCTGTGTACAGTAAAGACGAGTTGCAGGATTTGGTGACGGTATTTAAAAAATATCCTGGTATTTATATTCTCTCTGATGAGATTTATGAATACATCAGTTTCGTCGGTAAACATGAAAGCATTGCCCAGTTTGATGAAATAAAAGACCGGGTGATTATTGTGAATGGATTAAGTAAGGGTTTTGCAATGACCGGTTGGAGGTTAGGTTACATTGCTGCAAATGCAGAAGTGGCAAAGGCCTGTGAAAAAGTACAGGGGCAATTTACCAGCGGTGCCAACTCGATTGCACAAAAAGCTGGTGTCGTTGCATTGACAACAGACCTTCGCCCATCTATGGAAATGACAAAGGAATTTGCAAGAAGAAGGGCAAGAGTACTTGAAATAGTAAAGGATATTCCGGGAATCATCTGTAGTGAACCGGATGGTGCTTTTTATATTTTCCCTGACGTAAGCTCTTATTATGGAAAATCAGACGGGAAAACAATCATAAAGAATGCGGCTGATTTTTCCATGTATCTGCTGAATACTGCCCATGTTTCGTCTGTAATGGGTGATGCATTTGGTGAACCCAAATGTGTACGGTTTTCCTTTGCCAATAGCATGGAGAAAATTGAGGAGGGTTGGAAACGGATTAAAATGGCTTTAGCACAACTGAAATGATCTCCGGATTATTCGACCCGTTTAAAAACTAAAGCACCTTCATAATCCTTGAACTAGGAGATATACTCACCATCTGCAGTAAATTCTATACTTGCATTGTCTATGATGTCTTTCTTTTCATCCTCTTCAACTTCTTTCAGCTGTTATTTCGGCCGTATTTATTGATTTTCTCCTATAAACTTCTTATGCAGTTCGAGCACTTGTGGAATCACCAGTTGCTGATCGTTATTAATAATTACAAAGTTGCAGAGCTTCATTTTCATTTCTTCGTCAATTTGCCGGCTGATGCGTTTCATTACTTCTTCCACCGGCAGATTATCCCGGTCCATTACCCTCTTTACCCTGATATGTTGCGGGGCGTATACGCCAATTATATAATCCAGTTTTTCGGCAGCACCGCTTTCAAATAGTAATGCAGCTTCTTTGATGGTATATGGTGAAGTTTGTTTGTTCATCCAGTCTTCGGCATCACTGATGGTGACAGGGTGGGTGAGAGAGTTAAGCAGTTCAAGCTTTTCTTTATTATTAAAAACGACTGACGCAAGATATTTACGGTCGAGTTTACCGTCTTTATAAACTTCCTTTCCAAAATGCTGAATGAGGGATATCTTCAATTCCGGATTTGTATTCATTAAGTACCTGGCTTTGTCATCCGCATAGTAAACAGGGATGCCTAACGTTTCAAATACTTTTGCCACTGTTGTTTTTCCGCTGCCAATACCACCTGTAAGGCCTATTTTTATCATCCCTCGTATGCTTAAATATTTCAAATAAAAATCCCAAATCCCAATTATAAACTTACAACTGGAATTTGGGATTATTAAGAGTGATTTATTTTTTGTCGGCGGTAGCTGCTTTATTCAAAGCGGCTGTCCAATCCATACTAATAGCAGATTTTTCAATCTTCAGATAGCTGCCGGGGCTCACTTCAATATTTAGTGTACCATCTTCATTCACTTTATTGATAGTGCCGTGTATGCCCGCAATAGTTACAATTTTATCGCCTTTGCCAAGATTTTCGATGAACGATTTCTGATTCTTGGCCCTTTTTGCCTGCGGACGGATAAAGAACAGCCAGAACACCAGTATCATCATACCAAGAAAGATGAACTGAATGGTACCGCCCATTCCTCCTGATTGTCCCTTTTGGTCTCCGCCAGAGGGTGGCATACAACCTGAGAAAATTAAAATGACTAACCCGGTGCTGATATAAGAGATAATTGATTTCATTATTACTTTTTTAAAATTTCTTAATTATAAAGGTTGTTGATTTACTTAGTTAAATCGGCCCTGAAAGTAAGGGTATGGCTGCTTGCGGGATTAGTGTTGGCAGTAACATACACTTCTTTTCTTGTTTCACCATGTCCGCTACCATTGTATTTGGCTTTGATAACACCTTCTTCGCCGGGAGCAAATGGTTTCTCTGGCTTTTCTGGAATAGTACAGCCACATTGAGCACTTACGCTTCGAATAACCAGGTTTTTATTTCCGGTATTTTTAAAACGGAAAGTGATTTCAATTTCCTTTCCTTCTTTTTGCTTACCAAGGTCAAGGTAAGTTGAATCGAGCCACTGGATGGTTGTATTGTTTGCCGTATCGACAATGGGTGGGTTGGTCTGGTTGCCAGTAAGTGAGTCCTTCATTAGTTGGGTAAGGCTGTCTTTGTTTACCATATTGCCTGTAGCTTTTTTATCACTGCTTTTGCAGGCTACCAGGCTTATAACAGCTACAGATATCACAACTACTTTTTTCATTGTTGAGGGTTTCAAATTTGTAGATCACCGTTTTAAACGGGATGGCAAATGTAAAGCTAAGCGGCAAAAGGAGCAAAACAGAAAATCGGATTATGTTGTTGCATTGCTTTTTTGCATAAATGTCAGAAGTGGCTGCTAACCATGTTTTTTGTAATCTACCTTCTGCATTTTGCCTTCCTGAACCAATTCTTTATGAATATTATCAAGGATGCCATTCACAAATTGACCGCTTTGCTGTGTGCTGTAGTCTTTTGCCAGGTCTATATATTCATTAATGGTAACTTTTGGCGGGATGGTTTCGAAGTAAAGAAATTCAGCCACACCCATTTTCATCATTACCATATCGAGAAGAGCAATTCTTTCGGGATCCCAATTTTTAAGTTTTGGGATAATCAGGCTTTGTAAATGTTCGCTTTTGTCAAGAACAGTTTGTAACAGGTTTTTAGCAAATTGTTCTTTATCGGGGCTCATCAGTTGTTTGAAATTAAAGGTGCCGGGTTTTTGAATGTACCCAACCAGCAATTGTACGATCATATCCCCATCATCATCCCAATTGGTGAAATTTTCTTCAATATGTGATATAAAAACTTCATTGGCGAGCAGCAGATCATTCAGGATAAATTCAATGATCTTTTTCTCCTCAGATCTTTCCCGGCCAGGCTGAGCGATATAGGCTTTGTACTCAGGAGTTTCGACAAGGAGCAGGTAAATTTTCCGTAGCAATTCTTTGTCTGATTTGAGTGCTGGTTTTTCCACAGCGAATTGTTCTTTCAATGCCGGGTCGTCAAGCATTTTCCACAACACTTCGTTGCCGGCAATTTTTGTATTGATGTTCAGGTCTTGCTCGGATGGTAAATGTTTCGAAGCCTTTTGATGAGCATCCGTTTCTGCATAACGACTGATTTCAGTTAAAAACCAGGTCAGGTATATTAACAGGGAACGGGTTTGGTCAAAATGTTGTTGAAGGATCTTTTGTGGTTCACCGGGTTTCACTTCTGTTTCAAGGGTAGTAACGGTATAAATTGTCTGCATCACTTTTACCCGGATATTTCTTCTGCTGATCATGTTCTAAAGAACTTTAGGCTGCAAATGTAAAGCAAAAAAGCAGAAGGAAGTTTATCTCTTTAATAACTATACTGATTAATGCTGACATAAGGTTCGTTCGTAAGTGTCAGTATGATAATGTTTTGGATTTGAGATTGATTTCTTTATCAAGCTTGTATGTGCAGGTGAATTGTTGGGGAAAAGATTCAAATCATTTGGCAGCAAAATTTCATAACTTTAAAGGCATCTTTTTTCTCCACTAAACCTCAGAGTATGAAAAACATTTTTACCCTTCGTTATTTACTTTTAACCTCTCTCTCAATATCAGCATTAGTGGTTTCCTGTAAAAACAACGGCAAGGAAAAAAGCAATCCTGATCTCGTTCAACAAGAAAAAGACCCCAATAGCCGTATGACGGATATCCAGGGAGCTATGGAATACGAATTCAATATGCTTAAAAACCCTGCGACCGGAAAAATTCCTGAAGGTATCAGGGATGCGGAGTTATTACAGGCCCGGCAAATATTGGAGGCCCAACAACTTAATGGTACAGCTTCCAGGATAACCGTAAACCCGTATACATTTCAGGGGCCGAATAACCTGGGTGGACGTACAAGGGCATTAGCCTATGATATAAGAAATGGCAGTTCTAATAGTGTTATTATGGCCGGAGGCATTAGTGGCGGAATTTATAAATCAACAGACAATGGATCTACATGGGTAAGAAAAAGCCCAACAGGAGATATTTTTAATGTATCAGCTCTTGCTCAGGATACCCGGGTAGGTTTCAGAGATACCTGGTATTATGCTGGTGGTGAGTTTACTGGTAATAGTACAAGTGCAACTGGAGCATCCTACAGGGGCAAAGGGGTGTATAAGTCAACCGATAATGGCGAAACATGGACGTTGCTTCCAGCATCAAACACCGGGGTGTTAGAAAGTTTTGATCATAGGGCCGATTATGTTGTAAAGCTGGTCGTTGATCCTACTTCGGGTAATGTTTATATGGCTGCAATGGATGCTATTTACCGTTCAACCGATGCTGGGGTATCCTGGAGTATTGTATTGACATCTGGGTCTGCTGGTTATGGAACCGGAATGGCGACAGATATAGTTGTTACTTCAACAGGCAGATTTTATGCAGCTTTTGCTGGCACCAGCAATACACTCCCAACTGATATGCCTGGTGTTTGGTCTTCAACTACCGGTGCTTCGGGTAGCTGGACTAAAATTGCTGGTTCAGGATCCGGTACAAGTCCGGCTGGCTGGCAAGCTTCGGGTACTTATGGAAGAGTAGTATTAGCCATAGCTCCGAGTCTTGAAAGCAGGCTATATGCAGCTTATTGGAACGGTATTTCATTTAGCTGTGGTGCACCTGCACCTGAAGCTGATCTTTTTCGCTGGGATGATGGAATATCAACCTGGACGGATTTGAGTGCAAATGTGCCTGATGAAGCCGGATGCTTAACCGGTAATGACCCCTTTGCTGTACAAACAGGTTATGACCTGGTTATGGCCGTAAAGCCAGATGACCCTGATGTTGTCTTTTTCGGTGGAACAAATATTTATCGGTCTACCAGCGGATTCACTACTACTGCAGCGACTACCCGTATCGGCGGATATGCCAGCCCCGCCAGCTACAGTTTATATGCCAGTTCACACCCTGATATACATGCTATAGCTTTTTCACCAACAAGTTCAACAACCATGCTTTGTGGCAACGATGGCGGAATTCAGCGTACGACAGACAATCTTGCCGGAACAGTCGCATGGACCCAGATAAATACAGGATACCGAACTTACCAGTATTATTATGTGGATATTGACCCCCGCCTCAGTAACGATAAAGTAATAGGTGGGGCGCAGGACAATGGCAGCACCAGAAATATTAGTGGCAGCGGAACTGATTTTGAAATGGTCTGGGGCGGTGATGGAGTTTCGGTAGGTCTTAATGATCCCGCTGCTACTGGTGGAACACAATATGAATATGTGGGTTCGCAATTAGGCGCTATCAATAGAAGAACCTCCGGAACTGCTTTAGGATTTTCAACAGGTATTACACCAACCGGAGAATCCGGAACCGGCTTATTTGTAACCTTGTTCAAACTTGACCCTGATAATTCAGAGCGGTTGTATTATGCCAATGATAATGCATTGTACCGCACAACAGCTGCTTCAACAGTTACATCCGCAACCTGGACATCCATGACGGGTGTTGCCACTTCAGTAGGCGGAGCAAATGATATTACAGCATTGGCGACCAGCAGGGGAACTTATAGTGCTGTAACCTCCAGTTTATTTATGGGAACATCTAATGGGAGGGTTTACAGGTTAGATGACCCTACCGGGGTTGCAGCTGGTACATCACCAGTGGATATAACAGGCGGTAGTTTCCCGGTGGCATATGTCAGCAGCATTGCTGTCAATCCCAGAAATGATGATACTTTACTAGTTACATTTTCTAACTACGGAGTCACCAGTGTCTTTTGGACTGGTAATGCTAATTCAGCCACCCCCACATGGACAGCTGTTGAAGGGAGTTTAAGCCTGCCGTCTTATAGAAGTGCTGCAATACATGCAGTTCCCGGTTCTGCAGAAGTGCAATATTTTGTTGGTACTTCCGTAGGGTTATATACCGTAACAGGTCTGCCCGGTGTTACCACCTGGACACAGGAAGGGGCAAGTTCATTAGGTAATGCTGTTATTTCGAGTCTTTCTTTCCGGCCAGGGGACGCAAATCTATTAGTAGGAACACATGGCTATGGTATGTGGAAGACTGTGCTTAGCCTTTTCCCATTGCCGGTTACAATGACTGAATTCAGCGGAACACTTCAGAATAATAAATCAGTTTTGTTACAATGGACAACTTCGGCGGAATACGGCAGCAAGCATTTTGAATTGGAAAAATCAATTGATGGTTTCAATTACAGGACTATCGCAACAATTGCTGCCGCCGGCAATAGTAATTCACTCCGTAATTACAGCTATGTTGACAGAGAGCCACTGACAGAAAAGAATTATTACAGGCTGAGATCGGTTGATATTGATAACGACAGCAGGCTTAGTAACATAGTTTTAATTAAAATGCAGAATGCACAGCAGGATATCCAGGTTTTGGGTAATCCATTCAGAGACTTTGTCAGAGTCAGGTTTGTGAAATCGCCGGATACAAAAGGGGAGCTTCGGCTTACTGATATGGCAGGCCGCCTGGTTGCAAGACAGTTTTTTGCTCCGGGAGAGCAAACGATTCAGTTCAATATCCCCGAGGCAAGAACTGCAAAAGGTGTTTATATTCTTCAGGCTATTATTAATGGCCAGACATACACCACCAGGGTTCAGAGAGAATAAAAAGACGCCAATATTTTAATCAAAAAGACCGCCATAAAGTTTGGCGGTCTTTTATTTTATTCAAGTGGCTTTCAATGAAAAATTGTCTTTTCTTGTTGTATCCCTGATTTTTCACCTGTCAAATCTTGTTTGGTAACTGAAATATTGTCCTTTTTAACCTTAGCGGCATGGTATTTCCTGTACCTTCGCCGCCCATTGCCCACCGGGCTTTAGCAAGGAGGGCCAAAATTCAAAAACTCAAAATCAATACAATTATGGCTAAGAAAGTCAATGTTACCCCACTTCATGACAGGGTAATTGTAAAAGCAGCTGCCGCAGAAGAAAAGACAGCAGGCGGTATCATTATTCCCGATACGGCTAAAGAAAAACCACAACGTGGCGTTGTAATCGCAGCAGGTCCCGGTAAAAAAGATGAGCCGGTAACAGTAAAAGCTGGTAACACGGTTTTATACGGAAAGTATGCCGGAACGGAGATCCAGATCGATGGCGAAGATTATCTCATCATGAGAGAGTCGGATATCCTGGCGATTGTTTAATCAGCCAATATACTGATGTGCTAATGCTTCAGCTTTCAGGTACTTCATTAGCAACTTATCGAATTAACTAACTATCAAATTTTATAATTATGGCAAAGCAAATCTTCTTCGACATTGAAGCGAGAAATAAAATGAAGAAAGGCGTTGACACATTGGCCAACGCTGTGAAAGTAACACTGGGTCCTAAAGGACGCAATGTTGTCATTGAAAGAAAATTCGGCGCACCGGCTGTTACTAAGGATGGTGTGACCGTGGCAAAAGAAATTGAATTGGAAGATCCTATTGAGAACATGGGTGCCCAGATGGTAAAGGAAGTAGCTTCTAAAACTGCTGACATTGCAGGTGATGGCACTACTACTGCAACTGTATTGGCCCAGTCAATCATCAGTGAAGGCTTGAAAATGGTTGCTGCCGGTGCTAATCCAATGGACCTGAAAAGAGGAATTGACAAAGCTGTTAGCCTTGTAGTAGAGAGCCTTAAAGCTCAAAGTCAGACAGTAGGAAGCGACAGCAAGAAAATCCAGCAGGTGGCTACTATCTCAGCAAATAACGATGAGACCATCGGTAAGCTGATAGCCGAAGCGTTTACCAAAGTTGGTAAAGAGGGTGTTATTACCGTAGAAGAAGCAAAAGGTACTGATACTACTGTTGATGTGGTAGAAGGTATGCAGTTCGATAGGGGTTATATCTCTCCATATTTCGTTACAAACAGCGAAAAAATGGAAGCTGAGTTGCAGAACCCATACATCCTTATTTATGATAAGAAGATCAGCAACATGAAAGACATTCTCCATATACTGGAGAAAGTGGCACAAGGTGGCCGTCCGTTACTGATCATTGCTGAGGATTTGGAAGGTGAGGCACTTGCTACACTGGTGGTAAACAAACTCCGTGGTACATTAAAAGTAGCGGCTGTAAAAGCTCCTGGTTTTGGTGACCGCAGAAAAGAAATGCTGCAAGACATTGCTATCCTTACAAAAGGTATCGTTATCAGTGAAGAGCAAGGTTATAAACTGGAGAATGCCGACCTGAGTTATTTAGGTACTGCCACTTCAGTAACGATTGATAAAGACAACACGACTGTTGTTGGTGGAAAAGGTAAGAAAGAGGACATCGTAGCAAGGGTAAACCAGATAAAAGCACAAATTGAAGTAACCACTTCTGATTATGACAAAGAGAAATTACAGGAACGCCTTGCTAAATTAAGCGGTGGTGTGGCTGTTCTTTATGTTGGTGCTGCAACTGAAATGGAGATGAAAGAAAAGAAAGACCGTGTAGACGATGCGTTACATGCAACAAGGGCAGCTGTGGAAGAAGGTATTGTTCCTGGTGGTGGTGTGGCTTATATCCGTGCCATCGATAGCCTTGAAGCTAAAGTTCGTGGACAGATCGAAGATGAGCAAACCGGAATGGCTATCGTTCGCAGGGCGTTGGAAGAGCCCATCCGCATTCTGACGGCTAATGCTGGTATTGACGGATCTATTGTCGTTCAAAAAATCAAAGAAGGCAAAGGTGATTATGGTTTTAATGCAAGAACTGAGAATTATGAGAACCTCTTCAAAGCTGGTGTTATTGACCCGACAAAGGTTAGCCGTGTAGCTCTTGAAAACGCCGCTTCTATTGCTGGTATGCTGCTGACCACTGAATGTGTGGTGGCTGATAAACCTAAAAAAGAAGAGCCGCATTCTCATGGCGCACCTGATATGGGTGGCATGGGTGGTTATTAATACTTTACCGCCAGAATAAGGCAACGAATACAATTTAAATCCCGTTTCTGTAAAGAGGCGGGATTTTTCTTTTTCCTGTTGAAAAATTACGATTGGGGATACATTAAATATCCTTACTTTTAGTCGCTTTTTTAAAGCAATTTGCCTTTATATTATTATAACCAAACAATTTTTTATGAGTAAAATGTACAAAATTTTACTGGCTATTCTCGTAGTTAGTATTTCTTTTACAGCTTCTGCCCAGGAAAATTATTGGTCTTCACGCAGTGATGTCAGTGGTATTACCACCGATAAGGCTGTTGCAAGACAATCTTTTCCCAAAGTGTTCAATTTATTTCAATTGAACATTGAGCCTTTAAGGCAGCAATTATTTACTATTACAGACAACCAGGCCAGGCGTTCAACAGTTATCTCTTTGCCTAATGCCAATGGTAGTCTTGAGCAGTTTGAAGTTTACGAAGCTTCAAACTTTGAGCCTGCTTTACAGGCCCGTTTCCCTGAGATCAGGGCTTTTTCAGGCCGTGGTATCACCGACAGGGCAGCTATGCTGAAACTGAGTATTTCTCCTCAAGGGATCCAAACAATGGTTTTCAGAGCTGATGGCCCTAATGAATATATTGAGCCTTATTCACAAGACCATACTGTTTATGCTGTATTCAAATCTCAGCGTCAGAAAGGTGGTTTGCCATGGGTGTGTTCTACTCCTGATGAGCAAATAGCCGCCGGTTTAAATGCCAGGGTAAACCTTATTGAAAGTAATGCCGGACAATTAAAAACAATGCGTCTGGCACAATCTTGTAACGGCGAATATTCTAACTTTTTCGGGGCTACAAGTTCTGCCCAGGTTGCTTTAGTTTTAGCAGCATTTAATGCAACTCTCACCCGTTGCAATGGTTGTTATGAAAAGGATCTGGCAATACACCTGAACCTGATTGCAAATACAACTGCAGTTATTTATTACGATCCTGCAACGGATCCTTATACAACTTTGGGAAATTGGAATAACCAGTTAGCTGCAGCCTTACTTGCCAATATCGGAGAAGCGAACTATGACATCGGTCACATGTTTGGTGCATCAGGTGGTGGAGGAAATGCCGGTTGTATCGGTTGCGTATGTGTGGATGGTCAGAAAGGAAGAGGAATCACTTCTCCTGCTGATGGTATTCCACAGGGAGACAATTTCGATATCGACTATGTTGCACATGAAGTTGGACACCAAATGGGTGGAAACCATACTTTCTCATTCCAGTTAGAAGGTACGGGTGTAAATAAAGAAGTGGGTTCAGGTATAACCATCATGGGTTATGCAGGAATCACCGGCCAGGACGTGGCACCACACTCCATTGATATTTTCCATGAAGCTTCAATTCAGCAGATACAGGTAAATATGGCAACCAAAACATGCCCTGTTACTACATCGCTGACCGGTATCAATGCAACACCTAGCGTTGCTGCACTGACCAACTATACCATTCCTCCCACTACACCATTTGCATTAACTGCGTCAGCTACAGATGCTGATGCCGGAGATGTACTTACTTATTGCTGGGAGCAGGATGATAACTCTACCACTACTGGTGCAAACAGTGTTGCAAGCCCAACTAAATTAACTGGTCCCAACTGGTTATCATTCAGCCCAACAACAAATCCTACCAGGACGATGCCCATTCTGGCGACTATCCTGGCTGGTAACTCTGTAACCGGCCCACTGCCGGGTGGTGATGCCGGAGCGAATATAGAAGCATTGAGTTCTGTTAGCCGTACACTTAATTTCCGTGTGACAGCAAGGGATAACCGTCCTTATAATGGTACTGCAATCGGGCAGACCAATTTTGCTAATATGACTGTTACTGTGGATGCAACTAACTATACACCCTTCCTGATCACAACGCAGAACTCAGCCGTGAGTTATGCAGGAGGTTCAACACAGACCGTATCATGGTCAGTAGGTAATACCACTGCTGCGCCTATCAGCACAGCGAATGTGAAAATATCATGGTCAACTGATAATGGAGCTACGTTTACTACACTTATTGCGAGCACTGCAAATGATGGTACTGAAACATTTACGGTTCCATCAACTATTACGACACAAGGCCGTATTAAAGTGGAAGCTATTGGCAATATCTTTTTTGATATAAACAATGCTGCTATTACAGTTACAGCACCTCTAAACGGATATACATTTGGCACGCCAACAAATGGCTCTGCGGCATGTCCTGCTGCAGGTCCTATTGTGGGTTCAGTACCTGTTAACTTCCAGGGTACTTATACCGGTCCTGTAGCAGTGGCTTACCTGTCAGGCGCACCCGGAGGTACTACTGTAAGCGTAACAGGTGGTCCTTTCACAGCTAACGGTACTGCAACAGTTTCACTCAGCGGCACCGGCTCACTTGTTCCCGGTACTTATAATATTACTGTGCAAGGCACTGGTCCTGCTCCGGGTACAACACAGACAGCTGTAGTTAGTTTTACTGTTAACCCAGGTTCAGGCCCAACTATTACCGGACAGCCTGCCAACGTAACGGTATGCTCTGGCGGTAATGCTACCTTTAGCGTAACTGCAACTGGTACTTATCAGTGGCAGGTAAGCACAGCTGCGGTTCCTGCGTTTACTAATATTCCCGGGGCTACAGGATCTTCACTTACGCTGACCGCTGTTACAGCCGGCATGAGCGGTAACCAATATCGTTGTGTTGTTACCGGCCAATGCGGAAGCACCAACTCTAATGCTGCTACATTAACTGTTAATGTAGCTCCTGCTGTAACCACTAACCCAACAAACCAGGCTGTATGTTCAGGTAGTGCCGTAAGCTTTACTGCTGCAGGATCAGGAACACCTGCTCCGACATTCCAATGGCAGGTGAGCACAACCGCAGTTCCTGCGTTTACAAATATCCCCGGTGCTACAAGTGCTACTTACACTATCGCATCAACAGCTATCGGTGATAATGGTAACCAGTACCGTTGTGTACTGACCAATTCTTGCGGTACTGTTAATACTACAGCTGCAACTTTAACTGTTAATTCATCAGTAACTGTAACTGCCAGCCCTAGCAACTCCACAATTTGTGAAGGAACAGGAACCAGCTTTACTGCTGCAGCCGGTGGTTCTGGCCTTGGCTATCAGTGGGAAGTAAGTACCAATGGCGGGTCAACCTGGAGCAATGTTACCAACAGTGCGATTTACTCAGGTGCAACTACACCTACGCTGACGCTGACAAATACACCACCGTCATTGAATGGAAACAGGTACCGTTGTAACATAAGCAGTCCACCTTGTACTCCTGGTATAACAGCTTCAGCTCTGCTGACTGTAAATACATTCCCGGTTATTAATACTCCACCGGCAAATGCTACCATTTGTGAAGGAGCGGCCAATACATTTACTGTAGCCGCTACTACTGGTGTAGGTTCACTTAGCTACCAATGGCAGGTTAGTACCGATGGTGGTACCACCTATTCAAACATAGCCGGTGCAACCACCAGTTCTTTTGCACAGACTAACATTCCGGTTGGGCAGAATGGCTATCGCTTCAGGGTAATTGTAACGGCTGGTTGTGGTTCTACCACTTCGGCTGCAGCTATACTTACGGTGAATGCTTATCCTGTAATTACATTTAATCCTGTAACAACAGTTTGCCAGTCTGATCCTGCATTTACACTGAGTGCATCACCTTCTGGCGGAGCCTTCAGTGGTGCCGGGGTTTCCGGTTCTACATTTACTCCATCAGTTGCTGGCGTTGGAGCTAAAACTGTAACTTATACGGTTAGCAATGCAGGTTGCCAGTCAGTTATAAGCAGAACCATATTGGTGAATGAATGTGCTGAACGTCACCTGACACTTAACCAATATCCTGCTGTTGTTGTATATTCTGTTCCTAACAATGGTAACTTTAACATTCGCCTTAATACTGATCTGTACACTTCACTTAACGTTAAAGTGTTCAATAGTATGGGCCAGTTGGTGAAATCACAAGTAGCAACAGGTCTTACTTATGGCAGCGTAATAGCCGTTAGTTTGCCTTCATCTGCTCCAAGTGGTACTTACCAGTTGTATCTGACCAATGACAGAGATAAGACTACAAAAGGGGTGTCTATTGTTGTTTATAAATAACAGCTGATTTGTATATTTAAAAATCCCGTTCTGCAAAAGTGGAACGGGATTTTTTTTATTTACTGATGATCTTTATTTCCACCCGGCGGTTCTGAATTCTTTCTTCTTCTGTTTTTTCCGGATAAGAGTGAATAGGCGAAGAATGACCAAAGCCTTTATAAGAAACCCTGCCCTCAGGGATGTCGTTTTGAATAAGATAATCTCTGATTGCTTTTGCCCTTGCTTCAGACAGGTTGTAAAGCCCTGTTTCTCCGTCCAGGCCATCCGAATTATCTGCCTGGCAGCAAATATGCCCTTCGATCCTGATAACCAGTTTTGGGTATGTTCTCATTGCGTCCAGCAATTCTTCCAGCATTGGAGTTGATTCAGGAAGAAACTGGTGCATTCCACCATAGAAATTGATGTTGCGTAAAACAATATTTGTTCCGGAAGTAGTGGCTGTATCGGCTATTTTCTCTTTTAATGAAGAACCATCCCCCGAATTATTCAGCGCAATACCTGTGTAGCGAATCTCCACCCGCCGGTTCATTTGTCTTTCTTCAGCTGTAGCATTTCCATTTAACAACTCCCTTTTGCCATAGCCTTTTGCACTGATTATTCTTTCAGAAGAAACTCCGTTGTTCAGCAGGTAGTTTTTAACAGCCATTACTCTTTGTTCGGAAAGTTTATCGTTGTATATGTCATTGCCGGTCACATCGCAATGACCGCTCAGGGTGATTGCTAACCTTGGAAGATTCTGTTTTTCGGCATAAAGGAAACTATCCAGTCTTGTTTTAGCAGCTTCCGTGATATTGTATTTATTGAAATCGAAATACACCGTAATGGATCGTTGGGAGTGCCCGGCGGTACAAAGAAAAAGTGCTAAACCTGTTATCATGGATTTCATAATGTTGGTATTTGATGGTTGATAAAAATAGTTAGTTGGAATACAGGTAGTTCTACAACGAAATAGATATGCTATTTCTTGTATAAGATTTCCAACAGCCTCAATTTTAGCATACCTTTGCCGCCTTAAAAAAGGATATTAATGATCAGTGTAAAAGACCTGAAACTGGCCTACGGCAAACGGGTATTGTTTGAAGAAGTGAACCTCAACTTCACTAAGGGAAATTGTTATGGAGTTATTGGTGCTAATGGCGCCGGGAAAAGCACCTTCCTGAAAATACTCAGCGGGGAGATTGAGCCTAATAAAGGAACGGTAGAAATAACTCCCGGGGAAAGGATGGCCGTGCTGAAGCAAAACCAGTTCCAGTTTGACGAAGAAACTGTATTGAATACAGTAATGATGGGGCACACCAAACTTTGGGCCATTGCAAAAGAAAGAGAAACGATCTATGCCCTGGCAGATTTTACAGAAGAAGACGGCATGCGGGCCGGCGAATTGGAAGCAGAGTTTGGTGAAATGGGTGGTTACACCGCAGACAGCGATGCAGCAACTTTATTAAGCGAACTGGGAGTGGGAGAGGGATTTCACCAGTCATTAATGAAAGATATACCTTCTAACTTAAAAGTAAGGGTGCTATTGGCGCAGGCAATTTTTGGGAACCCGGATATTTTATTATTGGATGAGCCTACCAACGGTCTTGATATTGAAACGATCGGCTGGTTAGAAAATTTTCTGGCGGATTATGAGAACATCGTTTTAGTGGTGAGCCATGACCGTCACTTCCTGGATGCCGTATGTACCCATGTGGCAGATGTTGACAGGCAAAAAGTAAAAATATTTACCGGTAACTATACTTTCTGGTATGAGTCATCGCAGCTGATGGCCCGCCAGGTAAATGACAAGAACAAGAAAGTTGAAGAGAAACGACAGGCATTAATAGACTTCATTGCCCGGTTTAGTGCAAACGCCTCAAAAAGTAAACAGGCAACATCAAGAAAGAAAGCATTGGAGAAGCTGACCATTGAAGAAATTGAACCGAGTTACAGGAAATATCCCGGCATCATTTTTCAGCCACTTCGTGAGGTGGGTAACCAGATACTGAATATTGAAAAGTTGAAGAAGTCTGTTGACGGAAGGGTGCTGTTCAGCGATGTGACGTTTACCGTTAATAAAGGAGATAAGATCGCCCTGCTGAGCCGTGACCCGTTAGCAGTTACAAGTTTCTTCAATATTATCACCGCAGAAACTATCGCTGATAGTGGCTCATATGAGTGGGGAAGTACGGTAACACATGCCTACCTGCCGCAGGAGAACAACCAGTTCTTCAATGGTAAGGACAACCTGATGGATTGGTTGCGCCAGTATGTGCCGGACCATGTAAAAGATGTGGATGAGCCATTTCTGCGTGGTTTCCTTGGCAAAATGCTTTTCAGCGGGGATGATGTATTGAAGACAACGAATGTATTAAGTGGCGGAGAAAAAGTTCGTTGCATGCTGAGCAGGATGATGCTGCAAAGCCCTAATGTGATATTGCTGGATCAGCCTACTAACCACCTTGACCTGGAAAGTATCCAGAGTTTCAACGAACAATGTACCGACTATAAAGGTATCGTTCTGTTAACGAGCCATGACCATACGTTTATGCAGACCGTTGCTAACAGGGTTATTGAATTAACTCCTAAGGGTATCATTGACCGGTTAATGACCTTTGATGAATACCTGGAAGATGAAAGGGTGAAAGCGTTGAAGGAAGAGATGTATAAGTAGAGGACAGGTGATAGAAAGTAAATAGTCAGTTCCCGTTTCTGAAGAGGCGGGAATTTTTATTCAGGTACTTGACAAGAAAAAAAGTTCTTTTTATCTTAGCCTTAGTAACCAACTGCTTTAATAATATCGGGGAATCCAATTCCTGCCGTACCTGTTAATCTTTCCGGGAAAAATTTGTATCCGGCCGGAGAGTATGTTCCATCAGTATGGAATATTCGGGTTGAAGCCACTGTAAAATGAATTTAAAGCCTTGTCTTTCGGCAAGGCTTTTTTGTTATCTTCCTTTTCAATATGCCCACCACCTCATCGCTTGCAAAAAAGATAGGCTTTTGGTCTGCCACCTCCATTATTATTGGCAGTATCATCGGTTCTGGTGTTTTTATGAAACCAGCCAGTATGGCGGGACAATTAGGCTCACCGATATGGCTGACAGTAGTATGGATAATTGCCGGTATGTTCTCGCTGTTCGGAGCATTGGTGTATGCAGAATTAGGAGCGATGATGCCAGAAACCGGCGGCATCTATGTCTATTTCAGAAAGATGTTTGGTGATTTTGTTGCTTACCTGTATGGTTGGGCAGCATTTTCAGTGATCAATACAGCTGCAATCGCTGCTATTGGATTTGTGTGTGCTCAATATGCAGACTATTTCCTCCATCTTCCCAGGTTTGATGCAGTGACAGAGCGGTCCTTTGTATGGCATTTGCCTTTCATAGGAGACCTCTATCCGCTGGAAAATTTTGGAGTTAAATCCCTTGCGATATCTTTAGTAGCAGGATTAACATGGTTGAATTACCGGAGTGTAAAAGCAGGGAGTTCGTTCCAGCTTGTTTCTACTATTATAAAAATCGGGGTGCTGGCAGTGCTTATTTTTGGCATCTTTTTTTTCGGGCACGGGTCATTGAATAATTTTATACACTCAGAACATCCCAAGGAAGGGGGCGCATTATTAAGCGGTATAATGGCGGCTTTAACAGGAGCTTTTTTTGCGTATGATGGCTGGGTCAACATTACTTTTATTGCCGGGGAGATAAAACAACCTCAGCGTAATATCCCAAGGAGTTTATTTATCGGTGTGATTGTCTGCATTATCGTTTATTTATTGGTCAACCAGGCATATTTGTATGTGTTGCCGGTGGAAGAGGTAGCGGCATCTTCTTTAGTGGCCTCGGATGCGATGAGTATTGCTATCGGAAACGCAGGCGGGGCAGTTGTTGCGGCAATGATCGTTATTTGTACTCTTGGTGCAATTAATGGTAACATAATGGCGACTACCCGGGTAACTTATGCCATGGGAAAAGACAGGGCTTTTTTGCCATGGGCAGGAAGGGAACATAAACGTTTTCAAACACCGGGCAATGCGCTGTGGCTGCACGGAGGATGGATATGCCTGCTGATTATTTCCGGTTCGTTTGATATGCTGGCTGATATGATGGTGTTTATAAGCTGGCTGGCATATGGTATGGGTGCAGTCGGAATATTTATGCTGCGTAAGAAAATGCCTGCGGCTGAACGGCCTTATAAGATATGGATGCATCCATTTGTAACATTACTGTTTATCGGGTTTACTGCCTTTTTTCTTATCATAACTGTGTATAATGATATTACAAATTATATCCATCACAGACAGCCGGTAGTAAATTCTTTACTGGGCATCGTAATAGTGGCGTTAGGTATCCCATTCTTTTTTTATTTCAGAAAAAAGAAGAAAGAAACAGCTGTTTAGATCATTTTCTTTATCAGCCTGCCCAGCATCATTAATCCATAATCCGCATCATCATCCCATGGCCTGCTGAAACTGATACGGATACAATTATTGTAATTACAACTGGCAGAGAATATCTTTCCTGGTACAATCGATATATGATGTTTCATTGCTTCAATGCGTAGCTTGAAAGTGTTTACTTTTTTGTTCAGCTGCACCCACAAAATAAAACCACCATGTGGACGGGAAACCTTGGTGTCTTCCGGGAAATGGTCAATGATACCCTGTAAATAACGAAGGCATTGTGTATGCAGGGCTTTCCGCATATTCTTTAAGTGATATTCGTACCGGCCATGCTGGAGGTAATGGGCGATGGCTGCCTGGGTAAGGGTAGGAGAGCTGATGTT
The DNA here is from genome assembly GCA_044220915.1 of Chitinophagaceae bacterium. Taxonomy (GTDB): domain Bacteria; phylum Bacteroidota; class Bacteroidia; order Chitinophagales; family Chitinophagaceae; genus JJ008. The sequence continues at coordinate 79,391 of JBGAQD010000013.1, forward strand.
ATGTATCCTTTTTATCTGTTTAACCTGTTCAACAAATTTTCCCGGCATTACCCAGCCGATACGGTAGCCCGGGGCCAGCGATTTGCTCAGCGAAGAACAATGCATCACCATTCCTTTGGTATCATAATATTTACAGGTGCGGGGTCGATTCTTACCAAAATACAGTTCGCCATAAATATCATCTTCTATTAATGGAATATTGTTTTTGGTGATGATATCAACCAGTTTCTTTTTATTTTCATCAGGCATCAATCCTCCTAACGGGTTATTGAAGTTGGGGATCACCACACAGGCTTTGATCGAAGACTTTTTGATGACTTGCTGAAAACAATCAAGGTCAAGGCCTGTAATGGGTGATGAAGATATTTCAACCACTTTCAATCCCATACTTTCAAGCGACTGAAAAATGCCAAAGTAGTTGGGGGATTCGACAGCCACCGTGTCGCCGGGTTGCGTAACAGCTTTAATGCAAAGTGTCATTGCTTCAAGACAACCGCCTGTTACCACTATCTCGTCCGGTTTTATTTTTCCTCCCCAGTTGAAGGATAGTTTTGCGATTTGTTTCCTCAATTCAAAATTTCCCTGTGTGTGTTCATAGCTGATGCAGGAATCTGTACTGTTACGCAAAGCCTGCATTACTGATTTATTGATCTTGGCTGTTGGTAATAAAGAAGCATCGGGAGCAGCCAGTGCAAAATTGATGATCTTATTACTATGCGTGGCTATATCTGCATAGATAGAGGCGATCATTTCTTTTACACTTACATCATGCGATAAAGGATCCGGCTGAACCATCTTTGGTAATTCAGGAAAACGTTTCTGATTGAAACGGACATAATAGCCGGATTTTGGTCTTGATTCAATCAATCCCTTTCCTTCTAAATGATAATAAGCCTGGAAAGCTGTACCCATGCTGATACCATATTCATCGCTGAGCATTCTCACAGAGGGGAGTTTGTCACCGATCTTTAACACATCTTCACCAATCATTTTTTCAAGTCCATCAGCCACCTGCATGTACAGATGATCTTCTGCAGTAAAGTTGTCTTTTCTCATAGTTTAAAATCTGATATAGTCAAAAATACAAAAACTGAATCTGTTTTTTACTCAGGAATAGTAAAATATTTGTTCTTTCATTTTTCACACACCGGGTATTACTATAGACCTGATGAAAAAAAAGTTCTGCAAAGAGCTAACGGAATTGCTTTGCTTAAAAAATGAAATGACAGTAATGAAAAAGGAAACGAGAAATGCTTATATCGCTTTAGGACTGGTCAGTTTTTTCTGGGGTACTACGTATGTGGCTTCAAGGGTAGGGGCACAAGAGATGCCGGGGTTGTTCATGGCCGGGGTTCGTCAGTTTGTGTCCGGTCTTTTGTTAGTGGCTTTCTTTTTAGCCAAAGGATATAAAATACCGGAATGGAAAGTGATAAAGCAGATATCAATACAAGGAATATTTCTTTTGTGTATCGCCAATGGCCTGCTCACCTGGGCGATGGAATATATCAGCGGGGGATTAGCCGCAATCATTGTCGCCCTTGTACCGTTATTCATTGCTTTATTCAGCGTATGGCTTTCCAAATGTGCAAAGATAACCCGGTGGATGCTGGTTGGATTGGTGATTGGGTTTGCCGGTGTGTTAACCATCTTTTCTGATTACATGGGAGAGATGAAAAGCGAATCATTCGTATTTGGTGTGGTGCTGGCTTTGATCTCTGTTTTATCATGGTCGTTCGGTACAGTGTATACATCGAGGCAAAAACCAATGATCGATATCCTGTTTGGAGTGGGGCTGCAGATGCTGATAGCAGGCATTATCATGTTAATCGTATGCGGTATCACCGGTAAGTATGTAAACCTTGCCGATGCAGGACAAAACTCATGGATCGCTTTGATCTACCTGATCGTCTTTGGTTCGCTGATAGCTTATTCTGCGTTCGTATTTGCTATCAGCAAACTGCCACCAACACTGGTCTCAATATATGCTTATATCAATCCTGTGGTAGCTGTTGGCCTGGGATGGTTATTCTTGTCCGAGAAGATGAATGCGGTGATGCTGTTGGGTATGCTTATCACTTTAAGTGGTGTTTTTCTTGTTAACCGGGAATTTAAAAAAATAAAAAGATGAATCCGATAACAATCATTGATTACCGCCCGGAGCATCAGCCTTTTTTTGAACAGTTCAACCGGCAATGGATAGAAGAATTGTTTGAAATGGAGCCGGTGGATGAATGGGTGCTGACAAACCCCGGCAAGGCAATTCTGGAACCGGGAGGAGCTATACTGATGGCATTCTATAACGGAGTACCTGCCGGAACTGCGGGGTTAAGAAAGGTGGATGATGAAACCTATGAATTTACCAAGATGGCTGTTGATCCAAACTTTCGCAGAAAAGGAATTGCAGAAGCTATCAGTTATGCCAGTTTCAGAAAGGCAAAAGAACTTGGCGCAGCAAGAGTGGTGTTGTATTCCAACACTCTCAATGAAGGTGCCATCAGGCTGTATGGGAAAATTGGTTTCTGGCATGTGCCTGTTGAAGAAGGTGTATATAAAAGAGCCAATGTAAAAATGGTCATCAATATTGATACGGCGATCTATGAAGCGGATAAGTATGAAAGAAGATTACAACTGGAAACAAACTAAACCCAACAATATGGAACTCCTTACAGGAATCAAAGTAAAGAAAACCAGTCATTCCAAAGTGAATGAAGCAGATTTTAATGACCTGGAATTTGGTAAGTATGTCGCCGACCACATGCTGGTATGTGATTATACCGATGGTGAATGGCAACAGCCAATGATCGTACCGTTCGCTAATCTTTCCCTGAACCCGGCAACATTGGCCCTTCATTACGGGCAAACTGTATTCGAAGGGATGAAAGCATTTCGTATGCAGGATGGGAAGGTCAATATCTTTCGGATTGAAAGACACTATGAACGTTTTGTAAAATCATTAGACAGAATGTGCATGGCTGTTCCGCCAAAAGAAGTATTTATCGAAGGGTTAATGAAACTGGTGGAACTGGACAGGGCATGGGTACCGGGCCAACCGGGTGCTGCATTGTACCTGCGGCCTTTTGTATATGCCAGCGAAGCAAAATTCGGTATTAAAATATCTGAGCAATACCGGTTTGTCATTTTTACAGGACCAGTACCAGAATTGTTTGCTAAGCCCATCAAAGTAAAAGTGGAGACAAATTACGTAAGGGCCGTAAAAGGCGGGACAGGCTTTGCAAAATGTGGCGGTAACTATGGAGCGGCATATTATCCCACAAAACTTGCAAGGGAGCAAGGTTGTGACCAGGTGCTGTGGACGGATGGCAAGGAAAATAAATTCATTGAAGAATCAGGAAGTATGAATGTGATGTTTGTTATCAATGATACATTAGTAACGCCTCCTTTATCAGATTCTATTTTAGATGGAATAACAAGAGATTCCTTACTGACAATTGCTGCTGATCTTGGCTATAATGCAGAAGAACGTCCCATATCAGTTGATGAGTTAGAAAATGCTTTCCGTAATAAGGCTATCACCGAAGCATTTGGTGCCGGTACGGCGGCAGTTGTTGCGCCGATACAGGCCATTCATATAGGGGGAACCGATTATCATCTGCCACAGTATGGGCCGGAAAGTTTGCTGAACAGGATCAAGTTGAAATTGGGAAGAATAAGAACAGGATTGGAAGAAGATATTTACGGCTGGAATTGTATTGTATGATTTTTGTATTGGGTTAGTTCAGGGCCGGTGTAGCAACCGGCTTTTTTATTACCTCAGCAAAAGGGTCGTTCCTTTCAGAAAAACTTTTTCACCGCTGTCATGATGGGTGTAGCTGAGCAACCAGGCGTAAAGACCGGTATCCTGTAACACACCATTTATTTTCCCATCCCATTTTTTTGTCCAGTCTTTGGTTGAAAACACCAGCAGCCCAACACGGTTGTACACCCTGAATTCAAGATTATCAGCTTTGACAGCATTCAACGGATAGAGAAAATCATTTTTACCATCACCGTTGGGAGTAAAGGCAGAGGGTACTGCGATATAACAGGTTTTTAAAATCCTTACAGCATGGGTGGCGGTATCATGGCAACCAAGTGTTGTATTCGTGGCAATAAGCCGGACCATGTATAACATCTCATTTCCATTATCTGTGTAACGGAGACCTGGCGGATCCTTAAGATTGCTTGAAACACCGTTTCCAAAACTCCATCTCCACTGATCAATATTCCCGGTACTTTTATTTTCTACTGTCAGCATGTCGCCGGGACAAATGACAGGCGGCACATTAAAAGCTGCCTTGAACCGGTCATTGATCTTTACTGTTTGCGAAGTTGTATCTGCACAAAAACCATTTGTTACAATAAGTCTCACCGTGTATTGCCCTGTGGCAAATGTTACAACAGGATTGGCAAGGTTGCTGGTTGTACCATTACCAAAGTTCCAGTTCCAGTTGTTTGCGTTATTGTTGCCATCATGAAAAAATGAAACAGTATTCTGGCTGCAGGCTGTTAAACTGGATTGTGAAAATATGGCTGACACAGCTTCGGCTACTTTAAACGATACTGTCGCACCGGCGGGTGTAGGCACCAGGCATTCATTCAGTAAAGTGTTACCATCGCTGCCGGCAGTAAGGCGAACCTGGTAATTACCGGCGGTAATGCCGGGAGGTAAATTTAAACGTATGACCGGCGTAGTACTATTGTTACTGCATGCCGGGATAGCTGGTATTGCGGTTACAGTTTGCGGACCGGTGATGATAAAATCGCTTCCATCTGGAGCAACAGAACTGCAAAGAATATTTTTTCTGAATACCAGTTCAATATACGATGGCTTGCAAACAACATTGAACACACTGTCCATCGGGGTAAACTGTTGTGGTGAAGCAACAAACGGAAGTGTTTCCCCGACAGGAATATTACGGGTACAGATATCAACAAGGGTATTACCATCAGTTCCATTGCCAATAGTAAGAGTGTAATTACCAAACGCAAGAGGCTGGTCAAGGATAAGAGTAACGATCCCGGTTCCGAATTGTGTTGTACAATCATAAGGAACTGCAGCAATTATAGCAGCACCGCTGCTAAGCGTAAAGTCGCTGCCATCAGCCGCAAGTGTATTGCATTTTACCTGTTTATTCAACCGGAGGGCAATTTTAGTTCTGTCGCAACTCAGTTCGGCAACGACCATGTGCGGTTCAATAGCATCGGTAATAACAGCAGTACCGCCACCAATAGAAAGCTGATAGCCTGATGACGAGCCGCTGCTGTTGGTCACCATTAACATATAGGTATGCCCTGCAGTAAGATCAGGCATTTTACTAAACAACGGCTGCCCGGCACCGCTGCAGACCTGTACGTTTGTTCCATCGCTTGATGCTCCTGTTTCTCCCGGATCAGGCGACCAGTTACAGGCCACAAATAAATTACTGTTAGTAAAAACATCTACCGGGTTGGTACTGGTAATATCAAACAGCTGCCAGTTATAATTTGCAAAGGCATCGTCTGGTACAATAGTAAATCCGAGAGTACCCGGAGTAAAACAACCAAAGCGAAAGAAATTGGGGTTCAGGTTTTGATAGACACCGCCATCAGTGCAGGGGGTCGGGATAGTTGTTTGCCCGCAATAAGTAGGTGTGGTAATTGCAAAAGCCTGGGAGCTGCAAACAAAAACAGCCGATACAGGTGTCTGCCCCGGAAATGTACATTCCTGCGACTGTGCCTGCAAGGCAAGCCAGCAAATACAAGAAAGTAAGATGCTTTTTTTTCTCATGGCAAACAGGTGATCCTGGTGAAACGCAACGAGGCTGGTAAACGATGCCTGCTGCGACTATGTAATTTACTAAACTATCCCTAACAGGCAGGTTGCCCTATTAGTTCTGTATTTTCGTTGTATAACCAACGAACATGAAGACAGCTATCATCACCGGGGCATCCGGTAACCTGGGACAGGCGGTCGTAAAGAAATTTCTTGCAGAAGGTTACCATATCACCAGCACGGTTATTCCCAACGATCCTGTTGCAATAGGTATCAACGGAAAGAATTTCCAGACTGCGGTGGTTGACCTGATGAAAGAAGATGCTGCACAAAAGTTTGCAGACCTGATAGTGGCCGGGCATAAGACTATTGATGTTGCCATATTAACGGTGGGTGGTTTTGCCATGGGCAATATTGCAGACACCAAAACATCAGATATTGCAAAACAATACCAACTGAATTTTGAGACTGCTTATAATATTGCCCGTCCTGTGTTTGTGCAAATGATGAAGCAGGGCAGTGGCCGAATCTTCTTAATCGGCTCAAGACCCGGGCTTGATATGAAGCACAGTAAAGGGATGGTGGCATACGGCCTGGGTAAGTCACTCATCTTCCGGCTGGCGGAGCTGATGAATGAAGAAGCAAAAGGTACCGATGTGGTGGTAAGTGTAGTGGTGCCATCCACGATTGATACAGCACAGAACAGAGCCGCTATGCCTAAGGCGGATTTTAGTAAATGGGTGAAACCCGAAGCTATTGCAGATATCATTTACTTCCATTGCAATGAACAGGGCGGAGTGCTGCGGGAACCGGTGATAAAGGTCTATGGTAATTCCTGAGCCGGCATTCTATTAACTGCAGACAGCGCCTTGTGCTAATACCGGCGAGGTGCAATTCATTATCTTGCAGCCCAATTTTCAACTTCACTTTATGCGATATATGAAATGGGTTGGCCTTGCGGCTGCAGTGTTACTGGTAGTGTCCTGTTTTACCCCCTGGGTTTTTATTGAGGCCGCCAATATTACGGTGAGTGGTGTTGACACTACCGGCACCAACTTTGGCAAACCGGGCTACTTCCATTTTGTGCTGGCAGGGGTATTTGTATTGCTTACACTGGTGCAAAGAATATGGGCTAAACGGCTGAACTTATTAATAACAGCCCTGAATGTGGGCTGGGCTCTCCGCAATTTTTTTGTACTGGCCATGTGCAGTGGTGGCGAATGCCCGGTTCGTAAAAGCGGAATATGGCTGATGCTGCTGGCATCGGTGCTGATGCTTGCATCTGCACTGTTTCCGGATATGAAAGTGCCGGAGGAAAAAAAGCGTTAGGCTGACTGCTCCCGGGCGGGCACAGTAGGGCAAAGATCCATGCACTCCCTATGGAGTTACCATGCTTTAGGTATGCTGTTCCCATAGACTCTCCATGCTTTCACTGCGCTTTTACTATGGGGCAGGCCGGGTGTTGCCATGGCTGATACAGGCTCCGGGAATAACGCTGACAGGCGGGAGGCCGCCACAAAAAATAAATCTGCCTGTATTAATCTTTCGGGCATAATAATTGTCCATGTTTCCGGCCTTTTCGTTTTTGAAAAG
>JBGAQD010000014.1:0-79018 GCA_044220915.1 Chitinophagaceae bacterium
CACCAGTATATGGTACGATATATAAAACAAGAAGAGGAACAGGTGAAACAACATTTTTTGACCCGAATAATTTTACTAAATGGAAAATGAAAACGGCAGTCGGCGGTGGCCCTGTTCTTTTGCAGGAAGGTCAAATTAGGATCACTAATGAAGAGGAGAAAAGATTTACAGGTAAAGCTCTTTATGAAAAACATCCCCGTACTGCTATGGGTTATACAAAAGATGGCAAGCTGATCATCCTTGTGGTGGAGGGGAGAAACAAAAACGCTTCAGGTGCTACATTAACGCAAGAAGCACAAATATTTAAAGACCTCGGCTGTCGGGAAGCCCTGAACCTTGATGGCGGTGGCAGCAGTTGTATGCTGGTGAATGGAAAAGAGACAATAAAAGTGTCAGATGCTTCGGGGCAACGGCCAATACCTGCGGTATTTATTATTAAACAGAGATAATTACTCCCATACCAATGCGCTGGCACCCAAAATAGCCGCATCAGCTTCCTGAAGCTGGCTGTAGAGTAATTTCACTTTATTCTTAAATATCTGTATCAGGTTGGCTTCCATCGCCTGTTTGGTCGGATTCATGATCAGGTCACCTGCTTTGGTAAGGCCGCCAAATAAGACAATGGCTTCAGGCGAAGAGAACATTACAAAGTTGGCTAATGCTTCGCCCAATATCTGACCGGTAAATTCAAAGATCTCATTCGCTATTTTGTCGCCCTTCATCGCACATTCATATACGGTCTGGCTGGTAATGAGATCATTAATGCTGAAATCCCGTAACAGGCTTTCTTCTTTTGGATTTTCCCGCAGTAACTCCAATGCGGTTTCCCGAACACCGGTAGCAGAAGCATAAGATTCTAATGAACCCCTGAGGCCTGTTCCCTGGTGCAGCCTGCCACCCGGGCGGATGATAGTGTGTCCAAGTTCACCAGCAAAGCCATCATGTCCAAGAACAATTTTTCCATCAATTACAATTCCGCTGCCTACACCAGTACCCAATGTAATGGTGATGAAATGTTTCATTCCTTTGGCACAGCCGTACATCATTTCGCCCATGGCAGCTGCATTCGCATCGTTGGTAAGTTTAACGGGGAGACCAAACTTATCAGACACCATTTTGGCGAAAGGAATGATACCCCGCCATTTCAGGTTGGCCGCATATTCAATATTGCCGGTATAATAATTACCGTTAGGTGCACCAATGCCGATGCCGGTAAAATCATTCAGACCTCCTGCTTCCTCAATCATCGGCATCAGCTTCAGGTGCAGTTCATCAATAAAATCCTGCACACCTTCGGGTCCATTGGTCAACAGCCTGTCTTGTTTTAGTATATGCCCGTTCTTGTCTACAATACCAAACTTGGTATTGGTGCCGCCTATATCTATTCCGATTGCATATTTTGACATATCTATCTGGTAATATTAAAATTAATTAATGCCCTCCACCGCTAATTTCAGAATCATAATCTATGCCTTGTTTTTTCAAAATACCCTTTACAATAAAAGCAAACAATGCCAGGTAAGCAAAACAAATAGCTGCTACAAGGAATGATTGATGTATGCCAATGATGTCGGCAAGTTTTCCCTGTATCGGAGGAATTATTGCGCCTCCAAGTATCATCATAATCAAGAATGCCGAACCCTGAGTTGTGTATTTACCAAGGCCGGCAATTGATAATGCGAAAATCGAAGGCCACATAATTGAACAGGCCAGCCCGCCACTTAGAAAGGCATATACTGCCACTTTACCTTCTGTCATTACACCTATTATCATTGCAACTATTCCCATAAGGCTGAATAACAATAACGTTCTTGCAGGTTTATTGGCACTGATATAGAAGACAATTATCTGAATAACCACACATACCACATACCATAATAACGGCTTTACATCATATTTTGAAACTGTGTTTACTCCGAGTATCAGTCCAAAAGCCACCAACGGAACCAAAAAGGTTAAAAGCTGTTTGGTTTTGCTGGAAAAATTAAATGCGCTGATAGCACCAGCCCATCGGCCGATCATCAGGCTTCCCCAATACATAGATATAAATGGCGCCACCTGTGATGCCTGGTATCCGCCAAACTCTTTTCGTTTCAATAATTCGCCAAGGTTGCTTCCGATAGCCACTTCAACCCCTACATAGACAAATATGGCCAGCATGCCAAGAACCAGTTGCGGGTATTTCATAGCCCCCCAGCCATCCGGTTTCCTTTTGGCCATTGAATTGGCAAAAAGCAGCCCGAACACAATTACACCTAATGCGCCCATCAGCCAATACATCCGCTTTTTCTCCAGCGGATGTTTCAAACTATCTTTTTCTTTTTTTGAATTATCAACTGAAGCAGTAATGGTTGAAATAGAGGCATCCCTTTCAGGTATGGAAGGGGCTAATTTCTGTAAGGAATCCAGCTGGTGAGACGACTTTGCAATGGTTTCATCAAGCGCCACAATCTGTTTTGCTTCTTTGCTGTTATAACTGCTGAAAACAGGAGCAAACATTACGATCAGTAAGCCGGTAATTATAATTAATGAACTTAGAGCTTTATTTGCTTTCTCTGTTTTTTCCTCGTTGATGCCAGCCGGTACTTTTTTTGAAAAGCCAAATAGTGCCGCCGCCCCGATAAATAAAAGCCCGACACAGGCATAAAGGATAATTACTTTAGACAGGCCTAATGCTTTTATTTTGTCATCGGTAATCGCAGCTGTTGTTCCAAACAAAGCAAATGCCACCACTAACGGTCCGATAGTAGTTCCAAAGGAGTTAACTGCACCGCCAAGATTTACACGGCTGTTACCAGTAGCGGGATCTCCTAAAGAAATGGAAAAAGGCTGTGCTGCTGTTTGCTGAAGAGAGAAACCGAGTGCCACTATAAAAAGACCTGCCAGCATTCCCGCAAATGTATTAGCATTAACTGCGATGATCATAGCAGCTGCACCGATCGCTGAAAACAAAAGACCATAAACAATGCTTTTTTTATAACCCCATTTGCCAACAAGGTCTTTGCCTCCAAAAGCTCCGTACCAAAACAATCCCAACGCCCCAATATAATATGCCAGGTAAAATGCAAAATCGATCAACTGGCTTTGAAACTGATCCAGGTGAAAATAATTTTTACAGAAAGGGATAAAAACACTATTGCCTGCCGCAATAAAACCCCAGAAGAAAAACACAGTAACAAGGGTGCTAAGGGCGCCGTAGTTGGTTGGTTGTTTGGGTTGACTCATAGCAATCGATTAAATTTTTTAAGAGTGTTGAAAGTATAACAATTTTAATTACTTATGAAAAACACCTGCTGGCTTGTTGGAAGCTTGTATAAAAAAAAAGAGGGTTTGTTTAGGGGTATTCTAAAAAGAGCAAACAGCTTACCGATTTTTTTTTGGCAGTATACCGTTCCAATCAAAAAACACCTTAATTTCAAATTAATTCCTGTTTCATCAATATAATTCAATGGAAATAGTACATGTAGCAGCAGAATGTTACCCGGTGGCAAAGGCCGGCGGTTTAGGCGATGTGGTCGGGGCTTTACCTAAGTACCAGGCAGAGTTGGGGCATGTGGCCAAAGTCGTCATGCCGATGTACCGTACCAAGTTCCTTTACAACAATGATTGGGAACTGGTACATGAAGGCGATCAGCATATTGGTCCGCATTTCTTTCACTACAGTGTTATTAAAGAAAAAACAAACAAACTCGGCTTTGATCTGTACCTCATTGACATAAATGGCCTGCTTGACAGGGAAAAAATTTATGGCTACGATGACGATACAGAAAGATTTCTTGCCTTCCAGGTTGCTTTTTGTGATTGGCTGAATAAATGGCAACATAAACCTGATGTGGTCCATTGTCATGACCATCATACAGGCCTCATCCCTTTTATGTTCAAGTACTGTTTTGAATTCAGGCATCGGCTGGCTGAAGTGCCAACTGTATTTACGGTACATAATGGCCAGTACCAGGGCTGGATAGGGTGGGAAAAATATTACTATTTGCCGACATTCGATAGCTGGAAATGGGGAATGCTGGATTGGGATAATACAATCAACCCAATGGCTTCGGCAGTTAAATGTGCCTGGAAGGTGACAACCGTAAGTCATAGTTACCTTGATGAATTAAAAGAATCGGCCAATGGCCTTGAAAAACTGTTTGACTACGAACAGGGCAAAAGCCTTGGTATCTTAAATGGCATTGATACTGAAGTGTGGGATCCGCTGACAGATAGTATGATCGTTAAAAATTATGACAAGGAACTGGTAGAAAAAGGCAAAAAGAAAAATAAAAAAGAGCTGGCTGGTCAATTTGGGTTAGACCCGGAAAAGCCATTGATTTCATTTGTCGGCAGGTTAGTAGGAGAGAAAGCAGCGGATCTGTTGCCAGATGCCATCAGCCAGTCTATCTACCAGCATCATGGCAATGCAAATTTCCTGGTGTTGGGTTCCGGTGATCCTGCCCTGGAAGACAAGCTAGACCAGATGAAACACCAGTTCAATGGTTATTTTAATTCTTATATTGGTTACAGCGAACCTTTGAGCCATCAGATATATGCCGGGTCAGATTTTTTATTGATGCCCAGCCGTGTTGAGCCTTGCGGATTGAACCAGATGTATGCCCTCCGGTACGGAACCGTGCCGATGGTAAGAAATATTGGTGGTTTGCGTGACACCGTAACAGACATGGGCGACTGGCAGGGCTTTGGTATCCGGTTCGACCAGCCATCTGTCTGGGATATTACATATTCGGTAGGCAGGGCTATTGACCTTTATAATAATAAACCTGACCTTTATAGCTGGATGAGAGGCCACATGATGGAGATCGATCATTCATGGGATTCATCAGCGCAACAGTATATCGATTTATATAAGTCATTAAAATAAAAGATTGGTTATGGCAATCAGGACAATTACTCATTCAAAAGAGATCCTCTGCGTAATACTTGGAGGTGGTGCAGGTTCAAGATTATACCCTTTAACAGCAAGCCGCTCTAAACCTGCCGTGCCAATTGCCGGTAAATATCGCCTGGTGGATATCCCGATTTCTAACTGTTTAAATAATGGCATCGGAAGAATGTTTGTATTAACACAATTCAATTCCGCCTCACTAAACAGGCATATCAAGAATACATATCATTTCAGTGCATTCAGCAAAGCATTTGTAGATATTCTTGCTGCAGAACAAACTCCAGATAACCCTACCTGGTACCAGGGTACTGCAGATGCAGTAAGACAGGGGCTTCGCCACATTCAACCCTTTGAGAGTGATTATGTACTTATTCTGTCCGGCGACCAGCTTTACCAAATGAATTTTGCTGAAATGCTGGACAATCATAAAAACCTTGGCGCTGACATTTCCATTGCTACAATACCAGTAGCACAAAGAGAAGCTCCCGAGTTTGGCATATTAAAATCAACCGATGGACTTATTACTTCGTTTATCGAGAAACCCCAAAAGGAAATACTTCCAGACTGGACAAGCGATACCGGGGATATGATGAAAGCCAAAGGCCGTAATTATCTCGCTTCAATGGGTATTTATATTTTCAACCGCAAATTATTATTTGATCTGCTTGAAACAGAATACAAGAAAGCAACCGACTTTGGTAAAGAGATCATACCACAGTCTATTCAAAAATATAAAGTGGCCAGTTACCAGTATGAAGGCTACTGGACAGATATTGGAAATATATACTCTTTCTTCGAGGCAAATCTCGGCCTTACGCAGGACTTACCTGATTTCAACCTGTTTGATAACGATAACGCCATCTACACAAGACCAAGGATGCTGCCACCTGCAAAGATCAGCGGCACTACCCTTGAAAAAACACTGGTTGCGGAAGGTTCTATTATAAATGCATCAAGGATTGAGAACTCCGTCATCGGTATTCGTTCAAGAATTGGACATGGTACTACTTTAGTAAGCACCTATATCATGGGTAGTGACTATTATGAAACATTGCCGGAAATAGCCGAAGCGGCAACAGGAGGTTACCCAATATTGGGTGTTGGGGACAGATGCTATATTAAGAATGCCATACTGGATAAGAATGTCCGCATCGGTGATGACGTACGTATCAATGGCGGAGCTCATCTTGAAAACCTCGATCATGCACTCTATGCTGTTAAGGATGGTATCGTTGTAGTGAAGAAAGGTGCTATCATACCCAACGGCTTTGTGATCTAGTTTGCATCAGAAGTTAAGGCGTTGTTTTGTCTGTACAATGTGTGTACTTTTTACATATTATTCCTATCTTCCGTTTCTACTCTGATTAAAACAACTATTGCTTATGTCTTCTGCTTTCACCGGCGTAAAGCCTAAACTCAGCCTTGTAGAAATCATCAATATGAGTGTTGGTTTCTTTGGTATTCAGTTCGGTTGGGATCTTCAAAGAGCTAATATGGGTCGCATCTATGAGAACCTTGGGGCAAACCCGGATGAAGTTCCTCTTTTGTTTTTAGCAGCACCACTTACAGGTTTGCTGGTCCAACCAATAATCGGATATATGAGTGATCGGACATGGCATCCGAAATGGGGCAGAAGAAGGCCTTATTTTATGATAGGTGCTATACTGAGTTCAATTGCATTGGTGTTCATGCCGCATAGCAGTGAACTGTGGATGGCAGCCGGGTTGCTCTGGATATTAGATGTGTTCGGAAATGTGGCGATGGAACCTTTCAGGGCTTTTGTAACTGACAAACTTCCCGATTCACAGGTCAACAGAGGATTTATCATGCAAAGTCTGATGATTGGGTTGGGTGGTAGTATCGCATCTGCTTTGCCCTGGTTAATGAAAAATGTTTTTCATCTGACCAATACAGCTGAACAAGGCGGTATTCCTGAAAATGTAAAATTCTCTTTTTATATCGGCGCTTTCTTTTTTATCGCCTCAGTTCTGTATACCGTATTCACTACAAAAGAATATCCGCCATCAGACCTTAGTTTTAAGGATAAGGCGAAAGAATCTAACAAAGGATTCGGGGGTGGTTTCAGGGAGGTATTTCATGCATTGCGCAATATGCCTAAAAGAATGCGAATCGTTTCTCTGGTCCAATTCTTCACCTGGCCGGGGCTTTTCCTCATGTGGTTTTATTACACAACCGCAGTAGCAGTGAACGTATTTCACGGAAAAGATGCAAGTGACCCGGTGTATGCTGAAGGAGCAGATTTTGGCAGCCTGACATTATCATTTTATAGTGTCGTGACTTTCTTGTTTGCCCTCGTTTTACCAATAATAGCCGACAAACTTGGAAGAAAACTAACACATAGTCTTTGCCTGATCTGCGGTGCAATCGGCCTTATCAGTGTAAACTTCATTCATGATAAGAACCTTTTGTTCGGATCAATGATCGGGGTCGGAATTGCCTGGGCAAGTATCCTTTCAATGCCCTATGCGATGCTTAGTGGCTGTTTACCGAAAGATAAAGTAGGTGTCTATATGGGCATCTTCAATTTCTTTATTGTGCTGCCTGAGATCATTGCTTCGCTTGGCTTCGGCTGGTTGATGAAGAATGTTTTGCACAATGACCGGATGGCCGCATTAACAATAGGGGGGACACTGATGATTGTTGCCGCATTAATCTGCTATTTCTTTATCAGGGAAAAGAAAAATGAACAGACTGATGAAATATTGCCACTTAATAAACACTAATTTATTATGAAAAGACTGCTTGTAATCTTGCTGCTCTTTGTTTCTATCAAAAGCTGGAGCATAGACATGTTTGGTGTTTATCCTACACACTGGTGGGTGGGCATGAAGAATCCAAAGTTGCAAGTAATGCTTCATGGCGAAAATATCAGTCTTTTTACAAAGGTTACGATCGCTTATCCTGGCGTAAAAATTGAAAAGATCAGTAAGGCAGAAAGTAAGAACTATATTTTCCTTGACCTGAATATTGCACCAACCACAAAGCCCGGGGTACTCAAGATAATTATGTCAGGGGGAGGCATTGGAGTGGAGGATGTTTTTTTTGAATTAAAGAACCGCAGTAAGGATAATGGGAAAACAAGGGTGCAGGGTGTTACTGCAAAAGACTTTATTTATTTGCTGATACCGGACAGGTTTTCTAATGGAGATCCTTCTAATGATATTGTCAATGACTACCGCGACAAAACCAGCGACAGGAAAGATAAATTTTCCCGGCATGGGGGAGATTTTAGAGGCATTGAGAACCATCTCGATTATTTTAACCAGTTGGGAGTAACAACCTTATGGCTGACACCGGTAATTGAAAATGATATGCCTAAAATGAACGAATGGGGTAATAGCATTGCAGGTTATCATGGTTACTGGTTCACCAATCATTATGAAATTGACCAGCGATTCGGCGGCAACGAGGGATATAAAGAATTTTGCAATAATCTTCATGCAAAAGGCATGAAAGTAATACAGGATGCCGTGTATAATCATGTGGGCAATCATCACTGGTTTGCTTTAGACCCTCCGATGAAGTCATGGTTCAATACTTCACAAGGTGACAAAGGCCCCAATCACCGGGAAGAAGTTTTTTATGATCCCTATGCATCACAAACCGATAAAAATGCAATGCTCGATGGCTGGTTTGTCCCGCATCTCCCAGACCTGAATCAAAAAAATCCATATGTAGCCAATTTTCTTATCCAGCATGCTATCTGGACTACGGAGGAGTATGGTATTGATGGCTGGAGAGTGGATACTTATAAATACTGTGACGAACAGTTTATGAATAATGTAAACGCTGCACTGGAAAAGGAGTTTCCCAAATTGACAGTATTTGGCGAATCATGGGTAAACAGTACTGTTGCTAATGCGTATTTCACTCAGAATAATATTGCGGCCCCTTTCAAGCACAATGCAAAAGGTATGCTTGACTTTCAGTCCTGCTTTGCCATGCTGGCCGGAATGAATGAGCAATTTGGCTGGCTAAACGGAGTGAATAAGCTTTACACCACCCTTACACAGGATGTATTGTACAAGGAACCCATGAATAATTGCATCTTCCTTGACAATCATGATATGGACAGGGTTTTCTCAGTAGTGGATGAAGACTGGAAAAAAATGAAAATGGGGTTTAACTGGTTGCTTACTTTAAGGGGTATTCCACAAATTTATTATGGCTCTGAAGTGCTGATGAAGAATAAGAAGGTAAATACAGATGCCACGGTTCGGGAAGATTTCCCGGGTGGGTGGGCTGATGATAAAGACAAAGAGAACCGCTTTACAAAAGAGGGCAGGAGTGAAAAACAGGATGAGGCTTTTGAATATGTAAGCCGCCTGGCAAACTTCAGAAAAAATTCCTCAGCTCTTACTGGCGGAAAGACAATGCAATTTATACCGAAAGATGGGTTGTATGTCTATTTCCGCTATGATAATAAGCAAACAGTAATGGTGGTTACCAACACCGGTGATAAAGATGCAAAACCTGATTGGGCTGTATTCACAGAAAGAACAAAAGGGTTTACACAGGTACGAAATGTTATTTCCGGGAAAATAAAGCCACTCAATGGGCTAGAGATCGAATCGAAGGAAAGTTTTGTGTTTGAATTACTCAAATAATTAAATAACAAAGTTGATCAGCATCTTGCTTCCATAACTTCCCCAGTCTTTAGCAAGTTTGCCAAGAGTTTGCATCAATGCTTCCCGGCTTACTTTTTTCCCTTTTGTCGCCGGGTTTACTTTGTTCATTCTTACATCGAACACTTCCACTTTGGTGGCAAACCAGGTAGCATGCAGGCGGGGGATACCCATACCCAAGATCATTCCCGGCAATCCCTGTATTCCCTCCGGGCCACCATTTATCAGCAACTCTTCTGAGTAGAAAGCAAAAATGGCAATAGAATCATTCAGTATGCCAACAGCCTTACGGCAATCATAACCGGCAATATTCCTTACATCATTGGTCAGTTTCCATTTGATCTTTGCCAGGCTGTCTTCAATAAGGAATGTTTCTTCAAAAACAGGTTTCTGAGAAATGGAAATACCTTTCTTATAATCAGTATAGACAACATTCTTATCACCTACAGGGCGGTACCATGATCGGGGGTCAACAGGAACATCTTTACCAGGTTGATATAATGACTTTGTTGTGTCCCCGGTAAAATCATAATAGCTGAGCATAGACACTGGGTACCTGTCTTTATTTTGCTCATACCAGCTGCTGCCTTCTTGCAAATCCTTCATCAGCTGACGAACACTGGTTGTCTTTTCAAATTCCACTTTGATGGTGGAGAAAAAACGGGTTTGCCCGGAAACATTTTGCATGGCCAGGCAGATAATTGCTGTAAATAGTAATTGCTTTATCATTTTGTGTCTCCTCCCGGTGCTTTATTAAATGACCATTCAAATTTTAATAGAAAGTAACGACTGATCCGTTGAAAGCGGTCATCCGATACAAATGTGCTGTTGATAGTACGGGTGAAGCCCTTATTGTCATCCAGCATATCATTTGCATAAAAACTGATCTTGCCTGCATCTTTCTTGAATATTTTCTTTGACAGACTGGCGTTCCAGATTACAAGGTTGGTGTTAGTGGCAAAGGCATTGATCTTTTGCCGCAGGTCTGCATTAAGATTAGTGCTGAATTCCATTTTCCAGGGCAAAGTAATTTCTGCATTGGCCCTGCCACCATAAGTAAAGTAATTATTATTAACGCTGGTCAACAAAGAAGATTTAGAGGAGTTATATCCAATTGACGGGCTGATACTGAAATCAAATTTATCCTCCGATTCGATTCCCAATTCAAGATTAATACTTAAGGTAAAAGAATTAGTAACAGCCCTCTCTCCATTTACAAAGTTGATAAACTTACCTCCATTTCCGTTAATCCCGAATCCATAGTTCGGTTTTTTATCACCCATGCTTTTATTATAATTACTCCATAAATACCAGTTATGATTACCGTTAACGTTAACAGGGTAGAAAGTCCTTTTCCCAGAATCAAGATCAATTGTATTATACTGTGTTATGGCATTTTGCATGATATTATAGGTGAAATTAAAACCCAGCCATGTTTGTGATAATACCTTGTACTGATTAAAAAATAAGGTCAGGCCATGGTTAAACCCAACTTTAAGATCAGGATTACCAATATATTCGTTAAGGGGGTCAGTATTATCCTTCAAAGGTTGCAGTTGGTTTATAGTGGGTTGTCGTGTGGTACCCCTGTAGTTGAAACCAAGGTTAGTTTGTGGCTTTGGCATGTAATTAACCTGACCCTGTGGTGTAATGTTTAAAAAATTATAACTGGTGATGGTATTACTATCCAGGTTTTCAAGTCGCAGCTTCACCGTAGAAATACCGGAACCAAAACCAAGCCTGAACTTCTTGCCCATATAACGGAATAACGCATTTCCGCTGTGTGAAAAAGCTTTTAAGTTAAAGTTGCTGCTGAACTCTCTGATAAGCACTTCATATTTGTCATTAAAATCTTTTTCGTAAGTATTTCGTAAGGAACGGGAGTTGTTTTGATTATAGGCATAATCAGCAACAAGTGTCCATGTCAGTGAAAGTGGCTCATTGAAAGTGCTTTTAATTCCTATTGTAGTAGAATGGCCATCAAATGTTTTTTGTTGATCAATGGTGTCGGTAAGATTATAAACACCACTTGTAAAACGCCGGATCTTTGTATAATTGAGTCCCTTGTTTTCATCATCTGTTACGCCATAGCGTAAAACAGTCAGCCACTGCCGATTTTTCTTTTTGAAAAGCTGTTTATAGGTTAACTGGTTATCCAGCTGGTTTCTTTCGGTCCGGTTATCATAGGTATTGAAATTTCTATTGATTGTGTCAAGGTTTGAACCCAGGAATTCGCCGTCATTTTTACCAATGGTATGACTTGTTTTACTGGTATAAGCAGTAACAAGTTTAAACGAAGCAAGCGAATCAAGTTTCCATTCGTATTTACCATTTACAGCATGTTGCTGGTTCAGCCCATCCTTACTGGTATACCTGTTACTATAAGTAGGCCCTGTTGATAAAATGTTTTGTGTAAGTGTAGTTCCGGAATTGGTAGTACCAAGCCTGTTATAACGATAAGAGAGGTTTACATTGTGCTTGTCATTATTCCACTTATTGCTGAATAAGGCTCCGGCGGTATATGCATCTGGCAATCCCCGGAGGTTCCAGTCATTAAACTCATCGCCACCACCAAAACTAAAATAATAACCACTTAACTCATCGTATTCTACATCATTTTCCATACCCAGCTTCTGGCGGTCTTCCCAGTTAAGACTGCCAGTACTCACATTCGTTTTTGTTCCATAAACTGAAAACTTCTTTTTCCCCATAAACTTATTATAGAGGGCCTTTGCATCCATATACTTGGTAAAATCGGTACCGGCATACAATTTTCCAAAGTAACCTTTCTTAGCATCTTCCTTTAGTTTGATATTGACCGTTTTCCCTTCATTGCCAGTACTCATCCCGGTCAGTTGCTGTTGTTCGGTTTTTGTTTCAAAAACCTGCACCTTATCAACTGCCTTTGCAGAAATATTTTGTGTAGCCATTGTAGGGTCATCACCAAAAAATTCTTCTCCATCTACCAACACTTTATCTACTCTTTTTCCCTGGGCTACTATTTCCCCTTTACTGTTTACTGTAAACCCGGGTAATTTCTTCAGCAGATCCTCTACTGTAGCACCATCCTTTACCTTAAAACTATCAGCCACAAACTCGGTGGTGTCGCCTTTTATCCTGATAGCACTGCCTGTTCGTATCACTACCTCATCAAGCAGTTTGGCCTTTTGTATCAAATTAATATCCCCGATATCAAGATCGCCTGTTACATCCAGTTGTTCCATATAATCTGCATATCGGGGATAGGAGATCAGTATTACATATTTTCCCGTATCCACTTTCGGCAGCCTGAATTTCCCATTCACATCACTGCGGGTATACGTTACCAGTGTACTGTCTGTTTTTCGTAACAAAGAAATAGAGGAAAGGAGAAGATTCTTCTTTTCCGAGGAGTCAGCAATCCTTCCGCTAATGGCTGATTGCTGAGAATTGGCTGAGCAGGCTAATAATAATAGCAATGCAGCAGCTATTGATAATTTAAGCATTGTTGGCTATACTGGTTTGTTCTGAAAAATATCAAATTGGCTACTTATCAGAGTTGACATTTACCCGAACAGCACAAAAGTCATGATTTACGGTAAAGAACAGTCCTAATTCAACTTATACAAATGTTAATTTTCCAGCAAAATGATGTAAGTTGAGTGGGATACAGGATTCCTAAAATTTCATAAGAATGGCAACTAAAAAAAGGGATATTGAAGTAAAAAAAACTGAAATCAAGAAGGATAAAAAGAAATTACCTGTCGCAACAAATAACAACCCGGTACCAGTAAAACAACAGAAATACGAGGAACTGAATTTTGTTGATACATCCAAACCTGTCTGGAATTATTCTTTACTTACTGATGAGGATGTAACCAATTACCAGAAAGGCACCAATTACCAGCTATATAAAAAATTGGGGTCACATTCCATTAAGGTGAACGATGTGTGGGGCATGTATTTCTGTGTGTGGGCACCCAATGCAACTTCGGTTTCTGTAAAAGGAAATTTCAATGACTGGAAAAATCATGAATATGAATTAACACCCCGCTGGGATAAAAGCGGTATCTGGGAAGGGTTCATCCCACATTTTAAATTAGGGGAAGCTTATAAGTACCATATTGTTGGTTATGCAAAACGACAGTTAGATAAAGGCGACCCCATTGCCAATTTCTGGGAGAAAAGACCACACACCGCCAGCATCACCTGGGATATGTATTACGAGTGGAAGGATAATGAATGGATGAAGAAAAGGAAAAAAAATAATGCACTTGATGCGCCATGGAGTGTATATGAAGTTCATTTAGCCAGCTGGCAACGGCCTGATAAAAATGATGAAGAAAGTTATAATAGTTACGATGATATAAGGGAGCGGCTGGTTCCTTACATAAAAGAAACCGGCTTCACTCATGTGGAGTTAATGCCGGTGATGGAACACCCATTTGATGGCAGCTGGGGCTACCAGTGTACCGGTTTCTTTGCTGCTACATCAAGGTTTGGTGATCCGCAGGGGTTGATGCGGCTAATTGATGCTTTGCACCAGGAAGGGATTGGTGTGATATTGGATTGGGTCCCCTCACATTTTCCGTATGACGCACATGGGTTGTTTATGTTCGATGGCACACACACATACGAGTATGCGGATATGAGAAAAGGATTTCACCCGGACTGGAACAGCTATATTTTTAATTACAAGAGGGGGGAGGTCAAATCATTCCTTATCAGCAGTGCCCGTTATTGGTTTGACCTGTTTCATATTGACGGTATTCGGGTGGATGCAGTCAGTTCTATGCTGAAACTGGATTACTCAAGAAATGCAGGAGAGTGGGAGCCGAACGAATTTGGTGGTAATGGAAACCTGGAAGCAATTGCTTTTATAAAGGATTTGAATGCAACAATTTTCCGTGACTTTCCCGATGTGCAAACAATAGCAGAAGAAGCTACAGACTGGCCGGGGGTTTCCAAACCAACCTGGCAGGATGGATTGGGCTTTGGTATGAAATGGATGATGGGCTGGATGCATGACACACTGGATTATTTTAAAACCGATCCGTTGCTGCGGCAGTTTCAGCAGGATAAATTTTCATTTAGTATGATGTATTACTATGATGAAAATTTCATGCTGCCTTTCAGTCATGATGAAGTGGTGCATGGCAAAAGCCCGATGCTGTATAAAATGCCGGGAGATGAATGGCAGAAGTTTGCCAACCTGCGGTTAATGTACACCTATATGTGGACGCATCCTGGTGCCAAGCTGTTGTTTATGGGTGATGAATTCGGGCAAACAACTGAATGGAACTATAAATCAGAATTGCAATGGGAGTTGTTACAATTCGATTGTCACCGGTTACTGAAAGATTGTGTGGGAGAACTTAACAGGTTGCTGAAGTCTGAACCGGCTCTGTATCAAAATCAATTCAACATGGATGGGTTTGAATGGGTTGATCTGAACCACAGAGCAGAATCGGTGATGGTGTTCAAAAGAAAAGGCAAAAAGAAAACAGATGACCTCCTGGTGATCCTGAATATGACGCCGGTGGTGCGGAATGACTGGGAAATTTATGTGAGCGGAAAGCTTTATAAGCAGGAGATATTCAACAGTGACAAGACAATTTACTGGGGTACCGGAAATGTCTTCAACCCGGAGATCAGGTCAGAATTGGTTGATAAGGGTCAAAAAAAGTACCGGGTTACAGTAAATTTACCAGCACTGGGCGGAATCATCCTGAAATAATACTATTTTGGAACGATATTAGCTTATAAGTAGCCGGTTAAGTTTTGATTAGTCAACAGCAAAATCTACTTTAGTGATGAGAAACACTATTAAGTCCAATCCTAAAATAAGCCCTATGCTACCCAAGATCCTGTCCATCTGTCTTTTACTGACTGCAACGTTCGCCAATTCCCAGACCTCTGTTACTTCTATCAATATCGGTACTGACAGTGCGGACTACTTCCTGCAAAAAGGTTTAGTGGAAAAACAAAATGGCCGACGCCTCGAGTCTTTAAAGAATTTTGAAAAGGCAGCCCGGTACGATGCTAACAGTAAAGTAATCACTACTGAACTGGCTTCCGCCTATCTTGATCTCCGCCGTTATAACCAGGCAAGGGAGTCATTTAAAAAATTAGTTTCACTTGGCGATAATACAGCAGCTACTTTCAAACAACTGATGACACTTTCGTTCCAGTTAAAACAAAACGAAGATGTTTTGTTCTATGCTGATAAACTGAAAACTGCCGACCCATCTGAAAAGGTATTATATTATGTTGGCCGTGTACATTACGATATGGACAACTATGGCGATGCGATCAAATACCTGAATGGTGCGGAAAAAGAAGATCCAGCTAATGCAGAAATTCCTTACCTGATAGCTCATAGCTACTCAGATATGATGAATTATAAACTGGCTATCCCGTACTTCAAAAAAGCAATAGAGCTTAAACCAACAGAAAGCTATTGGATCTACGAGCTGGGTCTCATATGTTATGCGATGAATGCTGATAAAGATGCTTTGAAATACATTCTGGAAGCCGGTGAAAAGGGATATAAAAAAGATAACGATTACCTCGAAAACCTGGGCATCGCTTATCTCAATGTTGGCGACCTCGATAAAGGTGTTGAAATGCTGAATGAGATTCTGAAAAAGAAGCCAAGCGATATGAATATTCTGAACATGGTGGCTGAAGCTTATTACTACAAAGGAAAATATGACCCTGCAATTGAATACTGGGACAGGGTGCTGGAATATGACAAAACAAATGCCTCTGCTTTATATATGATTGGAATGGCCTACCAGAAAAAGGGTGGCAAAGCCAATACGGAAAAAGGTATTGCTCTTTGTGATAAAGCGATTGAAATGGACCCAAGTCTTGCCTCTTACAAACAGAAGAAGATGATGGCGGGGCTGTAGACGACAAGTAATAATATTCAAAAGGCAGGTATCAATTGACACCTGCCTTTTTTATTTGGCTGCACATGTAATTATCACACTACATCCTTTCCGGCACTCTGATTCCAAGTAAACTCATCCCGGAAGCAATTACGTTGGCTGTCATTTCAGAAAGTTGCAGCCTCAATTGTTTCTTTTCTTCTGATTCAGCATTCATTACAGAATGTTCAGTATAAAAAGTATTGAATGATTTGGCAAGATTAAAAACATATATGGCAATCACCGATGGATTATGTTCAATTACCGCTTGTTCAATAACTGCTGGATACTGCTCCAGTGAAATGACAAGATCCTTCTCAAGTTTAAGCAGGGAACTTCCTGCCTGTACATTCTCTCTTGTGCCTTGTTCCTTACGAAGTATTGATTTGATCCTGGCATGAGTGTACTGAACAAACGGTCCGGTAAACCCATGAAAATCGATCGACTCTTCCGGGTTGAATATCATCCGCTTCTTGGGATCAACCCGCAGCAGGAAGAATTTTAAAGCACCTAAAGCAATGGTGTCATATAAATCTTTTAGTTCTTCTCCCGTAAAATCTTTTACTTTTCCAAGTTCTTCTGTTTTATTCTTAGCTACATTCACCATTTCCTCAATCATGTCATCTGCATCCACCACGGTTCCTTCCCGGCTTTTCATCCTTCCGGTCGGCAGTTCTACCATTCCATAACTTAAATGATAGATACCATCGGCATATGGCTTGCCGAGCTTCTTTAAAATCAGTTTCAGCACTTTCATATGATAATTCTGTTCATCAGCTATCACATAAATGCTCTGATCGTACTTGAACTCTTCGTATTTCTGCTGGGCCAAACCCAGGTCCTGGGTAATGTAAACTGAAGTGCCGTCTTTTCGTAAAACTAATTTTTCATCCAGCCCTTCATCTGTAAGGTCGATCCATACACTGCCATCTTCTTTTTTAAAGAAGACGCCTTGTTTCAATCCTTCTTCTACAAATTTCTTTCCGGGCAGGTAGGTTTCGCTTTCGTAATACATTTTCTGAAAATCACTCCCTATCCGTTTATAGGTCACATCAAATCCTTCGTACACCCAACCATTCATTGTCTTCCACAGTTCAATTATATCTGGCTTTCCAGCTTCCCAATCCAACAGCATTTGTTGTGTGCCTTTCATAATGGGAGCTTCCTTTTCTGCTTCTTCCTTCTTCATGCCGCCAGCGATCAGTTCTTCCACTTGCTTTTTATATTCATCATTGAACCGTACATAATATTCGCCTACAAAATGATCGCCTTTAGTGTTAGTGGTATATGGTGTGGCACCGTTCGCAAACTGCTGCCATGCAATCATGCTTTTGCAAATATGGATCCCCCTGTCGTTAACAATGCAGCTCTTTACTGTTTCATAACCACTTTGTTTCAGTATCTGTGCCACACTCCAGCCCAGGAAATTATTTCGCAGGTGACCAAGATGAATCGGTTTATTAGTGTTAGGAGAGGAGTACTCCACCATCACTTTCTGCCCGTTAGCCGGTTTATTACCAAATTTTACGTTTGAGTAATTCGATTGAAGAAAATCAAGCCAGTATTTATCTGAAATAGTAAGATTCAGAAACCCTTTAATGACATTATGAGCCGTAAAAATATCCGGGTTGGCTTTTACCAGCGCCTCACCAATTTCATTACCCAGTTGTTCGGGTGACTTTTTTAGCTGTTTTACAAAGGAGAACAGCACCAATGTATAATCACCTTCAAACTCTGGTTTGGTGGTATTAATGGTTAGTTCGGATTCCTGGAAATCCTGCCCGTACAGATTTTTTAATTCCTTTACTACAAGTGGCTTTATCTGGCTTACAATACTCATCCTGTCTCTTAATTTAACAGCGAATTTACGATTGGAATCCCGAAAAGACGGGTACAAGTTTTGGGATTTGGCTGTTGTTTCAATTACTTTGCCCTGCTTTGCGAAAACATATACATACTGCAAGAGACCTGGTGTTACCCATCATTGATTTCTTTTACCCCCCATTCAGGAAATTGATGAACCTGCAAACGTTCCGGTATGCTGCCTCTGGCGGAGGAAACACAATATTGGGACTGATCATTTATTATATCAGCTACAAGTACATTTTTGCGGAAAAAGTATTCAAGTTTGATTTTTATGCTTTCGAAGGACACATTGCAGCATTGATCGTTTCCTTCTGTGTTACATTCCCGGTGGGCTTCTTTATGTCGAAGTATGTGGTGTTCAGCGATTCAAAAATGAAGGGCAGGATACAACTGTTCCGTTATTTTATGATCTGTCTTTTCAATTTGGCCCTGAATTATATTCTGCTGAAAGTATTTGTGGAGAAATTACACATCTATCCCGTAATAGCACAGATCATCACTATCACCATGGTGGTGCTTTTCAGCTATGTGGCACAAAGAAATTTTTCCTTCAAAGCCACAGCAGACGAAGAAGAAACTACAAACTAAAATTAATAGACTCCACTTTTACAGACAGGTCGCCGGAACAATTACTCCGGATGATCAGATGCTGTTGCATCGGGTAAATACCCATGAGCGAAATGTCTTTAATATTGCCATAACTGCGGATACCTTTCACCCATTCTTTATTTAATTCGTTATTGATACTCAGTTTGGCTGTATCAACATAAGCACCTAGTTCAAACCGGGCATTCTTGCTTATTTCTTTGGTGATCTTTTTATCAAATAACCAGTCAGCTGATCCCAGCAATACGTTCTTTGATTTGATATCAAAGTCAACATCCGCCACTTCAATAGTCCTTGTCTCCTTATTATAGAACGGTTTACCAACCAGGTACACCACACCATCATTAGTTCCGGAAAATTTTATTTTAATGATCATCTTTTCAAAACCGCCGCCGTAAATTTTACACTCATCAATGATGAATTTCTTTTTTATAAACCCTTTCTTAAAACTGAATTCTTTACCAGCCAGGTTCTGGTTCATGATATTGCTGAGCGAATCATAACTAAGCACTGCATCCAGGAAGATACTGAATCCCGGTTGACGGCTGAAAGAACCAAGATTGGGCACTGCAGATGCCTGTTCAACAGGTTTTTCAAAACTGATGGAAGGCTTTGCTGATAATCCAATAAATATGTTCAGTGAATCATTCAATGCGAACATATTGTTGATGCGGATCTTCTGCGGGTTTATTTTCAACCAGCCAAGATTAGCGATATTATATACTTTGTTTAGCTGGTTCCATACCTGCTGGAAACGGGGTTTCAGATCAACCGTACCGTAGCTTTTGTCAAGGTCCTTTTTTGCTGCATCCAGTTCTGCGGTCAGCCCTTTCATTACTTGTTTAGTGATGTCCTGTCCCCAGAAGCAGACCTCGCATTTATCCAGTGGCTTCGGGTCATCTCTTTTAATATTCAATTTTACTTTAAAATCTGGTTGTATGCTCAATGAATTGGTAAAAGATACATTTACCCTCCGTTCACCCTCACTGCCAAAACCGCAACGGCAGGCGGGTGTCCACGGAGAAATAACAGTGCCGCTGACGCAAACCCTTGTAGAACCCACAATTTTATAATAGCCGGTAAAGCCAAGATTCAATGACATGCCAGAAACTTTCATCTGCAATTTGCTTCTGCGAAAAACATATTTGAACCTGATATCACAACCATCCTGTACCCAGCCGTCAGGATAACCGGGAGAAGTGAAAACAGTGTCCACACTTTTCTCCGCCATAGTATAAATTGGCCTCAGGTTTATCTGTATGGGAATGTTAATTTCAGAACTGGGCAGAGAATCCAGCTTGAAATTACCCGGAGAAAGGTCCGGGTTCTCGGGATTTATTTTTTGAGAGTAAGAAACAACAACAGTAAACAAACAGGCTAAAAAAAGAATTCCTTTTCCTTTCATGCTATCAATTGATTAAGTAAAAATAGCTAAAGAATGGAAAAGGAATTGTGAAGATATTACTGCCAGCCGCCGGCAGGCATTTCCTTCGGCTGTGTCATACTGAACCAGTTGCCACAACCATCTTTCACCACACATTCAATTCCGTAAAATTGTTCTTTTGGTTCTGTAATGGCAACCCCTTTTGATTTCAATTCTTCATAAGCAGCACGGCAGTCTGTTGTGTACAGCACACCAGCACCCATGATGCCTTTTTCCAGCAACACTTTAAATGCATTCCGGCTTTCTTCATCAAAACCATGAGGGTTGGCATCACTTTTTATCATGCTTTCGTGCAGCACCGGCATCAGTACCACTTCCAGGTCGGGTTGCTCTGGCGGGTTCAGTGTAAGCCAGCGATAACCACTTTCCATCGTGGAGTCTGTATTTACCTTAAAGCCAAGTGTATTCACATAAAAATCAAAAGCTTTGTCCTGGTCAAGGACAAAAAGTGTTGTGTGGGAGAATTTTGTTACCATATTGTTGATTTAATACAATGAAGATAAGAGGGCAAATGGAAAAGGCCTTCTTGAATCTTGCTTTTGTGGTGAATAGCCGGCCGGCATTTATACAAGCCAGAAAATGCAATAGCTACTCGCAAAATCTAAATTGATCAATAAAGCAATGCGGGATGAACCGCTTCGGTTCTTCTTTAGCCAGTTTCTTTTTAAGCCAGGCGATATTCCGGTAATACTGCGGCGAATAGCCATTTTCCCTTCGGAACAAAGAACTGAAAGAACCCAGGCTTTCAAAACCGATACTGTTACAAACATCGGTAATGCTGATACCTTCCTTTGCCAGCATTTCTTTGGCCGCATCCAATCGTATTTGCGTAAGATATTGATGCGGTGTTTTTTTGTACACTCTTGTAAAAAGTCGGTGAAAATGAAACCGGGATAGAAATGCCTGCTGTGATATCTGCTCCAGGTCAATTGCTTCCTGGTAGTTCTCGTCAATATAAACCTTGGCGGCTACGATGCGTTGATATATGTCGGTAGTCAGTCGCAATGATGCTCAGTTTAATTCTTTCTTCATGCAAATACTGGTTTCCATGCCGCTGTACTGGCCATAGTTAGGAATAAGAGCATAGCCCATTTTTCCATAAAGATGAATAGCTTCCGGCTGGCTGGTTCCTGTTTCCAGTACTATTGTACCCACCTGCAACTCCCCGGCCCATTTTTCCAGTTCAGCAAGTATGGCGGCGCCAATTCCTTTTCCCCGTTGCTCATCGGTCACATACATTCGTTTTACTTCCACAGAAGTATCATCAAATTGTTTAAAACAACCGCAGCCAACGGGCTGCCCGTCATTATAGGCTACTACTACTGTCGGCAGATCCCTGATGGCATTGAACCGACTGTAGTAATCCTGTAAGGCGCCATAACGGTCCTGCAGGTCCTGGTTTAGTTTTTCAACCAGTTCATGAAAATCCTTGTCTTCGCTGTTGGTTCTTTTAAGAGTGATCATTTTACCTGTTGGCTGGATTTTTCCATCCTTTGCTTAATCGTTCTATCGTTCCTTTTATTCTTTCATTTCTTGTTTCTTCTCTCTTCGCTGTGACTATCCATTCTATATACTCTTTTTTATGGCTGAAGGCCAGTGAATGAAAATAGTCATTCAGTTTTTTATTTTTCTTTAAGGCAGCAGCCAGGTCATCCGGCAGTTTTACTTCCTTGGTGGCGGGGTTCACCCAATTAAAGATCTCTCTTGGGGCTGCTGGTTTCGCTTCTTTCTTTTTATCTGCTGCTGTCTTTGCTCTGAAACCAAACACACTCCATGTATCATCAAAAGATATCAAACTTATCCAGGTCAGCTTATCACCTTCGGCTAATAAACAATCCCAGCCTTTATCTCTTGTCAGGTCCGTTTGCAATTTGGAAGAACCTTTTGGATAATACACCCACACTGTCACTTCCGGCTTCAGCAGCTTCATCACCTTGCTCATTTCTTTTTCCATCTGGGCTCTGCTCATAACAAACCAATGCACCTGGTCATAATCTTTACCGGCATCGATAATTTTTACAGCAGCTGGTAGCCCCTGCAATCCTTTTTTGAAATTAGCCGGTGCATTTAGCGTCAGCAAGGTGAATTTGGGTTTGATTTTTAGTTTATCGGAGATGGAATTAGCCATGCAGTTGGTTTTGTAAACAAATTTAAGATTTCCACCATACAGGGGTTTCTTTGAACTTGCTTTTCATAAATATCCGGGAAAAAAGGAACTTTAGAATCTAAACCTCAGGATATGAAAATATTATTAGCCTGCATGCTTTACTCGCTGTTGCTTGCACCAGTCACTGTAACAGCTCAAAGAGAACCCTCTCCGGAAGCCGAAGCATTCTATAAAAAAGCGATGGCTGAGATAAATCCAAAACATGTAAGATGGATAAAGACCACTGCTGCAGAAGTGAATGAGAAAAAACTCTCAGAGGAAGATGTAATGACCCGGTCCAGGGCTTACGGTGTTTTGGGTAGTATGAACGGCCAGGATATTGAAGCAATTGCTTTCCTGGTGCTGATGCAGGCTTCCAAGAGTGCACAGGAAGACCTGAAAGCAATTATGGCTCAGGTTAAAGCCATTAACGAAAAAAAAGAAAAAATCAGGGCCGCAGAAGCTGTTCTTAATGATAGAAACCGTACCACGACAAGAGTGCAATTTGATTCTTTCAAACTGCTCCTTAAACCTCAACCCGGGGTTCAGCGAGTGAAAACAACCCCATCTAACCAGCCCGTTTCAGCAATTGAGATCGATGATATGAAAAAGCAGTTAAAAGATCAGAGGGATTCTTTAGCTGAATTAGGCGAAGAGCAACAACTCCGGCTTCAGATGACCATGGACAGAATGAGCAAAATGATGAGCACCCTTTCCAACCTGCTTAAAAAGATAAGTGATACCCAGAACCAGATCGTTCAGAACCTGAAATGACCCGGGCCCGGTCACATTTTACAGCCCCCTTTTTAATGCCTCTTTGAAACGGTGTTTCGGGGTTCCGACTGCCATTTTTTCACATTTACCCCCAACGGCATAATGATTGACTACTGTCAGTGAACTCATTAAAATTTAAAGACATGGGAAAAATAATAGGAATCGACTTAGGTACCACCAATAGCTGTGTTTCTGTCATGGAAGGCAACGAACCGGTGGTTATTGCCAACGACGAAGGTCGCCGCACCACCCCGTCCGTAGTGGCTTTTCTTAAAAATGGCGAACGTAAAGTGGGTGACCCGGCCAAACGCCAGGCCATCACCAACCCCCATAATACCATCGCTTCGGTAAAGCGTTTTATGGGCCGCCAGTTTGATGAGGTAACAGAAGAGATCAGCCATTGGAGCTATAAAGTGGCAAAAGGTGACAATAATACCGTTCGTATTGACATAGATGGCAGGTTATATACGCCACAGGAGATCAGCGCCATGGTGCTGCAAAAAATGAAGAAAACAGCCGAAGATTACCTCGGTCATGAAGTGACAGAGGCCGTTATCACCGTGCCTGCCTACTTCAACGATGCACAACGCCAGGCCACCAAAGAAGCCGGGGAAATTGCCGGGCTTACTGTTCGCCGGATTGTGAACGAGCCCACCGCAGCCGCACTGGCTTACGGTCTCGATAAAGACAAGCATGACCATAAGATCGCCGTATTCGACCTCGGCGGTGGTACGTTTGATATCTCAGTTCTTGAACTGGGCGACGGTGTATTCGAAGTAAAATCAACCAATGGTGACACCCACCTTGGTGGTGACGATTTTGATAAAGTGATCATGGACTGGCTGGCCGATGAATTTAAAAAAGATGAAGCCATCGACCTGCGCAAAGACCCGATGGCCCTGCAGCGTTTAAAAGAAGCAGCTGAAAAAGCAAAGGTTGAATTGTCTTCGTCTTCAGAAACAGAGATCAATCTTCCGTACATCACTGCAGTGGATGGTGTGCCCAAGCACCTGGTAAAGAAACTGAGCCGTGCAAAATTTGAATCACTGGCTGATAATTTATTTGCCCGTTGTTTGAAACCCTGCGAAGCTGCATTGAAAGATGCAGGATTAACCGCATCACAGATTGATGAAGTGATACTGGTGGGCGGCAGCAGCCGTATCCCGAAAGTGCAGGAACTGGTAGAAAAATTCTTTGGCCGTAAACCACACAAAGGGGTGAACCCGGATGAAGTGGTGGCTATTGGTGCAGCCATACAAGGCGCTGTAATGACAGGCGATATCAAAGATGTGTTGCTGCTCGACGTTACACCGCTTTCTCTCGGTATCGAAACCATGGGTGGTGTGATGACTCCGTTGATACCAAGCAACACAACCATCCCGACCAAGAAATCAGAAATATTCTCTACCGCCAGCGACAACCAGCCCGGTGTGCAGATACATGTAATGCAAGGGGAGAGGAGTATGGCGAAGGACAACAAGAGCCTCGGCATCTTCAACCTCGATGGCATACCACCGGCACCAAGAGGTGTACCGCAGATCGAAGTGATATTCGACATTGATGCCAACGGTATCTTACACGTTACCGCCAAAGACAAAGGCACTGGTAAAGAACAGAAGATACATATTGAAGCAGGCAGCGGCTTAAGCAAGGAAGAAGTGGAAAAAATGAAAGCCGAAGCAAAGGCCAACGAAGCCAGCGACAAAGCCGAAAGAGAAAAAGTGGAGAAACTGAACCAGGCAGACAGCCTCGTATTCCAGACAGAAAAACAACTGAAAGAATACGGTGACAAAATACCGGCCGAAAAGAAAACAGCGATAGAGCAAGCCGCTGAAAAATTAAAAGAAGCCCACAAGGCACAGGACTTAGCCGGTATTGATACACATCTTGCTGCATTGAATGCTGCATGGACAGCCGCCAGTGAGGATATGTACAAAGCAACGCAGGAACAACCACAGTCTGCACAACCCGGTGCTGATGGAACAGGACAACAAACTGCCGGTGCTACGGATAATGTAACGGATGTACCGTATGAGGAAGTGAAGTAAATTTAAAGAAGCACTTCAAGCTATTGAGGTGCTTCTTCGTTTTATATATAACAATCCTGCAATAGCTATTTTTTTCAAAGCTTAATCTGATTTCAACTTAAAAGAAAACTATGATTGATGTAATTCAATTGCCTACAGAAACATTGAAAGAGGAAAGGATTGAAATCCATTTTGAATTTCAGGAGCAATTCCATTTCAGATCAAAGCCAACCATTCCTTATGTATACGGAATTATCGATATTAGAAGAACAAGTGATTACACTAATAAAGCAATACTTGTAACTATGTCTGCCTGAGTTTTCCGCAACAGTAGGTGTTCTTTAAAAAATATCACCCGTTAGTTGGTGTTTTTCCAGGTTCCCAGGTTTGCCTTAGTATTCCATACCAATAAGAACAATAGGTTAGTGCTGGCTTCTCATAATCTCAATCGCTGATACTAATATACTGGCAGTGGTATTTTTTACCAATTACATATACAGGCTTATATAACTTCCGCAGCAGCACACCAAATCCATATACAGCAGCAGCAGTCAACAATGGTCCCTGTTCTTTTTTCCAGTTAAACTCTTTGCCAATTGTATTCCCCATCCGCACACCTGCATATGTCCCTGCGCCAAGTTTAAAAAGCAGGCCGCCTTTGATCCAGAAAAAATGCACATGGCCACCAGACCTGCTGATGGCAAATCCCCCGTTTACATTATTGATAAGTATTCCCCGCTTGGGAATGGCAGCTATATCAGCATGCCGGTAGCCTTCCATATTATAACTGATAGTATCGCTGCCCATCATGTGATAAATTACTTTTATTGGCTTAATATAAAATGAATCAGCTGTAAGGCGGGTGATTGTTCCTTTATGCCAGGCGTTATCTGCTGTCTGAAAAGCAATTTCTCTTTCGGTCCAGTAGCGAAATATTGTTTTATTGTTCCTTTTTATTACAAGGCTGCCTTTTTGCGCCGGTGAAGCAAGGCAAACGAAAATGCTGATGAAGACTGCAAGTGCTTTGGTCATCATCGTAAAGGAAATATTTTTTGTGTTAACAAAATGAGAAACAATGTGGGGGTCTTTTTACTCCGTCAGCAGAATTAATAAGAAGAGTAGTTAGCGATGAAAGTCGCCGTTTTTTCTGTTCAACCAGGTCATAAATAATCTTTCCCGGGTGATGCAGCCGTCAGCAGCAGTTTATTTTTTAAAATATTATCTTGTATGTGCATGGATGCGGGTATCCAGCCAGGCAAGCCGAAAACTGCATATTGGAAGAGTAGGCATATTATCTGACTAATTTATGAAAAAGTTATTGATGGGCTCATTAGCCCTTTTAGTGTTTTCAGTTGCTGTAATAATCTTTCAGGCCAGTTGTTCAAAAGAGGTGAGGGCCAATGATGATCACAATGGAGGAGGTAATAATAGTAATTCAGTTCTATATCGAAGGGTGGACCCGAATAACGGCGCAACAGAATTGTGGTCAATGAATACAAACGGGAATAACAGGCATAAAATTAACATAGTTCTCCCGCAGGATTATTATTTGGAAGGAGCAAGAATCGTTGATAATGGACAAAAAATTGTTTTTGTGGCAGTAAAGTTGAATGAGACAGATAATTTACGGACTTTCTTTAAGTGTAATCTTAATGGTTCTAATGTAACGGCATTATATACAGGGCAACAATTTGAAGAGTTTGTTCTACAGGACGTATACTAATGTTGTGTTCCGTAAAAGAAGTTCGCTGCTCCACGCCTCGGTTGGCGTTTTCATCCATCAACCGAACGAACTGCAACACCCTTTCTTCCAG
This sequence comes from Chitinophagaceae bacterium, assembly GCA_044220915.1. Classification (GTDB taxonomy): domain Bacteria; phylum Bacteroidota; class Bacteroidia; order Chitinophagales; family Chitinophagaceae; genus JJ008. Next base: position 27,129 of record JBGAQD010000014.1, read on the forward strand.
GCAGGTTTTCAATTAATTGTATGTCATATTAAATAAAGACAAAAAATCCTACATTTATTCCTGTACATACAATAGTTGCAGTAAACCTTTTTTATGAAAAAACACTTTCCTGTACTTGTACTGCTTACAGTAGTACTCGTTCTCAACTCTTATTCTCAAAATGTCGGTATTGGCAACAATACTCCGCTGGAAAAACTTCATGTGGATAGCGGCCATATTAAAATAGGCCGGTCCATCCTTACAACCGGTCAAACCAATCTTATAAAATTCGGCGATGGTGATTTTGTAACACTTGGAGAGGCCCTGTCAGATGATCAGATGGTGTTAACAGCCAGCCATTTTCTATTACGGCCAAACGGTGGAACGGGCAGGGTAGGTATTAATACTTCATCCTTTCCTGCTGCACAACTGGAAGTAAACGGCAACGTAAAAATAACCGATGGAACCGAGGGCATTGGCAAAGTATTTACAAGTGATGGGCTTGGCCTGGCCAGCTGGCAGGCTCCTGCATCAGGTTCCGGGGCATTTAAAGCATTGGTTACTTCCACACAAAATATTTCATCGGGCAGCAATACCAACATTATTTATACCACCAAGGATTATGATGATGCCACTGCTTTCTTTTCAACACAGTATTTTGTTCCCACAACAGGTTTATATCATTTTGATGTGATGGTGAACTGGGACATTACCCCGGTTGTATTCAACACACGGTACGACCTGGTCCTAACCGTAAATGGCGCCGAAACACATGCTGCCTTTATGGAACTGCCGGCTAATGCCGGGTTCAACCGCACACAGCAAATAAACTGCGATCTGAAATTAACAGCCGGTCAAACAGTAAGTGTATATGTATCGCAGAATTCAGGCATACTGCAACCCATTCTTGGCACAGTTAGTACATTACGATTTTCTTATTTTTCGGGAAGGAGGGTGAACTAAACGAAAATAGAGAAAGAAAAAGAAGCCGGCAGATGCGGTTGGTATATTCGCCTTGCAAGGTTCACGACAAACAGGCATACCTCAATTAGTGTTTCATACAGCCGGAGCAGCAAATTACTATTAAATAAAACACTGCTGAGTTGCGGGAAGTATGCTGCAACCGGTCCGTAATTGGTAGTAGCTCTCATCACTTATGCAGCAAGCCTTCTCACTTGTCAATAATCCTGAAGCAACAGTTGATTACAAAAAAAGAAGGAGCAGAAAGCTTTTAAGTTTACAGCAGATTAAACTATTAACCGGTCTGCGCTGCTTCTGCAATGAAAACGCTGCGCAGATCACAACCCTTTGATCATGAAAAAAATTAAACAAGCCCTCTCAGTAACATTCTTGTCCCTGCTCACTCATTTTGCGATTGCTCAATGCCAGGCACCCGCCAACCTTACGGCAACCTACAATAACAATGTTTCTACTTTTAGCTGGGATGCCGTACCTGGCGCCACCGGCTATCTGTTTGAAATAAAATTCCAATGGGATCCCTGGGCAAGCAGTTATGGACTAACAGTAACAGGAAATTCTATCAGCTTAACCGGGATATTTCAATCAGCACCATTTGACTGGAGAGTTAGTACAGATTGTGGCAACAGCACTTACAGTACAGCAACAGCTTCCACTTATGCCACACCCTGCCCTGAACCCAGCAATCCCGTTGCAAGTAATGTAACAGGTACAACGGCAACCGTCAGTTGGACAGCTGCGCCGGGATATAATACTACTGTTTCCAATTTTTCAGTCGGCTACAGGTTAGCCAATACGAACAATGCATGGACAAGTGCAGGCACCACTTCCACCACTTCAAAAACATTGACTGGTTTATTGTCCAACACTGCTTACGAGTTTTGTGTCAATCAAAGTTGCATGTACAGCAACAGTACACCTCTGATTGGCACTTTCACTACTGCGTATGTTGCTTGTAATACACCAACATCCATCAGTATCAGCAGTGCTTCTTACAACCAGGCAACAGTTTCATGGGCAGCAGTGTCCGGGGCTTTAAATTATACCATCGAGTACAAACGGGTTACAAGCTCAGTCTGGTCATCTGTCAGTTCAACTACCAATACAAAGGTATTAACCGGTTTAACCAGTGCATCACTATATGATGTAAGGGTAAAAGCCAACTGCAACTTGGGCAGCAGTGCTTATATCACTTCCCAGTTCACCACCTATTCATCCACCTGCCCTGCATGGGGAGTTAATGGCAGTGAATATATTGACCTCTTTTCCTTAGGCAGTATCAGCAGAACATCCGGCCGGGAAGTGGGAGGTTACATGAATACAGGTCTGAGTACAACCTTATCCAAAGGTTCAACTAATGCCGGTCAGTTCAGTGCCGGTTTCAACCCTGGTATCGTATTTAATGAAAACTTTGCGGTGTATATTGACTTTAACCGTAATGGCAGTTTTGCAGATGCTGGAGAAAGAGTCGTTAGTCCAACATTGGTTAACAGCGGTGCCGCTACTTATAATTTCAATGTTTCAATTCCCAATAATGTATCAAGCGGGTCAACAAAAATGAGGGTGATCATTTGCCGTACCGGCACTACCATCACTCCCTGTCAGTTCACCGGGTTTAAAGGTGAGGTGGAGGATTATAATGTTACCATCGTTAACCAAAGCAACAAGAATGGTTCTGAAGAAAATGACCAGCAACCAACTGATAATACATTAATGCCGGCTTTATCGGTTTATCCAAATCCCTCAGCAGATATTTTCACTGTACAGATGCCCGGGAATACAAGGGCTGCGTTTTATGAAATAATCAGCAGCAACGGGACAGTAGTTGAAAAGAAAAATATTGAAGCGGTTACAGCATTTCGTATCGATATGTCAAACTATGCAAAAGGCCTGTATGTTTTGAATATCATATCACCCGATAGCAAAAAAAGGTTTACACAAAAATTGACCCTCGTTAAGTAGCAGTATAAGAGGCCTTTCTGAAAACCGTTTTGACCTGGCACATCAAAACGGTTTTTGCATTCTTTCCCTCAAAAGCCGGTTACATTATTGGGATAAAAGGGTTACATTAGTATAAACTTCTGCAATGAGGAGATTGTATTTGTCATTCACTTTGTGCCTGTTCATCAACTATTGCTCAGCACAAAATGTCGGGATTGGCACCACCACTCCCAACAACAGTGCAATCCTTGATCTTAACTCCACCGACAAAGGATTGCTTGTTCCAAGAATGACAGCTTCACAACGTCTTGCAATAACTCCCATAAATGGTTTAATAGTTTACGATACGGATACTCTGTCCCTGTTTGTCTATTCTGCAGCAGCATGGAAAAAAATGCCGGTCAAGAAATTGGAAGACCTTATCGTGGGCAGCAACGCTGGTGATATGTTGCGGTGGAATGGCAGTACTTCCTGGGAGGCTTATTCTCCAACTGCGCCAGTACAGTATCCGTTAACCATTACCAGGTTAGGAGGCGGCGAATCAAGTATTGTGACCAGCAGCATATCAGGTGTTTATTGCGGTGGCGATTGTGCTGAATCATATAATAGCGGAACAGTAGTTACACTAACTGCTACTCCAGGTACAGGATATTCGTTTCTTGGATGGAGTGGCGGTATATGCAGCGGAACCGGTACTTGTGTAGTAACAATGAGTGCGGCAAGAAATGTAACAGCAAATTTCCGTCCAGGCATGAATGTATCAAAAACGGGTTCGGGAACGGGATCTGTTACCAGTTCACCTGCAGGTATCAATTGCGGTGCAACATGCAGCGCTAATTACAATACCGGCACTCTTGTTACATTGACAGCTTCGCCGGATGCCAATTCAGTATTTACGGGATGGGCAGGCCCTTGTTCGGGAACAGGGCCCTGTTCAGTTACTATGGATGAAGTAAAGTATGTAACTGCATTCTTCAGTAAATCACAATATCTGTTAGCGGTATCAAAAAATGGTACAGGTGATGGAACTGTCAGCAGCAGTCCTGCGGGTATCAATTGTGCTGTTGACTGCAACACTATGTTTGATGCAGGTACTCTGGTCACATTAACAGCCACTCCGGATGCGAACAGCACATTCACCGGATGGAGCGGAGCAGGTTGCAGCGGAACAGGCACCTGTGTGGCAACTATGGATGCATTGAAGAATGTGGTAGCAACATTTACCAAACCGCAATATACTGTGACAACCAGTATGACTGGCTCCGGTTCAATTATCAGTTCACCTTCCGGAATTGTTTGCCAGCCAGCCTGCAGTGATATTTTTGACAAAGGTATATCTGTAACATTAACAGCAGTTCCAGGCTCTGGACTAAGTTTTGGTGATTGGAGTGGTGATTGTTCCGGCAGCGGCACTTGTAACCTGTCAATTAATGGAAATAAAACTGTAACTGCCCGTTTTGGATATTTGCTCACGGTAAATAAAACGGGTACAGGTACAGGTACTGTAACTGCATCTGCTGTTCCCGGGGGAACACCTAATGGACTTAACTGCGGGCCAACATGTTCGTTTGTTTATAACCCCGGTGCTGTGGTAACATTAACGGCAACTGCTTCGGGTGGAAGCACATTTATGGGTTGGAGCGGAGAAGGGTGTTCGGGTACCGGATCCTGTGTGGTTACGATGAGCCAGGCAAGGAATGTAACGGCAGTTTTTCAATAAAGAGTATATGTTAACTTTTGTTTAGCCGGTGTTCTGCTAAAACAGTGGCGACTGATGATCTGTTACTTGACACGCCACCATTTGCCGGTGAAACATTTATCCGCAACCTCGATTTTATTTTTCCTGATAGCGGATTCCAGCGTAAGGGGAGTTATACTGCTGCCATCCGCTGGACTGCTGCGTAAACAATAAGGCTGATTTTTGATTTTTTATTCCCGGCCATAGTTATGTTTGCCAAAAGAAAATAAATGAAAAGTCTTTCGGAACTGATAAACGAGTTGGAAAACAAACTGCCATTCGCAGAACAAACGAATGCAGCAGTATCGCAGGTAACTGTGGGCTGGCATGTGGAGCATAGCCTGCTGGCCCTTATAAAGATGATATCTGCCGTTGAACATTCGAACCCGGCAGATTATAAATGGAAATTCAACTTACGGCGTTCCTTTGTTTTGGCATTGGGAAAAATTCCAAGGGGGAGGGCCAAAGTACCCGATTCTGTAAAACCCGGAGAAGCGATAGATATGGCCAACATTACCGGGCTGATAGAAAAAGCAAAACAGAAAGCAGCCCTGTTTGAAAAACTAAGTCATGACAAATTCTTTACACATCCCGTTTTTGGTGATGTACAGGTAAAGCAGGCCCGCAGCATTATCGCTATTCATACCCTTCATCACATTAAGATCATCAACGACATCATCAACTAAAACAAATGCTATTTAACGGGTAATAGCTTTTATTTTTCCAATTACTTTTAGCAGATCCCCGTTAGCTTCTTTCAGTTTGGCATTATCGGGTAGCCCTGTGCTTTGATACTTTACGATCATCGGCTCAGTGGTCATTACTTTCAATAAGGTATGCAGGTCATTCAGCTCTTTCTCAGCAGCATTCAATCCGGCAATATTGGTTTGCCAATCGGTTAGTGTTACTTTGTATTTTGTTTCACTGATATTGATGATATCGTTCGCCTTCTGCCGGGACGCAGCATCACTAATAGTGGCAGCCTTTGCCCTGGCATCGGTATAGTAACGATTGTTATAATAAGTAAAGCTGTTATACTTTTCAAGAGCTTCACTTCTTTTTTTATAGAACTTATCAATATCTTCTTCTATCGACTCCAGGTTGTCATTTTGTTTTACGGCCTGGTCATACAATTCGTCTACCAGGTTTTTATCACCGCCACCGGATCTGTAACCGTCAGAAATACCAGAAGTCAGGGTAATTGTTGTAATAGCGGTGAGTATTACGAACGCAGCGATCCTAAAATACTTTTTCATGAGCTATAGTTTTAGATGTAAGAATTAATTGGATGAAAGTTAATTGATATCCTATTGCCGGGATATCAATTAACAGTTTTTTCAAAGTAGCCGGAAATCACAAAGAGTTACTTCAGCAACCCTTTTTTCCGGATCAGCTCACCTAATTTATCGGGAAGGTAAATAGCGAAAATGAGTAAGATCATCCCTGCAATGAATAGAATATTTCCAAAGCCTTTCAGGGCGTCATATCCTTTGGCACCCATTATCCACCATGCAATGGCAACAGGCACAGCAAATTTGAAAAAAGTATCCAGCCTCGGGTAAACTTTGTTACCAGCAGCCTTCACTATATGAAAAACCAGCATAAATGCTAACAGCAGACAGGCAAAATGTCCCCAGTAGGCGAGGTATCCTTTAATTAGTATGGTGATACCATAATAGTTGTATCCCCAGTTGTTATACCCCCATCCGTTATTGGAATCATATCCAAATTGCAAACCATAGGAGCTGCTGAGCGAATTGATCTTTGTCATTTTAAAGAAAGGAGCCAGCGTACAGAGTATTGTTCCAACTGTCATCGGCCAGTGTGGATAACGAAACAGGTTTTTCCAGTTAAAGCTTTTAATGGCAATTCCCATCTCACTGGCCCGCAGGTATAGCGCCATGCCAAACAAAGTGGCAGCAATTGCATGAAGCATACATTCGAAATCAATGTACCGCAATGAGAAAACCGTAATGAAAAAATGATAAAGAAAAAGATAAAGGCAAAACAACAAACTGGTAGATGCCGGCTTCATCCATTCAGGATATTTCATCAGCGGCTTGTCCTTGGTTAGTTCCGGCACAGTAAGTAAAATGATGCTGGCCAGCCAGATGGTATCAGTTACCCAGTGAAACCGGATATAGCCTTTTGTAAGGGTAATAATAAGAAGTACCAGCACAACTATGGCGCCTATAAGTTCATGCAGGAGATATTTCCTTGTTTTATAACTTTCCGGCAGGCTCATATTTTGGTATGAAGATAAGAGCATACCGGAAAGAAGGACTAACCCTTTTCTGGTATTTTTTAACTGCCATGTTTTAATAATTGACACCGCAATATTCCGGTCAGGCTTTCAAACTATAATACAGCAAGGCTTCGCAATACATTCTTTATGTCATTCGGTGCTGTTTGCAGCAGAAATTTTTCCATTTCTTTATTCTTATCGTCTTTACTAACTACACTATCCTTATTATAAAAAGAAACACAGCCATTATATATCAACCAATGGCTGTGTTCGTTGTATTGCAAGCTGCAACCTGTATATCCTAAAATGGAAGGACGTTCCACATCTTTACTACTAGTTGCTGCCAGCTGCCAGAGATTCATCCACACAGCAGATTGTTTTGCTGTTAGTTCCCATTGAGGGTTAGGTCTCCCTGAAAATAGAAAAGCAGTTACAACCCATTTAATGGCGTCTTCATTCATCCGTGAATATATGATCAGGTGATTTTAAAATGGCCATGTCTTACCTGCATAAATGTACAAAAGTTGATATAGCTGCCCCTGTCTGCGGTTCGTGGATCAGGAATCGGGTTTCCCGAATTGTCAAGTATTGTAGCAGGAGAACTAGCCATTTTATGACTCCATTTACCATTACTACACTTTCGGTACCAATGATAATCGTAATTCGGGGCATTTACTAACGCCACTAAGTGACCGGGAGATATACATTTATTGTCCTGGTTTGGTTTATCCACCAACCCATCTGATACAGCTCCCATTTTAGCACTGATATTTCCTGCCGGAACATTACAGGCGGAAAGATCATTCCATTTCTGCCCTGTTGCCTCACCCGGCTGTGCAAATGAGTCGGAGCGGTAGTTGGTACCATAGTTATAGCAATTATTACTGCCGGTAACAGAAGGGTTACTGTTCCAGGCTGCCAGGTCAGCTGTAGGGGCACAGGGGCAAACTGGTTTTATCGGCCGCATAAAATCTTCAAGGGTTCTGTCAAACCATTTGCGATGGTTCGCAATGTAAAGGTCCCGTTTATCAAAAAAATCTTTCATCAGTTTCTCCGTTACTCCCCGGAAGTTGACAAGGCCTTTAATGTTTTTCAGTGATTTGAAATTGTCAAAGAGAAAAGACTCAAGTCCTTGTTCAGCTTTTGCAGTCTTATCATCAGCATACACAGTGTCATGTGCATAATGTAGTACCTGTGGCAAATCCTTACTAAACAGTTTGCCGGATTGTTCGATAATCAATCCACGGTATCCCAATACCGAAGGAAAAGGATTTGACTTGTCGTTTACTTTTCGGAATGTGCCGAAAGAAAGACGTTTCAATAATTCACGGGCAGCCTTATCATCCAGCATTACTTCAGGATTAGGTCTGCCACTGAAAATGTCGAGTGTTAACTTGATAGGCATAGAATAAACTTTTTAGGTTAAATGGTCAGAGTGAAAGTTAGGAACACTTGTATTTACCAGCAATACCCCGATAGTAGTATTGTGATCTTTCCGAACTCTGCTGCATTGGCAGGTCATCATGCTTCAATGGCAGGAGTAATAGTCGGGAAAACCGCTATTGTCATTTAATATCTGTTAAGAATGCCCGGCATGATTCTTCGGAAGATTTATAATACAAAACATACATTTACAAACTAATAACTGATTATGGAAATAGAGATCTTCACCCTCGCCGATTTTGCACAAGACAATAATTCCAAACTGACCATTGTAGGTACATTTGACAGCATTAATGCAAAACAGTTCCCGGTGGCACATCCTGTTTGTGCTATTGCCTGCCGTTTGCGATTTTCCGTAAAAGAAGTTGGCAGCCACGATTTTAAACTTAGATTAATAGACGCTGCGGGAAAGGAAAGTATCCAGCCTATAGAAGGGAATATCAATATCGGAACACCGCCTAACGGCCAGTTTGCTTCCATTAATATTGTTGTCAATTTTAATCAGTTGAAATTTGAAACAGCTGGCCGTTACTCTTTTGAGCTATATATTGATGGCGATTGGAAATCTGGCCTGCCTTTGTTTTTAAACCAGGTATCTTAATACATCTTTTGAAAGTGATTTCAACATCTTTAATCCATAACTTTAAGGAATAATAAAACCTTATAGTATGAGTAAAAGTATTTCCAGGCAAACACCCAGGAAACTGGCCTTAAAGAAAAAGACCGTTTCTGTACTGACAGACAGATCCATTATTGCCAATTTAAATAATACAAAACGCCCCATTATTATTATTTCAATGGGCTGTGGAACTGATTTTACCCGCCAGTTGCCAACTGAATACCAGAAATTATTAATGACTGATATTACCAAAGTTGCAACTGACTTTACCAAACCTGGGAAAAAATAACTGACAGTAAGATATCAATTCTCTCGCCTGATAGAATAATTAATGTTTTTCTCAGGCCACTTTCCTTTGTTTGTATTCAGCCTATCAATTCTACTGAAGCGACATCTTTTAAACCGGTTGTATGAGGGTATTTTTTTTCAGGTATTACACTACTGTAAGTTGGCTCGGCGAGTCCGGCAACTGATATATGCAATCAGGTATATATACTTTCTCGTAAAAAAAATTGAAGCTTTTTTGTGGAATAGTTTCAAGAAAAATAGATAGTTACTTGCAACAAATCGTTTTTAATTTTAAAAACAGTTAACAATTTCTTTCTCCTGTCATTTGGATAAAACCCTTACCCGTCGTATCTTTGCGGAGCAAAACTGAGCATCGTACCCATACTACAAAAGAACGTATCTGACCAGCTATTCAGCTTGCCACCTGGTTCTCTTACTTCCGGTTCGCTCAGATGAATATTAAACGACAGACTAAAAAAAGGAGAGTTTATGAAGAGCATAGTTATGCCCAAAAGTGAACAGTTGACAGAAGAAACAAATGAACAACTGCCACAAGAAGTAAAGGAAACATTGGCTGCAGAAGCCAACGTAAACAACAACAAAACCAAGTTCACCGCCGTTGACATGTGGAACAGAAACCGCCAGAGCCGTTCTGCCAGTTCCATGATACGGAGATGGAATCTGAACTAAATTTTAAAACGGGTCTCAAAAGGACCCGTTTTGCTTACCTATTTTGTTTATTCAAAAAATAACCCCGCATTGGCGGGGCTATTAAAGTAGTATTTTATAAGTGACGTTTCTTACATGATGTCCATTGCTTTTACAAAAGCAGTGGTTTGGAAGGGGAGAATCAAGGTTAGCCATTCCCAATGAGTGTAAATGGCAAAAATCAATGCTGCAGTTGATGCCAGGCAAAGCAACCACCATAAACCTTTGTATTTCTTTGTTTGTTCCATTTTCAAAAATTTCAGCAAAAATAAGGTGGCCTTGTCTAATGAAAAAAATAGTTTTCAACTTGTTCACATCGCTTTTCTTTTTGTACAAACCATTGGAATAGCTATCAAAGCAGCAAGGAGTGCTATCATCCATTTGGCAGCAACAATAAAATGATACAACCCAAACTCATTCCCAATTACAGGGTTCTTTATCCATTTCAACAGGTAACTATTTTCAGTTATATCACATCCAAATGCCACTACTTGCAATAAGGCCAAACTAAGGAGAATTTTCCTGGCAAAGTTACTGCCGGACTTTTCCCTTGCCATCATACAAAGTGCCGCAATACCGGGGTAAACACCCAGCATGAAGGCAAAATCAAAACACAAATGGTAACGGAGAATGACCCTTATGGGATCATCAAGCCCAGATAGAATAGCCAGGACTTTCTCCTTTGAGTAGCTAATTTCCAGCCCAATGATGGTGAATAATTGACCATTTTGGATAAAATCCCCTTCCATCCACTTCATACAGAACGCAGTGCCAGCAAAAAGGCCGGAACAAAACAGAAACAGCCTTTGCCATCCTTTATAATTAGTACTCATACGTTTGTAGCATTTTTTTTAAAGTTTCTTTGAAATAAAAGTACGAACCTTGCAATCTTTTTCTATTTTCGTACCAATGTGTCCTTAAAACACAACCATTGGCCCTTTAATTCAGAACTAACGATTGCAATGAAGCTTCAGTTTTACCTCCGATTTCATACCCGGTTCGGCCAGAGTTTATGCATATCCGGCAATACAGAAGAACTGGGAAATAACGATCCCTCAAAAGCTCTGCCGCTTGAATATCTGAATGATGAATTTTGGTCGGGTTCTATCGAAATAAAAAAGAAAGAACTTGAAAAAAGCATTGCGTACAAATATATTCTTAAGAACGAAGACGGCGAATTACTGTATGAATGGGGTAATGATCGTTCCATAGACATTAACAGGAAAGACATACAGGAAATACAGCTGGTCGATACCTGGAACCATGCCGGTGAATATGAGAATGCTTTTTATTCTGATGCTTTTAATAAAGTACTGCTGAAAGCCGGCCATACAAAAGGCAAGCTTGTGGCAGACAAAACCTTTACCCATATTTTTAAAGTAAAAGCACCCTTGTTAAATAAACATGAGGTTGTTTGTCTTTTGGGAAGTGGTGAAAGAATGGGGGATTGGTCCGAGGATAAGCCCATCCTGTTGGGCCGTGATGGTGACTGGTGGACGGCTAAGCTGGATCTGTCAGACTGTGGTTTCCCGGTGGCTTATAAATACGGAATATACAATACAAAAGATAAAAATTTTGTTCGCTACGAAGAAGGTAACAACAGGTTGCTCTATAGCGATGCTGCCAAAAAGAAAGTTAGTATCCTGCATGATGGATTCGTACATCTTGCTAATAATACCTGGAAGGGTGCAGGTGTGGCTATTCCTGTCTTCAGTTTACGAAGTAAAAATAGTTTTGGCGTTGGCGAATTTGCCGATATTAAACTATTGGTTGACTGGGCGAATGCGACAGGGTTACGACTCATCCAGCTTCTACCTATCAATGACACCATGTCAAATTTTGACTGGACAGATTCTTACCCTTATTCCGCAGTTTCTGCATTTGCCCTGCACCCGTTATACATCAACCTGGCTAAAGTAGCTGGTAAGGAGTATGCTGACCAGCTAAGCTCTCTAAAAGTAAAGCAGAAACAATTGAACGAACTGACAGTGGTAGACTATGAAGAAGTTATGAAGTTCAAATTTTCAGTATTGAGAGAGCTTTATGAGGTAATGGGCAAAGAATGTTTTGAATCAGAGGATTATAAAAATTTTTACAGGAGTAATAAGCATTGGTTGGAGTCTTTTGCGGCATTCTGTTACCTGCGGGATAAATACGGTACTTCAAATTTTGAGGAGTGGAAATCAAATGGGGTTTACAATAAAGCAGAGATTGATAAATTATGCTCTCCTAAATCTTCGGCTTTTAAAGAAATAGGCTTTTGTTATTTCAACCAGTATCACCTCCACCTGCAGCTTAAGGAAGCAGTGGATTATGCCCATAAAAAAAGAGTGGTGCTGAAAGGTGATATTCCTATCGGTATATCAAGAAACAGTTGTGATGCCTGGGTATCCCCTGAAATGTACAATATGTCCTGGCAGGCTGGTGCCCCGCCAGATGATTTTACAGCAGTGGGCCAAAACTGGGGCTTCCCAACCTATAACTGGAAGAAGATGCAAGAAGATGGCTTTGCCTGGTGGAAGCAGCGGTTTGAGCAGATGAGCAATTATTTTGATGCTTTCCGGATCGATCACATTTTAGGTTTCTTCCGTATCTGGAGCATTCCTGCCAATGCTGTACAAGGAATCATGGGAAGATTTGTTCCGTGTCTTCCTGTTCATATTAACGAGTTTGGAGAAAATGGCATCTGGTTCGATTATCAACGGTATTGCCGCCCCTTCATAACCGATGAGGTATTGCAGGAGATTTTTGGTGACAGGACAGAAAATGTAAAAGAAAAATTCCTCATAACTAACGAATTCGGGGGCTATGACCTGAAATTGGAATACGAAACCCAAAAGCAGGTAGAAGAATATTTTGCTTCACTGGAAGAATCAGAAGAAAATGAAATATTGAAATTAGGCTTGTTTGACCTGATCTCTAATGTTATCCTGTTTGAAGAAGATGGTTCACAGGGACAGGAATTTCATTTCCGTATCTCAATGGAAAAAACAGCCACATACAGACACCTTATACCACATGTTCAGGAAAAACTAAAAGCTTTATACATTAATTATTTCTATCGCCGCCAGGATGATTTTTGGTTCAAAGAAGCCATGCATAAATTGCCGAAATTAAAAGCCGCTACAAATATGCTTGTTTGCGGTGAAGACCTTGGCATGGTTCCACATTGTGTGCCGGATGTGATGAATCAACTGGGAATTCTCAGCCTGGAGATACAACGGATGCCGAAAGATCCTAAAAAAGAGTTCTTCCATCCTAATGATGCCCCGTATATGTCAGTGATAACACCTTCCACCCACGATATGAGTACAGTAAGAGGATGGTGGGAAGAGAATCGGGAAAAGACACAGCATTTCTATAACCATGTACTTGGTCAGTGGGGTGATGCGCCTTTCTATTGCGAATCATGGATCAACAGGGCCGTGGTATTACAGCATTTATACTCACCTGCCATGTGGAGTATCTTTCAGCTACAGGATATATTAGGCATGAGTGAAACACTTCGCCGGGAAAACCCGCATGATGAAAGAATCAATAATCCTGCAAATCCAAAACATTATTGGCAGTACCGGATGCATATTTCATTAGAAGAGTTGATAAAAGAAAAAGAATTCAATGAGGAGCTAAAAGGGTATGTAGCACATAGCGGCAGAGGCTAATATGGTGAATTGTTTTGAATCACTTCTTTATTGTTACTTCGCAATAAAGCTTTAGCATTTTATAGTATGAAAGTTCAATACTGGGCATACAGCCTGAAATTCCGCCACCCGTTCACCATTTCTAAAGGAACAAAAACGCATCAGCCGACATTAGTGGTTGAATTAGAGCATTTCGGCATCAAAGGTTATGGCGAGGCCCCGGCCATTGCTTATTATAATATTCCGGTAGAAAAGATGATCGAAGACCTTGAAGCAAAGAAACCTTTCATTGAAAAATTTGCCTTTACCGATCCGGAACGTTACTGGCATTATTTGCATCACCTGCTTCCGCAAAACTCTTTCCTGGTCTGTGCATTAGACATTGCTGCCTGGGATATTTATGGCAAAATGAAAAAGAAAAAGCTGTATGAACTTTGGGGTGGAGACATTTTCAACAATCCAATCTGTGATTACACCATTGGGATTGATTCCATTGAAAAAATGGTGGCCAAGATGAAAGAGAGGCCGTGGCCTATCTATAAAATAAAAGTTGGAACTGCCGATGATATTGCGATAGTAAGGGCACTGAGAAAAAATACCGAAGCCACCTTAAGAGTAGATGCCAATGCTGCATGGGATGTTGAAACAGCATTGAAACTGATTCCCCAATTAAAAGAATTGGGTGTGGAACTGGTAGAGCAGCCATTGGCAAAGGATGATTGGGAAGGGATGAAAATATTATATCAAAAATCGTCTCTGCCACTGTATGCGGATGAGTCTTGTGTGTCTGAGCAGGATGTTGAAAAATGCCAGAATCATTTTCATGGAATCAATATCAAACTGACGAAGTGCAGCGGCATCACACCTGCAAAAAGAATGATCGAAAAGGCAAAGCAACTCGGAATGAAAGTGATGATCGGATGTATGAATGAGTCTACCATCGGGTCGGCAGCGATTGCTCATTTGCTTCCATTTATTGACCATGTAGATATGGACGGGCCATTATTACTCGAAGAAGATCTTGCTACAGGCATTGAGTATGAGTACGGTAAAATAAATTATTCGGATGCCCCGGGTCTTGGGATAAAATATACCGGCCTGTTTAAAAAATAAGTCCCGCATTTCTGCAGGACTCACTGACAATTTATTGTTGCATTTACCAGATTCTTACTCTCAGGCTATCGACCCGGTACATTTTATCTCCCTCTTTTATATTAAAAGTTGAATAAAATTCATCTACATCCTCGAATGGTCCGTTTACCCTGTACTTTGCAGGGGAATGAACATCTGTCACCAACTGGTTCCTCAGACTTTCTTCCCGGGTATGCCCAAGCCAACCCAACGCATAACCACAGAAATAACGCTGCATAGGTGTAAGACCTGCAATTGATTTATTGGCTTTGTACTCAGCTGTTTTCTTATAGGCTTCGATGCCGAGCAATATGCCGCCCAAGTCAGCAATATTTTCGCCAAGTGTCGCTTTCCCATTAATATGAGAACCGGGTAAAGGTTCATATGCATCAAATTGCTTCACCATTACTTCGGCCCTTTTCTTAAATTCTTCTTCATCTTTTGTTGTCCACCAGCTAACGAGGTTTCCTTTAGCATCAAACTGTCTTCCTTCGTCATCAAAGCCATGGGTTATTTCATGCCCAATTGTAGAAGCTCCTGCGTATCCATACACAGTAGCATCATCAAGTTCTTCATCCCTGTATCCGGGAACAGTAAAAATTCCAGCAGGCAATACGATCTCGTTATTGGAAGGATTGTAGTAGGCATTATATGTTTGCGGTGTCATATCCCATTCATCCCTGTCAACAGGCTTGCCAAGTTTATTGATATTATAAGTATGCCACCATAAGTTAGCACTGACTATGTTCTGAAGGTAACTTTCCCTGCCAATTTCCATACTGCTGAAATCTTTCCACTTATCGGGGTATCCGACTTTCTTTTTTATCGCAGCTAATTTGGTGTAAGCTTTTTGTTTGGTACTGTCGCTCATCCAGGTTAGCTTACCTATTCTGTCCTTCAACGCCTCCCGGATAGCTTCCACCATATCCTCATAACGTTTCTTTGCTTTTTCATTAAAGAATTCTTTCACATATAACTGTCCAAGCATTTCGCCCATGGCATTCTCAGAACTCTGGATAGCCCTTTTCCATCTTGCCCGTCTTTCTTTTGCACCGCTGAATAATTTATTGAAATTAAAAGCAGCAACCCCAAATTTATCCGGTAGTGCACCCGAGAAATCACTGATGAGATTAAATTTTACATAACTCTTCCAATCAGAAAGTGGAACTGTTTTCAGGACATTATCCAATGCTTTAAAAAACTCAGGCTGGCCAACAATAATCGAATCAATTCCTTTAACCCCAGTAAGGTTTAAAAAATTAGCCCAATCAATATTTGCATTCATTTTACCGAGGTCAGCTACAGCCATCTTATTATAATTGGCATAAGGATCCCGCAGATCAGCCAGTTTGCGGCTGGCTTGCGCCATTTTTGTTTCCAGCGAAAGGATATTTTTTGCAGCGGTTGCAGCAGCAGCAGAATCCTGTCCACTCATCGTTAATACCCAGGTCATATATTTTAAATATTCAGTCCTGATGTTTACAGTAGCACTATCAGTTTTAAAATAGTATTCCCTTTCAGGTAATCCAAGACCGCCTTGCCATAGCTTATAGGTCATAACTTCACTGTTCTTGTCATCTTGTGTTACAAAATTGCTGAAGAGGGTAGATGATCCAATCTTCTTTAATTCTGCAACTGTCGTTACAAGGCCTTTCACATCAGTAATAGCATTAACCTTATCTAACCATGGTTGTAATGGTTTTAAACCATCCGTTTCAATTTTTGAACTATCCATCGCCATCGTCCAGAAGTCACCAATCTTTTGCTCCGGAGACCCCTTTGCAGCGTCTGCTTTAGCTGCCTTCTCAGAAATTTCACGGAGGCGTTTCAGATTCTCTTCGTATACCAGGTTCCCAATTCCCCAGGATGATTGCTCATTGGGTATCGGGTTGGCTTTTATCCATCCGCCATTGGCGTATTGGAAAAAATCTTCGCCTGGTTTTACAGTGGTATCAAGGTTAACAGCAAGCACATCACCTTTCTTTTTATCTCCATCTTTCATTTTGGTTTTGCATGAATAGGTGGAAAGTACTAGTGTGCTAATAAGTAGTGCAGGTAAGCTTAGTCGCATAGTTAAATGATTTACAAGAGTTAAAAATAGGCAAATCAGCTTCCACCCAAAAAAATATATGATAAACGATACGATTGAGAAGCAAAAAACGTTACTAAACAGAGTTCAATACCCTAAGAATCCAAAATTCCGAACCTGTGAAAACACTCCGAGCCCTGCTTGTTATTTTAGGCATTTGTATTTATCAATTCTCATCAGCCCAGGAGCAGGATAAATCAACAACTATTTCCCTTTTTACCGGTGCCATCAATTACCAGGGTGATGTAAACCCGAACAGCTTCACTCTCTCTCATTCCAATTTTGCAGCGGGAATTATTATCCGCAAACCGCTGAACCGCTGGCTTACACTAAGAGCCGGTGCAACAATGGGAAAAATTGAAGCGGCAGACAAATGGAACAGGGAGTATCTTAAACCCCGCAATCTTAGTTTCGCTACAACCATTAAGGAAGCATATATCGGGTTAGAGATAACAGTCCTTGATATGTCGGCGGGGAGGTTTACTCCTTATTTATACGGCGGTATTGCTGTCTTTCATTTTAATCCATGGACGTTGGATAATACCGGGACGAAAACCTATTTGAAACCCCTGAGTACTGAAGGCCAGGGGCTATCCCAATACCCGGAAAAGAAAACCTATAACCTTACACAACTGTGTTTACCACTTGGCGGCGGTATAAAATTTGCCGTAAGCGATGGACTTAGTGTCGGGCTTGAATTAAGCCAGCGAAAGTCGTTTACAGATTATATCGATGATGTAAGTGGTGAATATATTGATGGAGGAGTATTACTCCGGGAAAAAGGGTCAAAAGCAGTTGAACTGGCTTACCGTGCTGATGAGTTGCCGGGAGGCAGGCCATTCTTCCCTGCACATGGTGATCAGCGGGGAACTCCGTCCGAAATGGACTGGTATTATTTTGTTGGATTGAACCTTGAAATGAAATTGAGCAGTATCGGCGGTATTTTCAATCTGTTTAATAATAATAAAGCTATTGCTAATCAGCGATGCCCACGAAACGTTAGCTACTGATTTCTTCTTTCATTACACACTTATTCCTTCTTTTTATCGTTTAGCGGATTGAAAAGGCATTACAGCCTTAACTTTGCCTTCATATTTTAGTCATGTAATATGAAAAGTGTTTGTTTGATTTTTTGTCTTACAGTTTTTCTGGTACCCGTTTTCGGGCAACGAATACATGTTGGCCTTTTTGGAGGAGCTTCAGCGTATAATGGCGATCTGACCAGTAATATTTTTCCAAAAAAGGTCACAAACGGTGCAATAGGATTTACGGTGAATTATGAAGCTACAGATAAACTGATGGTGAGGGCAGGTGCAACTTATTCTATCGTTGGCGGAGCAGACCGGTTAAATACTAAGCCTGACATAGCGATCCGTAATCTTTCTTTTGAAACCACAATCGTTGAGTTTAGTGCTGTAGGCGAGTATCATCTGCTTAATTTGTATCAAAGTCGTTATTCCCCATATGCATTTGCCGGGCTGGCAGTTTTCAAATTCAACCCTTACGATTATGATATTGCAGGTGGAAAAACTTATCTGCGTCCATTGAGTACAGAAGGGCAGGGTGTTACAGGCTATGATAATAAACCATACAATCTTACTCAAATTGCCATTCCATTTGGCGGTGGTATTAAGTTTGCGGTCAACGATAATCTCCGTATTGGAGTTGAAGCAGGAGTAAGAAAGCTATTTACAGATTATCTTGATGATGTAAGTAAAAATTATATTGACCGGGCAGACCTGCTGGCAGCAAGGGGGCAGTTAGCCGTTGATATGTCATACAGGAGTGATGAAGTTGGCGGTAGCCTGGCTTATCCCGCAAAAGGAGAGTTAAGGGGAAGTCCCAAAAGTAAAGACTACTATTATTTTGCCGGCATTCATCTTACTTACCGGTTAGGGGTGGATATGGGAAGCAGCGGAGGCGGCCGTAAACATCAAACGGGTTGTCCTGTTAACGTATATTAATCTTCTTTCGAACATTTACTGACAGGTTGTGTTGTACCTTTGCAAAGTTTATTATATAACATGGCCTGGAAAAATCAGCAACAATTTATTGAAGCATTAGAGAAAGCCGGCGAACTAGTACGCATTAAAACTTATGTTAACCCCAAACTGGAAATAGCAGAAATTACTGACCGTATCAGTAAATCTGGGAAAGGTGGCAAAGCAATTTTATTCGAGAACACTGGTTTTGATTTCCCTGTTTTGATGAATGCCTATGGCAGCGAAAAGAGAATGTGCATGGCACTGGGGGTAAACCATCTTGATGATGTGGCTCATGAGATCGAAAATCTTTTTAAATTATTATCAGCTCCTAAGGAAGGCATACTAGATAAATTGAAACTACTTCCAAAACTTGGACAATTTGCCAGTTGGATGCCAAAAGTAAAAAATGGAAAAGGAGAGTGCCAGGAAATAGTGATGACCGAACCTGACATAACAAAACTCCCGGTTATAACCTGCTGGCCAAAAGATGGTGGTCCCTTTGTAACGTTGCCAGTCATTCACACAAAAGATCCAAATACCAATGCCCGCAATGTCGGCATGTACCGGATGCAGGTATTTGGTCCATCCCTTACAGGTATGCACTGGCACAAGCACAAAGTTTCTGCTAAACATTTTGCTGAGTATAAAAAACTGAATAAGAGAATGCCGGTGGCTGTTGCATTAGGTGGCGATCCGGTATATGCTTATTCAGCAACTGCACCGTTACCAGAGAATGTGGATGAATATATGCTGGCCGGTTTTTTGCGAAAGAAAAAAGTGGAGTTAGTAAAATGCATCACACAGCCTGAAGTGGAAGTACCCGCAGATGCTGATTTTATAATTGAAGGATATGTTGACCCCAATGATGAACTGATTTGGGAAGGGCCATTTGGTGACCACACCGGATATTACTCCCTTCCGGATTGGTATCCCAGGTTTCATATCACAGCCATCACTCACAAAAAGAATGCTGTGTATCCGGCTACTATTGTAGGCATTCCTCCGCAGGAAGATGCCTGGTTAGGGAAAGCAACCGAAAGGATCTTTTTGGCACCCATCAAAATGACAATGGTGCCGGAGATAATCGACATGGATATGCCGGTGGAAGGGGTATTCCATAATCTTGTCATTACTAAAATTAAAAAGGATTATGCAGGGCAGGGGCAAAAAGTAATGAATGCAATGTGGGGAGCCGGGCAAATGATGTTTAATAAAATATTAGTGTTGGGTGATGAAGGTGTAACGATTCAGCACTATGAAGAACTTGCAAAATATGTTTTCAAGAATCTCAATCCTGCCACAGACATATATTTTTCTACCGGGCCTATGGATGTATTGGATCATAGCTGCAGCAAATTGGGGTTTGGGGGAAAAATGTGTATTGATGGGACGAGAAAATATGATGAGGAAACTGACGACACTTTTCAAAATACAGATGTTCCTCTCTTTGAATTAGATGTTTTAAAAAAATTCCCGGAGATCCACGCAGCGAATATATCATTAATGGCAAACAATATCCCTTGCCTTATTATTTCCGTTCAAAAGAACCGCAAGGGCCATATACGGGCATTGCATGAACAAATTTGTTCCGCAGCCAATCCAAACAGTATAAAGATCATTCTTTATGTAGAGCATACTGTCGATCCAAACGACCTGCCCGCAGCACTATGGCGTTTTTGTAATAACCTTGACCCCAAAAGGGACTACCATTTATATAAAAAGCAAGTGGGGGGTAAATATCTTGCATGCATGGGACTTGATGGAACCAGGAAGACAAAAGAATTTGATGACTTTCACAGGGACTGGCCCAATATCATTGTCGCAAATGATGAAACAATAAGATCAGTCGACAGCAAATGGGCTGAATTAGGTATTGGTGAATTTATCCCATCGCCATCATTAAAATTCAAAGACCAGATGTACGGCGAAGAAGCCGTCGTAAGTTGATTTTAATTTCTCCTTATTACATTCTACATTTAACCTGTGACACAAGGAACAGTAAATATTCTTATGACCGGCGCCGGTGCCCCGGGTGCAGCGGGTATCATCAAATGCCTGCAACAAAATAGATTATTTCATATAACAACCGCAGATGCAAACCCAGGTGCAGTGGGCAGATACCTCACAAACGATTTTGAAGTTATCCCGCAGGCTACTGATCTTTCTTTTACTGATGCCGTTCTTTCGCTTTGCAGAAAAAAGAATATTCATGCGGTGCTGCCATTGGTTACAAAAGAACTGATTCCTCTATCACAGCATATAAAAGAATTTGAACTGGCAGGAGCCAAACTACTTGTTTCACCGGCTGCTTCTCTTGAAATTGCCAACAATAAAAGCAGGTTGTATGAATTTTTGCAATGGAGAGGGATGCCTGTTCCGGATTTCAGGGTTGTGGAAACTGTTGAACAATTTAAGCTTGCTGTTGCCGGATTAGGTTACCCGGAAAAAATGGTCTGTTTCAAACCTTCTGTTTCAAACGGCAGTCGTGGCTTCAGGATCATCAGCGAAAAAATAAACGAACTTGATCTGTTATTCAATTTCAAACCTTCTTCTACTTTTCTCCGTATGAATGATGCTGTTCGCATCTTATCATCCGGTACGTTTCCGGAATTACTCATCAGCGAATATCTCCCCGGAGAAGAGTATTCAGTTGATTGCCTTGCCAATCATGGGGAGCCAATCGTTGTTATTCCACGGTTAAGAAAAAAAATGATCAATGGTATAAGTGTGGAAGGAGAGTTTGTAAAAGAGGAAAGTATTATTTCATATTGCCGGCAAATCATTAAAGAGACACAATTGCATGGCAATATCGGCATACAGGTAAAAAAGTCTGCTGCAGGTCAGTTTTTGATCCTTGAAATCAATCCCCGTGTGCAGGGAACTATCTCGGCTGCATTAGGAGCCGGTGTCAATCTTCCCGAACTGGCAGTAAAACAGGAGCTAGGTCTGCCAATTTCTCCAGAAGAATTACAGGTAAAATGGGGTACAGGGTTTTCCAGGTACTGGAACGAAGTCTTTTACTGACATATCGTCAACCAGTAAATTTGGAAAGATGTTTGTCCAGCAGTTTCCCGGTAAAAACATTAACCATCTTCAGTAATTTGCTCAAAATTTATTCCCGATGAAAAGATTTAGTGCCGGATTGTTAGTAACCCTTCTCGCCTTAACCTCTTTTGCTCAAAACAATAGCGAAAACAAAACCCTGCTATGGAAAATAAGCGGTAATGGATTAGAAAAGCCTTCCTACCTGTTTGGCACCATTCATATGATCTGCAAGGAGGATGCATATATCAGCAATAACCTGATGAAGGCTATCGAGAATGCAGACAGAGTTTACCTTGAACTGGATATGGACAACCTCTTTGAAATGCTGGGTTTAGTAACGAAGATGAAAATGAACAACGACACCACTTTAGCCGATCTGCTGACACCCGATGAATATAAACGGATAAAAAAACATTTTGAAGAGAATGAATCATTGCTTCCATTTTCAGTAGTGGAAACATATAAACCGCTTGTTGCCTCTTCCTTGCTGATGGAATCAAGCATGGTTTGCGATGCACAGGTTGCGATGGAGCAATTGATAATGGAAGAGGCTAAGAAAAAAGGGAAGAGGATCGAAGGTTTAGAAACGATGGCTTACCAGATGGGGCTTTTTGACAGCATCCCGTACAAAGTGCAGGCAAAAGAGCTATACAAAAGCATTTCGGCAGGCACTGATGAGAAAGGAGATAATAAGGAACTTAAGGACATGATGAAGGCCTACAAAGAACAAGACCTGGATAAACTGGCGGATATGATTTCCAAAAGCGATGACGGAATGCTGGAATATGAAGATATTTTACTCAACAACCGGAACAAGAACTGGGTAGAGAAACTCAAAACATTATTAAAAGAAAAATCATTAGTTATAGCAGTTGGTGCCGGCCATTTGCCCGGCGAAAAAGGCGTTATCAATCTGTTGCGTAAAGAAGGATACAAAGTAACTCCAGTGGAAAATAAATCAACTAAGATTCGGGAAATATAACCTCCGTAAAAAGTATATCTTAGTAAAATATAAAATCTTCTCCGCTTGAAAAAACACCTTCTTCTTTTAGTATTGCTGACTTCCGGTTTCTTCTCAAAAGCACAAACTGCCCTGAAACTGGTTGATAAAGGGCTTGAGTTTATTGACAACAAGAAATTCGACAGTGCCCTTATTGTGTTAAACAAGGCATGGAGTATAGATTCAACCATTTACCAGATATACATTGGCAGGGGAGCTGCCTATAGTGAACTTGAAAAATGGGACGAATCATATCTTGAATTTACAAAAGCAATAGATAAATTTCCTGATTCTGCTTATGGCTATCACTTCAGGGCTATGCTTTTTTCAAAACTGACGTACAATGATGCAGCTATTGCAGATAATACCAAAGCACTGCAACTTACGGATGAGGATACGTTCCGGGTTGTACTCTACATGAACAGGGGGGTAGCTTATATGCAAAAAAGAGATTTTCAAAAAGCATATGAAGACTATTCAAGAGCTTATCTCCTGGACACCAACAGTACAGCCATATTGAATAATATCGCTACTGTGCTTGATGAATTGGGACGGGTTGATGAAGCCATTGCCAGCCTTAAGAAGATTACAGTTATCGATCCAACTTTTGTCGGGCCTTATGTTAATTTAGGGTTCCAGTTTACAAAACTTGGCAAGTATAAAGAAGCGATCGAATACTTTGATAAAGCTTTGACTTTGGAAAAAGATGAACCCCTTGCACTCAATAACCGTGGGCTGGCCAAATATCATATCAAGGATTACCAAGGTGCACTGGAAGACATCAATAAATCTATCAGCATTTACCCGGGCAATAGCTATGCATATAAGAACAGGGCTCTTGTTTACATTGAACTGAACGAAAAAGAAAAGGCCTGTGCCGATATCAAGGCGGCCCTCGACAGGGGGTTTACTGAAATGTATGGCCCTGAAGTGCTTGAGATGAAAAAAGTGAACTGCCCTAAAAACTGACGATTTTTTGTAACTTGTAGCTGCAATGAAAAAAGTCATTTGTCTGTTTACATTGATCGCCGGGATGACAGCCAATGTCATTGCTTCTGATATTCCGGTAATACGTCTGAATACTGCCCCTCCAAGCGCCACTTTTGACTCCATCTGGGTAGATTATGGAGTAAGAGAAAATAACGTACTTGGTATGAGGATCCATCTCAGCTTTTCAACCTATGGCATGAAAGATATTGACTCATACGTAGCCATCTATTTTGAATACAACGATGATATTGCCGGGTTTCTGAAAGATAAAAACAAGAAATACCAAAGTACGGATGGAGATGTTGCAGTTTATCAAAATATAAAACCGGCGTACGATCCGGCCGACTACAAAGACCTTCAGCTTTTTATGCCCTATAGCGAACTCGACCTGGAGCCGGGTATTTATGACCTTACCATGGACGTAAAACTTATTTATAAGCAAGGCGGTATCATTCAATGGCTGACTTACTATGATTTTGAATATTCAAGGCCGGGCAGCCCGGCTGATGTCGAATCTTCAACGAAAGCTGATGCAACACTTGACAAACTTTGGGTCGATTATAATGTAACAGAAAACGGCAAAAAAGGAATGCGGATCCATGTAAAGTTTACTGCCTATAATCTCAAAGATGTTGATGGATATGTAGCTATCTATTTTGAAAAAAAGAATGGTGAAAAGATTGAAGGCCAGAATAGTGAGTACCGAAGCAAGAGTGGGCAACTGGCTGTTTATAAAAGCATAAAACCGGGATACGCTGAGGCCGTATATGACGATCTGCAACTTTTCATGCCCTATAGTGAAATAAAATTAGGAAAAGGCCGGTTCGATCTTAAGTTAGAAGCTGACATCATTCTGAAAAATGGTGACATGGTAACCCACTTGAAAGATCATGAATTCTGGCTTGAACAATAAGTTAACTTTTGATCCTCAACAAATCCTTTCAATTCTTGTTAGACCTATGATAAATTATCCCGGGAAATGATTAATATAACCCTCCGCTTTGTTACTGCATCTTTTTTTATTGGTTTGTTCGCATCTTTTACCCCTTCTGTTAACCAAAACCTGAAAGTAACCATCACAAAGCTTCATAATAATAATGGTGTCGTACTTGTAAGCTTATTTAAGGATGGTAATGGTTACCCTGATGAACCTGAAAAAGCATACGGAAAAGAGAAAGCCTATATCATTGAAAAAAGTGCTACCCTTATTTTTAAAAGTGTGCCGCCCGGCAGTTATGCAATCGCCATTCTGCATGATGAGAATAATAACCAGAAAATGGACAAGAATATGCTGGGCATTCCAAAAGAAGGGTATGGGTTTTCCAATAACGCATCGGCTCCCTTCGGGCCCCCTTCATATAAAAAAGCAAGTTTCAATCATACTACTAACGGACAAACTGTCGTACAGATTAAAGCCCGTTATTTTTAGTTTAATTATTTGACAGGCACAAAAAAACTGGTATCAGGCAATGACACCAGTTATCTTTATTTTAAGAGGGATAGTATCAGAATTGTTCGAGAACTGAGAACATAAAATCA
Source organism: Chitinophagaceae bacterium (assembly GCA_044220915.1). Taxonomy (GTDB): domain Bacteria; phylum Bacteroidota; class Bacteroidia; order Chitinophagales; family Chitinophagaceae; genus JJ008. The sequence continues at coordinate 52,488 of JBGAQD010000014.1, forward strand.
CCTTCGATCTTTGCGTTCGCATCACTATCGCTTCCGTGAATAGCATTTTCACCAACAGAGGCCGCATATAATTTACGGATAGTTCCTTCCGCTGCTTTTGAAGGGTCAGTAGCACCAATCAGTTTCCTGAAATCTTCTACCGCATTTTCTTTTTCCAGTATTGCAGCAATGATCGGTCCTTCACACATGAAAGAAACCAGCTCCTTAAAAAAGGGCCTTTCTTTGTGGATAGCATAAAACTCACCAGCCTTCTCCGGGGTCAGTTTTGTCATTTTCAGGGCTTTGATATTATAACCTTCCTGCAGGATGCGATCAAGAATAGCTCCGGAATGGCCGTTTTTAAAAGCATCCGGTTTGATCATGGTAAATGTTCTGTTACTCATTGTTACGTTGATTTGTTTTTCGGCCGCAAAGGTAACGGCAAACAGTTAACTAACCAATTTGAATATGAACTAATTGGCACATTTGCCCTACTTTTGCACCCGTTTATGATGAAACCAATACAGGAGATTTTCCCTTTACTTACAACGCCCCGGCAGGTGGTCATTACTATGCACCAAAAACCTGATGCAGATGCGATGGGCTCTGCATTGGCTCTGAAGCATTTTCTGACACAATTCGGGCATTCTGTCACGGTAATTTCACCTACCAATTGGGCTGGCTGGGTAAATTGGATGCCAGGAACTAAAGAGGTTATGGATTATGAACAGGATAAGCCCAAAGCTGAGGCGGTGATGGATAAAGCAGATTGGCTTTTTTGTCTTGATTTCAACATTTTCCATCGCACCAAAACCATGACGGAAAAATTAAAACAGCTTACCTGTACCAAAATATTGATTGACCACCACCAGGAACCCGATGTCGCCTCTTTCGATTATGGTATCAGCGATACATCAAAAAGTTCTACCTGTGAAATGGTTTATGATTTTATTATTGGCTCCGGTCATGCAGATAAGATCAATTATGAAATAGGACAGTGCATTTATGCAGGTGTGGTGGGAGATACCGGCTCTTTCCGTTTTGCATCTGCTCATGCCGGAGTGCATACTCTTGTGGCAGATCTTAAGTCAAGGGGGCTCGATCATGGAATCGTTCATGAAAACCTGTTTGATAATTTTTTGGAGAACAGGCTTCGTTTTATCGGTCATGTTTTGCTGCACAGGATGGAAGTGTTCTATGAGTATAACACAGCACTTATCGCCATACCCAAGGCTGATATATTGAAATATCACATAAAGACCGGAGATACTGAAGGCCTGGTAAATTATCCACAAACCATCCAAGGTATTAAATTAGTGGCCCTTGTAATTGACAGGGATGAAGAAAGAAAATGGAGTTTCCGCAGCAAAGGAGATTTTGACTGTAATACCTTTGCCAGAAAATATTTTGAAGGCGGGGGGCATTTTAATGCTGCAGGAGGCAGAAGCAGTGATCCATTGGAGAAAACTGTAGAACAATTCATCAAAGCGATGAAAGAGAACGAAAAACTTTTACAATAAATAAAAACAAAGTATGAACACTATCAAAAAATTATTGCTGGTTCTTTTTGCAGGAATACTCCTGGTTGGATGCAGCAAAGGGAAATATCGTAAAACAGCAGGAGGGATGCCTTACCAGTTGTTCAGGGGAAAAGACACCCAACAGGTAAGAAATGGTGATTTTATTAAAATCTCTTACACTTACAAAGTGAATGACAGTGTGTACTTCACTACTGAAGGAACACCTGCAACATACAGGCAGGTAAGCACTGCCCAGGTTAGCCCTTACGATATCTCTGAGCTATGGACAAGCCTGAAATTGGGAGACAGTGTGGTAACAACCCAATTGCTTGATACTTTTATGAAGAGGGATCCGCAAAATATTCCGCCTAAATTTAAAAAAGGCGATAAAATAATCACTTATGCGAAAGTGCTTGCCATATTCAAAAGTGATACTGCAGCACAAGCAGATTATGAGAAAACAAATAAAGATTGGTTAGCCGGAGAAATAAAAACAATTGAGAAATTCCTGGCTGAGAAAAAACTTACAGCCGAGAAAACTCCCTCAGGAGCATTTGTTCAAATGCTTACACCCGGAACAGGGAATGCAATTGATTCCGGCAAATACGTTTCAGTAAGATATACCGGCGTCAGCTGGTCTGGTAAAAAATTTGATTCGAATACCGATACTTCTTTCGGTATCAAACCGCCTATGCCATTTACTGTAGGCTCTGGTAATATGATCAAAGGATTTGACGAAGCAGTAAAATTTATGAAATTAGGTAGTAAAGCGAAGGTTTACATTCCATCTGTTCTTGCTTATGCAGGCCAGCCCAATTCTCCGCTGATAAAACCATATGAGATACTGGTTTTTGATATCGAGATCGTTGATGTTAAAGACAAAGAACCAACCAGACCCGAATTAATGCAGCAGCAGGGAGTTCAAAAAATTGATGCCCCTCAATCAAATAAATAATTACAGTATTAAATAAAGTTGCAACTTTGTCCCGTCCCGTTTGAAAAGCGGGACGGGTATTTTTGAAAGGCCCCGTTTTTAGTCCAGGATCTGTTAAACCTGCCGCACCCCTGAAAACACCGACCCCCGAAGACAGAATATCCACCGTACTTTTTGCTTGGCCCTATAAATTAATCTGTACTTTTTTGATTTCCTGTTGAGAAACTATCACATTAAGGCTGTGATTGAAAGTCCTTTCGAAGAAGAGTTTTGTGTTTACAAAGCTCTTTTTTCTTTGCTGAAAGGCCTGTATGCTTCGAATAACTTTACTACCTCTGCAGCTTCTTTTACATCATGCACCCGTAAAATAGAAGCCCCATTCATCAAACCAATTGTATTTAAAACAGTAGTACCATTCAGCGATTCTTCGGCAGTTATATCAAGAGTTTTGTAAACGGTTGACTTCCGGGAAACACCCAGAAGGATAGGAGAATTCAACATTTTGAAGACAGAAAGGTTATTCAGTAATTCAAAATTATGTGCATTGGTTTTCCCGAAACCGAACCCAGGATCAATAATCACATCCGTTATACCGGCCTTGTGTAATTCGCTCATTTTATTACTCATAAAATCCAGTACTTCCCTGGTCACATTTTCATATTGAGGGTGTTGTTGCATCGTCTGCGGTGTTCCAAGCATATGCATCAGCACATAAGGAACTTTTAAGGAAGCTACCGTTTCAATCATTGCCGCATCCATACTGCCGGCACTGATGTCATTTACAATTGACGCCCCGGCCTTAACGGCAGCCGCTGCAACTTTCGAGTAATAAGTATCGATGGAAATAAATGCTTCGGGGAAATTTTTACTTACCGCTTCAACTGGAGTTATTACCCGTTTTAATTCTTCCTCTGCACTTAATTTTTCACTTCCGGGCCGGGTGCTTTGTCCGCCGATATCAAGAATATCAGCTCCATCTTTCAGCATTTGTTCTGCCTGCTGCAAAACCGCACCAATATCTTCATGCCTGCTGCCACTATAAAACGAATCTGGTGTAACATTAATAATGCCCATCACCAGTGGTTTATCCACAACCAACAGCCTTCCTTTGCAATTCAGCGTAAACATTAGCCTTTGTTCGTTATTTTTGAAGCTAAAGTAGAGAATATAACGAAATGAGTGACACAAATAAACAGTATGATAAGGCCATTACTTCCTGTAAAGATATTTTTCTGAAAAAAGCGAAGGACTATGGAACAGCATGGAGAGTCTTGCGGACCATTTCAATCGTTGACCAGATATTCATCAAAGCCCAGCGAATACGGACCATTCAGCAAAAAGGTGAACAAAAAGTATCCGACGGAATCGCTGCAGAGTTCAAAGGCATCATCAATTATGCCGTGATTGGATTGATTCAGCTCGAACTGCCTGAAGATGCTCCTGAAGAGATGAATATTGATGAAGTAGCTCTTCTGTTCGACAAAAATGTACAGATCGCTAAAAGCCTGATGCAGGATAAAAACCACGACTATGGTGAAGCATGGCGCAGCATGAGCCAGGAAAGTTTTGTTGACCTTATACTGATGAAACTACAGCGTATCCGCCAGATATTAACCAATGATGGTAAAACAATAATGAGTGAAGGCATTGATGCAAACTATCTTGACATTATTAATTATGCTGTATTCGCCTTAATATTGATGTAACATGAAAGTTGCCGTTAACATAGCCAGAATAATTGTTGGGATACTCTTTATATTCTCAGGGTTGGTAAAAGCTAACGACCCGCTTGGACTCAGCTATAAAATGCAGGAATTCTTTGAATTGTGGGGTCTGCATAAATTCAACTCCTGGACATTGCTGATGTCAGTTATGATGAATGCTTTTGAGATTATCGCCGGCTTTGCTTTACTACTTGGCTGGAGGATAAAACTATTCAGCTGGTTGTTATTGTTGCTGATTATCTTCTTTACTTTTCTTACAGGGTATACTTATATAACAGGTACTCCCAAAAATTGCGGATGCTTTGGTGATTGCCTGCCCATAACTTCCAAAACATCGTTCTTAAAAGATGTTGTGCTAACCTTATTCATAGGTTTTCTTTTTTGGAAGCAAAAAAAGATCAGACCTTTTTTTGCAGAAAAGATCACCACACTTACTATGCTGGGAATTACTGTGCTTAGTTTTGGCTTTCAGTGGTACACATTGAATTATCTGCCCGTTGTGGATTGTCTTCCTTACAAAAAAGGAAATAACATCAAAGAAAAAAGGAGGATGCCTGCTGATTTTGTACCGGACAGCACTGTTATCACATTTGTTTACAAAAAGGATGGAAAAGAAATTGAATTTACAGCAGATAAATTCCCTGCAGATTTTAATAAAGACACCTATCAATTTGTAAAACGTTTTGATAAGGTGGTCAGGAAAGGGAAGAACAACGAACCACCCATCAAAGGGTTTGTGCTCACAGGAACCAGTGATACAGACTCTACCGACTATATTTTAGAAGAAGAGTATTCAATTCTTTTATTCTGCGAAAAAATTTCGACCGCAGGAACAAGCTGGAAAAATAAATTCGCTGAAGTCTGTGGAATTGCCAGATCAAAAAATATTTCTTGTTATATAGTTACAGCAGAACCAGCAGAAGCCTCAAAGGCTTTTGAAAACACTCCTTTAAGAGCTATTCCTGTTTTCAAGTGTGATTATAAGGCAATACAAACTGCATCCCGAAGTGATGTTACTATCTACCTTTTAAAAAAAGCAACAGTATTATCAAAATATAGTGGTAAGAATATCAGAAAGATGCTGTCAGATATTGATAAATGTAACCCAGTAACGGCAGAGCCGCCTCCCGTGGACGTATTACCAGCTGATACATTAAGCCAGTAACCATGCTCAAATACATCATCAAAAAAATCTTCTATGGCTTGCTGGTATTAGTAGGAGTGGTGGTGTTAGTCTTCTTTCTCTTCCAGGGCTTTGGAGACCCGTCAAGATTAGTAATGGGACAATCTGGTGATTCTGCCACACAAGCCAATATCCGGAAAGAATTACACCTCGACCAGCCAAAGTGGAAACAGTTTATACTATACCTGAATGATGTTTCACCCATTTGCTTTCACAGCAAAGAAGAAATAAAAAACAAAAAACTGAAAGGGCTTTTTATTGGCGGCAATAACAAATTCGGATTTAAGATCCCTTATCTCCGCAAATCCTACCAAACCAAAAGACCAGTGTGGAATGTGCTGATGCAGGCTTTGCCCGGCACATTAATGCTGGCTGTGGCTGCCATGTTCATTGCCATGCTGATTGGTATTCCGTTAGGAGTAATGGCTGCAGTTAAACAAAATACCTGGCTGGATACATCTGCGATTTTCTCCAGCATTGTCGGCATATCGGCCCCATCATTTTTCATGGGGATCATTATGGTCTACTTGTTTGGATTTGTATTAAGCGACTGGACAGGATTAAATGTAGCCGGCAGTTGGCAGGTTATTGACGAAGTAACAGGACAAAAAAGACTTTCCCTGCAAAACCTTATTCTACCGGCAATAACATTGGGTATCCGTCCACTGGCCATTATTACACAACTTACCCGTAGTGCTATGCTGGATGTGCTTGATCAGGATTATATCCGTACTGCGTATGCAAAAGGATTAAGTAAAAGGAAGGTTATCTGGAAACATGGATTAAAAAATGCATTGAACCCGGTTATTACTGCCATCACTGGCTGGTTTGCGGAGTTGCTGGCAGGGGCATTCTTTGTTGAATATATTTTTAACTGGCAGGGGATTGGAAAAGTAACCGTAGATGCATTAGAGAAATTGGATTACCCGGTGGTGATGGGTTCGGTATTGGTGGCGGCAACTTTCTTTATTGTGATAAATATCCTTGCCGATATTTTGTATGGAGTGGTTGACCCGAGGGTAAGAGTGGAGTAATTATTGTATTATCACTTCACCAACTACTTTTTGCCCCAGCGCCTCATTCACCCGTTGCTTAATTTTTTCTTTCTGGTAGATCAGTTCATTCTTTAGCGGAGCTACATTGGTATTGATGATTAGTTTATCACCAATGATCTGTAGTTTGTCGGTATACCGGGCCACTGTTTTCCCCATGATTTCTTCCCACACATCTTCTATCTGTAAAGCCAGTATGCCGCCTTTGATCCGGCTGCCATCCAGGAATTTTTTCATTGCGTCACCGATAGAATATTCGCCCATCTGCCAAAGATAGTTTATAGTTCGATGAGTTGATATTTCACTGACAAGGTATCCAAATGCTGTTTCAACCTTTCCTCGTTAGTATCTGTAATAAAAACCTGCCCGTCATTCTCCACACAAACCTTGTTCAGCAAATTGCTGATGCGTTCCTCATCCAGTTTTTCAAACACATCATCCAGTAACAGGAGAGGAGCAAAGCCTTTGTCTTTTTGCAATACTTCCATTTCCGTCAGCTTCATGGCAAAGAGTAAACTTTTTCGCTGGCCTTGCGATGCAATATTCTTAAACGGCTGACCCGCCAATTGGATATTGATATCATCCCTGTGAATACCGGATGTTGTCCGTTGGGCAAAACAATCCTTGGTACGGTTTATTTTTAGCAGTTCTTCAAAGGATACTTGTAATAATTCACTTTCGTAAAACAGGTTTACATCTTCGTTTTTCTGCGAAATTTCGTTGTACAAGTGCTTCACAACCGGTAAAAATGAAACAAGCAACTCCTTACGTTTAGTAAAAATATAACCCCCGGGCTTTATAAGCTGCTCATCCAGTACATCCAGCAATTCAAAGTTTCTACCACCCGTTTCTGCAAATGATTTCAGCAGGGAGTTTCGTTGATCCAGGATTTTTTTATAGACGATCAGGTGCTGCAGGTAATCTGTATCCAACTGACAAAGCAAAGCATCCAGAAATGTCCGGCGTTCTTTACTATCGCCGGTTATCAGCTCGGCATCATCTGGGGCAATGACAACACAGGGGTAGCGGCCGATATGATGTGAAAATTTGTCGTAAGGGTTCTCATTTACCGAAAACTCTTTCCTGCCGGTTTCTCTGAGTATACAAACAGCTTTCTCGGAGTTGTCATGCAAAGTAAAATCACCTTCCACCCGGAAGCCGGTATTACCATGCCGGACATTGGCTCCATCCAGCCGGGTAAAATAACTTTTAGTGAAACAGAGGTAGTGGATGGCATCCAGCAGGTTAGTTTTACCTACCCCGTTCTTGCCACAAATACCGATGATCCGTTCAGTGAAGTCAAAAGACCGGTTACTGTAGTTCTTGAACTGAAGTAGCGATATGTGCTGAAGACGAAGCATTAAGGACTGCAAGATAAAGGCGAAGGCTTAAGTATAAGGCACAATATTTTAAGGAAAAGGGTAAAACAAGGTGCCATGAACTGATCCCCGGAACGGAGTGTTGTAAAATCAGCCCGGACAGCGAACAGAACCCTGATTATCTCCTCAAAATCACTGCTTTAAAATTCCTTTTTTCCCCTTATTTTTGCGACTCAAATTTTTGGCCTGTGGCTACCAAATTTTCGAAAGAAACATACTTATACTGGTACGAGTTAATGCAGCTTATCCGTCAATTTGAACTGATGGCAGAAGAGAAGTACAAAATGGACGGTAAGATCCGTGGTTTTTTCCATGCCTATGTAGGCCAGGAAGCGATTGCTGCGGGTTGTATGACAGGCACCCGTCCCGAAGACCTGTTCATTACTGCTTACCGTGACCATGGGCTGGCAATAGCTAAAGGCGTATCAGTAAACAGCTGTATGGCTGAGCTCTATGGCAAGGCTACCGGTTGTGCAAAAGGAAAGGGTGGAAGTATGCACTTCTTTGGAAAAGATGTGAATTTTTACGGCGGACATGGAATTGTAGGTGCCCAAATAGGAACTGGAGCCGGGCTGGCATTTGCAGAACAATACCGTGGTACTGATAATGTGGTGCTGTGTTTCTTCGGGGATGGGGCTGCAAGACAGGGCATTCTCCATGAAACATTCAATCTGGCTATGCTATGGAAGTTGCCGGTGATATTCATTTGCGAGAATAATAACTATGCGATGGGGACTTCAGTAGAACGTACTTCCAACGTTATTGATATTTATAAACTGGCTGACGGCTATGAAATGCCTGCTGATACAATAGATGGTATGAGCCCGGAAGCAGTGCATGAAGGAATTGGACGGGCTGTAAAAAGAGCAAGGGAGAAAGGCGGGCCCACTTTACTGGAGATAAAAACATATCGTTACAAAGGTCACTCGATCAGCGATCCGCAGAAATACAGAACGAAAGAAGAAGTGGATGAATATAAGAGCAAAGACCCTATCCAAATGATCTTAAAAACAATACTGGGTAACAAACTTGCTTCACAGGAAGAAATTGATACTATCAATAAAAGAGTAGATGCTATCGTGGATGAGTCAGTAAAGTTTGCGGAAGAAAGCCCATGGCCGGATGATAATGAGGTATTGAAAGACGTATATGTTGACAAGAACTATCCTTTCATCGTTGATTAAAAGTTTATAAACCATTATTTGTAAATAGAAATTTTATTATGTCAGACAAGAAAAATGTGCAGGAGCTGGATGGCGAAGTAGTAATTGCAAAAGCAAAAGACTTCTGGACAAAATACAGCAAGATAATAATGATTGCCAGCACCGTTATCATCGTGGCTGTAGGTGGCTGGTACATCTATCAGAATTTCTTCAAGAAACCAAAAGAAGCTAAAGCTGTTGAAGCAATGTTCAAAGCAGAGGAATATTACCGCATAGACTCAGTAAACCTTGCATTGAACGGCGATGGCCAGTACGATGGCTTCCTGAAAATAATCAGCAAGTACGGTGGTACTGATGCTGCTAAACTGGCTAATTATTATGCCGGCAGTTGTTACATCAAATTAAATGATAACGAGAAAGCCATCAAGTACTTGAAGAAATTCAGTACAGGGTCTAAACCTGTTCAGGCAAGGGCTTACAAACTGATTGGCGACGCCTATGCTGATCTTGGTAAAAATGCCGATGCATTAAGTTACTATAAAAAAGCAGCCCATCATTTTGAAGAAGATAAAAGCAATGCAGCTGAATATCTTTTTTATGCCGCTTACCTGGCGGATAGGGTGATGAAAGACCAAAAAGAGGCTATCGCTTTGTACAAAGAGATAAAAGAAAAATTCCCGAACAGCAACCAGGCATTCGATGCTGATAATTACCTGGCACAACTGGGGGTGTATAACGTAAACTAATTATGGCTGACGTTACAAAAAGCAAGCTTCAAGATATTAATACAGGCATCCTGACCAAGGATGCCTGTATCGTTTTGGTGAAAACAGAATGGAATGCTGCTATTGTTGATCAGTTGGAGAGAGGCTGTATATCAGTGTTGGAGAAAAATGCTGTAAAGAGGATCGTAGTTGTAACAGTTCCAGGTGCTTTTGAAATTCCTTTTATTATTAAAAATTATTGGAAGAGTTCCGGAAAAAAACAAAAGCCTGATGCTTTTATTGCCTTAGGTTGTGTTCTTCGTGGTGACACCCCGCATTTTGATTATGTATGTAAAGCTGTAACAGACGGGGTTGCCCAACTGAATTTAAGTTTACCTGTCCCTACTGTCTTTGGTGTACTGACAGTTGATAATGAACAGCAGGCTAATGAAAGGATAGGGGGCAAGCATGGCCATAAAGGAGAAGAGGCTGGTATCACGGCATTAAAAATGATAGTCCTCTCAAGATCATTCAAGAAATAGAAGCAAATACATTGAACGTACAATTATTCATACCATGTTTTGTTGACCAGCTATTCCCGGAAACAGCTTTTAATATGGTGAAAGTGTTGGAGAAAGCAGGCTGTACAGTTAGTTACAACACATCACAAACCTGTTGTGGCCAGCCGGCTTTTAATGCAGGGTTCTGGGATGAAGCGAAATCAGTTTGTTCAAAATTCATTAAAGATTTTAGTGGCAACGATTATGTAGTGGCTCCAAGTGCCAGTTGCGTGGGTTTTGTCCGCAATTATTATGGCAAATTATTTGAAAACTCATCTGTCCATAATGAAGTAAAGGATCTTGGGAAAAGGGTGTTTGAGTTTTCAGAATTCATGCTAAACATATTAAAGGTAGAAAATGTCGGAGCAGTGTTAAACGGAAAGGCAACTTACCATGACAGCTGCGCCGGTTTGCGGGAATGCAAAATAAAAGAGGGGCCGAGAAAACTTTTATCGCATGTGAAAGGGCTATCATTAACTGAGATGAATGATGTAGAAACCTGCTGCGGTTTCGGCGGAACCTTTGCTGTAAAATTTGAAGCAATATCCGTAGCAATGGGAGAACAGAAAGTGGAAAACGCATTAGCAACAGGTGCGGAGTATCTGATCTCTACCGATCATTCCTGTCTGATGCACTTACAAGGATATATAAAACAGAAAGGCTATAAACTCAAAGCATTGCATTTAGCAGATGTTCTGGCTTCTGGTTGGTAATTACAATCCCGAAAAATAATCATACCCCTTTACATCAGCCCAATAGTCCGGTGTTCTCTTATTATCAAAATACATAAAGCCAATACGCTTCAGGCTTTTCACTCCATATTTTACCGGAATAATCAATCGCAACGGATACCCCTGATCCATAGGTAGTGGCTTCCCATTCAGTTCATAACAGAGTATTGTTTGCGGATGAAGGGCACTGGCCATATCTATACCTACATAATACTCTTTGTCAGGTGTCGCTAGCCCAAGATATTTCATTGCAGCTTCTTCACTCAGTCCGTACGCCTTTATAAAATCAGAAAATTTAACACCACCCCAATGAGTGATCTGGCTCCAGCCTTCAATACATTTGAAATTAAAAGCAAATTCAATTTTTGGGAGTTTCTTTATCGCTTCCAATGTGATCCTCATTGTATCGCCTTTTGCTCTTATCACACTCATAGCCCAGGCAGTTGGGTCAAAAGCAGTTTTTAATCCCAGGTTACCATTTACCCTTGCCGGATTGGCAGCTTTTGAGAACGGATATTCCTTAGAGAGATGTTTATCGGACAGTAATCCACTGAATATGCTTTCGTTGGCATCAAGTATTTTCCTGATAGGGGTACTGGTTTTACCGGAGGTAGCTGGCTGACTCCGCAACCATTGCCAACCCCAAATTGCTGTTCCGGCTAAAACAAAAAAGAAAAAGAAAGAAACAACGGTTTTTTTCAGGATCAGCTGATCAGTGTTTAGCTTTGAATTTTTTGTAACCAGGTTCTTGAAAAAATTTGCCATAAATATTATTTAACTGATTCTTGAGTTGACGTATCCTCATCTGTTTTCTTTACTTCAAACCCGGTTATAATGGCCCGGAAATTATTCCAGCCAGCTTTGATGACCTGGAATATATGAACAAGGAAAAAAAGAGCATACCCGATCGTCAAAGCAAAGTGAAGTATGCGGGCCATTTTGTACCCGCCAAGCATCGAACATAGCCATCCTAATTGTACAGGTTTGTAAATAGCAAGACCTGTAAGAATAGAACCGATACCCATGAATATAATGGCGGTGTAAGCAATTCGCTGAGCTGCATTGTATTTACCGGTAATGGCCGGAGCTATTTTCCGTATATGTAAATCATGCAACAAAACTAGCCATGCCTCCCTGAAGGATTTCCGGTTGGGCATTAATAATCTCCATTCCCCGGAAATAGCTGTATAAAGAACATAAGCGATCCCGTTTAAGAAAAACAACCACATGAAAACGAAGTGGTAAGCCATCCCTTCTGAAAGGCGATAAGGAACATTGAGTGCCTGGTAAAACGAGTTGGGAAAGAATTTCAAAAGGGTGGTGCTGCCAAATCCAATTTTGTAAACATCATTTGCCCAGTAGATCAACAAACCACTCCATATCATAATAGCCAATACGGGGAAATTGATCCAATGAAACCATCGGATAGCTAGTGGATGTTTCTTTATGATTTCTTTCCTGACCATATACCGGCTGGGTGCTGTTTTTGTAAGTTAGTTTAAATGTACGGGGGAAACCGGCAGCAAGTTTAGATTTTGCCGCTAAAAGCTTTGTCAGCGTTGTGACAAATGAAAAATCTCCTGCAGGTGGGCAGGAGATTTTATCTGCAGTTTAAAAAGTTTATTTAGGAAGAATCACATGGTCAATCACATGTATAACGCCATTGCTTTGATAAACGTCTTTGATAGTAATTTCAGCCATGCCTCCGTTCTCATCTTTCAGCATCAGTTTATTTCCCTTTTTCATTACCCAAAGTTTTCCACCGGCCACAGTGGTCAACTCTGCAGTGCCGTCACCTTCTTTGATCTTTGCCTTTAATGCATCAGCATCCAATTTACCGGCTACCACATGATATGTAAGGATACCTGCCAGTTTTGTTTTGTTCTCTGGCTTTACCAATGTTTCAACAGTACCTGCAGGAAGCATCCCGAAGGCCGAATTAGTTGGAGCAAATACAGTGAAAGGGCCAGCACTTTGCAAAGTCTCCACCAATCCCGCTGCTTTTACAGCCGCGACAAGGGTAGTGTGGTCTTTGGAGTTAACTGCGTTCTCAACAATGTTCTTAGATGGATACATTGGCGCACCACCAACTTGTACTGTTTCTTCTTTCATGGTTTGAGCAGAGGAAACATTAAACAGGAACGCCGCGGTCAGCATAAGTCCGATTGATTTTAAAGATTTCATACGTTTTGATTTAAGTTTTTTGATTATTGAATTGTCTTTACAGGACAGGAATAGATACGACAACTGAAAAGCAGTTGGATTGAATAAAAAGAAATCTTTTTTATTCCACATCGCTGTAAATTTGAAATCCAAAACAAATACACCATCGTATGGCATACTGGCTGGCGAAATCAGAACCCTCAACCTATAGTTGGGATGACTTTGTAAAAGAGAAACAAACCTGCTGGAGCGGCGTAAGGAATTATGCTGCCCGCATTCATCTTCGCACCATGAAGAAAGGCGATGAAGTTCTTTTTTATCATAGCAATGAGGGTACCGACATTGTCGGAATAGCCAAAGTAATTAAAGAAGCTTACCAGGATCCGACAACGGACGATGACCGCTGGGTTGCTGTTGACCTGAAGCCTGTAAAGAAAATAAAAAACCCGGTTACATTAGAAACAATTAAAAAAGATAAACGACTATCTGATATGGCCCTTGTAAGATTAGGCCGTTTATCTGTACAGCCCGTTACAGATGACGAATGGAAAGTGGTAATGGAACTTGCGGGTGAGAAATAATTACTATCCAGGTTTGTTACATTCAACTAAAAACTTCGTTTAACATTTTAAGGTGGGTTACTTTTTTATGTGTTGTGGTATCAATAACTGATTCTCACATTTAACCTTTAAAAAGTATAGCCATGAACAAACTATTGATCGGGCTGCTCGTAGTAGCAGCCGGAGCAGGGGCTTTCTTGTTGCTCCGCAAGAAAAAAAATGTATCCGTATCCAATGAAATCAAGAAAGAATGGATCATCGGTGTATGGAAAACAGATGCTGTAATGGCAACCGATTCCAATTTCAGTAAGTACCGTTTTAATTTCCAAAAAGACGGAAACATTGTAAGGTCTCTCAACGATTCTGCCAAAGCAGATACTTCGCATTATGAATGGAGCAAAAACAACGAACTCGTATGGAAAGAAAGAACCGGTGATTCAATTGGCAAGATCTACCTGGTAACTAAACTTACACAGGATACCTTGCAGGTGCAGGCTGCTGACAGCTCAACTGTTCTGTTTACAAAACTGAAGTAATAGAATTGCCCCGCCGCAAACGGGGCAATTTTCTTTTGTGCAAAAATAAAATGTCTGCATCTCCTTTACTATAACCTCAAAAAAGTATAACCATGAAAATAAAAATCACTGCTTTGGCAGCATTGCTGCTATGTATGTTTGCTGCCTGTAATCAGAAAAACGGCGGATCTTCCTCCAAGAAACAAACCTATAAAATTCAAGACCTGAAAGCGGTCACCACTGACTCTGAGAAAAAACCAGCTCCGCCACCAAATGAGCAGTATACCATAAGTACTATTACTGAGGAAGGAACGAAAGATGAAGCAATTTCAATTCCTGTTGATAAAGACATGAAAGATGGTTCTTTCAACACTGAAGACTACGATAACATTGTTGAAAACAAATTTCTTGCTGCCACTCAAAACCCACTTTCTACTTTTTCCATAGATGTAGATGAAGCTGCTTACAGTAATGTAAGACGTTACCTTGAAAACGGCTCTATTCCACCTGCTGGTGCAGTGCGTATAGAAGAAATGGTCAATTATTTTGACTACAACTATCCCAAACCTGTAAATGGCGAACCGTTTACTGTCAATACAGAAATTTCAGAATGCCCGTGGAATCCTCAGCACAAACTGGTACATATTGGCCTGCAGGGAAAAGAAATACCGGTTGATAATCTGCCCCCATCCAATATGGTTTTCCTGGTCGACGTTTCCGGTTCAATGAACGAAGCAAATAAGTTGCCATTAGTCCAGGCTTCGATGAACATGTTAGTTGACCAGTTAAGAGAAAAAGATAAAGTAGCGATTGTTGTTTATGCGGGTAGTGCCGGCTTAGTATTGCCCTCTACCAGCGGCTCAAATAAAGTAAAGATCAAAGAAGCAATTAATAACCTGGAAGCAGGCGGCTCAACAGCTGGTGGCGAAGGAATTATACTGGCTTACAAAACTGCAAAAGAAAATTTTATCAAAAACGGAAATAACCGGATCATTCTTGCCACCGACGGCGACTTTAACGTTGGTGTAAGCAGCGATGATGATCTGGTACGACTGATAGAGCAGGAACGAAAAAGTGGTGTATTCCTTTCTGTACTTGGTTACGGTATGGGCAATTACAAGGATAATAAAATGCAGCAGCTGGCTGATAAGGGTAACGGCAATCATTCTTACATTGATAATATAGGCGAAGCAAAAAAAGTACTTGTAAATGAATTTGGCAGCACCTTGTTTACCATTGCCAAAGATGTAAAGATCCAGGTCGAATTCAATCCTTCTAAAGTTCAGGCCTATCGCCTGGTAGGATATGAGAATCGTATGATGGCTGCTGAAGATTTTAATGATGATGCCAAAGATGCCGGAGAATTGGGAAGTGGTCACACTGTTACTGCACTATACGAAGTTATACCGGTGGGAGTGCAGGATGATTTTACCAAATCTGTTGATCCGCTAAAATACCAAAGTAATGACAGGAAATTTTTCGATAAGACAGATGAGATAATGACCATTAAACTGCGTTACAAAAAACCGGATGAAGATGTAAGTAAACTGATAACTCACCCGGTCATGGATAATCATACTGCATTGGCGAACACATCAGATAATTTCAGATTTTCAGCAGCAGTGGCAGAATTCGGTTTGCTGCTCAGAGGTTCGGACTATAAGCAGCAATCTTCTTACGACCAGGTGGTCAGCCTTGCCAAAGGTTCAAAAGGCATTGATAATAATGGATACCGAAGTGAATTCATCCGGCTGGTGCAGGCCGCTACCTCGCTGGCTAAGAATTAGCTCCGTATGAGTTTTCATAAAGCAAGGCAAAGCCATCTAAACTTGTACGGATGGCTTTGCTGATTTACATTTGGTCATGGCAAAAAAGAAATTGGTTGTTCTTACAGGCGCCGGCATCAGTGCTGAAAGCGGTTTAAGAACTTTTCGTGACAGCGATGGTTTATGGGAAGGATATGAAGTGACAGAAGTAGCTACTCCCAGGGGATGGAGAAAGAACCCGCAATTAGTACTGGATTTTTATAATGAACGAAGAAAAAATGTTGCCAATGCAAAGCCCAATGCAGCGCATTATGGTTTGGCAGAACTGGAAAAGAATTTTGATGTTACCATCATTACACAAAATATAGACGACCTGCATGAAAGGGCCGGCTCTACCAATGTGCTGCACCTGCATGGCGAAATATTCAAGATGCGGAGTGAATGGGATGAAACGCTGATCGCTGAAATAAAAGGAGATATTAAACTGGGTGATCTTGCGGAAGATGGTGCCCAGTTCCGGCCCTATATTGTTTGGTTTGAGGAGCCGGTGCCTAAAATAGAAGAAGCTGTGCCGATTGTGTATTCAGCAGATATTTTTGTTGTGGTTGGCACTTCACTGGTTGTTTACCCGGCAGCAGGGTTGGTAAATTATGTGGCAGCAGGAACTCCTAAATTTATTATCGATAAAAAGATACCTTACACATCACCCATGCCGAACCTTACACTGATCGAAAAAACTGCTACAGAAGGAGTAAAAGAACTGGCAGATCATTTATCAAAACAACTTTAGGTTTTCGGTAACAGGATACGACTTATCATTGCTGCGAATTTTCAGTATGAAAAAGTGCATATCTTCCTCTTTCCTTGTCATTACGGTTTTGTTTTGCTCTTCACAAACCTACTTGCCTTTTGAGCAGGTTCGCAAATACACAAAAAACCAGGTCCCTAATAAGTATGATTCTTCATTGAAATACCTGACTAACAGGTTGGGGGCAGAGGTACATTACCTGTATCCATTTTACCAGGCGATAGGATGGGAGAGCAAATTCAAAAAAACAATGGGGGAAAAAATCTTTTATACAAGCTTCAGCCAATTTCTTTCTTTCGCCGGTGATTACAGTATGGCGTCCAGCTACACACTGAAGAGCTTTGATACTTTATCATCTGATGCTATCGGTATCATTTCCGATACGGTAGACAAATTGAAGAATATTCAATATGTGCAGGCAAAAAATTCAATCATCAGTAACGCTGCGCATTATAATGTGATAATGATAAATGAATCACATATCAAGCCTGTCCATAGGGCTTTTACCTACAGCCTGCTCGAAGATCTGTATAAAGAAGGCTACCGTTATCTTGCGATGGAAGCCTTTAACAACTATTCCAATAAATGCCTTGACTCTATTAATGTTTTTACGGGCTATTACATAATGGAACCTGTAGCAGGAGAATTGGTACGGAAGGCACTTCAATTAGGCTATAGATTGATTTCATACGAAGATACCCTGGCATCGGAACACAGCATCTCTCAAAGAGATTCTGTTCAGGCCCAAAACCTTTATACCGTTATTAGGAAAGATCCAACAGCAAAGATCCTGGTGCATGCAGGTTATGGCCATATCAGGGAAAGCAAAATAGATAATTACACTCCCATGGCATTATGGTTCAAAAAGATCAGTGGCATTGATCCTTTTACTATTGATCAAACCGGCATGACAGAAGGCAGCGAGTTTGAATACGGCAGATTATTTTATCAGTATTTCAATGCCAGGTTTAATATTACATCTTCTTCCATCATTTACCAGAATAAAAGGCCCTTTAATCCGCTGGAAGAAAAAGGATATGATGTTATGCTGATGCACCCGGCAACAATTTACCAGCATAACCGACCGACCTGGCTTTCCTTGAATGGAGAAAAGAAAATTACTCTGATACAGCCAACAGAAAAAATGTTGTTCTTCGTTCAGGCCTATTATGAAAACGAATACAGTTCAGATATGCTTAATTTCTTAGTACCGGCCGATCAAACTTATATTACCAACAGGGAAGGTTACTATTGCTTATACCTGCGAAAAGGAAAGTATAAAATCATAATGCGGGATGTGAGCTATAAAATACTTGCAACGAAAGAAATGGAGGTCCTGTAGTTTATTTCTTTTCTTCATGAAATTTTACCGAATACTTCTCAAGTTCTGCCAGAACAGGTTCGTAAATCTCTTTTGATGTTGGAATATGTAAACCGGTCAGTTTTATTTTACCATTGAGAATATTTTTGGCTGCAATACCAAGCGGAAGGCCAACTGTCTTTGCCATCGCAGTTCGCAAACTGTTCTCGCCTTTTACAACTAACGAGCTGTTGACTGACGACTTTTTGCTGTTGACTAAGTATTCAATTTCATGCAACATCACAATCATATCCTTATCATAAGGCCGAAGTGCAAGTTTTTTTTCAACAGCAAACTGCAGAATATCTGCCGGGCTTAAAAGACCTTTATTAACAAGAGTATCCTTGTCATCAAGCCCCAGGAAAAAAAGCTGCTTCAGGGTAAGATTAGCTTCATGCATTTTGTGGGCAAGGTATGCTGCTGCTTTACTTTTCACTTCATCAATTTCCACTTCTTGCAGGTTTCCTTTTTCATCTGCAGCCATAAAAGACCCGGGCATTTCTGTACCTTCTTCTTCCGCTTCGTTTTCGGCCTCCATCAATTTCATCAGGTTTTCCATCATGCTTTTGGTTTCTGCAAACCGTTCTGTCAATTTTTCGTTAAGCCATTCACTAAACCCATTTTTATCCATATGCTCTTTAAAAGCTTCTTGTAATGATTTTCCGTTCGTATCATACTGCGGGGTTTCTTCCACCAGTTTCAGATCAATAATATTTTTCCAGCCATACATGAAGTCGGGATGCCGGAGTGTGGTACGGATAAAAGTTGGTGCATCTTCCAATCCATATAAAGCAATATAACTGAGAGAATCCCTGTTAGGATACCAGCATAATTGACCTATCTCCGGAATTTCTACCACCCGTTCTGTTGTAAATAATTCTTCGTAGGGGATCCTCTTCTCCTCATTATTTTCCCTGTAATGAGCACCGGCTTTTCCTGCCATAATGATATTGCGGGGGTTCCAGCTTATTTTATAATGCCAGGGATTATCATCACTCTCCGGAGCCACAAGGCCACCGCAATGTGACCGAAATGAAGTTACTTTCCCGCCTTTATTGTGAATCTCATCGATGATTTTCATAGCACTCATGTGATCAATACCCGGATCCAACCCCATTTCGCAAAGGAAAAGGAGTTTGTTCTTTTCAATATCAGCCTGTAATTTCTTTATATCATCATCCACATACGAGGCCGTCAGTAAGTTCTTATGATGCCTGACACAATCCTTCGCAACTTCAATATGAAGGGAGGGGGGAAGCAGCGAAATAACTATATCAGCACCCCGGATATGCTTTACTCTCTCATCTTCATTTTTTATATCAAAAGAAACAGCAATACCTCTTTGCGATCCGCCAATTTTTGACTGCGCCAGTTTTAGATCAGCATCCACCACCACCACTTTCCAGTTACCGTTAATGGCATTCTCAAGCAGATAATCAATTAAAACTGTAGCCGATTTTCCTGCCCCAAATAATAGAATCGTCTTCATAATAAATCCTGGTTGAAAGAAGCGGTAAATTAGGACGAAAAACCCAGAATTGACAGGGAAAAACAACAGGTAAAATATCCCTGTTTTTCAACCTGTTAATTAATCCACAGCGGTGGAAAAAATAGCTCAAAAAACAGGCTGTTTTATCAGGTTTTAAGGCTGGGAAAAGTTAGATTTGCAGACCTTAAAAACAGCCCTTTTTTTAGCCAGTTTTGAGTCACAAATTCAACTAAAAGCAGAAGGAAAAATAACGATGGAAGAGAACCTTGAGCCACAAGAAACGCAGGACAGCAACCGGATAATTCCCGTCAATATCGAAGAACAAATGAAGACCGCTTACATTGATTACTCAATGTCAGTGATAGTTGGCCGTGCCTTGCCTGATGTCAGAGATGGATTAAAACCTGTTCATCGCAGGGTTTTGTTTGCGATGAACGAGTTGGGAATCCATTTCAACAAACCGTATAAAAAATCTGCCCGTATAGTCGGGGAAGTTTTAGGTAAATACCATCCGCATGGCGATACATCCGTCTACGACGCAATGGTTCGTATGGCACAAGAGTGGAGTATGCGATATACTATGATCGATGGCCAGGGAAACTTTGGTAACCAGGATGGCGATGGACCTGCAGCCATGCGTTACACAGAAGCAAGGTTAGAACGCCTTGCAGAGCACATGCTGGATGATATCGAAAAAGACACGGTCGATTTTCAATTAAACTTTGATGATTCTGAAAAAGAACCTTCTGTTCTTCCTACAAGGGTTCCGCAATTACTGATAAATGGCTCCAGCGGTATTGCCGTAGGTATGGCGACCAATATGATGCCGCACAATCTTTCAGAAGCAATTGATGGCTGTATCGCATTTATTGAGAACCGGGAAATCACCATTGATGAACTGATGCAGCATGTAAAGGCACCGGACTTTCCAACAGGCGGTGTTATTTATGGGATGGAAGGTGTGAAAGCGGCCATGCATTTTGGTCGTGGCAGGGTAGTGGTAAGAGGTAAATTAACAGTGGAAGCAAAAGCCAGTGGCCGGGAACAAATCATCATTACTGAAGTGCCTTACCAGGTAAACCGTGATGCTCTCACCAACCGGATTGGTGAACTGGTGAATGAAAAAGTAATTGAAGGAATTGCTCATGTAAATAACGAGTCGAACAATAAGGAAGGTACAAGGCTGGTAATAGACCTGAAAAGGGATGCTATCGCCAATGTTATCATCAACCAGTTGTACAAGCTGACCGATCTGCAAACTTCTTATGGTATCAACAACGTTGCTATTGTTAAAGGAAGACCAAAAACACTAAACCTGAAAGAACTTATCAGTGAGTTTGTGGAATTCAGGCATGAAGTGGTGGTAAGAAGAACAAAGTTCGAATTAAAAGAAGCAGAAAAAAGAGCACATATATTAAAAGGTTATCTGATTGCTCTCGATCACCTGGATGAGGTGATTGCTTTGATACGTTCTTCCGCAACACCAGATATTGCAAAAGATAACCTGATAAATGCCGGCTGGGGGTTAGATGAGATACAAGCCAAGGCCATACTGGAACTCCGCTTACAACGGTTAACCGGCATGGAAAGAGATAAGATCAAAGAAGAATTTGATGAGTTAATGAAATTAATTGCTCATTTAAATGAGTTGCTTGCAAATGAAGGAATGAGGTTTGATGTGATCAAAACGGAATTGCTGGAGATAAAAGAAAAATTTGGTGACGAAAGAAATACCGAGATCACTTACCTCGATGATGAAGTAAAAATAAAAGACCTTATCAAAGAAGAAGATGTGGTTATCACCATTTCGCATCTTGGCTATATCAAACGTACACCTGCCGATGAATACAGAGCCCAGCGTCGCGGCGGAAGAGGTGTTATGGGGGGTAAGACAAGGGATGAAGATTATATTGAGCATCTTTTTGTGGCATCGACACACCACACTATGCTTTTCTTTACTGAAAAAGGAAGGGTATATTGGTTAAATGTGTACGAAATTCCGGAAGGAGAGAAAACCGGCAAGGGAAGAGCTATCCAAAACCTTGTGCAACTGCCACCAGATGATAAAGTAAGGGCTATTATTGATGTGAAAGATTTGAAAGATGAAGAGTTTGTGAAAAATCATAACATAGTTCTTTGTACTAAGAAGGGAATTATTAAGAAAACAGAATTACAGGACTTCAGCCGCCCAAGACAGACTGGTGTAAATGCAATTACGATCGTAGAAGGGGATGAGTTGTTGGAAGCAAAACTTACCGATGGCAAGAGTGAGATAATGATGGCAGTGAAAAGTGGCAGAGCTATCCGTTTCTCTGAAGAAAAGGTAAGGGCTACGGGCCGGGGAGCCATTGGTGTGGCAGGTATTGAGGTAGATGATGAAAATGATGAGGTGGTTGGTATGATCTGTGTAAACCCAGAAACTGATGCATCCAGAACAGTATTGGTGGTAAGCGAAAAAGGTTTTGGTAAAAGAACAGCTGTAGATGAATATCGTTTCACTAACCGTGGTGGCAAGGGTGTTAAGACTATCAGTGTAACAGACAAGACCGGTTCATTGGTTGGTATATTAGACGTTGCTCAAAGTGAAGACATCATGATAACCTGCAAAAGTGGAGTTACAATCCGTATGCCGGTGAGTGGGATCAGTGAACAAGGCCGGGCTACTCAGGGAGTAAAGCTTATACGTTTGGATGAAGGAGATGAAATAGCCGCCATTACCCAGTTAGAGGATCAGGGTCAGAACGGCAATGGTGAAAATGATACTGATGACATATCACCTGCAGCTGACAACGCAACTGAAACAGGCGAAAATCCATCTACAGGTAACGTTACAGAATAAAATAGCCGCATTTAAAAAATAAAACCATACAGATGAAAAGAATCCTTTTCTTATTGATGATGAGTTTGTCCGCTTTTTTGGTAACAGCACAGAAATACGAGGACATTAAAAATCAACTGGTATTTAATAAGTATAAAGAGGCCAAAGTGGACCTTGATAAAGCCTGGAGTAATGCAAAGTTTATCAGTAAAGCCGAAGCTTACATATTAAAAACTTCCATCTATGCCTGGCTGGCACTGGAAGATGGAACAAAAGGCACTCCGGCAGGTGACCAACTGACAGCTGACGCTGAACTGGCTTTTGCAAAGTATAAAGAAATGGAACCTTCCATGGAACTGGCAACAGATCCGATATATCAAAATGGCCCTATCAACTTATACAGCAGTCTGTATGGAATTGCATATAAAGACTATGATGGAAAGAAATGGGAAACCGCTTATGAAAAATTTAAAAAGACGTTGACAGTATCAGATCTTTTAATTGAAAAGAAACTGGTTGCAATGCCGCTTGATACTGTTATTGTATATTTTACTGCAAGTTCGGCAGAAAACAGCAAACATTTTGAAGAAGCGGCTAAATTATATACCAGACTTACTGACGCAAAAGTAAATACAGACTGGGCTGAAACAGCTTACCGTTTCATGGTAAGATATAGTTTTGAAAAGAACGACATGGCCGGGTTTGAAAAATATCGCAACCTTGGTCAGCAGATGTATCCAAAAAGCGAATATTTTAAGTATGATAAGATAGATTTTGCAGCCGGGTTAAAAGATAACCTCAAGGATAAGATAGCTGCCTTGGAAGGCATTTTAGCAAAAGAACCCGACAATTATAAAGCCAATGAATCGTTAGGAGAGATCATATACAGTGCTTTCTATCCAAGAAAAGATGAAGACGCCGAGCCATATAGTAAGGAACTGGAAGCTAAAATGATTGCTGCCTTTACAAAAGCAGGTGCACTCCGACCAGATTCTATCAATCTATTCCTGCTATTAGGCGACCACTTTGTAAACAGAAAGGATAAAATAAGTGAAGAAAGACAAGCACATGCTGATGATATGAAAGCAAGAACAAAACCTGGTACAATGGCCTCAAAAGAAGATATTGCTAAAAGAGACCTGTTAGACAAACAATACCTGGAGGCAATGGATGCTATCAGAGGGCCATATGAGCAGGCCGCCAAAATATTTGCCGGAAAGTCAGCCCTGGACCCGAGACAAAAGCAACAGTACAGGAATTTGGCCGGCTATCTCTCCGAGATATATGAATTAAAAAAGAAAAGAGCTAAGGCAAAATCACCTGAGCAGGCAGCCTTTGAAGCAGAAGAGAAGAAGTGGTATGCCGTGTATGAATCAATAAAATAAATTTTTTGTAAGCATATAATGATCACCTGAAAAGTGGCGTAACTATCCGGATTCCGGTAAGCGGTATCAGTGAACAGTGGCCACACAGAGAGTGAAGCTCATACCTAATACATCCGGATGAAGACGATGTGATTGTGGCAATTACACAACTGAATGAGCAGGGATAAACTGGTAATGAAGAAAACGAGCAGCCAATACCGCTGGAAGGTGAAACGGCAGCCGAAAACTACGAGATTGAGAACGCAACTACCAACCGGTGAAAATTCATCTGAGGGGGGTGAAGAGCTAACAGCTGATGAGACTCCGGTGATTAAAAAAACAAATCAGGCAACAAAAAACTGTTTTCATAATTTTAACAGGATATATGTAGCGACGATAATTTAAAACCAAAATAAATGAAACGATTTTATTTGGTCCTAACGATCAGTTTGTCAACTCTGCTGGCCGGGGCCCAGTCCCTCGATGTCATCAAGAATGAATTTACCCTGCAGATGTATGATAAGGCCAAAGCCGATGTGGACAAAGCATTTTCAGCGGGAAGTATCACCCGCAAAGCGGAAGCACATATACTTAAAGCAGCCATTTATTCTTCCCTGGCCATGTCGGATGCCAATAGAGGCACACCCGCAGGAGATCAGCTGACCAATGATGCTGTAATTGCCTTCAATAAGTATAAAGAAATGGACCCATCAATGGGACTGGTAACAGACCTTTTATACCAGGCTGGTCCAATCAATATCTATACCAGTTTCTATTCATCCGGCTATAATGACTATGCCGAAAGAAAGTGGCAGGCCGGTTTTGAAAAACTGAAAAAAGCAGTGGAGTTTTCTGACCTGCTGATTTCAAAAAAATTACTCCCTTCTTCACTCGATACTAATGTGCTGATACTTGCTGGTATCACCGCTGAGAACAGCGGTAATAAAGACGATGCGGCCAAATATTATACCCGTCTTGCAGATAATAAAATGAAAGGAGATGGGTTTGAATCTGTTTATCGCTTCCTGGTTGGACATTATTTTGCCAAAAAAGACATGGCTTCCTTTGAGAAATACAAGTCGCTGGGTGCTGAGCTATACCCTAAAAGTGAATTCTTCAAATTCGATAAAGTAGACTTCGCCGTGGGCCTGGTGGAGAATTTTGCGGATAAAATTAAAGCCCTGGAAGAAGTACTGGCAACCGATCCTAATAATTATAAGGCCAATCAAATAATGGGTGAATTATACTATGATACACTCAATACCGATGCTGCTCCTAAATTGCCCACAGTCGCTGAGTGGGAAAATAAAATGGTGGTCGCCTTTACAAAGGCCGCTGCAGCAAAACCCGGATCTGAAATTAGCTATTTGTATATCGGAGATCATTTTATCAATAAAGCTGCAAAGATTGGTGAGGAGAGGGATGCGCAGATCAAAATGATGAGGGCCGAGCTTGCAGGCAAGCCGGGAACAAAGAATAAACCCGAAGATATCACCAAGCGGGATATGCTGGAAAAACAGTACGGAGATGCTCTCGAGGCTGCCCGTGATCCTTACGAAAAAGCCGCAGCCATTCTTACCTCGAAATCCCATGACGGAGACTCAAAAGGACAGGAGATGCGTGACAAACAAAATTTCAAAAAGGCAGCCAGTTACCTTATAGATATTTATTCCTATAAAATGGTAAAAGCCAAACCCAATTCACCAGAGTTTATTAAATGGGAGGCTGAAGAGAAGAAATGGAGTAATATCTATGATGGAATTAAATAATCGAATTGAGTTGACTTGATTAAAAGGCTGGCAAAGTGCAGCCTTTTTTTTACACCAATACAATCTTTACTTAACATAATGTAAATTATAAGAAAAGAATCCGATGTTTTATACTGACCCTGTAAAGGTCTTAAATTTTGGAAAACAAAATAAAATTTAAGACCTTTACAGGGTCAAGGAAGTTTTCTTATAATACGTCTTATGTGTAAATCGGCGGCTACGCTGCCCCACCGCACAACTAATAGTCATGAATATCGAAGATTTCAAACTACCAGAAGGTTCTGAATTTTTACCACAATCCATATACAACGAATTATTAGCTATAAAGGCTTATATTTTTTGTTACTTATCAACTACACTTTCCCAAGAACAAAAAGATGAATTTAATAGTTTGCTTGCTAAACTAAAAAGCGAAATGGGTCAGAATCTATCTGGCTTGAATTAGCAAACCAATTCATTTTTTTACAAAAATCATTCATCCCTCGCTGCCTGCTTTGTGGCTTTTTGTTTTTGCTAAACTTACAAAAAGCCAACGCCGAAGTAACATAAGAGTAAATTATAAGAATAATAAATAGCTTTAATCATTATCCGTCAGCAGTAGCAAATAGCATAAGCTGTAGCTTGCACTTAATTAATTAATAAGATAATCTTCATGAAACTACTTCTAGCTGTAATTATTTTTTTAGCAATTATCTGGGCATCCTGTGGCAGTGCTGGCACCAAAGCAGATACTTCAGAAATTAATATTGAAACCATTACTGATACAACTGCTGCTAACACAAAAAATCCGAAAGAAAATATTCCCATTAATAATACGGTTGATCAATCCAACCAGGCCCGGGCTGCACTCCCTTCGACTGAGCCAGCAGAAATTCTGGCCAAAATTGACAGTTATCTTGCTTCTGCCGCCCAATATACAGTACAGCCATCCGGAGGCATTGTAAATTGCTCAGTCACCGTTATCAACAATCTTCCTGATGTCACTTTTCA
>JBGAQD010000015.1:0-75545 GCA_044220915.1 Chitinophagaceae bacterium
GGCTATAACAATCATTATTAATGGAATAATCAACTTCGCTTTGTGGCAGCACATTTTGAAATGGTATTTAATCAGAAATAAAATTCCAACGGATGTCTTAAAGTTTATGGATGATAATCACCCATTCTCACACCGTTTTTTCACCCGAGTACCAATCAATTTTCAGGAAAGGTTGCTGCAAGATGCACCTGGTATAACAAACAGTCAATAACCCTTTCTCGGTATTTTATAGAGAGAGTAGAAATTTAAAACAACCTAATGGAGATTTAGCTTCTCAAAAACTCCTTTATCGCATAATGATAAACTGATTGCCCCTTCTTCACTTTCGCTGCATATTGTGCTTTCAGTGCAGGGTTACGGAGTATGTTTTGTGCATACGCCACCGCTTCAGCAAAACGGCTGCGTTTCACCTTCTGTAGTTTACTCGGTTTTATACCGCTCATGTCCGGGTACTTCGTAATTACTGTTTTCTTACCATATTTCTTCACCACCAGCTCTTTCCCGATCTGCCCCTGCACATTCCGCAGCAATAAATTCCTTGATCTTGCCATAACAACTGTTTAATTACTGCAGCCCCGTATATGAACTATGGGTACTGCTGGTTAAAAATATAGAAAATATTAATTTCTCTCGTTTATCCTTCGTTAATCCTTCGTCTTTCTTTCGTAATATTTATATGAAACCAATACCACACCCTCCAGCCACACTTATACTAAGGCTATAGCAGCTATAATAGAACACTCCATTAGGTAAAGCACAAAGCCCCGCTTTTAAAACGGGGCTTTCACTTACATCTCATGGTCTTAATAATATATGCATCAACCCTGTAGGGCTGGCAGGCTATCGGATTATCTGTGCTGATCTGTGTTACTTGTCCAGCCGGCCGGCAGGACAATTGCTGCATTCATACTCAAGCACACTCTACCTTAAATGCCAGGCTGAAATACTGGTAGTAATGTCCTTTTTCATTATGCGAGTCGGCCTTCCAGGCCTGCCCGAAAGCAAAAGGTTGTTTTGAATGGCTTGCAGCTTCACCAATTCCGATCATACCATGGTTGGCCTTCAGTCTGAAACCATAGGTCGTATCCTTCTTCAATGTTACTGGCTGCAGGTGAAAACTTACCCATCTTGCATCATCACCTTTTTCTAATTGCATCGTCGCTTCTCCTATTGCCGGTCCCCATGTCCTGCTGTCTGCATCAAACTCATGCAGGGTCAGTGCCACATCTCCGGGTTGATGCACTGAAGAAGTAAATACCTGGATAGTATTGACTGGCCCGTCGGCAGGGCATCTGAATGTCTGTCCGGCAAAATGGTCGTTATGATCTTTTTCTAAATGACCGATCCAGAGAGTGGTATTGTTCTGGGTCTGACTGATAATGGGGTGGCTGCCGTGCTTTGAAGTTTGCATAGTATTGCATTTAAGAGTTAAAACATTGGTTATGCAGCAGCTTTGGTAAAACAGAACTATGCTAATAACTGTTAGCCTCCCGGCTTTATTGTACCCCGCAGGTTAAAACTGGCCATAATAAGGGCATTTTTTTGCACAACTGTGCTGATCTTTCCGGGCTTTTACGACAGCTTTTCGGTAAATTGATGATGGCTTTGGGTGGCAAATTCAAATGTGGATAACCCGGAATTTTGAGTGAAAAATTAGTGAAGAAAGAAAAATTTTTTTCAAAACTTTTTTGCACCGTAATTCGCTTCATTGACTGACGGAAACATTCCACTAACCAAGAGATAACAATTTCTTAAAACAAGCCCGGAAGATGCGCCCAAGGTCATTGGTAGTAAATCAATGGTTTAATTTTTTATCGCCGTACAGAAATGGATTTGACGAACCTTAACAAAGACCGTAAGCAAAGGAGAAAATCTTCACTCGATTTAGGGACCATGGTATATGGCAAAGTACCACCACAGGCCAAAGACCTGGAAGAAGCAGTACTCGGTGCCATCATGCTCGAGAAAAGTGCATTTGATACAGTAGTGGAAATATTAAAGCCAGAATGTTTTTATGTCGAAGCCCATCAGCGCATCTTCCAGGCGATGCAGGGCCTGTCTAATAAAAGTCAGCCGATAGATATTCTTACAGTTGCCGAAGAACTGCGTTTTAAGGAAGAACTGGAAATGGTGGGCGGCGCCTACTATGTTACCAAACTAACCAATGCGGTTGTTTCTTCTGCCAATATTGAAGCACACTCAAGGATCATCCTGCAAAAATTCATACAACGGGAACTGATCCGCATCAGTGGCGAGATCATCGGTGATGCATACGAAGATTCGACAGATGTTTTCGACCTGCTCGATGATGCCGAAAGCAAATTGTTTGAAATTACCAACAATCACCTGCGCAAGAACTTTGATACGATTGACTCTGTATTGGTAAAAACCATTCAGCGTATCGAAGACCTGCGTCATAAGAATGAAGATGTAACCGGTGTAACAAGTGGTTTCCCTTCACTGGACCGTGTTACTTATGGATGGCAGAACACCGACCTTATTATATTAGCTGCAAGACCTGCGGTTGGTAAAACAGCTTTTGCGCTGAACCTTGCCCGCAACGCAGTTATGAACCCCTCAAAGCAAACACCGGTTGCTCTATTCTCCTTAGAGATGAGTGCAGGTCAGTTGGTGCAACGTATCCTTTCTGCTGAAAGTGAGATTTGGCTGGAGAAAATTGCAAGAGGTAAACTCGAAGAGCATGAGATGAAGCAGCTTTATGCAAGAGGTATTCAACGTCTTGCCCAGGCTCCTTTGTTTATTGATGATACTCCTGCACTGAACATCTTTGAATTAAGGGCCAAGTGCCGCCGTTTAAAGAATAAACATAACATAGGCCTCATCATCATCGACTACCTGCAGCTGATGAGTGGTACCGGTGAGAACCGCAACAGCAACCGGGAACAGGAGATCAGTAACATCTCCCGTAACCTGAAAGCATTGGCAAAAGAATTGAGTGTGCCGATTATTGCTTTGTCACAGTTAAGCCGTGCCGTAGAAACAAGAAGTGCAGGTAAAGACGGAAACAAAATGCCGCAACTGAGTGACCTCCGTGAATCAGGAGCCATCGAACAGGATGCAGACATGGTGATGTTCCTGTATCGACCCGAATATTATGACATCACCCAGAATGAAATGGGAGAGAACAACCGGGGCGAAACAATTGTAAGAATTGCCAAACACCGTAATGGTTCGTTAGAGACCATTAAACTGAGGGCATTACTCCATATTCAGAAATTTACGGAGGATGATGGCAGCACATTCGGTACACCGGGCGGCCTTTCCGGTAACTGGAAACCAGTGAGTGATGTGGAAGGTGGTGCCAAAGTTTTTATCCAGACCGGCAGTAAGATGAATGACCTGCCGCAGGATGAGGAAGACACACCATTTTAGTAAGGCATAAGATAACAGCAATAGAATTAGGGTCCCGTTTTAAGCGGGACTTTTTTATTTTTACCGGCATGTCACTTCCTTTCTTTTATATCAGCGGTTATAACCCTTCGCAAAAAGAAATAATTCTAAACGAGGAAACATCCAAACATATAGTACAGGTACTGCGGATGAAAAGGGGAGAACAACTAAACCTGACGGATGGGAAAGGGCATTTACTTACTTGTGAAATAACAGACGATAACAGGAGGCATTGTACTGTTGAAATAAAAGATAAGACCTATAAAGAACAACATATAAAAAAAGTGTCTGTAGCCATCTCTCTTTTAAAAAACACTAATCGTTTAGAATGGTTCCTGGAAAAAGCAACAGAGATCGGGGTGAGTGAAATTATTCCGCTGATCTGTGAAAGAACAGAAAAAGAAAAATTCCGGTATGAAAGGCTGATGGGAATCATTATCAGCGCCATGCTGCAATCGCAGCAAACCTGGTTACCGGTATTGCATGAACCTGCTTCATTTGAGCATCTGAAAGATTGGAAATGTAAGGATGGCTTAAACTTTATCGCACACTGTATTGACGATAGTAAACAGGCATTGGCACATCACCAAATCAGCACATCAGTACATTCTCTCATTGCAATCGGCCCTGAAGGGGATTTTACAAAAGAGGAAATAGACTTTGCTCTGCAAAATAATTTCACTCCGGTTACTCTTGGGGAAACAAGACTCAGGACAGAAACAGCCGGGGTAGTGGCGGCTACATTACTTTGCCATATCTGACTCATTCTTTTCTTCTTCTTCCAGTACAGGCTCGTTCAGTTCCACCACATGAGCTCTTTTCTTTTTTGCCCTGCTCATCATGGTCAGATTCAGCATTTCTACAATGAAAGAGAACGCCATGCCGAAGTAGATATAATTCTTAAGATGAAGTTCATGGGCTTTGGCAGCATCCCACCCTTCAATGATAAGGCTGATACCGATCATTACGAGGAAAGAAAGGGCCAGCATCTTCAGGGTAGGGTGTTTATGAATAAAACCTGAGATCTTCGGGCTGAATAAGAACATAATTGTCATGGCGATAACAACTGCTGCGATCATGATCTCCACATGCTTGGCAGTACCACCTGCGGTAATGATGCTGTCAAACGAAAACACAGCATCTATCAGCATGATCTGGCCCAATGCATTTCCAAAGGATAAGGGCTTTTGATCCTTTAATGCTTCGTTCGGGTCTTCGCCTTCCAGTTTGTGATGTATTTCCATCACCGATTTATAAATAAGAAAAAGACCGCCACCCAGCATCACAATACTGGCAAGATCAAAACCTTTACCTGCAATGGAAAAAACAGCTTTCCCTTTTTGTTCCAGCAGCCAGCCCAGCCCCATCAGCAATAAACTTCTCATAATGATGCCGGAGATCATCCAGAAGCGGCGGGCTTTTTTCTGTTCTTTGTTTCCTTTCAGCCTGTTCAGGATGATGCTTACAAAGATTACATTATCTATACCCAGCACCACTTCCAGTACAACAAGTATAAAAAAGCTGATAATACTTTCCGAGGTAAATAGATGGTCCATTGAAAATTATAGTGATTTACAAATTCGTTTTACAATACCAGGCCCTTCATAAATAAATCCTGTCCACACTTGTATCAATGAAGCCCCGGCATCCAGTTTTTTCTTTGCATCATCCCCTGTAAAAATACCGCCGCTGGCAATCACAGGGATTTTTCCACCGGTTTTTTGACAAATATATTTTACCACCTCTGTACTTCGCTGCTTTACCGGCAAACCACTTAAACCTCCGGCACCGATTGCTTGTACCCGGGAAGCTGAAGTTTGCAGTCCCGAACGGCTGATGGTGGTATTGGTGGCTACTAAACCATCTAATTTTATTTCCAGTGCAAGATCAATAACATCGTCAATTTGTTCCTGTGTAAGATCCGGCGCAATTTTTAATAACAGCGGCTTAGGTGCTGTCTGTTTAATATTGATCGCCTGCAAATGAGTGAGGATTTTTCGCAGTGATTCTTTTTCCTGTAATTCTCTGAGGCCGGGTGTATTCGGCGAACTTACATTCACAACAAAATAATCAACATATGGATGTAGCTCCTTGAAGCAGATCTCATAGTCTTTCCAGGCATCTTCATTCGGTGTTATTTTGTTCTTGCCGATATTACCTCCAATTACAAGCTTTGAATTCTTGTTTTTTTCTTTCCATTTTTTTAATCTTTTGGCTATCTCTTTCACACCATCGTTATTAAATCCCATCCGGTTGATAAGGGCTTTGTCTTTTGGCAAACGAAATAACCTTGGCTTATCGTTGCCTGCCTGCGACAGAGGAGTAACAGTCCCGATTTCCACAAACCCAAAACCCAGGCATTCCAGCTCTGCCAGGTATTTTGCATTTTTATCAAATCCCGCCCCGAGACCAACCGGGTTGGTGAATTGAATATTGCACATAGAGCATCCGGCATTATTTTTCGGCCTATAGATTTTGCTGATCATTCTCCTGAAGCCAATATTGCACAACAGCTTCAGGCTGTTCATTGAGAAATAATGCACCCGTTCAGGAGAAAAACAAAAAAGAAAACTGCGGATGATCTTGTACATGAAAATGATTAATGATAAGTAGCGAGTTTATCCTGCACTTCTTTTGAAAATAGTTTATCAGTCATCGGGTCATTTTCTTTCAGGTTTACAAAACACCATTCTTTGGCATATTCATCCTTTACAGCTACCATATCACTGGTTTGCCGGATCCTGATAATGCCGGTAGCCTTATCAAGGCTTACATTTTCTTCGCCATATTGCGAGGCCAGCATTTCTTTGGTAAAGTCTGCCTGGGAAGCATCACCGGTATCTTTCTTCAGTTTAAAATCCATCAGCATTATCATGGAATATTTTATCCTTGCGTAGCTGGCATCACCAACTTTAAATTCAGGATGGATCGTAATTATTTTAAGGGAATCAAGTTCGATCTTTACTTCTTCATTATTAAACCCCTCTTTCATGGCTTTCAAAAGCTGTGAACGGGGGGCTTCTTTGAATAGTTTAGGGTATGTATAGTCCAGCACCTTTTCAAAATCCATCTCATCATTTACTTTCAAAAAAGCATTGAGGCGTTGTTCAATGGTTTCACTACTGGCTGTACCAGCTGCTTTCTTCTTTGAACTGCCACATGCACAGATAATCAATACGCTAAGTACCCAGAGTATCTTTTTCATGGACTATTTTTTTCCAAAGAAACCCTATCAGGGTGGGTCGGCAAAAACTTTTTTTCCCAACGGCTTTTCCTGCTAATTTTGGTATTGAAAGTTGCATAAACAACTTTTATTTATTCTATGCAGGAAGCATATATAATAGCAGGGTACAGAACAGCAGTAGGCAAAGCTAAAAGAGGCGGCTTCCGTTTCTACCGCCCGGATGATCTGGCAGTAGAAGTCATCAAAGGACTGATGGCGACCGTTCCTCAATTAGAAGCCAAAAGAGTAGATGATGTGATTGTTGGTAACGCTGTTCCTGAGGCAGAGCAGGGGTTACAGTTTGGCCGCATTATTTCAGCCAGGGCCCTCGGTTTTGAAGTACCAGGCGCCACAGTTAACCGTTATTGTGCCAGCGGACTGGAAACAATTGCGATGGCTACCGCCAAGATAAGGATGGGGATGGCCGATTGTATCATTGCAGGTGGCACAGAAAGCATGAGCCTTGTTCCTACAGCAGGATGGAAAACTGTTCCTTCTTATAAAATAGCCAAAGACGATCCGGATTATTATTTAAGTATGGGATTAACTGCCGAGGCTGTGGCAAAAGATTATTCTATCAGCCGTGAGGCGCAGGATGAGTTTTCTTACAACTCACACCAAAAAGCAATTGCAGCAATACAGAACGGGCATTTTAAATCCGGCATTCTTCCAATTGCGGTGGAGGAAGTATATCTTGATGCAAAAGGGAAAAAACAAAAAAGAAATTACACGGTGGATACCGACGAAGGTCCAAGAGCTGATACATCAATAGAAGCACTCGCAAAACTGAAACCTGCTTTTGCAGCCGGTGGCGTAGTTACCGCCGGTAACTCATCTCAAACATCTGACGGAGCCGCTTTTGTAATTGTGATGGGAGAGAAGATGATGAATGAACTGGGCTTAAAACCGATTGGACGTTTAGTGAATAGTGCAGTCGCCGGTGTGCATCCCCGCATCATGGGTATTGGCCCTGTTGCCGCTATTCCTAAAGTGCTTAAGCAGGCTGGAATGAGTCTTTCCCAAATTGATCTGATTGAGTTAAACGAGGCTTTTGCTTCACAGGCATTAGCCGTTATCCGGGAGGCCGGACTTGACCCGGCAAAGGTCAATATTAATGGCGGTGCCATAGCTCTCGGTCACCCCCTTGGCTGCACCGGTTGCAAGCTTACTATTCAGAACCTGAATGATATGAAGAGGTTGAATAAAAAATACGGTATGGTTACGGCCTGCGTAGGTGGCGGGCAGGGCATCGCCGGCATTATTGAGAACCTGTAAAAGCAATTGTCCAAAACAATTTCAATGAACCAGTTATTACGACTGGTTCATTTTGCTTTTATACTACATGAAAGTAATTATACGAGGATATTGGCCGTATAATTCTTAGTGTATTTGTTAAAAAATGAATAAACCTTTGAGTACCTTTAAAGTCAGTACTCATCGCTGAACCAAAAACATAGCTATGGACAGAAGAGATTTTCTAACTGCTAAACGCAGGAAAAAGCCTGTAGTATCACCTCCGGCTTCCCGTAACATTACTTCTGGTATCAATCCTTATTCCGGTCCATGGACGGAAAATGAGATTGTTCACCTGCTGAAACGGACCATGTTCGGGGCTCAAAAAGCTGATGTTGATTACTTTAAAACCCGGACTATAAGTCAGGCCGTTGATGAGTTATTAAATCCCACAGCGCCACAGCCAACTCCGCCAATTAAAGAATATGCAACATCAACTCAACCAGGTACTCCCGATGCCAACATCGTACAGGGCACCACCTGGGTGAATGATATTAATAATGATGGCACTGTTCAATCTCAACGAAGGGCTTCCTATAAAAAGTGGTGGACAGGCGCCATGATAAATCAGGACCGGAGTATCCGGGAAAAACTGGTGATGTTCTGGGTTGACCATTTCGGGAATGAAACAACCGATGTTGGTAATGGCAACTGGGCTTATATGCAGCAAAGCCTGATACGGCAGTATGCATTAGGCAACTTTAAACAAATGATTGATGCTATTACCAAAGATATAATGATGCTCCGTTACCTGAACGGCTATCTCAATATAGCATCAGCTCCGGATGAGAACTATGCAAGGGAATTGATGGAATTATTTACACTTGGTAAGGGTCCCGGGTCACAGTACACCGAAAATGATGTAAAAGAAGCTGCTAAAGTATTGACCGGCTGGCAAATTAACGGAACCACTTATACTTCGGTATTTAACGCTTCCCGACATTCAACTGCTAATAAAAGTTTTTCTTCTTTCTTTAATAATACTGTTATCACTGGCAGAACCGGGGCTACAGCTGGTCAGCTTGAACTAAATGACTTGCTGAATATGATTTTTGCAACGCAGGAGGTCGCTAAATTCATAGTCCGTAAGTTTTACCGCTTCTTTGTTTATTACACGATAGATTCGGCAACAGAGAATAATGTTATTACACCACTGGCCGACATTTTCCGTTCCAGTAACTATGACATTAAGCAGGTTTTATCTGCATTATTTAAAAGCGAACACTTCTTTGATGTATTAAACCAGAATTGCTATATTAAAAACCCGGCTGACCATGTAATAGGCTCATTAAGGGAAATGAATACTGTATTCCCTCCGCTAACAGACTGGGATACCAATTATGGCATGTGGAATTTCTTTTACTCAACAATGGTTAATACCGGTTTAAACCTGCATGACCCACCCAATGTAGCAGGAATGCCGGCATACTACCAGGAACCATTGTATCATGAAATATGGATCAATTCTGACTCTCTTCCCAAAAGAAACCAGTTTACTGATACCATGTCGAACAATGGTTTTACCAGGAATGGCCAACGGGTTAATTTCAATTTTGTCAACTATGTTCGCCAATTCAGTAATCCTGGTAACCCTAACGACCTGATTGATGATGCATTGAAATTTATTTTCCGCAATCAGCTGTCTTATGAATCTAAAAAGACAATTAAGACACAGATATTGCTGAGTAACCAGCAGTGGGACTATTATTGGACCAATGCCTGGGCCGCCTATATCTCTAATCCCACGACCGCTAATTTCAACATTGTCAATAACAGGCTGAAGTCGCTGTTTCAGTATTTCTTTAACCTGGCAGAATATCAATTATCATAAATCTTTTTCATCTTAATAAAACGAAAATGAAAAGAAGAGATTTTTTACAAAAAAGTATCCCGGCTGCCACCTTGCTGCCAGCATTGATAAATGGATATTCTGTAAAGGCTTTTGCAGCTGATTCTCCTTTGGTGCAGGCATTGATGCAGGGTACAACAGATACCGACCATGTGCTGGTTATTATCCAGCTTTCAGGCGGTAATGACGGATTGAATACGGTAATTCCTATTTCAACGTATTCCAACTATTTCAATGCAAGGACAAATGTTGCGATTCCGCAAAACAGGATATTGGCATTAGGAAATAGTGGGGCTGGTATTCATCCTGCAATGACTGGAATGCATAATATTTTTAATGCCGGAAACCTGAAAGTTATACAGGCAGTTGGCTATCCCCAGCCTAATTTCTCCCACTTCAGGGCCACAGATATCTGGATGAGTGCATCAAACAGTAACCAGGAGGTTTTCAGTGGATGGGCAGGTCGTTATCTGAATTATGAATATCCAAATTTCCCGACAGGTTACCCTAATCTGAATACACCGGAT
The DNA here is from genome assembly GCA_044220915.1 of Chitinophagaceae bacterium. Lineage (GTDB taxonomy): Bacteria > Bacteroidota > Bacteroidia > Chitinophagales > Chitinophagaceae > JJ008. Next base: position 10,304 of record JBGAQD010000015.1, read on the forward strand.
CCATTAGCGATACAGATAGGTTCAACCACCACATTGACTACACAAGGGCCAACAGTAAATATGGCTATGAGCATAACGAATCCTACCTCTTTCTATAATTTACTGAACGGTACTACCGATCCTGTGCCTGATACACCTGCCGGAAAAGAATTAAAATATATCCGGCTTGTTTCGCAACAAACACAAAAATATTCTTCCGTTATCCGTAATGCAGCAAATGCGGTAACACAACAAGTTACCTATCCTACAAACAATAGCCTGGCTGATCAGTTAAAAATCGTTGCCCGGTTAATAAAAGGGGGACTAAAAACAAGAGTTTACATGGTAAGCTTCGGAGGGTTTGATACTCACTCTGTGCAGGTGAATGCTGCCGACACCACAACAGGAGCACATGCTACACTGCTCCAACGGGTTTCTGATGCATGCAAAGCTTTCCAGGATGATTTACAGTTCCTGCAGATCCAGGACCGGGTAATTGGGATGACATACAGTGAATTTGGCCGCCGTATCAAATCGAACTCCAGTGTTGGTACCGACCATGGAGCAGCTGCACCTATGTTTCTTTTTGGAAGTAAGATAGAAGCAGGTGTATTGGGGGATAATCCTGCAATACCGGCAAACGCATCAGTGAACGATAACATCCCGATGCAATACGATTTCAGAAGTGTTTACTCTACGATCCTTGAAAAATGGTTTTGCCTTGATAAAACGGTGGTGGATGGATTATATCCTCCGAATATCAATACGCAATTGCAATCTTTACCATTGTTCAAAGGAGGGCTCACTTGCAACGGGTCAACTCCGCCACCCGACCCCGCATTTGATGCTATTATTACTAACTATCCGAATCCATTTGCAGAAAGTACCACTATCAAGTTCCGGACAGAGGGGGGGCACACATTGATCCAGATAATAGATACCTTGGGCCGTGTAATTAAAACATTGCTGGAAAGAGATTATACAACTCCGTTGACAGATACAGTAACATTTGATTCTGGCGGTTTGCCAACCGGTGTTTATTATGCCCGTTTTCAGAATGGAGTGGTACAAAAAGTAAGACCGATGCTTAAAGTGAGATAAATGAGGAAATAGCTATTTATTAAAAATCCCCGGATAAATTATTTATCCGGGGATTTTTAATATAATAAGAAACAGATGTTTTATTAATCGGTCTGCCGGTGCCCTGCATTCACCCAGTCAGTAATTTTTTGCTTATCCACTGTTGTCAGGGGCGCATTAGGCACTTCAGGCATTTGTGATGGATTATTGTCAACTGCCCGTGCTTTTATTCTATCCCAGCTGCTGATAATGCTGGCATCGGTATCGAAGTTTTTACCGCCGTTAACTGCACCATTCAGATGGCAGGGGCCGCAATAGCCCAATATAATTTGCTTTACTGCGGCATATTTGGGGCCATAGTTCAGAATAGTTATCTGAGCTGTATCAGTGCAGCCCTTTTGATTTTTTACTGTGACAACATAATTACCGGGAGCCAGATTGGTAAAATACCATGAGGCCTGGTAGGCGCCACTGCCAATTTTATAAGAGATGGTATCCCCCCTTGGTTCCAGTATTGTGATTGTTCCATTATTAGAACTGCCAATAGCCTCAGTTTTTGTAGATGTAACATTGTAACTGACACCAGTGCAGGGATCGGGAGGTGCCGGAGTATCAGTCTTATTACAGGCCGAGATAACAATCATCCCGGTTAATAAGAAGGACAAGATCAGTTTTAGCTTCATAGTTGGCTTTGAATAATTAATCTCAGAGGGGTTTAAAAGAATAACGAGTTTGTTTTACAAGATAGAAAATAGCACTGAGAATTGGTAGGACATTTTGCCAGTAATTATGAAGGGGACAGACTGCCTCTTTGTTTACCGTCCATAAAATATTTGCAACAACGATACATTTATCTTTATATTTGCAACAGCGTATCAAAATATAAATATGAAAAAACTTTTCCTGCTTTTTATCTTGATCGGTTTTGTACCTGCAATAATATTGGCACAAACCAACCTTGACACCCCGACTGAACAGAAAAATAATTTTACGAAACCGGTTGCTAAAGTCACTTTATCCGGAAAAATCACTGACGAAAAAACGGGTGAACCGCTACCGGGAGCCTCAGTTTACTTTGCCGATGATAAGATTGGTACATCTGCCGATGCAAATGGAAAATATGTATTGACGGGTATTCCTTCAGGCCATCATGTCATTGAAGTTTCTCATGCCGGTTATGCTACTTTGGTTGAACATATTGAGATTAACAGTGACATGGAAAGAGATTTTAAACTTTCATCCGTTGTTGTAGAAAATAGGGGAGTTATTATTACAGGTGTTTCTGGTGCTACAAGCATCCGTAAAGCACCTATACCGGTTACTTCAATCCGAAAAACTGCTTTATTACAATCTTCATCAACGAATATCATTGATGCATTAAATCATGTACCGGGAGTAGCACAACTCTCAACAGGCCCGGCAGTTTCAAAGCCTTTTATCCGGGGGCTCGGCTATAACAGGGTAGTGGTGGTAAACGAAGGGGTTCGGCAGGAAGGCCAGCAGTGGGGTGATGAGCATGGGGTTGAAATTGATGAATTGAGTGTGGGAAGGGTAGAGGTATTGAAAGGCCCTGCTTCACTAATGTATGGCAGCGATGCCCTGGCCGGCGTTATCAACTTTATTACCAATACACCGGTTGCGGCAGGAACAATGAAAGGAAATGTTTTATCCAACTATCAAAGTAATAATGGTTTGTTTGCCCTTAACGGAAACATAGCGGCAAATAAAAATGGATTCAACTGGAATCTATATGGTACTTACAAGTCAGCCGGGGATTACAAGAATAAGTATGATGGAAAAGTGTTGAACTCAAGGTTCAATGAGAAAAATTTTGGTGGTTATATTGGAATCAATAAGAGCTGGGGTTATACCCATCTTATTTTTAGTCGGTTTGATCAGCGGCTTGGATTGGTGGAAGGAGACAGAGATGATGCTACAGGAAAATTCATTTTGTTTGCAGGGTCTCCATTAGAAAGAATTGCAACAGATACGGATTTGGATTCAAGGGATTTATTTGTCCCTCAACAACGGGTTCAGCATAATAAATTCATCATTGACAACAATTTTGCAATTAAGAAAAGCCGGTTGAAAATTAATCTTGGTTTTCAGAATAACCTTCGCCAGGAATTTGGTAATCCAGAGGATCCTTCAGAAAAGGAATTGTTTTTTGACCTTAAAACAATCAATTATAATGTACAATGGCAATTGCCTGAAATGAAAGAATGGCATACTACCATTGGTGTAAACGGAATGCGACAGACCAATCAGAACAAAGGTGCAGAAGTGTTGATACCGGAATACAGCATCTTCGATATAGGCGGCTTTATATATGTGCAACGGATATTCAAAAAAGCAACATTTAGCGGTGGCGTCCGGTTCGATAACAGATCAGTTGATTCTAAAGAACTCTTTGTAGGTATCGACCAGAAGTTTGCTGCATTTGACAGGTCATTTTCAAACATTTCGGGAAGTGCTGGCATTAGTTTTGAACCATCTGAAGCTATTACGTTAAAAGCCAATATTGCCAGGGGTTTTCGGGCACCTACACTGGCTGAGCTGGCAAGCAATGGTGCCCATGAGGGAACCAATCGTTATGAGTATGGAGATCAGTATTTGAAATCCGAAACAAGTTTGCAGTTAGACGGCGCAGTGAATGTTGACAATGAACATTTGAGTTTAGGCTTAAGTGCTTTTTATAACCGGATGAATAATTTTATTTTTTACCGAAAATTAGAATCGGTTTTTGGCGGAGATTCTTTGGTTAATGTTGATGGGGATGATATTCCTGCTTTCCGGTTTGAACAGCAAAATGCAAGATTAGCAGGGCTGGAGGTTATGATTGATATTCATCCGCATCCGTTAGACTGGCTACATTTCGAGAACACTGTTTCTTTTGTAAGAGGTCGATTTGATAATGCAATTGATGGCAGTGACAACCTGCCACTCATTCCTGCTGCAAGATTAGTAAGCGAATTACGGGGAGACTTCAAAAAAACAGGAAAGCTATTTGCTAACCTCTATGCAAAGATTGAAGCAGATAAAACTTTTTCTCAGAAAAAACCTTTCACTGGTTATGACACCGAAACTCTCACTCCGGGGTATACAATACTGAATGCGGGTTTTGGATCTGATATTATTGGGAGTAACAAAAAAATACTATTCAGTCTGCATTTTGCAATAACAAACGTCGGGAATACAGCTTATCAGAGCCACCTGAGCCGGTTAAAGTATGCCGCTGAAAACATGGTGACAGGAAGAATCGGTGTATTTAATACCGGAAGAAACTTCTCCGTTAAGCTTAACTTTCCCCTGAGTTTTTCTGTAAAGTAATTGATGGGGTGTAGTGAGCATAATAGTTATCTTGTAAAACTGGCCATTTTCTTTTTATAAAGTAAATTGTGGGATGGAGATCACTTTTAATACCCCCGCATTATTATTTCCTGCCATTACTTTATTGCTACTGGCTTATACAAACCGGTTTTTAGCCCTAGCCAATCTAATAAGAAAACTACATGATGAGTATATCAGTGGTAAGAAAAATGCTGTCCTGCTTCAGCAGATACAGAATCTGAAAAAAAGGATTAACTATATCCGCAGTATGCAGGCTCTGGGCGTATTCAGCTTTTTATGCTGTGTGGTTTCAATGTTTTCTATTTACAAGGAATGGGCAAGGGCCGCAGAATATACTTTTGCATTAAGCCTGTTAAGCCTCCTCGCATCATTGATATATTCATTAGTGGAGATATTTTTAAGCACCAGAGCCCTGGAACTGGAGCTTAGTGATATGGAAGAGCTTGAAAAATCAAATTTCTTCTCGAATTTCATATCAGGCAGTAATGAGAAAAAAGATTTGTAGATTTATACCAATGCGAAAGAAGGGATTTCAAATAATATTGTGGCCGGCTGCTATTTTTATGCTTGGGGCATGTTCAAAAGACAGTTCAGGTACAGATGAAAGCAGCAATCATCTTTTTTCGGCTAACGATAAAACTCCGCCGGAGATCATTGTCTTTACGCCATCGGCAAATCAGGTTTTTTCAAATGCTAATGTGATAAACATATCGGGAAGGATTACTGATGACCTGGGATTGTACCGGGGTACCATCAAGATAGTAAATGATGCAAACAGCAGTACCGTCATGTCACAGGCATTTGAAATACATGGACTCAGGCTGTATAATTTTAATATTAATCATACTACCTCTGTTTCAACAGCCTCAGACTATTCTGTTGTAATCACATTTGAAGATCATGGTACTAATTCTGCAACTAAATCGGTGCCTGTAAAGGTTAATCCTTGAATGTTCAGAGGCTTTGTATCAGCTTTAGTAAGGTTTCCCAGTTTCCGCCATTATACACTTCTTTCACCCCCTTTGCTTTGAGCTGCTGAACCGCTGTGCCGCTTCTGTCACCGGAATTACAGCAAACTATAACAGGTCTTTTAGCTTCCTTCAGCCTTTCGGCACTGGCTTTTATCCTGTCAACCGGGATGTTGAAAGCATCGGGTACATGCCCCCGGTCATATTCAGTACCTGTTCTTACATCTATAATAATGGCCCCTTTTTGTAAAGCATTTTTTAGTTTACCGGAACCAAATCCCAGGAATGAAAAAAGTCCCATATATTAAGCAATACTGATTTTATTTTTTCTTTCGCCTATCTGCTGTCGCCACATAGCGTAATACAATCCTTTTTCTGACAGTAATGACTCATGATTGCCAGTTTCCACTACATCACCTTTTTCAAGTACATATATCCTGTCGGCATGCATAATAGTGGAAAGTCGGTGTGCAATCAGGATACTTATCTGGTCGCCTTGTTTTGATATATCCCTGATGGTATCTGTTATCTCTTCCTCCGTTAATGAGTCAAGTGCAGAGGTTGCTTCATCAAACAATAACAGTTTTGGTTTACGGAGCAGGGCCCTTGCAATAGACAATCGTTGTTTTTCACCACCACTCAGCTTTAATCCGCCTTCACCTATCATTGTCTCCAGGCCTTTTTCGGCTCTTGCCAGCATATTTTGGCATGAGGCTTTGTTTAAAACATCAAGGATATCTTCTTCACTTGCCTGTGGATTTACAAATGTCAGGTTCTCTTTGATTGTTCCGGAGAAAAGTTGAGTGTCCTGTGTTACAAACCCGATTTGATTTCGAAGATCTTCAAAATCGATGCTGTTTTCATCAATTCCGTTATATAAAATTCTTCCGTCTTGCGGACGATAAAGGCCGACGAGCAACTTCATCAGTGTTGTTTTTCCCGAACCTGAAGGGCCAACAAAGGCAACGGTTTCACCAATTTTCACTTCAAAACTGATATCATTGATGGCTTTATGTGCAGCGGTTTGATGTTTGAAGGCAACATGATCAAACTCTAATGTTTGGATTTGGCCGAGATGTTTTGGGTTGGCAGCTTGCGGTTCAGGTGCCTTTTTCATAAGGTTGTCAAAATTCTCTAATGAAGCTTGTGCTTCACGGTAAGTAAGAATAATGTTACCTATTTCTTGCAGGGGACCAAATACAAAAAAGGAGAATATCTGCATAGTTACGATCTGGCCTGCATCCATTTTACCCTGGTAGATGAACAGCATTAGAAGGAAAAGAATTATCTGGCGGAGTGTGTTAACAAAAGTTCCCTGCACAAAACTGATACTGCGGATACGTTTTACTTTGGTCAACTCAAGCCCAAGTATCTTGAAAGTATTTTTATTAAGCCTGCTTACTTCCTGTTTTGTTAAACCAAGGCTTTTTACTAATTCAATATTACGGAGCGACTCAGTGGTGGCCCCTGCCAAGGCGGTCGTTTGCCCCACAATTTTTTTCTGGATGGTTTTTACTTTTTTACTAAGCAGGTTAGAAATGATTGTAAGCAGAAAAATACCACCAAAATAAACCAGTGGAAGGCTCCAATGGATGGTGGTAGCATAAACTGCTACAAAAACAATCCCCACAATGACCGGAAAAAGAATGTTGATGAATGAGGCCACAAATTTTTCCGTATCTATTCTTACTTTCTGCAACACACTCAATGTTTCGCCACTTCTGGCATCTTCAAACTCCTGGTAGGGCAGTTTCATCGCATGCTGAAGCCCCTCTGTGAAAATAGTGGCTCCAAATTTTTGTGTAATAAGGCTGAGGAAATAATCCTGGAAGGCTTTGGCAATGCGGCTTACCATTGCAACTGAAATGGACGCCAATAAAAGCCAAACCACTCCATAAATGGTTTTAGTATGGGCTGTCTTTTGCACCACACCTGCAGTATTCATCTGCACTCCAGAGTCTATATACTCTTTTTTGGTAAAAAGGAATTCATGCCATGTCAGAGGATCAACTTTTTGGTGATAGCTTCCAAGGTTCACCAGTTTACCAAAAATGATCGGGTCTATCAATGAGAAACCAATATTGATGGCGGCAAGCAATAATACAAGCCCGACGAGCCATTTATAGGGTTTCAGGTATTTTAAAAGAATTTTCATGTTAAGCATTAAAAAAGTAAAGGTAAGGGCTGTACAAAAATCATGGCAAAAGCTGTTTCGGAAACTATGGCATCACCTTTTTGGCAGCGGTCTACCGAATATACGAATCTCTGTGTGTACCATCAGGCAAACTGTCATGCAGGAAAACCTGCGGCCATACAATAAAACCATTCACCACTTCATTGGTTGCAGCATGGGCCAGCAGGTTATCAGCAATATACTGGATGGGTGTCTGTATACTTACAAGTTTTTCGGCACCACTCCTGGTGATGGCATAAGCATATGTATAATCATGGAAACCGGCTTTTTTCAGATGTGGGGAATAAGGCCGGGCATACATATTTTTAATAATGGAATGATTCCACTTCAGCCTGCCGATAAAATGCTGCAGGTGGTAGAGTATTTTTTTGAACGGGGTGGCAAAACTCGTTGAACCGTTTTTATCCCATCCCCACATCAGCAGCTCACACTCAGCCGGGATCTCTTCAAGGATGACTGGTACTTGCTTTACCATCTTTTCATCTGGCACGGCATCATCTTCAAAAATCAGAATACGGTTGTAGTTATTGGCCAGCATTTCTTCGTACATCATCTTGTGGCTCCAGGAGCAGGCAATTTCGCCATGTTTCATTGTTTTGCTGAAACGGTGGTGCTTGCGGGTCAGTTCTTCGCTGAAGATACCTTTCTCCTTTACTTCCTCCATGCTGAATTTGTTTTTATCAGCACCAAAAAAGAAAGAATAATTTAATCCCACGAACCGTTCAGTAAACAGTTCTCTTCTTGCAACAGCAGACTCCACGCTGAGCACATAAATTTTATCATAGTACCGGTTAAGGTACTGAAAGCAATCCTGCATACCGGAGAATTAAGGTAAAGATAAAGAACCACAGCTTTTGTTTAGTTGTCGCCTGCCGGAAACCCTTTAGCAGCTTTTACTTTTATAGCCTGGTTGATGTGTCTGTGCTCATGCTGCATCAAAATGCTGATAGCTTTACGTAAACTGTATGTTACAACTTTTGATACTGGTGAAGTGATATGTGTTTTATCAATATCTACCCTGCTGAAGCCGGCAGTAAATTCAATCAGTGTATCAAGGTGTTTATGAAATCTTTCCATTACTCCCATGTCTATCTTACTTTCAGCGGGAGTAAATATTGATGGAGCATTCAGTTTTTTCCGGGGATTTTCATCCATTTGAGTTACCAGCATTTTACCAAACAACCCACTTAATGGGCTCCAGTTTTCCCAGAAGCTCATTTCATGTTTTCCTTCAGTAATTTTTTTGAAAACAGGAAAGTACAAACAGTCTGAGATGATGAGGTGATCAAGACACTGCCCAATACTCCAGCTTTCCTCACCGGGTTTCCAGTTCAATTGTTCAGAATTGAGGGTTGATAGTTCCGCAGTTACTTTTTCCCCGGCTTCCCTTGCTTTGGATATCATTTTTTGTATGAATAGCGGATCTTTCATTACTGCAATATTTACAAATGTAGGCTGGTTTGTGAAAAGCACTAACAGATGATTTTTGCAAATCAAACAGATTGGTTAATTTACTTCAGATGGATAAGGAAATAATTACAACCAAAGAAAATATACAGGCCGTTTTTCAAAAAATTCATGCTTCTATTGAAACGGCAACTGCTCCAGGCGACTACTTGTTATCCGGAAAGCTGGGTTTATCACTATATTATTTTTCGTTGTACGAGGTTTTTGGTGATCCGGGTCATGCAGATATAAGTATTGACTTTTTGGAACAGGTAATGAACCGGGAGGATGAAAACCCCGGTACCCTGATGGGAGCTGGTTTTGCAAGTGGCATAACCGGGTTGGGTTATATGGTAACAATGCTTCAAAAAGCCGGGTTAGCTGAAATTGATTTAAAAGAAGAGCTTGGCGAACTTGATGCTGCGATTGCAGAGCTGGCGTTGAAGGAGATCATTCAGGAGGAAAGGCTTGATTTTTTGCATGGTGCAGCAGGGATCATACATTATTTTACCAGCAGAAGTGATGAACGGCATATCCGGGATTATTTAGAAAAAATTGTAACTGCATTTTGTGACAAGGCTGTTGCCAGTGACGGTGGGCTATGGTTTAATAATTTTATTATTGAGGAGAAAGAAAAAGATAGAATTGACACCGGATTGTCACATGGGAATTCAGGAATACTTTTAGTCCTTTTAAATGTGCTGAATGCCGGAATCCAGCAATCAAGAATTAGGGAGATCGTTTCAAAAGGTATTAATTTCATCATCAGCCAGCGGATGATAACAATGCCAGAAGGTGAGCAGTATACTGTCTTCCCTTTTTCTATTAACCGGGATGATTACAACGACATATATTATAATCAGCGGCTCGCATGGTGTTACGGTGACCTGAACATACTGTTATTGCTCTACAGGGCTGCTGCAAAATTGAAAGAGCCTGGCTGGCGGCAATTAGCAGTAGAACTAACAGAAAGTATATTGATCAGGACTACAGAAAAGTCAACACTTGTAACAGACTCGCATTTTTGTCATGGCTCGGCCGGATTGGCACAGGTCTATCATGCACTGTATGTAATTACAGGAGATAGCCGGTTTAACGATGCTTATTTATACTGGATTCAAAAAACTTTAAGTTATATCATGGCAGAGACAGATAGTAATTATTATTATGGGAAGGAGTATGATGTATTAAACGGCCTGCCGGGAGTAAATCTTGTTTTGTTATCTTTTCTCAGTAAAAAAGAACTGGCCTGGAGCCGGTCATTATTATTATGAGTAGTCCGGCCAATTCAAATATACCCTTTCGTTTTCTGGATGAACTGGTGTTGCGTACACCGGCTGTTCCATTTATGCATCTTCCTGATGAACAACAAATAGATAATCTGCTGAATGAAGCTGGTTTCATGGAGGCAGTGTACCTGGCGTCTCCGGTTTTGTATGCAGAATGTGCCAGGTTGAAAGATGGACAAATTACAGATGCTAAAGAGATTAATAAAATAAGGATCTCACTTATAAAGTATTATCAAAGAATGTACAGTCGCTGTACACCCTTTGGTCTTTTTTCGGGCTGTGCGTTAGTACAATGGGGTAATGATGCTGATGGTATTGTTATACCAGGAAATAGTTTTTTGCGTAGCACCCGGCTGGATATGCATTATCTCTGTGCATTGGGCCAGCAATTATCTTCTTTGTCTTCAATAAAACAACGGCTCCATTATTTCCCCAATAACAGTGTGTACCGGATCGGTGAGGAGGTCAGATATATTGAATACAAATACCAATCCGGCAGGCGATTTCACCAGATAAGCTCAGTCGTTTATTCAGATTACCTTGATGCTGTGCTGAGAAAAGCGACGACAGGTGCCACCACCGGTGAAATCAAAGATTTGTTGATGCAACAGGAATCAGTAACTGAAGAAGAGGCGCTGGAGTTCGTCGATGAGCTGATCAATAGCCAGGTGCTTGTAAATGAAATGGACCCTGCTATAACCGGGGATGAGTTTACACAGCAATTGCTCGCAGTACTAAAAAAGATTAATACCCCGGAAGATGCGGAAATATCGGTTACGATTGAACGGTTAGAGGATATAGTTGATAAGCTTAAAAAAGCTGATGAGAAATTTCATAACTCACCAGAAGTATATCATGCTTTGATTGAAAAAATCAAAGAGTTTGGTGTGTCTTTCGAAGAAAGCAAACTTTTCCAGGTTGATATGTTCAGTAAACCTGCCAGGTATTTCATTCATGAGGATAAGAAAAACGACTTGATGAAAGCAATTGGCCTGCTCTCAAAACTATTTTCCTCATCAAACAATGAAAATCTTTCCTCTTTCGCAGAAAGATTCAGAAAACGATACGAAGACAGGCTTGTGCCGTTGCTACAAGCATTAGATGCCGAAACTGGTGTTGGCTACCCTGAACAGTCAGGAAATAATTTATCACCTCTGCTGGAAAACCTGGTCTTGCCCGGTAATAATGACAATGACAGGTACGACATTAAGTGGAATAAAAGGGAGCAGTGGCTTTTTAATCGCCTTGTCAAGTTAGGTGATGAAAAGGAAATTATTATCCGGGAGGAGGAACTTGAAAGCTTTGTAACCGACTTTTCAAAATTCCCTCCATCGCTTTCAGTGATGTTTAGTGCAGCCGATGATGAAATGATAATATTCAGAGGCTGCAGTGGGTCCAGTGCTGCAAATCTGCTGGGCCGCTTTGCCCATGCAGATGAAAAAATAAATAAACTGGTTCAGAAGATTACAACCCTGGAACAAGAGCAAAATGATGAAGTAGTTTTTGCCGAGATCATTCATCTTCCGGAAGACAGGGCCGGTAATATTTTACTCCATCCTGCTTTTCGGAAGTACGAAATTCCTTTTTTAGCTCAATCTTCTCTTTCTTCGGAAAATCAAATAATGCTGCAGGATATCCTGATAAAAGTAAACCAGAATAACAGCATACACCTGTTTTCAAAAAAAACCGCTAAAGAAATCATACCAAGGCTGAGTAATGCTCACAACTATAGTTTCAGGTCTTTACCGGTTTATTATTTCCTTGCCGATATGCAAACACAAGGATTAGTCACAGGCCTTATGTTTAATTGGGGCAGTATGGCACGGCATTTCAAATACCTGCCGAGGGTGAAGTACGGTAAAGTAATCCTTTTTGAAGGTACATGGCAATTGCAGAAAAATGATTTTGAAACACTTTTTTCAGCAGGCGGAGCTGCCAAGGAAAAGTTTTCGGGCTTCAAAAAACAATATGATTTGCCAGAACTATTTGTGCTGGCTGACGGAGATAATGAATTGATTGTTGATACTAAAAGTACTGATTCGATCGAAGCATTTATTGCGGTAATAAAAGGCAGAGAGTTTATTACTCTGAAAGAATTTTTCAAACCTGCTAAAGATGCTGTAAAAGATGAAAAAGGCAGACCATACAATAATCAGTTTATTGGTGCCCTGATAAACGATCAAAAAGTATACAACGGAGCTGGAGGATTGTTGCAGGATGGAACAGTTGAAGATGTAAAGCAGGTATTTCTGCCTGGTTCAGAATGGCTTTACTATAAAGTATACTGCGGAACAAAAACTGCAGACGAAATACTGTTATCTGTTGTGCTTCCATTAACGGAAGCGTTGCAGGAGCAACAATTAATTGACAAATGGTTTTTCATTCGTTATAATGACCCCGACTTCCACTTGCGGCTTCGTTTTCATATTTCTGATGTTAAGAATGCTGGAAAAGTAATCAACCTGTTTTACAAGCATATTGAAATAACACAGAAAGCTGGGTTGTTATGGAAAGTACAGGCAGATACGTATCAACGGGAAACTGAAAGATATGGGACTTCACTGATTGAAGCGGCGGAAGAGTTATTTTTTACAGACAGTAAAATGAAAATTGAGTTCCTCTTGCTGACAGAAGGAGATGAAAGAGAAAAATTTCGCTGGTTATGGGCCCTCAGGTCGGTCGATGAATTATTGAATTCATTCGGCTATTCATTATCGGGCAAATACGAACTTATGCAAGGCCTGCAACAACAATTCGCAGCAGAATTCAAAGCTGACAAGTCCTTGTTCCGGCAACTGAATCAGCAGTACAACGAAAACCGTAAGCAAATTATATCAGTCTTGGAAAACCCCGTATCCTCTGATAACGACCTGAAGCCTTTGCTTGATATAATCCAGAAGTACAAAAATGAACAAAACGAAAAAGTACAAAGAATAGCCCACAGTAATGCAGTAGCCGGTAACCAACAGCAACTGAATCTGCTGCTTGGCAGTTATATTCACATGAATTTGAACCGGCTTTTCCTTTCAGAGCCCCGCTTGCATGAGCTGATCATTTACGATTTGCTTTGCTCTTACTACCGGTCGATTATCAAAAGGAAAATATAATACCACTTTCGGGGTATTTTAAAACCGCTATAGATTCAACTTATCCACATCCGGCCTTAGTTGGATGCATTTAATTTATTGAAAAACAATAAGCTGTCGCTGTGTGTAAAGAACTGAAACCACCATGTAACCCTATTAGGGTATTGGTCAGTTTATGGCAAATTCTAATTTCAGGGTATCAAAAAACATTAATCATGGAAATGCAACAAAAGCCTGTTCGGAAGCTTGAGCTTAAAAAGAAAACAATCTCAAGACTTAGTCAAAACCAAGTGCAATTCGGTGCAGACAGTTGGACAACGATTATTTACCAGACTGGTGGCTGTGTAACACAAGGATGTGGTTCCGACTTTACGAGAGTAACAAGAACCATTGTTCTGCCAACTGGTGGTTAAAGTTAAATGGGTGTTTTTTAGAATAGAAACACCCATTTTTCTTCAATTACTGATTTTTTGAAAAAAATACAGAATCCTTTTTTATATAAACCAAAAACCATTAAACATGGAAATGCAACAAAAACCTTTCCGGAAGTTGGATCTTAAAAAGAAGACGATTTCGAAATTAAGCCAACAAGGTACGCAGAATTATGGCGGGGATAGTTGGACAACGATTATTTATCAGACTGCCGGTTGTCTAACCCGTGGATGTGCGACTGACATTACCAGGACGAGTATCAGCATCAACCCAACTGGTTAAAAACACAACATGGGTGTTTTTATTTTTATAGAAATGCCCATGTTTAAAACTATTTCAACAAAACTATCCTGCCCATCCTTCCCTGTCCAGGCTTCTGTATTGTATTGCTTCTGCCAAATGTTCAGGCTTTATATCATTGCTTTGGGCCAGGTCTGCAATAGTTCTCGAAACTTTTAATATACGGTCATAAGCCCTTGCAGAGAGATTTAGTTTTTCCATAGCAGCTTTTAATAGATTTGCACCAACTTGGTTGATCACACAAATTTCTTTCAACATCTTGCTGCTTATTTGTGCATTGCAATAAATACCAGGATTGCTTTTATACCGCTCTGCCTGCATTTCTCTTGCTTTGATCACTCTGTCACGGATGCTGGCGGAGCTTTCTTGTTGTTTATTTGCGGACAGTTCACTAAAGGCAACAGGCGTTACTTCCACATGCAGGTCGATCCTGTCAAGCAGTGGTCCAGAAATTTTATTCAAATATTTCTGGACTGTTCCCGGAGGGCAGGTGCATTCTCTTTCGGGGTGATTATAAAAACCGCAGGGGCAGGGATTCATTGAAGCCATCAGCATAAAGGAGGCAGGAAAATCAACTGCTACTTTTGCTCTTGAAATAGTAACCCGGCGTTCTTCCATTGGTTGACGCATTACTTCCAGCACAGTCCTTTTGAATTCAGGTAATTCATCTAGAAATAAAACTCCGTTATGTGCCAGCGAAATTTCCCCTGGTTGCGGAATGCCACCACCGCCAACCAACGCTACATCACTGATAGTATGATGTGGCGAACGAAAGGGCCTTTTTGAGACCAACGTTGAATTTTCAGGCAGTTTTCCTGCTACAGAATGAATTTTGGTTGTCTCTAATGCTTCTTGTAATGACAGAGGCGGAAGAATTGTCGGCAATCTTTTAGCCAGCATAGTTTTACCTGCACCCGGAGGCCCGATAAGAATTGCATTATGACCGCCTGCAGCCGCAATTTCCAAAGCCCTTTTAATATTTTCCTGCCCTTTTACGTCTGCAAAGTCAATCTCAAAATCATATTGTGAGTGAAAGAACTCTTCTCTTGTATTTACAACAATAGGCTCCAGGCCACTTTCTTCGTTTTCAAAAAAATCAATTACTTCTTTAATATGACTCACACCATAGACATTCAGGTTATTTACCATTCCGGCTTCTTTGGCATTCATCTTTGGAACTATCAGTCCTTTAAAGCCTTCTTTTCTGGCTTGTATCGCAATTGGCAAAGCCCCTTTGATAGAACGGATCTCTCCATCTAATGCCAGCTCTCCCATAATAACGTAGTTGCTCAGTGCTTCTTTGTTTTCTAATTGTTCAGAGGCTCCTAAAACTCCCAATGCAATGGGCAGATCGAATGCTGTACCACTTTTTTTGATATCGGCAGGTGCAAGGTTTACCACAACTTTTGTACGGGGCACTGTAAACCCATTTGTTTTGAATGTACTTTCAACCCGTTGCAGGCTTTCCTTGACTGCATTATCGGGGAGGCCGACAATCATCATGTCTTTTCCTGAAGTGCTGAGCCAGTTTACTTCAATAGTGATAGTGATCGCTTCTACACCATACACCGCACTGCCAAATGTTTTTACAAGCATGGATTGAAGATAAAAAAAATAACGGGATGGCCTATTACCTGAAAGTGGTATTACTTGCCACTTACCCGTGTGAGGTGATATATGTCAAAAGGGGAGACGCTTAATTTCATAGTAAAAGAATTGCCGGTGATATTGCTCAGATTAAAATACCAGGTGGATTTTACTTTTGTAACACTGCTGACAGCATCAACTCTTAATTTATTATCCTCAATCTTCCATTTACCATCTGCCTTATCACCAGAAATAAGACTATAACTCAGATTTCCATTTTCCTGTAGGGATATTTTATTTCCATTATCATTCCAGTCGCCAATAAGACTTTGTCTGTTGATGTTTTGGGCATAATTATCCGTAGAATCTGCCTCTTCTGTATCAATAGCCGGCTGAATGATTTTTTTATAATCAGCGTAAATCATTACATCATAGGGGTTGAATGTGGTAGCATAAGTTTCTGTAAGAGCTTTTGCAAGGTCTTCTACTTCCGTAGCCGATCTTTGAAACAGGCTTTTTGCATACTGAAGGTATGCCGCACTTTCAGCCGTTCGTTTTTCCAGTTTTTCTCCATCGCTTAAGTTACTTGCCTTAATGGAATTGAGTTTATCGTAGAAGCTGGCAGTCCGGTCTCTGGACTCTTTCTCCCTGGTAACTCTCCTGTCCACCATGGCAATAAGGGTTTTATCAATATTTTTTTCTTTAATGAGTTTTTCAGCATCTTTTATGAAATTATCTGTTTCAGCAAAGGTTTCCGCTTTGTAATTGTCAAGATTTTTCAGTAGTTCCTTATCAGTTGATAATTCGATTATGTTTTTATAATAAATATTATCAATAGTAACATATCGCTTCCAGGCATTAATGGTCGCTTCTTTTTTTACTTCATAAGTGGGAGCAGAATCTGATTTTTTATTGTTAACGTACTGAGTCAGGTAATAGACAGTTGTGGACGCAATAATAGTAGCAATAGCACCGATGATAATGTTCCTGGTTTGAGTATTGCCAGATGAAGAATTTTGTGACGAAGGGGCAGGAGGCATGCTACCAGAAGAACCAGGATGACCCGAGGCTGCATTGCCCGCATTTCCCTCGGCAGAACGGGATGATGGGATATCAGATGGATGACCGGGCATCCGGGGATTGTCAGGCATATTTTAAATTGAGAACCTAAGTTACAATTTTGGATAAAACAGGAAAGTGTTTTTTATTGCAGTTCTGTCAATTTACCTTCAAAAAGCAGGGATGTCATCGGGTCTATTTCAACTCTTACTGGCTTTGATTTAACTGGGAATACAAATGTTTCTGATCGCTTGCTGACTGCTTTGATCATTCTTTTGGGCATTGTTACTGTCGATTCCTGTATCAGTATTTCAAAAGGAAACTCAAAATCTTCTGACTTCTGTAGTTGTGTTAGGGTAACCGTAACATTATTTTTCTTTTTATCATATTTCCAGGTAAAATCAAGTTGCAGGTTTTCAGGGGTATAAAGCCATTGACGAAAAAACTTTTCCAGGTTTTTACCAGACACCGTTTCAAATATTTTCTGCAAATCTTTTGTCTCTGCATTTTTACCTGCATAGGTCGCATAGTATAACCGGATACTTTTTTTGAAAACAGAATCTCCTAACTGGCGGCGCAGCATATGCAGTATCCAGCTTCCTTTCTGATAACTGTTCGCATTCAGCAATTGCATATAATTGGGAGTAGAATCAACTACAGGGCGGCGGCTTCTTTTTACAAAGTCAATCACATTTTCCCTGTCATATTTCATTTCATTATTCAAACTATCAGTGCCATATTTTGATTCGATGTAAAGATGTGTGAGATAAGTGGCAAAACCTTCACTAAGCCAAAGATGGGCGAAGTTCTTTTCAGTCGCCATATCCCCAAACCACTGATGAACGATCTCATGTGATAATAGTTCTTCCTGGTCTTGCCGTCCATTTACCCTGTCTTCAGCATAAAAAATAGCACCCGCATTTTCCATACCCCCAAACTTGGTCTTTGATTGTACGTTGGCTAATTTTTTATAAGGGAAGGGGCCAATATAATCTATATGAAAGGCAAGAATGTCCTTCGCCATACCATAATCAATAAAGCCTTCCGTTTTATTTTCAGGATACACCCAGCTGTAAATTGGGATACAATTGATATTAGTAACAGTACTTACCGCAAAGTCTGCTACACCTATCACCATTACTTTGGTGGGCAGGGGTACCTCTTCTTTATAATGTGTCAACTTCTTATCGCCAGGCAAATTGGTTTCTTCTATCTGCACACCATTAGATATTACCTGGTAATGCGAAGGGGCGGTGACAATAAACTCTACGGTTGCTTTATCCGCCGGGTCATCCACACAGGGTATCCAGTTATGTGCCCGGTTAGGCCAGTTGTCTGCGAAAAATGTTCGTTTTCCGAATTGACTTTTTGAGATAATAAGGCCGTCGGCAGGGATGCCTTTATAGAAAATAGTGATAAAGGAACTGTCTCCTTTGGCTCGCTGTTGGTTTAGGGTAACAGTAAGTTTGTCTTTTTCATGTTTAAAAGGAAGGGTCATGCTGCTAAAGGGATCAAAGAATACTTCTGTTACGGTCATTCCTTTTTTGTTGGTGGAAAGGCTTGTAAGGTCCAGGCTTATTGAACTAACGGGTTCTGTAAGTTTAAAATAAATCTTTGCCTGCCCATAAATAGTGTCGGATTTATCGTTCACTTCAATACTAAATTTGTAATGCAGTACGTCAATTTGATTTTGCCCCTGGCCTACTAATATAAAAGCAGAAAAAAGGAGCGTAAAGAATAATCTCACAGAATAAATTTTGCAAAAGTTACCTGTTTGTTTCAAAACAAAAAACTAAAAAACCTGTAAAGGATATTTACAGGTTTTCAATAGCAGATATCTGTGAGTTAGTTGAGCAGTTTCAATGTTTTGGTTTTTCCACTGGCCACATGGCGAACTTTCAGCAGGTAAACCGCTTTGGGATACCGCTCTACTTCAAGATTAATAAAGTTGCCGCCCGGATAAACTGGTTTTTCAATTGTTTGTAATAGTTGCCCCGTACTGGTGAGCAACGTTATTTCAACTGTGGAATTATCATTGCTTACAATCCATAAGACAGGATGGCTGCCGGGATGATCAAGCAGCTGAACAGAAAACCCATTGTCAAGCAATGATTCATCAAGAAACACTCTTGTTTCTTTTGCTGTTTGACCGGTACAAAAACCATTACTATAGGTATACGTAATGATATGTGAGCCTAATCCGGCCACTCTCGGGTAGAAATAACCATTCACCACTCCATTACCGCTGAATGTGCCACCCGCCGGTGAGCCAATCAACTGCACGCCAAAAGCAGCATGATTGTAAGTAGCGGCAAGGCCAGATATAGTTACTGCAGGTGCAGGAACTGTATATGCAATAACTGGTTTTCTTTGACCAGTGTTGCAGGCCTCCGATGTTGCTTCCACCTGCCAGTTATAAAAGAAAGGGAATGACTTATCGCCTAATGAAGAGCCAACTATATTGGCAACGCTATTGAGTTTGTAAGGAAATCCTATGTTGGCATTGGCTGTTGTGCTGGTGTACAATGCCGCTACCGGGCTTGCAGATGATAAGCCCAACTGGTGATTTAAACCTGAAGGAACAAAAAAATCAAGTGTTATATCCTGAATACCTATTGACAGGGTTACACTTTTTTCCTGCAATAAATGACCGTATTGGTCTCTAAGTTGAATAATCCTTGTTCCTGCAGCGGATGCATCTACTTTTACTTTCTTCAATTTAAAAGGAAGAAATGCATTAAAAATAAGATACTCAGTTTTTGCAGTAGTGTAATTCCCTGTACCGCTGAATGTAGTTATTGCAGGTGCAAGATTACCGCCTAGTACTGATGGCTGATCAGCTACATAAAAAGTTGTGTTGTTGAATAAACTTCCTGTTTCATAATTGTTGCCAATAAAAACGAGGTTACCGCCGGTAGGTGCATCATACCAATGTGCATTACCGCTGGCATATAGATGTGCTCTTTCACCGGCGCAAATGGTGTCGTTTGTTGTTACTGCAGGAAATGCACTGGTGCCTGACTGGGCAATGTCGAGTGTATCGCTGGTGGCTACGCCGCAAGGGGTGGTTGCCCTGACCCAATACCTGCCGGGTTGACTAATGGTAATTTTCTGTGTAGTGGCACCGGTACTCCATACATAATTACTGGCTCCACTGGCTTCTAATTGTAAAGTGCTGCCCTGGCAAACCGTGTTGCCTTTTTTACTGAAAATATAGGCATAGGGGTTTGTATTAGTTGTCCGTTGTTTGGTAAGTGTTACTGGTGCAGCAAGCCAGTTATTATTTTCATTCATTTCCTGGAAATGATTATCCGGGTCTACTTGTACTACAACATGGTAAGAGCCATTGCAGGCTTCATAAGGAATTTTTACAAAACTCTCATCAAGGTATTGATGGTAGATATCTACTTTACCTACGCTGATACCTTGTTTGATATTATTACAACTATACCCGCCGCCCAATCCATAATTAGGAAAATTATTATTGAGTAATGTAGCGCCATTTGCATCCAGACAATCACCCGGGCTGCCGCTGCAAGTCGTCAGATCGATCAGGCAGAAGCTGACTTTTACACCACTGTTTACGATTGGCCATTGCAAAGTGTCAGCAACAGCAGCATCTCTCAGGCGAAGTGTATAAAGCCCCCATCCTTCAATATGTATATGGCCATGTGATGGATGGTATACCATCCAGCCTGCATCCCGGTCTATAAATTGAAAACTATTTCCGTTTTTTTGATACAGACGCTGTTTGATCAGTCTTTTTGGAAACGATCCATCCGGGCAAAGAAAGCCTGACGGTGGAACAAAGTTGAATAACGTATCTGTACCACACAGATAATTATTAGTTGAGACTGTTTCTACAGGCCCCCAGCCGATATTCGGGGTAGAAACATCGAGGCGTAACAGCCCTTTGTTGGGTGATGCGGCGGCCTGTGTGTATTCTGTCCAACCCGTTGTTCCATTCAGCGATTTTTTACCTGCAGTTATATCAGGTAATAACAGACAACTGGTACCGCCACCCGGACAGGAACAACCTGCAGGATTGCTGGTGCTGCATTGTGAATTTACTTTTTGGATAAACAGAAGTGCTGTAATAATAAATATAAAGCCCTGAAGCCTTAACCTTAATATGCTACTCATAGTCAGTTGTTGGTGGTTGAATACCTGTTTAAATGTAAACAATTAAATGTAAATATTTAAACTGTAGTATTTCTACTACAAGTGCATATCCCGTAAAGATGATTACAGCCGTTGTCTGAGCTTCTTTCTTTCCATCGAGTTAGCTTCAACTCTTTCAATGATGAGACAGGGATAATTCCTGGAAGGAAGTTTCCTGTACTTAGACCAGTGAAATAGTTTTGTCTTGCAGATTAATTTGAGCCAGTTAGAGGTAAATAAGTTTATTTCATCAAGCAACTCCTTACTTCCGGATTTTTTATCAACCCAGATTGTAAAGATTATTTTATTGAGATTAATAACGGCAATGTATTTTTCAACAAGACCCCTGTAAACACAGAACTGGTATAACGGAAACTTTTCTTTCAACTTCTTTGCTATTTCCCCGAGATCAGTCATGCTTATAGTTTCTCCAGCATATCCACCACTTTCTCTCTTTTCAGGATAACATAACCGATTCTGTCATTGCTGATACCCTCTTTTAACTGGTAGCTGAATTCCAGTTGTTCATCCTTAACATTAGTTTCGAAATAGCGGAAGGAAATATTAGTATAATTTTTTAGTTCATCGCCAATCTCGTATAAGTGGGTAGAAAGAATAAACAAGGAATTCTTTATTTTAATCAGCCCTTTTATAACAGTTAAAGAACATTTCATGGCATCCTGCACATTAGTACCTTTAAACAGTTCGTCGATCAGTACAAGCCATTTTTTGCCATTGTTTATTTTTTCGATGGTATTTTTTATTCGCTGCACCTCGTTAAAGAAAAAACTTTCTCCTTTGGCAATATTATCTACCACATTGATATTACTGAGCAGGCCGTCAAATAACGTCAGTTTCATTTTTGCAGCAGGCACACCCATACCAATATGCGCCAGGAAAACGGCAGAACCTACCGCTTTAATCAAAGTGCTTTTGCCAGCCATGTTCGCACCTGTCAGAAATAGAAAATTATTTTCCGGATTCATTTGCAGATCATAAGCTACCGGTTGTGGTAGTAAAACATGATACAGGCCTTTGGCGTCGACCAGCGGTGTTTCCTGTTCAATAAATTCAGGAAAACTGAGATTGTATGTTTTTACAGCAACTGCCATCGAATACCAGGCATCCAAGCGGCTGAAAATATCGATCATTTCCAGGGTATCTGTTTTGTAGCGGCCACGCAGATGATAACCAAAATATAAATTTTGACGGGCTGAGAATTTTTGCCCGGGTATTGTTTCAGAAAGTCTTTGCAGCGATTCTTCTTTCAGTACTTTACTGATGCGGTCTGTATAAAATTTCATGCTGGGGGGCAGTTCCAGGTCTTCCAATAATTCTGACAACTGTTTCATCCCCCTGAAGAAGTCAGCAAAATGAATGACAGAGTATTTGATAAGCGAATAATCCTCACTGTGCAGCCATTTATAGAAGATATTATTTAAAGAACCCGGATTTTCGCTGATGGGGTCTAATGCATAGTCCATAAATTTATCCATCATCAGCACTGTACCATTGCTGATACCGGTAGGCCAGTCCTTTACATGTTCCATAAAGGTCCGGATGATCTTTTGCGTTCCAATTATCTTTTTTACATCGCTGTGCGGCTCGTTAAAAAATTTGCGGAGCCATTCCTTACCACCGGTTGTCCGGGTGAAGTTCAGTTTATGAAAAATAGAGAATTCCTCTTCGTGGTGGAAGATGGAAATGTCACTGAATGATATTTTGTCAATTTCCATGATCTGATTATCGCTCAAATAAAATTCGTTGCCCTTTCTGAGATTCATCCCACATCCCGTTTCCATATACTAAATGGCCGTTTACGAAAGTATGTGAAACAGAACCGGGGGATTCAAATCCTTCGAATGGGCTCCAGCCGCATTTGTACAAAAGGTTTTTGCCGGTAATTTTTGTTGGTTTGTTTGTATCAATTATCACCAGGTCGGCATGATAACCTTCCCTGATATAGCCTCTTTCTTTTACCTGGAAACAATCTGCTACTGCATGACTCATTTTTTCTGCTATTTTCTCTAAACTGATCTTGCCCAGTTTATGATAATGTAGCATTAGTAATAGAGAGTGCTGTACTAATGGCAGGCCGGCATGGGCTTTTTCATACGGCTCATTTTTTTCCTTCCAGGTATGTGGCGCATGGTCAGTTGCTATTACGTCCAGCCTGTCATCCAGCAATGCTTTCCATAACGCTTCTTTGTTATGCGGGGCTTTTATAGCGGGATTGCATTTGATCTGGTTACCCAGTCTTTGATAGTCATCGCTTGTAAAATGGAGATGATGAACACAAACTTCTGCAGTGATGCGTTTTTGCTTTAATGGAAACATATTAGTGAACAACTGTAATTCTTTTTCAGTACTGATATGCAGAATATGCAGCCTTGTATTATATTTTTTAGCGATCTGGATGGCATATAACGATGATTCATAACAAGCTTCTTCATTCCGGATAACAGGATGGTCAGAAGCGATCAATGTTTTACCCGTTGCTTTTATTTTTTCTAAATTTTTGCGGATGATGGCCTCGTCCTCGCAGTGTGTGGCAATCAGTAATTCACTTTCCCGGAAGATCTTATCTAATGTATTGGGATTATCCACCAGCATATTGCCGGTACTTGATCCCATAAAGATTTTTACCCCGCAAATGTCTTTTCTCTTATCATTGGTCTTTAATACCTCATCGGCGTTATCATTACCAGTGCCCATGTAAAAAGAATAGTTTGCTAGTGATGTTTGCGAGGCAATCTTGTACTTGTCTTCCAGTAATTCCTGTGTTAGCGCATTGGGAATTGTATTAGGCATTTCCATAAAACTGGTAACGCCTCCAGCTACTGCTGCCTTAGCTTCTGTATAGATTGTTGCTTTATGTGTTAATCCCGGTTCTCTGAAATGTACCTGGTCGTCAATGCAACCCGGTAGCAGGTATTTACCTTCGCCGTTTATTTCAATACAACCGCCACTAATTGCTGAAATCTGCGGCCGGATCTTTTCAATTCTTCCATTTATTATCAACACGTCTGCCGCTGTGATGCTGCCTTCGTTGACAACCAGTATATTCTTAATCAGGTATTTTTGCATATCTTGTCCAATGAAAATAAGACCAAAGCCAATACCCATGCAATTTAAACAAACCCTTGTAAGACTTGCACTTATCCTGCTTCCATTTTCAGCAATTTCACAAACTACATATCTGCCGCAGGGCGATAAGGCAAATATTCTCATGGAGCGGCTGGAAATAAAAGCAAAAGATGATTCAGCCCTTAATTTTTCAAAAACAAGGCCATTCAGCAGAAAAGCAATACTCAACAGTTTTGGAAATACAGTTAGTGCTCCGGCCGGCGGTGCTGAATCAAAATCCTCTCTTAGTCTTTCTACCAGTAAGAATGTTATTTCACTTTCTAAAGTTGATCAATATAACCTGAACAGCTTGTTAATGAATAATACTGAGTTTACCGGCAATTGGGGCAAGTTCAGGAGTAAGAAGCCAATTGGTAAACGGTTCTACCAAACTCCTCCTAATCTTTACGAGGTACATATCAAAGATTTTGACCTGGTAATAAACCCGGTCATACAGGTTACGGTTTCAAAAGAAAAAGACAATGATGAAACTCTCTACCTGAACACAAGAGGGCTAACCTTAAGGGGAAAAATCGCCAACAAGATTGGTTTCTATGCGTACATCACAGATAACCAGGAAAAAGATCCAAAATATGTAAGGGATTGGGTGAATATGCGCAAAGCAGTTCCGGGACAGGGCTTTTACAAACCATTTAAAACAAACGGCTACGACTACTTTGATGCAAGGGGCTATTTCACTTTTAACGTTACCAAATATATCGATGTGGCATTTGGTTATGATAAGAACTTCATCGGCAACGGGCACCGCAGTCTTTTTCTGGGGGATAATAGCAGCAGCAATCTTTTCCTGAAAATGAATACCCGCATCTGGAAGATCAATTACCAGAACCTTTTTATGGAACTGCACTCTGCTGAAATCCCAGGTGGCGATAAGCTGCTTCCAAAAAAATATGCAGCCATGCACCATTTGGATGTATCGGTTACAAAGTGGTTGAATATAGGATTGTTTGAAGGTGTAATCTTTGGACGTAAAGACCGGTTTGATTTTGGCTACCTGAATCCTATTATATTTTATCGTTCTATTGAGCAACAGAACGGTAGTTTTGACAACTCCGTGGTTGGCCTGGATGCAAAAGCTAATATTGACAGAAAGATCCAACTGTATGGACAGCTTTCATTAGATGAGTTTTTACTGGGAGAAATAACCAAAAGCCGGGGTTATTGGGGAAATAAGATCGGGGTACAAATCGGTTCGAAATATATAGATGCATTTGGTATCAGTAATCTTGATCTGCAACTAGAACATAACAGGATTCGTCCATTCACTTATTCTCACCGTGATTCAGTGGCGAACTATACACATTATAACCAGCCATTGGCACATCTTTTAGGCGCTAATTTCAGTGAGTATATCGGTATTGCCCGTTATCAGCCAGCGCCTAAGTGGCTGGCTGTTGCAAAACTTATTTATTACCAGCAGGGCAGGGATAGCAGCAGTCAGAGTTATGGAAGCAATATACTATTACCAAATGTCGCTCCTTTTAGAAATGGCGACTATGGCTATTCCATTGGCAGTGGCTGGAAGACCAATGTGTTTTATGCTTCTTTCCTATTATCATATGAATGGCGGGAGAATTTCTTCCTGGAGTTGAATGCCATTTATCGTAAACAGGATACAAAAACAACTCCCATTACATCAGCTAATACATCAGTCGTTTCTTTTGGGGTAAGATGGAATATGCACCGGAGAGAATTCGATTATTGACCTATCCCTCAATATGAATTGTAAATACAATCATCCTTGATTGTATTTTATCAAACACATTTGAAAATTTCAGATTGGCATCCCTTGCATGCACATTTCTTATTCCATTGCTGATCTTTACTTCCGGAGAGAAAATAAAAGTGGGGAAATAAAAGTTGAAGCCAATGCCAAACTCAGGACCGAAATCATATTTTTCGATTTTTACCAGTTCTTCTGCTTTTTTTGCACGGGCATTACTGGCCATGTCAATGTCAGCTTTAAAGCCGAGTAATGTATACACCCTGAAGTTGCCGATACGGTCACTCTGAAATTTTAAGTTGACCGGAAAAGCAGCAAGGATAGATTCTACTTTCTTAGTTACGGCAGTATCTCCATTGATATCCGGATACTTTAATTTGTAAAAAATATTCCTCTCCACAAACATCAATTGGGGATTGAAACGTAGCTGAAAACGGTTTGATAATCTGGCAGTAGCCTGAAAGCCTAATGAAATACCCCCGGAGTTTGTTGGTTCGGCCACATACACACTGTCGTGTTGCAAAAAAACAGGATGGAGTTCCGTCTGAAAACGGGCCAGGCTAAAGCCAACACTCATACCAAAATAATAGGGCTTGCTGTCCTGGTCAGTACGGTTCATTTCCACCCGGCTAAACTGTGCTGATGTGTTTTGAGAAAGCAACAGCCCTCCGCAAAGCAACAACGATACGGCTTTTCTTCCTATACTGGCTTTCGTCCGGAGTAAATGCAACATATTCCTAAGCTTAGCGGTTTGAATTCCGTATCGGAGTATCCCACTTTTTTTAAAATGTCAGTAAATAAATGGCGGTCTGGAAAAGCATTGGCTGATTCATTCAAATATTGATAGGCTTCTTTATTTTGTTTGAACCAACGGGCCACCTGGGGTGCCACGATTCCCATATACAAATTGTATAAACTTTTAACTGCTTTACGCCGGGGTTTTGAAAATTCAAGCACAATTAAACGGCCGCCTGGCTTTAACACCCTTATCATTTCCGCCAAACCGTTTTCAAGGTTTTCAAAGTTCCGAACTCCAAATGCCACCATCACGGCATCAAACGTATTTTCTGCGAAGTTTATTGTTTCTGAATCACCAGCTTGTAACTGGATTTTATCCCCAAGTTGCTCTTTTTCAACCTTTTTCCTTCCTAACTCAAGCATTCCTTCAGAAATGTCAATACCAGTAATCTTATCAGGCTTCAGCATTTTATAAGCCATCAAGGCCATATCAGCAGTGCCGGTAGCCACATCCAGAATATGCTTAGGCTTGTCTTTTCCGAGTAACCGGATGGCTTTTTTGCGCCAGCCAATATCAGTTCTGGCAGAAAGAAACCGGTTCATTTTATCATACTTGCCGGATATTTTATCAAACATATCCGCTACCTGTTCTTTTTTGGTCTTTTCTGAGTCCTTAAAGGGAATAATGTGGTCGTGAGGTAAGGGTTCTGCCATAGCGGAGGCAAAGGTAAGGCAAGGCCGCAAGTTTATAGTTACAAAATGAAAGAGGTTCATGTTTAGTATTGTTTTGAAGATTTGGTATATTGAACAAATGATTTCTTCCGTTATTGCGAAATTGGCTATTAATAACCGATGTTAAAGTTTAAGTCGTTTTATATTCTAATAAGTTGCTTACTTGTTTTAGCACAAATATTTTTTTTAGCTATTTTAATGTATAACAAGTTTATGTATGGCAGAGTGTTGTATTATGGTAACAGAGATGAAACGAACCCGGGGTTTGAAAAATATTTCATAACACTGAAAATACTGTTGTACAGCACCCTTATTTTGATCCTCATTTGGGGAATTCTTACCCCACTTACAGTTATTACAAACCGTCGTCTGGATAAGCATAAAATAAATATTTCTATTGGAGTAATTGGGTTTGTGTTAGCCATCATGTTATTGGTATTAGACCCATTTGGGATTTTGAAATGGTTTACCGGATAGGGTTTATTCAATTGGTATAGATCGTTTTTCAAAGCTACCTGTATATTGCTTTCAGGATAGGTTATGTTCTTATCCACTATCTTGCAGCAATGGAAGTTATAGGCACAAAGTACATTATCAGCAGCCCTGGCTACAAACAATGTCCGCTACCGGATAAGCCGGAATATGCCTTTATCGGCCGGAGTAATGTCGGCAAATCTTCGTTGATAAACATGCTGACAAACAAAAAGGGGCTGGCTAAAATCTCCGCTACACCGGGAAAGACACAGCTTATCAATCATTTTGAAATAATTTCTTCTGATAAAAAAAAATGGTACCTGGTAGATCTTCCCGGGTATGGGTATGCTACGGTTTCGCAAAAAGCAAGGAATAACTGGGGTAATATGATTGAGTCGTACATCCGTAAACGGGAAAACCTCGTTTGTTTATTTGTGCTGATTGATATCCGGCATGAGCCACAGGCAATAGACCTGGAGTTCATCAACCAGCTGGGTGAATGGCAAATACCCTTTGTGCTTGTTTTTACCAAAAGTGATAAGAACAAGCCGGGGGCAACAGACAGAAATCTGGCCCATTTTATTGGTGCTCTGGGGAATAATTGGGAGGAGCCGCCTCCACATTTTGTCACCTCAGCCGTCAAAAAAACCGGACGTAAGGCATTACTTGACTATATTGGAGGCTTAAATAGTAGTTTTACAAGGCTTTAATTGAATAAATACCACATTTGTGGTATTAGTTTTTATCGGATTTATACCCTAATTTGCAACCAATTACAAGCTGCTTATGAAAGCAATCTTATCCGAACGCAATCTGGTCATAGTGCTTTTTGTGATGGTATTGGTAACCTTCTCATTGGCACAGGAAGACAGCAAGAAAATGGAAAAAATGTACAGTGGAGCCACTACTTCAACTGCCTCTAATATGCTGGGAGATAGTTTTCAGGCAAAAGATCAAATCCCCCTAACATCACGTCAATAAGATATCCTCTTATGCAGGTCTCTTATATGCCCTCTTCTTTATGAAATAGGTTGATCAAACTTAACTCATGAAAAAATATTGTCTGCTGATATTGCTGCTATGTCATATCATTAGTTTCTCCCAAACTAATGACAAAATAAAGAACAGGGGAGAAATCAAAAAACTTACTCTTGACGATTCTCAACTTCAAAAGCTGCAAAAATTTAAAGACAGCGCCGCTGCCGCATTGCGATTGGCAGACAGTAGTAAGATAAAGGAGGATTTTTCCCGGAGCATTAATTATATTTTGGCTTTGCAAAGAGAGAGAAAGGCAAGCCAAAAAAAAGCTGCTATTATACGTATTGCCATTGGGGTGGCATTTTTGGCAATTTTGATCATCGGGCTTAGAAGAAGGAAAAAATAGGGGAGTCAATTCTACTGGCGGAGGAACTCTCCGCCTTTGTAAACAATTTAGCGGACATCAATTAGTTCACCACTTTGTTAGCACAACTGCTGCTGGCAAAAGCTTCTGGTTTGGCTTTGAAGGCAAAGCCCATACCCAGGATGTAGCCCATTGCTTCTTTTAATGCGTCGTTGCTTTTGAAGTTTGGGTTAGTGTTGATGTCTGCATGAACTTCCATATCCACATTGTAAATAGTAAACAGGTTGCAGAGTTCATAAGCAATCTCAATGCTCTTTGCCACTTCCATCAGCATCCGTTCTTTGATTGTGTACTGATGCCGGGTCTTTTCATTGTGGATGAACATAAAGCCGCCATGCCCTTCTCTAAGGAAGACGATAACGGTTGCAAATTCTGTTTCCAGTCCTTTTACCTGTGAATCGGTGCCGATGCAAACTTTCAAACGAAATCCTTTTTGAGTTTCCCGTTTGATAGCGTTTTCAACTGCTTCCATAATGGGTAGTTCAATCGGGTCGCCATTAAATTTTCTCCATCTCATAAAAAAGAGGTTTTCCTAAGTTACAGGAAAACCTCTGATTTACAAAAGGGGTACGGATTATTGTTCTGTTAACAGAACGGGAAAAGCTTTATTGTTTTATAAATTTATCTGTCCATTGTTCAGTGCCGTTAGCAAAACGGATGATGTACATACCGCTGGTGATGGCCGATGCATTGATTGTATTCAAACCATTGGTCAGCTGACCACGGCTAACTGTTTTGCCACTAAATTCATAAATAGCATAGCTGTAAGTCCCCGGGCTACTTACCATAATACTCGCATTTGTAATATTGCTCACCAGTTTTGGCCAGTCTGATGAACCTGTATTGCGGAGCGAAACAACATTTGAGTAATATTGATGACCATTATCGAATGTTACATTCAACCTGTACTGAGCTGTTGTTGTTACATATGGTTTATACATAAATGACCGCTGATCAATTGCTGATTGTGTAACTGGGTTAAAGGTTCTGCCATTAGTGGATATCTCTAATATTTGACTTGTAACAGCTTCATCCGCATCAATAATCCACGAAAGCTTGTGCTTATCACTGACTAATTCTCCATGCAGTTCCAGCCTTCTTAACGGTAAAGTGCCTGCTGTAAAATCACCTGTTAATGCGTAAGAACCAAGACTTGCATAGTTCGGGGCATAAATGTTCCCTTTGCCTTCTATCCTGAGGTAATAAGTCCCGGCATTAAGCTGGGTGTCAATTACTGAACTTAGTAATGTCCCGGGATTATAAACATTCAACTGTGTTTGCGAATTATTAAACAATGTTATCTGCAAATCAAGATTGGACCCAGCATTACCTGTGCCTACATTATATGGAACAGCGCTTAACTGAAACCTGCCATTAGCTGGCTGGGTAAACTTAATCATGTCCTGATCTGTGTTTTGACCTATTATACCATTTACGGCAAAATGGTTGCTGACAAAAGGAGCATTGGTAGCACCCGCAAATGTTGCAGCATAATCATCGGTGCGGAATCCAAAACCATTGGCCGTGGTGATTACCGTAAGGTCATTTTGAATGTCATTACATCCTAATGAACTTGTACCACTGTTCCAAAGTGTCATATTTTGGTAGTAGCCTGCACCCATAATTGGAGCCCAGCCAATTTCTCCGGTACCCTGGCCTGTATTATACTCCGCTGTTTTTACACAGCTTCCATTATAAACAGACTGATGCTGAAGATTAAGTGTATGGCCGGCTTCATGCGAAGCAGCTTCTGCAATGTTCTTTACATTATAACTTAGTAACGAGGTGAATACAAAGCAGGGAGAATCATCGCCCCAGGTGAAGGAGCCAATGAACCCAACACCACCTGCTGATCCATACCATTCATAGGAAACAGTAAGGAGAACTCTCATTCTTCTGTTGATAGGAGCAGCAAGGAATTTTGTGGAATCAGTTGTAATGTTAACATTGAAAGGACGGTAGTCCTCTGCCACCCGGTTAAAGACAGTGGTAATTTGTGAATTATCCAAACCAGAGGGACCACAATAAAAAGGGCCATCAAAATTCCAGGAAGTTCCTGCAACATTATGCCCGTCAAAATCGAGGAAGATCACTGCCGGTGCCGACGGAAGGCTGCTCAGCAGGGGAACCTGTGCATTTGTATTCATGGCTGTCACGAACGACAATGCCATCAATACGGATCGTAAAAGGTTTTTCATAACAAGACGGATTTAGATTGGTTTTTCAATAGGTACTATAGGATACGGATGTAAAAACGGACCATTTATCAAATATTGGACTGATGATTTTATTCGTTTACCAGGTCGTAAAATTTTTTCTTTACTAATATGAACTGGTTATTATCGCCCTTCAGTTCAAACATATCGCCATGTTGCATGCTTAATATCCTTCCACGGTACGACACATTTCCATTCGCATCGGTGATTTTGGAAATAGTTAAACTTGCACCAGGGTAATTAGTTGATTTTACGACAATACTCTGAATACTGTTTTCATACTTGCTGATTGCAGATACCACATTGCCTGCAAACTGGAAAGGGGTAACATCAGACATACTCATGTTAACCGGCTGACCAACAGCAACACCGAAAAGGCTGAGGATGTTTTCCATTTTCACCGGGATATTATCCGGAAGATTTTGGAACAGCTTAGGTTTGTTGAGATCAGGCTCATTCAGGGGGATCACATCTCCTGTCTGTGCAGAAGAACTGAGGCTGTAAAGCGTAATACTTACGCATACTGCGATGGTACGTAGGTTTTTCATTTGAACTTTTTTTTAGGTCAACAGGATATTGTTCAGCAACCTGGATTGGTGGTTGCAGTTATCAGTGGGGTACGGTGATACAAGATTTGTTAAAAAATCAGGATTGTCCAAACAACAGACAAAAGAAATGCCAAAATAGAGGAGTAGTACACTACTGCAATCGTAAAAGCCCGGAAAAAATTATTGGTTATTTACTAATTAATATTGGTTTGTACTTAACATTACCAATGTACATGCTTCAAGTGTTTTTATCCCTTTTTTTTCTGCAAGTTCAGCCAACTCATCATTCTCAGCACCGGGATTGAAGATGATACGTTTGGGATTTAGTGAAAAGATATAATCGTAGTATTCCTGTTGGTGAGATGGATTCAGATAAAGAGTTACGGTATGAATATTATCAAAACGCTTCTTATCATTCTCAATGGTTACGTCTTCTACTATAGTATGCTTTCTTCCAACTGCTACCACCGGATGACCATGATTCCTTAATCTTTGTATTGCCAGGTAGCTATACCTGGAAGGATTGTCTGATGCGCCAAGCACAAGAGTTTTCTTTCCATTCATAGTGTAAATCTATGGCCAAAATGTATTTCAGAACAAATGATATTGTTTTCGTGGTACCTTGCTGATAATATCTGCCAGGGCATCTTTTAGATCCTGATGTTTAAATTGAAAACCTGTTTCGAGGATTTTTGTTGGAACAACCCACCGGCTTTTTAAAACCAGTTCTGTTTCTGTACCGATTAACAATGCCCCAGCCTTTAGCATCCAGGCAGAAGCAGGTAAGCCAATCCTGGTTCGGGTAATTTTCCGGAGGATCTTCATAAAATCAAAATTGGTAACCGGATCAGGCGAACTGCAATTATATGTCCCTTCTAATTTTTCATGTTCAGCAATCCAGTCAATCATTCTGCAGGTATCTTCAATATGTATCCAACTGTACATTTGCTTTCCATTACCTTGTTTGCCTCCTAATCCAAATTTCAGCAGGTTGAAGTAAGGGATCAGCACACCTCCCGGTCCTAATGTAATGGCCATTCTGAGAGCTACTTTCCTCGTACCTGGAGTTAATTGGTCATAAAATGTTTTTTCCCATAATTGACAAACTTGTACAGAAAAGCCATCATGAAACTCACCAGTATATTCATCTTGTGCCCGGTCTGTCGCATGGCGGTAAATGGTGGCAGATGATGCATTGATCCAGCACTTTGGTGGTGCAACACATTGTTGAATTGCTAGTCCGATAGATCTTACCGCATTAATACGACTATCAAGAATTTCTTTTTTATTCTTCTTAGTATACCGGCAATTAACTGTTTTGCCGGCAAGATTAATGATAAGGTCTGCTTCTTCAAGTTCTTTTGCCCAGTCTCCTATTGTTTTTCCATCCCATTTTACAAATTTTATTAGTTGTAATTCTTCATCAGACAGAGAATTGTATTTATTCCGGTTATTACGGGAATTTGGTAATTGGCGGGTTAAGATGGTCAATTGATTTTCGTTACACCAGTATTTTATCATTTCCTGGCCAATAAACCCGGTACCACCTGCAATGATGATCTTTTTATTCTTCATGCATTAGTTATTTAAGACTCAGGGAGTTTGTTGTCTTTATTTCGTTTAGCTCATCATAGCATATTTTTGTATAGATCATGGCTAATACTGGCGAGCCAACCAACAGAAAGAAAAAGATGAAAAGAAAAGGGGTGAGTACCTGTCCAAGCAAAACTATTGACAAGATAACTATTACGGTCCGGTGAAAAACTCTTCTGGCTCCCCTTTTTTTCATGAACCAGCCATTTAATGTATGAACAATCATACTAAGTACCTGCCAGCCACCAACCACAAAATAGGTTTTGATAAGATTAACCTGGTTAAGAAGTATTGCAATTGAACAACTTGCCATCAGAACTATATTGACATATAGGTCAATTGTTTTGATTGTTTTCATAATTTATATTTTATACTTTCAGAAAAAAATGAAAATACTGATTCAAATAAAAGCCGGATCGCCGGCTTAGTATAATTTTATTTCTGCACCCTATTTAAAGAACTTCATCATCGTTCCGATAAACCAGCTTTCTTCAGCTTTTATCATCATGTCCAGTGTTTTATCGGCCTGGCGCCCCAGTTTTTTTATGCCACTTACTGTGTCAACAAATGTTTTTACGTTCTTATCCCTTTTGTCACCTTCCACTTCTTCCAGCCTGTCGAGCAGTTGAAGCATGGGTTCTAATTCTCTTTTCTTCCTTTCTTTTACAATTTGTTTTACCACTTTCCATATATCTTTCTCGGCTGAGAAGTATTCCTTTCTTTCACCAGATAACAAGACCCTTTCTACCAATCCCCAATTAATGAGTTCCCGGATATTCATATTGGTATTGCCCCGGCTGATATTCAACTGGTCCATAATGTCATCTTGGGTCAGTGGATCAGGGCTGATCAATAATAAGGCATGAATTTGTGCCATTGTCCTGTTGATTCCCCAATGGGTACCAAAAGCTCCCCAACTACTGATAAATTGCTGTCTTGCTTCGATGAGTTTCATATAACAAAACTACAATAGCAGTTTTGAATTTTCAAAAAATATTGAAAATATATTTTATAAAAAAAAGGAAAGAATCCATTTTTTCCCTCTGGTATCTTTTTATCTCTCCGGCAGCGGTATTGCTGCGCTTCTTTTTAGTACAAAATAAGGTGCTAAATCCGTGCAGGTATATCAAAAATTTCAGGAGGCGAAGCGGCGTTTTTTTCTTTTTTTGCTGCCTTGTTTAATTATCAATCTTCCAAACCAGTTAATGGCTGCTAAGCCGGCAGCGATGCCTCCGATAATGAAAAGCAGTTCAGAAAAACTGCCGTCCATTAATTTGATTAGTACATTAAATATAAAGGAACAACAGGCTGTTACTGCAAACAAGCCAGACCAGGTGAACTCTTTTTCTTCAAAGTCTTCCATAGGTTTGATATTTACTACTCTAAAATAACAGCAAAACTTACGCAGTATTTCACCCGACAGATTTATCTTTTGGATTTAAGGTCATACACTTATTGCTGATAAGTACTTGGAAATAATCACAACAAACTTGCCAGACCCACGAAGTGGAACAAAAAAGCTACCCGGATGAGTAGCTTTACAGAATATATTAATCGTATAAATACTTTATAGAAGCATTGTAATCGGGTTCTCTAAGTACTTTTTAAAAGTTTGAAGGAAAGCGGCCCCCGTGGCTCCATCCACACTGCGATGATCGCAGCTAAGGGTTATTTTCATCACATTGCTTACCGCAAATCCATCACCTTTCTTTACTACTATTTCTTTTATTCTTCCTACGGCCATAATACAGCTGTCGGGTGGGTTGATAATCGCAGTAAATTCATCAATATCCATCATCCCAAGGTTGGAGATAGTAAATGTGTTGCCTGTAAATTCATTAGGCTGTAGTTTCTTGTTCTTTGCTTTACCTGCCAGTTCTTTGCTTTCAGCAGCTATTTGTGGTAATGTTTTCTGGTCAGCGAAACGAACCACCGGAACGATCAACCCATCCTCAATTGCTACAGCAATCCCAATATGAACATGGCTGTATCGTCTTATTTTATCACCCATCCATGAAGCATTTACAGCAGGATGCTGGCGCAATGCCAACGCAGCTGCTTTTACTACCAGGTCATTGAAGCTGATCTTTGCAGGGCTTATTTCATTGAGTTGAGTTCTTGCAGCGATAGCATTATCCATTGTTATTTCCATCGTCAGATAGAAATGCGGGGCACTGAATTTACTTTCTCCTAAACGTTTGGCTATAACGCCACGCATTTGCGAATTTGGAATGTCGGTGTATCCTTCCTGTCCGGCAATGAAGGCCTCAACAGCAGCGGGGACAAGGGTTGTTGTCTTTGGCGCCGAAGTTTGTGCTGCGGGAGTATAATTATCTATATCAGCCTTAATGATCCTTCCTCCATCACCTGAACCACTGATGGCTTTTATATCAATGCCTTTTTCGGCAGCTAATTTTTTTGCAAGAGGTGATGCTTTTACTCTTCCGTTTTCTGATGATGACGTTGCAACAGCTGTAGCTGTCGTTACAACAGTTTGCTTAGGTTCTGCCAATGCAGTTTGTGTTGCCTGACCAGATTGACCTACTACAGCAGTTCCACCCTTTAAAGCGGCAACAACAGCATTCACATCTACTTTGCCTTTCTCACCGATAATACAAAGCAATCCATTCACCGGGATCTTTTCACCTTTTTGTGCTCCAATGTGTAAGAGTGTTCCATTTTTATAACTTTCTAACTCCATGGTGGCTTTGTCGGTTTCTATTTCTGCCAGCACTTCCCCTTTTTTTACTGTATCACCAACATTTTTATGCCATGATGCTATAACACCTTCTTCCATGGTATCACTTAATCTTGGCATCAGCACCACTTCATCCATCTTTGATACATCAATAGCCGGGGTAGTAGTGGCTGTTACAGTAGTTGCCGGGCTCGAAATCTCTTTTTTCGGCTCTTCTTTTTTTGCGGGGGCATTTCCGCCTTTTAGTAGCGAGGAAATATCTTCTCCGGCTTTGCCTACGATTGCCAGTAAATCATCTACCTGGATCTTTACGCCTTTATCCCCGCCAATGTGCAAAAGGGTACCATCTTTATAGCTTTCTAACTCCATAGTGGCTTTGTCGGTTTCTATTTCTGCCAGGAGGTCGCCTTTTTTTACAGTATCTCCGACTTTTTTATGCCATGCAGCAATCACACCTTCGGTCATAGTGTCGCTGAGTCGGGGCATCAATATCACTTCGGCCATTGCCTTTGAATTTTGGCCGAAATTAAGGTAAAATAGTGAATGAAAAGGGGAGTGATTAATAGTCCAATTCAAGCCGGAGACGGTCTTTTAGCTCTTTAACCAGCGGATATTGCTCCACCATTTTTTGATATTGCTCTTTCGAAGTGAGAGTAATTTCTATTTGTGGCCTGTTCTCAGCTTTTTCTTCCACAATTGTATTGAATTGAAGCAGACGGTTTTTTAACCGGTCCTGCAGGAATGAAAAGAGCTTATTCCTGTCCTGTTCAATGAATTGCTTTTCGATAGTATTTGAAGTAACCGCTTCAAAAGAGTTTTCATCTTTTATACGGAGCAGAGCCAGTTCAAAAGGTTGAGCTGCAGGGTTCTTTGCTTCCTTCAGTTTTATTACATATTCAGCCCAGGCTTTTTGTAACTCTTCAAATTGTAACGGGTGATTGATATTGCCATTCCCATTATTCCCATTGGCCTGATATTGTTTGCGGATTTTATCCAGGGCTGATAATTTTGATGGAGCAGCTGTTGTGGTAGAAACAGGACGTTTCTCCAGCTCCGGACTTTCTTCTGCCACACTTATCCTTTC
Source organism: Chitinophagaceae bacterium (assembly GCA_044220915.1). Lineage (GTDB taxonomy): Bacteria > Bacteroidota > Bacteroidia > Chitinophagales > Chitinophagaceae > JJ008. Next base: position 47,591 of record JBGAQD010000015.1, read on the forward strand.
CACCCTGGATGTTTCAATGATCAGTTTAGCTGCTGACTGTTTTTGAGGTTCTTTTTCAAGGCCGGGTTGACGGGAAGAAAATATTTTAATCGGCGATGTCCTGAAGGCAAGCGGAGCCTCAACTACTTTTTTTTTACCAACGGCATTTCCTTCAGCCGACAACTCAATGGCCTGCTGCAGGTAGCAAAGTTTGATAAGGGCAAGTTCTACATGCAGTCGTTTGTTCCTGGCTGCTTTATAATTTATTTCGGCATCATTAAGAATATTCAATCCACTAATAAGAAGGGCAGGGGAAACCCCTTTTGCGGTCGAAATATATTTGTCTTTAAAACTTTCTACCACTTCCAGTAAGCCAGCCGCTTTTTCATCTTTACAGACCAGCAGGTTACGTATGAATTCGGCAAAGCCGTTCAAAACTAAATCTCCTTCAAAGCCTTTACGATTGATATCATCGTAAAGCAACATGGCGCCGGAGAGATCCTGCTGTTGCATACATTCCAGCAGTCTGAAATAACAATCTGCATCAAGAATGTTCAGGTGTTCTAATGTAGTACTGTAATTCAGCTCGCCGTTTGTAAAGCTGACGATTTTATCAAGAATACTCAATGCGTCCCGCATACAGCCTTCACTTTTCTGTGCTATTACCTGCAGCGATGCTTTGTCGGTTTTAATTTCTTCCTTCTTGCAGATATCTTCTAAATGATGCACAGTATCATTCGTAGTGATGCGTTTGAAATCAAATATCTGGCAGCGGCTCAGAATAGTTGGAAGTATCTTGTGTTTTTCTGTTGTTGCTAAAATAAAAATGGCATAGGGCGGCGGCTCTTCCAGTGTTTTCAAAAAAGCATTGAAGGCCGAAGAGCTTAACATGTGAACCTCATCTATCACATATACTTTATACTTACCTGTTTGCGGAACAAAGCGAACCTGGTCTACTAAATCCCGGATATTATCAACAGAGTTGTTGGAGGCGCCATCCAGTTCAAAATAATTCATGGAAGCCCCGTCATTGAATGAGCTGCAGCTTTGACATTTATCGCAAGCCTCGCCGTCTTTTGTCTGGTTTTCGCAATTGATGGTTTTCGCCAATATCCTTGCACAGGTTGTTTTGCCCACCCCCCGTGGCCCGCAAAACAAAAATGCATGAGCCAGTTGCTGATGTTTGATCGCATTTTTTAGTGTAGTGGTAATATGCGATTGTCCAACGACAGTGTCGAAAGTTTGTGGTCTGTATTTACGGGCAGAAACAATGAATTTATCCATACCGCCTGCAATTTAAGGAACACAGCTTAGCTGCTGTGAAAAGGATTTTCGTTGTGCATAAGTTTTTAATGCAGAATAGGATGTGGTTTAAACTCTTTCGTCTGGTCAAATAAATAACGGTAAGTAGTGAGTATACGGCTGCGGTTGCCGGCAATGGCTTCTGCTACATTCACCATTTTGGGATTGAACTCACCAATCCACTGCATCTCGTAGTCTTCATAGATAGGTTTGCCGACAGTATATACTCCTTTCTCAATTGTCAGATTTTGAATAACCCGGCATCCTTCTACGACAATATAGCTGTCAACACCTTTGCCCTGGAATTCGGGAACAACTCCAAAGACCAGCCCGGTAAACTTGTTATTCTTTTTAGTAGCCTTTATCCAGAGAAATTTTAGTTTATGCCAGAGGCTGAATTTTCCCTTCAGGTATTTAAACCATTGGTTCAAATCCGGCAGATTTACCCAGATGGCGACCGGCTCTCCTTTATAATATACAAACCAGTTTATCCTTTCGTCCATTACTGGTTTCATGGACTTGAACATCTTGATGACAATCTTCTCTTCCAGTTGTTTTAAACCACCATGACCTGCCCATGCTTTGTTATAAACGGTGGTAAAGTCTTTGGCGAATTTCTCCAGCTGGTTCTTTTTGATATGTGCCGAAGAGAAATTTGGGTCAGCAGCACATTCCGCATGGCGTATATAAAACTTTTCCTGCAGTCTTACATTGGCTTTCATACCAAAACATATCTGGTTGAAATAGTTTTTGAAACCATATGTTTCAAACAATTGCTGATAATATGGCTGATTATAATTGAGGCAGTATACGGGTGGAGCAAAACCTTTTACCAGCAATCCCCACCACCGGTCCCGTTCGCCAAAATTGATGGGGCCATCCATCGCTTCCATACCCCGCTGCAATAACCAGTGTTTGGCAACATCGAAAAGCATATCGGCCGCTGCCTGGTCATTAATGCAATCAAAAAAACCTATACCACCCACCGGCCCGTCATCGCCTTTGTTCCTGTATTTTTTATTGGTAAATGTTGCTATTCGTCCGATCAGCTTTCCCTTACTGTCTTTCAATATCCACCTTACAGCTTCTCCAAAACGGAAAGCCTTATTCTTTTTGGGATCAAATACCTCATTAATATCTTTCTCAAGAGGGTGGATATAATTAGGATCGTCTTTATTGATTTCCACATTTACCCGGATGAATTCCCTGGCAAGCTGGGGTGTTATAACTTCAATTAATTGCATATTACTTTGTAAGAAGGGGTCAAAAATAGCCAGAATAGGTTGATAAAACCTTTATAACGAGGGTTTTTAACTCCTTTTCCCCAGCCTAAAAAACCTTGATTTTCAAATTGGCAAATTACCTTCGCCCCCTTACCTTTGCGGCCTGAAATCAAACCTCTCTTTTTAAACTCTTTATATGGCAAATGTTGGTAAAGTAAAACAGGTTATCGGTGCCGTTGTTGACGTTCAGTTTAACGGCAAACTTCCCGAAATTTATAACTCTCTTGAACTGAAAAGACAGAATGGCGATATCCTTGTTCTGGAAGTGCAGCAGCACCTCGGTGAGGATAGTGTTCGTACCATTGCGATGGATGGTACAGAAGGTCTTGTTCGTGGAATGGAAGTGGTGGATACCGGTATTGCGATCGCAATGCCTGTTGGAGATGCCATTAAAGGCCGTCTTTTCAATGTAACCGGTGATCCTATTGATGGATTGCCAGCTGTTTCCAAAAAAGGTGGCCGTCCTATTCACAACCTGCCCCCTGCATTTGAAAACCTGAGTACCGCCTCTGAGATCCTGTTCACAGGTATTAAAGTTATTGACCTGATCGAGCCATATTCCAAAGGAGGTAAGATTGGTTTGTTTGGTGGTGCTGGTGTGGGTAAAACGGTTTTGATCCAGGAATTGATCAATAATATTGCAAAAGCATACTCAGGTGTATCTGTGTTTGCCGGTGTGGGTGAAAGAACAAGGGAAGGAAATGACCTGATGAGAGAGATGATTGAAGCTGGTATCATGAAATATGGCGATGCTTTCAAACACAGCATGGAAGAAGGCGGATGGGACCTGAGCAAAGTAGATATGAAAGAACTGGCTGACTCAAAAGCTACTTTCGTATTCGGACAGATGAATGAACCTCCCGGAGCAAGGGCAAGGGTGGCATTGTCTGGTTTGACAATTGCAGAATATTATCGTGATGGAGATGGCACTGGCAAGGGTCGTGACATCCTGTTCTTCGTTGATAATATCTTCCGTTTCACCCAGGCTGGTTCTGAAGTATCAGCCCTCTTGGGTCGTATGCCTTCAGCCGTGGGTTATCAACCTACACTGGCTACGGAAATGGGTATCATGCAGGAACGTATCACATCAACAAAAAATGGTTCTATCACATCGGTACAGGCGGTTTACGTACCTGCGGATGACCTGACTGACCCGGCTCCTGCAACAACTTTTGCCCACCTTGATGCTACAACCGTATTATCAAGAAAGATCGCTGACTTAGGTATTTATCCTGCGGTTGACCCGTTGGATTCTACTTCAAGGATCCTTACACCCCAGATTGTTGGTGATGCTCATTACAATTGCGCAAACAGGGTGAAATCAATGTTGCAGCGTTATAAGGAATTACAGGACATTATTGCTATTCTTGGTATGGATGAATTGAGTGAAGATGATAAATTGGTGGTAAGCCGTGCAAGAAGGGTTCAGCGTTTCCTGTCACAACCATTCCATGTGGCAGAAGCCTTCACAGGCCTGAAGGGTGTGTTGGTACCGATTGAAGAAACGATCCGTGGTTTCAACATGATCATGGATGGTGAAGTAGATGAATATCCTGAAGCAGCATTTAACCTGGTGGGTAGTATTGATGATGCGATTGAAAAAGGTAAAAAATTGATGGCGCAAGCACAAGCCTAATCTGACGAATTATGAATTTAGAGATATTAACCCCGGAGAGAAAATTGTACAGTGGCGAAGTGTATGGCGTGCAGATGCCCGGTATCAGTGGTTCATTTGAAGTACTGGAAAAACATGCTCCGCTGGTAAGTGCTTTGAAAGCCGGACGGGTGAAAGTGCTGAAGGATAAACAAAATCATTTTGCTTACTTCGATATACAAGGCGGATTTGTTGAAGTATTAAACAACAAAGTAACCGTGCTGGTGGAAGGCGCAGTACCCGTAGAATAAAGAGACTGGAAAAACCAGGCGGTCCGGGATTGTGAAAACAAATTATAACCCTCTCGATGTATCGGGAGGGTTTTTTACTTAACCGGTTCGGGTATAAAACCCTTTGCTGAATCTAATAAAGACCGGGAACAAAAATTTTCTATCTCTTTTAACTGAGAAAGTTTTTTTATAAGAAATCTGTCTTGTTCGTTTAATGGGGAATTATAATTTGTTTCTGTGGTTAATTTATAGTGCCGGAGATAGGGAGTGTAATATGTTTTTCCAATACAGCTGCATTTATTGGATATATGCCATGCTTCAATCATTCTTTTACTGCTATCCCTGATAATAGCATCGAGTTGTGTAATTTTTTCTCCTTTGTGTCTGAATGTCAAAGTGGAGAATTCAACAAACATATTATTGTCCATCTTTTCTGCTGATAAAATATGTCCGGAATTACAAGAGAAGTGAATAGCAGAAACTGCAAGTATCAGATTAAATATCTTCACTTGTTAATTGTTTAATTTAACTGCGGATCGATGGGAAAGTTCACCATCATCTCATAATCGCCACCAAGATGTTTTAAAGAGTCTTTCCATATTTCATTATAATTATTATGGAAAATCAGTCTGCGGGTAGCTTTTACTGTCAGCCATGTTTTTTCAGTCATCTCCGTGTTTAGCTGTCCCTCACTCCAGCCGGAGTAACCAATAAAGAAACGGATCTTATCAGTATCAACATTTTCGTTTTTCAGCAAGTTAACAACAGCATCAAAATCGCCACCCCAATACACCCCCTTAATTACTTCCTGCCCGCCGGGTATCTCATCGGGGTATTGGTGCAGAAAATGAATAGAGTCTAATTGCACAGGTCCGCCATAATATACAGGAATTTTATGCCCCTCCAGTTCAGGAATAAGCTCATCCAATGTATTTTCATATTGTCGGTTTAGAACAAAGCCGAAACTTCCTTCGTCCTTATGTTCGCATAAGAAAACAACGGTCCGTAAAAAATTAGGATCTTTCAAAAAGGGATCTGCAATGAGTAATATGCCCGGAGCTGGTTCAATCATACTTCAATTTAAGGCGAAAAATCATTTTTCAAAATTCCTGTTGAAAAATCAATCGTTCAGATATAAAAGCAGGTTGTCCTGACTGAAAAAATAAGGCCTTTGTTTATTCTAAATCGCCGTTAAAATGCCTCAAAAATCCTGCAGCGGACATCAGGGCCGGTTTCTGTAATGTATTTTTGCATCCTTTACAGGGTTTTATATCTTACGCTGCAATTAGAGATACTAAGTGAAAAGAATTTTTACCATTATTACTGTACTTATAAGCCTCTCGTTAGTAGGTACCATTTTTATCCAGATATCTTGGATACAAAACATGGTGCTGTTAAGGGAAGAGCAAATAAAGGAAAGGGTGATCAGGGCCACACAGGCAGTGGGTGAAGAATTAGAACAGCATAAAGGGAGCAGTTATGCAGCGGGAGGCAATAAAAAAATCATACCTGATGATTTTTCAATTGATATTTTCAAGCCTTATACTGTTGGTCAGCAATTCAGTGTGGAGGAAATAAAAAAGAAACTGCAAAAAGCTTTTCTCGAAAATAATTTGAAAGATGTGCGGTTTGAATTCGGTATCGCCTCTTTTGACAAAAACGGTATTGAAAATTACTTCACCCGGCAATCGGAGAACTTTGCCACATTCTATGAAGATACAGTTCATAATAAAAGATTCATTGCATCATTAACACCACCCAGCGGAACGGCTGGCGAAAATCTTTCACCTGATGAAGTATTTGTAGTGGTAATTCCTAATATAAAGAATTTTGTGTTGCAGTCACTTCGCTGGAGAATCATTATGTCGGCAGGATTCACCCTGATTATCCTCGCAGCTTTTTACCTGACTGTGAGAACTATGTTGCGGCAAAAAAAATTGGGTGAGATAAAAAATGACTTTATTAATAACATGACCCATGAGTTTAAAACCCCCATCGCCACTATTTCACTGGCGGTAGATGCTATGCGAAATGAAAAAGTGATACAGGACAGGGAAAAACTTGGTTATTTCAGCGGAATCATCAAAGAAGAAAACCAGCGGATGAACCGGCAAGTGGAAACAATACTCAAAGCGTCACAATTAGAAAAACAGGAAGTTGATCTGAACCTGAAACCTGTTCATGTACACGAAGTGATAAAAGATGTGGTTGATAATTTCATGTTGCAGCTGGAGGATAAAAAAGGAAAAGTAGAATTATCCCTCAATGCACAGAATGACCTTGTGAATGCAGATGAAGTACATTTTTCCAACCTGGTCAATAATCTGGTGGATAATGCTGTGAAGTATGCAAAAGACAACATACCACCTGTTATAAAATTAACGACCCAGTCTAATGGCAAATATTTTACCATGAAGATTGAAGACAATGGAATTGGCATGAACCGGGATACGGTAAAAAGAATATTCGAACGTTTCTACCGGGCACACACAGGTAATGTGCATAATGTAAAAGGATTTGGCCTGGGACTGAGCTATGTGAAAACTATGGTAGAAGCCCACGATGGCGACATTAAAGCCGAAAGTACATTAGGAAAGGGCAGCACATTTACTGTTGATCTGCCGCTGAAAAAGAATTAGTTTTTCTTCTTCCATAACAAACTGCCATCTCCATAACTTAGAAAACGGAAATCATGCTGTAAGGCATAATCGTAAACTTTTCTCCAGTCTTCCCCTACGAGTGCGGCAACTAATAACAATAATGTTGATTGCGGTTGATGGAAATTAGTGATCAGTCCTTTTACAATTTTGAAATTGTAACCCGGGGCTATCAATATTTGTGTTTTGGTAATTAACCGCTCTAATTGGTTTCTGTCCATCCAGTTTATCAATGCCTGTAAGGCATCTTTCGCTGAATGGATTCTTCCTGTCATTTCGTATGCCTCCCATTGGGAAAGGCCTTGCGGGCCGTCGGTATCATTACTTGTAGCCAATAGCTTAACCCCAAGCCAGTATAAACTTTCGATCGTACGCAGCGATGTAGTTCCCACAGCAATAATATTGCTATCTAGGTTAGTGATAATGGTTTCAATTATTCTTCTGGAAACATCAATAAACTCAGCATGCATTTCATGTTCCTGCATTGTTTCACTTTTCACCGGTTTGAATGTTCCGGCCCCCACATGAAGCGTTACAAAATCAGCTTTGATATTTTTTTCTTTTAGGTTTCCGAAAACTAAATTGGTAAAATGCAATCCGGCTGTAGGTGCAGCTACAGAACCATGTTTATCTGCATATACAGTCTGGTATCTTTCCTTATCTGATTCTTCAGGTGCTCTCTTAATATAAGGTGGTAAGGGAACAGCCCCTGCATGATTCAACACTTCTGCAAAGCTCATAGCGGCTGGTAGCCATGAAATTTCAATGATGAATGAGTCATTCTTTTTTTCAATAAATGAAGCCGTGAGAATCATTTCTTTATCTGCATAGTGAATTTTTTTTTCTAGTATTTGTCCTTTTTTCCATTTGGCAACACCGCCAACCAGGCAATGCCACCACACTTTTCCTTTTTGCAGCATAGCGGTTGTGATATCCGCATACTGTGAATGTGGTTCCAGGCAAAATATTTCAATAACACCACCGGTTGGCTTTTGAAATAATAACCTTGCTTCTACCACCTTCGTGTTATTAAAAATGAGCAGTGAGTTTTCAGGAATGTGTGTTGCAATATTTCTGTAAATGTCTTTAGTGATATTACCTTCTTTGTAAATAAGTAGTTTAGAGGCATCTCTTTCCGGCAAAGGATACTTAGCGATTTTATCTTCCGGAAGGGAATAGAAGTAATCGTTGATGGATATGTATCTTGGGTCTGTCATGATACAACTAACAGTTGTAGATTTAATGAAAGATAAAAATACTATCGTTTACTCAGAGGCACAACTAACTTTAATCCACTCCATACATCACTCACTGCACAAACTTTTACATCTACCAAACCATTTTTCAACGCATAATTTCTGATCACATCTTCCGTTACATCAGTAGTGATCTTTGCACTTTTCTTATACCAGGACACCCAAATTATAACAGCAGTATTCTTTTTACAGAGTGATTTTATTTTCTTCATCTCTCCTTCAAAATCATTGGTGGTTTTTACAAACAAGTGAATCAGATCAGGTATTTCATTCTTCTTGCATAGCTGGTAGGTAATATTTGTTTCAAGCAATAAATAATAATCAACCGGTTGATTGATCAGCAATATTTTCATTTCAGGCTTAATACCAAGTTTCTTTATCAGCGATGTGTCGGAATAGCCTGCAGGCATAGGTTTCATTTAAAATTCAAATTGCGAATTAATTACAAAAAAATTAGCCTACCCACAGCTTTTCCACCGTAATTCACAGGTAATACAGCAGATATTGGCTTTAAAACTCTTCATATCGGTCCAAATCCTTTGCAGTATTGACTTTCAGGAGAAAACAAAGTGGGGAAAAATTAAATTTTGAAAAATTTGGCTGTTAAGTGGGAAAAAGTGTTATTTTGTGTCAATTATTTATAAATTGACTCAAATCCCTGATAATGACAGGCTTTCTCGGAGAATTCGAGGCTACTTTGGACGCCAAAGGGCGGTTCCTCCTCCCGGCGGGGTTCAAAAAGCAATTGCCGGAAGAGGAAACGGGCCGCTTTGTTATCAACAGGGGGTTTGAAAAATGTTTAGCTCTCTACCCGATGAGGACATGGGAGCCGCTCTTTACAAAAATTACCGGGCTGAACGAATTCGATCCTAAGCAACGGGAGTTCAGACGGGCCTTTCTGAACGGCGCCACTTATGTGGAACCGGACACAGCCGGAAGGATACTGCTGCCACCAAGCCTGAAGGTTTATGCAGGGCTGGAGAAAGATATAGTGCTGATGGCAACAGGAGACAAAATAGAAATCTGGGATAGTAATAAGTACAAACAGTTCTTTGATTCAATTTCTTCGGATGCATTAAGTGACTTGGGTAACCAGGTGCTTGGCGGAGGTAAACCCGAATAATCTTATTGTGCCGGAACAGTATCACATACCAGTTCTGTTACATGAAGTGATTGAGGGGTTGAATATCCGGCCCGGCGGCGTTTATGTGGATTGCACTTTTGGGGGTGGCGGACATTCCAAAGCTATTCTCCAAAAATTAAGTGCAACAGGAAAGTTGATAGCTTTTGATCAGGATGACGATGCTAGGAAAAACCTGCCGAATGATGAGCGGATCATTTTTGTTCCGCAAAACTTTCGTCACCTGCAACGCTTTCTTCGCCTGCACCACATAACAGTGGTAGATGGTATTATGGCAGACCTTGGCGTAAGCAGCTACCAGTTTGACGAAGCGGAGAGAGGATTCTCCATCCGTTTCAATGCCGAACTGGATATGCGGATGGATCAGCGGCAAACCCTGACAGCCTTTGAAGTGGTGAATACTTATTCAGAACAACGGTTGCACAAAATTTTTGAACAGTATGGTGAAGTGACCAATGCCAAAACACTAGCTAAAAAGATTGTTGATGTCCGCAACACGACCTCACTTAAAACGATTGATGGATTTAAAAATGCAGTCCGGGAAATAGTAAAAGGAAACCCCAACAAGTACTTCGCCCAGGTTTTCCAGGCATTGAGAATTGAAGTGAATGATGAATTAGGTGCATTGAAAGAAATGCTCGAACAAATCCCATCCTTGTTAAAGCCCGGGGGCAGAGTGGCTATCATTACGTTTCATTCCCTTGAGGACAGACTGGTGAAGAATTTTTTCCGTCGTGGTTCATTTGATGAACCGGATGAGAATCCTTTTATCAATACGGAACCGTTAAACGAACTGAAAGTAATAACAAAAAAGCCAGTACTGCCAACAGATAAGGAGATGAAGGAAAACCCAAGATCAAGAAGTGCTAAGCTGAGAGTAGCAGAAAAAGTGATGATGGTATGAAGGGAAACCAAACGAGAATTCAAAACTGTAAATATAGAGGGTATAAAAAATGGGAAATCTATATCCTTTGAAATCAACCCTTCGGTGAAAGCCGGAGAACTGAAAAACCAAAACTAACGAGCCTCAAAACTCATTTATGCAGGAACAGCAAAATCCAAAAGAACGGGACCCAAAGCTTGACTGGAAGCGTTGGCTGAATTATCAGTCAATCGTTAAGCAGGTGCCGTTCTTTTTGTTCCTCGCAATGCTGGCAGTGCTGTACATCTATAATGGTCATTATGCTGATAAGACAATACGGAAAATAAACCGCACAGCTAAAGAAGTAAAAGAATTAAAGTACGAATACATAGCAGTGAAAAGTAAAGTGATGTATCAGAGCAAACAAAGCGAACTGGTGAAAGTGGTAGAACCATTGGGGTTGAAAGAACTGACACAATCGCCAGCAGTGCTGAAAGATTCGGCCGGAAGCAATTAAGAGCTAAAAATTCCTTTCTGACCAACTGAAGGAAAGGTGGATGAATACAACTAACAACGACACAACTTAGAACGGACGACATTGGACGTTAAACGGGACATATTATGGAGGGTATACCTCAGTTTTATCGGCATAGTATTGCTTAGCTTACTTGTCCTCGGCAGAGCTTTCTACATCCAGAAATTTCAGGGAAACCATTGGCGCAGCATGAGCGACAGTCTTCACCAAAAGTTCATTGCACTTGACGCTGAACGGGGCACTATCTATAGCGAAGATGGACAGATGCTCAGTACTTCAATCCCCACCTTTGATATTTATATTGACTTTAATGCAGATGGTTTAAGGGAGAAAAAGGGAAAACGTTTTGTTGAGAACATTGATTCGTTTGCTTTTGCCCTGGCTGATTATTTCAATGATAAAACAGCAATACAGTATAAAAAAGATTTGCAACTGGCTTTCAAGAATAATGAACGGTATTATCCATTAAAGAAGAAACTGAGCTTTGAGCAGTATAAGGTCTTCAGAGATTTCCCGTTGGTAAGATTGGGAAGGAACAAGAGCGGTGTAATTGTTGAAGTGAATAGCAAAAGAGAAACACCATTTGGCTTATTGGCAAACAGGACAATTGGGTTGTCAAGGGAATTTAAAGACGCTAATAATAAAGCAAAAAAACAAAACGTCGGGTTAGAAAGAAGTTATGATACGGTACTAAGCGGCCGTGATGGCTTAAAGCTGGTACGTTATATCGCTGGTGGTACAGCTGTCCCCATCGAAGGTTCACAAACGGATCCGGTGAATGGGAAAGATATTTTCACAACCATTGATGTAAATATCCAGGATATTACAGAAACTGCTTTAATGCGGATGATGTTACAATGCGAAGGCCCTTACGGTACTGCTATTGTAATGGAAACAAGCACTGGTAAGATCAAAGCCATGGCAAATCTCGGACGTCGCCCCGATGGTACTTACTGGGAGGATGATAATTATGCATTAAGAGTGACTGAGCCTGGTTCAACTATAAAGCTTGCCACCCTTTTGTCTGTATTAGAAAAAGGAAGCAGCTCTATTAGTGATATGGTGCAGGTGGGAAGTGCAGGAAGAATGGAAGTAGCACCGGGTAAAGTTGTTGTAGATGCTGAAAGGCATAATGAGCCATCACTTACTGTAAAAGGATGTTTTGTGCATAGCTCCAACGTAGGGATGAGTAAACTGGCCTATAAAGCATTCGGTGGCAATCCTTCAGAGATCAAAGAATATTTTCACAAGTTTCATCTTGATGAAAAATCACCAATAGACCTGATGAATGTCCCAAAACCAACCATGGCTCCTTTGTCAACTGAAAAAGGTGAAGCTGGTTTAGGTAATATGCTCTGGATGAGTTTTGGTTATGCTATCCAGGTAAGCCCTTTGCATACCCTCACATTATATAATAGCATCGCTAATAACGGAAAAATGATGAAGCCCTACCTGGTCAATAGTATACAGAGTAATGGGGTAATGGCTAAACAATTTCAGCCAACTGTAATGGATGAAAATATATGTAAGCCTTCGGTGATAAAAGATGCACAAGAAGCGATGAGGGCTGTAGTTACAGAGGGAACAGCAAAAAAAGCCTTGGCGGGGATGCCATTTGCGGTAGCAGGTAAAACAGGCACTGCCCATGTATCCGATGGTGCCATCAAATATGCTCATGGTGTTTACCAGGCAACATTTGTCGGATACTTTCCGGCTGATAAGCCACAATTTACCTGCATCGTTGTGATCCGGACAAAACCTCATGCTGCTTCACATTATGGAGGCACATTAGCCGCACCGGTGTTCAGAGAAATTGCTACCAAGCTTTATTCAATGTATGTAGAGAAGAAAAATCCTTCCATGTATACGGCTGTGAAAGACAGTACAGGTTTCTTTTATGCAGGTTATACCGGGGATATAAAGAATGTTTTCAGGACGATGAATATGCCGTACAGAGATTCGGTTGCACAAAACAACTGGGCAGCTGTATATGCAAATAATTATGAAGCGGTAATAAAAGCTACTACAGTTCGTCAGCAGGTAATGCCAAATGTAAGAGGTATGGGATTGAAAGATGCTGTTTATCTCCTGGAAAATATGGGATTGAAAGTAGCCGTGCGGGGCAGGGGAAAAATTACTATGCAGTCAGTGGCTCCGGGAACAGCGTTGGCAAAAGGAATAACTGTAATTCTGGAATTGAGCTAAAGATTGAAATGTGCTGTTAAGCGATATACTATATAAGGTAAGTATCAGGGCAATAACAGGAAGTACAGATGTTGAGGTAAACGATATACAGATCGATTCGAGAAAAATAAAACCGGGAGCTGCATTTATAGCAGTGAAAGGAGCAGCAGCGGACGGTCACCAGTTCATTGATAAAGCAATTGAGAATGGAGCAGCAGTGATAGTACACCAGGAGAGTACAGAAAACAAAAAGGAAGGTGTTGTCTATGTGCAGGTTGAGAATAGTGCTGCAGCTGCGGCCTATATGGCAAATAATTTTTTCGGACGGCCATCAGAAAAAGTGAAACTGGTAGGAATAACGGGAACAAACGGAAAGACAACCATTGCGACTTTATTGTATAAGCTCTTTACAAGATTGGGATATAAATGCGGATTGTTGAGCACTGTGGAAAACCACATTGGAGAAAAAGTAGTGCCTGCAACGCATACCACACCGGATGCCATTAGTCTCAACGAGCTGTTAAGCCAGATGGTTTCAGCAGGTTGCAGTCATGTGTTCATGGAAACTAGTTCACATGCCATCCATCAGCACCGGGTAACTGGTTTGCAGTATGCAGGAGGGATTTTTAGCAACATCACTCATGATCACCTGGACTATCATCAAACTTTTGATGAATACATCCGGGTGAAGAAAGCCTTCTTTGATTCATTGTCATCATCAGCTTTTGCCATCAGCAATGCAGATGATAAAAGGGGAACAGTGATGCTGCAGAATACCAATGCTAAAAAGTATTACTACAGCTTGAAGACAGTGGCGGAATTCAAAGGAAAGATCCTTGATAACAGCCTGAGTGGTTTGATGATGACGGTAAATGATATAGAAGTGCATTTCAGGCTGATCGGTGAGTTCAATGCATATAACCTGCTGGCAGTTTACGGAGCAGCAGTTTGTTTGGGAGAAGATAAACAGGAAGTGCTGACTGCTTTAAGTGTGCTGACAGGTGCAGAAGGAAGGTTCGATTATGTAGTATCGGCAAAAGAAAAAGTGATTGCGATTGTGGATTATGCTCATACACCAGATGCCCTGTTAAATGTATTGGCGACGATAAAGAAGCTGAAAAAAGGATTTGAGCAGGTGATAACAGTGGTTGGTTGTGGTGGTGACAGAGACAGGACGAAAAGACCGGTAATGGCGGAAGCGGCCTGTGAGTATAGCGACAAAGCAATCTTCACCAGTGATAACCCAAGAAGCGAAGACCCGGTACAGATAATAAAAGATATGGAAGAGGGATTAAGTGCCGCAGCAAGAAGAAAGTATATCTCGATAGTTGACAGAAAAGAAGCGATAAAGACAGCCATCAGTTTGGCAAAGCCGGAAGATATCATATTGATTGCCGGAAAGGGACATGAGAAGTACCAGGAAATAAAGGGAGTGAGGAATCAATTCGATGATAAAGAAGTAGTAAAAGAATTTTTTGAACTGTTAGATAAATAAGTAACCAATAACCAAAATGCTGTATCATTTATTTGATTGGCTGAATAGTGAAGGAATAAAGTTCCCGGGGAGTCGCCTCTTCGAATTTATCACCTTCCGGTTATTGCTGGCGGTATTATTATCTCTTTTTATTACAACATTCTACGGTAAAAAATTAATTAAGTTCTTACAAAAAAAACAGATCGGGGAAAGTATCCGTGAAGAAGGATTGCCGGGAGAAGAAAAAAAGAAAGGCACCCCGACGATGGGAGGTATCATTATCATCCTGGCTATTATCATCCCAACATTACTGCTGGCAGACCTGACAAAAATATATGTGCAGCTGATGCTGATAAGTACTGTGTGGTTGGGAATAATCGGATTTATCGATGATTATCTGAAACTGAGAGGAAAAAGATTAGCGCAGCAAAAAGGAGAGCAATACAAAAAGAGCGGTAAGGATGGATTAGCAGGGTGGTTTAAAATTCTCGGGCAGGTCGGATTAGGTATTACAGTAGGTGCCACACTTTATTTCAATAGCGAAGTAAAGATTTGGAGAGAGTTCATTGGTACACCAACAGCAACAGATTCTACTGTTTTTGAAAAACAGGTTAATGGGAGTGTAAAATATTTTGTTGAAACGAAAACACCGGTTACAACTATTCCATTTGTAAAAGATCATGAGTTTAATTACTCAAAATTGCTACCGGCTTCGTGGAGAGATTATACATGGGTTCTTTACATATTGATTGTGATTTTCATTATCACGGCAGTGTCGAATGGTTCTAACCTGACAGACGGGCTGGATGGATTAGCGACAGGAACATCAGCGATAATTGGAGTCTTGCTTGGCATATTCGCTTATGCAAGCGGAAACCTTGTTTTTGCTGATTATCTCAACATTATGTACATACCCGACCTGGGGGAACTGTCCATATTCATTGCAGCGATGATCGGTGCATGTATCGGATTTTTATGGTACAACTCTTACCCGGCGCAGATCTTCATGGGTGATACCGGTAGTTTGACATTAGGAGGGATCATTGCATCGCTGGCCATCATTGTACATAAAGAATTATTGTTGCCGATTTTCTGTGGAGTGTTTTTCGTGGAGACACTTAGTGTGATGATACAGGTTGGCTATTTCAAATACACGAAAAGAAGATTTGGAGTTGGCAGAAGAGCATTTTTAAAAGCCCCGCTTCATCACCATTACCAGGTAAAGGGATACCATGAAGTAAAAATTGTGACCAGGTTTTGGATAGTGACAGTGTTGCTGGTGATACTGAGTATTGTTACACTAAAGATGAGATGATAACTAATTGCTTTTGAAAAATATTGTTGAAAAACCAACAGATCCTGAAACCCCTTAGAAGACTATCGTTCTGATCCAATCGAATTGTGGTGCAGTTGTATTTGAAAGTCCAATACTTGTGAAGAGCCGTGTTCCGTACACTGAATTATGAACATGGGAAAAAGGTTTGTCATATTGGGTGGTGGGGAAAGCGGTGTGGGTGCCGCACTGCTGGCGAAGCAACAGGGATATGATGTATTTGTTTCTGACGGAAGTTCTTTGAAAAATGAGTATCGTAACGAGTTGCAAAATGCCGGAATTGATTTTGAAGAAGGCAAGCACACCGAAGAGAAGATCTTGAATGCAGATGAGGTGATGAAAAGCCCCGGCATACCTGAGAAGGCGGTAATAGTAACAAAGATCAGGGCAAAAGGTATTGATGTGATCAGTGAAGTAGAACTGGCTTACCGGTTTAAGGGTGATAGTAAGATCATCGCCATTACCGGAAGCAATGGGAAAACAACTACCACAGCACTGACGTATCACATTTGCAAAACGGCTGGCTTTGATTGTGCATTGGTAGGAAACATTGGCGATTCATTTGCCAAGAGAGTGGCTGAAGATCCGAAACCGCTATATGTGGTGGAGATAAGCAGCTTCCAGCTGGATGACATCAAAACATTCAGGCCAGATGTGGCGATCCTGACGAATATCACTGAAGATCACCTGGATCGTTACGATTACAAATTTGAAAATTATATCAACAGCAAATTCCGTATCACTATGAACCAGCAGAAGGATGACTATTTCATCTACTGCGCCGATGATGAAGTAACTATGAAATATCTAAACCAATTCAATATTCGATCTAACCAACTGCCAATAAGTATGAAAAGAGAACTACCAAACGGAGCATTTATTAAAGACGGGGACATGTATGTAAGAACAGGACAAGATTTTACCAACATGAGTGTGTTTGACTTTGCCCTCAAAGGCAAGCATAATCAGTACAACACAATGGCAGCATGTGTAGCGGCCACCACACTGGATATCCGCAAGGATAAGATCCGTGACGCCGTGCAGAATTTCCAGAACCTGGAACACCGGATGGAGCATGTGGCAACAGTAAGAGGTGTTGAATTTATCAACGATAGTAAAGCCACCAATGTAAATTCTACGTGGTATGCGTTGGAGAGTATGACAAAGCCAACAGTTTTGATACTGGGTGGTGTGGATAAAGGGAACGACTACTCATTGATTGAAGAGCTGGTAAAAGAAAAAGTAAAAGCAATTATTTGCCTGGGTACAGACAACAGGAAAATACATGAGGCTTTTGGTAACAAGGTAAGTACGATCGTTAACACAGCAACAGCAGCAGAAGCAGTGCATGCCGCTTTTCATTTTGCTGCCAAAGGCGATGTGGTATTATTAAGCCCTGCTTGTGCAAGTTTTGACCTGTTCAAAAATTATGAGGACAGGGGTAACCAGTTTAAACAAGTGGTGAAAGAACTATAATAATGGAAGCAACAAAAGACATAGGACTGGGCGGGTTGAAGAATACCTTTAATGCTAATAACCTAATCAGCAAAACAAAAGGCGACAGGGTTATTTGGGCATTGGTGGTATTATTAACACTCGTATCGTTACTGGCAGTGTATAGTGCAACCGGTTCGCTGGCTTACAAGAACTATAAGGGTAATACGGAGATATATCTCTTTAAACAGATCGCCTTCATCCTTGCAGGCATCATGGTCATTTATTTTGCCCACCTGGTTAATTATACATTTTATTCTAAAGCGGCAAAGATTGCATTCCTGATCTCTCTGCCATTGCTGTTTTATACATTATTCTTCGGAGTAAAGATGAATGAAGGAAGCCGTTGGATACGTTTGCCATTGATCAATATGACCATGCAGACATCTGACTTTGCAAGGCTTGCATTGTTCATGTACCTGGCCAGGTTGATAAGTAAAAAGCAGGATGTAATAAAAGATTTTAAAAAAGGGTTTTTACCGGTAATAGCTCCGGTAGCTCTCGTCTGTGCATTGATTGCACCAGCAAACCTTTCAACTGCCTTATTACTTGGCGCTAGTTGCTTACTGCTGATGTTCATTGGAAGGGTAAGCACTAAACATATTTTAATGACGATAGGCATTGCGTTGATCCCAATCCTGTTCCTGGTGTCAGCAGCAGTGATCCGTCACGGTAAAGCAAAGAATGATGATACTGTAGTTGTAAAAAAATCTTCGTCCACCTTGTTTGGCCGGGTTGATACCTGGATCGGCCGGATGGAAAGTTTTATTTACGGCAGCAAAGATGATATTGATAATGATGCATATCAGACTAACCAGGCAAAGATCGCTATTGCAAAAGGGGGTGTGTTTGGCGTGGGTCCTGGTAACAGTACTACAAGAGATTATTTGCCGCAGGCATATAATGATTTTATCTACGCCATCATCATCGAAGAATATGGATTGATAGGAGGTGCCTTTATGATGTTCATCTACCTGGTATTCTTATACAGATGTATAAGGATATATAAACGATGTCCCTATGCGTTTGGAGCATTCCTGGCATTAGGATTAAGTTTTACACTGGCTATCCAGGCCGTAGCGAATATGGCAGTAACAGTGAATCTGTTCCCGGTAACCGGTGTAACACTGCCGTTGGTGAGTATGGGTGGAACAAGTTTCATATTTACTTGCCTGGCAATAGGTATCATATTAAGTGTATCAAGAAATGTAGAGCAATTAGAGGGAAAAGCTGTTGCTGAAGAAGTAAAATAAGTGCATGGGTAAGAAAGTGATCATAGCAGGAGGAGGAACAGGCGGGCATATTTTTCCGGCAATAGCAATTGCCAATGCTTTGAAAAAGATTGACAGCAGTATTGAAATATTGTTTGTGGGTGCAAAGGGAAGAATGGAGATGGAAAAAGTGCCGCAGGCAGGATATAAAATTGAAGGATTGGATATCGCCGGGTTCAACCGGAGCTCTTTGATAAAGAATATTGGCTTGCCATTTAAACTGGTAAAAAGTTTTTTGCAGGTGCGTACCATCTTCAAAAGATTTAAACCGGATGCCGCTATAGGAGTTGGTGGTTATTCCAGCTTTCCGGTGTTGAGGTTTGCACAGGCAAGAGGGATTAAAACATTCATTCATGAGTCGAATTCCTTTGCAGGAAAATCAAACATGATGCTGGGAAAAAATGCAACAAAGATTTTTACCGGTACCGGTGGAATGGAAAAATTCTTTCCGGCTGGAAAAATCTTAGTTACCGGAAACCCTGTTCGATTAGCGATAGCCGGCACATCAGTAACAAAAAGTGAAGGAATTAAATTCTTTTCACTGAATGAAACAAAAAAAACAGTTCTCGTTGTGGGCGGCAGCCTCGGGGCTAAATCTATCAACGAAGCAATTGATAAAGGACTGGATGATCTGTTGAAAGCAGGATTACAAGTGATTTGGCAAACAGGAAAACCTTATTCGGCAAAAGCAAAAGAGAGAGCTAATGGAAAACAGTCAGTATGGGTCAATGAGTTCATTACGCAGATGGAATATGCATATGCTGCCGCCGATGTAGTGGTGGCCCGTTCGGGAGCTATGACCGTTGCTGAGTTATGTGTTGCTAAAAAGCCCGTTTTGTTCGTACCCTATCCTTTTGCTGCTGAAGATCATCAAACGGTTAATGCAATGCAACTGGTGAACAAGAATGCAGCCCTGATGGTGAAAGACAATGAAGTGATGCAGAAACTGGTGTTTATGACAATTGAATTGTCATTGGATGAAAGCAAACAGGAAGAATTGAAAAAGAACATTACAGCGTTAGCGATAACTAACGCAGATAAAGTGATTGCAGAAGAAATTTTGAAAGCTATTTAAGTAGTGATGAACGTACAAGCTAATACTGTCCTTATGAATACCCCCTTTCGGGGGATTGACAAGATGACTGAAGTGTACTTTATCGGTATCGGAGGGATTGGGATGAGTGCTATTGCCAGGTTCTTCCATGCTGGCGGGGTGAAAGTAAGCGGATACGATAAAACACCAACCGTACTGACAAAAGAACTGGAAGCAAGCGGCATTGCTGTTCATTACGAAGAGAATATTGATTTGATCCCTAAACAGGTGGACCTGGTAGTTTACACACCAGCGATACCGGAGGAACATAAAGAGTTGGTGTATTACAGGACGAATGGGTATAAAGTTGTAAAGAGAAGTGATGTATTACAAATAATAAGTGAGAGTTCTTTTAATATATGTATTGCAGGAACACATGGAAAAACGACCATCACAACGATGGTGGCACATCTGCTTCGTGACAGCGGTTTTGGATGTAATGCTTTTCTCGGGGGCATTGCCGTGAATTATGGAACCAATTTCTGGAGCAATGAGAAAAATGTTTGTGTGATAGAAGCAGATGAATACGACAGGAGTTTTTTGAAATTAAGTCCAGATATCGCCATCATCACCGCCATGGATGCAGACCACCTGGATATATATGGTACAGCGGAAGCGGTGGAACAGGCTTTTATTGATTTCAGTAAGAAAGTAAAACCCGGGGGGCTGCTGATCGCAAAGTTTGGTTTAGAAAGGGCAAAGGACATAATGACGAAGGAATTCTATACATACAGCCTGCAGAATGACAGTGCTGCAGCTTATGCTGACAATATCAGGATGATGGACGGAGGTTACGAATTTGATGTAATGATGTATACAGATGATGTGACGGAAGCTAAAAAAGAGTTTGAAAGGTTGCGGTTGAATATGGGGGGTATGCATAACGTGGAGAATGCGGTAGCAGCTATAGTCGTAGCCAGTTCTTTGGGAATTGACAAGGAGAAGATCAAAGCTGCGCTGGAAAATTTCAGGGGGGTGAAGAGAAGATTTGAATATGTAATCAAGAACGACAGGCTGGTATTTATTGATGACTATGCACATCACCCGGAAGAATTAAGGGCTTTGATCAACGGGGCTAAAGCCTTGTTCAAACAAAAAAAATGTACAGTGATATTTCAACCGCACCTGTACAGCAGAACAAGTGACCTGGCCGATGGATTTGCAGAAGTGCTGGACCTGGCGGATGAAGCGATCTTGCTACCGATCTATCCGGCAAGGGAGTTACCGGTAGCAGGAGTTAACAGCGAAATGATATTGCATAAAATGAAGAACGATAACAGGAGTGTAATGTCGAAGAATGCATTGATGGATTGGATAAAAGAGGATTATGCAGAGACACTTAATAAAGAATTCGGGGAAGTACTGATAACAGCAGGTGCAGGGGATATAGATATGCTGGTAGAACCAATAGCAAATGAATTAAAAGAAATATAAAGAGTGAATGCAAGATCAACCATAAGAAAAGTAATGTTTATCACAGTCTGGCTGTGCATCGGAGCTGGTATGCTCACTTTGTTACTTGCAGCAATCAGCAAGAAGAACAAAGGCCGGTGTAAGGATTATACGATCACACTGAATGGGGTACAGAATAATTTCTTTATTGATGAGAAAGACGTGGAGCAGTTGCTGATGAAAGCAACAAAAGGAAATATCAGGGGAGAGCAGATCGCTTCTTTCAAACTGCATGAACTGGAAGTAATGCTCGAACATAACACCTGGATTGATAATGCAGAACTCTATTTCGATAACAGGGATGTATTACATATCACCATAACAGAAAAAGAACCGGTAGCAAGAGTGTTCACTACAGCAGGTAATTCTTTTTATATCGACAGTCTTGGAAGAAAGATGCCGTTGTCAGATAAATTAAGTGCAAGGGTGCCTGTATTTACCGGTTTCCCAGACAAGAAGAAACTGAATGCGAGTGACAGTCTGTTACTGAATAATATAAGGGTTGCGGCTAACTATATCATGAATGATCCTTTCTGGATGTCACAAGTGTCGCAGATTGATATTACAGCCGATAGGGATTTTGAAATGATTCCGGTGGTGGGTAATCATTTAGTAAAGCTGGGCAACGGGGAGAATATCGATAAGAAATTCCACCGCCTCCTGCTGTTTTACAAACAAGTATTAAGTAAAACAGGATTTGATAAATACAAGGTCATTGATGTGCAATACAAAGGACAGGTAGTGGTTTCAAAATATGCCGGAGATGCAAAGATCGACTCTGTTCAACTGCGAAGAAATGTTGAAAAGCTGTTGCGCCAGTCCGTAGAAGCGGAGAATGACACAGTAATCAGAGCCATGCCACCATTGGTAAAACTCGAAACCGACTCTGCATCAGCACCAGATCCAGCATTACAGGATAATAACCAGATTAACCCTAAGAGCAATGATAGTCCCAACCCTGTGAAATCTTTTGTATCCAAGACCGGTCAAAAGAAAACGGACAATCCAAAACCTGTGAAGAACGATAAGCCGAAGCCACCCGAGAAAAAGAAAGAACCCAAGGCAGTGATGCCGAAGAAACCGGTAGAAGATGCGAATGGCGGATATAATTAACGACAAACAACTATTTCGATAAAAACAACAACAACTAAAAACAACAATCATGAACAACGAACAACCCATTATTGTCGGTCTTGACATTGGAACAACCAAGATCGCTGTAATTGCCGGACGTAAGAATGAGTACGGCAAACTGGAGATCCTCGGATTCGGAAAATCCAACTCCAATGGCGTAAAGCACGGGCAGGTGCTCAACATTGATGAGACCATCAAAGCCATCAAGAGTGCTTTAGAGAATTGCTTTGCTTCTAATCCCAATCTCGACATCAACGAAGTGTACGTCGGTATTGCCGGTCACCACATCAAAAGTTTACAGACCCGTGGTGATATTGTAAGGCAGAGAACAGAAGAAGAGATCACTCAAAGAGAAATTGACCAGTTGATCGACGACCAGTACAAAACATATATTCCTGCCGGCGACCAGATTATTGATGTGATTCCACAGGAGTTTACCGTGGATAATTTTCAGAATATCCCTAACCCCATCGGGTATGGTGGTGTGAAAATCGGTGCCAACTTCCACATCATCACCGGTGATAAGAATGCTATCAAGAACATCAACCGCAGTGTAGAGAAAGCAGGCCTGCATACAAAAGACCTGGTATTACAGCCATTGGCTTCTTCCTCTGCCGTAATGGGACAAGAAGACCTCGAAGCAGGTGTGGCCATCGTTGATATCGGTGGAGGTACAACGGACCTGGCTGTTTTCTATGAAGGTATTTTGAAGCACACAGCTGTTATCCCATTCGCTGGTGAGAACATCACAAACGATATCAAGACAGGTCTCGGTGTGTTGAAAACACAGGCCGAGCAGATGAAAGTACAATTTGGTTCTGCATTGGCGAACGAAGCAAAATCAAATGCCTACATCACTATCCCCGGCCTGAGGGGAATGCCTGCCAAAGAGATCAGTGTGAAGAACCTGGCCAACATCATCCAGGCGAGAATGAGTGAGATCATGGATTTTGTTACCTATCATCTGAAACAAGTTGGTTTAGAAAACCGCATGCTGAATGGTGGTATCATCCTTACCGGTGGCGGGTCACAATTAAAACATCTTATCCAGCTCACGGAATATGTAACAGGCTTGCCTGCAAGAATTGGTTTCCCCAACGAACATCTTGCCGGTGGCCATATTGAGGAACTGGCAAAGCCAACTTACTCCACCTGTATAGGTCTTATCCTGAAAGGGTATGATGATTATGAGCATAACCGCAAGCAATTTGAAAAAGAATACAGGAAAGTGGAAGTGCCTGATGGATTAAAGAATAATACACAGGAAGAAGTAACAGTGGCAACAGAAGAGGAAGTAAGTGAAAAAGAAGTGAAGAGAAGAAAAAACCTGACCGGCTTCTGGGGCAAGTTCAAAGATGGTATCATCGACCTGTTCAAAGAAGAAGAAGACAAAAAATTATAAACTTATAAGAAAGTACTAACCCAATTACCAACGGCTTTTTGAGAGCCAGCTTAAATTCAACACTATGATACATTTTGATCTGCCTAAAGAAAAATCATCCATCCTGAAAGTGATTGGTGTGGGTGGCGGTGGCGGCAATGCGGTGAACTTCATGTTCAGCCAGCAGATAGAGGGTGTCAACTTTGTAATATGTAATACCGATGCACAGGCATTGGCCAACAGTGGCATACCTAACAGGATACAACTCGGGCCACACCTTACACAAGGTTTGGGTGCCGGTGCCAATCCTGACATTGGCCGCCAGGCAACAGAAGAATCACTCGAAGAAATAAAACGCATACTGGAAGTAAACACCAAGATGGCTTTTATCACTGCCGGCATGGGTGGTGGCACAGGTACAGGTGGTGCACCCATCATTGCTAAAATTTGTAAGGATCTTGGTATCCTTACTGTCGGCATCGTTACAACGCCATTTGCTTACGAAGGAAAGAAACGGCAGCAACAGGCGGAAGAAGGAATAAAGATTCTGAAAGGTTATGTGGATACACTGCTCGTTATCAGCAATGATAAATTGCGCCACCAGTTTGGCAATTTGAAAATGCGGGAAGCATTTGAAAAGGCCGACAATGTATTGGCAACCGCAGCTAAATGCATCACGGATGTCATCAACAGCACTGGCCAGATCAATGTGGACTTTGCCGATGTGTGTACCGTAATGCGTAACGGTGGTGTCGCCATCCTAGGTAATGCAGAAGCATCCGGCGAGAACAGGGCACAGAAAGCCATCGAAGAGGCTATGAACTCACCTTTGCTTAATGATAATGATATCAAAGGTGCTAAATGGATACTCATCAATATCAACTCCGCTGCCGGTGAACATGAGTTTACTATGGACGAAGTGGAAGTGATACAGAACTACCTGTTAACACAGGCAGGGGAGAACACCGATGTTATCCTCGGTATGGGATATGATTCCACCCTTGGCGACCGTATCGGCATCACACTGATAGCAACCGGTTTCGAACACAAAGACCCGTTTGCAAAACCTGTGGTGAAGAAAGAAGAACCCAAAGCCGAAGAGAAAATAGTAATGGTGCTCGGGCAGGTGGAAGAACCAAAAGCACCGGTTGCCATAGTGGAGACACCAGCTGTTATCGAAAAAGAGATGGAAGTAATGGAAGAAGAGCTGAAGCCGGCCGCCAAAGAAGATTACCTGGCACCAAAGCTGGTGGAAGAGTTGCCCGTTATGCAAGCACCGGTTATCGACATCACCGACATCAAACAGGAAGAAGAACCCGTCATCATTCATTTCGAACTGCAAACCCCGCCGGAAGAGAAATTACTTAGTAATACTACTGTTGAAAAGACAGGTGATTCTACTGTTGGCAAAATGTCAATAGTGGGAAAAGATGAAAGTATAAATTCGATTCCGCAAAGACAATCCGTTCTCCCAACTATTAAGGAAAAAGATGCTGAGCTCATTGGCAGCATGAAAGATAGTACTAGTAGTACAACAACTCCGGTGTCTGCAGCATCGGGGGGTTATCTGGCCAGACCGTCCAATATCTACGCAGAATCTAAACCAGAGGTCGTTACCTCAAAGACTTCTGCCGAAGAACCGGTCCCGTTAAAACTTGCCAGCAACGAGCAGGAAGAACTCCTTGAGTTGCAAATGCAAATAATAGAACGGGATGACATTCCTGCGGCGGATATGCCGTTGGCCCATCAGGCTCAGACACCTTTGTTTCCCGAGGTTGAAGACCCTGCGATGCAGGACGAAACCGAAGAGCAAAAACGTAGGGCAGCTGAACGTTTGCACAAGTTGAGAAACTTGTCATTCAATGTTAACGCTGCTGACCCCAATAATGAGTTTGAAACCGTGCCGGCTTATATCCGCCGCAACATGGAATTGTATAACAACAATACCCAGGTAGAGAACTTCTACAGCAGCATCGAGGTCAAAACTGACCAAAACAATCAAACACAAATAAGCACCATCAATACCTTCTTAGACGGGAAAAAACCCGACTGATGATAGTTCGTTCCAATGAAACGGTAGCAATAAGCTAGTGTTTTTTAGTTGTTCCCCCCGGTTTCTACCGGGGGGTTTTTAATAAACTGAAAGGGAAAAACAAAAAACCTCCCCGTGAAAGGCAGGTTTTACAAGCAGGTAGAATTTATGCCGCTGCTTCAAACCAGCATTTCAGAAAATGACTTTTCTTTCTTTTGGAAACATCAATGTATTCGCCATTATGCAATCTTATTTTACCGCCGCTTTCATTGATATATTGCCTGATATAATTCTTATTGATCAGATGCGTACGATGTGTTCTTATAAACTGGATGGCTGATAAGGATTGTTCGAACCAATGTAAAACTTTGGCCACCACCAATGTTTTACCGTTGATGAAAAACAGTTTGCTGTAATTGCTCATGGCTTCCACCCTGACGATAGTTGATGTATCAATAACCTCAAGCCCTTTGCAGGTAGGGAGTGTCAGTGTATTTGGGTTAATGATTGCTGATTCAAATGGTGAATAGTGCTTCATGGCTTGTTGCTTTAATTACGTACATTCAGATTGAGAGCTTTTTTGATTTGCTCCATGTCTTTTGCCTGGCTTTCTTTTACCTGATTCAGTTCTGCTGTTATTTTTGCCATCTGTTCTTCAAGCTGTTTTGTTTTGTCAATTTGCTTTTTCATGAGTGCTGCATACTCAGCAGTTTTCAAACCTACAACTGTATTCACCAGGTTTACTTCTCCTTTTTTAGTTTCCCATGAGCGACCAAGAATATTCTTCATATCATCTATGGTAATATTATCCGGAGATACTGCCACCGCAACTCCATTGTTCTTGCCTGAAGCAACAATATAATCACCGGCATTCACATTGCCCTGCACCCAGACATGCACCTGGCCGATAAAAGCCACTGTTTCATAATCCGCTTTCTTATCGTCCTGTGGCATATTGCCCAGTACCACCGCCCTGGTAGATATAGCCATTACCTGGTCGGCTCCTTCCGTTACATATGATATTTTTCCATTCTTTACACCCACTACACTTGCGGGTAATATTTTTTTGGCAGGATCTTCCCGGGGCAGCCATTCGGCATAATCTGCTCCTGTTGACTGGTAGCGTACCCCATCATCCATACAAGCAGCCGCTATTTGTGCATTTCCAAATGCTGAAGCTAAACTCATTAAACTACTTGGAAGACCTATCATATCATAAACTTCACACCAATTAGTTATACTTGTAAGGCCCCACCCATTATAAGTAAACCCTTCTATGCAGCCATTCGTATAGTAATTTGAGCCATTCCAATGCCTGAATCCAAGAAAATTATTATTAGAACCATATGTATTATTAGATTTAATTGAAATTACAAGGCCACTCCCCTCGTAGCTCTCATTTTCAATATGCTGAACATAGCCTGTTGTATTACCTGTCACCTCCAGTCTGTTACCTGGAGAAGTGTTGCCAATTCCAACATTACCATTGCTAAGAACAGCCATTCTGTCTTCACCGTCTGTACGTACAATAAATTTTCCGGTATTGCCATTGTTGGTTCCAATTTTCACATCAGAACCTGAAAGATTCAAAAAGCCCCTGTCAGCCCCACTATTGCCCTGTAATTGAATTTGGGGGTCAAGTCCCCTGATAGTTAGTGTAGAATTGGGAGTGGTAGTGCCTATCCCAATAAGGCCGCTACTGTTAACTGTAAGCCGGTCGGTTCCGGAAGTTTTTAAATTGATATTTCCTGTGTTTCCACTGTTGGTTGCAAGTATCAGATCATCTACACTAACGGAAAGAAAACCTTTATTAACACCCGAGTTTTGTAATTGAATAGCCGGGCTTGACGAATTAATGGTTAAATCATTCGTTGGGCTTGTGGTTCCAATACCCATATTGCCGCCCATCAGAAAGCTGCTTGTATTGGCTCCAAACCTGACAGTTTCGCTTTGTGCATTATCAAATAAACGCAATACACCATTTTCGTTTGTGGTGGTGGAATCTCCTAAGAAAGCAACCTTTTTTGTAGACTCCCCGATTCTTAATCCTCCATCGTCTGAAGTTCCAAGTACAATGTCTAATTTTTCAGATGGTGTAGTTGTTCCTATACCAACAAGGCCATTACTGTTAACTGTAAGCCGGTCGGTTCCAGAAGTTCTTAAATTGATATTTCCAGTGTTTCCATTGTTGGTTGCAAGTCTCAGATC
>JBGAQD010000016.1:0-73328 GCA_044220915.1 Chitinophagaceae bacterium
GTTTACAATCCAGAGGACCTTCATCCTCCACGCGGCATGGCTGGTTCAGACTTTCGTCCATTGACCAATATTCCTTACTGCTGCCTCCCGTAGGAGTCGGGCCCGTGTCTCAGTGCCCGTGTGACTGGTCGTGCTCTCACACCAGTTACTGATCGCAGACTTGGTGGGCCGTTACCCCGCCAACTATCTAATCAGCCGCACAGCCATCTTCAAGTGATAAATCTTTAATATTAAAGTGATGCCACTTCAATATACTATGGGGTATTAATCCAAATTTCTCTGGGCTATTCCCCGCTCGA
The DNA here is from genome assembly GCA_044220915.1 of Chitinophagaceae bacterium. Classification (GTDB taxonomy): domain Bacteria; phylum Bacteroidota; class Bacteroidia; order Chitinophagales; family Chitinophagaceae; genus JJ008. The sequence continues at coordinate 300 of JBGAQD010000016.1, forward strand.
AGGAAGGTTCTGTACGTGTTCCGCACCCGTTTGCCGGTCGCCATCAACTGTATTGCTACAGTCATGCTGCCCCTCGACTTGCATGTATTAAGCCTGCCGCTAGCGTTCATCCTGAGCCAGGATCAAACTCTCCATTGTAAATGAAGTTTGATACTGACAGTATAAAATTCTCAAGAGAAAATTAACGTGTCAAATCGAATGTTATTCGCTTGACTTACCTTATTTGTTTTATTCCGATGGCTATCGGAATAAAGTGCTATTGTTTCCCAACTTTCAAAGATCTTTTGGCTTTACCGCCACCCATTTTTTGAATGGGAGTGCAAAGGTAAGGGCCGATTTATTTCTACCAAATTTTTCATCAATTATTTTTCAATAAAATCAGAATCTTTTGGAGTGAAAATCAATTTGTTTTGTGAAGAACTGAATCTGCTTTTTTAAGGCGGACGGCAAAGGTAGGGGTTTGAAGCTTACCAGCAAATTTTTAAGCTTTGTTTTGTTCACATTTGCCTCACAGTGTATTCACAATCTTCAGAGAACTAGTCCGTTTTATTTGAACGGGCGGCAAAGATAAGGATGTAATACTTGCTAACAAATAAATTGGAAAAGAAAAATGTTAATAGTCAATGAAATGCGCTGCTGGCAAGGGATTCAGAGTAATAGATTTTCCAAGTCATTTGACAAGAAAACTAGTTTTTTCAAGACTTGACTTAATTCGCTAAAAAAGAGCTTTCAGATCATACCTGAATAACTTCTATTCTGATACTGTAAAAAGCCGTGGGTAGGCTTTTAGGGAGCAAAATTCACTCTTTAAATACTTCAGGGTATTTAACCCGCATTAAAAATAGCCCATGTGGAGGAACCGCAAAGCTAGTCTTGGTGCAATCTTTTGCTTCAATTATACTTCTAAATTCTACTAAGGATATTCTCCCCCTGCCAATTTTCAGCATTGTTGCTGTTAAAGCCCTAACCATTCCCCGCAAAAATCTATTGGCTTTTACGTTATAAACCAAGTAGTTACTTTCCAAAATCCATTTACTTTCCTCAACCTGACAAACAAAATTTTTAACCTGTGTATTCCTTTTAGAAAAAGATGTGAAATCTGTGTATTCTTTTACGATATCAGCAGCTTCCCTCATCATATCAAAATCGAGCTTATAAGGAAAGAAGAAAGCCCTGTCCTTAAGGAAGGGATCTTTCTGACGATAGATATAATAACTATACTCCCTACTAAGTGCATCAAAACGACAGTGTGATTCGTCCGTTACGGGATAGAGTTTTTTTGCCACGATATCACCCGGGAGGATCGCATTAATCTTATAAATGAAGTTGGGATTAATCGTTCCGGAATAATCAAAATGAAAATAATTCTGGAAAGCATGAACCCCAGCATCTGTTCTGGACGAACCGGTCATTATGATGCTCTCTTTTTGAAGAATAGCGAATGCCTTTTCTACTTCTGCCTGAATTGTGTTGGCATTTTTCTGCGTCTGAAAACCGCTGTAAGCAGTGCCCTTATAAGAAACTTCTAAGAAATAGCGAGACATAGCTGCTTAATTACGAATCATTGCCTTGAAACGACTCAGATAATACTCATCCTTTAATTCAGCCTGCAGTGAATGGAACGCATCTATATCTGATACGAATTTATACGCCGCATCAAAAAAATTATACTTGCCCTCATCAGTTAAAAACAAAGATCCCAGATTTTTTAATTGTGACGTGCTGAAACATTTTTCTTTAAAATATCTTTTTGCCTCAGCTATCATATCATCATCACTTTCACCTGCAGCCATTTTTTTTCGAAGTTTAAAGAAGTCCGTTTCCGTTGCTATTTCTATGCAATTATTCTTAAGACTAGTTTTCCCTGATGCTACCGTTTCGGGAGTAATTGCTTTATTTTCTCCATTCTTAGAAGTTTCGGTGCTTATTTCAAGAAATTTTTTCTCGTCTTTAAGTTCTTCCTTAATTACATTTATCGCTGGCTTGGGATTAGGAATAACAAGGCGGATTGTGTCTTTTACACCATTATCATAATCATCAATAAATACAAGACCGAAGCCTTCTGTCGTAGAACTTTCAGCCCACTTCTTTACCTGGGAAGTCTTATAAACCTCTGTAACCGCAGCTTCAATACTAGTAGTTGGCTGCTCTTTTATGTCTGTCCTTACCTCTTCTTTCTTTTCCAAGGGTTTTTCAGCCACTTCGATTGACTTTGTAGTTGCCTGTTCCTTTACTTCGGTTTTTAACTCGTCCTTTTTTGCCGAGGTTTGCTCAATCACATCGGCAGGTTTTGATATGGCGGTTTCAGTTTTTGGAGTCTCCGTTTTCGCAACCGGTGCCTCAACCACTTCGATGGTGCCGGGTGTTACTGACTCTTTTGCTTCTACTTTGAGTTCTTCCTTTTTTGCTACTTCCTGCACTGTTATTTCCGCTTTTCTTTCTTCTTTTTTTGGTTGAAAAGGTCTTTCCTTCAGCGAAGGGTCATCTGCAGCCCTAGAAAGGATTTCAGTAAACGCAGATACCTCATTTTTTTCTTGCTCTGGTTTAGTATCTGCGGAGGCATTGCCAGCAACGGCCATTTGAACAACCATAGTTTGTAAATCAAAAAGCCCCCAGCCCTTTTCTCCAAAATTCTTTAAAAGGAAGCCATGATCTTTCTTATTTACAGATACGGAAAAGTTCTGCTCTGCCCATTTACCCTGCGGAAAACCAATGCTGAAAGAATAAGTGCTATCAACAAGTTTGGACAATATGATATATCCTGAAGCTGCCGAACTCTGGATTTTTCCATTCATTTTCACGAAAAAGGGTTGTTCAGATTCAGTTTGTATGTAAATAAAGTATACTTTTTGGGCTGTGGCTGACAATACAGTCAATGAAAGTAAAAGACACAGGTGGAGTTTTTTCATTTTTCCCGGTATTGGTAATAAAGTAAAATTAATTCAAATCCACTGACTTTGTTCACCCTGGCCACAATAACTTGTTAATACTGTAACCTCCCATCCTTTTTATTCGTTTTGAAACTACTGCCTTATCTAAATTTGCGGCACTTAAATAATCTATATGAAAAAAATAATGTTTGCTGCTATTTTTTTAGCATCCGGACATATCACAATGGCTCAGCCATCTGCTGATACTTCATGGAAAAAAGAATACCGGGAGACGGCTACTAAAATCAATAACCTGGTACATACAAAACTGGAAATAAAACCAGATTTTAGTAAATCATACCTGTATGGTAAAGCATGGATCACCCTGAAACCACACTTCTATCCTACCGATTCCTTAAACCTGGATGCTAAAGGCATGGAGCTAAAAAAGGTTGCTCTCGTAAAAGGCACTCAGCAAATTCCACTAAAATATGAATATAATGACTGGAACCTGAGAATCAAACTTGACAGGACATACAAAGCAAATGAGAACTATATTGTCTATATAGAATATACTGCTAAACCTGATGAATTTGAAGAAAAATACAGCCAGGGTGCTATGCTCGGCATTAAAGGAATGTATTTCATAAACCCCAAAGCAGAAGAGAAAGACAAGCCAACACAAATTTGGACTCAGGGCGAAACAGAATCCAGTTCTGCCTGGTTTCCTACCATTGACAGAACCAATCAACGCTGTACTCAAGAATTGACTGTAACAGTAGACAATAAATATGTAACTCTTTCAAATGGCAAATTAGTTTCACAAAAGAAAAATTCTGACGGCACAAGGACAGATTACTGGAAAATGGATCTCCCTCATGCCCCTTACCTTTTCTTTTTAGGCGTAGGCGAATATGCCATAATAAAAGATAAGTGGAAGGACAAAGAAGTAAATTATTATGTAGAAAAAGAATATGCACCCGTTGCCAAGCAAATATTTGGTAACACCCCCGAGATGATGACCTTTTTTTCAAAAATTACAGGGGTCGATTATCCCTGGGTGAAATATTCACAAATTACCGGCAGAGATTATGTAGCTGGAGCAATGGAAAATACAACGGCAACCATTCACCAGGAAAGTGCACAACAGGATGCAAGAGAACTTGTAGATGGGAATAACTGGGAAAGCACTATTGCTCATGAACTTTTTCACCAATGGTTTGGAGATTATGTAACTACAGAAAGCTGGAGCAATCTTACACTAAATGAATCTTTTGCTAATTACAGCGAAACACTGTGGGATGAATACAAGAACGGGAAAGATGCGGGAGATGCACAAAATTACCAGGACATGCAAAATTACCTGCAAAGCGGCAGCGACAAGAAAGACCTTGTTCGCTTTCATTATGAACACCGGGAGGATATGTTTGACGCAGTAAGTTACCAGAAAGGTGGTCGGATTCTTCATATGCTCAGAAACTATGTTGGAGACAGTGCATTCTTTAGGTCAATCAATAATTATTTAACCACCAACAAGTTCAAATCTGCAGAAGCTCACCAATTGCGTTTGGCATTTGAAGAAGTAACCGGTCGTGACCTGAACTGGTATTTCAACCAATGGTATTTTGGAAATGGACATCCCAGTGTGGATATAGACTATGTGTACAATGATGCGACAGGAAAAGTAAATGTAATTATTAAGCAAACACAGAAATCAGGCAAGTATTTCAAGCTGCCCTTAGCCGTTGATATTTATGATGGTGCTAATAAAGTACGTTATAACGTGTGGGCAAAAAATGCTGTTGATACATTTACATTCGATTATACCAAAAGACCGGATCTGATAAATGTAGATGCAGACAAGATCACCCTCTGGACAAAAAAAGACAATAAAACACTTGACAACTATATTCACCAGTACAAATATGCAGGCAACTATGTAGACAGAAGAGAAGCTATTGACTTCGCTTCCAAAAAACTTGATGATCCAAAAGCAGTCGAATTAATAAAAACCGCCCTGACTGATAAATACCAGGGACTTCGCAATTTTGCTATCAGCAAAGCGGACCTGCGGAAGGAGCTAGTTAAAACAAGTTTCGAACCTGTATTGCTGAATCTTGTAAAATCAGACAAGTCGTCAATTGTAAGGGCAAGTGCAATTCAGAAGTTAGGCGAATATAAAAAACCTGACTACATCGCCACGTTCAAAGCAGCCGTATACGATTCATCTTACACCGTTGCAGGCAATGCACTGACCGCTCTTGGTAAAGCAGATCCAGCTCTGGCTACAGCACTGGCAAAACAAATGAGTGATAAGCCAGCAAAAGGAAATTTACAGGAAGCTATTATGAATGAAATTGTGAAATCAGGAGATGAAAGTATGGCTGACAAAATCATTGGCGACTTTGCAAAAATGCCGATGAGTCAGGGAAAATTTCAAACTTTAAATACATTAAGCACTTATTTATCAGCTATCAAAAATCCTGAGAAAGTTAAATGGGGTGTGGATGAAATTGTAAAATTCAGAGACGGAGTTCCAGAAGCTTATCAAAACCAAACAAACCCCTTTATTAATGGTGTTATCTTAAAAGGGATATTAGCTAAGAAGGATAAGGATGCAAAAGACAATGCAGGCAACACCCAGCTTAAAGAACTTGCTGATTATATCAAATCAAAACTACCAGAAGAAGACAAAAAAGGATTCTAATGTTTTCATCTGATTATTTGAATTAAGAAACCCTCCGATTAGTTCAGGAGGGTTTCTTATTAATAATCTATCGTAACTATTTTTCTACCAGTCACCGCTAGCTCCACCACCTCCAAAACTTCCACCTCCGAAACCACCAAAGCCTCCGCCACTACTTCCGCCACCACCAGACCAACCGCTACCGCCCCCACTCCAACCTCCGATACCACCACGGGAAACATAAGTGCCCCCACCAGAACCAGCACCACCAAAAATGATGAGCAAAACAATAATAATTACAATGATAGTACTGACACTAAGGCCTTTTTTCTTTTTACTTCCATAATTATCAGGCGCCTTATACTCGCCTTTTGTTGCCTTAATAATTGCATCTGTTCCAAGATCAATCCCCCTGTAATAGTTATTTTCTTTGAAGGCGGGTTTAATCTCATGATCGATGATACTTTTGGCTGTAATATCCGGAAGTGCACCTTCAAGACCATACCCAACCTGAATGGTCATCTTTCTGTCGTTCTTAGCTATCAACAGAACAATACCATTATTCTTATCCTTATTTCCAACACCCCATTTTCTTCCTAACTCTAAAGCAACTTCATCAATAGCATAATCCTCAGTTGAGTTAATTATTACGACAGTCACTTGGTTGGAAGTGCTGTCGTCAAAGGCTACAAGTTTATTTTCCAGGGCCGCAACCTGGTAATCCGTAAGTGTGCCAGTAAAATCATTAACTAGTTTCGGTGGGTTTGGCCGCTTTGGGATTACCTTTTCTATCTGTGCTGAAGCACAAACTGAAAGCAGAAGGCTGAATATGAATAAAAGTTTCTTCATTGATCTTACCGGCCAAAAACAATAGTATCAGGCAATTCGTTTTTATCAGTGTCTCTGTCAAATGGGAAATGAGTGGTAAGGGCCTCTCCAATCTGTATTACACATTCAGCAATTCCTTTGGCATAATCTTCCTTATTGAAAGTAGAAAGCATCTCAGCCACGACTTTATGCCAATATTCTGTACCAACTTTTTTATGAATTCCCTCATCACCAAATACAGCAAGCTGGCGGTCTTTCAGGGCAATGTATACCAATACCGCATTTCGCTGTTCAGTTTTTTCCATTTGCAGGGTGAAGAATATCTCTGCTGCCCTGTCAATAGCATCCACCCAGCTACAACGGCTTTCAACGAAAACCCTTACTTCACCGCTGGTGCGTTGCTCAGCATGGCGTATGGCTTTAACAATAATACGGTTATCCTCTTCACTAAAGAGTGACCTTTTTTTTCTAAATAAGGGAAACAATTGTCAATGGTTTATTTGCTGAAGTCAACCTGTACATCATTAGATCCCTCTGGTGCCTTGTAATTTGCCTTTTTCTTAAACCCAAACATGCTTGCCAGCATATTTTTGGGGAATCGTACTATGTTTGAATTAAAACTGGTCACTTCATCATTCCAGTCTTTAATGGCAGTACCAATCCTGTTTTCAGTTCCCTCAATCTGAGCCTGCAAACCAATAAACATTTCCTGTGTACGCAGTGTAGGATAGTTCTCAAAATTGATATTCAGGATAGATTTTCCCAGGTTTGCATATTGCCTGTCCACCTCACCCAACTGTTGCGGATTATTGGGGTCTGGTTTGATGTCAGGTATTCTTGAACGCATCTGAACAATCTTTATCAGGGTAGTGTCTTCATTTTTTGCAGCCCCTTTAATAGCATTAACAACATCGGTGTACAATTTTGCCTTTCTGTTGAATTGTACTTCCACCTGCCCCCACTTACCTTCAATTTTTGTTTCAGCTGAAGCCATTTTATTGTAACTGCTGCAGCCCCAAACAAATAAGATCAATACAAATGCTGCTACTGACAGCAGCATAATGTTACGGGTTCCTTTCATTGTTATAATTTTTATTAGATAGTAAAATTAGTATTTTCGGTAGTTCAGCAAGGTAAAATTTCGGTTGATCAAGTATTATTGCCGGCCAAACAACGATTTTGATAACTCTGCGGCATGGTTTTAGCGCCGCATACCTCAAATTCAGCTTTTATGAACCTGGTAAAAAAAGTATCTGCAGTTGCTATTATTACTTTAATAGTTTTCTCGCAGTGCAAAAAATCGAAGAGTAGTAGCCCCGGCAATCCCCCTGCACCGGGTTCGGTTACTATTAAAGACTCTGTTATTGTTCAAGGGCTGAACTTCCCCTGGGAAATATTATGGGGACCGGATAATTTTATCTGGATGACGGAACGGGCCGGAAAGATAAGCCGGGTGAACCCGACAACCGGAACAGTTTCGCTTTTACATACTATAACTGAAGTTGTATCAACGGGTGAAGGAGGATTGCTCGGAATGGTGTTACATCCCAATTTTCCAACTACACCTCATGTATTTGTGGCCTATAATTATAATTCCGGCGGCTACAAAGAAAAGGTTGTTCGTTTTACGTATAACGGAACATCACTTGTAAGCCCCATAACAATTATCGAGAACATAACTGCTTCATCTATTCACAATGGGTGCCGCCTTTTAATTACCCCTGATTTAAAACTATTTATCACCACAGGTGATGCTGCAAACCAATCGTTACCACAAAACACTTCTGTCGTTAATGGAAAAATCCTCCGGTTGAACCTTGATGGAACCATCCCATCTGATAATCCTGTGGCAGGAAATCCGTACTGGAGTTTTGGCCACCGAAATCCACAGGGGTTAGTTTATGCTAATAACATACTATACAGCAGTGAACATGGTCCAAGCACTGATGATGAGATAAATATCATTGAAAAAGGACGAAACTATGGCTGGCCAAATGTACCCGGTTTTTGTGACGCAGGCACCGAGCAAACATTTTGCACAGCTAATAATGTAAGAGAACCATTAAAAGCATGGACACCAACGATAGCCGTTTGTGGTCTTGATTTTTATAACAATGACCTGATACCGCAATGGAAAAACTCATTGCTGATGGTAGCATTGAAAGAATCAAGACTCTATCAATTACAATTAGATGCTGCTCATACTGGTATCACTTCTACCACAGAGTTTTTTGCCGGCACCTACGGAAGAATGAGGGATGTTTGTATTTCTCCGGGTGGCAAGGTTTACATCTGCACCAGTAATGGAAGCAACACCGATAAAATCATTGAGGTAAGGAAGCTATAACAAAGGCTATTCTACTTTTCTGATACAAACGAAATGATTTTCGTCCACTTTCTGCATATTATAATAAGCCCCGGTGTACCAATACTTCGTAACAGCCTGGGTGGCATTAGCTTCAGTTGATGTCCAAATGGTGCCCCTTTCCTCTACATTGAATTTATCTTTAAAAGTATAAATAGCATCGGACTCATCTTTGGAAGGCAAATACCAATCATCCTTGCCACCGTTTGTTGCTTCGCTGCACAGCTTGGCAGCATAAGGCTTTCCTTCAAACCCGGCATTTTTTCCGACAGCAGTGACAATAGCGTTGGTATTGGCAGCTCCGTTTGATTCACTTTTAGCTGCATCAGCTGCGATCTCTTCCCCATAGCCACCCCACATTACTTTACCTTTTGAAGTCATATCAAGAACTTCATACTTTACACCATTATGCTCGATGGGAATAATTTTTTGAGCCTTGAGATTTGTGGTTGCTATAATTGATACAAGCAAAAGAAGGAATAATTTTTTCATAGCAAAAATTTAAGGTTAGCTATAAATTTCACTTAAAAATCCAAACCAGAAAAATAAATTAATGTAAAATAGATCGCCATTATGAAACTCCTGAAACAGCAGCTATGCCCGGAAGTACCTTCCCTTCAAAATATTCCAGCATTGCACCTCCACCGGTAGAGACATAGCTTACTTTCTCAGCAAAGCCAAACTGGTTGACAGCCGCAACAGAATCGCCGCCGCCAACAAGTGAAAAAGAGCCGTTTTGAGTGGCTTCGGCAATAGCAACGGCAATAGTTTTGGTGCCATGCTGAAATTTTGGCATTTCAAAAACACCCATAGGGCCATTCCAGAGTATTGTCTTCGATTTTTTTATGACATTGGAGAATTGCTCACAGGCCATATTACCAATATCCAGTCCCATCCAGCCATCTGGAATATTATTACTTGGGGCTACTGATGTTTGTGCATCCGCAGCAAATTTATCTGCTATCACAGAATCTGAAGGCAGGTGTATACAAACTCCTTTCGCTTCAGCTTTTCTCAAAATATCCAATGCTGTTTGCAAGCGATCCTCTTCACATAAGGAATTTCCAATTTTCCCTCCTTGTGCTTTCATGAATGTGTAAGCCATACCGCCGCCAATAATTATATCAGTTGCCCTTTCCAGCAAATTCTCAATGATCAGTATCTTATCACTCACTTTGGCTCCCCCGATGATAGCAACAAATGGTTTTTCGGCTTTATGCAATACTTTTTCAGCACTGGAAACTTCGCCTTCCATCACCAAACCAAACAATCTTTTTTCAGCAGGAAAAAATTGTGCAATAACCGCAGTGGAAGCATGTGCCCGGTGAGCTGTGCCAAAAGCGTCGTTCACCCATACATCTCCCAGTTTAGATAGTTTCTCTGCAAACTTCGCATCTCCTTTCTCTTCTTCTTTATAAAAACGAAGATTCTCTAGCAATAATACTTCGCCGGGCCGCATCATACTTGCAGTAAGGCTTGCTTTCTCACCGATACAATCATCAGCAAACAGCACAGTTGCACCGCCAAGTAATTCGCTCAGGTGTTTTATAAGATGTTTCAGGGAATATTTATCTGAAGGGCCATCTTTCGGCCTGCCGAGATGGCTCATTAGTATTACCATGCCACCGTCAGCCAGTATTTTTTTGATAGTGGGGACAGCCGCCCTCATACGGGTATCATCGGTGATCTCAAATTTGTCATTCAACGGAACATTAAAATCAACACGGATCAGTGCTTTCTGACCGTTAAAATCATGAGCAGCAAATTTTGACATAATTGATTTTTTTGGAATAAGTAACTATTGATGAAGAGCTTTTTCTTTTTGGGCTTCCCTGAATAAAACAAAGCCCGCAATTGTTGCCATCACCTCATCTGTAACGTTCTTACCTCCTTTCATATTAGTACGGATGCTTTCAAGGGTGTACTTAGGACCGAAAGGTATACCCCACCATCCAAAAAGGACTGAAATGATTGTGTAAGGAAGTCCTTTTCTCACCACATTTTCATTTCCCCGTACAAGATAAACACCGGAAGTACGTTTGAAAGTAACAACAACCAGGGATAAAGTAAACGGATAGTGAACAAATTTTCCGCCATTACTCACCTCCCGTTGCAAATCTTCAGCAGAAAGTCCATTAATATTCTTAATCTTCATATGTACAGAGTAAATGAAAATACCGCAACAAACTTTTCGGGTCTGTTGCGGTATACAATATACAACGCAATTATTTATTGATCAATTTGGCAAAATAATTCACTGTTCTAACCAACTGGCTTACATAACTCATCTCATTATCATACCAGCTTACGGTTTTAACAAGCTGCTTATCTCCAACCGTCATCACTTTTGTTTGGGTAGCATCGAATAAAGAACCGAAATGAATACCGATAATATCGCTGCTTACAATTTCATCTTCTGTGTAGCCAAAGCTCTCGTTGGCAGCAGCTTTCATATCAGCATTGATCTGCTCTGCTGTTACAGTTTTACCTAGAATAGAAGTCAGCTCAGTCAATGAACCTGTAATGGTAGGAACCCTTTGAGCACCACCATCCAATTTTCCTTTTAATTCAGGCAGCACAAGACCAATCGCTTTTGCAGCACCTGTACTGTTCGGAACGATATTGGCAGCTGCAGCCCTTGCACGGCGAAGATCCCCTTTTGCATGTGGCGCATCCAGGGTGTTCTGATCATTTGTATAAGCATGGATGGTAGTCATAATGCCTGTTACAATACCATACTTATCGTTCAGCACTTTTGCCATTGGGGCCAGGCAGTTGGTGGTACATGATGCACAGGAAATAATTGTTTCGCTGCCATCCAATATGCTATGGTTAACGTTGAATACCACGGTTTTTAAATCGCCGGTGGCGGGAGCAGAAATAACTACTCTTTTTGCACCGGCGGTAATATGTGCAGCAGCTTTATCCTTATCTGTAAAGAAGCCGGTGCTTTCAATTACCACATCCACATCATGGCTTCCCCATGGAATTTGTGACGGGTCTTTTTGAGCATATATCCTAACGGTGTCTCCGTTAACAACTATTGAATCTTCGGTGGCTTTCACATCAGCATCAAAGCGACCTTGTGCACTATCATATTTTAAAAGATGTGCCAGCACTTTGGGGCTGGTCAGATCATTAATAGCTACTACGTCAATACCTTCCATTTTATAGATCTGGCGGTACACCAGGCGACCGATACGACCAAAGCCATTGATGGCAACTTTAACTGTACTCATGACTGATTATTTGATTTAATGAGGTGCGAAGGTAATAAAACCGCATTTGTCTGACTGTATCAGATTTGATCAAAACAGCCATTGCAGTGATGCACAAAAGAATGGGGACAATTAATGGAAAAACATTTGGCCAAAAACAGTTGCAAAGCTATCTTTGCCGTCCCTAAAAAAGCAGCGAAACCGGCGCCTGCCGTCGCAGCTTTAGTAAAGACGGCCCGTTCGTCTAAGGGCTAGGACACCACCCTTTCACGGTGGTGATACGGGTTCGAATCCCGTACGGGCTACATAAACAGTTGAAAAACAGTATTAAAAATCCCGCAAATTCTTTTTTGCGGGATTTTTTATTTTAAGGTTAATTAAAATATATCACTGTTAGCAAACTGCATCTTCAGGCCTGTTCCGGACCATTTAATTATTCTTACCAATAAATAGTATACAACGCTGCTAATATGCCGCACACAATTAATGCCCCAACTGTAAATGAGGGACTCATCCTGAACATCTTCCTATCCACTTCAAGGCCATTCGGTTTAACACCCCTACGATTCTCTACAATACTGATAAGTGCCATGCCGATAACACAGATAAGGAATACAAAGCCCATCCTGTCAAGGAATGGAATTTCAAAAACACCCTCAGCATTGGCTTTAGCAAATCCAAATTGTTCCAGGAAAGACAGATCCATGAAACCAGGAAGGAATTTAAAAAAGAGTGAGAAAGCAAAACCGCCTACTGTCGCAAACAGCGCTGCGTTGGACGTTGTTTTTTTCCAGAAAAAACCTAAAATGAACATTGCAAAAATTCCAGGACTCACAAATCCAGTATACTCCTGTATGTATTGAAAACCACCTTTCTTATCAATACCCATCAATGGAGCAATGAACACAGCCAGTAACATAGCAACTATTACTGTGATCTTTCCTATTTTCACCATTTTCTTTTCATCCGCCTCCGGCCGCAATCTCTTTTTATAAATGTCTAATGTAAAAATGGTGGAGATGCTATTCGCCTTTCCTGCCAGGGAAGCAACGACTGCTGCTGTCAGTGCCGCAAAAGCCAACCCTTTTAATCCTGCAGGCAATAAGTTAAGCAGGACCGGATACGCTTTGTCAGGATTCAGTTCGCCGTTTTGCAGCATTTCTGTTTGGAAATTTCCTTGTTGATGTAATACATATGCTGCTATCCCCGGTAACACCACGATCACAGGCATTAATAATTTCAAAAAAGCAGCGAAGAGAATTCCGCTCCTTGCCGTCTTTAAATCTGCACCCAATGCTCGTTGTGTGATATACTGGTTACAACCCCAGTAATTGAGGTTTACGATCCACATACCACCGATTAACACTGTTAATCCGGGCAAATCCATATAATTGGCATTGTCCTTTTTAAATATCATGTGGAAATGATCACCGGCTTGTTGTGTCATAATCTTAAATCCGTTCACGACACCACTGGAACCGAATTTTTCCGACACCAGGTTTAATGCGATATAAGTAGTGACCAACCCGCCAAGTATCAAAAAGAAAACCTGTATCACATCTGTATAACCAATTACCTTCATACCACCCAGTGTAATGAAAATGGCAAAAATTGCCAGCATATACATGCAAAGAGTTTTATCAATACCTGAGATGCTTTCAATTGCCAACGCACCGAGATATAGTATAGAGGTGAGATTTACCACCACATATAACAATAGCCAGAACACCGCCATAATCATTGCGACGGTCCCATTATACCGCTGGTTCAGAAACTGCGGCATGGTGTATATCTTATTCTTTAAATACACCGGAATAAAAAATATGGCCACAATCATCAGTGTGGCAGCAGCCATCCACTCATAAGTAGCAATGGCAAGTCCCATTTTAAAACCGCTACCACTCATTCCAATAAATTGCTCAGCTGAAATGTTAGAAGCAATCAATGACGCACCAATAGCCCACCACGTTAACGATCCTTCTGCCAAAAAATAATCATGTGAGGCGGAAACTGATGCTTTTTTCTTCCGGCGATAAACCCAAAAACCATAACCAGCTACCGCAATAAAATAGAAAAGGAATACTAAATAATCTTTTGTTTGTAAACTATTCATAAAGCAATTGATTAGAAATGATTGATTGAATGATTAAATATAACGATTGATAATATTCTCAAGATATTCTTGTTTACCGCTTTTAATAGCTGGTTCGCCATTTTCAATAGCATATGCTTTCAGATCTTCCAATGATAGTTTTCCATTCTCGAAATCTCTTCCCTTTCCATTGTCAAACGAAGAATATCGTTCTGCTCTTAGCTTTCTGTAGTCTGATTTCTGCAGAATATTGTCAGCCGTTATCAATGCTCTGGCAAAAGCATCCATGCCACCGATATGGGCATAGAACAGGTCTTCCGGATCAGTTGAGTTGCGGCGGATCTTTGCGTCAAAGTTGATTCCGCCACCTTTGAAACCTCCTGCCTCCAATATCACCAGCATGGCTTCTGTTAATTCATACACATCATTAGGAAACTGGTCCGTATCCCAGCCATTTTGATAATCACCCCGGTTAGCATCAATGCTTCCCAGCATGTTGGCATCGGCTGCCACTTGTAATTCATGTGCAAAAGTGTGTCCTGCCAGTGTTGCATGGTTTACTTCGATATTAAGGCTAAAGTCGCTCAATAAATCATACTGCCGGAGAAATCCAATCACCGTTTCGCTGTCATAATCATATTGGTGCTTGGATGGTTCACATGGTTTTGGCTCAATGAAGAATTGCCCTTTAAAACCATTTTTTCTTGCATAATCCTTTGCTGTATGTAAGAACCTGGCGAAATGCTCTTTTTCTCTTTTCATGTTCGTATTGAGCAAACTCATATAACCTTCCCTTCCACCCCAGAATACGTAATTTTCCCCACCTAATGTGATGGTAGCATCTAATGCAGCTTTTACCTGGGCTGCGCCATGTGTAAGCACATGAAAATCCGGGTTGGTGGAGGCCCCGTTCATATACCTTCTGTTGGAGAAAAGATTAGCCGTTCCCCACAAAAGTTTTACACCACTGGCCTTCTGTTTTTCGCCCAGGTAAGCAGTAATTGTCTGCAAACGCCTGTCATTCTCATTGATGTCATTTGTATAATCCACGGCATCTACATCATGAAAGCAGTAATAGGGTAATCCTAATTTAGTGATGAATTCAAAAGCTGCATCTGCTTTATCCTTTGCTTTTTCTACAGCATCAGTTTTTTCATTCCATGGAAACAAATGTGTTGGCTCCCCAAAAGGATCAGCACCACTGCCACAGAAGCTGTGCCAGTATGCACAGGCAAACTGCAGGTATTCCTTCATCGTTTTGCCATTCACTATTTTATTTTCATCATACCAGCGATATGCTAATGGATTATCTGAATGAATCCCTTCATATTTTATTTTTCCTATCCCTTTAAAATATTCTCTGTTTCCAATTATTACTGACATATACTCACTTTAAATTATTGAATCAGTTTATTTTTTTCCGCAGTTGTGCTACCCACCGGTTATAAAAATCATTATATATATCCTGGTTGCCTGGCTCAATCACCTGTACGGGTCTAAAATGCTCAAATGCTTCTTTTGTACATGAATAAACTTTTGTACCTAACCCTGCTCCTATTGCAGCGCCTGCACTACCATCACTATTGTACATTTCAACAGGCACATTCAATGTGCCGGCAAAACAACCGGCAAACACCTCACTTAAAAACATATTTGCCTTGCCTGCACGGATCACTTTCGGGTGCACACCGTTTTCCCGCATAATATCAAGACCGTAACGAAATGCGAAAGCAATTCCTTCCTGTGCCGCCCTGAACAAATGTGCTTTGCTGTGCACATTCAAATCAATATTATCGATATGGGCCTTCACTGTTTTATTATTCAGCATCCTCTCAGCTCCGTTTCCAAAAGGGAATATCATTAAATCATCACTTCCGGGTTTTACAGTCTTAGCAGCTTCATTAATATTATCATAACTGATCCCTTCACCAGCAATATTCTTCACCCAGCGATTTAAAATACCTGCACCATTGATACATAATAATATTCCTAATCTTCTTTGTTCCGGTGTGTAATTGACATGAGCAAAAGTATTTACTCTTGATTCATTATCATAAGACAGCTGGTCGCTTACCCCGTATATAACACCGCTGGTTCCTGCAGTGGCGGCTACTTCTCCGGGTTCTAGTACATTTAACGCTAAGGCATTATTTGGCTGATCTCCCGCCTTATAAGTAACCGGTATCCCTTCTTTTAGCGACAACGATTCAGCAACATCAGCTTTAATTTTTCCATGCTCTGCAAAAACATCTTTTATTTCCGGTATCAACGAAGCTGACAACTCGTAATACTTAAAAACATCTTTTGATAACTCATTGGTTTGAAAATCCCAGAAAACCCCTTCTGATAACGCTGAGATACTAGTAGTGATATCACCAGTCAGTTTCATGGCAATAAAATCGCCTGGCAGCATCACTTTGTGAGCCTTTGCATAAACCTCCGGTTCATTTTGCTTTACCCATGCCAACTTTGAAGCAGTAAAATTACCCGGAGAATTGAGCAGGTGCAATAAACATTTTTCTTTCCCTATTTCTTCGAAAGCTTTATTTCCAATCTCCACTGCCCGGCTGTCACACCATATGATACTATTTCGCAAAACTTGTTGCTCTTTATCTACCATTACTAATCCATGCATCTGGTATGCAATTCCAATAGCTGCGATATCTTGGGGATTATAGATACGTTGAGCATGCAATTTCAGAATGGCTGACTGCACATGTTCCCACCACATATCGGGGGATTGCTCCGCCCATCCCGGATTAGAGGCAATAATTACTGATTCTGTTTCCGGGTATTGAGCCGATCCAACACATTTTTTTGTGTCTGCATCAGTAACAGAAACCTTAATGGATGATGTGCCGATATCTATTCCAAGCAGCAGCATTAGTTCTAACTTCTTTTTATTTAAGTTACAGATTAAAATGAAAGGGAGGGCAAAAGAATTCACCCATCCTGGCGATTACCAATATACCAGAAAAACTATCCCCTGTTGTTTGACTAAGATGTACACCAAAATCAAACCAGGGAGTAACAAGGATTCCGTACAAGCATTACGACATTGTTATTTGATCAACTCAAAATTGTCTTTCAGCCGTATATCCCTTGAGGAGGCTCCAATCATCAATTCAAAATCGCCGGGTTCTGCCATCCATTGTAATTGTTGATTATAGAAAGACAATTTCTCTCTATTAATAACAAATTTAATAGCCCTGCTTTCTCCGGCTGCCAGTTTGACTTTTTGGAAATCTTTTAACTCCTTCACCGGCCTTACAATCGAACCAACCTTATCCCTCAAATATAATTGTATCACCTCCTCTCCTTCATATGTACCTGTATTGGTTATTACCAGGTTCACTTCTATTTTTTCATTTAACCTGATACTTTTCTGACTCAATTGCAGGTTGCTGTACTGAAAGCTTGTGTAACTTAATCCATAACCAAACTCATACTTTGGGAAAATAGACTCGTCGTTGTAGGAAGAATTATAATTGCGGTTACTATCATCCGTAGCTGGGCGGCCTGTATTAAAATAGTTATAGTAAATAGGTATCTGCCCGACACTGCGGGGAAAACTAACCGGTAATTTTGCTGAAGGATTATAATCTCCGAACAGTACGTCAGCAATTGCATTACCAGCCTCACTTCCTAACCACCAGGTGTATAAAATAGCAGGAGCATGATCGGCAGTATAATTAAATACCAGCGGACGTCCGGCATTGATCAGTACAACGACAGGTTTACCGGTCGCCAATAATTCCTTCAGCAGCTCTTCCTGAACCCCGGGAATATTGATATTGCTCCGGCTTTTTGCTTCACCGCTCATATCCCTTCTCTCTCCAATACTAAGTATAACAACATCTGATTGTTTTGCAACTTCAACGGCCTCAGCAAACCCATCTTTGTTATTCCCTTCAATTTCGCAACCCTTTGCATATAATAATCTTGTCGCAGCCCCCACTTTATTCTGAAGCCCTTCCCACTGCGATACAATAAAATTTGAATCAACTCCCGGCACTTCCACATCCCAGAAACCTTTGTTTTGTTTAACAGCTTTTACCAATGGGCCAATAAACGCAATTGTCTTTGCAGATTTTGATAAGGGTAGCAATTGGTTCTCATTTTTCAATAAGACGATGCTTTTAGCAGCTATCTCCCTCGCTGCTTTATCATGCGCCGGGTTATTTAACTGTTGTTGTTCCCTTTCAGCATTACAGAATCTGTAAGGATCATTAAACAAGCCAAGCTCAAACTTTTTCCGCAATATTCTTCTCACCGCATCATCGATCAATGTAATTGGCACTTTTTTCTCCCTGACGAGCTGCGCCAGGTTATTTTTATAATTTCGGCTTTCCATATCCATGTCACTGCCTGCTGTAATAGCAGACAAAGCTGCTTCATACTCATTCTTCACATTGCCATGATTTATCATTTCACCGATAGAACCCCAGTCGCTTACCACAAAACCTTTGAAGTCCCATTTTCCTTTTAGAATATCCCGTTGCAAATATTTATTTCCTGTAGCAGGAATACCATTCAGGTCATTGAATGAATTCATGAATGTGGCAGCACCTGCATCTACTGCTGCTTTGAAGGGTGGCAGGTACACTTCCCACAATTGTCTTTCACTCATGTCAACAGAATTATAGTCTCTTCCACCGACTGCTGCACCATAAGCAGCAAAATGTTTTGCACAGGCCATTACCGCATCTGTATTTCCCAATCCATTTCCCTGGAAACCTTTTACCCGGGCGGTTGCAATGGCTGAGCCCAGATATGGATCTTCACCTGCTCCCTCCATTATTCTTCCCCACCGGGGATCCCGGGCTATATCTACCATCGGTGCAAAAGTCCAGTGAACTCCTGATGCTGCAGCTTCTGTTGCAGCAATTCTTGCCGAAAGACGGATAACCGATGTATCCCAGCTTGCCGCTTCAGCCAATGGAATAGGAAATGTTGTTTTAAAACCATGTATCACATCCTGCCCGAATAATAATGGAATTTTTAACCGGGATTGCATTGCCACTTCCTGCCACTTTCTTGTTCGTTGAGTGCCGACACAATTCAAAAGAGAGCCTACCTGCCCTTTACGCACCTGCTCTGCTTTGCTATCATCCAATGTAACCGGGCCGGTGGCGGTCCAATCATCGTTATACTGGTTCATCTGTCCAATCTTTTCATCTATCGTCATTAGTCTTAAAACAGAATCAACTTTTTGTGTAATTGTTTTCGACTGGCTTTTCACCGATAATCCATGGCAAATCAGAAATAGCAGGCAAACCAGCCTCAGGTATTTTCTTAACATAAGACCTGTTTCATTTTAATTTTTGAAATACTCTTACATAGTCAACTTCCATTACTGCGGGAAAAATATGTTCATCTACACCATGCTTTCCACCCCAGTCCCCTCCAATTGCCAGGTTCATGATCAGGAAAAAGGGCTGGTTGAACGGCCATTCCTTCGAAGTCAGGTGCTCATTTGCTATACGATTATAAACCACCTCATCGACCATGAAATCAATTTTTTCAGGGGTCCATTCAATCGAATAAACATGAAACCGGCTATAGGGATCAGCAATAAAAAAAGCTTTCCCTTTTTGTGTACCATTCATATGGTTATACGCTTCAGTGTGAATGGTTCCAAAAACACTGTCTTTAGTAAACCCAACATGCTCCATAATATCGATTTCCCCGCATGTTGGCCAATCAACCTTGTCAATATTTGTTCCAAGCATCCAGACAGCAGGCCAGGCTCCTTTTCCCGCCGGAAGTTTGACTCTGGCTTCTATTTTTCCATAAGTAAATTCTCCTTTCCCCTTTGTCAGCAATCTTGCTGATGTGTACTCATTGCTTTCCTTTTTTTGCCTTCTGGCGATAATTTTAAGAATGCCGTTTTCCACCTTTGCATTCATGGTATCCATCCTTGTGTAATACTGAAGTTCATGATTACCCCATCCCTGCCCTCCAACATCATAATTCCATTTAGTTGTGTCTGGCAACCCGTTGTAATTAAACTCATCGCCCCATGCTAATGCATACTCATTCGTATCCGTTTGATCCTTATTACTATTCTCTGAACTGGCACATGCCACTAATAACAAAATGAAAATATAAAAGTATCCGGTTTTCATTCATTGATATTATGAGGTTCATTTTTATTACCGGCCCTGGTAATTATTTTACCCACTTGATCGTTGTCATTTTCACATCCCTTGAATTTCCTCCGATCATTACCTGGAACTCACCAGCCTCCCAATCGTATTTTAAATCATAATTATAAAATTTCAGGTCTTCCGGGGTAATGCTGAATGAAACGACCTTACTCTCCCCGGCCTTTAATTCAATTTTTTGAAATCCTTTCAATTCTTTCACCGGCCTTGTTATGCTACCCACCATGTCACGGATATACAGTTGTACCACTTCTTTACCATTCATTTTACCGGTATTTGTTACAGTAACATTGGCTGTTAGTTTCTGATTCCCTTTCAAAGAACTATTGCTTACTGTTATATCGCTGTAGCTGAAAGTGGTATAGCTCAATCCAAACCCAAAAGGATATAAAGGGTCGTTGGATACATCCAGGTAGTTGCTGCGGAATTTTTCAAACCATTTGCCTTCTCCCAACGGGCGGCCAGTATTTTTATGAGCATAAAAGATAGGTACCTGTCCAACATTCTGTGGGAATGTCGTAGTCAATTTACCTGAAGGGTTCACATCACCAAACAACACATCGGCAATGGCATTCCCTGCTTCTGAACCACCAAACCAAACATTCAATATGGCCGGTACATTCGCCTGCTCCCACGAAAGAGCAAGCGGTCTGCCGGTAAATAATACAAGTACTACCGGTTTACCCGTCTTTAGCAATGCTGCTAACAAATCTTTTTGCACCTGCGGAATTTCAATATTGGTTCGACTTGAACTTTCGCCACTCATTTCAGATGCTTCGCCAAGTGCTGCCACAATAACATCAGATTGGCTTGCTACTTGTAGTGCTTCATTTAATAATATAGCAGTAGTTCGGCTATCTTTTTTTAACTCCCGTCCGAACATGGTTCCTCTTTTTTCCAGGTTGCTGTCAGCATCAAAGCTGGAGCCCTTGGCATACAATATTTTTACGTTATTGCCAGCGGCTTTTTCCAGCCCTTCTTTTACAGCAATCGCTTTAGAAAGATCAGTAGCTACACTCCAGGTACCCGGCATATTTTCTTTTGTATCTGCCAATGGACCGATCAGTGCAATGGTACCTGATTTTTTCAATGGAAGTACATTACCCTCGTTCTTTAACAACACAAAACTTTCAGCTGCCACTTCTCTTGCTTTCTTAATATTTGCAGTCGTATAAATTTCCGTTTTGCTTCTTTCGGCGTTGCAATAGCGGTAAGGGTCATCAAACAAACCAAGTTTGTATTTTGCTTCCAGCACCAACCGGCAGGCATCATCAATTTCTTTCTGTGTTACTTTTCTTTCACTCAAAGATTTTTTCAACGTAGTCAAAAATCCTTCTCCCACCATGTCCATATTAATTCCTGCTTTTAATGCCAGGGCAGATACCTGCTGCAGATCACCCATGCCATGATCCATCATTTCATTGATGCCGGTATAGTCTGTCACTACAAACCCTTTAAAACCCCATTTCCTGCGCAGCACATCAGTCATCAAAAATTTATTTCCGGTTGCAGGAATACCATCCACTTCATTAAAAGAAGCCATTACACTACCCGCCCCTGCATCAACAGCTGCTTTATACGGCGGCAAATATTCATTGAACATCCGCAGACGGCTCATATCTGTAGTATTGTAATCTCTGCCTGCCTCCGCAGCTCCATACATAGCGTAATGTTTTACACAGGCCATGATGGTGTTGTCTTTCTTCAAGTCATTTCCCTGGTAACCCCTTACCATGGCCCGGGCCACTTGTGAACCGAGGTAAGCATCTTCACCGCTTCCTTCTGCAATCCTTCCCCAGCGAGGGTCACGGGCAATATCAACCATGGGGCTGAATGTCCAGCAAATTCCGTCTGCACTGGCTTCTGTGGCAGCAATTCTTGCAGTCTGCTCCACCATTGGCATATTCCAGGTACAGGATATTGCCAGCGGAATAGGAAATGTTGTCTGGTAACCATGTATAACATCCATTCCGAAAAGCATAGGAATTTTCAAACGGGTTTCTTCCACTGCCACCCGTTGCACATCTCTTATCTTTTCAACACCTTTGATGTTGAACAAACCTCCGACTCTCCCTTCTTTTATCTTTTTTGCAATATCTGAATTGGATGCCTGACCAGTAACAATATCCCCGGAGCCCGGAAGGTTTAACTGGCCGATCTTTTCTTCCAATGTCATTTTTTTCATCAACGCATCAACAAAGGTTTTCATTTTTGCATCCTGTGCTGTTGCATTAAATGATATGAAAATAGATGAGGTAATAACGAATTTTGCAAATAGCTTCATGTCCTGTAATTTTTATTTCACTAAAATTGGTTCAATTAATTTTTGCCAGATGGCATAGCCCTTTGCATTCATATGAAGGCTGTCACCAAGAAAAATCTCCGGCATAGGTTTTCCGTCTCCGGTAAGCATTTTATAATACACATCAATAAAGTCAGTTTTCCTCTTTTGCTTCAGAAATTTTTTTATACTCAGGTTGGCTTCAAGCACTTTCGGCATCAGGTGTATACGGCTTGGGCTTGGCTTCATAGAAATATATGCTACAGGCACTTTAGGGAGCTCTTTCCTGATGTCATTAAACAATTGCTTAAACCGGCTAAATACCATTTCAGGGGTTACAGTATCAGAAGCGGCAAAGTCATTTTCACCACAATAAATAACGATTTGTTTTGGCTGATATGGGAAAATGACATCCCTTTCATACCGGATAACATCCATTAAAGTTGATCCGCCAAAACCACGATTTATCAAAGGGTAGCCTGGGAAATAGCTCTGAACATCCTTCCAGTTGGTAAAAGAAGAACTGCCAACAAACAGTATCTTTCCTCTTCCCGGGAAACTGGCACTATCTTGTTTTTTGAAAGCCTGGATGTCATTCCAGTATTGGGGTCTTGTTTCCTGTGCAACTACCTGCACAGAAAAAGTAAGTAATAGAAGAAGCGTTTGTATTCGCATATTATTATTTTACTTCAATAACTTTTGTTCTTTCTGAAACCCCGTTTTCATTAATTGCTTCTATTGAGAAGTAATATGTCTTCATAAGGTCCATACCCTTATAATAATATTCATTGGCATCATGTACCATAATGCAGTTATACAGTTTCTCCGGATCGGCCCCAAAATAAATATTGTATGCATAGGCATTCTCAACAGGCTTCCATTTTATCCAGGCACTGCGTTTATCTTTTTCTGTACGCAGTACAAAGAAGGTTTGCACTGCATCGGGTTTGGCACCGTTACCATTTCCAAATACCCGCAGTCCGCTGATGGCGAATTTGCCGGTAGGCATGTGAATATTTTCCAGTTTAATGAATCTTGCCTGCACAGGCTGAGCCAGTTCTACATAATCATGCGGAACATCTTTTTGGTTGTTGCTTTTATCGACCAATACAATCCATTTCTTTCCATCGATTGAATAATAGAGTTTGTACTGGTGAAACTGGTTATTCCATTTACCAAGCCGGTTGCTGTCCACATCCTGGTCGGCATAATTGATCTGCACAGCATTCACCGTGGAAACATTACCCAAGTCCGTATGAATCCATTCGCCCTTATTCGCTGACACTGCACTCCAGTATGTCTTTATACTTTCGTCTACCGCATTATTAGCATAGTGACTTCCTAATGTTGATGAAACCGTAACCGGTTTTTTATAATTGAGCAGCATCCAGCCGGTGAATCTTCCTTTTAGATGATCCGCAACACCACCGGGAAGATAAGTTGGGTAATCGCCAAAAGCACCATCCATATACATTACACCATCTTTATCAAAACCTGCAGGCCAGATACCGATCCTTCTTTCAAATGTGTTCTTAACATTAATACCCAGTGTTGATGTATGCCAGTAATTATTCCATCTATCAGCATAAGTACTGCCATGCCCTGGTCCACGGATGAAACCGCCGGGTTTAAAACTAAAGGGGTCTGATTGTGGCGTAAAAGGGCCCAGTGGTCTGTCACCAACCAATACACCATCTGCAGAACCGCTCATTTCTGTACCCGGTGCACAATATTGCAAATAATACTTTCCGTTCTGTTTTGTCATGTGTGAACCTTCCAGGAAAGGATCCAAAAAAGTGTTGTCCATGTATTCGCCAAAACGCTGCCATCCATAACGCCAGGGTTCAAGCAGGTAGGTTTCGACCCGGGTACCTATTGGCTGAAATGTTTTCCGGTCCAGTTCGATGCCATACATCGGGTATCGGTTGCTGCTGCCATTATACATATAAAGCCGTCCGTCATCATCTGTAAAAAAGGCTGGATCCCATCCTCCGATGGCAAAGGAATCGATTAAAGGTTTCCACTCGTTGGCTTTGGGATTGGTACTCATCCACAGAGTGAATTTATCGGTATATGTAGAACCAAAGACAATCATGGTGTCTCCTACAATGCCCACTGCAGGTGCACATAATTCATCGTATACACCGCCGTTCCAGGGACGCAGGAATTTTTTTGAAACAAAATTCCAGTTCAGCATATCACTGCTCCACCAATATCCCCATTGATTGGTGCTGAAGAGATAGTAATCGTTTTTGTACAGCACAATAACCGGGTCGGCAGTTGCCCGATGCCTTCCCCATTCACTAAAATTGGGTATAGGTGTATATCCATAATCCAGGTTGATGGGATTGCAATATGTTTTTTGCTGTGCTTTTAATCCAGCATAAAAGAAGAAACACAATATTATCAGGAAATTCCTTTTACTCATTTATTGATTGTTATGGTTGCCAGGATAGGAAAATGATCAGAAGGGTATTTCATATCATACGAATCCGTCAGTGTTGCAAATTTTGAGACAGTTATGTAATTATAATGTGAAAGAAAAATGTAGTCGATGCAGCCATTAGGTTTCTCGTTGAATTTAAAGGCATTCCATGTATCAGCTGACCCATAAACTTGTTGACTAATGCTGCGACTATTCTGCATATTGGCCATCACATACTGTGATGGCTCATCTTCTGGTCTTGAATTAAAATCACCGGATAAAATCACCGGGTAATTATTAGTGTTCAGTTCAGTTATTTTTTTTATGATCAGTTTAACCGACTCCAGCCTTGCTGTTTTTCCCATATGATCAAGATGGGTATTGAAAACCCAAAAGAATTGTTTTGTTTTTTTGCTCTTAAATAACCCATAAGTGCAAACTCTTCTACAGGCAGCATCCCACCCAAAAGAAACAGAATCTGGTGATGGTGACAACCAGAAGGTAGATTGACGTATAAGGGTGAACTTATCTTTCCTATAAAATATACAGGAATATTCTCCCTCCTCTTTTCCATCATCCCTGCCAACACCGATGTAACTATAGCCATTCAGTTTTTCCGATAAATATTTTAGCTGGTGATGCTGCACCTCCTGGCCACCGATAAAATCTGCTTCGTAATAGTTCATCAATCCTGCCACTTTATCCTTTCTTGCATCCCACCTGTTTTCTCCATCAGAAGCAACATCCAGCCGGATGTTATATGACATGACCTTTATCTCTGTTTGCGCCGTTGCGAACAAAAACGAAACGAAAAGCAGTATCGTTACAATAAATTTCTTCATTTGTTTATTTAATCTGCGGGCTGGTGAACCCTAATTTTTTCAATCCTCTTTGTATTTCAGGACAGCTCATAAATAATTTCCATAACAATCCGCTGCGATAATTTTCGATCATCGCCACAATTGGGCCCTGGTCAATTGCCAGATGTGATTGAGCAACCCAGTTCTGTGTTTCATTAAACGCATCTACAAAACCATATTCGCTCCATAGTTTATCACCCAGGTCATAATAAAAATGCTTCAATGCTTTCATTGAATATTCCGGTGTGTACGGAAAGGCAGACAAAGCAGCTGTGGGTGTTATGGTGCCATTATCATTAGTTGGTGAATGGGCATCATAACCATTGTATGTATCGCTGGCAGTCAGCCCCCAGCAATTTTCACTATACCCCTTGAATTTTTTAGGATTCCGGATGCAATGTTCCCTGTTTATCAATGTATGATTCCTGTTTTGCTCCCAATAATCTGCATACCTGTCTTTTAACCCCCTCGGATCTAAACCAAGGAACGAATATTGAGAAAAGAAAAGCGGTCCTCCATAATCAAAGCCTAATGGTAGTTTAATACCATAAAATTCTTTCCCATTTTTGAAAAAATTACTTTCCGCCCAGCCCCTGTGGTATACAGATGCAGGAACAGGATAATGTTCATCACTGGCAGCCAGTATGTACATGATCAGGCACTCATTAAACCCACGAACGGGAAAATTCATCGCCCATCCATTGTTTGGACTCCAGTGCCAGTATAACACTTCCTGTCCTCCTTGTGTAAACCAATTCCATTCAATGCCAGTCCAGAGCCAATTCAATTTACCTCTGAATTCATTTTCTGCGGGATTGTTCTGGTTAAAATATTGTCTGGCACAAAGCAATCCCTGGAAAAGATAGGATGTCTCTACAAGGTCAGCCCCGTCATCTTTTCTGCTAAAAGGAATTGTTTTACCAGTAGCTCCATCCATCCAGTGAGGATAAACGCCGTGATATGAATTTGCTTTCACTAAAAAATTGATCATCTTCCGCATGAACTTTGCGGCTGTATCTCTTGTAATCCATCCTCTTTCTACCGCAACAATTACTGACATGATACCAAAGCCTGTTCCTCCGATTGTAACTGTTTCGTTCCCATATCCAAAATTTTCATTGCTCCTTTCTCTGGCAAGGCCACTTACAGGATGAGCAAAATCCCAGAAATAACGAAAGGTTTGCCGTTGAACCAGATCAAGCAGTTCTGAATCTGATAAATCTTTAGGGCGGTTGGTCGGATCAAATACATTTGTTTTTCCCACCTTTTGGGCAACAGATGCGTACGACAAAACAACTATTGTAATAAATACAGGTATTCGTTTCATTGTACAAATAATTTTATAAGTAAGGGGCCGTAAACCCAATTACATTCTTCATTCCGTTCTTTATCTCCGGGCAACTGGTCAATAAATTCCAGATCAGCCCACTTCGATAGTTCTCTATCATTACAATAACAGGCCCCTGGTCAATTGCCAAAAATGAATCAGCATACCATAAGTCCTTTAATGAGAAAGCATCAGTAAACCCATATTGCTTCCATATCTTATCGCCCAGTTTGTAATAAAAAAACTTTAACGCATTCATGCTTTCTGCTGGCGTATATGGAAAAGATGAAAGTGCTGCTGTTGGTGAGATCACCCCGACATCATTATTAGGTTCATTTGCATTATAGCCACCAAATACATCACTGGCAGTTAACCCCCAGCAAAGATTACTGTACCCAAAATATCCCCTGGGGTTTGCCTTACAGTACTCATAATTGATCTTGGTATGATTAGTAACCTGTGTTTGATAATTCGCATAGACATCATTCAACCCGTTTGGGTTAATGCCTAAAAAAGAATAGTGGGCAAAAAATAATGGGCCCCCGTTTGCAGGTCCCAGCGGTAATTGATACCCATAATATGAAGCCCCATTTAACATGGCACCATTTCTTGCAAAGCCTTCTTTATACACCACCTGCGGAATACCAAATGTTGTAGAAGATGCCGCCATTATATATGTGATCAAACACTCATTCCATCCCTGTATCTTAAAATTCATATCCCAGTTGAAATTAGGACTCCAGTGCCAGTACAAAACGTTTTCATTGCTTTTTCTGAACCAACTCCACTCCACTGCATTCCATAATGTATTGATGTCAGTTCGTAATGCCGTCTCAGCAGCATCAACGCCATCAAAATATTGCCTTGCAGTTAGTAAGCCTGCCATCAAATATGAGGTTTCCACCAAGTCAGCACCATTATCCTTTGTACTGAACGGGATAACGACGCCGGTAGTTCCATTTAGCCAGTGTGGGAATGCCCCGTGAAATTTCTGTGCTGTATTTTTCAAGAAGCTGACAATCGTCTGCATTCTTGCAAGCCCTTGTGCCCTAGTAATGAACCCCCTGTTGATTCCAACGGGTATGGCCATGATACCAAAACCGGAACCGCCGCTGGTAACGGTTTCAGGTCCTGCATTACTTCTTTCCCTTGCCAATCCACTTACCGGATGACCATAATCCCAGAAGTACTTGAATGTTTGTTGCTGTACCAGGTCGAGCAGTGCATTATCACTCAATATTGGGAATTTATCTGTTGAATCAATTTGTGTGATCAGTTGGACATTCAGGTCTGTATAAAGATTTCCACCTTTTACCGATTTCAACGTAGTGGCTGCATTTACTGTATATCGGGCCAGGAATTTTAAGGGGACAGTTGGAGAAAGTACAATGGTGCTATCGCTGTTCTCATATGTATAATTCAGAGCCACCGCCGTAGTTCCATTCTCTTTAAGTGATACAGAGGAGGCAACGGAAGACTTGTCCACTGCATTATTAAATGAAAGTCTTACTACAACAGTTGTTTTGACATTGTAATTAGCAGCCGCTGTTAATGCCCCGGCATTATCCAGTTTAGCCCCGGTTGATACCAATACTGATGGTGGGGGCGGTGGCGGAGGAGGCGAGTCATCCCCTTTCTTTTTACAACTCGCCGCATAGAGCATTGGTAAAAATAAAAAGACCAAATATTTATATCGCCTTACTAACATCCGGTTGATTTAAAAAATTAAAGTCGCAATTGAATGTGGCATAGCAGTCACTTCGGCTGCCTTTCCATTGATCCATAAAAAATAAGGTGTTCTACTATTACCCTGGTTCATTACTATTACTACTACTTTACCATTTTCATTTCTGAAAGCGGTTGTAAGTAATTGGCTGCGGCTGGCAGCAGCAGTAATACGTTTTGCACCCGGTTGAATGAATTTTGAAAAATGCCCGATATAATAATAAGCATTGGTGTAAATCAACTTACCGGTTTTTGTATCGCCATGTACCGGGGCAAAACAAAAGTTCTGCACATGATTAGGCCCGCCGGTTTCATCCAGCAAAATGTTCCAGTCTGTAAAACCAACCATCCCATTATTGAAATCGTTAATCATACTACGACCGTACTCTTCCCCCAGCACCCATGCATTGTAACGACTGGCATTAAAACTTTCAGCACAGCCCTCTGTGAAGAATATATTTTTCTCCGGGTATGCTTCATATACTCTTCTGAGATTATCATACATCGGAGTGCCGCCACTCCAGTCTTCGTACCAGTGAAATCCTATTCCCCAGATATACTTTGCAGCATCAGGATCGTTAAAGTAAGTTTGAGCCCTTTGATAGATCAGGTCACGGTTATGATCCCACACAATGATCTTCTTCTCTTTCAATCCTTCCTTTTCCATCACCGGGCCCAGGTGTTTCTTCAGAAAATCCCTTTCCTCTTCTGCAGAATAGATGCAACTTTCCCAACGCTGCTTCGCCATTGGCTCGTTCTGAATTGTAATACCCCATACCGGTACTCCCTCCTTCTCATATTCCTTAATAAACTTTGTAAAATAGGTAGCCCAGCTGTCATAGAACTCAGGCTTCAGTTTTCCACCCTGCAGCATATCATTATTATCTTTCATCCAGGCTGGTGGGCTCCAGGGACTGCCAAATAAATTAAGCTTGCCACCTGCCGCTGCCATTGCTTCTTTTATAAAGGGGATCTTGTACTTTTTATCATGCTCGATATTAAACGTTTTTAATTCTTTATCACCATCCTTTACATAAGTATACATGTCGCTGCTAAAGTCACAACTGTTGATATTCGTACGGGCAACCGTATAGCCAATACCAGTCTCTTTATTAAAATAGGCTTTGAGCAATTCTTGCTGCTGCTCTTTTGGTAGTTTATAAAAAGTTTCCGCCGAAGCGTCTGTCATCGCTGCACCGATGCCAAAAAATGTTTGAAATGTTTTAGCAGGGTCTACAAAAACACAAACCTGTGTTTCTAATGGCTGCCCCATTTCTTTAAATTCAACCGTATCGGTAACTGATAGCCTATAATTACTACTGTCAGCTGTTGTGAACACTACTACCTTTTTCCCTTCAGTGGAAAAAGAAGTATCAACAGTAGCTGTACTCTTATCCTTTTTCTCTCCACAGGAAACTAAAATGATAGTTGCTAAAGCAAAAACGAATTTTCTCATAACACTTTATTTGTTTTATTACCATGTATAGGTTCCTGCCGCACCGGCTGCCAGCGAGGTAAAAACCCATTTGCCCTTATACTTAATATTAAATCCCTGGCCCACAGAACTTTCATTTACCACAATTAGCACTTTCTTACCAGATGGTGTTTTAAAAGCAACATTTGGCAAATTGGTGACCATGTTTGTTGAAATTCTTACCGAGCCTGCCGGAACAAACTTTGATGCATGCGCAACAATGTAATAGCCCACGTTTCTGCTGAACGATGATCCACTAATAGTAACAGCCCCCTTACATTCTGTGCAGCCACCAGGTGTATGTGGCCCATATGCCGGATCATTGGCAAGATTCCATTCCAGTGCATTCTTGCTCCAGTTTCTAACTGAACCGATGATCACATTCTTCACATGCCATTTGAGGTCGCCGTCGAAACTGCCATTAGCCCCTGTCCATTGTTCTGTAAAATAAAGATTCTTGTCCGGGTGGGCAGCATACACAGCAGATAATGCGCTGATATCGCCATTATATAAATGAAATGCAGAGCCGTCAACAAATGCTTTTGCGGCGGCATCATTTAGAATAGTGATCGGGTAATTAGGATTGTCGCAATTGTGATCCCATATAATGATCTTCGTACTGATACCTGCCGCCTGGAAGGCAGGACCGAGATGATTTTTTACAAAATCTGCCTGTTGCCCTGCTGACATCACCATGCTGGGATTATTTCCCCCATGCTGTGGTTCATTTTGAACAGT
Organism: Chitinophagaceae bacterium; assembly: GCA_044220915.1. Lineage (GTDB taxonomy): Bacteria > Bacteroidota > Bacteroidia > Chitinophagales > Chitinophagaceae > JJ008. The sequence continues at coordinate 31,356 of JBGAQD010000016.1, forward strand.
AATAGCATGAACAGGAATTCCTTTTGCCTGCATCTGCTGGATGTATTTCACAAAATACTGCGCATACACACTATAATATTGCGGTAATAAACTGCCACCAACAGAGCTGCCATTGTCCTTCATCCACACAGGTGGGCTCCATGGCGAACCCATGATCTTGATACCAGGATTAATAAGCAGTATTTGTTTTAATACCGGAATCAGGTCTACAGTGTCTTGTGACAAGCTGAAATTGGCAAGTGCAGGATCGGTTTGACCCGCCGGCATATCATCATAACTAAAAACGGAAGGACTCAGATCAGAAGCTCCTATACTGATTCGCAGGTAACTTATACCAATACTATTATTTCCCGTGCCAAACAGTTCGTTCAGCAAAGCAGCAGACTCTGCAGTTCCCATTCGTTTGATAAGATAAGCACTGCCACCAGTCAGCGTATAACCAAATCCATCTACTGATTGATATGCAGTGGCAGAGTCTACATCAATATCCGGATAGCTGTTAGTAGTTGTAGTAAATGAAAGTACTGTTGTCTGCTTTTGCAGTAACGAAGACTGATCACCTTTTGTCAGCCACATCTCCATATCATTTGTTGGAGTCACAACTGGCGGTAAAGGGTTACTACCACCTTTCTTTGAACAATCTCCGCATACAAATAAAGTGTAGAAGCTCACTAATAAAAGTCCTGCCCGTTGTCTGCTCATAGCGATAATTTTTTTAATCATTAAGTCAAAGCCTGATAGTACACCCGATATTTATTAAATAATCAGCAAAGGCTGCATCTCCCTGAACCTTTATCCCTGTTGATCCTGTTTGTAACTTATCCGCATAACTCTGTGTCCTGTTTCGTTGCAAAGCAACTGGCACAGAAAGGTAGAGGCTCGTTTTTTTAGCCATATAACTTACTACCGGTTCGGCCGAAATAACATAACCGGGTCGTCTGAATCCCTTGTCGCCACCAAACAGGTCGCTGCTTGGAATACCCTCAATCCGAATCCCCCCGGAAAAAGTCAGCTTTTTAATCATATAGTTTACTCCTGCCCTTGCCATATACTGATCGGGTACACTCATGGTGCTGGTAAAATATTTTATTGCATTGGCACTTGTTGTTCCGCCCCTTGCGGTTGAAACTCCATTCTGCTCTCTTGGGTTGATGAGGTAATAAAAATCTCCATAGCCACCAAACTTGTGGGAGAAATTGTAATAGCCCTTTGTTTCAAAAGATATGCCTGTACCGCCATCACCTAGTTGAATGGATTGATCAACAGGTCCCAGAGTTGAAGTGCTGTCGTTTTTGTAAAAAAGATCCTGATAACGAAAATCTCCCGTTGGTAATTTTAACCCAAGACCAAGTTGCAGGTTTCCTTTATGTGCTTTTGCAGGATCAAACATCCAGCGATAAACAGCAATCCGTATATCACCAATTCCAAAGGACCTTGTCGTTCTCCTTGCATTCGGGCTTTTGCTTGTATTTCCGTAATGCTCATATTTTGATGATCGGACATTCGAAATAACAGGAAGAGTTACAGCAAAAGACCACCGGGGGTTGATTGTTCTTGTCAATGTAATATCGAGTGAATACGAATGATTAATCACTTCTGTGGCACTGTCGACCCGGTGTTTTTGCTCAGTTGTTCCAACGAAATGTTTATAAGATTTGAAATAACGGTTATTAAGATTAAGCTGCCAGCCTTTAACATCTTCAGGTTTTCCAATACTACAGCTATTCCCATTACTACGGATTGCCACGCAACCCTGTGCAGTAGAAATTTTATTTGATAATACTAATACTAGTACCATGATAATATTTTTCATAAATCACTTTTTGAGATAATCAGTTATTGTTGGTTAAAAATCTGAAAATAACAGGCGAGAAAATAACAGCCTGCTTTTCATGATCATTACAAATCGCATCAATTAGCTTTGATATAAAAACTGATTATCTCCTGCAGGTGGTTTAACAGGGGGCTCAATAAAGCAGCAATATAGCTTCATCGAAGAGCCGGCCCTTCCGGCTAAGGACACTGAGTAAAAATTCCTGAAATCGAATCCGGGAAATCGCTGACAATATTCAGTCAGCGAAACTTGTTTTTTTACATTTTCTCCGCTGTGCTCCGATGATGCTGACCTGCTGCCCATATCAGCAGCCATTAAACCTATTGTTGTTTTTGCTTCTTTTAATTTGGACTTATTATGATCGGGAAGGCATAACAGGTAAACAGTATCCTCTGCCACCTTACGCATCACATACTTATAGTACTCCCCTTCCAACTCAACTTCCCCATAATATCGTTCATATTTTACAGAACTTGAATAGTATGGCACCCGTAATGGGACTTTCATCTCAATCAGCTGCATAGCGCTATAACTTCCATTATCAATCTGGCATACAGCCGCAGCATCGTTTTTTTGAATAAGGTATTCAATAAACAGCGGCCCGCCTGCCAGGTTAAACAGGTATCCTGTTATGAAGAATATGGCGATTAATTTTCTCAAAAGAATTGTTCAGTTATTTTTTCATTCTAAGTTTTTGATTCACCAGGTCTCCTACCTTCTTTCCATACTCTGTACTTATGAGACAGGAATTATGAAAATGTATACCTCCGTAAAATCTTGCCCAATTATTTTCAATTGCTGCCTGCCGGAAAGAGGTGAAAGAACGGTTCTTAATACCAAATTCGAGTTCAGATGTATCTGTATATACAAAATTGTCACCAAATACATCCGTCAAGGCCTCAGCAGCCGCTGATGAAACTGTACTGTGCCCACAAGTATATTCAGGGAAAGGTGGTGTTTGCAGATAAGGTCTCCATTCTGAATCAATATACTTGTTAATGACAGTTTCCGGTCGCACAACATTACTCCTGTATTTTTCATCCCAGCACTGAATAAATGCATCGAAGGAGGCAATTGCTGTTTTTGCATAAGCATATACTGTGGTTGAAAAATCAGCATTGGCTTTTTGCGCTGCAATGCCTACAATATTCATCCAGTGACCAGGAGGCGAAAATTTTTTTGCAGTAAACATTACATGGCCTTCGACAATTGTCCTGTTTCCAAGATCATCCCAGAACTCTGCAATATGCTTTTGTTCATCGGTTAAACTGTCGCCGGCGTTTTTAACAGCCATTACTTCCTGGTAGAACTTGCTGCTCTTATCCGTCATACTAAACGCAGGTGGACGGGGAGGAATAAACTGATTACCGCTATCCATTACCATCGGTCGAATTTCTTTCCAATGAGGCTCCAGTGCCTGTGCATAAGCAGGTGGAGTGGGAACCCAACGACCTTCTTCTTCAGTTATGTTGTATCGTTCGCCTGTTCTGGTTTGAGTATAGTTATCCATTTTACTCCATCGCAAAATATGATTACCGACTGAATCTGCTAATTGCCTGGTCGCTTTTTTCATTGCGGAAGACATGCCAGATGCAGTTGCGATTGAATCAAGAGTTTTAACGTAATACTTCATACTGCCTTCTGGGAAAGTAACCGCCTCGCCCAGTTTACAAAAGGCAAGTAATGCTGCGTACTGAAAATTCACATTAATGGTATCCTGTTGGGGTACAACCGGCAGGTGTTTAATTTGTCCGGCTAATGATTGAAAACGGCTATCCCCTAATACCATCACTTCATAGGCTGCTATACAAGCATAAGTATAATTTCTGCTGGCAATGATCGGTGGAAAGTTATTTTGCTTCACTACATTATTCAATTCCTTGACCGTCTTAGAGAAAAGTAAAGGGTTATTAAAAACGTTGGTATACTCCTTATCTTTCCCCTTACACCCGGATAAGACCAGTATAACAGACAATATGATAATACTGTTACGCTTCATACATCTTGAGTTGATGACAGTCAATAAATTGCTGTCTGAGTTCAAAAATTAGTCTGCCGTTTTATAAAACTGTAACCCATTGTTGTTCCTTGCAAGTACAAGCATTTCCTTTCCACCGGCATATTTCATTCTCTTTATATCTCTTACCTCACCGTCCAGCGATGGTATTGCAGCCGTCACCAGGAACTTCTTACCGGCTTTATCAAATACAAATAAGGAAGGTTGCATTGCATCATATCTTCCTTCATACGGAATCACTCCATAAAAATTCCCCCCCCCTATAAAACTACTTTGTCCATTTACCTGTACGCTTGAAAAAGTGAATACTGGTGATAACTGTATTTCATCTGGCAACGATATAGCAGTGAAATTCCCTTTACCGTCATTAAGAAAACAAGTGGAGGCAAGCATTTCAGCTTTCAGCTCTGTGTAGTCCTTTAACAGGTCGTAAAACATAAACTGAACAGTTTTTCCAGCTACTTCTCCATAAGTAAGGTAGGCCTTCTTCAGCACAGGCAACGGCCTCTCCAGCTCATCCTTAGCCAGGAAAGTATACTCCTTCTTATTAACGGTGTAAGCCATCACTTGCTCGACGGAACCATTATTATCAAAATCCTTTACGTATAATTTTAATGGGCCATTTTTTCCTGCATACAGTTTTGTATTATGGCCCCAGTTACCGGCAAGAATATCCATGAAGCCATCTCCGTTAACATCGGTAGTATAAACAGTTTGCCATAGGCCGGTTGATTTTAGAATATCGGTTGATGTAAAGGTTCCTTTATTATTGATAAATACTTTTATAGGCATCCACTCGCCGGTTACAATAAGGTCTTCCCAGCCATCTTTATTGATGTCAGCAAAAGAAGAACTGGTTACCATCCCGATATTCTCAAGCGGAGCGACTGAACCACCAGCCTGCTTAAATATCCCTTTACCATCATTTAATAAAAGGTAGGACGACTGCGGGATACCACATTGTTTAGCATCGGCTAAACCGCCAACAAACAAATCGATATCCCCATCCTTATCAATATCAGCAGCACTAATACATGATTTGTTTTTGAGTAATGATGGTATTGCATTTTCTGACAGCTGAAGATGACCTTTACCATCATTTAAATACAAATGATCAGCGAGGCCGGGATTACCATCGTTATATTCATTTCCACCGCTTACAACATATAGATCGGGCCAGGTATCTTTATTTGCATCAAAAAAAACAGCATCCACATCTTCACTCTGTTTTGCTTTACCAAATACAGCAGTGTCAGTACTCACAAACCGGCCTTCTGTTGTCTGCAGCAACAGTTGTCCGGACTGGCCGGAAGCGCCGCATACATAAAAATCCTCCATGCCATCTTTGTTCACATCGCCCACAGCCAATTTCGGACCACGGGTAGATAGCTGGTGAGGCATCAGGTATTGCTTATTGAAATCCAGGAAATTATTTTCGTTATGTGACCAGTTAACAGCAATTTGATTTGTAATATCTTCAAAAGGTTGTTTTGCCGGAGGAAAAAACTCGTTGTATTTAAACACCCCGCCAGCTTCACTTTGTTTTACTTCAATGAAACCTTTAGAAGGGATGGTTTTTAATCGTTGAAATTTTTGGTTAGGCCAAACGATGAGCATACTATCAATATACTTAAGGCTATCTACGCCAAAGTGCAGCTTAGGATCAATTGATGATTGAAATCCTCTTGTAGTCTGCAGTTGCTGGTATTGCATTTTCCCTTTTGTAAACAACCAGACCTTTGCGCCTATTCCAAAAATGTTGCCTTCATTACCTACTAAAGCTATATCCAGTGTGTATTTTTTAGGCGATTTGTTTTTAAGGATAACTGCGGGGGAATTAATACAGTTAATAACCACATCAAGATTACCGTCGTTATCCAGATCTGCATATGATGCCCCGTTGTAATAACCTTTCATTCCTCCTGTGCCCCATGCATCGCTTACATCTTCGAAACTAAGTTTGCCATCGCCTTTGTAGAAATATGGATGTGAAGAACCATCAGGCATTTTCTCGATTGCCATCGTATCAAATTGGTTTGTTTTATCAATATCCATTTTCATAACAAGATCTGAAACAAACCGGACATAGTCCAGGTCAACGGGGCGTTTTACTATACCACTTGAAATAAACAGGTCTTTATTTCCGTCATTATCAAAATCTGCAAATAAAGGTGCCCAACTCCAGTCTGTGGCTGCAATACCGCTTAACAAAGCTGTTTCGCTGAAACTTGAGCCATTTCCATTATTTCGTTGTAAACAATTTTTTGAATATTGGTTTTGATAGCCATGCCCCATTAGTTTATACTTATAGGTATCCGGATTTTCATCGCTGCCATATGTTTTTAATACTTTTTCATCTGGTGGCAGCATATCAACTGTAACCAGGTCTATCTGGCCGTCATTATTATAATCTGCAGCATCATTGCCCATACTGAAACGGCTGTAATGCTTGAAATGTTTGGCGCCACTTTCAGTAAAAGTACCGTTGCCGTTATTGATGTAGTAATAATCATTTTCGTGAAAATCATTTCCAACATAAATATCATCCCAGCCATCATTATTAATATCTGCAATAGCAAGACCCAATCCATAACCCAAGCTGCTTTGATAAATTCCTGCTTGTTTTGAAACATCCGTATACTTCCCTGCTTTTGCAATATCATTTCTGTAAAGGCGGTCTCCGGATATTGAATCATATTCATTCCGCTTGCTGGTATCAGCAATATTAGAGTTGGGCTTTTGAGAGTGGTTCAGCAGGTAGCAATCCAGGTCTCCGTCATGGTCATAATCAAAAAAAGCTGCCTGAGTGCCAAATCCTGAAAAATCCAATCCATATTGTGCAGCACTTTCAGTAAAAGTGCCATTTTTATTATTGATAAAAAGTTCGTTATGGCCTTTAAGCCCATGATGCTGGCTGCTGGCTGATACATAAATATCAAGGAAGCCGTCTGCATTTACATCTGCCATCGTAACACCTGAACTCCAGTCTGCCGTACCTGCAGTGCCAGCTTTTGCAGTAATATCCTCAAAAACAAAATTGCCTTTGTTTAAATACAGTTTATTATTCCCCATTGTGTTGGCAGTGAAATAAACATCCACAAGACCGTCATTATTTATATCCCCTGTGGCCACACCACCTCCATTATAGAAATACAGGTAATACAGGATATTGAACATATTCTTATCCTCCACCTTATTTATAAACCCAATGTTTGTAGTAGAAGACGGCATGCTCTCAAAAAGAGTTTCCTTCTTGCTTTTGCAGGAAGGAATAATCGTAGTAATCGAAGCAATAATTAAAAAAGGAAATAGAAGCGATCGTTTATATGACATAAAAAGAAATTAACCCTATAAGGAAATAAAAGGGCTAAACAATAAATGTTCAGCCCTTTGTTGCTTATGTCTGCTTAAAACAAAACGAGAAAACTTATTGTTGTCCTGTGAAAAGAGCTTGTACCTCTGATGCTGACAGAGCTTTGTTATATAATCTGAACTGATCAATCGAACCAGTGTAGCTCTTTATCCAGTCATCCGTTGGCCCCTGGGCACCACCATGCTTATTCCATCCGCCAATAATTAAGTTCTTAACAGATGTAAGATCAAGAGCACCTCTTGGCGGGTTACCTGCTGTCTGAACATTTTTTACATCTGTTGCAGATGCAGGTGCTGGCGTTACAACAGCTCCATCAAAGTAATAAGTCATCTTTGATGTGGCCTGATCGTAAACAAATGCAACATGGTGCCAGCTGCCATTCATCAGCGGCTTCGGGAATTTAGCAGCATCGGGCCATTCAAGCCATTGGTCCATCAAACCAAGCTTCAGTACTGTTTCAGTTGGGGTACCATGCTCAAGCAGCAGAAAGATACCGCTATGAGACCAGCCATATTTATCATCCACTAATGAGAACACAAATTCTGTACGGCCCGCATCTGTATTTTTCATCCAGAATGCAATGGTCATACTGGTTGATTTGGCAAACTCATTGGCTGATGCATACAAAATGGATTTACCATCTGCGCCTTTCATAGCTTTACCAGTACCAACACCAGCTACTGATGTCATCCCATTAGAAGATGGGAAATTAGCCTTGATACTGTCAACTGCATTTCTTAATTGATCTGCACCTGATCCGTTCATGGCGACAAAAAACTTTAATGGACCGTTGGGAGGATTTGCATCCTGTAAATAGCTGCCCAGTTCAGGTCTTTTCATTTTCTGACAGCTGCTGATCAAAAGCACCAGCAAAGCCGACGAAAAAACAATTCTGATTTTATTTTTCATACTTGTTCGTTTTTATTGGTATAAAGATTTATGGCCATTCCGGGTTCTGTACCAGGCTTGGATTTGAATTCAATGCCGAAGTCGGTATCGGATAATAACGGTGCTTGTGCTGATATCCATTACCTCCTAACACACTTACTGCATCTCCCCACCTTACAAGGTCAAAGAACCGTTCAAACTCCATTCCGAATTCTGATCTTCTTTCTTTTTTAATAGCGGCCCGCATGGTAGCCTGATCAACAAAAGCAATATTTGGAAGACCTGCTCTTGTACGTACCATATTAACCCAGGCAGTTGCATCAGCTTGGTTTGTTGCACCTCCTAATTCGTTAGCCGCTTCTGCTGCTAAGAGTACTGCATCTGCAAATCTCAGTACACGGTGGTTTACCCATGTATTCTGTGCTTCATTGTTCGGTGTACCCAAACCAGCTGCCAGGTAATCACTGTACTGGTTGTAAACTTTTTTATTCCAATACAAAGCATTAGTAAGATTTGGCAGTGTTTGTCCATATCCACCTGTATTAGTTCCACCATCTGACTGATTAGAGAATAACACTGTTGCATCTTTCCTTACATCGCCGGCTTCATATGCATTAACAAGGTTTGAAGTAGGTGTATTCCATCCCCAGCCCAGATCCCAAGCACCTGAACCACCTCTTACACCCTGGCACTGACCAAGACGGCTCCAGTAGATATTACCATCACCGGCAGTTTTTGATGCCTGAATTTCAAAGATTGATTCTGAAGATAGTTCACCTTCTTTTTTAAATATCTTCCAGTAAGGGGCATACAGAGCTCCCGGACGAGAAGCGATAACCTGCCTTAATAAGGTAAGAGCCGGCCCCCATTGCTGCCTGTACATTAATGCTTTTGCATGCATTGTCTTGGCGGCCCAGTTGGTAAGCCTTCCAATAAATTTCGGCTCCCAGGTAGGTGGTAAATATTGCTCTGCATAAGTAAGATCTGCATCAATCAGAGCATAAATTTCAGCCGCTGTCGATTTTGGCTTATTACCATCTGTAGGTGTATTGATCTTGAAATCGATCTTGGGAACATCGCCAAATGTTCTAACCAGGTCAAAATAAGCATAAGCTCTCCAGAATTTTGCTTCAGCTATATTAACCAATGAGGCGGGATCTGTATAGTTCCCTTTAGCCGCTACATCCAGTGCATCATTACATAGCCCAATGAAGACATAATGCTTATCCCAGTAAAGTCCGGCACCCCAATCATCTTTTGTATACTGAAAGTTATCATATGTCTGGTGCCATGCAGATGCTCCCGGGTCTGCTACAAGTTCCGCATCATCAGAACGAAAACCGTTCATTGCCACCCAGGGTATGTTCTCAAAACCGTCACCACAATACGGTTGTGCGGCTGAGTTACGTATTGCACCATAGAGACCAAGCACTTGTCCTTCCAACGCACCTACTTTGATATCATCGGCCGTAATTGACAATGGCTGCCTGTCAAGGAATTTTTTACACCCTGAAACAAGAGTCATCGCAGGGAGGGCTATCAATGCCCCGATTAGTATTCTATTAATTTTTATCATTTTCAAAAGTTTAATTTATTAGAAATTAAAAATTTGCATTAAGTCCAAATGTTATGATGCGGGGCAATGCACTTCCTGCACCTCCAAAGTCCATTCCAAAAGAAAGAGCATCTCCTGCATATTCCGGTGAATAACCCAAATTCCTTTTCCAGGTTTTCAGGTTCTGCACACTGAGTGACAATTTCAGGTTCTTAATATGGGTGATCTTTGGTAAGCTGGCAAGTGTATAACTCAGGTTAAGATTCCTTATCCTGAAATAACTTCCATCCTCAATACCATAAGTAGAGGGAGCTCTGTTAACCAAATGATTTTGATTTACAATTGGCACCCAGTTAGATGAACCTGCTGTTGTCCAGCCTTCCGTATAGTATGCCGGATAGTTATAAACAGAGTTTTTCTGCTCAGAAGTACCCCACACCCTGTATATCTCATTACCATAGCAACCGGCAAAATCAATACCCAGGTCAAAGGCTTTATACTTTAACGTAGTGCTGATGCCATAGGTGAAATCTGGAGTTGGATTACCAATCAAAGTCCTGTCTTTGTCATCAACAACGCCATCACCGTTCAGGTCTTTGTATTTCAGATCACCCGGCTTAACTCCACCACCATTGATAGTGTTGACCGGAGAAGCAAGAATGTCAGCATAAGATTGGTAAATACCGTCGGCTATCAGGCCATAAAAATATCCGATAGGATATCCTGTTTCGGCCTGGTTAGGTGTTTGCTCACTGGATGCAATTGTTTTTCTTGCAGGAAACTCCAGGTGCAATACTTTGTTCTTGTAAGTAGTAAGATTACCTCCTACAGTAAAACTCAGGTCTTTGTTCAACTTCTGGTTCCAGTTAGCAGAAACCTCAAACCCTTTGTTCTCAATTGAACCATTGTTAGTAAGAGTGGGCAGAATACCTGCTGGCTCCAGCAATACGATCAGGTCCTTTGTTTTCTTGTAGTAATAATCAGCTTCAAAGTGCAAACGACCCTTCAACATATCGGCTTCTATACCAACTTCAGTTGAGTTTACAGTCTCCCAATGCAGGTTCGGGTCAAAGAGGTAGTCCGGTACATACACTGGCACCAGGTTTTCGCCAAATACAGCAGAAGCACTGCTTGAGATGGTTGGATACGCAGGATAGTTTTTGCCTTGTGCTGTAAAGTTTCCTAAAAGACCAGTTGATGCTTTTAACTTAAGGAAATTAAACAGCGTTTGGTTAGCCATGAAATCTTCTCTGGTGATCTCCCATGCAGCACCCAAAGCCCAGAAGCTCTGGAACTTCTTATCATACTCCCTGTTGATCTGGCTTGAACCATCACGACGGAAACTGGCATTCAGGAAATATTTATTCTTGTAGCTGTATAATACCCTTGCAAGACCTGATACAGTAGCATATTCATACTGGTTGGTAGGGATGATACTTTTTACATCGCCAAAACCTGTGTTCAGATACCAGAACCTGTCGTTATTTGGGATGATATTCACTCCGGGTGTTCTTTGGCTCACTGTTCCGGCAACATGCTCACTGGTAAAATAATAAGTGGTGAATCCAGCAGTAGCAGTTAATGAATGATCTCCGAACTTCTTTTTATAAGTAGCGATATAATCCTGCTGGAAAGCCTTGGTATTGATCAAATCCTGCCTTACGGCTGTTAGGCTGTTTTTGGCAAACACCTGGCTGGCTGCAGGTTGAGTTGGGTCATACAGATCATATAAAGGAGTGTATTCCCTGTTATTACGATAGCTAAGGTCTGCATACCAGGTACTCCTGAAGTTCAGGTCTTTTGTAACATTGATGTCAACAAAAGCATTACCCACAAACCTGTACTTATCGTCTATCCTCTTATCCCAGTTATTTTCCAGGGTGGCAAGTGGGTTTGTTTCTGAATTCTGAATAATTGGAGTAGTGGCATATAAATTATAATAGCCTGAATCAACTCCATATGGATTTTTAGTATAGTACTGCTTTGTACCGGCAGGAATAATGGGAAGTGCTCTTCTTGCATTCTCCAGGGCTCCGCTGTTAAAAGGCAGTTTTTCTTTTGAACCGATCAGGTTAAAACCAAGTTTCCATGTTTTATTCACTTTATACTCATCGCTGATGTTCAAAGTCATCCTGTCATACTTCACATGTTTTACGAGACCTTCATCATAGGTATAACCCAGACCCATGTGAAAGCGGTTCTTATCAGAACTTCCATCTACACTTAAATTAGTAGTACTGAATTTAGCAGTACGGGTCACTGCATCTATCCAGTCTGTATTACCGGTATAAGCTCCCATTCCGGGCCCACCGATATTATTTACAAAACTCAGCAATGAACCGGCGGATGGATCATCTGCGACACGGTTATTAGCTTCGAAAGCAAGCAATGAACGGAACTGATCCCCATTAGCCAGCGGAATTTTATCAACCAATTTCTTAATACCATAAGCAGTATTAAAGTTAATATTCAACTGGCCGGCTTTTGCCTTCTTAGTAGTTACCAAAATTGCACCCGCAGCTCCTTTAATACCAAAGATCGCAAGTGAGGATGGGTCTTTTAAAACCTCAATACTTTCAATTTCACTTGGATTTACGAAGTCGATATTGTCATTAAAAATACCATCAACAATATAAACAGGTCTTACTGAACCAACACTGATTGTTCCCCTGATTCTTACATCAGGTGTTGAACCAGGTATGGCAGAGTTTACAATTGAAAGACCAGCAACTTTTGATTGCAAAGAAGCCAGTGGATTACTATTCGGTTGTGAGGCGATTACTTCGCCTTTTACTTTTGAAATTGAACCCGTAAGGTCTCTTTTGCTGGCACTACCATAACCGATCACTACAACCTCATCGATCTTCTTTTCAGAGAGTTGAAGTGAAACGCTGATAGATGATTTGCCCGCTACAGATACTTCTACGGTTTCATATCCTACCGAACTGATAACAAGAACAGCATCGTCAGGAACAGTAATTGAAAAATTTCCATTTGCATCTGTAACAGTACCGGTTCTGGATCCTTTTACAAAAACTGAAGCCCCGACTAACGGCTCTCCTCCTGCAGAAGTTACTTTACCGGTAATTTTTATTTCCTGTAAGATTATTTCTGTTGCTGTAATTCCTTCTTTGAGCACCACCAGGTTGCTTCCAAGAATTTTGTAGCCTACACCTGTATTGGCTAATATTTTGTCCAATACTTCAGGAACGGTGGCCTGCACCACATCTACTGTAACTTTTGGCTTTCCTTTTACAGCCTCTTCCGTAAAAAGAAACCGGTAATTACTCTTCTTTTCAATAGCGAATAATACCTTTTTAATCTCAGCCTCGTTCATTTTCAGGGTGATCCGCTCCTGGGACCAGCCTTTGGCAGAAACTTGCAAACAAGCAAAAAGTAACAAAGCAACCGTCAGTTTCATAATTCTGGCAATCTTTAAACAGGTCGATGTCATGACAGAAACAGTAACTGTTTCATTTTTTTTCATATTTTACGTTTGAAGGGGTTAATAATGCAGGCCCAAAAGTGGGTCTGGACAGTAACATGTTAACCTGGCGGGGTTCCGTTGCACCGGAGTCCCGCTTTTTTTCACCCTTTTTAAGAAGTGTTATAAGCAGTCATATAGCATAAGCAGTTAGCGGTGAATAATTATTTTATTTCCAGTTTGCTCATAGCGGAACGGTATTGATTCTTTAAGGGCTTCTAAAGCCTGTAAAATTGTTTCGGTATGGAAAATTCCATTTAGTCTTGCCTGTTTCAGCGCCGGGTCACTTATATCAATGCTCACATCATACCATCTTTCCATTTTAATCGCCAGTTCAGCGAAGGATTCATCCCTGAATACCAGCTTGTTGTTGATCCATTGTGTTTCAGCAACGGTACTGTCGACTGGGCTATACTTAAGTTTATTGATTGATACCAATGGAGAAACCACCGGCTGGGGAACGCCGCTATTATTAATATTAATTGAATTGCTGTTCCTCTCTATCTGTAATGCTATATTATTTTCGACCACCAGCTTTTCACTTGGTGAAAGAATGATCTTATCGTTAGGCCGGTTCTTAATTGTAACTTCTATACTGCCCCTGATCAGGCTTGTTTCAGTTTGCTTGTCTTCCGGATAGGCTTTTACATTAAAAACAGTACCCAGTACTTTAATATTAATACTGGACGTATGAATAATGAAAGGCTTCTCCTTCATTTTGGTCACATCAAAGAATGCCTCACCTATCAATGTTACTTCTCTTATTTCTTTGCCAAAGTCTTTTGTATAGGTAAGCTTGCTGCCGGCATTGAGCCAAACCGTGGACCCATCAGGTAACTGAATCTTTGATTTAGAACCAGGTTGGGTGGATACTTCATTTGAATGCTTTACCACCAATTCCTTTTCATTAGCTTGTCCTCCGGAGTTTTTGAAAATCCAAACGCCGGCTATTACCATTACAATGGCAGCTGCGGCCACCCAATACCATGTTCTTTTATTTTTCTTAATGGAAACAACGGGTACTTCTTTTGGCCCAGAGTTAAAAGGAATATTCAATTCGTTCATTCTATGCAGGTGAAGCATGTACGCATCTTCTTCCTGCATAAAGTCATTTGGTTGTTGATGTTTCCAGATATCCTCAAGATTCTGAATAGCCAATTGCCATTCGGGGTGTTCATTTATAAGCACTTGAAGCTCGGTCACTTCAGAATCTGTGGCCTCGCCAGATAACTTTTTTGAAAACAATACCCAGAACTTCTCCTGATTCATTATTCTATGATTGGTATAAAGAATTAAAGACAACGAAAACCGATACTTACCCCTAAAAAAATTTAACTATTTTTTTATTCCTTGCGAGGAAGAAGATAATGACTTGATTTCCAATTGCATGCATTTCCCCAAACGGCGGAGGGCAATTGCCATTTGAGCCTCGATGGTTTTAATTGAGAGTTGCATTAGTTCTGCTACCTCACGGTATTTAAGCCCGTCTTCTTTTACGAGTTTAAAGATAAGGCGGCAACGGGGAGGAAGGTTATTTACAGCCTGTCTTATCTGGCGAACCATTTCTTCCGTCATCATTAACTGCTCCGGATCGAAATAAATACTGTTAAGCTGCACTAACCATTCTTCAGGCGACTGGTTTTGTATCCTTTTTTGTTTGTTCAGCCTGTTAAGGGCAAGATTCTTTGCGGTTGTATAAAAGTATAATAAGGGAGATTCTATGGCTGTAAGCTGGTCTCTTTTTTCCCAAATGCGAACAAATACATCTGAGACAAGTTCTTCGGCCTCTTCGCTGGATTTGAGGATAGAATACGCAAACTGCTTCAAACGGCCATGCAGCAGGATAAATAATTCCTTGTACGCTACCTGGTCATTGTTCAAAGCAATAAGAGAAAGCAATCGCTTTATGTTCTCGTTTTCAGCCATAACCATACAAAAGCGGCTCAATCTAAGAAAATCAAATTGGAAAAATGATGACTGGTTAAAAAAAATTGAACCAACTAAAAAAATCAGACTGTTCTGGTTTGCATATTATTCGGGCACTACTGCAATTATCCTGTCAGAAAGAGTAAATTGACCATACAGTGCTGCTTTTTGTTACTTTCATTCCATGAATCCGAATGTACCATTAGCTGAACGTATACGTCCTGGCTCATTAGACGAATTACTGGGGCAGGAGCATCTTGTGGGCAAGGGCAGTGTGCTTCGAACTGCTATACAGAATGGCAAAATACCTTCCATGATCTTCTGGGGGCCGCCCGGCACCGGCAAGACAACCATTGCCAACATTATTGCTCATACTTTGAACATACCTTTTTTCCAGTTAAGTGCCATCAGTGCCGGTGTAAAGGATGTGAGAGAAATTATCGAACAGGCAAAAACACAACCCGGAGCCGTTTTATTTATTGATGAGATACATCGGTTTAATAAAGGCCAGCAGGATGCATTGCTGGGGGCGGTAGAGAAGGGTATCATTACCCTCATCGGCGCAACTACTGAAAATCCTTCCTTCGAAGTTAACAGTGCGTTACTAAGCCGTTGCCAGGTATATGTCCTGAAGCCGCTGGAAGAAAAGAACCTGGTTGAACTTATAAAAATTGCCATCGGAAAAGATGAGTTGCTGAAAAAGAAAGAGATTCAATTAAAGGAAACAGCTGCGCTGCTTAATATTTCCGGTGGCGATGGCAGAAAATTGCTGAACCTGCTGGAAATTGTTTGCGACGCAGCAGGAGCCAAGGTAACCATCACCGACAACTATGTCATGGAAGTTGCTCAAAAGAGAATTGCTTTGTATGACAAAAGCGGCGAACAGCATTATGATATTATTTCCGCTTTCATTAAATCCATCAGGGGCAGCGATCCGAATGCAGCAGTTTATTGGCTCGCAAGAATGATTGAAGGAGGTGAAGATGTAAAATTTATTGCCAGAAGACTGGTTATTCTCGCAAGTGAAGACATAGGAAATGCCAACCCAACTGCACTGGTAATGGCAAATACAACTTTTGATGCCGTAAATAAGATCGGCTACCCGGAAGCGAATATTATCCTGTCACAATGTGTTACCTATTTAGCAGCATCACCAAAAAGCAATGCTGCAGTGATGGCAATTGGGGAAGCATTAACCGCAGTAAAAAAATATGGCGACTTGCCCGTACCATTACACATACGCAATGCACCTACCAGACTGATGAAGAACCTGGACTATGGAAAGAACTATGAATATTCCCATAGCTATGAAAATAATTTTTCGCCTCAGGAATATTTACCAAAAGAAATAGCCGGCAAAAAATTTTATGACCCTGGTAAAAATGCAAGGGAGGAAGAATTAAGGAAATTCCTGAAAAATTTATGGAAGGATAAATACAATTATTAACCGGAAGACTATGAAATGGCTATTGAGAAAATTTGACGAACTGTTGCCAATAGAACTTTATACTATCATGCAATTGCGGAATGAGGTCTTTGTGGTGGAACAAAATTGTGTATACCAGGATGCTGATAATAAAGACCCCTTATGCCACCACCTGATGGGATGGAAAGACAATAAACTGGTTGCTTACACCCGGATAGTGCCACCGGGGCTGGCTTACACAGAACCATCAATAGGCCGTGTAGTAACTTCCCCATCTGCAAGAGGCAGTGGCATAGGCCGTGAGTTGATGAAAAAGTCGATAGAGCACCTTTACTCATTATATGGTATCAATCCGATAAAAATAGGGGCGCAACTTTACCTACTGAAGTTTTATACCTCTCTCGGTTTTCAGCAAACCAGCGACATTTATCTTGAGGACAACATACAACATGTTGAAATGGTCAAATCGTAGTTTTATTTCGTAGAAGCACTAAGTAGAACAACTTTCGTTGACTGTAAATTCAAAAAAACACAGTCAATCATTCTTCGTTTACTTTTTACATTTTCTACTTTAGCCTTAGAAATCCAATAGTAGAATAACCAGAAATCTGATACCAAATGAGAACACATGTACTTTCAGTACGGCTTTCCGTACTTATTTGCCTGTTTGCTTTTTTTTCTTTGCAAACCAACGCACAATCCATCAGCACTGCGAACGGAAAAATTGAATTAGGATTGGGAATTGGCCCTATGTTTTTTGTAGGCGACCTGGGTGGCAGTGCCGGAGTGGGAAAAACTTTTGTCAAAGACCTTGATCTTCCTCTTACCAAATTATGTAAAGGCGTTTACCTGAATTATTATCCGACAGAATTTGTTGGGTTACGTATTGCAGGTAATCTTGGCTATGTAGAAGGAGATGATGCAGAAGCTCCTTTAAAAGGCGGGGCAGAAATGGACAGAAGAGAGAGAAATCTGAATTTTAAATCGAAAATTTCTGAAGCATACGCTGCTATAGAATTTTATCCAACCTACTTTCTGGAGAAATATGATGGACTTCAGGGCAAGCTCAGGCCTTATGTGCTGGCCGGGGTTGGCATTTATCATTTTGATCCGGAGGCTAAGGATGTGGATGGCAAATGGGTAAAAACGGCCCCTCTTCGATTAGAAGGCCAGGGCTTTGCAGAATACCCGGACAGCAAACCGTATAAGCTGACTCAAAAGAATGTTCTTGGGGGAATCGGTTTTAAATACTACATAAAAGAGAATGCTTACATAGGTTTGGAAATTTTACACCGTAAGTTATTTACAGACTATGTTGATGATGTAAGTCACAACTATTATATTGATCCGATCTATTTTGATCAGTACTTATCGGCAGAAGATGCTGTAAAGGCACGGAGGTTATACTACCGCGGCATCTACTCCTTCCCGGCAACCCGTCCTTATGAAGAATTTGCAGAAAGAGGTGACCCGAAAGAAAATGATGCATATTTCTCCAGCATATTAAGATTTGGCTGGAGGATCGGCAGCAGTGATGCCAGAAGTAAACAATTAAAATGCCCTGTATTCTATTAAACAACATATTCAAAACCCTAAATCCGAACCGCTATGAACCTAACTTTTACCAAACAACATTTGAAGATCATGCTGGCAATTGGTGTAACCACCGGTATGCTGGCCGCACAACCAGTATTGGCATCTGGTAAGCCATTTAAAAAGTTCAACGTACTGGTTGAAGACCCCAAAGAAGATAAGCCGGCTAAAAAGAACAAAGCAAAAACAAAAACATTTGCATCGCTCAACAACAGCTCAGTAAAAATCTATCCTGATATCCTGAAAAGGGATATGCATGTAGTGGCCAAGGATAATAATGGCACCGAGATAGATTTCTTTGTATTCGATGTTGAAGGCTCTTTAGTGCATCATTATAAAATGAAAGCCAAAGACCATTATCGCATCACCGGGCTGGCAAGGGGCACCTATGTGTACCGTGTTTTCAGCGGTGATGAAGAAACAGCAGCTGGTAATTTTGAAATAAGATAAACGTATATAACGTCGTCCCGATAAGCGGCGGAGAGCTTAATAAAATCTGATACCCTGGTTGAAGAAACCTGATCCGTTCTCTATTGGTACTCTCATTAGTATAAATTTTATTAAACACTCTCTGCCCTGCTTATGGGCTCCCGGAAACAACGGGATCAATAACTTTGAGCTCTTTTTATCGTCATAACTAAGAAACCCGTAACAGGCAGGGAAATTGTTTAAATCCGGTATCCGGGTGAAAAACCGCTTAATGCGTACCCTTTAACATACTCAAGATTTCTGCAATCACTTCCTGCCTTTACTTACGGGTTATGAACTTCTCCTCCCGGTTTTTCCTTTATCTGCCTGTTCATTCTAACTTACTGTTACTAATCGGTTTAAAAATATTTTTCTTCTCTGCTTTTGTTTTTAAAAAACTGTCATATATTAGTTTCGAAATTAAAAGCAGGGATACCTGAACCCATCCAGAAAACAGGGGCGAATGCCGAAAAGCCTTACGAGTAGGTAAAACCAAAATCAACCAGCTTATTATGGAAAATTTAAATTTTCACAAACAGAAATTGTATTCACTTATTTGCGCAGGTGCAGGCTTAATTGCTATGCTTCTGGCTTGGGCTAAAGTCTCTTTTGGTGGTTATGGTGGTGGGTCTGTAAATGGATTCCATGGCGAAGGCTTTATTAGTCTTTTGGGTATTGGTGCAGTAGCAGCAGCATGTTTTATGGGTGATAAGATGAAAGCCTTTGAAGGTAATTTTAAAACTATTGCCATGGGTGGCTTTGGTGCTATGATAGCCGGAGCTGTTATAGCCATGATAAATATTAGTTCTAAAGGAAGAGGAGTTATTAAACCCGGACTTGGAATATGGCTTGAAATTGCAGCCGGAGCAGTTGGCTTATTGTTCCTGTTAGGGATCATTAAGTTTCCTGATCCAAAGCCAAAAGCTTAATTAAACAGATCAGCAAATAATAAAAAAATCCTGCTACAACATAGCAGGATTTTTTTATTACAATTCAGTTTTCAAAAACTGCGCCGTATAACTTTCTTTGTTTTTTATCAGGTCCTCCGGGGTTCCTTCAAATAGAATTCTGCCGCCACCATCGCCTCCTTCGGGTCCAAGGTCAATAATATGGTCGGCCACTTTTATCACATCCATATTATGCTCTATCACCAGCACCGTATTCCCCCGGTCCACTAATTTATTCAGTACATCCAGCAGGTGTTGTATATCTTCAAAATGCAGCCCGGTGGTGGGCTCATCCAGGATGTAAAAGGTTTTGCCGGTATCTTTTTTAGAAAGCTCGGTAGATAGTTTTACCCGCTGCGCTTCCCCCCCACTCAATGTTACTGCAGATTGACCCAAGGTGATATAACCAAGTCCCACATCTTCCAGCACTTTTATTTTACGGTAGAGGTACGGAACGTTTTGGAAAAACTCCACTGCCTCTTCCACTGTCATCTCCAGAACATCAGCGATCGATTTTCCTTTATACCGGATCTCCAGTGTTTCCCGGTTATATCGCTTGCCATTACATTTTTCGCAATGCACATACACATCCGGCAGAAAATTCATTTCAATGACCCGCATACCACCGCCTTCACACACATCACAACGTCCGCTTTTTACATTAAAAGAAAAACGTCCTGCATTATAACCCCGGATCTTTGCCTCGGGTATAGAAGCGAATAAAGTTCTTATCTCTGTAAAAAAACCGCAGTAAGTGGCCGGGTTACTTCTCGGTGTTCTGCCAATAGGTGATTGATCGATCTCTATCACTTTATCAATATGCTCAAGTCCTTTAATAGATTTGAACTCAAGCGGAGTCATTTTGGAATCGTAAGCATGTTTGGAAAGTATCGGGTACAGTGTTTCGTTTATTAATGTTGATTTACCACTGCCGCTTACACCCGTCACACAAATAAACTTGCCTAATGGGAATTTTGCTTCCACCGTCTGCAGGTTGTTTCCTTTGGCGCCTTTCAGTTCCAGAAACTTTCCATTGCCCCTTCTTCTTTCCTTAGGTACAACGATCTTATGATGCCCGTTTAAATAACCTGAGGTTAGTGTATCTAATTTTAATAACTGCTTAGGGTCTCCTTCAGCTACAATCCTTCCACCATGAAAACCAGCCTTGGGTCCTATATCGATCAAATGATCAGCTGCCAGCATAATGTCTTTATCATGTTCCACCACCAGCACACTGTTACCGATATCCCGGAGATTTTTCAACGCATCTATAAGCCTGTGGTTATCTCTCTGATGTAAACCAATAGAAGGCTCATCGAGGATATAAGTGATACCCTGCAACTGCGAACCTATCTGTGTAGCCAGCCGTATTCGCTGTGATTCGCCGCCACTCAGTGTTTTAGAAGGCCGGTATAATGTGAGATAAGTTAGACCAACATCCAATAAGAATTGCAACCGTTCCCTTATTTCTTTCAAAACGTCTTTAGCAATGGTTTTTTGCTTGTTATCCAGCATCAGTTCAATACCATCAAACCATGCAGCAAGGTTATCGAGGTTCAGGTTACTTAGCTCTGCAATATTTCTTCCGTTCACCTTGAACCAGAGACTTTCTTTTTTCAATCTTGCACCATTGCACCCGTCGCAGGGGCGGACGATCATATAATCTTCTGTCCATTCCCGTATCGCTTCGCTGTAAGGATTGGCAAACCACCGTTGCAGCATATTAATAATGCCTTCAAATGGTGCCTGTGGGTCAAACTTCATGTTCTCAAAATCCAAATCCTCCTGCTGACCTTCTTCGTTTCCATACAGCATGATGTTAAGCTGTTTCTTCGTCAGCCTATTTACAGGTGTCTTTAATGATATCTTATGTTTCTTTGCCGCTTCCTGTGCCTGCCGGAACACCCATGCATCTCTCTCCTCTCCTAATGGTGCAATCCCCCCTTCACTAATGCTGAGTGTTGGATCAGCAATGACCGCTTCCATATTAATGTGATGCTTTGTACCCAGCCCTTTACAAACCGGGCAGGCACCGTAAGGAGAGTTGAATGAAAAAGCATTAGGCGAAGGCTCTTCATAACTGATACCGGTGTCTTCACACATCAGCAGCTTTGAGTACTGAACAAACTTTGAATCGTCCACCAGCAGAAACATCAGGTCTTTTCCGAGCTTCAATGTTTGCTGTACACTCTGGCTAAGCCGTGACTTCAGTTCATCTGTAACTTGCAGCCTGTCCACCACCAGTTCAATATCATGTATCACATAACGGTCCACCTGCATCTTTGGAGTTATATCCTTTACTTCCCCATCCACCCGTACTTTTAAAAATCCTTTCTTCCTTACATCTTCAAACAATTCCCGGTAGTGACCTTTACGACCCCTGACCAACGGGGCAAGCAAGGCAATCTTTTTTCCTTTATATTTTTTAAAAATATTCTCCACAATTTCCTCCTCACTCCATTTCACCATTCTTTTGCCAGTATTGTAAGAATAAGCTTCGCCGATCCTTGCAAATAGCAACCGGAGAAAATCGTAGATCTCTGTAACCGTACCAACTGTAGAACGTGGATTCTTGTTTGTTGTCTTTTGTTCAATAGAAATAACAGGAGACAGCCCGGTGATCTTATCTACATCGGGTCTTTCCATATCACCAATAAACTGGCGGGCATAGGCACCAAAGGTTTCCATGTATCGTCGCTGCCCTTCAGAATAAATAGTATCAAAGGCCAGCGATGATTTACCACTGCCGCTGATGCCGGTAATTACCACCAGCTTGTTTTTGGGAATAGAAATATCGATGTTCTTCAGGTTGTGCACCCGGGCACCGAAAACCTCAATAAAATCATGATTGACCTGTTCCTCATTAATTGTTCCGTTATTCTTCTTTGTTGCCATGGTTATAGGGGACAGCGAAGATACTATTTCGGCAATCTTTTTAAGATATTGCTTCTGCCACCAAAGAAGGTCGGGAGATGACGGAAATCAGTCCTTGGGTAAGCTCTGATCATACCTGTATGTTTAAGATTTTAGTTCTTTTAATGGTGAACTCTGAACAACTTCCGCCTGAAAAACTCACCCGACAGCTGCAGGAAATCAGTCTGCGGTATGGTGAACCATTTCGTTCTGGAAAGATCAAACTGCTCGGAGAGATTTTTGCAGTAAAAAGTTGGAAAGCAAGCGAAATACTGTCCTACCATGATACACTTTTATCAATGCTGGCCTGGCCTGAGAACAAGAAAATGCTGGAGCTGACTAAAAAGACAATGAACCGTTTGATGACAGGCGTAAAAGAAACAATTGCCAGCAACAAATGGATGGAAATAAAACTGAGTGGTACAGGTCTGCCGGGAACAGAAATTACAGGCCGGTTCAGCTATGCAATTACCAGGTGGCTGGCAGATAAATTTGGTGATAAGGTACAATTACACAGCAGTGAGGCTAATGATGAAACAGTAAGATTATTTTTTCAACAGTTGATGCCGGCAGTGGAATATGAAAACATATCCTCCGGGGAGTTGGACCTTTTGCAGCGGATCAAAAAATTGAAAAGGAAAAACAACATCCCGGATTTAAAATGGCTGTTAGCTCTTATTGAAACATCTCCGCTAACACATAGAACAAAAGAATTTTTGTTCAACGAACTAAAAATATTTGTCACATGGAAATTAGCCCACCCTGTCTGTAACCGTAGCATTCTCAGTATTCCTGTTAAGAAAAACTTTTATCACCGGAATTTAGATAAGACCCCTGATATAAAAAGAATACAAAAAATAAAACTCCCGCCGCCAACCCGGTTGTCTTCAGCTCAAAAGGAACATCTTGTTGATGTTGCTAAAGCGACATTGGTTTTTCTGTACCGGGAAACCGACCCCTTCACTTTCGCATCGGCCATTACAGTTAAATTATTCAGGTTAGAGAGAGGTATTAGCATCGCCCTGTACAGCATGGATGCGGAGCATCGTCTTTCGATTGAATCCTATATCGGATATCTTGTTTTTAAAAATGGTATTCCGGTCTCCTATGGCGGTGGCTGGATATTTGGAGAACGTTGCCAGTTTGGTATTAACATTCTTGAACCTTTTCGGGGTGGTGAATCAGCTTACATATTTTCACAACTCATCAGGCTATATCATCAACACTTTAACGTAAAACGCTTTGTAGTAAAACCATACCAGTTTGGGAAAAATAATAAAGAAGCACTCGAATCCGGGGCCTTTTGGTTTTACTATAAACATGGTTTTAGATCCGTAGATGTTCAATTACAAAAACTGTCCGACAACGAGTGGGAAAAGAAAAAAACAGACAGGAACTACCGCACTCCGGTTGATATTTTAAAAAAATTTACGGGTTCAAACATGATGCTGGCTTTTTCAGAAACTGCCCCACCTGACTTTGATCCATCATCCGTCAGCCTCGCAATTACGGATTTCATCAATGAAGAATTCAATGGCAACAGAATGCTGGCTATGGCTGAATGTGAGAAAAAAACTAAAGAACAATTAAAAATAAAAAAAATAATATCCCGGACCGATCTTGAAAAAAGGGCATTTCAGCAATGGAGTTTACTTACCCAGGCAGTTCTTGTTCCTGCTGCGTGGAGTAAAAAGGAGAAAAAGCAACTACTGTTACTCATACAGGCAAAGGGTCATCCGGATGAGTTCCATTTCATCAGGCTTTTGCAAAAACACCGGCGTTTGTGGAAAGACCTTACAGCCAAATTCAGTTGATTTCAATTTATCTTTGACAAATGTTCAACCTGTTCAAAAAGAAAGACCCGGAAACAAAAGTAATTGATAAGGTGGTGATTGATGAAACCGCCAAATTAAAAGCCATGATGGCTTACTGGACTGCGGATAAGAATACCGCCTTCGTTTATTGGTTTGACGAAAGCCTCCGGCAGGCAGAATCTTTTTTTACAAACCAAAGTACTGAACCGGTAACTCTTTTGACTGCCCGGGAAGCAGCCACTCCTCAACTTGCCGGAAAGACAGCTGTTTTTGCAGAGCATTATCCTTTGCGAAGCAAAGAAGAAGAGCTGTATAAAAAAATGAATGTAAAACAGGTGATCGTTTTTTCGTCGCTGAATGAACCGTTATTCAAAAGATTTGGTGCGGATAAAATAATACAGGTAATGAAACAACTGGGCATGAAAGATGACGAGGTAATTGAACATAGCATGATAAATAAAGCCATACAACGGGCACAGGAAAAAATTGAAAAAAAGGTAGTAGTGGAGCAATCTGCCCACTCCCAGCATGATTGGTTAGAAAAAAATTTTGTCGCCTGAAAGCCTTTGCCAGCCGGCGTCTTATATGTTTTCCAAACATCCGTTTGTAAAAATTTTATACCGATGGATTTGGAAATACGAAAATCCCGCCTATATATTTGCACCAGTTCTTTACAGTAACTTATCAAGAAAGGCAGAGGGTAATGGCCCGATGAAGCCTTGACAACCTATCTCTCCGAAAGGAGTGAAAAGGTGCCAATTCCATCCGCCGAATGGCGGACAGATAAGTCAGATTAAAAGCTTCAAAATATTTTTTCAACATATTAAAAGCTCATCTGATTTATCGGGTGAGCTTTTTTATTGCTACCCGATAGTCTTTCATGGTAAGTGATGTAAAAATGTTTAATCAATTTTCATCATGTTTAAAACCAAAGAAAGATGAGTAACAATGCAACACAACTGATCCACAGTATTCCGGTAGACCCGTTAACAGGAGCCATTTCAGTTCCCATTTATCAAACATCCACTTTTGTGCAGGAAGCACCGGGAGTAAACAAAGGCTATGACTATGCCCGGACAGGTAACCCAACAAGGGCAACATTAGAAGATATCATCGCCAGGTTAGAAAATGGTTCAACCGGAGTTGCCTTTGGCAGCGGCCTGGCAGCAATTGACGCAGTAGTAAAACTTTTGGAAACTGGGGATGAAATACTGGCGGTTGACGATATTTACGGCGGTGCATTTCGCCTGTTCACTCACGTCTATCAAAAATTTGGCATCAACGTAAACTATGTTGATACAACAAATGTTGAAAATGTTTTTAACGCTGTTACTCCAAAAACAAAACTCATCTGGATTGAAACACCCACCAATCCCACACTGAAAATATCCGATATTGAAGCGATCGGCAAAATTGCTAAGGCCAATCATTGTTTGCTTTGTGTAGACAATACCTTCGCCTCACCTGCTTTGCAACAACCGCTTTTACTCGGAGCAGATATTGTTGTTCATTCTGCCACAAAATACCTCGGCGGCCATAGTGACCTGATCGCCGGCCTCGTGGTAACAAAAGAAAAGGAACTGGGTGATAAAATAAAATTCATTCAAAATGCCAGCGGTGCCATCCTCTCTCCCTTCGACAGTTGGTTGGTCATCCGGGGAATTGAAACATTGAACCTTCGTATAAAACAACACAGTGCCAATGCGCAGGCAGTAGCAGAATTTTTAGAAACACATCCTGCTGTTGACAAAGTATATTATCCCGGATTGAAAAACCATGTAAACCATGAAGTGGCTTTAAGACAAGCCAAAGGCTTTGGTGGTATCGTTTCTTTTACATTAAAAAATGATACTGAAGAAGCGGCAACTGCATTTGTTACTTCCACGCAATACTTCAAGCTGGCTGAAAGCCTGGGTGGCGTAAAGAGCCTGCTGTGCCATCCTGCCCAGATGACCCATAAATCTATTCCTTCGGAAAAAAGAAGAGCCGCCGGGGTCGCAGATAGCCTCATTCGCCTTTCCGTTGGCCTGGAAGAAGTAGCAGACCTGGTAGACGACCTGAACAATGCTTTCAAAAAAACAGCATCAACAAAAACTAAAAACGAAACCGTATCCCTGTAATGGAAACACATAAACAATTAACTATAGGGCTGTTTGGCTTTGGAGTAGTAGGCGAAGGCTTATACAAAGTGCTGCAACAAACACCCTCATTGAAAGCAAGCATCAAAAAAGTCTGTATTAAAAACTACGGAAAGAAAAGAAACGCCCCGGCCTCGCTTTTTACTACCGACAAAAACGATTTGCTTAACGACCGTGGTATCAACGTAATTGTTGAAGTGATCGACGATGCTGATGCTGCCTTTGAGATCGTTTCCGTTGCACTAAAGAATGGAAAAGATGTAGTCAGTGCAAGTAAAAAAATGATCGCAGAACATCTGCCGGCGTTGCTGGAATTACAACAAAAAACCGGAAGGTCTTTTTTATATGAATCTGCAGCCTGTGCTTCCATCCCGGTCATTCGTAACCTGGAAGAATACTACGACAACGATCTTTTATATTCTATCAAAGCTATTGTGAACGGTTCTACCAATTTTATTCTTACTAAAATATTTGAAGAAGGCCTGAACTTTAAACAGGCATTGGTACTGGCACAGCAATCCGGCTTTGCAGAAAGTGATCCGAAGCTGGATGTGGAAGGATATGATGCCGTAAACAAATGGGCTTTTTTGCTGACACATGCTTACGGCATAATCGAGAGCCCGGCTGCTATTCTTTTCAATGGAATTCAGCATATCCATTCAACCGATGCTACTGTGGCTAAAGCAAGAAATCAGCAGATTAAACTGGTGGCGCAGGCACAAAAACTTCAAAATGGAAAAGTAGCGGCTTTTGTATTACCTCAGTTTGTAAACCAGAACAATCCTCTTGCTTTTGTAAAAAACGAATACAATGGTGTCGTGATAGAAAGTGGCTTTGCTGACAAGCAATTTTTTTATGGCAAAGGTGCTGGCAGCTTTCCAACTGCTTCTGCAGTATTAAGTGACATTTCTGCACTCCGCTATCAATACAAATACGAGTATAAAAAACTCTTTCATCACACACCACATGAGTTAACAGATGATATTTTTCTCCGTGTTTATGTAAGCTTTGATGACCTGGCATTCATTCCCCGTGAAGAATTTGAATGGATAGAAGAATGGCATGCACAGGAAGACAGAAAATATTTAGCCGGGATCATTGCACTCAAAGAATTAAAAGAAAATACCTGGTGGAAAGAAAATAACACATCACTTATTCTCCTGCCAGAACCCATCATAGAGGAAACAGAAACCCGCAGGCTTAAAAAAAGGAGTCTGGAACTCGCAGGGATCTTATAAATGTTGTTGTACTTGTTATTGGGTTTAAAGAGTGGGTTTGCTTCAGCAAGCCCACTCTTGTTTTTGAAACTGTAACTTTACCTTCAATATCGTACAACCATGAGGGAATTATCAGTTGTCATAACAGTAATGAATGAACAGGAGAATATTAAACCATTATTAGAATCAGTACGTTCAGCATTAAGCGGCATCGATTATGAAGTAGTATTGGTAGATGACGGCTCTGCCGATAAAACAAAACAACAGGTATTAGAACATGCCGACGACAGGACCATCCTGGTAGAACTAAGAAAGAACTATGGGCAAAGTACAGCGATGACAGCCGGTATTGATTATTCCCGTGGCAGGTATATTGCTTTGCTGGATGGTGACCTGCAAAATGACCCCTCCGATATTCCTGCAATGCTGCAATTGTTAAAGGATGAAGATTGGGATGTGGTGGCAGGAAACAGGAAGAACCGGAAAGATGGTTTTATCCTTCGTAAGATACCCAGCAAAATTGCAAATACATTGATCCGGAGGATGACAGGTGTTTATATAAAAGACTATGGCTGCACACTGAAAGTATTCAGAAGAGAAATTGCTGAAGAACTGGGTTTGTATGGCGAACTGCATCGCTTTATCCCTGTTTTGGCAAAACTGCAAGGTGCAAAGATCACCCAGGTGGACGTAAAACATCATCCCCGGATACATGGAAAAAGCAAGTATGGCATCAACCGCACTTTTAAGGTGATGAGCGACCTGGTGCTGATGGTCTTTATGCGAAAGTATATGCAAAAACCCATGCATCTTTTTGGCACCATTGGATTCATCAGTTTTGGTATCGGTGCTGCTATTAATATTTACCTGCTTATCCTGAAAATAATGGGGAATGATATCTGGGGTAAACCGTTGTTGATATTAGGGCTGATATTACTTCTGGGAGGTATACAGTTTATTACCATCGGCATTATTGCGGATATTAATACAAGAACTTATTTTGAATCGCAGAATAAGAAGACATATAATATCCGGAAGATCTATCATGCAAAGAAAGAAATTGATCACACTTCGGAAGTGATTATGTAACTATCGGGTTAACATTTCCTCATTCTCTCTGAATCGATAGTAGAATTTTGACACAGATCCTTGAGTTTTCTTTTGGGCTTATATCCAGGCAATTTCCATGCCTTGATAGCAGCAAAAGTTATTGCTGCATCACACTGTGTTAGTCCCGCCTTATTAATAGATGTATAAAAAACCTGCTAAATAGAAAATCCTGCCAGCAGGCAGGATTTTCTATTTAAGTCGGGAAGACAGCCCATCGATTTTTTAAGACATCGATTTGACTATCAAACCACATTTCTTTCTCAACGCTCACCATTCACCTTTTAATTCACTCACCAGGCATTCACCTGAACAAAGTTTGATTATCAACGTGATAGATGAGTTTCGTCGGGAGGACAGGCCTCCCAATATCAGTACAAATGAATTAGAATCAACTGATTGTACAATTAAAAATAGTCAATTCACCTGCCAATTCACTTGCGAAAATATGCTGAAGAACTTGGCATGAAATTACTTAAAAAACGCCATTCCAAAAAATAATAAAGCGCATTAATTCTCAATAGTTGTTTGAATTTAGAATTGCATAAATTCAAGCTACTATGACTGCCACCGAATACTTCAGACCCACCATTTCACAAGAGCCAGGGAGACCCATCCCAATGGCCAATCAGGGCTATCCCTATAATAGCATTGCTTCAGATAGACGATTTGAAGAACTGGTCTACTCGATCTATAAGAAAAAGGTTGAAAATAACCCATCCTGGAAACTCCTATATGACGATATCGCTCTCATGCAGGGGGTGGGCGAAAAAGGAAGAGATTGCATTTTGTACAAGGCTGGAGTTGTTAAGGGGGCTGTTCAATGTAAAAAATATGAAACCCGTATTTCAAAGCCGGATTGCGTAAAGGAAATTCTGAAATTTGTACTCTATTCCTTTTTTGACAAGGATTTATTGCCTGATGCCAAGGATTTCACTTATTACTTAGTTGTGTCAGAAGGTTTCTCCGTACCGGCGGCCGATTATTTGGACAAATTCAATGAAGAAGTAGTCAATGAACCAGAACTGGAAAACTGGTGCAACGAACTCAAAGCAAAATACAAGCCTTCACTTGGTACCCTTGAGTACAAGACCATACTACCTGAACTTAAAAAGAAACTCGCTGCTATTAAGGTACATAAAGTGGTCCCACAGGACCTCGACATGGAACTTTCAACAGCATATTGCAAAGAGATCATTCCTATTTTCTTTGAAGTCAGAACAGTCACTGACAATACCTTAATCCAGGAAATCAAAACTCTTATTGAGACCAAGGTTATTGCTCCCGACGAACTGAATTTGACTGATGAATCAATTCTCAAGCAGTTTGAAACAGCTTCATTACAACTTACTTCCTATCGGGACGACCTGCAAAATGTAACTTATAGCCATATTCAGCGGCCGGAGACTGCAGAGATTATGGCTTGGATTAATAAAACATTGAAGCCAGAAGATGATCCTGTACTTGTTGTAGCAGGAAATCCGGGTTATGGCAAGACTGTGATTCTGAAGGATGTTTTGTCTTCGCTGAAAACCTCCAAAATACCAGCCGTAGCCATTAAGGCTGATCGCTATTATGCCCAGTCGATTCAGGAATTAACTGAAAAGCTCAATCTTGAGCAACCCCTGATAAAGCTTGTTCAGAAATTAAAGGATAACAATTCCAAAATTGTAGTGATGATCGACCAGATCGATTCGCTTTCCCAATCCATCACCTCTCGCAGAGATTACATCGACACATATAACCAACTCATTCACGAATTAAAGCAGCTAGCAGGTATAAGAATAATTATTTCTATCAGAACATTCGATCTTAATTATGATTTTGAATTCTCGGGCTATAAGAATCGTCAAAAAGTTATTGTCAAGCCTTTATCAGAACAGCAGGTAAAAAGTATTCTTGGTAAATTGGGACTCCCAACTGATAAATTATCACCAGGATTTATCAGCTTACTCTCAGTTCCTAACCACTTAGACATTTTTTGTAAAATCTATGGTCCCCGCGTGATCATCAATCAATTCCATAGCCTGCAAGACCTTTATAATGAGCTTTGGCGGAAAAATGTTCTATCGCAACCATATGAAAAGGTGGAACAATACACAAATGCTGCTTATGAGATCGCAGAAAAAATGCATTCTCTGCAACAATTATCCATTGCCGAATCGCAGCTATCCGACATAGCAAAACAAAGTTTGCCCTATTTAACAAGCAATGGTTTAATAGTTGATTCCAACAACTCAGTTCAATTCTTCCATCAGAGCTTTTATGACTTCGTATTTGCAAAAAGTTTCACAGAAAAAAATCTTTCCCCCGAATCTTTCATTTTTAGCGAGGAACAGAGTATTTATATAAGGCCGGCTGTCAAAATGATTCTTTCGTTTCTACGTCAAAAAGATACCACTGGTTATATAAAACTCATTTCTTCTCTTTTATTTTCCGGAAAGTTCCGATACCATATCCAGCTGCTGGTTATAAATCAATTAGGCTTTGAAGAAAATCCCACTACAAATGAAATCGACTTCGTAAGGAAAAACATTTTAACTTCTGACAAATGGAAATTACCCTTTTTAGAGTCGGCAGTAGGTGGGAATTTTCTTCCAGTACTTGTTGAAATGAAAATCCTTGACGAGCTCCTGAATCCCGCTCTAAGCATGGCAGAAAGAGTTGCGCAAAATAATACAGTACGGGCCATTTCAAGAATATTAAGATTTTCCAGTTTTTTAGATTCTGCGGCGTTTGATAAGCGTAAGGAAAATTATCTTAATCTGTGGTACTGGATCCTTCGTCGCTCACTACCAGAAAACCGCGTTGTGGTCTTGGAATACCTGAGAACAATTACAGGTTCCGAGGAGAACCATTTCAGGATATTGCGACTATTGCATTCCTTAAAGATATGGGATCTTCCGGTCGCGTTTTCGCTTTTTGAGTCCTGCACACCTGAACCTGAAAAATACTGGTTTGACATTCTTAATATTCTGGAAGATACGCTCAACTACAATTATGATTGGTCAGTTAAACAAATAGACAGGTTTTTGGCTATTGAGGCTGATCGTGCTGAAGGCGGAAGTTCGTCCATGTACGATCACCAGATGGGGAATTGTCTCGAAAAGATGTTTACCCTTAACCGGGACAAGTCCTTTGCTTATACTATAGAGTATATAAAAAAACTGATTGCTGAGAATGTCAAGAAAATCGAAATCAATACAGAAGAATTTTATGGTGATGGAGTTTACGATATGTACGACTTTGACAGGGATCATACTCATAATACAAAGGAATTGCTTTTTAAATTAGTACTGAATACCGTGCAAGTGCTGGCAAAGGAGAACTCACCCTCGTTTCTAAAATTTATCGAAGAAAATAAAGAGCAAAATTCACTTACGATATTGAAAATACAATTGATAGGTCTTGAATCAGCTCCCGAACATAATAACTTGTCGGTTTTTGAATTACTTAAAAGATTGTTGACTAAACGAGCGTATGATGACGGGCTTCAGTATTGGATCGGGAAACTTATAAAGTCCGCCTACTCCCACCTGTCGCCGATTCAAAAGTCTGAACTTAATAATATACTGATCAATATAACCTCCCGATATGATTTTTATGCTCATCCTGGGGAATCTAGGAAATTGTTTTACAGCTATTACGGCAAAACACGCTTTGAACTCATATCAATGATACCGGAAGATGAGATAATGAAGGATCCGGCCCTAAAAAAACATTTCCGGGAACTGGAGAGAAAGTACGGTAAGGCAGAGATTAGGAAACCTCACTCGGCTAGGTTATATAGGATTGGTCCGCCACTTGATGACAGGGCCTACGAAAGGATGAATCTCGTTCAATGGGAAAACTCTTTTTTGGAATTTAATGCAGAGAGACGGCCGGAATTTGGCTCCGATCGGGGCGGCCTTACAGAGAACTACAGGCAATTTGAAGCTGCGATTCCAGAAAGAGTTGGATTCTTTCTTCCATTGATAGAAAAAATTATAAAAGAAAAACGAGTGGTCCCGGACTATATGCTCGCGGGTCTCAAAGGCTTGGTTACTGCAAAGTATGATCCGGAAAAATCAGTGCTTCTTTTTAAAGAATTGTTTAAGATGCCCTTGGCCGGGTTTCACACTTTGCAATTAGTTTGGCTCACTGATTATCTTATTCTGAACAAATTGGTTGATGAGGAAATGATAAATTTTTTATGTAAAGTAGCTATTGAAGACCCTATTCCTGTAAAACCGACCAATCCAAACAATCCTGAATTCGACGCATTGAATACAAATAGAGGTGCGGCCGTCCATACATTAATACGGTGTTTTACACACAAAGGGTTTGGCGATAAGATTTTTGAAACCCTTGAACATGCAACACAAGATCCCATTATTAGCGTGAGAATTTCTGCTTTGAGGGATTTAGCAGTGCTGATGAACATTGACAAGGAGAAAACATTATCGTTATTCTTGAAATTTACTATAGGGACTGATAATTATCACGTCTACGAAGCAAGCATAAACAGTGCCCAGTACCTGGCTCGATACAATTTTGAAGCATTAGTTCCATACTTTGAAAAGGGCATACAAATCGAAAAAGTCCAGGACCAACTCGCTATTATTCTTGCGATTGCTTGGTTAAACGGTAAACCGGGTGCTTATCAGTTATTAGAAAAGGTCTGGGCCCTTAGTGAGAAGGCTAAGGCCAATATGGTCGATATTAGTGTCAGAAATTATATTGGTGCGGATGAAAAGTTGAAAGAAAAGTGCAAATCACTTTATACCAAATTCCTCGATACTGAATCTAAAGAAATAATACATCAGTATAATACTTCATTCCTGCATATAAGTCCGGGGCATTTTAAGGACTATCTTTCTTTGGTAAAAGAATTTAGTGCATCAAAGGTCGCAGCAAGTGAACCACATTATTTCTTTGAATTCTTAACAAAGTGTAGCAAAGCAAACCCGGTTGAAGTGTTGGATTTATTAAAGCATTATAGAAAGTACAGGGAACCTAATAGTGCCACCGGGCCATACTACAGTCCGGATGATCCGGTAAAAGCATTGATTGGAGCCTATAATGGCCTTTATGATCATTCGCCGCTTAACACGAAGTATGCGCGAAAAGCACTTGACCTTTTTGATGAAATGCTCAGGCAGCAATTGTTCAGAACTGAAGCTCAAAATGTGTTGAATGTAATATAAGAGAAAAAGCTTTATTAAATTACCCTTATAAAATTATCAGCCGAGTTTTGGAGAAATACAGAAGCCCCGAGCGCATTCCGGGTAGGGTCAATGGCTTCCAACGAATCCTGATTTTTTCCCTGCTTCCTTCCTCAACGAATCTCCAGACTCATCACCAACAGTTAACCATATGTATCGTTCACTTAGGATCAACTTAGTTTCAGAGTTCATAATCTGACTTTTTGGGGTAAACAATCAAAGTGTCGTTACTTAAATTTAATCCCAACTGTCAGATTAAATCATAGCTAATACAAATTATTTTCCGCAGCCGGGTCAGGCAACGGTTGAAAATACATCAGTTCGATCCACCGCTTTGCTAAGTCGGCGCGGAAACCATAGATCATGTTTTCATGTAACTTGGATCCATGCGTTAATATCGCAACAAAGCGTCCCTGGCTATCCAAAATGGGGGTGCCGCTGCAACCTTTAAATCTTGTATAATCAAGTATGGGTTTCCCCAAATCGAATTCTATAAAATATTCGGATATATTTGTTATAGGCAATCCCCAGTATAGCTTTTCTTCGAAGTTTAAAATACCATCTTTTAACAATGGTCTGATTCTTCCGAAAAAACTATATACTTCCTCCCGATCTACTTCAAAATCATGATCTATCACCAAAAAGCTTTTTGCACCTCTCTCAACCCTGACCTCACCTCTTTCATCCAAATTAAAAATCCTTTCTTCCTGGATCAGGTTTTCAACTAATGGGATCTCACGGAATGAAATATCCAGGCGTCCGCCCGGATCAGAATTATCTAAAACCATTTGAAGATCATCGGCGTCGGGCTCATCTTCAAAATAAATGTGCTGCATGTAAGAAAAATCTCCGAGTTGATAGATCTCACCTTGGTCGCCATTTCTTCTTCCAGTGAGTATACCGACTGCTCTTCCTTCTCTCATTGTAAAATGTGCAACAGAAATAATAAAATATCTTCCTTTATACTGAACGATGACTCCCGAGCCTAAAATGGGCTCCGTGAAGAAAGGAAGAATTCCGCTGACCAGGTGAATACAGGCCCTGACGGTAAGTTCAATTATGCCCATAGTGCTGTCGTTAATCATTACAAATCTACACAAAACTTAACTTAGTTTTCCAAGAGGTAGTACCATTAATCAACACAGATTCAGGCAATTATGGACATTGACTGAATAAGGTGAAGTCACTTTTTTAGGCACGTTTCTTCTACTAACTGTAATTTTGAACAGATGAACATTACCATCAATCAAGTCTTACGGCCTGTAAAGCTTGCTTTCCTTATTCAACCAAACCGGAAAGCAAGTTATGTTCGCGCATTGCAGGTATGTTCCTCGCTGTGGGGCGGTAAACATTTTCCAATACTTCCTTATTACAAAAAGTTCAGTGAGCAGTACACTACGGAGTACCACATTTTCGCAACTAAAACTCCGGAGTATTATAAAAACATCCTGGATAATTTTGACCCTGACTTCATTGTTATAGATAAGGGGATTGATCCGGCCCAGATCAAAACGTTTAAACCAAACAGGGAGATCATCAATATTGAAGAGATCGAAGAAAGCATCGCCAACAATGAAGCAAAGTATGGGATATCCATTCATGAAGTTTTGGAAACAATAAAGGATGTAGAATTTAAACATGAAAGGACAGATGCGCTGAAGGTCTGCTGCCCAAGCATCCCTTACCGCGACACCTTCGCAATGACAATGTGCGGGAGTGTTCCCGAGCAATACTGGGAGCTTCTTAAAAAAGTTGATCTGCCGGAAAAGTATATTTCATTCCCAAAAATTAACAATGATTCATTGGATGCCTGTATTGGGAAAGATATTGTGAATTACCTTTCTTTAACTACATATAATACAGATGCGTTTGGCAGTCCGTTATGGACAGGTGGGTTCGCAATTTATATTCTGGATAAAAATCACATGAATGACCTACTTAATATCTGGAATTATCGGGCGCTTGGGTGGAAAATTCTTGCCATACCGCACGACCTCCTGGATACCCCGTATTACAGAACAAAAATCGAGGAACAGCAGAGAGAGTACCATGAATATCCGAAACTGCTGGAACGAATAC
Organism: Chitinophagaceae bacterium; assembly: GCA_044220915.1. GTDB lineage: Bacteria > Bacteroidota > Bacteroidia > Chitinophagales > Chitinophagaceae > JJ008. The sequence continues at coordinate 67,339 of JBGAQD010000016.1, forward strand.
AGGTGTTAGTCAGCCATGCATTAACCGATGAAAAGGCCCGTGAACATGTCGCTTTGATTTCTACCATCCAGGTAGACAAGGAAAAAAGAGCACCTTATATTCACCAGTGGTGGTTTCCACGGTACTGGGAAAAGGGAGAGTTTCTTAGCTATGACAAATCAGCTGCTGTTGCAATAAGGTCGACGAACAAACAAACCATTATTGCAACGGAGGATTTGAAAATTCACATTCCGGTATTATCTCCCACTTTCAAGGAAAGGTATATCCGTCATATAAAACCCCGCTACATCAATGAGATCAGGTTGGATTTTGATGAAATGGAAGGAAAGTATGCTCAGGTTTTGCCTGACATTCCCACACGCGCAGCAGATTTTATCATCAAGGGCTCCGGTTTCAGCCAGTGGATCTTTTCAGAGGGGGCAATGTATTTCCTGGCGCAAGGAAACTCCGATTACTTGTCTTTCATTATTCCAAAAGCATCGGAAGTCTTCACAAAATGGTTTGAGAATCACAAATTAAAGATACGGCACTCATCATCGGGTAAGCTCGGGAACCAGCTCCTGAAAAATATTGGCGGTATTTACGGCACGAATTTTTTTGCCAACAGAGGAATGCCCCCAGTGTTGGCCCTATTTGAAAATGGGAAAACGGTTCTTAAACAAACTCTGGAGGGTCTGCTAAGTCGCCAGTTAAAAAACTTCAGAGAAACCAGCAGGAAATCCATTACAGCGAAGCTACTGGATAAGAGCATCATCGAATTCGGAACAGAAATTCAATGTAGCTTTTGTGATCAGCGTTCCTTTTACAGATTGTCTCTTCTCCACGACAAAGTAAAATGTCCCATATGTCAGAATGATTTTTATGTACCTGCTCATGATGCTGACCAGATAAAGTGGGCATACAAAGGAATGGGGCCTTTTTCGAGAAATAATAAAGCAGATGGATTGTTTTGCGTATTACTGACGCTAAGATTTTTCAGAGTATCGATGTATCCAAGCCTAATTACGCCCTTTTTGAGTTTCGAAATCCTGGAGAATGATAAGGTGATCAATGAGGTCGATCTCGGTGTGTTTTTCTGTAAGGACTCAAGGAGCTATGAAGCGCCGGATCTTTTTTTTGCTGAATGTAAGACGGAAATTGACTTTAAGGATGATGACATTGAAAAGATGAAGAACTTAGGTATCAGGTTCCCCGGTACTATATTGACGTTTGCAACCTTAAAGCTGGAGCTTTCAGAGGAAGAAAAAATTAAGATAGCAAGAGTAGCTAACTACTTCCGAAAAGGGTTGGGACGCCGGCCTGTTTGCCCCGTATTGATATTGACGGGGAATGAATTGTTACCTGAGCATACTTTTGAACCGTTATTGAACATCAAGCCACTGATTATTGACCACCTACGTTTTTCAGACGAAATCAGTCATCTGGCGGATGTTACTTGTCAGAAATATCTGGGATTGCCTTCATTTGGAAGTATAGTGGAGAAAAAACTAGATGTCCAACGGAAAAAATGGGAGGAAAAGCAAAAAAATAAAGTTGGGCCCGAAAGCGAAATTCAATCCTAACTTTTTTTTTGCTGTTCAACCTGCGGGACACCGGCCATCATGACCTCAATCTCCTTCACCTCATAAAACATTATCCCCCCCACCTTCGAAAACTTCAGCTTCCCGCTGTCCCGCAGGTGCTGCAGGGTCCCATGCGATATTTTCAGTAGTCTTCGCACTTCATGCGACTTCAGCCAGGGCCGTTGAGGAAGCGCCGGCTGAACACCGGAAAGTTTCTTGATTTCCCGTAGTAACTCCAACTTTAATTGCTGCAAATCAGCAACGGTCACCGGCCGCCCGGGATCATTAACAATTCCCATCTTTCACATTTATCAGTCACACAATTTCAGTATCCAGTGGAATCAACCCCACCATACTCCTGCCAGGCGTATAACTAGGCCGGTAATGGATATACCCATATAGATGCAGTTCCTTTAAACACCGGTTGAGTGTGACGGGTGAACAGATCTTGGCCTTTTGCATCACGATGGTACGCTGCAGGTAAAAAGGAATGGAAAGCGTATGCCCGGCCTCATGCTGCAGGGCAAAGTACAAACTGATATGGGTTGGGCTGATCCGGTTATCAGCAACAGCTTTCCGGTAAAACAAAGTTTGCCATTCAGCCCAACCCAGCATTTATATACCCAGCCCTTTTTTGTTGGAACTACGCTTCTTGGTTACAAGGCCGTTATCCTCACCGGCAGATCCTCCATTTACTTTACGGCCTTTACCCTGCTTTTTTTCGGGCTGGTCCTCCTTTCCCAGCTCCTGGCTTTTTTCCTTCCCTTTGCCTTGCTCTTTGCCCTCTTTTAATTCAGGCTTATTCATAAGTTCCTGACGCTGTTCCTGGTCCAGGCGCTGAAATTTACTGTTGTACAGGTTAATGGTTTTGTATTGCGGGTTAGCTTCAATAACGACCCTTTCATCCTTACCGGAGATCTGCATAGTCACCATCTGAACATTACCCTTCTCCAGCGAACGGATCAGCTTTTCCATATCTTCCTTCTGCTGCATCTCCTTAATAGGATAATAGCTTAAAGCCTCTTTCAGGTCATAGCCATAATTCTGGTGGAACTGCTTTCTTTCAAAATTGCCATGCTTGTCTTTAGCAGAAAAATCCAGTTGTATCCAGGCCTGGTATTTTTCCTGGTCTTTGCTCGTTAGTTCCTTGTGCACAGCACGGCCGTTAAGCAGGTTATAAGCCTCCTTCAGCGTAACACCCCATCCATTATTAATGTAAAAGGTCTGGGCAATGGTTTCATCCTTTTCATTTTTCAGGCGGGTATCGTACTTATTGAAAAAGTACAGATCGGATTCATTGGATTTCTTGAAATAAAGCGTAGCCTCCATTTCCCGCTTATTGACTTCCGTCTTAAACGCCAGGGTAAATTCGGCCTGCCCTGCTTTAAGGGCGGCTTCCAGTTCCGGCCCCAGCGTCTCGCCAAAGCCATGATTCCTGATATTTGATTTCAGGTAATCGAAATTTCGTTCGTTCATAAGGTCATATTTAATTGTTAGAAAATCTTCTTTATAAGTTTGCATTGGATGCCCTTCCCAGTAAGTAGCCGCCAGTTGCAGGGCCGCTTCGGGGTCCCGGTTGTAAAGGTTCTCCCATTCAACAAGCAGGGTTTCCATTCTCGCCAGGTCATCTTTCTCCTGTTCTGTTGATGCTTCAATGGTATCATGCAAAGGATCATAGAATGCGTCCTTCCAGTCAATTGATTGGAACAGTTCCTCCAGTTCCTTTTGCGTCAGGTTAAAATGAATATCTTGTCTATAAGGCAATTGCCGCATGAGTGAGATGATGGAGTTGGCATAAATGACAGCATACGCATCCCGGTCACTGATATTATCATTAGCAAATTCAATCGCCTCATCCTTATCCCGGAAGAACCACATATCTGCATTGTCCAGGAAATAGGTCTTGGTATTATAGGCAATCCAGTTGCGGCCTACTGCAAATTCTGCCTGCGCTTCATTGAACAGGCTGTCTGATATAACATGACTCTTTTCCATAGATCAATTTAGTTCAGGCAGTATCCTTGCTTTCAGTATCTGTTGGTTATAAACTTTCAGGTTAAAATGTCTTCCCCCGTTTTTCTCCATGAGCTGAATTCGGAGAAACTTCGCATCAGGTATCGTGAATTTATCCAACGCCACAACAATAACTGAGAAGTTATACGCCTTCACCTTCGACCTGTTACCCGCCACATACAAGGGCACCAGTTCATTTTCCTGTACAGAACTTCGTTTCGACCTTTTCTTATCGGTAATGAAAAACTTCAGCAGTTCAATATCAAAGTCCAGCGGTGAATGATTGTGTATCTCCAGTTGGTAGTAGATCACATCGTCTTTGATATAAATGCCGGACAACTTTGTAATCACAGCTCCATGCTCCACCTTCGAGATCCTTCTCGGGGGATTATTCAGTATTGCATTAGCATAAGCCGAGATTGTCGCCTTTTTGTTAGGGGGCAAATGGAGCACCAGTACGGTAGGCTGCGGCGTATAGTTCACGGTAAACTCATAGACATTCCCGTCACCAGTAACAACACTCAGATTTGTTTCCGCAAATTGTTTACTGGCTGCTTTCACGAGCAGGATGCGTTCATCTTCTTTTACCGGCTGTACCAGTATATCCCTGGTTCCCCTGTCCACATATTTAATAGGAAAAGGAAAGATCAGCGAAGTGGTCTTATCGGTGCTGATAGATAAAGGCTGTTGTGCAAAAGCTGCATTCATTACCGAAATGAGAATAAATAAGATTGGTTTCATGGGTTTTGATTTTTATTATTAAGTAATACTTTATAGCCCGCCTTTAACTGTACCCGGATCAACTTGGCCTTTTTACTAACCAGTGATTTTAAGGCACTGATACCGGTGGTAGTAGCCTGGGCTTTAAAAGAAGGATCGAGAGAACTGACATCAGCCAGGGAGAGTGAATTATTCAGGGATTCTTTGGCGACATCCCTGTTAATGGTTCCGGGAATATATATACCGGGCAGTCCATCCATATCATAGACCTCGAGTTTTACGGTGTAAATGGATTTGCCGGACCGGATAGAATTAATTTCCACCTGTAGTCTTTCTCCGTCAAGTGAAGCAATTCCTGATACGAGTATATCTTTCGGAATCAGTTTTCCATGTATGTAAACTTCATGCAGTAATCGGAATTTCACGACGGCCCCATTTACAATGGTTTGGTTATTGGCTATGATCGCCTCAATCGCATTTTGCTCAGCAGCCTCAAATTCCTTTTCCTCACTGAAACTATAAAAACCTTTTACGATAGTATCAGCAGCCGAAGTTTTGCGGACGGCATAGACAGCCTCTTTATTCCGAGTTGATCGCTCTTTGACCCGCTGCGGATGCTGGATGTCCAGTATTTTTTCCAGTGTACCCTCTAATTGTTTCATTTCAGGGTCTTCGGATGGGGAAGCATTATTTACCTTAAGTAATTGTTCCAGCCGGTCGAGTTCATCGGAAAGTTCATTACCGGGTAATGCTGATGTTGGTCTTTCTTCATAATTGCCCGAACTGTTCTTTTTCATTTCCGCTTCAAGCAACTGCAATTTTTGTAGCAACTGGTCCTCCGGTTGATTGGCATTCCCCTCGTAAGGGGAACTGTTTAACCGCTGATTGTATTTTCCTGCAGTCATTGTTGTCAGTTCCTCCAGTTCGTTGAGAAAAACCGGGCTCGTATCCCTTTTGTAATAGGGATCACTTCGCATCCACTCAGCCATCCGCATACTATCCTTGTCCGCCTTTTCATAAAAGCTGAGCTTGTCCATTAATTTATCTTCCTTTAACCTTGCGTCGGGCAGATCAAGATTCAGACCGGGGCCATTAACATCCATTTTCTCTTTCCCTTTTCCACCACCCAGGGCCCAGAAAGCCATGGTCAGAAACGGTATCGCCAGCAGGGGCAACACCAACAGTAATTTTCTTTGCTTCAAATTGCTATTCATACACACATTTTTACTGATTATTAATTTTATCTTGACATGATCCTTCAACTTTACTTTTGCTGCTGCCAGTACAATTCTTCCAGTATCCGCATGGAATCCTGCAACCCCGGACGAATAGGTTCTCCGATGCTGTCCATATAATACCGGTACTGCTGAATTTCACGGTAAACATCCTCAGGCATCTCGTTTTCCATCACTTCGTAGCCCGAACGGTCAAAATGCTGAGGTACTTTTACCTGGTCAATCTTAAAACCCGGTTTGGGTTTGGCTACAATAGCAGAAACAAAAAAATAAAGACTTAGCCCTCCGCTGAATACACAGAAGGCTATCAGGAAAATCTTTAACCGCCTAGCCGGCATGTTCGCAAATCGTTTATTCATCATATCACTGAATTTGGTCTGCACCAGTACAAAACCACCGGCAATTTTTCGGGCCAGTTTGTCCTGCAGCGGATTTTCTTTGGGTTCCTTTCTTTTTCGTT
>JBGAQD010000017.1:0-70606 GCA_044220915.1 Chitinophagaceae bacterium
TTGTCCACTTGTTTGGGTGGTGGGTGGGCTTGGGTGCGTTGGGGTAAAATTAAATGTGGTGCAAAAGCGATGGTTTGTGTGTCGGCTTGCAGCTCTTTTAATTTTGCGAAGCGTTGGCATTTTCGTCCTCCGTTTCTGTCGGTTTATGTCTGCACTTTCTGTCGTCCTACGCTTGCACCTAACGAACAGGGCTTGGCGTTGTTGGGGGATTTGAAAATCGTCCGCCCGGAACTGAAGCCCAATTGAAAAACTGAAGTTGAAGATAACAACTAAAAGCTAAATTGAAAAACGTCCAGCCCGAACAAAAGCTGCCATGTTGCTGCTGATGAAGATAACAACGTCCTGCCCCAATAACGCCAAACCCCATGTTATGTGTTCGCCCTTCGTCTTGGTAACTTGAATTGAATGTCTGTGTCCACCGTGGCAGGGTATGTCCCGGAAACGTTGGCACAAGGCAGGCTCTTTTGCAAGGCTGGCTTTTGTGTGTCAGCTTTGTGCGCCTTGCAAATGAAAAAATATTTAGCTGATAGTTTCATTAGTAATAATTTGAGGCGTTTTTCTTCGTGCAGTATTTTTTCCAAATTTCTCTTTCAATCTATCCACCACATAATACATCATCGGCACTAAGTAAACAGTGAGTATCAGTGATGACAGCAGCCCGCCAATGATAACCCAGGCTAACCCGTTTTTCCATTCACTGGCTGTTCCTTTTGCCAGAGCAATAGGCAACATACCGAATACCATTGCCAATGTGGTCATCAATATTGGCCGCATACGTTCCTTACCGGCTTTAATCAATGCAGCTTTATAGTACATCCCCTGTGCTTTTAACTGATTAGTAAAATCAACAATTAAAATGGCATTCTTTACCACCAACCCCATCAGCATTATCAAACCAAGCAGGGCAAATAAACTTAAATTGCTTAATGCTAAATTCAATGCAAGAAAAGCACCAATGGTTGCCACCAAAATGGAAAACAATGCAACAAAAGGATACACAAAATTGTCGTACAATGCCACCATAATTAAATAAATCAGCAAAAAAGAAATCATTAAAACAGAACCCAATGCGCCAAAACTATCGTTCTGTCGTTTTATATCACTTCCCCAGGTCATATTTATTCCATCTGTCAAAGGATTTTTTTTAAGATAAGCCACCACTTCATCTGCTACGGTTCCTGATGGACGGCCCAAAGCATCTGCCGTAAGTGTTATAGCAGGCTGGCGGTCTTTTCTTTCTAACAGTGAAGGCGAATTATCTCTCTCTACATTTGCAAACTGCGAAACCTCTATGGGCAAACCCATTGGATTAACAATAGATAAACGTTTTACATCATCATAATTTTTTCGCTCAAATTCATCTAACCAAATCCTTACAGGATATTCTGTTCCGTTTTCGGTAAGCGTTGCATCATCGTTGCCAGTAAAAGCGGTTCTTAAATTTGTTCCCACATAAGCAGTTGTTAATCCCAATCGCTGCATTTTATCTTTGTCAGGAATTATTTTGTACTCAGGGCTTCCGGTTTCTACTGATAGCCGGACATTATCAGCGCCGGGTATTTTTTCTACAATAGATTTTAATTCATTGCCCGATTTCATTACCAAATCCGGGTTACTGCCACTCAAGGTAATTTCGATTGGTGCTGAACGTGGAATTAATCCCAAGGCTGCCATCGAATAATTTATTGCCGGGTACTTTAATTTCAAATCTTCCCGAAGTGTCTTCATAAACTCTTCGGTAGTTAAATTATTAAGTTCCTTTTTAGATTTTAGTTGAATGGTAAATTCAGTTTTGTTTGTCGAGCCTACACCCAGACTTCCAATACCGGTGCTTGGCCCGCCAACATTACTGAATACGGTTGCCACTTCTTTTTGTTGCAGAATATAGGTTTCTACCTGCTGAGCTATCAAGTTATTTTGTTGGATAGATGTTGACTTATCAAATTCTAAAGCCATACGGAACTTGCCCTGGTCGCCGGTAGAAATTAATTCTTTCCCAATAATTCCCTGCTTCATTATGCCCAGCGTCATTGCAAAAAGCAGTACTACTATTCCTGTAAATATCAATTTATGGCTTAATACCCATTCTAATTGTTTGCCATACCAGTTGATAAATTTATCTAACTGATGTTCGAACCAAAGCAGAAAACGATTGAAAAAATTAGTTGGCTGTAAATCTTCTTTCATACCAATTCGTGAAGCTAACCAGGGAGTAAGTGTAAAGCCAACCAGCAAACTGGTAAGTGTAGAAGTTACCACCACCACCGAAAATTGTTTAAGCATATCAGCCACAAAAACCTGCAAAAACAGGATGGGCAAAAACACCACTACATCCACCAATGTGATGGACAAAGCAGCAAACCCTATTTCCATACGGCCATCCATTGCAGCAATACGTTTTTCTTTTCCTTTGTCTAAATGTTTTTGAATATTTTCCAAAACCACAACGGCATCATCTACCAGGATACCGATGATTAATGACATGGCAAGCAAAGTCATCAAGTTTAATGTGTAACCCAACAACCACATTACAGCAAAAGCCGTAACTAAAGATGTTGGAATGGCAACGATTACAATTAATGAGTTTCTAAAACTCCGAAGGAATAAAAGCATTACCAATGAAACCAATATCACCGCTAAAATCAAATCAAAGACTACTGAATTAACTGCTGCAATAGTATTGTCGGTACTGTCATCTGCAATAATAAATTTTACCCCTGCATTCATATTTTGCTCTTCAATTGCTTTGAATTTATTACGAACCAATTTTGAAACATCAACAGCATTGGCATCTCCCTGTTTTTTCAACATTAACCCAATGCCGTTTTTACCATTATACCGGCTGATGGAAGTTGTTTCTTTTATTCCATCGGTTACAGTAGCTACATCTTTTAAATAAACAGGGCTGCCGGAAACAGGCATTGCCACCTGTACATTTTTTATATCTTCTATCGTTGTGAATTTTCCTGTTAGTCTCACCGAACTGTTTTCTTTGTCAGTTTGCACTTTACCGGCTGGTAAATCCAGACCCGAACGGTTAACAGCATCTACCACCTGGGAGAGTGATAGTTTAAACAGTTTCAATTTATCCCGGTTCACTTTTACCTGTACTTCTCTTTCTTCACCACCTAATATAGTAATCTCTGCCACACCTTTCAACTGTTGTATTTGCGGCAGGTATTCATCTTTCATTTTTTGATAAAATGCTGTTGCAGGCAAATTACTCGTGGCACTGATAGACATTATCGGTAAATCATTCGGCGATACCTTACTCATTACCGGGCTTAAAATATCTGCCGGTAAATATTTGCGGATATTATCAATGTAACGTTGAGCATCCTGCATCGCTTTATCGAGGTTTGTTCCGTATTTAAGGTTAGCAATGATGATAGAGGCGTTGGGCAAAGATTTTGTAACCAAATAATCTACGCCTTCCATATTAGATAAAGCATCTTCAATTTTTCTTGATACAGAAGTTTCCACTTCACCGGGTTCGGCTCCTGGGTATGCTGTTTTAATAACTACAACCGGTTGATTAAAATCAGGCATCAGTTCATAACTGAGATTTTTATATCCAATAATACCTAATAAAGTAAGCACACTGAAAAGAACGATTATCAGCGATGGACGTTTGATTGATATTTCTGTAATATTCATCTTATTTAATTAAAGATTTTGAATTGCTCTTTTTTAAAAACAAATATGCAAGAGCTTTTCAGCATTTAATTGGCCCTTTTATTTTTTGTAAACCTGATATGCCACATTCCCCTTAAATCACCTGTCTTAAAAGCGTATGCCATATCCAAAGGATAAAAGGCATTGATGGCTTTCCACACGGATGGATGTATATCTTTGCTTTTACTTCCATGACATGAAGCACACATTTGCTGTAACATGATTGGTTTGTAAAAATGAACTTCGCCATTTTTACTTTCCTCTGTTATTGGTTTTATAGAATCATTTATTATTCCCTGTTCTTTTAGCGAAGCAAATATTTTTAATATCCTCTCTTCTGATGTATCGGGTTTATTTGTTGGGTTTCTGTATTTCAAGGCTGTTCTTCTTATTGTTACCGAATCGGAAGCATAAATATTTGTAAGTGAATATGCCGCTGTTTGACAGTAACGTACAGCACCTTCAAAACCAGACTGGCTGATTGCGGTTTGAAGGGAATTTCGCAGGGTATCAAAGGTTTTCTTTACTATACTATTTCCCATTTTTATATAATCTGATTTTACGTGAGCATTACTTTTATTGCTGTTATTGCAGGCAGCTAATAACGCAATTATCAGAATACTGATATAAATAAGAGTATGCTTCATGATTTGTAGTTTTTAATTCTTAATTGTTACATTGGCGCCATCAAAAAGATTAATAAATCCATTTGTTACAATCACATCCCCTTCTTTTAATCCCGCTGAAACAGCCACTTTGCTGTTAAATTTTTTAGAAATAGTAATATTTTGCAAAACAGCCTTACCGTTTTTTACGAGATAAACCTGCGGTTGAATTTCTGAACCAACAGTAACAGAGGCAGGAATTACGATGCCTTTTTCAGGTGCATCATTTCTCAAATTCAATTTCCCAAACATGCCCGATTTAATGGTCAGGTTTGAAACATTATTCACTGTAAACTGAACAGTAAATGAATTGCCAACATTTGCTTTACTTCCTATTAAAGAAGTTTTACCCTGCAACTTAGTTTCGGGGGTTGCATCTGCAATAATTTCGTAACTGTTTTTGTAATCAAATAATTTTAAATCGCTTTCAGGAACAGTAATCGTAAATCTTAATTGGCTTATATCTGTAACCTGCAGCAATGGAATGCCGGGCGATGCAAAAGCGCCAACCTCACTTAGTTTAGCAGTTACCACACCATTGAAAGGTGCGTAAACAGTGGTTTTATTTAGTTGTGCTATAATGCTTGCCCGCAAGGCTTGTGCATTTTTAAGCGATGATTTTTGCACAATAGTACTACGTTGATTTTTTGCAGTTTGCAATTGCAACTCAGCTTTTTCTAATTGAATTCCCTGGATGGCATCTGCAGCAACAAGAATTTTATAACGCCTTACATCATCTTCCAATCCATTTATTTGTATTTGGTTCGCCTGCAATTGAATGTCAACTTCTGAGGTGATATTTTGTATCTGTACATTTACCGTGTTCAATTGCTGGTTCAGTAAGGCGTCATCCAATTTAATAAGTGCCTGTCCTTTTCTCACCATGCTGCCGGCATCTGCATATATTGCATTTATTTTACCTTGTACTTCGGCGCTGAGTTTGGTTTCTTTGTTGGGTTCAAATGTGCCTGTATAAAAATATCCGGCACTAATACTTTCCAGCCGAACCGTATCAGTTTGCACATTGATAGCCTGTTCCTTACTGTATTGATACACTTTTTTTTGAGTAGTGTCTTTGTTTTTTTTCAGACGAATAGCAATAACTGCTACCAGTAACAAAGGAATTAAAATGTATAAAACCTTTCTCCAGTTGATTGACTTTTTTTTCATGTCGGTGATAATTAGTTTGTAAATTTTAATCCCCAATTTTTATTTGATTAGTTAGTTTTTTGAGTTCCAAATCAGCCTTCAAATAATCTACCACAGCAGACAAATAATTTTGCTGGGCTTCCCGTAAGGCCGTATCTGCCAGCAAAACATCTGTTAAAGAAGCTGTTCCCTGTTTTTGTTGCAGAACAGTTTGCTCATATATCGCCTGAGCCAGCTTTATTTGAGAGCTGTTAGTTTCAATAGATTTTTGAGCAACCGTTCTTTGCCGTTTTGCATTTTCTATTTGCATAGCATTTTGTTCGGAAACTAATTGCACCTGCAGTTCGCTGTTTTTTATTTCTAATTTTTTCTGATTAATTTTTCGTTGGGTAACGGTTCCGTTAAACAACGGATAGGAAAACTGGATGCCAGCAAAACCGACGGGATAAAATTTTAGAAAATCATTAGGTTGCTTATCATACCCCAAACCAGTTTTACCATAGGTTCCAAAGAGTGAAATGTGTATTAGCTAAACGAATATCAATTGCCACAGCACTTGTGTATTCTTTGTTGATTTGATATTGAATATCCTGTTCAATATGGATAATTTGTTGCAGTTGTATTCCCATTGCAAATTTCAACGCATTCATAACCTGCTCATATTTGCTGCTCACTGATTCTTTCTGTGTTTCCAATTGTTCTTTTTGCAGTTGAACCTTACTCACATCTGTACCTTTTGCCATCAGTTGCTCTTTAAGCAACTGTGTATTTTTTAAAAGTTTAGCCGTGTTCACTATATTACTGTCAATAAATGATAGCTGCCTGAGTAACAGTTGCCCGTTGTAATAGAGATTAGAAATATCAAAGTAAATTTGCTCTTCAATTTTTTGCAATTGCAAATCGCTTACCTCTTTTGCTATTTTAGCCGTTTGTATTGCGCCAAACACCTGTGGATTATACAGAGGCATTGTTAACTGTAAATTAGTATTGATATTATGCGGTACCCCAAATTGTGTTTCCTTAAAAGTTCCTGCCGGGCCGCCAAAAATTGATGCAGGCATTAACTGCGTTGGCAAATCTGTAAAATATTTATAATCTGCATTGGCCGAAATTTTAGGAATCAGGTTAGCTTTTGCTTCCATTTTTCTTTGCTGGCTTATCGCAATATTGTTTCTGCTCATTTGCAAAGCTTTGTTGTAAACCTGTGCAGTATCAATGCACTGTTGCAAGGACCATACCTGTGCCTGTACTGCGGTAAACCCTGTTACAGTAAGCAGTAGAACCAAAAATTGTTTGCGAATGTTCACTAACTTCATTGGTCAAATTTTTTATTTGATGAGTAATAGCTGGCTATCCTCTATTCCTTTTACCGAATGTTTTATCATCGGCTCAATATTTGCATAGTCGCCGGGCAATAAAATTTCTTTTATTCCTCTTTCATTTTCAAAAACTACTTCTCCTGTTACACAAACTAAAAGGGCAGGTATTTTTGTTGTATGTTCTTTTAACAACTGGTTATTCAAAATTTGAATAGCCGTTACATTTCCTTCTTCTGCCTTAAAATGAGGGATTGCGGAAACGGGTTTTAGTTTCGTATGCAAATCTTTTATGTTCATTCAAAATAGTTTTTAAAGGTTAAGAGGTATTCCTGCATTTCTTTCAGGATTTTCGCATCAGTGTTACCAGCTTTTAACTTCTCCAGTTGGCCTTTTATCGGAATCAAATAATTGTGTAACTGGTTATGAGACTCACCCGTCATGGTACACTTGTCAAAAATTGTTTTAAATTCTACCTGCAATGAATCATAAAGTTTTACAGCCTCAATTTTTCCGGCAATACCGTTTTGTACAAGAGATGACATATTGTTGATACCTGTAATGGTTTCGGCATTAGCCTTCCATTTTTTTCCATTATCTAACTGTACTTTGCCGGCAGTTTCTTCATGCTCCTCTTTGTTGTCCTTTTGCTCATCTTTCATTTCTGCCTTTTGATGATTTTCATGGTTAACTTCTTTTTCGTTATTACAGGCAATCAATACAAGAAGGGCAACAGGTAATAAAAATTTAAACTTTTTCATTTTTAGATAGTTGTTTGTTTTTTAATAAAAAATATGATGCAAGTGCTAACAGTGTAGTTAAGCCAATACGAAATATAATTGCGTTTACGGTTTTAGCTTCATACAATCCACCTTCGCTAATATGTATCTTTAATCCAATAGAAGCTGCCACAAGAATAACCGCAGATATTGCCAGCAACCAAACAGGCCACTTTTTCATTTTAAATAAACCATAAGCAGCTACCAGGTATAAAATACTGCTGATAAAATTTGCCCAAACAACAAGGGGTACATAATTGCCTTCTTTTGCCCTGATACCAAAGAGGTCGAAGATTACAGAGGCGCTTAGAAACAGTGTAAGCAAGGCAAACAGCAGTAAAGAAACCGCTACTATTTTCAGGATTGTATTTTTCATGTCCTTATTGTTTATACTTTTAGTAATGTCAAAATACTTCCCATCAATTTATTTCCCTTTTGTTTTACATCAAATGAAAAGTCTGTTATACGCCATTGCAGCATGTGCAGCCGAAAACTCCCCATGATAATGTGCAACAAGTCCTCTGCAGGGGCAGAGGTTTCAAACACTCCTTCTAATTGTCCCTGCTTAATAATTGGTAAAAGGTGCTTTCTTTTCGTTGCCATTATCTGCATAATAGCAGCATTGATTTGTTTACTTTCTTCCAGCAAGCCTTCCGAAAATACAGCAACTAAGAAATGAGGATGTTTTTGAAAAAAATCGAACTGGTTATTGAATACAGCTTTGATTTTTTCTACCGGGTCATCCAATTTTGCAACACAGCCAGTAAGCCGTTTATCCAAGTCGGCAGCCAGGTATTGAAGCATGGTAACGATAACTTCCTCTTTACTTTTAAAATGGCGGTACAGTGCACTCTCTGCAAATCCCATCTTAGCGGCAAGATTCTTTGTAGTAAGGCCTGCAAGCCCTGATTCCGTAAGAATTTCACCAGCCGCTTCAATAATTTCCAATTGACGTTCTCTAATTTCCATACTAATATTTTCTTTTTAAGATTGTCCCAACCCAGTTACTGTATCAACTTATTGCTTGTTAAGGAATGCAGAATACATCCAGACTAATTTTTCCTGCATCCTGATATAGTCACTCATTAAAGCGTTGGTTCCCTCATCACCGGCTTCGGCTGATAAGGAAAGTAATTCCCGCTGAAGCATAATAACTGTTTGAAAGGAATTTAAAATTTCCTTAACCGCTGTAATGCCATCCGATACCTTGATGCTCTCAACAATTTTTGAAGCTTTTTTATAATCAGAATAATTGTGATTGGGCGAATGCCCCAATGTCAATATCCTTTCGGCCACTTCGTCAACCTTCAATAATAAATCGTTATACAATTCTTCAAATTTTAAATGGAGTTCAAAAAATTTCTCTCCTTTAATATTCCAATGGTATCCTCTCGTATTTTGATAAAAGAGCGAATAGTTGGCCAGCAATTCATTGAGCTTTTCAGCCAATTGTGCTGCCTTTGTACTATCAAGCCCTATTGCATTCAGATTTTTCATGTTGTTATTTTTAAGTTTTAATATTGATTGTTCCTATCTTCTACATTACTTTAAACTGCACTGCTAAATCTCAGTTTATAAAAAGAAATACCCAGCCATATTACAGAAGCTGTCATAGCGATAGCACCTATTAACACTAAAGCAGGTGGCAAGCCAAAATATAATTCTGATAAAATGCCAATAGGCATCAGCAAGCCCGTTAAAGCAAGCCATGAAATAGCTTTTACACTTTTAAGTTTATCTCTAAAGTGAAGTAATAAATACCCGATTAGGATATTCAGGAAGGCAAAGAGGTTGCCATGCACATGGGCTAGTCTGCTCTCAAAGTGCTTTCCGGTACTATAAGAGTTTACCCACTCTGCTTTGCCTGATGCAAAATCTCTTAAATAAATTAAGAGGAATCCGTAGGCCATAAAAGCCCCCATGGTAAGGAACCCGATGGCGATGTTATTTTTTCCGTTCATGATTTTAGTTTTAATGTTTGTGAATGCTCACTCACAAATATAGTTGCGCTTTTTACCGGGATAAGTAACCTTTGTTACATTGAACCATGATTTTGGTCAGATTTACATTTTTTTAGAAATTTCATTTTGGCGAAAATCTTCTTATGTGGTGGAAAATTGGCTCTTATGGGATTTGCTTTTCTGTTGGCCTGTGCGGTTGGGCAAACCCTCAATGTACCAATATGGGCAGGAATTAAAAATGGCTTTGTATCGAGGTTTTGTTTGTCTTACAATGTGCTAAAAATAGCGTGGGGTCGGGTGGCAAAGTCATGGGTGATTGTATATGTGTAGGATGCTCAATAGGGTGACACATAACTTGTGTATTTGCGAATATACGAACATCGATTTTTCATTTCTTCTCAAAATTGTTGCTCTGATTCTCAGTCAATTAATTAAGTTTATGCAAGATTTTTACTTGCTCAGAGGGGTTTCGCAAATACACCGGGACAATTTTGTCAATTGTTATAAAAAATCCTTTATATCCTCTAATGGGCTTAGTATATTGACCAGGTCCTTATTGGTAACATGTAAATAACGAAGGGTTGTTTTCAGGTCGTTGTGGCCCAATAACTTTTGTATAAACACAACATCTGTCCCTTTTTCCAATAGATGGGTTGCAAAACTATGCCTGAGCATATGCATACTGCCGGTTTTGATGATCCCCGCCTTGTTTTTAGCAGTAACAATTATTATTTGCAAACTTCTGCTACTATATGGGGTTCCTTTGTACTGTCCTTCAAACAAATACTTTTCAGGCTGGTATTTTATTAAATATTCCCGCAACATCACCAGCATTACCGGGCTCAGGCTCACAATCCTGTCTTTTTTCCCTTTAGCCCTCCGGATTAATAAAAGCTGCCTGTCTTCATCAAGATCTTTTCGTTCCAGCCCGGTTATCTCACTTACCCGCAAACCACAGGCATAGCCCAGCATGATCATCGTTTTGTGTTTTATATTTTCAATGGCTCTTAGCAGTCGTATCATTTCTTCTTTACTTAGCACTTTGGGTAGCTGTAATCCCTTTTTGGGCCGGGGAATATCCCAAAATAATTTTTCCCGGTTCAACACTTGTTCATAATAAAACTTTAGCCCATTCATACGGCTGTGCAGTGTGTTCTCTGAAAGGCCCAGCTTATCGGCGCAATACTCCAGGTAATCTTTTATCCTTTGTGTTGTAAAATTATCTGCAGCATGATGTTGTATGGTTCTTAAAAATACTCCCACTTCATTCAGATAGGTTCTCATTGTGGAAGGGCTGTACGATTTTAAGACAAGTGCCTGCTGCATTGCAGGCAATATATGTGCATTTACCGGGTGTATCATCCCGGCCTTGTAAATACCTGTGTTTTTCGTTACTGAGTCCGGATTGATTGCAACTGTTTCCTTTTCAGGTGACGAAGTATTGTTTATTCTGAATGCGGTTTGTGCAGCAGGCCATATAGCTCCGTTCTTTTGGGTATTCTTTTTCTTAACCAGGTATTCATGCAATGCAGATTGCTCTATTGTTCCCTTATTTTTCAGCGCAAAAAAAAGTTTATTGTATTGCTCTTTGCTTAGCGGCACATACCAACACTTCATGGTCTGGCTCCACTTTGCACCTGCCAGTTTTCTGATTGCGCAATTAACTGCCACCGATTTTTCAAAAAAGATCCCGATACATTCCTGGCCCCGGTGGTGCATTGGTTGTAGTATTACCTGTATCATTGTACCATACTATTTTGTTTTTTATTGCATCTTCAGCAGCCTGGCCGCACCGGCATATTTTACCGGTTGTGCCATATTGTTAGCAGCCGGCATCCCAAACTCAATACCCGCCGATAATAACAAACCTGCACCGGCCACATCCTGCCATCCGTTAATGGCCAGTGTAATTTCCTGTGCAGGCCTTTCTTCATTTACCGCCGCCCATACCGTCCTTACTATTGCAGGGCCGGGCATCACCGCCGCTAACGGCTGGTAAAGTTTCCTGCTTTCATCATACACAATATCTGTTACCACCCCCAGCATCAGTATAAAACGGTAAAGAGGCTGCCGGTATGGGTTATACAAATTGATACCCGGCAGCATATCAGGTAATGAAACAACAGCAGTGGCAGCAGTCCTGTCAACAGCAAATTGCAACGGGTGCCGCATCATACTTTCAAAACTGTTTGTCCTGTTCAGTCCAAAACCTTCCAGCCGGTATTGCCCCTGCGATAATGCCACAGACCGCTTTCCTTTTTCATGCAATTCATCCTGCAACTGTATACTCTTACATATGCCATGCAGGCTGCCCGAAAAATTATGATCGGACAGGTGCTTTATTGCATATATAGCAGCCCTGATTGATTTGCCTGCCATAATACAGGCCTTCCACTCCTCATTGTTACGACGGGTAAGTTCATAATTGGGGTGGCTCTTTATCCGCTGACGGCTAACCCCGCCTTTTGACCGTATCACTATACGGTCAACACCCCGCATCCTGTAGGCACTTACATCACCCATTGTACCGGTAAACGTTATTCCTCCTGCTGCAAATGGCATTGTCTTTTTCTTTTCTGCTAAAATAGTGCAGCAGAATTAAATACTAAAATATTTAGCAATATATTTTTCCTCTTTCCTGTTACTTTCGCCGTTGCAGTGCCACTATTTATTGGAGTGGGGTATCAGTGGGATATAAGTGGGACAACAGTGGCGTATCAGTGGCGCATCTCTCCATAATAGGTTGGCCTGCATACTGTTCATAATGGCGGCGCCGAAATTGCCTGTACAATTCCCCGGCATTACATTTTTGC
Source organism: Chitinophagaceae bacterium (assembly GCA_044220915.1). GTDB lineage: Bacteria > Bacteroidota > Bacteroidia > Chitinophagales > Chitinophagaceae > JJ008. Next base: position 12,359 of record JBGAQD010000017.1, read on the forward strand.
CCCATAATTTCCCCAATCCTATACTTTTGTGCCGACAAAATAATTACTGGCCCAACCCATTTGTTCGCACAATGACAAATTCCTATCATGACCTTGTAAAGCAAACATTTAATTTTCCCCAGGAAGGCATCGAAGTAGAAGACGGTAACCTCTATTTCAACGGCCTCGACCTCAATGCCCTTATTGCCAAATACGGCACCCCGCTTAAACTTACCTACTTGCCCAAAATTGGCATGCAGATAAAAAAAGCCAAGCAGATGTTTGCCGCCGCTTTTAAAAAACACAAGTACGAGGGTAAGTATTATTATTGCTACTGCACCAAAAGCTCACACTTCAGCTTCGTGGTGGAAGAAGCACTGAAGAGTGATATTCACCTTGAAACATCCTACGCCTACGATATCGAGATCATCAAGAAGCTGTACGCCAAAAAGAAGATCACCAAAGACATTCACATCATCTGTAACGGCTACAAGCAAAAAGGTTACACCCGCCGCATCGCCAGCCTGCTCAATACCGGTTTCAGCAATGTAATACCGGTACTCGACAATAAAGAAGAACTGAAAGATTATGCCACCTCAGTAAAAGTTCCTTTCAAACTTGGCATCCGGGTGGCGGCAGAAGAAGAACCGAACTTTCCTTTTTATACATCAAGGCTCGGTATCCGGGCAAAAGACATCCTCGAGTTCTATGTGGACAGGATAGAAGGATATGAAAGCAAGTTCCAGCTCAAGATGCTCCACATATTCCTCAACAAAGGCATCAAAGATGATATCTATTACTGGAGTGAGCTGAACAAGGTCATCAACCTGTATTGCCAGTTAAAGAAGATCTGTCCCGAACTGGATTCAATCAATATCGGTGGCGGCTTTCCCATTAAGCACTCCCTTGGTTTTGAGTATGACTACCAGTTCATGATCAATGAAATTGTACGCAACATTAAGACGGCCTGTAAAAAAGCCAAAGTGCCCATGCCAAACATCTTCACCGAGTTTGGAAGCTACACAGTAGGAGAGAGCATGGCCCATATCTTTAGTGTGATAGCTGAGAAAGTGCAGAACGACCGGGAAACATGGTATATGATCGATTCATCTTTCATTACCACCCTGCCCGACACATGGGGAATCGGCGAAAAATTCCTGATGCTGCCCGTCAACAAGTGGGACCAGGATTATCAACGGGTGGTACTCGGCGGTATTACCTGCGACAGTCATGATTACTACGACTCCGAAGAACATATCAATGAAGTGTTCCTGCCAAAGATGAATGGGGACAATAAGCAACCTTTATGTGTGGGCTTCTTCCACACCGGTGCTTACCAGGACCAGATCAGCGGTTACGGCGGAATAAAACACTGTATGATACCATCACCCAAACATATCATCGTTGGTCATGATAAGAATGGCAAACTGGTGGATTGGGTATATGCCAAACAACAGACAGCACAGAGTATGCTGAAGATACTCGGCTATAAGTAAACTTCTTTCTCCCCTTTAGGGGCTGGTGCATAAAGAAGCCCTTTTGCTGAAGAGGAAGAATGCCGGCAGCAGCAATATCTTTTCAGTACAAAAGGGCCTGGTCTCGTCAGGTAATTAATTAATATCGTCTCCTGTTATTATCTGCCGCACGGCTGTATCGCTTCCACTGGTCATATTCCCACTGGCTGTAACTTACACGATGTATATATGATTTGTCAAGGAAGAAGCGGTTATCATAACCTTTCCAGTATAAAAATCCCTGCGGGCTGCGGTGATAGTATCGTCCGTCGGAGTATCGGTTCATTACAAATCCCGGTGTGGGGCTTATAACAAGTGCAACAGAAACATAAGAACGGGTTGGGGGCGGCGGCGGTGGGGGATCATACCGTTCGTTCCTGTTGTCATTATCTTTTTTGTCTTTTGTTGCCCAGACCTTGCTGGGTTTACAACTGGTAACAGTTGCTGCGATAGTGAGAATTAAAATGGCAGAAAGGAGTTGCGTTCGTTTCATAGCGTAACATTTAATATTTAAGAATAGTGATTGGTTACAATCTTTACCGGAGATCAATGACTGAGGTTTACAATTATCCGTTGCACTCTTACTTGTTAAGTTTCCTTCACTTTCTCATTCAGTTCATCCTGTTCGATATTGTTATTCTCTTGTTCTTTTCGTCCTCACTTCACCGGCATCAAGGTTTTTAGCAACCGGTTCATTCGCCACTGGCAGGGGTTTAGTTACCGCCACTGCTGTTGTTGTCTTTAGCTCCGGTTTCTTTGCTGCAGTATCTGCGGTAACTGGAGATGCCGGAAAAAATTTCGAGAATTTATCCAGGGCCAGTGTATTACTCACAGTGTCCCTTCCCATAATGATATCGGTGGTCACCCATCCATCCTTATCAGCTCCGGCACTGTCAATATCCAGGAAGCGCAGAGCTGCCACTGCCTGTGTATCTTTTGCCACAGGTATTCGTGGTGCAAACAACTTGCTGGTATATTCCTTACTTGCAGCACAGCTTGCCGCCATAGCTACCACCATCATCAAAATCACCGCTTGTACTATTCTTGTTGTTTGCATGGCTATAGATTTTATTTTTAGGGAGAAAAAAATCTAACGCATTTATGTTCCAATTCATTTGCCATAAAATCATAAAATCAACCAGCATGAAATACTTTTTCATTGTCTTAACAGTAATCGTTTGTGGCACTGCCACCAAAGCACAGTCGGCCGAAGATTCGGTAAAGGCAGTTATCAACAATATGTTCACCGGTATGAAGACCGCCGACCCGGAATTATTAAAAAGCACTTTTGCCGACAGCATGGTGCTGCAAACCATTTCGAGAAATAAAGAAGGGCAGCTGATTGTAAAAAATGAGGACCCGGCCGGCTTTATTGATTTCATCAGGAAAGAAGCACCGGGTAATGCCGACGAACGGATAACTTTTGATGTGGTAAAAGTGGATGGACCCTTAGCGATTGCCTGGACACCGTACAATTTTTATTATAAGGGCCAATTCAGTCATTGCGGGGTCAACTCTTTCCAGCTGGTTCGCTTCAACGGCCAGTGGAAAATCCAATACCTGATTGATACAAGAAGAAAGCAGGGCTGTAAAACTGAATAGTATGCAAAAAGAAACCCCCCGTGGAAACGGGGGGTGTAAACCAAAACCAACTGCTTATGAGAAACTCTTCAACTATTTTTATTTAATAACAATTTCTGTTGTGGATGGTTTGACTACTTCCTTCTTCGGAAGGTTTAATGTCAATACACCATTGATGTAAGAAGCTTCGATATTCGTTGCATCAATTTTTTCATCCAATGTGAAAGATCTCTTAAAAGAACGGTAACTGTATTCCCGGCGAATCTGTTTTTGATTTTCATTCTTCAGTTCATCTTTCTTCTCGGCCGAGATAGTCAGCAGGTTCTGATCAAGGTTCACTTTGAAATCTGTTTTTTCAAAACCCGGAGCCACCACCTCTAACTCGTAACCCTTCTCTGTTTCTTTGACGTTAACCGGGACGAACCCCTTTCTTTCAGCATTGTTAAAATCATTTTTGAATAACACAGGTAATTCTGCAAAAAGATCATCAACTAAGTTGTTGAAGGTTCCTGCGAATGGCTTGCTGTTAAACTTTACGTTTGTCATGGTTATTTAGTTTTATTAGTTTGACATTTAATGATACACCTGGTAGCTGTCAAAGCATGTACCACCCGGTTTTTCCGTCTTTTTTTATGTCAGTTTTGTCTCAACCGCTTTAAAACAAAAGACATTATTTCCGAAAAGGGGAATTTCTGCTGCCATAATTTCTTATAACAGCCAACTGTCACAACTCAGTAAACATTTTGTTTACTTTTGTGTTCCATTAAAAACGTAAATAAATATGTATCCTGAAGAAATAGTAATACCTATGAAAGAGGAGCTGACGGAAAACGGTTTCACAGAACTCCTTTCATCTTCTGAAGTAGAATCGCAGCTGTCAAAAGAAGGAACGACCCTGGTAATAATCAATTCTGTTTGTGGTTGCTCTGCCGGTACGGCCCGCCCGGGTGTGCTGATGGCCGTTGCCAACACAGAAAAGAAACCTGATTTTCTGACCACCGCTTTTGCTGGGTTTGATATTGAGGCCGTAAAAACATTGCGTCAGCACCTGATGCCTTACCCGCCTTCCTCACCGGCTATCGCTTTATTTAAAAATGGTCAGCTTGTTCATTTTATCGAACGTCACCAGATAGAAGGAAGACCTGCACAGGTTATTGCACAAAACCTGATCGGGGCTTTCGACCAGCATTGTAACTAAGAACAAAAGTTTCGGGAACAGCATTTCAGGTTACATGATTTAACCTGAAATGCTAAACTCATACCCGAACCCCCGCAATTCGAAGCATTCTTTAGTATATTCGCCTTCCTTAATCAACAGCATGTATCCAAACCTGTACTACGCTTTTAAAGACCTGTTCGGTGTAGAGTGGAAGTTTCTCCGTTTTGTAAATTCCTTCGGCTTTTTTGTAGCGGTGGCATTTATTATTTCAGCTATTGTTCTGGCTAATGAATTGCGCCGCAAAAGCAAACAAGGGCTCTTTCAGCCAACTGAAATGCAGGTAATGGTAGGTCAGCCCGCCACGATGCTTGACCTTGGGCTTAATTTTCTGCTCGGTTTTCTATTAGGGTTTAAGATTGTAGCCCTGTTTATCATGGATAGTTCGGCGACCGAAGACCCGCAGGCATTTATATTCTCCACATTAGGCAGCTGGCCGGCGGGTATTGCTTTGGGGTTGTTGTTTGCCGGCCTGAAATGGTGGGATAAGAACAAGCAAAAGCTTGCTAAACCCGAGAAAAGAACCGTCAGGATCTGGCCACATGACAGGGTGGGGGAGATCACCATTCTTGCATTGATATTCGGGTTATTGGGAGCAAAGCTTTTCGACATATTTGAGAACTGGAGTGGTTTTTTGAAAAAACCTTCTGATTATATTTTTTCAGCCAGCGGACTAACCTTTTACGGGGGGCTTATTTGTGCGGCCCTTGCCATCTGGTGGTATGCAAAAAAACACAAGATCGGTTTCTGGCACCTGAATGATGCCATGGCCCCTACAATGATGCTGGCCTATTCGCTGGGTCGCATTGGTTGCCAGGTTGCAGGTGATGGTGACTGGGGGATACCGAATACCAGTCCCAAGCCATTTAGCTGGCTGCCCGACTGGATGTGGTCATATACCTACCCTCATAATGTGAATGGGGATGGCCTGGTGAAGATTCCGGGCTGCGAAGGCAAGTTCTGTAATGAGCTTGAGGTTGGCGTTTTCCCTACGCCTTTTTATGAGATAGTCATCTGTTTCATCCTGTTCCTGGTTATCTGGTCGTTAAGAAAAAAGTTTAAAGTACCGGGAACCATTTTCGGTTTTTACCTCATTTTAAATGGACTTGAGCGGTTTTTCATCGAGAAAATCCGGGTAAATACCCGACTGGATATATTTGGTTTTCATCCCACACAAGCCGAGGTGATATCTACATTGCTTTTTCTTTCCGGAGTCGGTATATGGGTATTTTTAGTCCGAAAAGCCCGAAAAGAGAAATCCACAAATGCGGGTACGAAGGCCTGATGATAGATATAAAGCAGATTTTTCTGAAAATCTTTTTTCCTTCAATCCCTTACTGGTAGCGGGTTTTATCGGGTAATTAACAATTGGCATCGTTTGCGTTGATTCCTGTGAGTAATTTTCAAGGCTAAACGCTATGAGATACCGGCATTATTAGGTACTTTTGCAGACGGTCGAGGACGGTAAATTCATACTTGCAATTAACTATCCATTTGCAACATTCTGCAAACAAAGACTGTCATTATACGTTGATATTTAAATCATTTTAGTTATGCGGCAGCTCAAAATTGCTACCCAGATCACCAACAGAGATTCACAGGCTGTTGAGAAATATCTGCAGGAGATTTCCAAAATTTCAATGATTACGCCGGAAGAAGAGACCACTCTTGCCCAGCGCATCAAGATGTTTAACAGGAATCCTGTAGACTCTCAAAGGGCTTTGGATAAATTGGTTCAGGCCAATCTTCGTTTCGTTGTATCGGTGGCAAAACAGTATCAGCATCAGGGCTTGTCACTTAGTGACTTAATTAACGAGGGTAACCTCGGCTTGATCAAGGCGGCACAACGCTTTGACGAAACCAAAGGTTTCAAATTCATTTCTTACGCTGTGTGGTGGATTCGCCAATCTATACTGCAGGCGTTGGCAGAGCAGGGCCGTTTAGTCCGCTTGCCTCAAAACAAAATTGGCACTTACAACAAGGCTAACAAAGCTTACATGGCTTTTGAACAGGAACATGAGAGAGAGCCATCGACAGAAGAGTTAGCAGAATTACTGGAGATGAGTGAAACGGAGATCAACAACATTTTCCAAAGTAATACCCGCCATACTTCCCTTGATGCACCTGTGCATGAAGCAGAAGATGTAGCCATGGGTGACCTGCTGGAAGGTGGTGATGATACCGATGATGATGTAATGAAGGATTCATTGAGGAATGAGATCCGTCGTGTACTGAAATCATTGTCTCCGAGAGAAGCAGAGATCGTAAACGCATATTTTGGTCTTGACGGCGAAAATGGTGTTACCATTGAGCAGATAGGGCAGAAGTACGACCTGACCAAGGAACGTATCCGCCAGATCAAAGAAAGAGCCATTAAGCGTTTGCAAAAAGCCCGGTACAGCAGTGCATTGAAAGCATACCTGGGTTAACCGATTTACAATTGATGGGTTTATTGTATAAACAGTCCTGGCAAAAGCCGGGACTGTTTTTTTACAGAACCTTTTTCAGTTTTGCCCGTTAATTTTGTAATGGCTATGAAAATCAAATTACCTGTACTTGTTATTATTTCCTCTCTCTTGCTTTGCTCCTGTGAAAAAGGAGTAGAATTCAAACTGGATGAGGTAAGTCCAAAACTGGTGGTGGAGGCTACTATCGAAAACGGGCAAGCACCGGTTGTTTACCTTACCAAAAGCCAGGCCTATTTTTCACAAATCGATCTTACTGCTTTAGCCAACAGTTTTGTACACAATGCAGACGTATATGTATCTGATGGTGTATTGACGCATAAGCTAAAAGAATACACTGTGCCGGTGGCCCCGGGTATCAATTTTTATTATTATAGTAATGATCCGGCCAGTCCCGGGACTGCTTTTTCAGGGCAGTTAAATAAACAATATTCATTGCGAATAGTGTCAGAGAGTAAAGAATACACGGCCACGACGACTATTCCCAATACAACCCGTCGTATTGATTCGCTTTTTTGGAAACCGGCCCCTGCCGGTAACGCTCCGGAGAAAGTAGCTGTGATGATAAAGGCATATGACCAGCCCGGGTTTGGTGATTATGTCCGTTACTTCACCAAACGCAACAGTGAACCTTTTTATCCCGGGCTAAACTCTGTTTATGATGACCAGGTCATTGACGGGAGCAGTTTTGAAGTGCAGGTGGAAAGAGGGGTGGACAGGAATCAAAGTCAACCGGATGGGTACTCATTCTTTAATAAAGGTGATACGGTTACGGTGAAGATCTGCAATATTGATAAAGCCACTTTTGATTTTTGGCGAACAATGGAGTTTACTTATGCAAGTGTCGGCAATCCATTTTCTTCACCGACAAAGGTTATGAGTAATATCAAAGGAGGGGGGCTTGGTTATTTTGGGGGCTATGCTGCTCAGTACAGAATTATCATCATCCCGCAATAAATTTGTTTGCTGCAATTATAGTTTTGCACAAGCTATACCGCTGTTCGTGCAACTGCCTCTGTTAATTGACGATTAACCGTTAATTTTACCTATTATAAATTAAGTTGAATGGAGATTTCAGAAAGGGTTCATTGTCTTATTATCGGTTCAGGACCGGCCGGGTATACAGCAGCTATTTATGCATCAAGGGCAGGGTTAAATCCTGTTTTATACCAGGGAATTCAGCCGGGCGGTCAACTAACCATCACTACGGAAGTGGAGAATTATCCGGGCTACCCGGATGGCATCCAGGGGCCGGAGATGATGGTGCATTTTGAAAAGCAGGCGGCCCGGATGGGTACTGATATCCGATATGGATTAGCAACTAAAGTTGATTTTACCGGGCCGGTTCATAAAGTGCAGATCGATGAAGAGAAATGGATAGAAGCAGATGCGGTTATTATTTCCACCGGTGCATCGGCAAAATGGCTGGGATTAGAAAGTGAACAACGCCTCAATGGTTATGGTGTAAGTGCCTGTGCTGTTTGTGATGGTTTTTTCTTTAAAGGAAAAGAAGTGGCCATAGTTGGTGCCGGTGATACAGCGGCAGAAGAGGCTCTGTACTTATCTAAAATATGTTCGCAGGTACATATGATCGTACGCAAAGGTGAAATGAGAGCCAGTAAAGTGATGCAGGAAAGAGTGATCAATTCTCCTAATATTAAGATATACTGGCATAGTGAGACCGATGAAGTGATAGGGGATAAGAAAGTTGAATCAGTTCGTATAAAAAATAATGCGACAGGAGAAAAACAGGAAATACCGGTTAGTGCATTTTTTGTGGCGATAGGCCATCAGCCAAACTCAGCTATTTTTAAAGGGTTCCTGGATATGGATGAAGCAGGTTATATCAAAACAATACCAGGTACATCTAAAACAAATATTGAAGGGGTATTTGCTTCCGGTGATGTTCAGGATAAGATATACCGGCAGGCTGTTACTGCAGCGGGAAGCGGTTGTATGGCGGCTCTTGATGCAGAAAGATACCTTGGCGCAAAAGGCGTTCATTAATTTTCCGGATGATGACAGGCACCATGACCATAGAACTCCATCAACTTCGTTTTTTTTCTTTTCATGGGTTATATGCGGAGGAAAAAAAAACGGGTAATGAGTTTGAAGTCGATCTCAGAGTGACTTATTCTCCGCAGTCTGGAATTATTACCGGTATTGAAGATACGGTCAACTATGCAACACTATATGAAATAGTGAAAGGGGAGATGCAAAAACCCCGTGATTTGCTTGAAACATTGGTCATGGAAATTACCGGTCTTATTCATTCCTCTTTTTCACAAGTAAAAAAAGTGGAGATCGCCGTTACTAAACTGCATCCGCCAATTTCTGAATTTACCGGCACAGTAGGTGTCAGGTACCAGCAAGAATTTTAGATCACTTTGTCTTTCCATCTTTCGCTCCGGATGTACCAGTACGACAAACTGAAAATACTCATCCAGTAAAGCCACTCACTCATCCAGCCCCAGGTAATAGAAAGGTTGTATTTCTCCAGCACAATATATACATACAGGCAATAGAGAATGATGGTGAGGAGTTCGATCAGGAATGTAACCCTGCTGTTGCCGGTTCCCGTTACTGCATTTAACCACACAACTGAAAAGGACATCATGACCATTGCCAGTGTAACTACTCTTACAACCGGTATAGCCGTAGTAATGAATGCCTGATCCTGCCCGAAAACAGTTAACAGTACATCCGGGAAAAGGTTGATCAGCACAGCCATAATAATTGCGAACCCGGTGCTGATCCGGACAATCCTGAAGATCAGCGATTGAACCAATTCCTTTTTGCCCTGGCCAATAACATTACTGACCATCGTGGAGCTGGTAGCAGCAAAGGCCCAGGTAAAACAACCGACCAGTCCAAAAATATTCCGCATAACATTGGAAACAGCCAGGGCTGTTTGTCCGTGGTGTTCGACAAGGATATAAAAGAACTCCCAACTGATTATACTGATCGCCAGTTGAAAGATCAATGGCAGCGATATTGATAAAATCTGTTTCGCATATTCACTGTTCCATTGCAGGTGGCGGAATACTTCAAACTGTTTGCTGATGCCTTTATAATGAATTACAACAAAAATGACAAACATGCCAATAAACTCAGCAATGATGGATGCAACGGCGGCGCCATTTAGTCCCATTTCCGGGAAACCCCAGTGACCGAATATGAACAGGTAGTCAAAGCCAATATTGGCAATCGTTTCGGCCAATGTTCCTGTAACAAGATAACGGCTGTTGTTTGTTCCTACCAATAATGCATTTCGCATCTGGTAGACATATAAAAAAGGTAAGCCCCATATCCTGATCTTCAGAAATTGAATCGCATCAGCAGCAGTCCCCGGATCATGAAGAACGTTTTTCAGGATCAATGGAGCTACAAACCAGGTTAGCAGAATACCAACAGTAGCAATGATCAGGGAGATAAAAACACCCTGCCCGAAAATCTTACCTATTTCTCCGGGCCTGTTTTCGCCAGCCCGGCGTGCAATTAATGTTTGCAGGCCACTGTTGAGACCAAAACCTATCATAGCGAATATGAGATAATAAACGCCGGTAATGCTGGCCGTTGCCAATGCTTTTTGACTATAATGACCCAGGAAAATATTGTTGGTGATAAAATTGAACTGAGGGACAAGTATGGCAAGGCTAATCGGCAAAGCGATCTTTAATATCTGCCGGTTGCTGATCTCAACCTGTAAATTATTATCGGGTGCTGCTATTGCCATAAAAGGGAGCAAACCTACGATATTTAAATTTTTGTCTATTATTGCACGCAACAAAACAAACAGTTGAAACAATTATTTCATATTGTTAATGGGAACAGCGATAACGGACAAAAGGTATTGTCGCTGAGACTGGGAGAAAAGCATGCATGTTTTTCTATCAGCAGTAAAACTGGCTCAGAAATGTACCAGTTAGCTTATTGTTCTCTCAGCGAACTGAGCGAAGCTGAACTAAATGAATTTTTTGCTGCTTTTCCATCTATACAAAATTCCTTTTATGCGGCAGGTGTTGTATATGATCTGCCTCAAAGCGTATTGGTTGCCCAGAAAAATTACAAACAGGATGATACAGGGCTTCTATTAAATGCAATAAGCGGAAACAACGGCAACGCAAATACAGTTTCTGAGCTGATCCCTGAATGGCAGTTATACAATATCTATTCAGTTCCTTTGGATATCCATGAATGGACAAGCCGGAAATTCCCTTCAGCGAGGTATTGGCACCAGTATTCGATCGGAATTAAAAATATTAATGCAGCTGATATTGATGGCAGTATGGCAGTTGATTTTCGTAATAACGATTTTACTGTAATAGCAGCTAAAGAAGGTAAGTTATTGCTTACACAGACGTTTTCGTATTCAGCACCCGAAGATGTGCTGTATTATCTGCTCAAAACCTGTCAGCAGTTTTCTTTGTCACAACAGGGGGTGCAACTACAGTTGTCAGGCCTTGTTGACAAACAATCTTCGCTATATAAAGACTTGTATCAATATTTCATCCATATTGAATTCAGAGAGCCCACCTGGAATGTAAGAAGCGACTACCCGGCTCATTTTTTTACTTCACTTAATGACCTGGCAAGATGCGCATCATAGGAGGTGAACATGGCGGACGAAAATTCAATCCGCCGAACAACATGCCGTACACCAGGCCTACCACGGATATTGCCAAGGAAGGGCTGTTCAATGTATTACAGCATAACCTTGACTTTGACGAAATGAAGACCCTTGATCTTTTCGGTGGCACCGGCAGCATCAGTTATGAGCTGGCATCCAGGGGGGTGCCTGACCTTACGATCGTTGAGAAAGATAATGCCATGTATGATTTTATTAAAAAAACTTCGGCGGCTTTACGAATCGAAAACCTGAAGGCCATTAAAATGGATGTGTTTAAATTCATTAATCAGTGTACTGATAAGTTTGATTTTATCTTCGCCGGCCCGCCTTATGCATTAGCAACGATTGATGACCTGCCTAAGCTGATCTTTGAAAAGCAATTATTAAAAAAAGGAGGATGGTTTGTACTGGAGCATACGCCGAGAAATGGGTATAAAGACTTTCCTTTCTATAAGGCAGAAAGAAATTATGGAACTACAGTTTTTACCACATTTGTCGAAGACAGGGAGTCATGATCAAAAACGAAATACGAAAAGCTTACCGGGAGAAACGCAATGCACTGACATCCATAGAAAGGATAAAGCTGGATGACCTTTTACTGATACAACTACAGACTGTTGATCTGCCTTTTATCAATACACTGCTTTCTTACTGGCCAATAGAAGAAAATAATGAGCCTAATACACATCTATTTACTGATTACCTGGAATTCAAAAACCCGGAGCTTGTAATCGCTTACCCCAGGACCGATTTCTTTCTTGATGAAATGATCGCTGTTTCAACAACAGGAGAAACCAATTTCCTGAAAAACGAATTCAATATTTACGAGCCGGAGGAGGGTGTCATCGTTGATGCAGATGAAATAGATATGATATTGGTACCATTGCTGGCCTGTGATAAAAAAGGTTACCGGGTTGGTTACGGAAAAGGTTTCTATGATAAGTTCCTGGCCGGTTGCCGTAAGGATTGTATTAAAGCCGGGTTCTCCTATTTTGAACCGCTGGATGAAATAAGTGATAAGGCTGATTTTGACGTACCTTTAGACCTTTGTATTACGCCGCAAACAGTTTATGTTTTCTAATTTCTTTCTCAAATCATTCCGAATACTTTTATTGCCATTTGCCCTGCTGTACTGGCTGGCTATAGGTATACGAAACTGGTTATACACTAAAAATATTCTTAAATCAGCCAGCTTTGGTTTGCCGCTGATCTGTGTGGGCAACCTGTCAGTTGGCGGCACTGGTAAATCGCCGATGGTGGAATACCTGGTTATTAAACTTAAAGATAAATTCAGGGTGGCAACACTTAGCAGGGGCTATAAAAGAAAAACAAGAGGCTATGCATTAGCCAATGAAAACACCACGGCACTTGAAATTGGCGATGAGCCGATGCAATTTCATCTGAAATTCCCGGATGTACCTGTGGCTGTTGGTGAACAACGGATCGTCGCAATCCCGCAGCTATTACATGATAAACCGGAGACCCAGGCTATCATTTTGGATGATGCTTTTCAGCACCGTTCTATAAAGGCCGGACTGAATATCTTACTGACTGAATATAATAATTTATTTACCCGGGATTTTTATTTGCCTACCGGTGACCTCCGGGACCTGAAAAGCAATTATAAAAGAGCCGAAATAATTGTAGTTACTAAATGTAAACCCGATCTGTCAGAAGCCGAAAGGCAAAAAGTTATAAAAGAGATAAGCCCTGTGGCGGGACAACAAATATTTTTTACAGCTATTGAGTACGGGCAATTATATCATATAGTCCATAAGAAGGTATTTGCTCCTGATGCAAAGACTGAAATTTTGCTGGTAACAGGTATTGCCAATCCAAGGCCGTTGAAAAAAATGCTGGAGGAGCATAGCAATAGTTATCACATGCTTCAATACACTGACCATCATATTTTCACTATCGATGACCTGAATGAGATCAAAAAACGATTTGAACATATTGAAACAGCAAATAAAATAATCCTGACAACCGAGAAAGATGCAGTCCGGCTGGCCAAGTTTAACAATGAAATTACCGGGTTGCCACTCTATGTAATTCCTGTGCGTCACCAGTTTCTTTTTGGTGATGGAGAAAGATTTGATCAGCTGGTAATGGATTTTATACAGAACTTTAAACAACAATCATAAAACGAAAGAATGGGAAGAAAGAACTCAAAGAAGAAAAAGAATAAAGAGAAGCAACGGCAATCATCAGGCCGGGTATTAAAGGGAACGCTGGATATAACCCGTTCGGGAATGGGTTTTGTGACAATTGAAGGAATGGATATTGACATCCTGATACGACCTTCTGATTTTAATACTGCTATGCATGGAGATACGGTCAGTGTCAGTGTAAAAGAAATAAGGAGCAGTGGAAAACGGATGCAGGGAGTCGTAAGGGAGGTGCTAAAAAGAAAAAGAACCGAGTTTATTGGCAGCCTGCAACTGAATAAAGGGTTTGCCTTTTTTGTGTCAGAGATGGATAAGCCCATGCCTGATATTTATATTCCGTTGTCCAATATTAACGGGGCAAAAGATAATGACAGGGTGGTAGTGAAGCTTTTGCAATGGGAAAATGACGGGAAGCGGCCGGTAGGAGAAGTGATAACGGTGCTGGATGCAGCGAATAGTAATGATGCCGCCATGAAAGAGATCCTGCTTGAAGCAGGGTTCCCATTAGAATTTCCCGACGAAGCACTGGAAGTGGCGGCGAGGATACCGGACATTATTCCAGCAACTGAGATCAAAAAAAGAAATGATGTACGAAATATTTTTACCATTACCATCGATCCGGTGGATGCAAAGGATTTTGACGATGCTATTTCATTCCGAAAGTTGAAGAACGGTAACTACGAAATAGGTGTACACATTGCTGATGTCAGCCATTATGTAGAACCTGAAACGGCGCTGGATAAAGAGGCTTATCACCGGGCCACTTCAGTTTATCTTCCTGACAGGGTTAACCCGATGTTGCCGGAACATATTTCGAATGTTCTTTGTTCGCTGCGACCGCATGAAGATAAACTTACATTCTCTGCTATTTTCCAGATCACTCCTAAAGGCGATGTAAAGCAATATTGGTTAGGGAAAACAGTGATTCATTCCGATCACCGGTTTACTTATGAAGAAGTGCAGGCTATCATTGAAGAAAAGGCCGGTTTACATGCCGAAGAGATATTGATATTAAATGACCTGGCACAGAAATTCAGGAAGAAAAGATTTAACAACGGGGCGATTAATTTCTCATCACAAGAAGTAAGATTTAAACTGGATGAAAAGGGGAACCCGATTGGCATAATGATAAAGGAAAGTAAAGAGGCTCACCAATTGATTGAAGAGTTTATGCTGCTGGCCAACAGAACAGTGGCCGAAAACATCTCAAAAATAAAAGTGAACGGTAAACCATTGCCATTCCCCTATCGAACACATGATGATCCTGATGAGGAAAAGCTGGTTCCATTTGCGGCTTTCGCAAAGAAATTTGGCCATAAGTTCGATACTTCATCACCGGATGCCATCGCATCGTCATTCAACCAGTTATTAAAAGATGTGCATGGCAAGCCGGAGCAACATGTGCTGGAGCAATTAGGTATCCGTACAATGGCGAAGGCAAAGTACACCATTGAAAATGTCGGACACTATGGTTTAGGGTTTGAGCATTACTGTCATTTTACTTCACCCATCCGTCGTTATCCGGATGTGCAGGTACACCGTATTTTGCAGGAGGTTTTAGAAAATAAGATAAACCCGGACAAAAAGTTGGAAGAAAAATGTAAACACACCAGCGAAAGAGAAAGAGCAGCAATGGAAGCAGAAAGAGCTTCGAACAAGTACAAGCAGGTGCAGTACATGAAGAACTTCCTTGGAGATGAATTTGAAGGGGTGATCAGTGGTGTAGCCAGTTTTGGTTTTTGGGTAGAGACAGTTGAGCATAAATGTGAAGGCCTGGTGAGTGTAAACAGTTTGCTGGAATACGATGAATTCCGGCATGTGGAAACGGATTACTGTTTAGTGGGACAGCGGAGTGGCAAGAAATTCAGGATGGGAGATAAAGTAATGATAAAAGTAGTAGCTGCAAATTTGACCAAACGACAACTGGACTACGAATGGGTGGTTGCCGGAGAACTGGCCACAGAAAAAAATAGCAGAGAAAAGGGTAAAAAGAAAAAGTAATACTTATTTTGGCCTATGCAATCCTTCGAACTTTTATCTCAAAAATTCGCTTTATACTTTGATAAACGGCATTTCCCTTTAGAGCCGGCTTCTTTATATGAGCCAAACGAGTATTTTCTGAAACTTGGTGGTAAAAGGATCCGTCCCGTCCTCTGCCTGATGGGGAATGAATTATTTGAGGAGATAAAGGAAGATGCATGGCATGTAGGTACTGCGATAGAACTTTTTCACAATTTTACTCTCATACATGATGATATTATGGACAAAGCCCCGCTGCGCCGGGGTATGGAGACCGTTCATACCCGGTATGGGGAAAACACGGCTTTACTGGCTGGCGATGTAATGCTGGTAACAGCTTACGAAGAACTGAACAAGATCAGTATTGAATTTCTTCACTCTATTCTTCTCCTCTTTAATAAAACAGCTAAGGAAGTCTGTGAAGGTCAGCAGATGGATATGGATTTTGAGAAAATGGATAATGTGAGCCTCGATGCTTATTTGAAGATGATTGAATTAAAAACGTC
Source organism: Chitinophagaceae bacterium (assembly GCA_044220915.1). Classification (GTDB taxonomy): domain Bacteria; phylum Bacteroidota; class Bacteroidia; order Chitinophagales; family Chitinophagaceae; genus JJ008. The sequence goes on from JBGAQD010000017.1 coordinate 28,437, forward strand.
GGTGGCTCTGGCAGCCAGCTTGCAGACCGGGGCAATACTTGGCGGTGCAGGGGAAAGAAATCAGCATCTTTTATATGAGTTTGGAAAAAAACTAGGGATAGCCTTCCAGGTACAGGATGATTATCTTGATGCTTTTGGTGACCCGCAGAAGTTTGGTAAACAAGTCGGGGGAGATATCCTGGCCAATAAAAAAACATTCTTATTGCTTCATGCTCTGGAGACAGCTTCAGCCTCAGAACAAACAGAACTTAAAAATTTATTAGCTGGTAATGCCGCTGATAAAGTGGAGAGAGTTGTGCAGGTATTCAGGGATTGCAAAGTGGATGAATGGGCATTGCAATTAAAGAACAAATACCTCGATGAGGCCTTAGCCCATCTTGAGGATATTGCAGTTCTTTCTAAACGAAAAGAACCTTTGAAAGAGCTGGCTCATTTCCTTGTGAAACGGGAGCATTAGAGTGTTCTGAATGTTTATATACCCTGCTTCTCTTTTATCTTATTTCTCTTTGGCCGCTTGACTTTTTTCCCTACTTTAACCTAATCAAAACCAACTGTCATGGCAAATCAACTTTTCCGTAAAAAATCAATTCCACATATTCTTAAAGAAGCTGAAGCCGGATTGCATGATGGTCATTCGATTGGCCTGAAAAAAGTATTAGGTGTCCGGGATCTCACTTTTTTTGGTGTGGCGGCAGTTATTGGTGCAGGTATCTTTAGTGGTATCGGTTCAGCAGCATCCAGTGGCGGGCCGGGTGTGGTGTTTCTGTACATATTTACGGCAATTGCCTGTGGATTTGCAGCGTTATGTTATGCTGAATTTGCCTCCACTGTTCCGGTATCCGGAAGTGCTTATACTTATTCATATGTGGCTTTCGGCGAAATTTTTGCCTGGATAATCGGCTGGGACCTGTTAATGGAATATGCCATTGGTAATATTGCGGTAGCTATTTCCTGGAGTGATTATTTTACCAACCTGATGTCGAAAGCAGGGATGCATATTCCTGACTGGATGACGATGGATTATGTAACGGCCAGTAAAGGTGCTTCGCCTGAAGCAATATCTGCCTGGAGCGATGCGCCCCAGCTAGCTGGTTTTCGCCTTATTATGGATGTGCCGGCTCTTCTTATTGTGGCATTGATCACCTATATCGTATTCAGGGGCATCAAAGAGTCCCGTTCTGCCAGTAACCTGATGGTGATAATCAAACTGGCTGTTATCTTCTTTGTAATTGTGCTGGGAGCCTATTATGTGAACCCTTCCAATTGGTCACCATTTACACCCGAAGGCTTTGGTGGTATTATGAAGGGAGTCTCAGCGGTCTTTTTTGCCTATATCGGTTTTGACGCTATATCCACTACGGCGGAGGAGTGTAAGAATCCGCAAAGGGATCTGCCGAGAGGAATGATCTACTCACTTATCATTTGTACAGTCGTTTATGTATTACTTGCCCTGGTGCTTACAGGTATGGTTCATTATACCAAATTAAATGTGGGTGATCCTTTAGCCATGGTGTTTGATGAAAGAGGCTTGAAATTTATCGGGGGAATTGTTGCAGTTAGTGCAATCATCGCCACAGCCAGTGTGTTACTTGTATTCCAGCTGGGGCAGCCGAGGATATGGATGAGTATGAGCCGGGATGGATTGCTGCCTAAAATATTCTCAAGAATACATCCAAAGTACGGGACACCGTCATTCTCTACTATTCTGACCGGTATTGTAGTGGCAGTTCCTGCTTTGTTCTTAAATCTCGGAGAAGTACTTTCATTAACAAGCATAGGTACACTTTTCGCATTTGTATTGGTTTGTGGCGGGATACTGGTATTGCAGCAAAGGAAGGAGAAACCAGAGAGTAAATTCAAAGTGCCCTATCTCAATGCTCAGTTCATCTATCCTGCTTTGTTGATCGCTGCCATCGTACTTATTATTAATAAAGTACCGACCCATTTCACAGAAGATATCTGGACAAAAGATACCTGGCCAATGGCCGCATTCTGGATCATTGCTGTTACAATGGCAGTACTTGCTTTTTTAAGAAAACTATCCCTGATACCTATATTAGGCATGATAAGCTGCTTCTACCTGATGGCACAGGAAACACATAAGGTATGGATGCGTTTTTTGATCTGGCTTGTCATAGGGTTAGTCATCTATTTTGTATACAGTTTCTGGAACAGCAAGCTGGCCAAGGAAAAGAAATAAAGGCCCGAACAGATTTTACCCGTCGCACATTTTACTTCAAGTAACTTTGTGCGACTTTTTATTTTAATAAACTTAAACTCCCATTGGGATAGGGTATTATGAAGTACCAGATCGGTGATATTGTATTGATCCTGCACTCTAATGAAGAAGGGAGGGTGGTGGATATAATCAATGATAAAATGCTGATGGTAGATGTAAAAGGAGTTTCATTTCCTGTTTATATGGACCAGGTTGATTTCCCTTATTTCAGGCGATTTACAGAAAAGAAACTGTTTCCAGCAAAAAAGGAGAAGCAGTTTGTGGATGATATCCGAAAAGAAAAGCCATCACAGGAGAAAAGAACAGCAGATGGGGTATGGCTTACTTTTTTGCCGGTAATGGATATGGATGAGTTTGGAGATGTGGTGGTGGAAGAACTGAAACTGCATTTGATCAACAGAACAGAAACTCCGTACAGATTTGTTTATAAACTTCACTTTTTTGGCAAACCGGATTTCGAATTAAAAAATACGATTCAGCCATTTGAAGATTTTTACCTGCATGATGTGGACTTTGCCGATTTGAATGACAGCCCGTCGTTTGAGTTTGATTTCTCTTTGTTACAGCCTGATAAAAAGAAAGCTGAGCATTTTGAATCATCGGTAAAACTGAAACCTAAACAACTATTTGCAAAAATTGAAGAACTGAAAGAGAAGAACCAGGCCACTTTCTCTCAACGTTTATTTGAAAACTACCCGGATAAGGTGATTGAGGATACCGTTGAAATGGGAAAACTTGCTGCAAAGGGTTATAAAATATATGAAGCCTCCAAAGCCAGGCAACACCTCGAGCCTGCCCGTAGTGTGATTGATCTTCATATAGAGAAACTGACCGATGACTACCGGCGTATGAGTAATTATGAGATTGTAAGCCTTCAGTTAAAGACGTTTGAGAAATATTATCATCTTGCTGTTGCCCATCATCAGCCATCATTAATTGTGATACATGGGGTAGGAGAAGGGGTACTTCGGGATGAGATACATGATATACTCAGGTTAAAAAAAGAGGTGAAATCTTTTGTGAACCAGTATCATCCGAATTTTGGGTACGGAGCTACTGAAATATTCTTTCAATACTGATAATACTGTTTACTTTTGCTGTTGCTACAAGCCAGGCTATCGCTTCTTATTTATTTAAGAGGAGGAAAGTCCGGACAGCACAGAGCAATGTACCGGTGAATAGCCGGCTGGTTGGCAACAACCAAGAGATAGTGCCACAGAAAATAACTGCCTTCGGGTAAGGGTGAAAACGTAGGGTAAGAGCCTACGGCTTTTAATGGTAACATTAATTGCGGGTAAACCTTGCATGCTGAAATGCCACATATACCATCGCCTGAGAACGGCTCGTTCAATGATGGAGGGTAGGCAGCTTGAGTCCTGCAGGTAACTGCAGGAACAGATAAATGATAGCCCACGACAGAATCCGGCTTACCGGCTTGTAGCTTTTTTATTTTAAGGCATTTCCAATATATCCCCCCAGTTCCATCAGCCAGGCAATTCCGAGATGAACGAATAATCCACCAAGCACAGACCTTGTATGATATACTACTATTCCAAGAATTATACCTCCGAAATAGGAACTGATGCATTCACCCAATGGTTTTCCAAAATGGATGCTGCAATAAAAACAGGCCATTGGCAATATCGCATCTTTTCCAACCCATTTAACGAATGCAAGAATAAGAAAACCCCGGAAAAAGAGTTCGATGCCAATAAAATCACTGCCATAGGAAAGTTCGAACAATAGTTTGTGCCACCATTGTAAACCCGGCTCATTGTTGATGCCGGCGACAGCGTTCAATTTGGGATAAACCGCTAAAAAATCTGCCTGGGTAGAAGCTGCGGCAATCAATGGAAGCATTATCAGCAGCATGAGTAAATACGGACTCCAGTCTATGCCTTTGATCTTTATTCCATAAAAGGGCTGGTGGCTGTCATAATATTTCCAAATCAGAAACAGGATAGTGGTGATAATAATTAATAGCGCCGGCCAATAGATAATATGATTCCAGTAGTTATTCCAATTCTCGTTATCTGACAGATATAACGAAATGCCGAGGCTGAGTTTCAAAGCGAATAGTAATGGAGCAACAATGATAAACAGCAGAAGAACTTTTTTAGTTGAACCGGAAAAGGGTCTGATCAGGAAGGTAATAAGATAGGGAATTGAAAAGGCAGTAAGGAAGACCACATACCAGCAGATAAGTTTAATGACAAATGAAGTATTTTTTCTTATGGCAAAATCAAGCCTGAAATGATAGTTGATGAGTATTAATGCAGCAGTAAAAACAGATACAGCAATAAGGATACTTTTATTGGTTTCAGCAAAATAGCGACGTATATATTGTAAGATGCTTTCCATTTAAAGCTGAAAATAAAATATTTTAACCGTCTTTAAACTTTCTTGCTCCACACACTTCAAAAGTTGCGTTAATAATTTTGAAACCCTAAATAGTATAGCCATGAAAACTTTATCAATTAACCGGATCACACTTGCTGCTGTTGCAGTATTATTTTCCGCATTTATTTTCACCTCTTGTCAAAAAGAAGCCAGCTTAACCAATTCCTCCGATGTAACCGAAGAAGAAGCTGCTGCCTTATCCGATGAAAGCTCACAAGCTGAAGCCAGCTTTGATGATGCAGATGATATCGGATTTACCGCTGCAGAAGAAGAAGGTAATGCAGGCGGATTTGGAGTTGAAGGAAAAACAGCTTCGCAAAACCGTATTTACCTGCCGTCATTCTTTGAACTTCGTGAAAGGATCGGCGATTGTGCAACCATTACTGTTACCCCTAATGACAGTACTTATCCTAAAACTGTTACCATTGATTTTGGCGACAGTTGCCTTGGCCGTGACGGCAAAGTAAGAAGCGGTAAAATTGTATTGCATTTTACAGGCCCTGTCCGCAGACCAGGCTCTGTAGTAACACTGACCTTTGTCCGTTACTATGTAAACCGTGTACATATTGAAGGAACGAAGATCTTTAAAAATCTTTCTGAACCCCCCATGCACAAATGGAATATCGAAGTGCTTGATGGTAAAGTAACGTTCCCGAATGGAAGAGGATTTACTTACGAAGGATCGAAAACGGTAAAACAAATTGCCGGTATGCTGACTGGCCTTGTAAGGGATGATGTGTACCAGATTGTCGGTCGTTCTAAAACTGTATTTAACAACGGCAGAACAGTAAATTTAAACACTGAAGATGCACTGATCAAGAAAGTAGCCTGCCCATGGATCAGTGAAGGTACTTTGAAAATCAAGATCAACGACAGAGTATTGAAACTGGATTTCGGTTTCCCAAATAATGGTAACTGCGATAACAAAGCATTGCTTACCTGGAACAACGGAAATAACCAGCGGGTAATACTCTTACCATAAGAATTTGAACAGTGATCAAAGCAGAAGCAAAGAATCTCCCGTCGCAAGGCGGGAGATTCTTCTATTTATCTTTAGCAAAGTTTCTTTTTATCCAGGCAACAGCTTTTCTTACATAATATTCTTCATCATTTTCTAGTCTCTTTACTAATTTTTTGATTGCCGGATGATGTTCTTTATTTCTTGTGTACCATTCCACCATTACCAGTGAAAGCCTCCGTTGCCAGCTGTTTTTTGAAGTACTGAATTGTTCAGCTATTTCAAACAGCTCTTTTGTATGTGTTTTTACAGATCCCCGGAGAAACTGCATACCCAGTCCATCACAAACAGCCCAGTTGTCAACATGCTTTGAAAACTGCTTAAATAGCTTTAACAGCCGTTCAGGATCGTCCTTTCCTTTTTTCTCCATGATCTTTACAGCAATAATCCTTTCTTCAAATGAACCAGCTTTCCACAGCTCTTCTGCTAAACCAAAGGAACCTGCTTTGAATTGTTTTACGATCTCATTCAATACCGGAGTCTTTACTCCATATATCTTTTGCTGCCCGGGTATCATTTTAAGAAAATACTCATGATTGCTTTCTTTTGAATGAGAAAGGAGCAGTTGGTGTATTTTTTTTAATTCTTCAGACATATCATACTAAAATACGGTTTCTGATAGTATATTTTTTACAAAGGTGTTCAGCTTTTTCTTTCAATTTATTTTGATAGGAGAATGAAGTGTAAAAATTAGAACCATATAGTTGTTGGTATTTTGGCAGAAGGGAATTGTCATATCGTTCCAGGAATTTATAAAATAAGGTTTTGCTGTTGGCCATACCTGTTCCAAAGAGTGTTAATCCGCCGGTGAGTATATAGTCAGCTCCATATTCCTTAGCCGCAGCAATTATTTTTTCCAACTCTTCTTCTGTATCTGATATATAAGGAAGCAGGGGTATCGCATTCACACCTGTTAAAAATCCTTCCTTTTTTAACCGCTTTACTAATTCTAACCGTTGCAGGGGTGGAGCAGCACTTGGTTCCAGCATATCACTGACTTTTTCATCTAGGGATGAAATGGAGACTGACAAGATAAGACCTCTTGCTAAGGTCTCCTTCAAATCTTCCGGCAGGATAGCTGCTGTATCTATTTCTTTCAGCAATTCAATGTCTCTTGTGATAAGGGTGCATTTAGTACTGATAAAAACCGGGAAGCGATATTTAAGCAAAAGCTGTAACATGCCTTTTGTCATTTCTTGTTGCTCTTCGTGGTGGATGTAAGCATCAGTAGCGGATCCTACAGCTACGAATCCATATTGTTTCTTTTTGGCCCGTGCGGCTAATTGTCTGTCCAGCACTTCCAGTGCATTTGCTTTTACAGCAAGTTTTTCATCCATATTTTCTCCATACTTGCTACCCCGGGTATAGCAATAGAGGCAGTTGCAACTGCATCCTTCGTAGGGATTAACTGAGTAGTCATCAAGAAACCAGGAATCCCGTTTCTTATGTTTATTCAGAACAGATTTTACCTGCTTTTGATAGAGCATAATTAAAGTTAGGAAAACGGTCTTGTAACAGCTTGGAAGTGCTTATTCAATATGCACGGCAATCAACGTAGATACTTGCTGAAGTTTAATAAAAGTACTTCCCGGAGAAGCTTTTTCCTGGATATACTTTACCACGCCAAGTCCTGGTTTAAAATATACCTGGTCTTTCCGGAAAAAACGGGCATTCTTTTCAAAATAAACACAGTCATTGAATGTGCCGGCAGGGGTTTTAACAGCCGTTTGCAGTTTTACAGAACGGCCATTGGCAGCCGCATCTTCAAAACTGGTGAGGTATTTTACAGAATCGCCTGCAGGAATATTAAAATCCCTTTTTGCGTCTTTTATATCAGGGTTGAACAACCGGTCTCCCAGGGTAAAAAAAGCGGAGTCGTTAGCATATAATGTTTCGGGCAGACCAACTGTAATATTGCTTTCCCACCAGATCAACCCATCGCTTAATGATTTCTTAGTAGAAGTATAACGAACCGTATCCAATTGAACCTTTACGAAAGCCCCATTATTAAAAACAGAATCTTCATATACCCAGTAATTCTTTGCGCTGAGCGGCATGATACCACAATGTTTTTCAGTACAAATAAAATCTACAACAGATTCGGAGACATAAGAACGGCCAGCAGGGTTTTCTGTCTGTAACTGGCAAGGAATGTCGGGTTCAGCAACAGGGGCAAAGCTGTCTTTTCTGCAGGCAGAAAAGAAAATGCTTCCGATAAGTAAGGATAAAAGTAGCTTGCTCAAGGTTAATAGTCCATTGTCCAAATGGATTGACAAGATAGAAACCAGATTTTAGAATACATAGCTTTACTACGTATTTTTTCGATTTTGCTGTACCGTATTTTATGCAAGTTGTTTATTATCAGCAGCGTTGTAAGAAGCACTTAAAATAAAAAAATCCGGAGGATTACTTCCGGACTTACAGGCAGTTATTGCAAATCATTGAAATATTTGATGAAAGAAGTCTTTCATGTCTTTCCAGGAGGCTGAGTCGGCGGCAGCATCATATTTAATGGGCATTTTGAATTTTTCTCCCATAGCTGTTGCGTTGGGGTTGGTGAAGGCATGAGTGGCTCCTTCATAGACCTTGAAAGTATATTTTGCTCCGATCGAATCCATTTGCTTTTTGAACAGATCAACCTCAGTTTGGGGAACAAAGGGGTCTGCACCACCGTGGCAAACCAGAATAGGTGCTTTAAGTAAATCTTTTTTAGCCGGCATTACTGCCAGGTTTCCGTGAAAGCTAACAACTCCTTTCAGATCTTCCCCCATTTTTGCCAGGTTGATCACCTGTGCTCCACCAAAGCAATAGCCGATAGCAGCAACCTTTGAAGCATCGGTTTGTGCAAATCCTTTCAATTTTTCCAGCGCCGCATCAAATATTGGTTTTGCAATTTCAGGTTTCATGTAAAATGGTGTGGCAAGTTTACCGGCAGCGTCAGGGTCAGGGCCCATCTTACCATCGCCATACATATCAACAGCCATTGCGATATAGCCGAGTTTGGCCAGTTCTCTTGCCCTCATTCTGGCATAATCATTCATTCCCCACCATTCATGGATGACGAGAACAGCAGGCCGTTTGCCTTCAATATTCTCATCATACACTACAAAATTACTTCTGTTGGAACTGTCAAGCTTATAAGTGACAGTTTCTTCTTTTAGTTTTGGTTCTTTCATTTCAGACTCCTTTTTTTTATCATCGTTTTTACAGGAGAAAATTGAAGCTACAGAGAGGAACAAAACAAACGGTAACTTGCCGAGAAATTTCATTGTATAAAAATTTTATTGTTTATGGCTAACAACAATAAAGTTCAGCAAAAGTTTTGAGCAATGAATTAAAAACCGCTGCTATTTTATCGCTGCGATTTCACATCCACTACTTCAATTTCAAAAACCAGAATACTATTGGGTGGAATTTTAGCAGCCCTTGTTCTGACCGAATAAGCAAGATCAGAAGGGATGACCAATTTTATTTTACCACCCACTTTGCAGGAGGAAGTCAGTCCAACCTGCCATCCTTTTATTAACCGGTTTAGCGGAAATGTTGCCGGTTTGTCTTTGGTCTGGTCAAATACAAGTCCGTCGCTGAATAAATATCCTTTGTAATAAGCAACGACCGTGTCGGTTACTATAATTGCTTTTCCTGTTCCTTCTTTCAGGATGCTATAATAAACACCCTCCACATTTTCTTTTACATCTGTTTTGCCATTTATTATTGCTGCTTCGATCAGCTTAATGTCAATTTGCCGTTGCCGCACACTATCAATATGCCCGAACAGGTTAACAACGGGGGCCGGCTGTGTTTCAGTTTTTATATTCTTCCAGGAGCCGGTATTTCGCTGGCACCAGATCTGCCCGATGGAGATGTTGTTGTTATACTTTTTGCCGCTACCGAAAAACGAGGCAGGGTTTTGAATGCTGTGCCAGCGGCCCTGTATTTTATACGTTCCGATCAGTTTCCATTTATTCTCCCGTGGCAGGAAAATATATCCTGAGTACAAAGAAAAATTTTCAGCCGAATCAACTGCCTGTGCAATGAGTAATTTATAGTTTTCATTGACTTTCCAGTTGTATCGAAACGTAAAAAAATTGTATTTAAGATCCTCATAAACATCAATACCCCGGACCTCTCTTTTAGCTCCGCCAGAAACAGCAAAGGTTACTGCCTGCCGCTTATAGTAATTGTCAATATACAGGCTTACAACGTTGGTCTTTATTCCGGCCTTGCAAAACTTTTGCTTGCCGGTAAAATCGCCGATACTTATTTCTGCCATAAACTGAACAGCTTTTACACTGTCCGGCAGTTGGTAAATAATAGTTGAATCCTTAACAGTTGCATTTGTAATAGTTGCCAGACAAAGCAATAAAGTGATACTGCAATATGATTTCATACACGAAATTGTATAACAATAGTAAGTAAAAGTTAAATAAAGCACCAATATTGTCATTTGTCTGGCGAATTGGAAAATAAAAATCTGAATACCCATTAGTAAACGTACCTTACAGGCCAACATCGTTGTTTTTATTACTCCCCAGCTCTTTTAATGTTAGTAATTCTTTTGTTTTTTGTGTGTCACTGGTACCTGGCGATCTTCTCACAAACTTTTCTCCAACACCGTTACGCATCTCATGCTGCCTTCAGCATGAGCAAATTTTGGGAACGTTTCTTTTACCTGATTGCCTACATAGGCCAGGGATCTTCTTATGTAAGTCCGAGAGTATATGCCATCATGCACCGCATGCATCATGCCTATACGGATACAGAAAAAGACCCGCATTCACCTAAGTATGATGACAACCTCTGGATCATGATGTGGCGAAGCCGTAACTTTACCTCAGGAGTATTTAATAATAAAATCGAGATCGAGGAAAGGTTCTTAAAGAACCTTCCTGACTGGCCTGCATTAGACAGGATAGCACATAACTGGCTTTCCAGGGTTGGGTGGATCCTGTTTTATATTACTTTCTATGTCCTTTTTGCACCATCGGCCTGGTGGTACCTGCTGATACCTGTTCATATTGTAATGATGCCATTACATGGCGCAGTGATCAACTGGTTTGCCCATAAATATGGTATGGTGAATTTCAAGATGAACAATACATCCAGGAATTTATACCCTATGGATCTTTTACTGATGGGGGAAGCCTATCATAATAATCATCACAAAACGCCTTCGGCTATCAATTTTGGAAAACGATGGTACGAGTTTGATCCTACTTATCCTATCATCAGGCTGCTGAGTTGGGTGAAAGTTATTAAGGTGAACAAGATCAATAAAAACAGTAATGCAGAGTTAGAATAAATCAGTGCTGATATATTTGCAGAACGGCCACCGGTAGAAATGCCTGGTGGCTTTTTTGTATAAGCAGCAATTGTATTAATCCGAAACTTTTTTTCTTTCATCCAATATTATCCAGAGAACAACAAAGCTCAGCAGGGCCGCAAAAAAGCACCAGACAGATACTACAAAGCTTTTGTAAAAAATAACAGCGAAGAGATAAGAGACTAAAAAAACAATTCCCAACCATTTCATTTTCCTGATGCCGGAGATAAAAGGTGTGATTATCGTTGCCATAATGTAAAGCACTGTAAAGGTTCCGATAAGGCTTTTAGCTGCAGGAGGGAAGGTAAATTCATAATGCAGGTGATTACGAACGTCGGGAGTTGAAGAAAGGGGACAAGTGAGGCATAGCGGTGTCATCACTTCTACAGGATAAAGAAACAGTACTATGCCAACAATGATGGCAACGATAGCTCCAATGGTCACCAGGAAGTTCATTATTCTTTTTCTTTTTGCATCATTCTCCATCAATCGGACGGTGAATGATATCCAAAAGGGCCAAACCGCCATTGCAAAGACAAGAAAAATATATGTAAGGGATGTTTTCCAGGAATCCATATCCGCATTCTTCAGCGATAGCCAGAGAAGCCCCTCACTTACTTGTTGCACAGAGAAGATCAGCGGAATGGTTGCAAATACTTTTTGAGGAGTACCTTTTGCCTTTGCTATCGCAATAATACCAACTGTGCCCAGTGCAGCGGCAGCTCCAAAACTTGCGGTGGCAGAGAAACACATGGAACGTTGGTTTTAGGTTTGAAAGATAGGCTATGTATTGCTATCTGAAGAAATCATACTACTTTTCTATAAAATCATCAGTATGAAAACATATTATATCAATCGTTTTCTTCCTGCATTGTGTTTTTCCTTTGTAAGTATGACAGCAATGTCGCAAGCAACCCGTACATGGGTATCCGGCGTGGGAGATGATGCAAACCCCTGCAGCCGCACTGCACCTTGTAAGACATTGGCAGGTGCTATCAGTAAAACTGCCACTGGCGGAGAGATCAATGTTCTTGATCCGGGTGGGTTTGGTGCTGTTACCATTACTAAATCAATCACCATTGATGGCGGCGGTGTTATTGGCTCCATACTTTCAAGTGGAACAAACGGTATCATTGTTAATGCCCCCAATTCGTTAGTGACGATTCGGAATTTTTCTATTAATGGAGCCGGTACCACTTTAGGAATAAATGGCATCCGGGTGCTCGCCATGAAAAAACTACTTGTTGAAAACTGTTCATTGTCCAATTTTTCCGCCAGTGGAATTGATTTCAATTCAACTACGGCTGCCGAGATAATGATCAACAATACAACTATTACCAATGCCAGTGTTGGGATAAGCTATGCAGGGCCCTCAAGTTCTACAGGCTCTGCCGGGTTTACCGTAATAGATGGATGTCATATTCAGTCGATCCAGAATACAGCTATTAATATTGGCGCAGGTACAGCAACGGTCAGCAATTCTGTTGTTTCCGGTTGCGGGGTTGGGTTGAAGTCGAATGCAGGAGCAGCGGCTCATATATCGGGGAACATTATAACCAATAACGCTACAGCTTTCCAGGGGCCTGGTACAATTACTTCCTCTAAAAATAATTCCGTGACGGGGAATATTGCGCAGGGTGTGACTCCGACTGTGGTGAACCACCAGTGAGATGGCAGCATTGACTTGGTCTGAATCTTCTCAAAAAAGAATACTCCGGGAGGTATAATTATCATAGCCGGCCATACTAACCATAAACGACCAAGTTCACTTATCTTTGCGCCATGACAATCGAAAAATTGAATGATATGCGGTCCCGCATTGCCGGGATAAGGAGGTTTCTTTGACGTCGCTAACCGACAACAAAAGATAGCCGAAGACAAACAACTTTCTCTAAGCCCGGGCTTTTGGGATGATAACAAACGGGCTACTGAAATCCTCAAGAACATTAAGCTGAATGAGTATTGGGTGAATCTCTATGAAACTGCAGAGACAGGCGTAGAGGATTTTGCCGTACTTTTTGATTTCTGGAAAGCCGGTGATGCCACTGAAGAGGAAACTAAAGAGGCATATGAAAAAGCTATTGTGCTTTTGGATGAGGCTGAATTTAAGGCCACATTGAATGAGCCGGAAGATGAATTGCCTGCTGTATTACAAATAAATTCCGGTGCCGGTGGAACCGAAAGCCAGGACTGGGCTGAGATGCTGGCCCGCATGTACCGTATGTATGGTGAGAAGCAGGGCTGGAAAGTAACTGAAATGGACTGGCAGTGGGGCGATGGTGCAGGTATTAAAACCGCCACCTTGCAATTTGAAGGGCCTTTTGCTTATGGTTTTTTAAAAGCAGAGAGTGGTGTGCACCGGCTGGTTCGTATTTCCCCTTTTGACAGTAATGCAAGAAGGCATACTTCGTTTGTATCCGTGTATGCTTATCCACTTGTGGATGACACGATCAATATTGAAGTAAATCCGGCTGATGTAAAAATGGAAACATCACGCAGTGGTGGCGCCGGCGGACAGAATGTAAACAAAGTAGAAACGAAAGTACAGTTAACGCATATTCCAACAGGCATTGTGGTGGTATGCCAGCAGGACAGGAGCCAGTTGGGTAACCGGGAACTCGCCATGCAAATGCTGAAAAGCCGTTTATACGAACTGGAATTACAGAAACGAAATGCATTGAAAGATGCAACAAATGCCAAAAAGAAAAAGATAGAATGGGGCAGCCAGATACGTTCGTATGTTTTTCATCCATACAAAATGATCAAAGACCACCGTACTGATTACGAGGTGGGCAATGTGCAGCCGGTGATGGATGGAGAACTGGATGGATTTATAAAGGCGTATTTGATGAGTGAGAAGGAAGGACAAAGTTAGAGTTGCTCGCAAAAGAATTTCTCGCAAAGACGCTAAGATTAGGCTCAGGCGAAGAATTTCTTTGCGTTCTTTTGTATTAATCTTGCGACTTTGTTGAAATAAAATAATCAAATAAAAACGATAATCATGTCAATAGGAACTTTTTCTTATCCCATGCCAGTTAATGAACCTGTATTAAGTTACGGTCCTGGTTCTCCTGAAAAGAAAAGACTAAAAGAAGTACTTGCAGAATTAAAGAAGCAGGAAATAGATGTACCGATGTACATCGGCAGTAAAGAAGTACGAACAGGTAAGAAAGTGGCCATGCACCCGCCGCATGAGACAAAGCATACATTGGGGTACTTTCATGCAGGAGAAGAGAAGCATGTAGTACAAGCAATAGATGCAGCACTGGCTGCTAAAGAAAGCTGGGCCAATACAAGCTGGGAGAACCGTGCCGGTATTTTTTTAAAAGCGGCCGACCTGATGGCTACGAAGTATCGTCCGTATATGAACGGCACAACGATGCTGGGGCAAAGTAAAAATGCCTTCCAGGCAGAGATCGATGCTGCCTGTGAGCTCATTGATTTTTTACGTTTCAATGTTCATTTCCTCTCTGAGATCTATAAACAACAACCGATCAGCGGACCGGGTATGCATAACCGGATGGAGTATCGTCCGCTGGAAGGGTTTGTACTGGCTGTTACTCCGTTCAACTTCACAGCGATTGGCGGCAACCTGCCAACCTCTGCTGCCATGTGTGGTAATGTGGTGGTATGGAAACCGGCGAATACACAAGTCTATGCAGCGCAGATGACGATGCGTATCCTAAAAGAAGCAGGATTACCTGATGGGGTCATCAACCTGATATATGTGGATGGCCCAACGATTGGCAGAGTGTGCTTCAATCACAGAGACTTTGCAGGGGTGCATTTTACTGGCTCTACAGGTGTATTTAATAATATGTGGGAGACGATAGGTAAGAACATGCCGAACTATAAATCGTATCCTAGAATAGTGGGAGAGACGGGCGGTAAGGATTTTGTGCTGGCACATAAAAGTGCCGACCCGGATGTGGTGGCTACAGCCTTGCTGCGTGGTGCATTTGAATTCCAGGGACAGAAATGTTCCGCTGCATCAAGGGCCTATATTCCTTCCAATATTGCCGAAGAAGTAAAGAAGAAAGTGATCGCCGGGGTAAAGAGTTTTAAAATGGGAACGGTGGAAGACTTCACCAACTTTATAAATGCGGTGATCGATGAAAAGAGTTTCAACAACATTAAACGCTATATCGATGCCGCAAAGAAAGACCCCAAAGCAGAAATATGGGTAGGCGGAAAATGTGATAGTAAGGATGGCTGGTTTGTACAGCCAACGGTGATCGAAGCAAAGAACCCGAAGTATGTAACCATGTGTGAGGAAATATTCGGGCCGGTATTGACCGTTTATATTTATCCTGCTAACAGTTTTGAAAAAACATTAGAATTGGTTGATTCAACTTCGCCCTATGCATTAACAGGGTCTGTTATTTCGCAGGACAGGGCCGCAGTGGATCTGGCAACTAACAAACTAAGAAATGCTGCCGGTAATTTTTATATCAATGATAAGCCAACAGGTGCTGTAGTTGGTCAGCAACCATTTGGAGGAGCCCGGGCTTCAGGTACCAATGATAAAGCTGGTTCAATTTTAAATTTGTATCGCTGGCTGAGTGCCAGAACAATCAAGGAAACATTTAATCCGCCAACTGATTATGGGTATCCTTTTTTGCAGGAAAAATAATACACAAAAAATTCAGCAGTGTGTAACTTCATAGCAAAACAAGATTAATGCAGGTTCTACTAACATCACAACAACTTTCAGAAACCGTACACCAATTGGCTGACCAGTTGAGCAAAAGCCATGCAGATATGAATGATGTGGTCTTTGTCGGTATTCAACAGGGTGGTGTCGTAATTGGTAATGATATAGTTTCGGCCATTCAACAAATTAACCCGGCCCAAAAAATTCAGTACGGGCAGCTGGATATTACTTTCTACCGGGATGATATCCGGAAAGAAATACTTACTCCTGATACAATGAACATACCTTTTGCGATCGAAAACAAAACAGTGGTGCTGATTGATGATGTCCTTTTCACCGGACGTACGATTAAAGCGGCTCTGGATGTGTTGCTGGATTATGGCCGCCCTGCAAAAGTTGAGTTATGTGTGCTGATTGACAGGAAAGAACACCGCCAGTTTCCCATACAGGCAGATTATGTGGGCAAAACAGTGGAAACAAACCGGGCGGATAAGGTGAAACTGGTCAATAAAGAAGTAGTACTGATAACTCAATAATTTCCTATAACTTCGACCTTTAATGCAACTATCCACTCGACATCTGCTCGGCATTAAAAATCTTACCAAAGACGATATTTCACTTATTCTTTCCACCGCAGAGCAATTCAAAGAAGTTTTACAACGACCAGTCAAAAAAGTTCCATCACTACGAGATGTGACGATCGTCAATCTTTTTTATGAGAATTCCACCCGGACAAGATTTTCTTTTGAGCTGGCGGAAAAGAGATTAAGTGCTGATACGATCAATTTTGCATCTTCAACATCTTCAGCTGCAAAAGGAGAAACATTACTTGATACTGTGAACAATATTTTATCCATGAAAGTGGATATGGTGGTGATGCGGCATAGTGCCAGCGGTGCACCTCATTTTTTGGCGCAACATATTCCGGCTGCTATTATCAATGCAGGGGATGGTATCAATGAGCATCCCACACAAGGCTTGCTGGATGCTTTTTCCATTAAAGAGAAAACAGGCGGACTGGAAGGACGAAAAGTAGCCATCATTGGTGACATCATGCACAGCCGTGTGGCACAAAGCAATATTTATTTGCTTAAAAAAATGGGAGCTGAGGTAACAGTTTGCGGCCCGCCCACTTTAATTCCAAAATATATCAGCGAAGCATTGGGTGTAAATGTTCATTACAACCTGAAAGAAACGCTGGAGTGGTGCGATGTGGCGAATGTGCTGCGGATTCAATTGGAAAGGCAGAACCAGGTCTTGTTTTCATCACTCAGGGAATACAGCCTTGCCTATGGCATCAACAGAAGTTTATTGGACAGCCTGCATAAGGAGATCGTCATCATGCATCCCGGTCCTATTAACAGGGGAGTGGAGCTTGACAGTGATGTAGCCGACTCTAAACAATCCATTATCTTGCAGCAGGTGGAAAATGGTGTGGCGGTAAGGATGGCGGTACTCTACCTTTTAGCTAACCGAAACAATTAAGCATGCCCCGAATTTGTCTTTTCCCAGGAACATTTGACCCGGTAACGCTTGGTCATGTGGATATAATCAACAGGGCATTGCCGCTGTTTGATAAGATCGTTGTTGGCATAGGGTTGAATACATCAAAAGCTCCTATGTTTTCTGACGAACAGCGGTTGCAATGGATAAAAGAGATCTATAAAGATGAGGATAGGGTGGAAGGTGCCGTTTACGAAGGACTCACCATCGATTTTTGTAAAAAGATCGGGGCCCATTTTATTTTGCGTGGTATCCGCTACGTCAGCGATTTTGAGTATGAGAAAACGATCGCAGATGCCAACCGTACATTAGACAGGGGAATTGAAACAGTCTTCCTTACCGGAGAGCCAAAATATACATCAGTCGCTTCAACAATCGTCCGGGATATTATCAGGAACCATGGCGACGCCAGTCATTTCCTTCCTGAAGTTGTTTTTAAGTCACTTCCTAAATAATAACAATGGCTATCTGGTTTCATAAAGATCTGTCTGTTGAGAAAATCGGGCAAACGGGAAAAGGCACAATGAGTGAATATCTCGGTATTGAATGGGTAGAGATAGGCGATAATTTTCTGAAAGCAAAAATGCCGGTTGATCATCGTACCAAACAACCATATGGTTTGCTGCATGGCGGTGCCTCTTGTGTACTGGCTGAAACTATCGGCAGTCATGCATCAGCCATGGTGATCGATCCTGCGAGGTTTCAATGTGTTGGGCTGGAGATAAACGCCAATCATGTGCATAGCGCTACGGGTGGTTTTGTAACCGGAGTAGCCACTCCGCTGCATCTTGGAAAAGCCACTCATGTATGGGATATCAAGATATATAACGAGAACGGGAAAATGGTTTGTGTAAGCCGCCTGACTGTAGTGATAATAGAGAAAAGAGATTTTACAACACCACGGTCACTGTAAGGATCTGCTTTATCTAATAAATTCTCTGATCACATCAACAACGGAGGGGAAGCATTCAGGGAAAAGTTTTTCAGCTTCTTTGCTGGTAACCCATTTTATTGCATGAATATCTTCCTCAGTTTGTGGTACCAGCTTTTGTTCACCACTGACCTTCATATTGTACCAATGCGATTCTTTCAGGATGAATCTTGCACCCTCATGATAAGTATGATAAGTGATTGTAAGGGGAGAAATTAATTTTACTTTTTGCAGGCCTGTTTCTTCTTCCACTTCCCGTACGGCACAATTTTCCAGTTTTTCGCCTTTATCTAATTTTCCTTTTGGCAGATCCCATTTTCCACGACGGTGTATCATCAGCATTTCTTTCTTTTCATTCAACACTAATCCGCCGGCTGCCAATACGATCGTAAATTTTTTATAAAAAGCTTTTTTCAGCTCTTCCAGGTCAGGATGATAGAACACACCGGCATGAATTTTTTCCAGTTCCATTTCATGGATCATGGATTTTACCGTATGGCTGTTCAATTCGTCAATAAATACTGCATCATCATGATGGACATATGGCTGCAGTGTTTCATCAACTTCATTGCAGAGAAAAAGAGGTTTGTTGTCAAAATAGATTTTTATAAACATATGTGCTTGTGTCAGGTACCTTTTATCTTTGCTTTATGACAGATGCAAAAGCAGTAGCTGAAAAACTTCTTCAAGTTAACGCCATAAAGTTAAATCCGGAGCAGCCTTTTACATGGGCCAGCGGATGGAAAAGCCCTATCTATTGCGATAACCGTAAAGTACTTTCTTTTCCCTTTATCCGGGATTTCATCAAATCGGAGATGTGCAACGTCATTTTTGATAAATTCCCAGATGCTGAGTTGCTGGCTGGTGTAGCCACAGCGGGTATTGCCTGGGGTGCAATGGCGGCAGACCAGTTGAAATTGCCTTATATCTATGTGCGGCCCAAACCCAAAGAGCATGGATTAGGCAACCAGATAGAAGGGTTTTATGAAAGCGGACAAAAAGTGGTGGTGATCGAAGACCTTATATCTACCGGTAAAAGCAGCCTGCAGGTGGTTGATGTATTGAAAGAACAAGGACTTGAAGTGACCGGCATGGTGTCCATCTTTACGTATGGCTTTGCTGCTGCAACCGAGGCTTTCAATAAATCATCATTGACCTGTTATTCGCTTACAGATTATCCGACACTGATAGAATCTGCCATACAGAAGGGGATCGTTTCAGCAGGTCAGCAGGATATTTTGTTAAAGTGGCGGGATGATCCGGCGAACTGGAACGGGGTTTCGTAATTTTAGTTTCAATCTTAATACTATATGAAGAAAATACTTTTGGCTGCTGTTGCAACAATCGGGCTGTCCATGGCAGGGTTTTCTCAAATAAAAGCTATCAGGACCGACACCATTAAAACACCCAATGCGCAGTGTGAGCATTGTAAGAAAAGAATCGAAGATTATGTGAAATACTATGATGGTATTCTTGAGATCAACGTTAATTATCGCAAGGGGCAAACCAAAGTGAAATACCTGACTGACAGGATCAATATCGAAGAGATCAAGGCCTATATTGCTAATTGCGGTTATGATGCAGATGATGTTCCTGCTGCGGAAGATGCTTATAACCGGCTTCCCAAGAGTTGTAAAAAGTTTGAAGATGGGGGAGGTCATCCTAAGCCGAAAACCCCTTCACCGCCAACTCAGTAATCTAGCATGCAAAATTTCATAACATCTCCGGTTCTCTTACTTTGTCAATTTATCTAAGTCTTGCTTTCCCTCATACCGGATCGGGTAGTTAATAAAAATGAAACCTTTGCCAACCCGGGCCTTGCCCTCCACTTTTACTGTCACTTCCCGGGATAAAAATGCCAGTACTGAGTTTTTGAGGACCTTACTCATATCCACCTGCAATTTTACCGGCAGCCTGAAATCTCCCTGCGCCGGAACCTGGACCAATGTATCAATTAAAAAATGTCCCAGGTAGTTGTTTTCTATCCAGGCGTCGCCTTCGGCATGTTTCAGCTTAAGCCGGAAATTATTGGGGTTGAAATAATAGAGGTCGAGGGTGAGGAAGGAGTTATTTAGCCCAAACTTGCTGACCCGGACATTTTCTATACTTCTGAAATCGGGTTCTTTTATCTGTCCGCAGGAGAGCAAAAACAAGATAAAAAGCCAATACAAATGAGAGGGGGCTGGGAAGGCTTTCATGCCGAAAACTCAGCCGGGAAAAAGGGGGCCAGCCGGTTTTTAGTCACTAATAAGATTAGCATGAGTACTCGTTTTATCTGTTTAAACAAAAGCAAATTTTAGGAGCTATAATAAATGAAGTGAATATTTTAATAATCAATATTTTACAAGTTTTATTAATAAATTAATATCAAAATTAATTGGAGTTAAAAGTAATTATTAATGCACTTAAATCTGATAATTAAACAGAATTAATTGGAGTAAATTTATTCATTGATATTCAAATTATAAGGGTCTTTGTCAACTATTTCGTCACAGATAAAAAGATGTATAACAAAATATGTAAATGGAAGAGCTGCCAGTTTTCAGGCTACGATATACAACTTCCCACAAGCAGAAACCCGCATAACTACAAAATTTGGTTACTTATTCCCATTTCGGGTTACCTCTTGCAAAATCCTGCATTAACACTCCATCCTTTTTGCTAAGGACTTTAATTATGATGAAATGACACAACTACTGCAATTTAAAAACCTAAAAGAACTGATACTCCACCTGTCAGACGAACAAGTCTGCCGGGAGTACATGGAGCAGATGCGTTGGGGTTCAGAGCCGTTCTGCCCTCATTGCAGTTCTCCAAAGCCTTACAGGTTTAAGGATAAGAAAGGCTACCGTTGCAGCAATAAGTCATGTAGGAAGGATTTTAGTGTAACTGTGGGTACAATCTTTGAAAACTCAAAGGTTAAGCTATCAACATGGCTGGCCGCTATCTACATACTAACAGGTCATAAGAAAGGTATATCATCCCACCAATTAGCCAGAGATTTAGGAGTAACTCAAAAAACGGCTTGGTTTATCAATCACAGGGTAAGGCTGATAATGAATGATCCAAAGCCTCCAAAATTGGAAAACATTGTAGAAGTTGACGAAACTTACGTTGGGGGCAAGTTCGATAACATGAACCGGGCAAGACGTAAGAAATGGCAGGAAAAGGGAGTTGATAATAAAACAGCCGTTATGGGGCTATTAGAAAGGGATGGCAAGGCAATATTGAAAGTAATAGGCAATAAGACACTTAAAGAAGTAGTTCGTAAAAACGTCTCCACAGAAGCAGTAGTAATGACAGATGCCCACTTAGGTTACATGGGGCTAAGTGATGAATTTGCCGGACATGAAGCCGTAAATCACTCCATAAAGGAATATAAAAGGGGAGATGCTTACACTAATTCAGTTGAGGGCTTTTTCTCTATATTCAAACGGACGATTTACGGCACATATCACAGCATAAGCCCTAAACATTTACACCGCTATTGCTCCGAAACAGCCTTTCGTTTCAACTTCCGAAAAATCACCGATGCTGACCGTTTCCGCTTTGCTATTTCTAATGTGGAGGGACGGCTGAAATACAAAAACCTTATTAAAAAAGTTTAAAGCACTATTTTTATGACAACAATAAATCTACAAATGCCCCTAATACCAAGTTTTTTACAACAAGGCGTTAATCACACCCGACAAAGTGTTTTAGACATTGATGATAGTTATAATAACGAATGGGATATTTTGGCAGAACTAATTCAAAATTCCGTAGATGCAATAAGAGAATCCGGCAGAAAGGACGGAGCCATTGCACTAAAAGTAGACTGCCAAAATAAAAGCATAGGAATTAAAGATAATGGGATAGGTATTGAATCAGGCAGTATTCTGCCCCTCCTTGCATTATTTGGAACTAATAAAAAGAATAAGGAGTTATCCGTTGGTGAAAAAGGTGTGGGATTAAAATTTGCAATGTTTTCGTGTAATAGTTTTTCATTAAAAACCGCAACAAAAAATGGAGCCACCCAAGTTACCGTAAAAGACGCTTTTACTTGGAAACGAGCATCCAATAATGAAGATTTGCCCATAACTAAAGACGATATAAATAATGATTTCGAGGGGACAGAAATTCTTTTAGATGATGTTCAGGAATCTTCAATATTCGATTTAACCGAACACCAGTTAGTATACATTTTAAGAACCAGAACGGCTATTGGAAATGTTAATACTTTGTTTTCTACCAATGATATTAATATTCAGGTAACGCTTAATTATACAACCCCCGCCGGTGGATTCATGGTTGAATCTATTCCTTTTAATTACTTGCTTCCAATCGAAAACGTTTCAAATAGCGATAAGATAGACATAGAAGAATATTACAAATACATTGAAGGGGGTAATAGAGACGACCATCAAAAAAGGCTGAAACTAAAAAATAAAATAGTTTATCTGACTAAGAAAATACCTGTAAAAAACAGGGATGTGTATGCCTTTGCCTGCATTGTGCCCGGGCGAGCAACATGGGCAACACTAAATACATCTTTTAAGTTGGCCACAGACGAACAGTTACATGATGAAACATTTCTGCAAAATTTTTCCTATTCCACATTTCAACCCGGGATATTTACATCTGTAAAGGGGATGCCAACGGGAATTAGAATTGAGCCTCCTATCACCGGTTCCGCAGGAACCTGGGGAAGTATTTTCATGCTTTTTGAAGATAGAAAATTGACTTTTGATATAGGAAGGAAATCTATTCATGGCAAAACCCAAAAGGTATATCAAGAGTATGCAAGAGACATATTTAATGAGGTAAGAAATAATGTACTTAAATACGTATCCGGCGATATAAGTCCTGAAACTAACCAATGGGATAGAGATGAAATTTTCGCTGAAATAGATTCTTTAATTGACTTAAAAAATGGAAACACGAAATTCGTTAAAACTCCGAGAGACCAAGAGGCTTCGATAGCTTCTTTATTTTTCGAGGCGATAGGTAATGGTAGGATAACAGCGATCCAGCCTTTGACCGCTGGATATAAAAACAAATATGACCTATACGCTTTATGGGGGAAAAAGAAGGTTGTTATTGAATTTAAGTCACAACTTCACAAAATAATAAAGGATGTTTCTGATCAAGTAAAGCTATTCAACGAAGTTGATTGTGTGGTTTGTTGGGATGTTTCAGAAACTGATGAGCAAAAATTTAAAGACGTTAGCATTTCATTAGAGCAAGTACAAAAACCAAGTTTATTAAATAAAACAAACGACTCATTCCCATATTCTACTCACATATTACGATATTCTAATTTTGCAAAACCAATATATGTAATTGATATGAAGGCATTATTACAGGCATAATCAATCGTTACACATGGCAAAATCGAAAAAGAAAACAAAGAAGATAAACAAATACGACATCCCCTTCAAACTTGATATGACTTTTGAAGAAGCTATAAAATTGGCTGTAAGCACTCCTTTGCCAAAAAAGTTGCGAAAAAAGAAATAATTGTTATTTTTCCATTCTTAAAGCAACATTTTGATTAGGTCAATGTTCCATACTCAGGAAAGGCGGCACATTAAATTAACGGAGCCAAAATCTACCACAAATAGATACGCATGGCTTGGGGATGGATGTTACTTTTGGTACTATGAAGAAGATGCTGTTTGGTGGGGGAGAACCGCCAAAACTAATACGGGATATTATGAGGTGTATAAAGCAAGTATTAACTGCGACAACATCTTAGATACTGTATTCAATGAAGAGCATTATAATTTTTGGATTACTCAAGTTGACGAGGTAATAAGAAAGTTTCTTAAAAACAATAGGAATGGATTGAGCTTGAAATATATTAATGAACGATTTAAAGAAAAAGGATTATTTAATGATGTTGACGGGGTAATGTTTCAAGATATTACAGATAATAAAGAGTATTGGATAATTGATAAATTTCAATATAAGAAGCGGATTCAATTAGCAGTATATAATTTGGAAATAGTGAGTAACTTTGAGTTTGTATTCGATGCCGAATGTGCATAAATAATTGATTATGTTAGATTTAAAAAAATTAGAGGCTAAGTTCAAAATCTTTTTTGAAGAAGAAACAGAAGAATCCTTCAATGAATGGGTTGAGGAAAAGAAAAAAAGTGAGATTCTTGCAAGATTGGGAAATGGGGATATAGAGAAGATTGATCCTCCCGTTACGCAGGGATTGAATTTTCATTGCCATAAGCTAATAGACTTTGGCAACCAAGCAGCGGCTCAAATGGCTGGTAATTCTCAATTCAATCAAGCAGCTTAATGGAAATAGGGAAGCAAAATAAATTGAATTTTAATGGGGTTGACTTTGTGAATGTCAATGTAAATATTGAGAACCCTATACCCAAGACGGGCGCCCCACTTGTTGATTTTAAAATAAATCCAAAGGTATTTTACCCCGAGGATGCAACCAATGAGTTTATTATCATTAATGATGTAAGACTTTCTTGTAAGGGGTTTTTTGCTATTTCTGTCTTAGCATTTGGTTTTTTCAAAATGCCAGAACTAACAGGAAACATAAGAGATCAAAAGCCGTTTATTAATATTAATGCCCCGGCTATTATGTTTCCATATATACGTTCATTTATAAGTACTCTCACGGCAAATCTGGGAGTTAATTTTGCACCTATTATTATCCCGCCTCATTTCTTTCAAGGAGATTTAGAAGAACACAAGGAGCAACCTAAAATGCCCACGATTGAATCCATCCAAGAAAACAGAGGTAAATAGTTATCTCAAATTTTACTTTAATTCTTTTTCAGTATTTCAAAAAACTTCCCCTAAAACACTGTGTCAAAACAAATTATATGTGTTATTTTTAATGTGTTTTGCCCTTTTTATCAGTTCTAAACAAGGTGTGGGAAGTGATATATCGTAGCCAGTTTTCAAAAGAGAAGCAGGTAGTAGCATTCGGGTGCATATTTTGACGAGCTTTTCTGATGCCGGGAATCTTACATAACTCTTTCAAAATAGTACATATACGACCTGTTGTAGCTGTCCACTAATTATCCAGAATCATGGTAAATCCTTGGGGTTTGCCATTTGTTTTTACTAAATTCGTCACCACTTTCTTCACACATCAGGACATTGGCTAAATGAGAAAATTTTACCTTTTAAGTACCCTTGTACTTACCTTGCTTTTTGGCGGTAAATCGTCTGCTCAAGACTTTTCAAATAAAGGGAAGGAATTTTGGCTTGCTTACTGTTACCATGTGGGTATGGTGAATGGAGGGGGAACACCGGCCATGACATTATATATTACCACAGATGTTGCGACAACATATTCAGTTGAGATTTATGGAGTAACTGTTCTTTCCAGCGGCCCAATCGCTGCTAACCAGGTTATTTCGGTTACTATTCCTAATACTTATTTTATTAGCACAAATGGATTGACCACAGGCAGAACCATCCATGTCACATCGGTTAAGCCAATAGTAGTTTATTCTTTTATAACAAGAAGCCAGGCAAGTGCTGCCAGTTTATGTCTTCCGACTAATGTTTTGGGCAAAGAATATTATACCTCAAGCTTTACCCAGCTTTCGAATGAAAATAATTCCAGTTCGTATATAACTATTGTCGCCGTAGAAGATAATACCAGTGTGGAAATAACTCCAACTGCAGCTACTGTGGGGGGGTGGGCTGCCAATTCAACAAATACAATTACGCTAAATAAAGGAGAGGTTTACCAGGTATTAGGGACGACTACCGGAAACAATGGTGTTGATCTGTCAGGAACAAAGGTCAGATCGGTTGCCTCGGCAAGTGGGGGATGTAAGCGGATTGCCGTGTTCTCCGGTAGTGGGAAGATATCCATCGGTTCGCCTCCGGCTCCTCCTGCATTCCCGGGATCGTGTAATGGAGGAAGTGCTGATAACTTATATCAACAATTATACCCGGTAGCTTCCTGGGGTAAAAGGTTCCTAACCGTGCCAAGTTCCGGAAGACCATATAATCATTATCGCATTTTCAGAAGCGACCCCCTTTCAAATGTTTACTTAAACGGCGTATTGGTTCCTGCTGCATCTTTTATTAATAATTATTATCAGTTCTATAATAACATACCTAACCTGATTGAATCAGATATTCCTATTTCAGTTTCACAATATTTTACCTCGCAAAATTGCCCGACGAACCAGAATCCTTATGATCCGGACATGATTGTGCTTAATCCACTTGAGCAAAATATCAATAGGGTAACTCTCGTTAATTCTCCTTTAACTGTAACAGGAGCTCATCAGCATCACCTGCATATCGTAATGAAAAATGGAGGAACAGGCCAGTCTTCATTCAGGTTTGATGGAGTTGTTCCGGCGGCCACCTGGACAGTTCATCCACAAGATGGTAACTATTCATATTTGTATCTTTCTAATGTAGCATCAGGAAATCATACTTTATCATCAGATTCAGGATTTAATGCTGTTGCTTATGGCTATGGGAATGCCGAAACCTATGGTTATTCTGCAGGAGCAAATGTGAAGGATCTTTATCAGCAAATTGGTGTTGCTACTCAATATGGAATTGAACCAGCCCCCTCGGTTTGTAAAGGATCTCCTTTCCGGTTTAAAGTATCGTTACCATATTGTGCAGATTCCATGCGATGGGATTTGTCTAACCTGCCAGCACCGACACCTCCTCAGCCTCCAACCCAGATTTATTCAACCTGTATACCAGGTGCCGGAGGCCCGGATTCAACAACAGTTGTTAATGGCAAAACCTTATATTGGTACTCTTTGCCCAATTTATATACTATCAATACCAGCGGTTCATTTCCCGTTGAAATAGCTGTTTATTCTCCTAATACTGATGGATGTGGAAATCTTCAGGAAATTCCTTTTGATTTAAACGTCTATGATCCTCCAATTGCTGATTTTGTAATTGTAAACTCCGGCTGTGTTGCTGAAGCGGTTCAGTTTACAGATAACACAGAAACGCCGAGGCCAAGCTATATCTGGAACTGGGATTTTGGCGACCCCGCAAGTGGTGCTGCCAATACCTCTACCTTACAAAACCCAACTCATACTTTTAGTGCACCGGGTACTTATGATGTAACTTTCTCCACTATCACAACACCGGGTTGTATCAGTGCACAAATCGTAAAACAGGTAGTTGTGGCACCAGTACCCACTGCGGTTATTGATGGGGCTACTACTGTATGTGTTAACGATCCTGATCCATTGATTACATTTACAGCAAGCGGCGGCACGCCTACCTACACATTCACTTATAATATCAATGGGGGAGCTAATCAGACCATTAGTACAACCGGAACAAATACTTCTGTAACGCTGCCTGTTCCTACTACTGTGGCTGGTACATACCGGTATAATCTTGTAGAGGTACGGAATACAGGGTCAACGCTCTGTATAACAAGCTATCCCAATACATTTGTTGATGTTGTTGTTAATGCTAATACAGGTTTGGCTCTTGCAGCAGGTTCGAATAATCAATCAGTTTGTCAAAACACAGCGATTGGTAATATTGACTATACAATCAGCGGCGGAGGTAATAATGCAACAGCTTCTGGTCTTCCGGCAGGAGTTACCGGCGTTTACAATGCAGGAACATTTACTATCAGTGGTGTACCAACCACCCCGGGAACCTATAATTATACTGTAACTGCAACAGGGCTTTGCCTGCCAAATTCTTTAACAGGTACAATAACCGTAAATCCTGATGCTGCTATCTCTCTTTCATCCGCTAACAATACACAATCACTTTGTATCAATACACCGATAAGTCTTATATCTTATTCTATTACTGGTGGTGGCAGCGGTGGCACTGTTTCGGGTTTACCGCCGGGTGTTACCGGAACGTACAGTGGCGGAGTATTCACTATTACAGGTTCGCCTACAGCGACAGGAACGTATAATTATACAGTTAACACAACAGGTACCTGTGTGCAGGCATCTGCAACAGGTTCTATAACTGTAAATCCTGATGCTACCTTATCACTTTCTTCTCCTGCACCTACAGCAAACCAGGCTGTTTGTGAAAATGTTGCTATAACCGATATCACTTATGCCATTGGTGGAGGTGGAACCGGGGGAACAGTTACGGGTCTTCCGCCTGGAGTAACCGGAATCTATAGTGCTGGTGTACTTACCATCAGCGGAACGCCAACAGTAACAGGAACGTATAATTATACAGTCAATACAACCGGAACTTGTTTGCAAACCAGTGCAGCCGGAATTATTACAGTTAACCCGGATGCAGCTATCAGTCTTAGCTCAGCTGCGAATACTAATGCACAGGAACTTTGTGTTAATTCAGCTATCACTGATATAACTTATTCAATCAGCGGTGGCGGTACCGGCGGAACTGTTGCAGGTTTACCTGCCGGCGTTACAGGTTCATTTAGCGGAGGTGTATTTACCATTACAGGCACACCAACAGCATCGGGAACATTTAATTATACAGTGACCACAACCGGCACCTGTGTGCAAAAGACAGCTACAGGTACTATACTTGTTAACGC
The DNA here is from genome assembly GCA_044220915.1 of Chitinophagaceae bacterium. GTDB lineage: Bacteria > Bacteroidota > Bacteroidia > Chitinophagales > Chitinophagaceae > JJ008. The sequence goes on from JBGAQD010000017.1 coordinate 57,009, forward strand.
ATTACCTACACCAGATTTTAATGTAACAACACCTTCCTGCGAAACAAAGACATTGAACTTTACTGACCTGTCGACACCTAATTCAGGTGTGCTTACCACATGGGCCTGGAATTTCGGAGACCTGGGCACATCTGCTTTACAAAGCCCGACACATACCTATGCAGCAGCCGGTACATATACAGTTACTTTGTCAGTAACTACTGATAAAGGTTGTGTAAGCAATCCTGTTCTCAGCAGAACAATAACAGTTCATCCGCAACCAGATCCCGGGTTTATTTTACCAGAGGTTTGCCTGAGCGATACCTACGCACAGTTTAACGATACATCAGATGTTGCAAGTGGCAGTATCGCATCATGGCTCTGGGATTTTGGTGATCCTGGCAGTGGTGCTGCTAATACTTCCACTTTACAGCATCCGCAACATTCGTATACTGCTGTTGGCAATTATACTGTTACACTTACTGTTACCACAAACAATGGCTGTGTTGCAACAAGAGCTTCATCCTTTACTGTAAATGGAGATATTCCTGTTGCTAATTTTAATCCATTGAGTCCGGCCACCATGTGCGCCAATGATTCTATTTCGATACAGGATGCATCAACCGTAAATTTTGGGAGTGTGACCAAAGTAGAGATATACTGGGACAATGTAAACTTCCCGGCGGTATTTGAAACAGATGATTTCCCGACACCGGGTAAAATATACAGGCATCTCTATCCAAACTTTCAGGCACCGCTTACAAGAACCTTTACCATCCGTTACAGGGCTTATTCCGGTGCCACCTGTGTAAACGACAGGATTCGGACCATTACTGTTAATGCGGCCCCCAAAGTCCAGTTTAATAGTATGCCGGATATCTGTTTGGACGCTGTTCCTTATCAGATACCTTCATCAATCGCCAGTGAAATAGGAGGTGTGCCTGGTTCAGGTGCGTTTAGCGGACCCGGCGTTACTGCGGGAGGTTTGTTTAACCCTGCTTTAGTTGGCCCTGGTACTTATACCATCAAATACACATTTACATCAACTGCCGGTGGTTGTGTGGATACATTATCCAAAACGATCACCGTATTAGACAGTGCGTCTGCCCGGTTTACTTTTTCACCCCAGAACTGCGAGGGTAGCCCAGTCAGTTTTAACAGTACCACATCAACTATACCAGCTGCATCCGGTACAATCACCGGATGGACATGGGATTTTGGCGATCCTGCCAGTGGGGCAGCTAATACTTCAGCATTACAAAATCCATCACATACATTCAGCGGATGGGGAACTTATAATGTGAAATTGTATGTTACAACCAGTAATGGTTGCAGAAGTACTGTAAGAACAATTCCTGTACTGGTAAATCCATTACCAATACCTGACTTTAGTTTCCCTGCCAGCTCCTGTTTACCATCAGCGACCGTTGCCTTTAACAGTTCAGCTTCGTCTATTCCGGATGGTACACAGAGCAGTTTTACTTACTTGTGGAATTTTGGAGATCCGGGCAGTGGTGCATTGAATACTTCCACTAGTTCAAGCCCATCTCATATTTACAATAGTGTGGGACCTTTTACAGTTACCCTGCAGATAACAAGTGGAGCTGGTTGTGTGAACACTAAAACTATCACAGTTAATACAATACATCCTGAACCAACAGGAAGGATATTGGTTGATAAAAATGACGTTTGTGTTGGTCAGAGTTTCACCTTCACTGATAACAGTGACCCGGCTGATGGAACAACTACGACCTGGAACTGGAATATGGGAGATGGAAATACAAGGACCAGTTCATCCTTCAATTATACTTATGCTACGGCTGGTTCTTATACGGTGTCTTTATTTATCACAAACAGTCATGGCTGCCGCAGCACAACAGCCACAAGGCCGGTTACTGTGAATCCATACCCGGTTGTAAATGCAGGGCCCGACCTGTTCATTCTTCAGGATGGAAGCGATACGCTGCATCCTGTCATTACAAATGGCATTAATCCTGCGTACTTGTGGACACCTAACTTATATTTCCTCAGCAGTAACACTGTACTGGAGCCCATTGTAAAAGGAGTAGAAGATATCACCTATACACTTACCGTAACAGGCAGGGGTGATTGCAAAGCATCAGACCAGGTGTTCATCAAAGTACTGAAAGGGCCTGAAATTCCGAATATATTCAGCCCGAATGGAGATGGTGTACATGACAGATGGGAGATCAAATACCTGGACACTTATCCGGGTGGAACGGTTGAGATATTCAACCGCTACGGACAGCTGATATTCCGTTCTGTGGGATATGCCGTGCCCTGGGATGGAACTGTCAATGGTCAGCCAGTGCCTATTGGAACTTATTATTACATAGTGAACCCTAAAAATGGCAGGAAGACAATGTCAGGTTATGTGGATGTAATCCGTTAAGCAATGAAACGAAAACTATTATTTATCCCGGTGTTGTTTGTTTGTGTGCAGGTGATGGGCCAGCAAAGGCCACACTATACGCAATATATTCTGAACAACTATATTCTGAACCCCGCATTAAGCGGTATCGAAAATTATACGGATGTAAAGATCAGTACCCGGGACCAATGGGTAGGCCTGAAAGGTGCACCGAAAACAACTTACTTTTCAATACAGGCTCCGATAGGAAAAGGTGATTACCGTACATCCTCTACTTCTTTTGAAGTGCCGGGGCAAAATCCCAGGGGAAGATATTACTGGGAGAACTATACGGCTGCTGAGCCACACCATGGCATCGGGTTTACAATGATCAATGACAGGACAGGTAGCTTTAATCGCTTTACAGCTTATGCTACTTATGCTTACCACCTCGGCTTAAGCCCCACGATGAACCTTGCAGGCGGATTTTCTGCCGGTATAACAAATGTTACAATAGATAAATCAAAACAGGATTTTAGTGGTACAGGTGACCCGTATGATCCGGCGACAGGAGCAGCCATAAACGGAGAACTTAACCGCATACGTCCTGATATTGGGGTGGGCTTGTGGCTATATTCTAAAAACTTCTTTGTAGGATTTTCTGCCCAACAGATAGTGCCGCAAAAACTTTCCTTTACAGACGATGCTACTTTCATTACAAAAGGGAGATTGATACCGCATTTATTCCTGACAGCTGGTTACCGGTTTATGGCAGGCGAGGATGTTAATATCATTCCTTCAGCGATGTTGAAATATGTGGAAGGTTCTTCAAAAAACAATTTTCAGCCGGAAGCGAACCTGAAAGTGCAATACCGTGACCTGTTCTGGTTAGGGGGAAGCTATCGCTATGAAGATGGCTATGCCGGCATGGCGGGTATTAATGTCAGTAATGCAATTAATGTTGGCTATGCTTATGATATCACCACTACAGCATTAAACACTGTAAGCCGTGGCACCCATGAGATAATGGTGGGCTTCATTTTTGGTAATAAGTATAGCGAGAAGTGTCCTCGCTGCTGGTAAACTACTCAGCGAAGAAATATCAATTCGTATGCCTGAATTTGAGTGTTTGCGGAATTAATTACAAGTGAACGATCTTCTTATTCCTGGCAGCTTTCAATTCATTTAAGGCTCTTTGAACCTCAGCCTTCTTCCGTTCAATTTCCTTTAGAGTAATATCAGTATCCGGAATACCCTGCATATCTTTCATACAAAGTTCTTTTGTTACACCATCAAGTTTGCTGATCGTCTTGTTGTAGACCATCTGGATACTATCCATCCGGACCTGGTTAACGGCTACTGCTAATTGTGTGTTTATTTTATCCCAATCGATCTTATTGTAAGCAAGTTTCAATTTATTTTCCCATTTATTCCAGTCCATCTTTTCAAGCTGTTTTTCATAGGAGGCCTTTAGTTCCTCTTTTTCCTGCTGACTGAACACATCCGCAATGCTTTTCTCTACAGCTTTCCATTGTACATTTTCCAATACTTTTTTAGAAGCTTCCATGGCTTTCTCCACCTGTTCTTCCTGGTATTTTTTCAGCTCCGGAACTTCTACCGGGTCGTAATTTACATTGATGATCCCCGGATAAGATATCGCAGATGAAATATAACTGGCAAGTGGTGACGATGTGCTGCTTATTGGGTCAGGTTGATCAGGTAGTTGCGGTTTTGTATGGTTGGTTACTCTGAATGGATTTTCAAAATTCGTAGTAGTATTATTAAATTCTGTGGTTTCAGCATCGCTAAAACTAAAAGAAGGGGATATTTCTGCAAAAGAGGCAGCCCTGTCGCCGTTACCGGGCTTACTTATCAGCAATAATGCATTCAGCGCAATGATACAAAGCAAACCAGCCATCAGTCCTGCCAGTTTATTGAAAGAAATTGCCGGTCTCTTCTGCACTCCCATAATGAGTTCAACACGGTGTAAGAGGTCATTCTTCTTCCCGGAAGCTGCCACAGTCAAAACCTTGTTTTCCTGATTGGTTTTTTCCAGCACCAATAATGCCGTTGCATAGTCATGCGAATCATATTGAAACTGCAACACCATTTCATCACAACTTTTTTCTCTTTCTCTTTCTACAATTTTTACAAATGCTTTTGCAAATGGATTAAAGTAAAGAATAGTTTGTATGAAGTTGATGATAAGATTGACCAGGTAATCAAAACGTTTGATATGCCCCAGCTCATGCAGGAGTACAGCTTCCAATTGTTGCGGAGTCAGGTGGTTGATTGCTGCCAGCGGAACCAATATTACCGGTTTCAAAAAGCCAATAGTGACAGGAGAGGAGACAAATTCTGATACCCAGATACTAACTTTCTTTGTAATTCCCATCTGTGCAGCAACTTTTGTAACAAACATCCTCCAGTCAACATTTATCTTAGTGAGACCAAATTTGCGGATCACCTGCACATAACGGTAATTCCTGGTAAAGTTCAACAGAGGCAATACCAATAAAACAATATAAAGCACGGAAGCGATTGGTAAGGTTTGGTGTAACCAGTCATTTAGTTGCTGGTTACCTTCAGTGCTTATCAAAGCTGATGAAAGAATAGCATCACTGGTGTCGTCATTACTATATGCTGAAAAGAAAGTATAGAGAAACCAGGCAAAACCGCCTATTAAGAGTGAAGAGGCCAGCGAACTTCTGAATGATGACTTAGCTGTTCTGAAAACTCCATTGATCAACTGGTAAATCACCCAAAGTAATGCAAGTTGCCATAAGCTGTTTAAAACAGCCCATCCCAAAGATTGCAGAAAGTTGGCCTGGCCGGTCATGTTTACTTTTTAAGACTGTCAAGTAATGCCTGAATTTTTTCCAGTTCCTCAGGGCTTGTTTTGTGGCTTTCATCACCCAATGCCTGGATAACCAGTTGGGTGGGGGAGCCGCCAAATAAGTTGTCAATTATCTTACTCAGTAAATGCTTTTGTGTTTTTTCCTTGTTTACGGCTGCCTGGTATACATGGGTCCTCATGGAATCATCCCTTTTCACAATGCCTTTTTCGTTCATGATCTGCATGAGTTTAAGGGTCGTGGTATAGCCAACATCTTTTGTCTGGGCTAACTCCTCATGTACTTCCCTTACTGTAGCAAGTCCTTTGGTCCAAAGGATTTGCAGTATTTCCAGTTCACTTTCCGTAGGCTTTATCATTTTTACAGCTGACATAGTATTCAGATTTATTGCCCGAATATACGACTATTTTCGTATGACAAACACCCGGTAACTATATTTAATTTTCTTTAACACTCAAAAAGAAAGAGACGTAAGACGAAAGCAAATGTTACAGAACGGACAAATTATGTATAAAAAATAAGTCCCGCTGTAGAAACAGCAGGACTTAAAGTAATGGTTCTGATTAAGCTTTTATATAGCGTTACTTATTTACTATTGATACTGCACCGTGTTGCTTTTATTTACAGTAGCTACTGGTTCAGACACTTTTATGGTTTGAACTTTCCCCGATGGGCCTGCAGAGGGAGGTAAAGCAGTTCCTGTTGCTTTCTTCGCTGCTATCTGTGCCAGACTCGGGGCGATGACCAAAGATACGATGGACATCAATTTAATTAAAATATTCATTGAAGGGCCCGATGTATCTTTAAAAGGATCACCCACTGTATCCCCTGTAACAGAAGCTTTGTGTGGTTCTGATTTTTTGTAGAACATCTCACCGTTTATCTCAACACCTTTTTCAAAAGATTTCTTTGCATTATCCCATGCACCACCGGCATTATTCTGGAACATACCCATCAATACACCACTTACGGTTGCACCGGCAAGAAAACCGCCTAATGCTTCGGCACCAAGACCGGGAGCAAACCCAATGATCAATGGAGAAATGATAGCTATAGCACCGGGTAACATCATTTTTTTAAGAGAAGCAGTTGTTGAGATAGCCACACATTTATCATATTCCGGTTTCCCGGTTCCTTCCATAATACCTGGAATAGTTTTGAACTGGCGGCGAACTTCTTCCACCATTGCCATGGCCGCCTGCCCAACCGCACGGATAGCTAATGAAGAGAAGATAAAAGGAATCATTGCACCAACAAAAAGACAAGCCAGCACATTGGCTTTGTAAATATCAATGCCTGTAATACCAGCCACTCCAACAAAAGCTGCGAATAATGCCAGTGCTGTTAATGCAGCAGAAGCGATCGCAAAACCTTTGCCTGATGCAGCAGTAGTGTTACCTACAGCATCAAGCACATCTGTTTTTTCACGGACGTCTTTTGGTAATTCACTCATTTCAGCAATACCACCAGCATTGTCTGCAATGGGACCGAATGCATCAATAGCCAATTGCATTGCTGTAGTAGCCATCATTCCGGCTGCCGCAATGGCCACACCGTAAAGACCGGCACACTCATACGAGCCCCAGATACCACCAGCCAGTACTAATATTGGTAAGAAAGTTGATTCCATACCAATTGCCAAACCACCAATTACGTTGGTAGCATGACCAGTAGATGATTGACGTATGATTGAGTTAACGGGACGTTTCCCCATTGCCGTATAATATTCAGTAATGATGCTCATTAATGCACCAACTGTAAGGCCCACTGCTATTGCACCGAGTACTCCCCATTTGGTAAATATAACACCCCGTAATTCCATTGCTTCCGGCATTAACCAGTATACAAGTCCTGCAGCAGCAATAGCTGTAAGTATCATTGAACCCCAGTTGCCCATGTTCAATGCCTTCTGAACCGTATTAGTATTGATACCGGCAGTTTCGCTGATGCGGACAAATAAAGTACCGATTATAGAAAACAAAATACCTACACCGGCTATCAGCATCGGGAGCACAACAGGAGCAAACCCATTCAGGGTATCATCGGGGCTTATTACTGTTGTTTGCTGTCCTAATACGATTGTTGCCAAAACTGTAGCTACATAAGAACCGAAAAGGTCAGCACCCATACCAGCTACGTCACCAACGTTGTCACCAACATTATCGGCAATAGTGGCAGGGTTTCTTGGATCATCTTCAGGAATACCGGCTTCCACTTTACCAACCAGGTCAGCACCAACATCGGCAGCTTTAGTATAGATACCACCGCCAACTCTTGCAAAAAGGGCAATTGATTCAGCACCGAGTGAAAAACCTGTCAATACTTCAATTGTCCTGAACATTTCTTCAGAATTGATGCTTGCATCAGGAGCAAAAAACTGTTTTAATACAATATACAAACCACCAAGTCCCATCACCGCCAGACCAGCCACACCAACACCCATTACAGCACCGCCGGTAAAAGATACATTCAGTGCTTTTCTCAAACTTGTACGGGCCGCTTGTGCTGTACGGACATTGGCCTTTGTGGCTGCTTTCATACCAATGAATCCGGCAAATGCACTCAGTACTGCACCAATCACAAATGCAATAGCAATTGACCAGTGGGAGTGGGGGTTAGAAGTAGCCATCACTGCCAGTAATACACCAACAATTGCAACGAAATACCCAAGGATCTTCCATTCAGCTTTCAAAAAGGCCATTGCACCTTCAGCAATGTATTTGCTGATCTCTTTCATCCTGTCAGTACCAGCATCTTGTTTAGAAACCCAGTTGAATTTTACAAGGGTGTAAAGAAGGCCAATAAGGCCCATAATGGGAACGAGATAAATCAATTTGTCCATAAGAGTTGATTCTTAATCAAAAATTAATAGCAAAACGGTTGTTTTAACCGGGCGGCAAAGATAGGGGAACAGGAGGAATGCCCCAAACACTGTCCGGTATCCGGACAGGCCCGTAAGAGCCCTTAAAATCAGGCATTTAAAGTGGAAAATGCAGCACCAAGATTATTAATTATATCACCAGCAACCAAAGCTTCCAGTGAAAGCTGTTTCGCTGCAAGGTCTCCTGCCAACCCATGCAGGTAAACGCCGAGAATCGCTGCTTCTACAGAACTGTAACCCTGCGCTAATAATCCGGTCAGAATTCCTGTTAAAACATCACCGCTTCCGGCAGTTGCCATACCGGAATTTCCGGTTGAATTAAAGAAGCCTCTGCCATCTGTTGTGGCTATAAAAGTATGATGGCCTTTCAAAACAATGATACAGTTTGTTTCTCTTGCTTTTTGTAAAGCAAGTAACACCCGGTCAAATTCATTTGGGGTTTCACCAAACAGTCTTTCAAATTCCTTAGGATGTGGTGTAAGGATGGAGCCTGCGGGTACCAGTTTCAGCAGGTCTTTTTGCGAGGAAATAATATTTAAAGCATCAGCATCAAGTACAACGGGACTTCTGTAGGAATCAAAGATCTCTCTAAGCAGCATTTTTGTTTCTGATGCGGTGCCAATTCCCGGACCGATACCGATACTTTCATATTTTGTCAGGTCGTCTTCGATTTTTGTATTGAAAGAAGAGTTGAAATCGGTCAGAACCATCGCTTCGGGAACAGATGTTTGCAAAATATCGTAACCACATTTTGGAATATGGCAGGTCAGGAGGCCAGCACCACTTCTCATACAGGCTTTAGCTGCTAATACTGCAGCACCCATCTTACCGTAACTGCCGGCCACCAGTAAGGCATGACCAAAATTTCCTTTGTGTGAAAACCTCCGCCGGGGTTTGTAAATGGAGTAGATCGTTGAATCGTCTGTTAATTCAAACCTGCTGAAAACAGATTGATAAAAACCACTGTGCAATCCAATATCAAGGATGTGAATTTCACCAACTGCTTTTTCATTTTCTGCAAAAAGAAAAGCAGGCTTGTAGCATTGAAAGCTTAATGTATGAGTGGCAAATATGGTAACAGCCCCCTTTGAAGAATGATCAACAAACAGACCACTGGGGATATCAACTGAAATGATCTCCCGGTCAGCATTATTGATATGGTCAATAAGCTTAGCCGTTACTCCTTCAATACTCCTGTTCAGGCCTGACCCAAATAACGCATCTATTATTATCTGCCCTACGGGAAACGGATGAAAGTTTTGTTCTGATTGAATAAAATGAATATCATGTCCGGCCAATTTGTGAATTCTTGCCAGATTAGTTTGAAAATCAGCTGTACCCAGGTGTCCGAATTCGAGGATATGGGTTGTTACACGATATCCTTTTTCCATCAGCATTCTTGCAATAGCAAGCCCATCTCCGCCATTATTTCCTTTACCACAAAAGACAGCAAAAGAGGTAGCCTCGGGGTATTGATGTATCAGCCAGTCAACGCATTTAGCCGCTGCTCTTTCCATAAGGTCAATGGATGAGATGGGCTCATGTTCAATAGTGTATTGATCCCACAGCCTTATTTCTTCTGCAGACAGAATTTTCATTTCACCCTAAAGTTGGGAAACAATTCTCAGAAAAGGAATGACTTAGTTCCTTGTTTTTTTGCCGGCTTTTTTTGAAGCCGGGTTGAGAAGGGTGGTTTTCAGACTGTCGATTTCATCTGAATCGGGTACTTTTCGCTGCTGGTAATCGCCGAAAATATCATAGCATAGATGAGCGGCCCCATATATTGTTTTGCTAAACCGGTTACCCAAAATGATGATCGTTGCTTTTTCATCAATCAGCCTTGCAAAAGCAGCATTAGAACCATGCCATTTACCAAAATGGTATACTACCTTTTTCCCATTAGGTAACAACTGCAACCGCCAGCCCAACCCATAGTTGTGAATAGATGGTTTTTCGAAACTATATGGGGCAAAGGAGGAGTCAAGGAGTGGTTTTTCGATCAGCTGGTCAGTATACAGAGCCTGATCCCATTTCAGGAGATCTTGTGGTGTGGTGTATACATTTTTGTCGCCATAAGTCGCATCAAGAAAATCATAATCCCAGTAAATTCCGTTATTGGTAAAAGAAGGAGTGGCGGTCAATGTATCTTTTAAAGTGAAAACATAAGTGTCTTTCATTTGCAGCGGTTCGAAGAACTTCTGCCGCATATATGCAGGGAAAGAAATGCCGCTTATTTTTTCAACGATCATAGCCAGTAATACATAATTGGTATTGGAATAATTGAACCTGGCGCCGGGTGTTCCGGTTGGGTCAGGTCTTTTATCATACATCATTCTCAATACATCCTGGTTAGTGGCATACTGGTGATTCCATTTTCCATTTGGCTGTATTCCCCATTTGTTATTACTCATGAAGTATAAATAGTTCGGCAAACCGCTCCGGTGATTAAGCAGCATCTTCACAGTTATGCGGGAATAGGGAAAACCGGGAAAGAATTTTTGAAGAGAATCGTCCAGTGATAATTTACCTTCCTGTACCATTCTCAGAATGGCAGTAGCGGTAAAGGTCTTGGAAGTGGAAGCAATATGCATGGCCGTGCTGCTGGTAATACTGTCTTTTTTCCGCAGATCGGTTTTGCCGGTATATTTTTCATAGATGATCTCTCCATCTTTTGCTATGAGGATACCGCCATTAAAATTTTGCCTGAGTAAAGCCGTGTCCAGAAAACTGCTGAGCTGTCGGTAGTAATTACGGAATTCTTCTTTACCTAATTTCTGCGGAGTTGGCGGGTAATACTGCAGTGAATCGTCCTCCGTTTTTTTATCTTTTGACGAAGAATTGCAGGAAATAATAACAGCTGCTGCCAATAAAAAACTAACAATTGTTTTCAATAATAAGATATTTCGATTTCGGCAAAAATAGAAGCAGGGCGACCGGGCCGGTCGGATTAGTTTTCCCCACCTATACTGTAAATGTTAATAGCTCAAACATACGACTTCATTCATAAGCTTCCTCACAGATAGTATATTTGCATCATGGCAAAAGCAACCAAAACGAGTTATCCCAAAGAAAAAATACGAATACTCTTCTTGGAAAATATCAGTGATGTGGCGGTGAAGAATTTCCGTCATCATGGCTATATACAGGTTGATAAGATATCAAAGGCATTAACCGAAGAGCAACTAGTAGAAGAGATAAAAGATGTTCATATACTGGGCATCCGTTCCAAAACACAGATTACAAAGAACATTCTTGATGCAGCAAAAAAATTACAGGCTATCGGTTGTTTTTGCATTGGCGTGAACCAGGTGGATCTGAGGTCGGCAACCCAAAACGGAGTGGTGGTTTTTAATGCCCCATATTCAAATACAAGATCGGTGGCCGAATTAGTGATTGGTGCATCTATTATGCTTATCCGCAGAATACCGGATAAAAACAAGGCTGCACATGAAGGAATTTGGATGAAGGATGCCAAAGGCAGCTATGAATTACGGGGAAAAACCTTAGGCATTATCGGCTACGGCAATATCGGAAGCCAGGTAAGTGTGCTGGCCGAAGGTTTGGGCATGAAAGTTATTTTTTATGATGTGGAAACCAAGTTACCCCTGGGTAATGCAGAAGATGCAAAGTCATTAAAAGAATTGCTGAGCAGGGCAGATGTGGTAACGCTGCATGTGCCGGAAACTTCACATACAAAGAATCTGATCAATAAGAACAACCTGAAACAATTTAAAAAAGGTGCTATATTAATAAATTATGCAAGGGGGGAAGTGGTTGATCTCGAAGCTTTGCGAAAAACGATTCTGGATGGAAGTATTGGTGGTGCAGCTGTTGATGTATACCCATGGGAACCCGAAAAGAACGGTGACCATTTCCGGACCCCATTACAAGACTGCCCAAATGTGATACTTACACCACATATTGGCGGCAGCACAGAAGAAGCTCAACAGAATATTGGTGAGGATGTAAGTGTGAAACTGTTCAATTATCTGGAAAAAGGTATAACATTCGGCTCACATACAGTCCCGGCTCTTGCATTACCACCACAGGAGGGCAGTCATCGCATCCTGCATATACATAACAATGTGCCGGGAGTATTATCTGAAATTAACACCCGGCTTTCAAAATACAAGATCAACATTTTAGGACAATACCTGAAGACCAATGATGATATTGGTTATGTGGTGCTGGATGTGGACAAGCAACTTTCTGCCCAGGCATTGGGGTTGCTTAAGGATGTAAAAGCTACTATTAAAGTGAGAATGTTGTATTGATCTGCCACACTTTATTTATTAAATTTTCAATAATTATTGAAAATTATGTAAGTTTGTGTTGTAAATCGCAGCAAAATGAAAATCGTAATAGTCGGAGCAGGTTTTGGCGGACTCAGGTTGGCCCGAAAACTCAACAACAAACCCGGTTTTGAAGTGGTATTAGTTGATCGCTTTAATTATCACCAGTTTCAGCCCTTGTTTTACCAGGTAGCCACCGCAGGGTTGGATGCCAGCAATATTTCATTTCCCCTAAGGAAAGTGTTTCAAAAAAGCAAGAATGTACGCATAAGATTGGCTGAGTTAAAGGAAGTGGTACCATCACAAAATAAGATCATCACCGACCAGGAAGAAATACACTATGATGCGTTGGTGTTGGCTACAGGGGCAGACACCAATTTCTTTGGAAACACCCAGATAGCCGGAAACGCCTTTCCTATGAAATCAACAGTAGAAGCACTGCAGCTCAGGTACAGATTGCTGCAGAATTTTGAAAAAGCACTAACTGTCACTAGTGAGACAGAATTGCAACGGCTAATGAATATAGTCGTTGTTGGCGGCGGACCGACAGGAGTGGAGGTGTCCGGTGCATTAGCTGAAATGAAAAAATATGTCTTACCCAAAGATTACCCTGAACTGGATTTTTCAAAAATGAATATCTATCTGTTGGAAGGTGCAGATAAGACGTTAGGTACAATGAGTGAAAAATCGTCTTTACAATCGCAGAAGTACCTTGAAAGATTAGGAGTGAAGGTGATGACAAATGCTTTTGTAAAAGAATATGATGGAACAAGTGTTTTCTTAAATAAGGGTGAACAAATAACTACGGCAACTATGATTTGGGCTGCTGGCATTAAAGGGAATATTCCAAATGGAGTTGATAAGGGATTAGTAGCCAAAGGAAACCGCATTACAACAGACAGGTATTGCAGGATTAATGGCTACAATAATATATATGCCATCGGTGATCTTGCATATATGGAAACATCAAAGTATCCCAATGGACATCCGCAGGTGGCACCGGTAGCCATGCAGCAGGCAGATTTGCTTGCGGGTAATTTTAAATTGATAGAACGTAAATCAAATCCGGATAAGCAGTATGCGTTTGAATACAGGGATAAAGGTTCGATGGCAACAGTAGGCCGTAACCTGGCAGTAGTTGATATACCTAAGCCTAAATTGCATTTCGGTGGCCTGATGGCCTGGATGATATGGATGGGGCTGCACCTTATGCTGATATT
>JBGAQD010000018.1:0-62415 GCA_044220915.1 Chitinophagaceae bacterium
TGTGTACACCCACATGCCACAATCTTTGTGAATCCACTACAAAGTGTGCCCCTTTTGGCATTGGTACCCTTGCTTCTGATTCTTTGATGGGCAGGTTATTTTCATCACTATCGTACAGCAGCATGTAGCTGTCGGGATTATCAGTCAGTTCAATCCACATCCTTACCACCCAGCCTTCATCCTCAGGATTCAGCCTGTTATTATCGTCCCGGTGAACAGAACGTAATGCCTGGTCATGTGTTTGAGGTTCCAGTTTAATCACCCTTACCCTTCCGAAGTTGGCCGGAATGGATTTGATATACGCCATGAGGTTAGGACAAAGCTCAGCGTTAGGAGTAAAAATGGCATCCTTATCTGTTTTTCCGTTTTCCCAAAAACCTTTACACTCATTGGTACCATCACAAGAAGCCAGCGGAGCGAAGTTGGTGTCACCACCACTTTTCCAGTCCATGTAGGTAAGGTTTTCCCATTCAGATGAAGGAATATGCGATATATCCAGTGTCTTCATGATCACATATCCTTTCTCTTCCATTACCGGCATGCGGTAATGAGGAGTTTGTAATGGAATCTTTACAGACCAGTGTTCAGAGTGGGGCCAGAATATGGCGGGAGTTGGGGATGACATACCTATGATTTTTAAGACGGCAAAATAGGGAATATTAAGTGTATAGCCAATGACAACTCTTGTGATTTAAATAATACTTGTTTTATTACAATGACGGCCATTTTTTCCTGATATCATTTATTGTGCCGTTATATACACTAATGTTAGTTCCGTCAAACCAAATGCCACTGGAAGGATATAAGCAACAGGCGGGTATTGGAGGGGGCTTGCTACAATATTTACTAACATCGGGATTAGAAATTTTACAATCACAATGCCTTATTGTACCTGTGGCGTTAGGTTTGCAGTTTTTGCCTTCGCTAAATTGCCATAAAGTATAGTTTTCCCAAATTTTATAATGTATCTGTATATAGCTAAAAAGAACTTTGGGTAAAATAATTCGATTTTCCACAAACCAAAGTGGGCAATTTGCTAAAAGTTGAATGCATTTTATTCTTTTCGCCTCAGGATATTTTTTAAGTGCCCTTTCAATACTATCTTTTATATAGCATGGGCCGAAATATACCACTGGATACCTGTGAACTTTATCATAAAAAAATTGAATCGCCTTGAATACACTATCCATACTTATTTTGAATTGCGGCCTTTCACTTGATCCGCTGCCAGGGTCCTCAAAATTCAAGGAGACCAAATCATCATCAGCTATATCCATGTATTGTACTATACGGTTTACCTGGTACTCCATTGATGATTTGTTCGTAAACATATGATAACCTCCCCACAATAATCCTTTGGCTTTCGCCATTTTTTTTCTTTTTTGGTAGGAGGTATCTATGTGGGTTCCTTCGCCAAACCTGTGAATGATCGCAACTAGACGTCGATCATTGCTGATCTTATCAAAATCAATTCCTCCATATTTGGAAGTCATATCCAAAATAATGGGAATACTATCCTGGCACCATGGATATTGCTGCCCATATATTAGTTTCGCAGTGAACAGCATGATTAGCAGAAAACAATATTTTCTCATAATTATTTTTTATAAATTTCGGAATTAGCCGGCTATTCATAAAGGTGTTTTCACCTTTTCCTTTAAAGAAATAAAACAGGATGAAGTTCACTCAATTTTTTTTTACTTGCTGTCTGCCCGCACTATTGAACAATACGGTTTCAGGGCAATATCTTTCTTCATTTCAAAACATAAAATATATAAACGGGTTTCCACAAAATACTATTCAGGCTATCCACAAAGATAAAAAAGGATATTTGTGGCTGGGTACAGAAAGCGGGTTAAGCAGGTATGATGGTAAAAGGATCACCAATTATAAAATAGGGCACAATAATAACTTTACTCTTACTGGTAAAACTATAAGCAATATTACCGGAGACAAAAGTGGAAACCTTTGGGTTTCTTCAGATCTGGGCCTCACTTTATTTTCTCCTGATGCTACACCGGAAAAGAATGAAATACTTAAAGCAATTCAGGATAAGATCAACAGCTTTTTTCCCGACACTGAACTTGAAACAGTAAAGATACTGGGCAACGGTAATGTAATGTTAGGGTACCGTACAGGACTGGTTATATATAATGTTGAAACAGGCCGTTCAGAACAACTGCTTGACTTTATATATAAAGGGAAAAAGATTACCCCCTACATTGTGAACGTTCATGAGGATGGTGAAAAACAATATATCATCACAACTGCCACGGATGGCATTTTTATATTAAACCAGTCTTATAAAGTTACCAGCCATATTGTTCCTGAAAGTTTTGGTGGAGACCAGACTGTAACAATAGTAAATTCATTGTTGCTGCCAGGCAGGTCAATGTTTTTAGCTTCATACCAGGGCCTTTTCCGGATACCTGATTTCCTGAATCCGAAACCGGTTAAAGTACAAGATCAGGCTGGTGTTGATCTTTCGGGTCAGTTTAATTGCCTTTCATATGATACCCGCCAAAATCATATTCTCGCAGGATCTAATCTCAGCGGAGTGATGACGTTTGATACCACTGGTATTTTAAAAGATCATTTTTTTGATTCCGGGAATAACAAGCGGCTACTTAGTAACAATATTTATTATTTACTGACCGATGATGAAGGACCTGGTTACTGGATAGGAACCGGCAAGGGTTTACTCAAATTGTTTTACGCAGAAAACAGGTTGTTGTCTCTACCCATAAAAGACAATAAAGAAAGCCCCCTCAGAACTTATCCAATCTATACTGAAAATAATGAAGACGTATTGATAGGAACTGAACGACTACTGCTTAAATACAATCTCAGGTTATCCACACAAAAGATCATCCCGGTAGAAAATAACGCAGATTTGCGTTATAACTATATTTTCAAAGCCGCTGATGATCTCTATTTATTTTGTACCAAGCAGGGATTGTATTTTAGCGAAAGTATTGCCGCCCCTGTCCTCAGAAAGATTTCGAATAAATTTCCTGAATTAAAATTTCTTGACAGTGCAATAATATTATGCGGAGTAGTTATCAACGAAAATGAAATACTATTTGGGCTCCGTTCCTCTGTTTCGGGAGATCTTGTAAGATGGAATCGTTCAAAAAGAGTGATGGAATGTTTCATTCATCGTCCCAATATGTATTCCCTCGATGATTTCACCGTTAATTTCATTGCACCAGCAAATGATGAGAAATTTTATATCTGTACGAACGGGGGGCTTTATTATTTTGACAACAGGAGTTCTGCTTGCTCGCCCTTTTTGTTACCCGGCAAAGGTGAACTCAATTATCCTCAGGTCAATGCCATCTTTGCCGATAAAAACACTTTATGGATTGGAACATACGGAGGAGGTTTAAATAAATATACCATTTCTCCCCGGAAAGTCGAATATATAACGGAAAAAGAAGGGATTGCCAGTAACGATATTTATGCTATTTTAAAAAGTGATGAAGACCATATCTGGTTAAGTACAAATGGGGGAATTGTATGTTACAATACAAAAACGAGCAGGATTCGGAACTACGATATGGCAGATGGAGTGATCAACAATGAGTTCAACAGAACCAGTTTTTTTAAACATAATGACACATTATATTTTGGCGGTATATCTGGAATCAATTTTTTTGATTCCCGTGCAATGCTACATAATTCAAATCAACCTTTTGCAGATATCTCCGGAATTTCCCTTTTAAATGGCGGCGATGAAATCCCCCAATTTGTTGAAAGTAACGGGTCTATCAAAACAACCTATTCAAAAAATACTTTTAAGTTCTATCTTTCTTCCCCTTTCTATATCAACCCCGCCAAAACCACTTTTAAATATCGCTTGTTGCCCAATCAGGAAGAATGGATAAGCAATGGTACCAACAATGAACTAATACTTAGCCAACTGCCTCCGGGTAAACATACACTGGAAGTAAAATCAGTAAGCAGTGAAGGCATAGAGAGCTATAACACCAAACAATTATTTATTACCATAACACCTCCCTGGTATCAGACTACTCTATTTAAATTATCAGTAGGATTGTTTGTCACCGGCATACTGTACAGTTTCTATCGGTTGCGGTTGAACAGGATCAAAAAAGAGCAGCAGATCCGAAACCAACTCGCCTCCGACCTTCATGACGATCTCGGTAGCACCCTCAACAGCATTAAAGTACACAGCAACCTGGCCCTGCTGGAAAAAGAAAATCCCGAACACTTGTATCATGTCAAGCAGGGAGCACAAGATGCTATCAGCGGAGTACGGGATATTATTTGGGTGTTAGATGACAAGAAAGATAAGCTCAACGATATGCTCGCAAGGGTAAGCCAGTTTGCCGCCCCGTTATGTCATGCCGCAAATATTAATTATAAAACCCCGGCTGATGATGAAACAGCCAGTTTTGTGCTGGGCAAAGAAGAAAAAAGAAACCTCTATATGATCTGTAAAGAATCAATCAACAACAGTATTAAATATGCCGGGTGCAAAAACATTGAACTAACGGTTTCAATCAGCAATAAAAAAATGAAACTCATAATTACTGACGACGGAAGAGGTTTTGATAAGGAGAAAATAACTGCCGGCAACGGGCTGAAAAATATTGCAGCAAGGGCAAAAGCCATTCAATATCATCACAAGGTCATCAGCTCGACCGGCGGGGGGACCGTAATTGAATTAGAGAAAGCCTGATCAGATTTTTACAATCCCGTTCTTAATAGCATAAATAGCCAGCCCTGTCCTTGTTTTTATTTCTAATTTTTCGAAAAGGGCGTCACGATAGCCATCAATAGTGCGGGGGCTCAGGTGCATTTCCGCCGCAATTTCCTTGTAAGTCATTTCTGAGCAGGCCAGTTTGAGAAAGTCGGTTTCTCTTTCTGTCAGGTTCAATATTTTCCGGGTGTTATTTCCTTCATCTTCCATATCAGTAATGGTACGCATCAGCCGGCCTGTCACCATTTCAGAATAATAAAACCCTTTATTAAAAACAGATTCAATGGCTGTTCTGAGTTCTGCCGGTTCAGCATCTTTGAGTATATAGCCCCTGACCCCATTTTTCAGCATCCTGATAATTGCTGTTTCATCATCGTACATACTTAATGCAAGAACCTTTATATCGGGATAGTTCTCCTTTAACCAGAGTGAAGTTTCGTAACCGTCTTTTTCCGGCATATTAATATCCAGTAATACCAGGTCGGGTATATTTCCTTTTGCAATGCTTTCTGTCAGCTCCCGTCCGTTATCAGATTCGAGAACGACTGTATATCCAAAATTCTGAACAAGATTAGCCACTCCTTTCCTGAGCAAGGTATGATCATCTGCAAGAGCTATTTTTTTCATGTAGTCGTTTTTACCGGGCTGTTATTAAAGTTCTTTACCTGTTTAGCCAAATTACGCAAATCGCTGATAGCTTTACCAATCAGGTTTCCTGATTCCTCGAGTTTTTCAACAGATGTGGCCTTATCATTGAAATCAATTCCGGTTAATTTAATCTTTGCCAGGCAAAGCACCTGGTTAACGTTCTCATATATTTCTTTTTCAAAAGTCCTGATAAAATTGCCCTGGCTTTCCACTCTCCCGATCAGTTCTTTATTCTGTTGTAAAAAATCCGGCTTCTTTTTTTTCATTGATAAGTTTTTTCTTCACGAACCGAAATACCACCTCCAATATCACAATGTTAATAAAGCCTCTTTTTAACCATACCGTGAAAAACACGGTACTTATTTTCCGCTTTTCCCCCCTCTTTTCTTCCTTTTTCTATACACAGTTTTACACCTGTTAGTTTTTGATGAAAGAATCCACCTGTGAAAAACCCATTCATTCACTTAAAAAAACACAGGTTATGAAACTAAAACAACTTCTTTTGCTATTCTTTTTGCTGATCACTTCTTGTCTGCTCAGCTTTTCCCTTTTTGCACAAACCACGGCCGGGTTGCTGGCGCATTTTAAGCTGGATGGTAATACCACCAATACTGCCTGCGAATGTTACCGCTTCAGCAATCAGTACCACTTACACCACTAATAATGCAGGAGGTGCTAATAAAGCATTGCAGTTTGGGGGCAGCCTGACTTCTTATATCGACTTTACTGACAATGGTAACCTTGATTTTACCGGTACCCAGAATTTCACCATTTCCTTTTCGTTCTATTTTAACGGCAGCACAACCAGTGGGCTACTAGATAACTGCCTGAACTATGGTGGCTGGGGTGTCTGGCTCTGGTCAACCGTTGCCGGTACCTGGAACCTGCAATTCAACTACAAGAACAATTCTGTAGGAAGTGCTGCCGCAACAGCATTTACTATTGGCACCTGGCACCATGTGGCAGCTGTGAGGAATAATGGAACTATCTCTCTTTATATTGACGGAGTGTTCCGGTTATCTGCTACGGAAGGAACCACCGCCCCGACTTATCCAATCAATATGCAGGCAGGAGCCATGTGCTATGGCAGTTTTTCACCACCCCGGTACAATCCTTTTGGTGGTAAAATAGATGAGATAAGAGTATACAACCGGGCACTTTCGGCTGCCGAGATCGCTACGTTAGCTCCTTTCTCACTGCCATCAAAACTGGGCGATCTTACGGCTGCGAAAAAAACATCCGGTATTCAACTGAACTGGGAAACATTCACCGAACAGAACACTTCCCGTTTTGAGATAGAACGAAGTGCCGATGGTACCCATTTCAATTCCATTGGCAATGTAGCCGCCGCCGGTAATTCTGCTGATAAGAAATATTATTCCTTTACTGATAACCTGCCATCCGGCGGTACAAATTTCTACCGCCTGAAACTGGTGGATACTGATGGTGCCCTCACTTACAGCAAAGTAGTTGCCGTGAAGAATGATAACCTTCTTACCCTCCAGGTGTTCCCCAACCCGGTAAGCGATGTACTACAGGTGCAATTCCCTCTTTCAAAAAAAGAAGCTGTGCAAATAAATATTACCGATGCGGCAGGTAAAACTGTTTATACGAAGCAACTGCAGTTGAATGAAGGAAATAATGCCTTTAGCATCCCGGTGCATCATCTTCCAAAAGGAATGTATTACCTCGTTGTTAACGGAAGTAGTGGAAGACAATCAAAAACATTCATCCGGCAATAATTTTTTCTTCTCATCCCTGTGTTTTAATCAGAGCTGGCCTTACAAGGCCGGCTCTTTATTTTCCCAATGAAAAGTTAACGACCCCTTTTTTTCACCATTCGTCAGGAAATTGTCACCTCTCAGATAAATAAATAAAAATCGCCATTCCGGGCTATTACTTTTGACGTACGAAGAATTTAGTAGTTATGCCGCACACCAGGTAACCGTTTTCGATCTCAAGCGTCATAACCATAGTTAAAGTATAGCCATGAAACTCAAAACCAATGTAACCCTCTGGGCAATGCTATTGTTTTGCCTGGGCGTTAATGCCCAAACCCCCGGTCCTAAACAACCCCCCGCAGCCAAACAACTG
Source organism: Chitinophagaceae bacterium (assembly GCA_044220915.1). GTDB lineage: Bacteria > Bacteroidota > Bacteroidia > Chitinophagales > Chitinophagaceae > JJ008. Next base: position 7,469 of record JBGAQD010000018.1, read on the forward strand.
GCTGCCATCCGAACAGCAAAACCTGTAAAAATTGATGGTCTTATCAATGATGAAGCATGGAAAGATGCCGCCATCATGACCGACCTGACAGAATTCAGGCCTACTGTTGGCAAAAAAGAAACTCCCGAAACCAAGACCGTTACTTACCTGATGTATGATGATGAAGGGATTTATTTCGGTGGTCATTGTTATGAAAAAACAAAAGACAGCATTGCCACTGAGCTTGCAGGCCGTGATGGTTTTGGTACTAACGATTATATAGGCCTGATCTTCGATACTTATTATGATAAACAAAACGGGTTTGAATATTTCATCACCCCATTAGGGGAGCAATGGGATGCCAAGATGACCACTAATGGAGAGGACTTTTCCTGGAATGCCGTTTGGAAAAGTAATGCCGTCATTCATGAAAATGGATGGAGCTTTGAAATGTTTATTCCATACTCTGCCATTCGTTTTGGGAAAAAAGATGTGCAAAACTGGGGGCTTAACATTACAAGGCGCAGAAGGAAAACAGAACAGCAATACACCTGGAACCCCATCGATCCGAATGTGAATGGATTCCTTACACAAGAAGGCCTCTGGACAGGCATCTCTAATATCAAACCACCATTGCGGCTTCAGTTCTCGCCATACTTCTCTACTTATATCAACCATTATCCAACCACAACGCCGGGAGAAAAGAAACTTACCTCTTCCATAAACGGCGGGATGGATGTTAAATATGGCATCAACCAGGCCTTTACTCTTGATGCAACGCTGATACCGGATTTTGGCCAGGTACAAAGTGATAACAGAGTGCTGAACCTGACTCCCTTTGAAGTTAAATACACTGAGAACAGGCCTTTCTTTAATGAAGGAACAGAACTATTCAGCAAAGGAAATCTTTTTTATGCCCGGAGAATCGGTATTGACCCTGTACTTCTTCACTCTGCCGGAGAATATGCGGGAGTAAATGAACTGTCAGTAAAAAATCCATCTGAATCCAAACTCATCAATGCCACCAAAGTTTCCGGACGAACCGGTAAGGGTTTGGGTATCGGGGTATTAAATGCTGTAACCAATACCCGTTATGCCATATTAGAAGACTCCACTACAAAGAACCGCCGGGAGGTAATGATCGACCCCCTGACCAATTACAGTGTTATCGTTTTTGATCAGACACTGAAAAACAATTCCAGTGTGTCGCTGATAAATACAAATGTCTGGAGAAGTGGTAAAGATTATGATGCAAACGTTACTGCAGGCTTGTTCAGTTTTAACGATAAAAAGAATATGTGGAATATAAGTGGCAAAGTGGCCAACAGCCGGTTAATAGGTTACCTGCCTGATGGAAAGACACAAAGCGGATACAGCCACAGTGTTTCACTCGGCAAAACAAGCGGCCGGTTCAATTTTAATATTGGCCAGGACCTTACCAACAGCAAATTCAACAATAACGACCTTGGTTATTTCACCATGACCAACTTCGTTGATCATTATGCCTGGGTGGGTTACCGCTGGATAAAGCCTACCAAATGGTACAATAGTATCTACCTGAATTTTAACGCTTATTATTCAAGAAGGCTTTCTCCCGGAGCATTTCAAAATGCCAATTTCAATGCAAATGTAAATGGCCAGTTGAAGAACCTCTGGTATGTTGGCGCATTGATCGGTTATGAGCCAAAGTATAATGATTTTTACGAACCGAGAATGGCCGGCAGGATGTTCAGAGGCTGGTCAAATTATTTTATTGATTTCTGGTTTGAAACCAATAACGCAAAGAAGTATAACCTGTACAGTGAGCTGATGTATGTTAAACGAAGCCTTTTTAACAGCGAGAGGTACAATTTTAATATGAACAACAGGTATCGTTTTAATAATAAACTTACGGTAAGTCATCGCCTGAATGTTGCTCCGCAAAACAACAATACCGGGTTTGCTGCCATTTCCGGCAACGATGTGATCATGGGTAAACGGGACATCAAGAGTGTAGAAAATATACTGAACTTTAAATACAGTTTCAATGCTAAAATGAATATCAATACCCGTATCCGTCACTACTGGAGCAAAGTGAATTATAAAGAATTCTTTACGCTGCAACAGGATGGCAGCCTGCAAAAAAACAATTCATTCAACCAGAATGTGAATCAGAATTATAATGCGTTCAATATTGATGCAGTGTTTACCTGGCAGTATGCACCGGGCAGTTTTATCAACCTGGTCTGGAAAAATGCTGCGTATGACTTTAACCGTATCGTCAACAATGGTTATTTCAAAAACTTTAATAACACCATGGAAGCTGATGATAATAATAACCTGTCGCTGAAAGTGATCTATTTCCTTGATTACCTCCAATTAAAAAAGAAAAAGAAAAGCTGAGCATACTGAAAAATCAAAAAGGCCCCCAGGCGGGGGCTTTTTTATTCAACTATATTACCGTATTCTGGTTTCCATTCCCATTTCCAGCGGCGGTGGCTCCAGAGATAATTAGCCGATTGTAAACGGATAGATGACTCCACAAATTTTGCAAAAGCCTTTGTCATCTGCCCTTCCGCCATGGTTGCTGCATCTGCTGTAATGAATTTAGTATCGAGATGATAATGCCCTCTTTTAGTTCTGTAAAAGTGACCGAAGACTATTGAAGCGTTGATAGCAACCGCACCCCGTTCAGCCCCTTTTACAAAAGCGGTAGGCCGGTTAAAAAAATTTACCCAATAAGCATTATTCGGGTTACCCGGGCTTTGGTCTGCTGCAGAAGCCAGTATATGTAGTTTTTTGAAATAATGGAGATACGCATTTTTAAAATCGGTTGCCGGAATAAGTACAGTGCCATACCGTCCCCGCATATCTTTCATTATTTTATCAAAGGCTTTATTGGAAACGGGCAGGTAAATGCCAAGGAAAGGAAGTTTTACTTTTTTTACCAATCCCCAGTTCACATATTCCCAGTTCATATTATGCATACCCAGCAGATGTATCGGCTTACCTGTTTTGTATGCTTCTTCTATTCCTTCCAGGTTACAGGTGAATCTCTTTTCCACATCTTTATCATTCCAGGACAGAAATTTTATTGTTTCGATAAATGTATCGGTAAGGCTATGGTAAAAATCTTTGGCGATCCTTTTTCTTTCCTTTTCAGTTTTCTCCGGAAAAGCAATTTGCAGGTTACTTAACACTACATCCCGCCTGTATTTGAATACATAAAAGATAAGGGCATAAAAAAAATTGGAAAAAAGATATAATACGGGCAGAGGCAAAAAAGAAAATAACCGGAGAACTCCGTACAAAAGATAATACATAGCCAGCAAAGATAACCACTACAAGACGATGTTTTGAACCAGGTTGCTCTTGCCCGGGTAATCGGTATTATAATGCAAACCACGGCTTTCTTTACGGAACCCGGCACCTTTTACGATCAGGTAGCCGACAGTTATCATATTACGAAGTTCCAGCAGTTGCGGCGATACCGAAGTGCTTTCATATAATTGCTCCGTTTCTTCCCATAGCAGATCAAGGCGACGCATAGCCCTTTGTAAACGGACATTGTTGCGGACGATACCGACATAATCACTCATTACCTGTTGCAACTCTTTTAAGCTTTGAGTTATAAGGATCATCTCTTTGGGTTCAGTAGTTCCTTTTGCATTCCAATCAGGGATATCAGCTTTAAATGAAATCGAGTCAGCTTTATCAACTGTATCCAGGTAACAACGATGAGCAAATACCATTGCTTCCAGCAGCGAGTTGCTGGCTAACCGGTTGGCACCATGCAATCCTGTGGAGGCACACTCACCACAGGCATATAAATTGCGGATAGAGCTTCTGCCCCATTCATCCGTTTTAATACCCCCACAACTATAATGAGCAGCCGGCGCCACCGGTATCATATGCTTAGTTATATCTATACCAATGGATAAACATTTCTCATAAATATTCGGAAAGTGTTCCGTGAATTTCTCTTTTGAAAAATGCCGGCAATCCAACCACACATGTTCTGTACCGGTCCGTTTCATCTCACTGTCTATTGCCCTTGCTACAATATCTCTTGGTGCCAGATCTTTTCTTTCATCATACTTTTCCATAAAGGCTTCGCCATTCTTATTTCGCAGAATGCCACCATCGCCACGGACAGCTTCAGTAATTAAAAAGGCCTGCCCTCTTACTCCGGGCTCATACAAGGCGGTAGGATGGAACTGGATGAATTCCATATTCTCAATTCTTCCTTTGGCCCGGTACACCATCGCCACCCCATCACCTGTTGCGATAAAAGGATTCGTTGTGGTTCTGTATACTTGTCCGTTTCCACCCGTTGCCAGCAAAGTGATCTTTGAAAGTATTTTTTCAATCTTATTGGTTTCAAGATTCAGCACATACACACCATAACATTCCACATCAGGTGTAGCTTTATTAACAAGGTAGCCGAGGTGGTGCTGGGTGATAATATCAACAACAAAGCAATGCTTAACAAATTCAATATTCTTTTGTGCAACTACAGCAGCAATCAAGGCTCTTTCCATCTCCTTTCCCGTAACATCTTTATGATGCAGGATACGATACTCTGAATGGCCGCCTTCTTTCCCTCTTTTATAATCACCATCATCTTCCTTATCAAACCGGGCGCCCCAGTCAATTATTTCCTGCACCCTTTCAGGACCTTCTTTCACTACTATCTCCACCACATTCCGGTTGCAAAGACCGTCTCCGGCAATCAATGTATCATCAATATGTTTTTCAAAACTGTCATTCTCGAGATCATTCACCACAGCGATACCACCTTGTGCATACTTGGTATTGGTCTCGTCAGCCGTTGCTTTCGTAATTACCAATACTTTTTTATCGGGAAACTGATCTGCGACTTTCAGGGCATAGGTTAACCCTGCAATGCCCGAACCTATCACTAAAAAATCTGTTTCTTTCATATCCCTGTCTCCAAAAAGGAGAATAGTTTAAATAAAAAAATCATTCCTTCAATCCACGAATATACTTAATAGCTCCCTCAACAATAAAGAGCTGAGCAAAGCCGTAAGTAAGCATAATTAAAACACCGGCCAGTTCAAAAGGCTGATAAAATTTATTACTGGCAAGTACTGAGTCTGACATAACAAACAACAGTGCTCCTGTCATCATCCATTGGCCTGCCCATTTGTTTTTTATGAACAGCATATGCGTTGCCAGCATAAACATAAAGCTGATAACAATTCCATAAATACGAACGGGCAATTTCATTTCGCCTAGATACGGAGACAGCCAAACGATTAGTGCTACATAATATACTGCCACCACCAATAACAACCAAGGATTACTTTTTATCCCCTCCCTGACCCGAACATGATGAAAGAAGATGATATAAAAAATATGTGCCAGCAGAAAAGAAGATAACCCAAGTAAGAAAAAAATCTCATCTTTTGGCTGGAACATCAACAACACATCACCGCTCCATGAAAAGAATAAGGCGGCAATTATCCACCTCTTCAAGCTACTGGCAACAATGCCTGTTTGTGAAAGGAAATATCCAATAAGAACAGGAATTATCAATGGCTTGGAAATATATTGGAGTATTTCATTGTTTATCTGAATTCCAATGATGTCAGCTGCAAGAACAAGCAGGAAAGCAATAAGCCAGTATTGTCTTTTCATTTTTTAAATTTATGCATCTACCCAGGCATCACTTTCTTTAATGAGGTTGATCAGCTCTTCTACCGCTACTTCGCTATTCACATTCCGTTTCATCACTTCTTTGCCCTTATATAAAGTAATTTTACCAGGACCGCTACCTACATAACCAAAATCAGCGTCGGCCATTTCGCCGGGGCCGTTGACAATACAACCCATGATGGCGATCTTCACGCCTTTCAGATGATTAGTAACAGCCCTGATCTTTGCGGTTGTTTCCTGCAGGTCAAACAAGGTGCGACCGCAACTTGGGCAGCTTATATATTCAGTTTTGGAAATCCTTGTTCTTGTTGCCTGTAAAATACTAAAGGCTGTATTGTTGGTGAACTGGTAAATATCTTTTACTTCCAGGTATGTTCTGCCGGTTGCTTTTATATTCTCCAGTTTTGACGTACTGTGATATCCGAGGCAAATACCATCACCCATTCCTTCCAGGAACAAAGCACCTGTTTCCGTAGCAAAATGTATCAGGTGTTCATCGGGAGTTTGCCAACCGCTATCAGTAAGCAAGACAACAGGATTTTTAACACCCCTATTCAGCAGTTCTGCAAACATCCGGCGTACCGACTGCATCGCATTAGTGTTGGTTGAGCTCAGGCAAATAACTACTGTTCTATCATTGGTTAAAACATCAAGATGCGAATAGTCATTTATTGAAATATCATCATTGTAGCAATCCAGCATTACAAAATTCATCCGGTCGCTTTTCAGGTCTGCTTCAGCAAAACCCCTGTCGCTGTAAATAGGACAGTATTTTATTGTATCAGCGGCTTCTTCCCATGCAGCGGGATAGACGATCACTTTTAGTGTTCCGGGCAAAGCAAAATCCAATAACTGGTGCCCGGTAAAAATATAATCTGCTGCTGCATCTCCGATCATCCACTTATCAGTCGGCTCATCATATACATAGCCAACACTATGCAGATGCGCCGGTGTTATTTTATCAATCTTACTTAAATCCGCAATTACTACCGGCACTTGTTTGCCACCGATATTATCTACTGCAAACGTTTCTCTCCTTTTGTATTCGAAAGGAGAATAGGGGTATTTTTCAATTGCAGGAACCAATCCATGTTTGCCGGCCGGGGGTTCTTTAATTGTATATCTCTTCACCAAATCCTTGCATACGGGAATTTCAAATTCCGGATCTTCTGTAAGTGATACCCGTATCGTATCACCAATACCATCTTCTAACAATGTTCCGATGCCTACAGCAGATTTTATTCTCCCGTCTTCTCCATCGCCGGCTTCTGTTACGCCAAGATGCAACGGATAAATTTCACCAAACTCATCAAACATGGTTTTGATCAGCAAGCGGTAAGCCTGTACCATTACCTGCGGATTACTGCTCTTCATACTCAATACAATGTTGTGATATGTTTCAGCCCTGGCTATCCGCAGAAATTCCATGGCACTTTCCACCATACCAATTGGGGTATCGCCGTAGCGGCTCATAATTCTATCACTTAATGAGCCATGATTGGTACCAATCCGCATTGCGGTACCATACTCTTTACAAATCTTTACCAATGGTGTAAAACGTTCACGGATACGGCCTATCTCTTCTGCATACTCTGTGTCGGTGTATTCAATTTGTTCAAATTTCTTCTTGTCGACATAATTTCCCGGGTTCACTCTTACTTTTTCTACGATTCTTGCGGCGATCTCAGCGGCATTGGGAGTAAAATGTATATCCGCCACAAGAGGCGTTGTGTATCCTCTTTTCTTCAGTTCATTTTTAATGTTCAGCAAATTCTCAGCTTCTTTTTTGGAAGGAGCAGTAATGCGTACCAGTTCGGCCCCTGCTTCGATACAGCGGATACTTTGTTCCACCGTTGCAATGGTATCCATCGTATCAGTAGTGGTCATCGTTTGCACCCGGATAGGATGAAAATTACCCAGCAGCAGGTCGCCGACGTTAACTTCTTTCGTTTTTAAACGCTGATAATGAGTGAGTGATTCGCAGTACAATTGCATAGCTGCAAAACTAACAAAGAACAGGAAGCAATGTTTACCAATCTTTAGCCTGTGAGCCCCCGGTCTTTGTTTTGTCTTTCTGTACCCGTTGCTGTACTTCTTTCTCTTTTTGCTGTAATAATTTTAACCGTTGCTCTGCTTCTTTGGGGCTCATTTTAGATTGAGGCTGTTTCTTCTGATCCTCCTTCTTTTTCTTTTTTGAGTCTTCCTCTTTTTTCTTCTGTGAATTCCTTTTCTTCAATTCCAATAGTGCTTTCTGGAGGTTTTCCCGGGCCATTTTATCGTCCGGGTTACTACGTAATGCATTTTTATATGCTTCGATGCTTTCTTCAAGGTTCTGTTGCTGGCTTAATATCACACCTTTGTTATACCAGGCTTTGGAACGTATTTCTTTATCAACAACGTTATTGGCTATTTCGGCAAATATCCTGGCCGCTTCCACTTTTTTATCCTGCTTGTACAATGAGCTGGCCTGGTTAAACTTTGCGGTATTGTCCGACGGGTCAGCTTCTACCGCTTTATTATATTTTTCCGTTGCTTTTGCAAACTGTTGCTGCTTATAAAACTCATTCCCGGCCTGTATCAACTTTATCGCCGCTTTTGACTGAGCATACGTATTCATCGAAATAAAAAACGATAATATGGGCAGGAGTTTTCTCAAGCAATGGCTCTTTTTCTTTCAGGTATAAAATTTTCGAGCAATAATAAAACAAACATGGCAACTGCAAACCACATGAAATATGTTTTAAATTTTATCTGCGATATATCCGTAAAACTTTTGCGGTCAATCTGTGAAAGTTGCTTTGTCAACAGCGATACCGCCGCATCGCTGCTTTGCAACCTGATATAAATCCCGTTAGTTTCGCTTGCTATTTCTTTCAGAGCTTCTTCATTCAATTTAGAGATAATAGTGTTGCCCGCATCATCTTTCTTCACATCCCCGGTAGCCGGGTCGGGTATTGTTGCCCCTTCCGGCGAACCGATACCAATTGTGTTTATCATCACTCCCTGCTCTGAAAGTTTTTTTGCAGTAGCTACGGCATCTTCGTCATGATCTTCGCCATCGGAAATAAGCACTACGGTTTTAAATTTTTTATCAGCCGCATTAAATGCATTGACACTCATATTCAACGCATCACTTATTACTGTTCCCTGTTGTGGCACTGCATCAGGGCCGGCAGATGACACAAATAACTGTGCAGCACCATGGTCGGTGGTCAACGGCATTTGTAAATAAGCTTTGCCAGCAAAAACCACCAGGGCAATCCTGTCATCGGGCATTTCATTCATCAGCTTACTGATGAATTGCTTGGCTCTTTCAATCCGGTTGGGGGCCAGATCAGCAGCCAGCATGCTTTTACTTACATCCAGGGCAATGGCTATATCAATCCCTTCTTTGTTTACCGCTTCAGCATCACCCGGTTTGCGAAGATTCATTACAGCAAAAACACCTGCCGCAAATGAAAGAGCAATAACAGTGAATTTGAAAGTAAATAGTTTGGAGGAATAATTACTGATGAGCAGCCTTACCAATTTTTCATCTCCGATCCTTTTCGTCACTTTTTTCTTCCACTGCAGCAATCCTGCGAAAAGTACAGCCAGCACAATAATGCCAGCCAGCAACCAAATGAGTTCTTTATGTTGAAATTGAAAATTCAATATATAGATTTGATGATATATCAAAAGACAGGCTACCTGTAACCAGGATTGCAATTTTTAAGCCAGTTATATTCCCTTCGTTAACAACCGGGGATACCGCAATGCTAATCGTTTTTACATCTTCCCATCAAAAAATCCCAGGTATTTCAGTATATCCTTTAACATTTTGATGCGAACGGGTTTCATATCAAAATCCTTGTCCGGTGATTCTATATTCAATACAAAAAAGTAAGGATGCCCGTTCTCTTCGATCCAGCCTACGACCCATCCTAGTGCATGATCTCTTTCTGTAAAACCCCAGCCCGTTTTATATGCCAGCCGATAATTAGCATTGTTTTCAAACAGCATGGCTTTTTTCACTGTTTCCTGGTAGCTTTTGAAAAACGGAAGCTGATCAAAGTACAACCGCTTCACCAGGCCCAATTGTTCATCCGGTTTTATTTTGAGTGAATTATCCAGCCAGAAAGTATCAATAGCGGTTTTTATTTTTTGCGTACCATACCGTAAGCTATCGAGCCATTGCTGCATGGTATCTTTTCCAATCCTTCTGGCCACTTCCTGGTAGTACGGAACGGCTGATACACGGAAAGCCTCATACATACCCAGGTCTCTATTCCAGTCTGCCACACTTCGTGTTACTCCATCCCATTTTATGACCATACTGTCACTGCTGATCTTACCTGTTTGCAAACCGATCAGCGAGTTAACAATTTTAAATGTTGATGCAGGGAGGTAGGCGCTATCACGGTAGCGGCCAAGATTATGGACAGTGAATTGTCCCGTGCCATTATCCATTAAGGCAAAACAGCCTTCTACTTTATTCTCATCAAAATATTTTTTGAGGTTTTTATCCTTCTTCACATTATTTTGAGAGCAGGAGAGTAAAAAAGCAACGAATACCAGGCAGTAAACAGCAATTTTCATCTTGTATCAAAAATTTGAGCAAAGGTAGCCTCATTTTAGCCGTTGCAGAACAGCTTTTTGATAGCTGCCGATTTTATAACTATCAACGGAAGGGCTCTCCTCTGTTCCATTACCGCTAGTAGCAATTGGTTTGGCGCCTATACTGTAAAACTCCACTATTAGTTTGTCATTCTCTTTCCAGTAATTGTTGATGATAGTGTTACCCATCACTGTAAATGCCCCGCAAAATTTATTGCCTACCCAGTATTGGTCAAGTACAATGCCGTTCAGCTCATCGATTACCCAATGGGTTTTAGTTGTGTCTTTGGCTATCAGGGTATATGGCCGGTTGTCTTCTGTTGCAGCGCCATAAATAATTTGCCAGGTAAATGTGCCAGGAATATCCGTTGGCTGAATCCGTAATTCCATATTCACTTTTTGTGGCTCTGTTTTCCCGGTTTTAAACCATTCCAACTCTCCTTTCCAGTTGCCCACCCAGCTTTGCGGGAAAGTGGCTGACTGGCCTATGGCTGAAAAAGAAGTAATGAGTGATAATAGCAGCGTAACAAATCTCATAAATGCTGTTTTATCAAAAATAAAAATCCCGCCTCGTTTATAACGGGACGGGAGTAAATTTCTTTTTGTTGAAAACTCTACAGGTAAATACCGTTTTTCAGGCGGTAGTGTTTATTTCCCTGGCAATCCCTTTTTGTGGCAGCACAGGAACTTAACACAAATGTTACTACGGCTACAGTGGCGAGACAAAGCAATAATTTTTTCATACTCTTTTTTAAAAAAGTTTGGTACTGCCTTCGCTGAAGCTACGGCGTACGGGTAAACAAATTAGTTAAGGAAAATCCAGAGGAATTGGTGGGTAGAGTTTTATATCATCGTAGTAGAGAACGAAAATAATGCCGGGATATTATTTCTCATAGCATCTTGCCGTTTTTTTTAATTTTAAATTAAGAAATTGTCCTTACTCAATCTCTTTTATCGTAAAAACACTAATTAAAGTAATTTTACTTTTCAAATAACCAACGAAAATGAAAAAAGTCATTGCCCCGCTACTGGTATTGTCGCTCTTTTTTATGGCCTGTAATAACAATAAGTCAAAAGATGATGTTACCATCAGTGATGAAAATGGTAAAAAGGATGTAAGTGTTGACCTGAACCAGGCAAAGGATGCCGCACTGGATATGCAAAAAAAGAAAGACGAGTTGAGTAAACTGACGCCGCTTACAACTGATGAGTTAAAAGCATTGGTACCGAAGGAGCTGATGGGGGCTGCTGTTTCAGATATTGATGTAAATACTGCCATGGGTGCCACTGTGGCTAATGCTGATTATAAAATAAATGACAGTGTTGACCTGAAACTGGAGATTGTTGACTGTGCAGGCCCCGGCGGAGCCGGAATGTTTGGTATGCAATACCTGAACATGATCAACGTAAACTCCGATGATGAAGAGGAATATGTAAAAACAATTGATTTTAATGGCGGCAAGGCATTTGAGAACTGTAAAAAGAAAAGGAATCGCTGCACCCTTGCTTATTTTACCGGCGACCGTTTCCTGGTTTCGCTCAGGGGTGATAATGTCGGTATGGATGCATTGAAAGACCTGGCAAAAGAATTAAAGATCAAATAAGCCCTGCCTTTATTACAACGTTCTGCAGCGTATCCGTAATAATTTCTGCAACCTTTTAGCTTGCAGAAATTATTTTAAAACTCCTAACTCCTTTCCGATCTTAGTAAATGCTGCAATAGCTTTATCTAAATGCTGCTGTTCATGTGCTGCACTTAATTGCACCCTTATTCTTGCCTGTCCTTTGGCCACAACAGGAAAGAAGAACCCGATCACATATATTCCCTCCTCCAGTAATTTTGCAGCCATTGTTTGTGCCAGCACTGCATCATACAACATAATGGGAACAATGGGATGATCACCGGGTTTGATGTCAAAACCGGCTTCTGTCATTTTGCTGCGAAAGTATTTAGTATTATACTCCAGCTTATCTCTTAATGCTGTTGTTCCGGTAAGCATATCCAGCACAGCAATAGATGCGCCAACGATTGAAGGCGCCAGTGTATTACTAAATAAATAGGGCCTTGATTTTTGCCGAAGCATATCAATGATTTCTTTGCGGCCTGATGTAAAACCGCCGGATGCTCCACCCAGTGCTTTACCAAGAGTTCCTGTTATAATATCGATCTTACCCATTACTCCACGGTACTCATGGGTACCTCTTCCGGTTTTGCCGAGGAACCCGGAAGAATGACATTCATCGATCATAGTAATGGCATCATATTTTTCTGCCAATTCCACGATCTTATCCAATTGTGCAATTGTTCCGTCCATGCTGAAAGAGCCATCGGTAACTATAATGCGGCTACGGCAGGAAGCAGATTCTTTCAGCTTCCCTTCAAGGTCCTCCATATTATTATGTTCATAGCGGAAACGTTGTGCCTTACACAATCTCACACCGTCAATGATAGAAGCATGGTTCAGCGCATCGGAGATGATGGCATCCTGTTCGTTGAACAGAGGTTCAAATATTCCTCCGTTCGCATCAAATGCTGCTGCATATAAAATAGTATCCTCAGTTCCGAGAAATTTGGAAATTTTTTCTTCCAGCTCTTTATGAATATCCTGTGTGCCGCAGATAAAGCGGACACTGCTCATACCATAGCCCCGGTGATCAATGGCTTTATGAGCCGCTTCTATCACTTTCGGATGACTCGAAAGGCCGAGATAGTTGTTAGCGCAGAAATTCAGCACTTTTTTGCCCCCCACTATTATTTCAGCTCCTTGTGGGCTTTCAATAATTCTTTCCGTTTTGTATAACCCAGAAGCTTTTATCTCTTCTACTTCTTTTGCAATACGTTGTACCAATTTTTCATTCATATAGCTGGTTTGATGGCAAATATACTGTGTATGACCAAGCCTGAAAAAGTGATGGCTGGCCGAAAACAGGGTTTTGGCACCCCAATTCAAACCGGGTTTTCGGCACTTTATCGTTAAAAACAGGCTTCTTATCATTATCGGCTTGACTTGCAGCCGGGTATTTTTTAAGTTCGCTGTAACATTTCGTCAATTACTTTCGTCAAACCCCGAAACCACTACCATGCATAAAAAATACATCCTAAGTTTTGGCTTTGCTGCCGCTGTGCTGGTAGCCAGTTTACTGATGATCAATACATCACAGAAGCAAAACGAAAAGCCAACTTGTTGTAAAAAAATCCAACAGTGCTCTGGTGAAATGAAATCTGAAGCTCCAGCCGAAAGCACCCCGGAGAACCTGTCGCATCAATTTATCTCCCTGCCAGTTTTATCTCATTGATTTTCAACTGATCAATACAAATAAATTTTTTCACCCGGTTGTAACTTATGGATTGGATGTCCGTTTTATATCCGGCAGGTCTCATAATTTATCTTTATCCTGTCATCCCGGCTGTTTATGACTGAAAGAGAATATAATGATTGTGTAACAACGTATGCAGATAATGTGTACCGCTTTATCCTGAAGAATCTTCGCCATGAGGAAGATGCCAGGGATGTAGTGCAGACCGCTTTTGAAAAAATGTGGCGGAACCGGGAAGATGTGGATGCCCAAAAAAGCAAGTCTTACCTTTTTACTGTGGCTTATCACCAGATGATCGATCATATCCGTAAAGTAAAGCGGATACAATTAAGAGAAGAGTTCAGTGATGAGGTAAGAATACAAAATCAACCCGCTAATAACTTAAAGAAAGTGCTGGAAGAAGCATTGGGGCGTTTGAGCGAAACACAACGTTCTTTAGTATTGCTGAAAGATTATGAAGGATACAGTTACGAAGAAATTGGCCAGATCATGAACCTGAACCCCAGCCAGGTAAAAGTTTACCTGCACAGGGCAAGGCTGCAGCTGAAGGAGTATTTAGTGAAAATGGAAAACGTAATATAATAATGAACATCAACCGCCATAATTACGAAGAGTATTTTATCCTGTATCTGGATAATGAGCTCAGCAGCGATGACCGCCGCATGGTGGAGGCTTTTGTTCTGCAACATCCGGATCTAAAAGAAGAGCTGGATATTTTACTCCAATACAAATTAGTTCCTGACACCAATATCACTTTTACCGGTAAAGAAGAATTGATGAAGGTGAATGGCGATACTCCCATCACTCTTACCAATTACGACGAGTGGCTGGTTCTTTATATGGATAACGAACTGACGGCCGGACAAAGAGTGGCTGTTGAGCAATTCATAACTGATAATCCATCCGCTAAAGAAGAGCTGGCTTTATTGCAACGCACCCAACTACAGCCCGAAACAATTTTCTTTGCCGATAAAGCTTCCTTATACAGAACAGAGGAAGAAGTTCGTCCTACACCAGTTCGCTGGTGGAGATTAGCTGCGGCGGCTGTCTTGCTGCTTGGTGTTGGTATTACAACTGCTGTACTGGTAAATAAAAAATCATCTGGCACAGGGGAAATTGTAAAAGGAACTACCCCGGAGAAAAAAACAACAATTGAGACACCTCTTGTTGCTCCAAAAGTGTCTGACAACCCGGTTAACTCCGAATTGACAGCAGATAATAACCAAAAAATACCTGCACCAGCTATTAAACAGGCTGTGAATAATAATAGTGTTGCTGTTAAAGAAAATAATAATGCAGTAAAACAAGTACCTGTCATCATCACACCGCAAGCAGTAAAAGAAGAACAAGTGGTTGCCAATAATGATAAGCCAACCAACAATCTTCCGCAGCCACTGAACAATCCTAACATCAACAGGAACGATGCCAGCAATAACGCTATTGCCAGCAACAATCCACCTAAGGAAATAATCAAACAACAGGATGCATTAACAAATCCTGTTGTAACAACTCAGAACCCTTCTTCGTCAGATATAGTGTATGCATCAAACAACAACACTGATGCTGCCAGTTTTGATGAGTCCGATGGTAAGAAAAACAAAAACCGTGGCTTCTTCCGGAAGGTGGCACGGACTTTTGAAAAAAGAACTAATATTGACCCTACCGATGATAACAGGTTGTTGGTAGCCGGACTGTCCATCAAACTGAAATAATTTTTAATCAATTTTAAAAGCGATGAACATGAAAAGGATTTTTACCCTATGCATAGCTTTATGCACTTTCGTCTCCGGATTTGCCCAAACAGATACAACCGGCAGGCAGAACACACCGCCAGCAGATGACACTATCCGTATCGGTGGTATGATCATCATCCGCAAGGCGGGCAGCAAGGAAAAAGAAGTTACCAAAGACGGCGAATATAAAATGCGGAACCGCCGTGGCAGCAAGCCTTCTAATCTAACTACCAACTGGTGGATCTTCGATGTGGGTTTTGCTAATTACAATGACAAGTCTAATTACGTTACTGCCGCTGCAAATGGTTTTGTAGCCCCGGGCATCAATGAAGATGATCTTGAACTCAAATCAGGTAAGTCAAGAAATGTAAACGTCTGGTTCTTTATGCAAAAACTGAACATTGCCAAGCATGTACTGAACCTGAAGTATGGCCTGGGTCTTGAACTGAACAATTACTTTTTTGAAAATACTAAACTGGCTTTTGCAAAAAATCCAACAATAATCAGCGAAGGTGCCACCGATTTCAAGAAAGTGAAACTGGCAGCTGATTACCTGACTGTACCTATCATGCTGAACATTAATTTCACTCCTAACCGCAACAGAGGCTTTGGTATCAGCGGTGGTATCAGTGCAGGTTACCTTTATTCCGCCAGGTATAAAACAAAAGTGGATGGTGATACCCGCAGGATAAAAAACAGCTTCGACCTGGAAAAATTCAAACTGTCCTATATCGGAGAAATTGCCCTCGGCCCCGTTCGTCTTTACGGAAGTTATGCGATGAAGAATATGTGGGAAAAGGGGCTGGATATGACACCGTATAACTTCGGTTTCCGGTTTAGCAACTGGTAAACACACATGGAACTATTTTTTTGAAAGGCCTCGCATTAGCGAGGCTTTTTTTATCCACAGCAAAATTACCCTGTAGAGCCCCGCCCGGTTTTGCTTTTGTACAAAGTATCTTTTCTAAATGTCCCGTTAAAACATATCCACAGTCCATAATAAAAAATTGTGGCATTGCGTTTGAACAATTGGACGGTTACTGATTTTAGCCATAAAACTACCCTGGAAGATTTTTTGTGCAGGAAGGTTACAAGTGGCGGTTATGAAAACACAAACACCTGATGAAAAACTTTGTCATTTTCACTTCTGTTTTTTTGGGGAGCAGTTTATTGGCTTCTGAAGTCAATACTTCTGAAAGAACTACATCTCATAAAAGATTCAATTGGGATGCCGGCGGTCCGGTTGGGACTATTTCCATCATCATAGACAAATCAGACTATGAGCTCAATGTATATGATGACAAAGGCTGGTATGCAACCTACCCGGTGGTTTTTGGCAATAACAGCCTTGCTGATAAAAAAATGGAAGGCGATAAAAATACTCCCGAGGGCAGCTTCCGAATAAATGCCAAAAGGGTGCATGAAAAATGGTGTCGCTTTCTAGCTATTGACTACCCTACAGCGGCCGACCGGGAAAAATTTAACCAGCGGAAACAACGAGGTGAGATTCCAGCCAGTGCCAGTATTGGCGGTGGGATTGGCATACACGGCACCTGGCCGCATGAAGATTTTATCATTGACCGCTATAAAAACTGGACACTTGGCTGTATATCTATGAAGAATGAAGATGTAACAGAATTATACCAGTACACCGGGGTGGGAACAACTGTAACAATCAAAAAATAAGTCTATTTAGTATTGGCAGTAAGGAATCTCCCGGTCTCAAATCTCCATTTTACCGGGTCGTTTTGCACTAATGATTCATGACCGGCCCTGTCATACACCACTAGTTTCTTATCAGAGGAGGCAATAGCTTTATATATTTTATCTGCTTCGCTTTTTAAAACATAATGATCCAGCCCCCCCCATTGCATCAGAACAGGGCAATTCACTTTCCCGACATATGAAGTAGTCTTATGTTTAAACCCATTAAAACCTCTTTCAATTCCCATCCACCAGCTAACAAAAAAACCAAATGGTTTTTCAGGCATTCCTGAAAAACCCAATGCCCGGGCCCTTGCCTGCAAATGAGATTGCAGTGAAGCAAACGGCATCTCAAGTATAACTCCCGATGGCTTTAAATCATAATCATCAATGGCTTTTGCCACAACTACGGCCCCCATTGAAGTACCCCAGAGAAAAACATTTCTTTCCCCTTTCCCGGCTATATAGTCATAAGCCAGTTTAACTTCTTCTGATTCTCTTACTCCGATAGTAGTTGTTTGTCCATCGCTGTTGCCATGTGCCCGGTAATCTACCAGCATTACATTATAGCCTTGCGAACGGAATTCATATGCCTCACTTACAATCATTCCCTTGCTCGCAGTAATACCGTGAAAAAGAATCACCGTTCCCTTCGATGCAGAGTCGGCTTTGCTATACCAGGTATCAATAACAATTCCTTTTGCTGTTTTCAGTAATACTGTATCGTATGGAAATGCGGGAGTCTCTGTGATAACGGACCTGGCCTGCCGCGGGCCTGTAAACAGCCGCCAGGTCTTTACAAATATGTTCTTTGATGGCTTTTCATTACGAAGTGCCGGGTCTGTGTATACATGGGTAAGCTTGTAGGCATAGAGGGCTGCACTGATGTTGATGAGTATGAACTGTACCAACAGCACCCATCCTATCCAGCGAACATATGCAGGTATCTTAAGCCTTAACTTGCCTTTTTCCATGAAAGAATGTCGGGCCCTTTTGAGGGGTTAGCGGCCAAAAGTAATTTTTACAGGTCACAACTACTACTAAACAGTCATTTTTTTTATTAAACCCGGATATAATTTTAAGCTGTTATTTGCGTTAATCATAAGACCCTGACCTCATTAGGAAAAACCTTTTATAGCAGCCCATCCGTGCTGCTATAATTTTTTAGAACCCAAGCTTTTTACGGATGTTCTGCGGAATCGCTGCTTTATTTACAATAATGGCTACGGTCCGCAGGCTAAAATAATCTTCCCGCATAAACAGGAATCCACCAAGTGAATTGGTAATATCACCCCAGGAATTTTTGATATAATACCAGTTATTGTCTTTCGTATCTTTTGTCCGGCCTACGATGTGCATCATGTGATCAAGCAGGGTGGTTTGCATTTCAAAATCCGCCTGTCGCTGTACCGGCCACTTATTCGGGATACTGTCACTGATATAAGCCAGCCCATTTGTATAATCAAAATCTTTATCGTCTGCATCACCATCCCAGCCTACGGTGTAGCCATTATCCAATGCGGCCGTCGTAATCCTGGAAAAATCATCCAGCGGAACATTCCAGTATTCATCATTTGTCCAGTTGTATTTATCCTCGAGTACAAATTTTGTATAAAACGGATGATGCGTATATGAAGTGATCTCCACATAATCATCGGGTTCCAGGCCCAGGTATTGCTCAGCAAATGAATGGGGAGTATAGGTACGGCCCTTATAAACAAATGTTGCTGGCACCGGGCCCAGGTAATGATCCAGCACACTGTCGACCAAAAAATTTTGCCGCTCACTTAATTCGGTAATGCCTTTATCGAGGCAATCTTTTACGAACCAACTGAACAGCGTATCAAGATTACCATGATCATGTCGCAATTCTCCTTGTCCCTTTCCAGAATAAGCTTCTTCGGGCATCATCCCGAAATTCTTCATTACCCATATAGCATCATGAAACTGGCCCCCGGGTGTAAAAAAGTTACTGCCTTTTAATTTCAGGTGACGGTGAATCTTTCTTTTCATAGAATAACGGGCAATGAACATCTCACTCAGGTCTACCTCTCCTTTTCCTATTTTGAGTAATTCACTTTCCAGTAATGAAGTGCTGGAAAAACTCCAGCAGGTTGCGGACATAAACTGATCTTTTACTGAAGTGCAATATTTTGGCCGGGGGGAAGCAAGGCCAAAATCCTTACTGGTTAGTTTTTGTGCATCGCAAAAACCAACCAGTGCCAGCAAGGGAAAAAGTAAGAAGCGACACATTGAAAATATTTTTTTCAAAATACAAGGAATCCTAAAGATTGTGATACCCTGATAAGGGTATTTGCCCGTCCTGCAGGTTTATAATTTTCCATTCTTAATATCTTCCACCACAGCAGGATCAAGTAAGGTAGTAGTATCGCCAAGGTTCTCTGTCTCCCCTTCGGCTATCTTTCTTAATATCCTTCTCATGATCTTTCCACTCCTTGTTTTAGGCAGGCCGGTTACAAACTGAATTTTATCCGGTTTGGCAATTGCTCCAATGACCCTTGTCACCGTTTGAAGAATATCTTTTCTCGTCATTTCATCATCTACATGTCTGCCATTGTAAATAACATAAGCATAAATACCTTGTCCCTTTATGTCATGCGGATAACCTACCACAGCACTTTCCACCACACCTGCATGCATATTAATCGCATTTTCTACTTCTGCTGTACCAATACGGTGGCCGCTTACGTTCAACACATCATCCACCCTTCCGGTGATCCTGTAATTTCCCTGCTCATCTTTCAGTGCTCCGTCACCAGTGAAGTATAAATTTTCATAAGTGGCAAAATAATTGGTGCGGCAGCGTTCATGGTCACCCCAGGTAGTCCTTAATATACCCGGCCAGGGTGCTTTGATACAAAGATTCCCTTTCATCAGCCCATGTTCATCTTTCTCTGTGACTTCTTTTCCATTTTCGTCCACCAGCACAGGTTGTACACCCGGCATAGGCAGTGTGGCCCAACTTGGTTTTGATGGAGTAATATCGGCCATGTTAGAGATCAGAGTGCCGCCAGTTTCTGTTTGCCACCATGTATCTACAATCGGGCAATGTTTTTTACCAATATGCTCATCGTACCAATTCCAAGCTTCTTCATTAATAGGTTCGCCAACTGTGCCAAGAATTTTTAAAGAAGAAAGGTTCTTTCCTCCTAATGGTTCCATACCAAACCCCATCAAACTGCGTATAGCTGTAGGTGCTGTATAAAGGATATCTACTTTATGCTTATCCACGATATCCCAAAACCGTCCCGCATCTGGCCAGGTAGGAATACCTTCAAACATTAATGAAGTTGCCCCGGCACTGAGGGGCCCATAAACGATATAGCTGTGCCCGGTTATCCAACCGATATCAGCTGTGCAGAAATGTATATACCCCGGGGTATACTGAAACACATTTACAAATGTGTAAGTTGTCCATACCATGTAACCGGCTGTACTATGCACCACCCCTTTTGGCTTACCGGTACTTCCGGATGTATATAATATAAAGAGAGGGTCTTCAGCATCCATTTCTTCAGCAGGAAATGATACTACTCCATTCTTCTCAATTTGTGTCTCAGCATGTTCCATCTCATCTTCCCACCACACATCTCTTCCCTTTAACATAGAAACCGGAGTTCTTGTCCGGGTATATACAATTACTCTTTTCACTGTTTTGTTTCCAATCAGTGCATCATCAATCACACTCTTCAGCGGAATATCCTTGGCACCACGAAAGGCGCCATCACAGGTAACAATGAATTCTGCTTTGGCATCATCCAGCCTGTCGGCTATACTTTGGGCAGAGAAACCCCCGAAGATAACACTGTGTATAGCGCCTATGCGGGCACAACCAAGTACGGCGTAAGCTAACTCTGGTACCATCCCCATATAAATACAAACCCTGTCACTTTTTTTAACCCCGTTATTTATTAATACCTGCGCAAACTGGCAAACCCGTTTGTGCAATCTTTCATAAGTAACCACCCTTGTTCTCTCTTCGGGGTTATTAGGTTCCCAAATGATGGCGGGTTTATCGCCCATTGTTTTCAGGTGGCGGTCAATACAGTTTTCGGTGATGTTCAATTTGCCTCCCTTGAACCATTCCACCTTCGGTTCTTTAAAATTCCATTCCAGCACTTTATCCCATTTCTTTTTCCATCGAAAACTCTCCGCCACTTCTGCCCAGAAAGCCTCCGGCTCCTCCACACTTCTTTTATAGTCTTTTTGATATTGTTCCGGTGATGTTATCTGAAACGGGTATGACATAGCGAATCTTTTATGCCTTAAATGTACGAAGACAAAAAAATTATCCGTCGCATAAAATCTATTCGTATTTTAATTGCATGAACAAAACAAAAACCAACGGCGGGGCCATCCGCAAGGTCATTGCTGCGTCTTCTGTCGGCACTATGATCGAGTGGTATGATTTTTACATTTTCGGAATGCTCTCAACAACCATCTCCACCCAGTTCTTTCCAAAGGATAACCCGACGGCGGCCTTGCTAAGCACCCTTGCCATTTTTGCTGCAGGTTTTATTGTCCGGCCTTTTGGTGCCCTGGTATTCGGCCGGTTAGGTGATATCGTTGGCAGAAAATATACTTTCCTTCTTACCCTGATATTAATGGGCGGCTCTACTTTTCTGATCGGCTGTGTACCCAGCTATGAAAACATAGGTATTGCTGCACCGATACTGGTTTTGCTGCTTCGTCTTTTACAAGGCCTTGCATTGGGCGGTGAATATGGCGGTGCTGCAACGTATGTGGCCGAACATGCCCCCGTTGGACAACGAGGTTATTATACCAGCTGGATACAGACCACGGCAACATTGGGGTTATTCCTCGCATTAGGTATTATACTGCTGGTAAAATCAAATATGCCTGAGGCATCATTCAATGCTGAATGGGGTGGCTGGAGATACCCGTTCTGGATATCCATTTTATTAGTTGGCGTTTCTATTTATATACGAATGAAAATGGCGGAGTCGCCATTATTTTCCAAACTAAAAGCAGAAGGAAAAACATCCGTGAATCCATTGAAAGAAAGTTTCCGGCACAAAGCAAATTTCAAGATGGTTTTACTGGCTTTGTTTGGCGCTGTTATGGGACAAGGAGTGGTTTGGTACACCGGTCAGTTTTATGCACAGCGATTTTTAGAAACAGATTGTAAGATCAGCTTTGAGCAAAGCAGGACCATCATGCTTTGGGCTATTGCACTGGCCACACCATTTTTTATTTTCTGGGGATGGCTGAGCGATAAGATTGGAAGGAAGTGGATCATGATGGCAGGAATGGCATTGGCGATATTTACTTACCGGCCGATTTTTAGTACATTTCTTAACGACTCTAAACCTACCCCTCCGGAATCCGGTGTTATTGTTAGTGGCGTGATAATACAAAACTTTGCCCCTGCCAAAAAGGAAGTAATAAATAAAGGTGATAGCCTGATCACCTATATTCATCGTAATCTCCAAACCGAAAGATTGACTTTCGACGAGACATGGACTGATACTATTTTTGCCACACCTGTTAAAGCTTTGCCGGGAGAAGAAAGTTCAAATGCAGATGGCAAGGTCTTTTCCAGAATGAGTAAAACAAAACACATTAATATCAAGCTGGGCCAGGGCTTATATTGGAAATTCATTGGCCTTGTTTTCTTATTGATATTGTACGTAACAATGGTCTACGGCCCAATAGCAGCCTTCTTAGTAGAAATGTTCCCGACTAAGATCCGTTACACCTCCATGAGCCTTCCATATCATATCGGTAACGGTATTTTTGGCGGACTGGTTCCTTTTATTGGTTTGTTATTGACCACTACTTACCCTGCGGATCCCTTGGTCGGGCTTTGGTACCCGATCGGTGTTGCAGTGTTATGTTTAATAATTGGAACAATGTACCTAACTAATAAGATTGACAAAAACATTAAAGATTAAATCATGAATGCTTTTAAAAGATATTTCGGCCTCCTGTTCCTGCTAATCGCTCCTTTTATTATTTACGAACTGGTAAATGGCGCCATCCAAAATATTGATACAGCCGGCAAAAAAGATATTAATAATCCTGTCATCTGGATCATCATCATCGCCATTTTTACACCAATTGCCATCGGGCTGGTGATCTTTGGCTGGTATGCTTTTCGTGGGGAGTATGATCACCTGCCGACGAAGTCTAAAGAGTTGTAAATCAGCGGCAAAAAAAATTACAATCTTCAAACAATTGTTTCTTGCAAATGTTATTGCTGTATATAATTTTGCCCCATCAATGAAAAAAATAGCCGCTATATTACTTTTCTTCTTTACACTGGTTCAGGCTGGCCCGGCTATTTCCAACTTATTTTCCACCTCCACTACGATTTTTATGGTAGATGAGGAAAAAAGCGGTGAAAAAGTTGAAGAAATAAAAAAGGAAAAAAAAGAAATCACTATTGTTACGTACCAAGCCCTTGAATTCTCCCAGATAATAAACATTGCCCTACATGAGGCTGAAAAAATTCAGACCCCGCCCTGCCTTGAAAAGCTGATCCCTCCTCCAAATTTTTGTTAATCGTCGTTATCTGCTGTTTTTAAGCAGGTAAGCATTCGCTTATCCGCAACTTTCTGTAACTGATTAACAATCTTATTTTTTATGTCAACAACCAAAAGTCCGGTTGCCAGGATATTAAACCTGCTGCGACTGGAACGCAAAGAAATAACTGCAGTTTACTTTTATGCCATTCTCAATGGATTGATACAACTCTCCTTGCCAGTAGGTGTGCAGGCCATTATTGGCTATGTACTCGGAGCCTCCATGCGGGCATCACTGGTAGTACTCATTACACTGGTAGTACTGGGTGTACTTATTGCCGGCATCATGCAGATCAACCAGATGAAAATTATTGAGAAGATTCAGCAAAAACTTTTTGTCCGCTACTCCTTTGCTTTTGCGCAGCATATTCCTAATCTGGACCTGAAAAGAAGTGACTCTGTGTATCTGCCAGAGCTGATCAACCGCTTTTTTGATGTGCCTTTGCTGCAAAAAAGTTTATCCAAGATATTGCTGGATATTCCAACGGCGGTGATACAAATTTTATTTGGTCTGCTTCTGCTTTCGTTTTATCACCCGGCCTTTATACTGTTCGGTATATTACTGGTCACCATATTAATACTCATTCTGAAGTATACCGGAGGCAAGGGACTTGAAACCAGCCTGCAAAAAAGTAAATTCAAATACAAAGTAGCTGCCTGGCTGGAGGAAATGGCCAGGGTAATAAAATCAACCAAACTGGTGAAGCAAAACGATCTGCATCTGCAAAAAACAGATGAACAGGTAAGCAATTATCTTATTGCCCGCAACAATCATTTCAGGGTTTTACTTTTCCAGTTCAATGTGCTGGTTGTTTTTAAAACAGTTATCACCGCCGCTATGCTCATTGTGGGTACCATGCTGATGGTAAACCAACAACTAACCGTGGGCCAGTTTATTGCAGCTGAGATTGTTATTCTGCTGGTACTAAATTCTGTAGAAAAATTGATCATCAACCTGGGAAGTGTGTATGATACCCTGACCGCCGTAGAAAAAGCGTCTGAGATTACTGATAAACCGGTAGAAAAAAATGGTACGCTTATGTTATCGGATGCCAGCAACGGCGTGAAGCTGGAAATGAAAGACGTGAGCTTCAGCTATACTGGCGAAACGGATATTTTACAGAACATATCACTGAAGATTAACCCCAACGAGAAAGTATGCATCAGTGGAAAAGACAGTTCTGGAAAATCCACCTTACTAAAACTAATGACCGGTTCCTATACTGATTTTAACGGCTCTATTCTTATAGATGATGTGCCGTTGGGAAATTATAACCTGAGCTCTTTAAGAGCACAAACAGGTGTGTTAATGAATCAGCAGGATATATTCCAGGGAACGTTATTGGAAAATATTGCCCTGGGCAATCCTGCCATAACCATTGATGTTGTAAAAGAATATGCGGCCAGAACAGGGCTTCATGATTTTATCGCAGCACAAAAAGATGGATATGATACCCTGCTTGATCCTACTGGTAAACGGCTGCCCCGAAATGTGGTACACCGCATTCTCCTGGTAAGGGCTTTAGTAAGCAAACCAAGGTTATTACTCCTGGAAGAACCATGGATGAATATGAGCCGGGAACACCGCAGCCAGATTTTACAATTACTAAATGAAATAAAAAATACAACTCTCGTAGTGGTAACGAATGACCAGGAATTCATCCAACAGTGTGATCAAGTAATTGTGATGAATGAAAATGGAAGTATTAACAACAAAAAGAACTAACATGAACAACTTAAAATCTTACTCACTCATTTATCATTACAATAAAAAAAGTAAGGTAAAGCTTTGGTTCTTTATCTGTTTAGGCGTTTTTGTCATTTTTCTTTTCCTGCCATGGACACAAAACATACGAGCCAAGGGTTATGTCACCACTTTATACCAGGACCAGCGACCGCAACAAGTCAATACGCTTATTGGAGGGCGGGTAATGAAATGGCATATCAAAGAAGGAGACTATGTAAAAGCTGGTGACACATTGGTACAATTGTCAGAGGTGAAAGTAGACTACCTCGACCCAAATTTGTTGGAACGTACGCAAGAACAATTAGCCGGCAAACAATTATCAGTAGAATACTATAAAAGCAAAGTTGGTATAGCCGACCAGCAGATTGGAGCTATCAATGCTGGTTTGCAATTAAAACTAAATCAGCTGATGAATAAACTAAATCAGCTAAATCTGAAAGTACAGGCTGACAGTGCAGAAGCAGTGGCTGCTAATAATGACTTTGCGATTGGCACCAAACAATACAACCGCCAGAAAGCCATGTATGACAGCGGACTTGTATCCTTAACACAATTAGAAATAAGAAACCAGCAATACCAGAATGCATTGGCGAAGAAAATAAGTGCTGAAAATAAATTGGCAAATAGTAAACAAGATTTAACTATTACCCGAATAGAAATGAATGCACTGCAGCAGGAGAATATTGAAAAAGTAACCAAGGCACAGGGAGAACAGTTTCAATCACTTACTCAAATAGCCAGCGGGCAGGCAGATATTGCCAAACTGGAAAATCAGTTTGCCAGTTACAGTATCCGTAACGGAATGTATTACGTCATCGCAACGCAAAGCGGCCAGGTGGTAAAAGCCCAAAAGGCCGGCATTGGCGAGTTTGTAAAAGATGGTGATATGATTGCAGAAATAGTTCCTGATAAGATTGAATATGCAGTTGAACTATTTGTTCGTCCGTTGGATTTACCATTGTTAGCACCGGGTCAAAAAGTTCGTTTCATGTTTGATGGTTTCCCTGCTATTGTTTTCAGCGGATGGCCCAAAGCTTCTTCTGGAACTTTTGGAGGTGAGATAGTAGCTGTTGAAAGCAATGTAAGTATGAATGGAAAATTCCGGGTGCTGGTAAAAGAAGATGTGAAGGATAAACCCTGGCCCAAACAATTAAAAATTGGCACCGGTGCACAGGGTATTGCGCTGCTAAAAGATGTACCGGTGTGGTATGAGCTTTGGCGGAATATTAATGGCTTTCCGCCGGATTATTACAAATCATCAACTAATGTAAATCAAAAAACAAAATGATTACATATAAAAAATACAGAACCTATAAATGGCTTCGCCAAAGAAATCAACAGCGGAGAAAATTACTTATCATTTGTTTTCTGCTGATTACGCTGCTAACGGTTTCCCTGCTATCAAGAGGGCAAAATACCAATGAAATAAAAAAACTTTCGCCACAACAAATGATGGAGATTGTAAAACAATTCCACCCCGTAGCAAAGCAAGCTGATATATTTATAGAAAAAGCGAAAGCCGATGTAACGATTGCCAGGGGCATGTTTGACCCGGTTCTGAAAAATGAGTCGGCACAAAAAACATTTGATGGTACCGATTACTACTTATACAACCGGCCGGAATTATCCA
The DNA here is from genome assembly GCA_044220915.1 of Chitinophagaceae bacterium. Classification (GTDB taxonomy): domain Bacteria; phylum Bacteroidota; class Bacteroidia; order Chitinophagales; family Chitinophagaceae; genus JJ008. The sequence goes on from JBGAQD010000018.1 coordinate 34,400, forward strand.
TCCCCACCTGGTTTGGCGTAGAAGTAAGTACGGGTTTAGAAAAATTATCCGGCAGTCGTACATCTCCTGAAGAGACGTTGGGCGAAACAGGTTATTTCGGTATCAGTATCCCATTAGCAAAAAATTTGTTGATGGATAAAAGAAGAGCTGCCCTGCAATCTGCAAAGATCTACCGTACAGCTTCTGAAGCAGAAAAAAGGAATATACTAAATGACCTTCTTTTGGAGGCGATGAAAAGTTATTGGAACTGGACACAACAATACCAGGCATATAAAATTCTGAGCGATGCTGTTGCTGTAAATGAAAAACGGGTACGATTCGTAAGAACCGCTTTTCAATTGGGAGACCGGCCGGCTATTGATACCACAGAAGCTCTGACCCAATTACAAAATTTCGAATTGCTGCAAAGCCAGGCCTGGTTAGACTTTCAAAATGCCGGATTGGACTTATCTGCCTATTTATGGACTGCCGAAACACAACCCTATAATTTACCAGAAACAGTAATGCCAGATGCTGATTTACAAACTATAAATCTAAATGCTGCTACTATCCCTGACCTGAATAGTTTGTTATCTGCCGCCCGCTTTAACCACCCAGAACTGGTACTGTACAATTATAAATTGGATATACTGGGTATCGAAAAGAAACTGAAGTTCCAGGAATTACTGCCGGTTGTAAATTTTAAATACAATCAACTCGGCAAAGGGTATGATGTATTGAAGACCGCTACCGGGCCATTATTTGAAAACAATTTTCAATACGGCCTATCGCTGGGTATACCACTCCGTCTTTCGCAGGGCAGAGGGGAATACCGGAAAGCAAAATTAAAAATCACAGAAACCCGGCTACAGCAAAGCCAGAAGCAGTTGCAAATAGAAAACAAAGTAAAACGCTATTATAACGAGTTGGTAACGCTTAAATCCCAGATAGTATTGCAAGAGAAAGTCTACAAAAATTATTATGCCTTGCAGCGGGGCGAGGAAATCCGTTTCCAGGCCGGAGAAAGTTCTTTGTTTCTTATCAATGCCAGGGAAAATAAAACATTGGAAGCCCTGCAAAAATTGCAAGAACTCAAGGCCAAATTTTTTAAAACAGAAAACATGCTGCAATGGGCAGCGGGAAACTTTTTACAATAATTATTAAATCTTAAATTTTAAATGTATGAAATGTCCATCTTGTGAAGAGTTATTGGTTATGTCGGAAAGACAAGGCGTAGAAATCGACTACTGTCCCAAGTGTCGTGGCGTTTGGTTAGACAAAGGCGAGTTAGATAAAATCATTGAAAAATCTGCAGCGGCAGAATCGAATCAACAGTTGAAACAAAACAAAGAACAACAAAAGCAATTCGATGACGATGACGACGATGATGATGACGAAGGGTTCTTTAACCGAAACCGAAGAAATGATAATAATGAAAACCCAAATAGAAGACGGGGCGGATTTTTAAGTAATTTATTTGACTTTGATTAAAACAGGTAAACTAAACTATCATGGACTATCAACTCATTATTTCGCTTCTTACACTAATTGCTTTGGAAGTGGTGCTGGGTATAGACAATATTATTTTCATTTCTATTCTGGCTGGTAAACTGCCACCCGGGCAACAGCGAAAAGCCAGAAATGTGGGCATTCTGCTGGCCATGGTTATGCGGCTTGGGCTATTAGCAGTCATTTCTGTCATAATGAAGCTGGATAATGAGTTGTTTACTGTATTAAATAATAGCTTTAGTGGTAAAGACCTGATACTGATTTTAGGTGGTCTGTTTCTTTTGTATAAAAGTGTAAAAGAAATGTATTACAAAATGGAAGGGGAACATGAAGATGGGGAGAAGAAAATCACCACTGCCAATTTTACAAGTATTATCGGACAAATACTTTTATTAGACCTGGTTTTCTCCGTTGATTCAATTATTACCGCTGTTGGTTTGGCTAATGAATTATGGGTAATGTATGTGGCAGTGATTGTTACGGTTGCTATTATGCTGGTTGCAGCAGCTCCTATCAGCAATTTTGTGAATAAGCACCCGGCCTTTAAAATTCTTGCCTTAAGTTTTTTATTGCTGATTGGCTTTACCCTGCTGGTTGAAGGCTTCGGCGTACATATCCCGAAAGGCTATATCTATTTTGCCATGGCTTTTGCCCTAATGGTAGATGTGATACAAATGAAAGTGGCAGGCAAAAAATCGCATCCTGTAAAATTGAATGAACACTATACGGATGATACGTTGTTGAACTCATCATCACCAGTTAAAAAATGAAGAAATAACAACACCGTTATTGCGCTGCATGATGGTGTTGTTATTTACTCTTCGCCCCTGCTGCAGGGTTTGATTAAAATAACCGGCTTCGAATGAAAATGTTTTATTTACCCGATGGCCAAACAATAAAAAGATCCTGTTCTGGTCAAAAATATTTACACCGAGGTTTTTACCAGCGCCGATAAATAGTTCATCTGCAGCGGCGCCATAGAATTGTTTATCTCTCTTTGTATAAAATGGATATTGTGCACGGAACTGATACCGGAACCGGTGTAGAAAACTCCAGTTTTCAATTTCCCTGCTACCACCTGTATTAGGTTTTACCCGACCAAGCCAACGTTGTTCTGTCCTGAACCGGTGACTGAAAGTCCATCTTTTAACCTGTTGCCGGAATATAAGCTGTTCGTAAATGCGATGTTCCGGAAATGTGCCGGCAGATGCAATCGGATAATCACCATAAAGGAATGTTTCTATCCATCCGTATCCCAAATGCACAGTAACATTATCATTTAACTTGTAATTAGCCCCCATCCTCAGCAAGCTTTGCTGCCAGTTCTTAAATCCTTTTTCCCTTCGCCACTGATACTCCAGGTGGAGGCTCCATTTTTTATCAAGGCTGATCGTATTCAATATTTGCAGCCAGTTAGTGTTATTAAAATCGTTTATCCTGTCATTTTGTGCCGCTGCTTTAAGTGTAAAAAGCAAAACAGGTAATATCAATATTATCTTCATACTAAGATGAACGAAATGCTACAGGGTGATTTAATTTTTTATGAGGACCAAGGAAGATGCGCAGTAAAATACGGAACGCTGAAAGTTCAATAAATATAAAACACAATGCCATCAAAATAATCAGTACGGCCTGGCTGCTGCGTACGTAAGTAAACAACACGTCGATGCCTATAAAAGCTGCTGTTAATGGAAAGCCCAGTATTCCCATCGCTGACACCAAAAACAAAAATCCTGTTGTGTTCTGTTCATATACATATCCATGAAACTGGTTGAGTGAAATATCGTTATCAATAGCTTTTATTTTTTTCAGACAATAAAATCCCAGTAAAAAAGCCAGCAATACACCGCTTGCATAAAATATGATCTCAATAAGATTAATATGAGGCACATTAAACAATATTGCAGCTATAATAAACAGGTGTCCGGTCAGTAAATATATCCATGCTTTTAAAGCCGACTTCCGGTAAGAAAAAGCAAAAAGGGTAACTGCCAATGCTATACTCATTGAAAAAACCGGTACCACTTCGCCTGAAGAAGGTATGATTGCGGGATCAGCGTAACCAATGATCAACAGGGTAAGTGCTGCCACTGCAAGAATGGCGATGAAAATAGAGGATTGTAAAAACCGTAATTGCTTTCCAAGCCATTTGAAAGGGCTCCACAGATACCTGAACATAATGGTGTCCAGATTCCACTCCTTGATGCCCAGCATGTAGAAAGAAGCCGTTATTTTTGAAACCGCCTTTTGCTTTGGTTGTGAATAATGGAAAAACTGGTGATGTACAAGGTAGTTCAGCACCGAAGGAGAAACCAACAGTTGGTATGTTCTTAAAAAAGCATTACCGGCAAAATGAACAAGTACCAGCCAATGGAATCCTAATGCAATTTCAATAAACATCAGTCCTATTTGTGCAGCAGATGAATAAGCAATCTGCGTTTTAACTGTTGGTTGTACCCTTGCTATCATCGTAGCCATAATGGCGGTTATTGCACCAATTGTAATTATGGCAACTTTTGCCCACAGCATATCTTCCCAAAAAGGATGGGTGCGGAGCAACAGGAAAACACCAATATGTACACTGAGAGAGCCATAGAATATAGCGGAAGATGCCGTGGGTCCTTCCATTGCTCTTGGCAGCCAGGTCGTGAAGGGGAACTGAGCCGATTTAATGGTTGCCGGAAGTATAATCATGCAAACTATAAAGATTGCCATGCCGGTTTGATTCGCTGCATTAGCAATTTCTTTTGCTTCGCCCAGTTGAGAGAAGCTAATATTCTGATGCGTAAGATGGTGCATCATCCACATAGCAAGCATAAGAGCCACATCGCTGACACGGTAATTAGAAACAGCTTTAAATGCATTCTTTACTGGCAAATAGCGGTCACGGTAAAAAGCTATCAGTATAAATGAACATATACCTTTTATCTCCCAGCCAATGAATAAGGTCTCAAAATTTCCGGCCAGAATGATAAAATTATAAGCTGTTGCAAATAATAATATAGTATTAAAAAACCGTTTGTAACCATGGTCACGGTGCATGTAATACTTACTGAAGGTGGCCACTAAAAAGAACAGCAAAGTACCAACAATACTAAACACAGCGGTTATTTCGTCATAATACAATTGAATGGCAAAAACAAAATGATCAGTTTCGTAAAGTGTCGCCAGTTTATAACTCACTGGCTCAATACCATTTACTATCCACCAAACAAGAAATGAGATAGCGATTAAAATATTGGACACTTTAGCAACCCGTACAATACTGCCAATAGCTTTTTCGCTTTTGTTTTGCCATAAAAGTGTGGCAAAAAAAGCCAGCATTGGTATGGCGATAAATAAAAAAAGTAGTTGGCCCATTTAAAAAGTCTTTCTTGTTATATTAATCCAGCAAATACACTGGCAGGTTTTCCTCCGTGGCATGAACAATGTGATTTGTTTCCATTTCTTTTGCCCCCTCAATAAATTCCTCCATATTATGGATAGTTTTTATTTCACTGTTACTGGTGATTGTTTCATATTTTACAAATGCCCCTTTCTTGAAATAATAAAACTGCCTTTCTTCAGGGTGCAGCGATACAATATGAACCCATTCATTATTATACCATTCAAACACCTCGGGACTTGATTGAATAGCTTTCAAAACAATATCTGGCTTGTGCTCTACTATCACCAGCAACCTAACCGGGTCATGTACTTCAATCATTTGCCAGGGAAGGCCGGGACGCAGATCGCCATCACTACTATTGGCTACACCAAACAATCCCATTACATTATGTGGAAGCTTGGTACCTGCTCCCATTTTTATATTATCAACCCGAGAGAAATAATATTCCAGGTTGATACCACCACAAACCAACCCGATAGGCCGCATCACTGCAGTCAGAATTGCTCCGTCAGGATCAGTGGTATAATCATAACTATTTAAGAAAGCCCTTCTGTCGAGAAACAGGCCCTTAGATGTTTGCCTGCGGCCAATGATGGCTAAGGTATTGGTACCATGTCCTAACTCAGGTCTTGGCTCAAATAATGAAACTGAACGACTGTGTATTGCCTTACGGACTTGTTCCAATTCCTGTTTAGTATTGATAGATGCAAAACGTCTGCTTCTTTCCTTTGCATTCAGGTTTAAAGCTGTTTCAAAATTCTGTATGTTGATAAGATGCCTTTTTTTATTCTCTGCACTCAGTATTTCTTCATCATAATAACCTATCACATCAGCAGCCGTATCATGCATACTGCCTATGAACTGCGTGGTATCCGGAATTATAATCCCCCTGGCTGCTAATAACTCCCTTACTCTTTTGTGATTCAAAATAAAAGACTGCACCCTGGCATTGGTGGCACCCGGCCTTCCGCTGCATGCACCGCAGTCGTGTGCACCATGATGCGGATTATTTGCACTGCTGCTGCCATGTGCAACAAAATAAATAATCGGTGCAAAATTTTTAACTAGCCCTATACCCCGTAAAAAACCTTCGCCCCTTGCAGCCATTTCCTCCAACGTGTATCCTATCTGCAACCCGTTTTCTATATCCGACGGATCTTTATTTTCGATAGTAAGCACAGATTGTTTATCCATATGCCCATAAGCATTTGAAATAGCAGGGCTCATTTTGGGGCGAAACAACAATTGGATCTTTTTAATAAAAGCCCAAAAACCAAAACTAATACTGAGGATAAAGCCGGAAAGAATACCATGCGTATGTTTGGTATAGATGAGTTCATCCTTTCTGGTTGATTTGGCATCATGCTCTTTAATTAAATATTTCGGAGTAACCGGTGCCGGACAAAGTTTATCATAAAACTTCCCCCCTTCCTGCTGAAAATAAAACTCCACTCCAAAAAATCCGGGAGCACCAAATGTTTCCGCTTTTTTATCAACAGCTTCAATATGGCGGCGAATCGAATCTTCCCTCTCATCAATACAGAAAATAGCCTGAAGCGAAGGGCCTGCATGTTCATCTGAAGACGGGCTGATAAAACCCAGACCATTTTCAGCCATTCTTTTTTCACCATACATGCTGATACCTTTTAATACTGAATCGTAATAACTCCATTCAAAAGCGTCCTGCCATAGTTCTATTACTTCAGCAAATTCAGTTTTAGGAACATCAGCAAATAAATGAACCGGTGGCCCAGTAACATTATTGGCTAATGGCTTCCATTTATTTCCCAATGCATGATTTAGTGCATCGAGTTCCATCAGCAACTCAAATTCCAGTAATTCTTTCAGTGTTATCTGCTTCCTGTCGAGCAATGTTTGTGGGTTATCTTCCACAGCACTTATGAAACCACTCCATCCGTGATGAGCAAATTGCTGGTCGAAAAGGTATTGCTCAAAGTATTCTTCTTTACCTACAATCGTTTTTAAAAGCTCTGATATGGAGTAATTACCAGACAGGAATTTCTGCTTAACTGCTTTCGTTTTAAAGAAACTGACAAAACTATTTTGCTCCATTTCCTTAATACTGTCAATAAAAGGTTTGTTTACAACAGGAAAACCGTCAATAGCAATACCCTGGTCTAAAAAAGCACAAAGAATACGAAAGAGTAACGGATGTACTTTATTATCTAAATCCAGCTGGTAAATTTCTTTCCAGTATTTTCTTAATTGCCCTATTCTTGGATGATTAATCGTATCGTAGTCCTGACTGATGAGTTTCGCTTTCCAAATAACTAGCGCCTCTTTGCCTTTCTTATCAGCAATCACCATTTGCAGCACATCTTCCCTTATTCTTCCGGTTTGATACATTTCCCGGTACTCCGGTAACTGTAAATGCACCTGGAAACCAAATATTTTAGATGCCTTGAAAATACCATCATAAAATTTCATATGCTGAAAAGCATGGAGGGAGTTATGATGAATAAAATCTTTCAATGCCTGTTGAGATGGCAGAAAATGTTTTAGTTCATGAATTACATGCTGCTCATTGAACGTAGTACTATTCATCATCATTCATTTCTTAAAAAGAAGGAACCGGATAATAAAATCCGGCTCCAAAAAAAATCAATGCCTTAGCTCAGCCATACTGAATTCCGGGCTCATTTCATCTTTGATATATTCCACGTCTTCATAGAATTCCACCTGCCCGGTTTCCACATCATACATAGCACCCACAACACCAATCTCTCCGTTCTCCACCATCTGTTCAATGATGTAACTACGTTCAATAATGCTCTTAACAGAGCGACGGACATTGATAGCTGCAACATTTTCTACAAACATTGAGTTTTTCGAGTTGCGATGCTCTACATTGAGTGTTTCTCTTTCAGCATAGACAGCAGGTTGTAATTTTGACAGCAGTTCTGTAAGATTACCCATTTCCACATGATCACAAGCTCCTTTTACCGCTCCGCATTTTGTATGGCCCAATACCACTATCAGTTTTGAGCCTGCCACTTTACAGGCAAATTCCATGCTGCCAAGGATATCTGTATTTACAATGTTACCTGCGATACGTACACTGAAAATATCGCCCAATCCCTGGTCAAAAATCAATTCGGCTGAAGTGCGGCTGTCAATACAACTAAGAACTGTTGCAAAAGGCCACTGGCCTTCACTAGTATCATTTACCTGCTCCAGCAGGTTACGGTTAGCCTTCAGGTTGTTGATAAACCGGTCATTTCCCTTTTGCAAAATTTCTAATGCTTTACGGGGTGTTATTTTACTCTGTAGTTCTTTGTTTAGTGTTTTCATTGATGAAAATTTAATGTACTGATTGAACATGTGAATAGTTTTCTATTTTGTAAGCATCCTTGAAACCAACCAGCTGAAGCTGTATTTTCTTTAGGGGAACTTTTATATCCCTGAATTCCTTTATCAGTTCAAGCACATCATAATCGATATATTTTGTATTAGATGCGTCAATTACCACTGAAGAATTTTCAGGCATATGATCCAGCGTTTGGCGGATAGCTGCTTTGTTTAAAAATGAAACTTCCTCAGAAAGTTTTATCTGGATAGTGTTACCTTCCTTATGCGTATCTGAGTGGAAGTAATATGAATTCTTGAGATTACCATGGAGTATTGCTCCAGCGGCTGCAATAATTCCTGCCATTACACCAATTAATAAGCCCTTACCGCCCAGTGCAGGAACAACCCCAAATAAATCGACAGCTATTATTACAATCACTGTGACAATGAATGGTATAAATTGGTATTTACCTGCTTTCCAAAAGTTCATAAAGACTGCAGGTTTTGCAAGCTTATAGCCCGTCAATAAAAGTATTGCAGCTAATGCTGATAAAGGAATCTTGTTCAGCAAGCTGGGAATAAAAATGATTGACACCAGCAGCATTACCCCATGAATGATTGCCGACATTTTAGATTTTGCTCCTGAATTAACATTGGCACTGCTACGGACGATTACACTTGTTACTGGTAAACCGCCAATAAGACCCGCAACTGAATTGCCAACTCCTTGCGCAAATAATTCCTTATTGGTATTAGTAACCCGACGCTGGGGGTCAAGGTTATCGATTGCTTCAATACTCAACAGTGTTTCCAATGAAGCAATCAATGCGATTACAATTCCATACACAATAACGGTCCCGTTCAAAAATCCATTGAAATCGGGTAAGGTAAAGAAGCTAAAGAACTCATTGGCACTGCCTGCCACCTTTATCTGGACCAGGTGTTCGTTCTGCACAGCCAGTACACTTCCTGTTTTAATCCAGATCTCATTGATTATAACCGCTACGATTACTGCTACCAAGGCTCCGGGTACAAATTTTATTTTTTTTCTGATAAAAGGTTTATCCCATACAATCATTATAATAATTGACAAGAGACAAAGAATAAAAACTCCTACTTCGATGTGTTGTAAAGGTTGTAACAATTCATGCATATCCTCATCTCCGTAGGGAAGAAGTTCTGTAATATTTCCCTTTTCGTCCTTATCATACCCGAATGCATGAGGAATTTGTTTGGCTACAATGAGAATACCAATGCTGGTAAGCATTCCTTTAATTACACTACCAGGAATATAATTCGCAATACCGCCCAGTTTGGCAACACCCAGCAGTATTTGTATTATACCTGCTATCAGAACCGCACATAAAAACAAACTATAATCGCCAATAGAAGAAATAGCGCCAAACACAAGTGCTGCTAACCCTGCAGCCGGACCGCTTACACTTAATGGAGAGTTACTTAATGATCCTATAACGATTCCTCCAATTATGCCCGAAATGATACCGCTGAAAAAAGGAGCCCCGCTGGCCAGGGCAATACCCAAACAAAGCGGCAGTGCAACAAGAAAAACCACAAGACCTGATGGCAAATCACTTTTTAAATTCGCAAATACATTTTTATTTGAACTCATGATAGTAGAACTTTAACGCCGGTATAAAAAAACATGCTGCCATGTACAATGACAACGTTGTGAAAGAATGGCTTTAAAAAGCTAAAGCCATCATCGATAAAAGCAAATATTAATTATGCAGCGTTGGGCGGAGGGACATGTAATTCGCCGTGGTATGCAATATAAGTGTCTGAATTGCCGCAAGTATGATATTGCGTAGCTATGGGAAAGAAATGGTCTGCAACATGATGATCATGCAGGTACTCTTCTGAGAAAGAAGTACTCGTGGGATTTTTTTCTTCCGTTGTGCTTGAAAAAGGGTTAGAAGACTCTTCTTCATTACCACTAAGCGGTGATTGATTCTTTTCTATTTTATCCTGGCTGGCAAGCTTTTGCTGGCTGGCAAAAACAAAAGGAGTGCTTACCGTAAGCCAGAGCAACGCCAATATCATAAGGATAGCTGAGACTTGCTGGAAAACACTGTATATTTTTCTTTTGTTCTTCATTGAAAGTGTGCAAAATAATGCTTTACATTCTTTAAACCAAACCTTTGAATACCAACGCTGACAATTTAGCCTGATCCCGGTTATTCTGCCATCAGGGTGCAAAACTAACAGTGAATAATCGAATTTGTTCAAGCTAATTGTCATTTTTATATTATTTATGCTGAACAATTTGATATCATTACCCGAACAACTGTTCACATTTTCAATACATTAAAAGGTATTTTTGGGCATAAAAGAAAACCATGAAAGCATACGAGGTCTTACTACATGATAATAAACACTGGGCTGCTAAAAAACTGGCCGAAGACCCGGGATTTTTTGAAAGATTGTTACATGTACAGTCACCCGAGTTCTTATGGATTGGCTGTAGTGATAGCCGGGTACCGCCTGATCAAATAACACAAACAGAGCCTGGAGAAATATTCATCCACCGGAATGTAGCTAACCTGGTGGTCAATACTGATGTGAACCTGATGAGTGTGCTTGATTATGCAGTGAATCACCTGAAAATAAAACATGTGGTGGTTTGCGGTCATTATGGCTGCGGGGGTATTAAGGCTGCTATATCAAATGACGACTTCAACCAGGTACTGAATATGTGGCTGAGGAATATCAAAGACATCTACCGGATTCACAGGAAAGAACTGGAAGCCATCATTGATGAAGATAAAAAGGTGGACCGCCTGGTTGAACTAAATGTAAAAGAACAGGTTTTCAATCTTGCAAAAACAGCCATTATCCAAAAAGCATGGAATAATGAACAAAGACCTGACCTGCATGGCTGGGTATACGACCTGCATGATGGAATTATCAAACCAGTAGTAGAGATGAAAGCAGGTACAGATATTGACCCGCTATACGAGTTTAGCGGTTTATAGCTTTTTACCCCTGCAGGTAATGTTGTAGAAGAAAAACAGCAGCACCTGCCAGGTATCCGAGCAATGCCAGCCACCCAATTTTTTTCAGGTACCAGAAGAATTCGATTTTCTCCAATCCCATAGCAGCCACACCAGCTGCAGAGCCTATAATTAAACAACTGCCCCCTGTACCGGCACAGTAAGCCAGGAATTCCCAGAAAAAATGTCCTGTTGGATATTGTTCCAACCCATACATGCCCTGGGCAGCAGCAACTAATGGCACATTATCAACTATCGCCGATAAGAGCCCTATTAAAAGAGTGATTATGTTAATATTACCAATAGAATCATTCATCGCCGTGGCAAGGTTGGTAAGAACACCTGAGGCCTGCAAAGCAGCGATGCTTAGTAAAATACCAAGGAAAAATAAAATGCTTGGTGTATCTATTTTTCGTAAGGCATGATTGACGGAATACAAACCTTTCTCAGCCTCATCTTTTTCATGATGGATCATCTCTGTTATCACCCACATTACACCTAATCCCAATAACACACCCATATAAGGCGGCAGATGAGTAACAGTTTTAAATACGGGTACAAATAACAGGCTTCCAAGACCCAGCCAGAATACTATACTCCTTTCACGGCTGGTGCTGCTGAAGTTCTTTTTTTCCACAGGCTCGTATGCCCGTTCAGCATTCCCTTTCACCTGCCTGCTGATGATAAAGGCGGGCACTAAAAAACAAACAAGGGCCGGCAATATTGCTTGCACAATAATGCTTCCTGCAGTAATCTGACCACCTATCCAAAGCATAGTAGTTGTTACATCACCAATAGGGCTCCATGCACCGCCGGCATTAGCAGCGATAATTACAAGTCCTGCAAATAAGAGCCTGTCTTTTTTATCAGGAATAATAATGCGCAATAAAGAAACAAGAACAATAGTAGTAGTAAGATTATCCAATACTGCAGAAAGAAAGAACGTTATAAACCCTATGACCCAGACCAATTTTCTTTTGCTTGTTGTACGGATACGGCTCGTAATGACTTCAAATCCATCATGCGCATCAATAAGTTCAACTATTGTCATAGCACCTAATAAAAAAAACAAAATACCGGCCACTTCACCCAGGTATTCCGTAACAAGATGACCTGCTGATTGCTTATCCGTGCCCATTACAGCAAAAATCACCCAGCATAAAACGCCGGTTACAAGAGCTGTAGCTGCCTTATTCACTTTTAATGGTTGCTCCAGTACAATGGCAGCATACCCGATAATAAACACTATTACAATAACCGTTAACATACCAGATAAAAATACACAAATAAGTGCCAGCAAAGCCCGGTTCAGCCATTTTGCCGTTTTAATGTAGGTTTGCATTATGTCAATCGAAGTAAAAAACCTGCTGAAAGAATATGGAGAGCAAAAGGCCGTTAATAATATCTCATTCAAAGTAAATAAGGGTGAGATTGTCGGCTTTCTCGGGCCAAATGGTGCCGGCAAATCCACGACGATGAAAATCATTACAGGTTATTTGCAGCAAACAGGTGGTGAAGCCTGGGTTTGTGGCATTAATGTAGCCGAGCAACCACTGGAAACAAAAAAGAAGATAGGCTACCTGCCAGAGCTGAATGCCCTTTATTATGATATGTACGTAAGGGAATATTTAGGGTTTGTGGCAGAAATTCACAAGGTAGAAAACCCCAAAGCCAAAATTGAAAGTGTAATTGAACTCACCGGGCTGAAAATTGAAAACAAAAAGAAAATCGGGCAACTTTCTAAAGGCTACAAACAAAGGGTTGGATTAGCCGCCGCACTGATACATGATCCGGAAGTATTGATATTGGATGAACCGACTTCCGGTCTTGACCCTAACCAGATCATTGAGATAAGAGATGTGATAAAAAAACAAGGGCAGAATAAAACAGTTCTATTCTCCTCTCACATCCTGCAGGAAGTAGAAGCCATGTGTGATCGGGTCATTATTATCAATAAAGGACAGCTGGTTGCTGATGACAAATTAAGTAACCTGCAAAAAGGAAGCGAGGGTAATCATACGGTAGTTGTTGCATTCAAGGAATCAGTTGATAAAAGGCTTTTGGAAAAATTAAACGGGGTTTCGAAAGTGGAACAATTGCAAAACAACCAGTATAAACTCCAAACTGCAATTCCGGAAGCAGTAAGGAAGCAATTAATGGAAATCGCTTTGCAGCAAAACCTGAACATTGTTTCACTGCAAAGCGAAAACCAGAGTTTAGAAACTATTTTTAAAACACTTACAAATTAAAATCCTTTTTTGTCAGCCGGATTAGTTGTTTTTCCTTTCTCAAAATCACCGCCATATACCATTACTAATTTCGATTTGTCGAAATATTTACGAAGTGCTGCATTTACAGCATCCAACGTTAAGGCTTTTACCTTATTCTCAAATTCAGTGAATTGATTAAGATCCCTGTCATTCTGTAAAAAAGAACGGATGATACCTGTTAAGTTATCATTATTGCCAAGAGTTGTTCTGTTTTGTTCCTGCCAGCTGGTAATTGATTTACTCAGCTCGTCCTGTGTAAAACCACCTTTGATAGCCTTATCCACTTCCTGGTGCAATGCAGAATCCAATCTGCCTTTGTAGATTGGATTAAAAAAAGCATACAATCCCCAGTTACCAGTGTTGTATTTATATTCCACATTCATAAAACTGCCTGCGCCGTAACTCATACCTTCATTTTCTCTGAGGCGTTGTGGAATTCTTGAAGAAAGGAAAGCTCCTCCACCCAGCAATTCATTGGCCACAATCACTGCCGGATAATCGGGATGTTTGCGGGAAATATTCAGATTTATACCCCCCAGTAACATGGCATTGGTTTTATCAGGAGTATTGATAGTTTCAGTTTTTGCTTTCGTTTCAAAATACATTGGTTCCACCTCCTTATAAGTTTCCTTACTGTTCCATTTGCCAAAACTATTTTCAAGGAATGTTTTAATCTTACCCTTATCCAGTTCGCCGACGAATGAAGACACTGAATTATTTGCACCATAAAAATCCTTGTAATATTTCTTTACATCATCGAGTTTCACTTTTGCAAGTTCCTCCAGGCCTTCATCAGTGCTGGAAGCATAGTAAGGATGACCAGGAGGATAATTACTCAGCATTTTCTGCAGCTTCTCAGAGGCTATGGTTTGAGGATCGCTTTTACCTGCTTCATAATCAGCTTTTGTATCCAATATCACTTTATCAAACTCTGCTGCATCAAACTTTGGATTCTTTAGCATATCATCCAGCAATGCGAGTGCAGCCGTAAGGTTTTGTTTATCGGTATTGATATTTATTGAGAGAGAGGTGCCGCTTCCGAAAAAAGAAATGGTTGTCTTGATCTTGTCCAGTTCATCCGCTATTTGTTCTTTTGTCTTGGTAGCTGTTCCGGACTTAAGCATGTCGGCCAAAACACCTCCTATCTCAGATTTATTATTCAAACTTTTGTCATCACCAAACCGCAGGATGATCGATGCGGTTATCTTATCGCCTTTGGTTGGCTTTTCCAACAAAGCATATTTTCCTCCGTTGACAAGTGTTCCGTACTCAATATTCTTTTTTATATTCTCTATTGTATTTTCAAAATTTGCTTTTTGAGCAGCCACTTCTTTTCCTTTGTATCCGTTCAGCAGTTTTGCAATATCCGGTGTTTCAGCTACCACTGTTCTTTCTGGTGCGGCTTCTGGTACAAAAACACCACAAGTACGGTTAGAAGGTTTGTAGTATTTTTTGGCAGCAGCTTGTATATCTGCTACGGTTAGTTTTTCTATCCTGTCCCGGTATAAAAAGAAGAGCCTCCAGTCACCGGCACCAATATACTCGGTCAGCGAAATGGCAAAGTTTGTTGTACGGCTCATACCATTTTCAATCCCTTTTAAAATAGTGTTTTTGGCACGGGTAAGGTCTTCTTCCGTAAAGGTCATTGAACCCAATCCGTCCATAGTTGTAAGCAGGGTATGTTTGGCACTATCTATACTCTTATCCTTGGGTACTTCTATTTCAAAATAAGAAAAGCCCGGATCAAATAAGGTTTGAGAATAACCATAGAGTTTTGAAACCATTTTTGTTTCCACCAATTGCTTATACAAAACACCGGAAGGATCATTTGTCAGAATTTCAATCAATGCATCATTAGATGCATAGTCTTTGTCTGCTACAGAAGGAGTATGATAGGCCATCCCGATATACTGAATATCCCCGGTGCGGCGAAGTGATACATTTCTTTCACCATCCTGTGGCGGTTCCACAGTGTAGGTGGGTTGTAATACTCTGGTTGGCTTAGGAATGGGGCCAAAATACTGCTGGCAATAAGCCAACGCTTTCTTCTCATCAAACTTTCCGGCAATAATCAATACAGCATTATCCGGCTGATAATATTTTTTATAAAATACTTTCAGGTTTTCTGCTTTCACTCTTTCTATATCTTCTTTGCTTCCAATAGTGGATTTGCCATAGTTATGCCAGAGGAACATAGCAGAGAGTACCCTTTCATTCAGGACACCGCTGGGATAGTTTTCTCCTATTTCAAATTCATTTCTTACCACACTAAATTCCTTTTTCAGTTCTTCCGGCAGAATTTTAGAATTCACCATCCTGTCTGCTTCCATATCAATCGCCCATCGAAGGTTTTCGTCTGATGCAGACAATATCTCGTAATAATTAGTTCTGTCGTACCAGGTGGTGCCATTTGCCTGTGCCCCTTTATCGGCAATTGCTTTTTTAATATCAACAAATTTTTTGCATTGCTTAAATAACATATGCTCCAGCAGGTGGGCCATTCCGCTTTCACCGTAACCCTCATGCCGGCTGCCAACTTTGTAAACAATGTTTACCGCAATGTTGGTTTGAGACCCATCGGGCATCAATAATATCCGGAGGCCATTACTTAGTTCATACTCTTTAATACCTTCAACGGTGGTTATGAGTTTGGGTGCTGTTTGGGCCCGGGTTGTTTTTGTATTCAGTAATAATAACGACAGGCTTAAAGCAAAAAGGATAAGACGCATAATTTTTTATTTTTTTAAAGGTAAGGGAGAATTGAAAAATCGGAAACTAGCTGACCGGCAAATGGCGAAAAAAGAAGACAAGCGGTAGTTATCGTATAAGAGTAATACTTCCTTTTTCAGTTATAAGCTTACCATCATTATTATAAAATTCAAGTATCCATATATACACCCCAACTGCCTGCTCCTGCCCTTTGTATTTACCATTCCACCCTTCGCCATATTTGGTACTGAAGAAAAGAAGGTTGCCCCACCTGTTGAAAACAGAAAAACTCTTCAACGATTTCATACCTATTAAATAAGGACGGGCCACTTCATTCAGACCATCTCCATTGGGAGTAAAGGCAGTTGGCAGATAAAATCCCGGCTTTTTTAATATCTGCATCAATATCGTATCCGTTGTAATGCAGGTGTTTTTATCTGTAATGTCAATCATATACTGCACATCATTACCGGTTGCAAAAAACTCTGTGTATTGTGTGTTATAACTGCTGAGCTGCACTTTGGGTGTCCAATTGTATATAGACCCGATGCCATCTCTTGCATGAATGAATTGTGAGCTGCCTTCAGGTGTGGTAATGCTTTTGTAATGGGTGCCAGGTTTGGGTGCATTCACCCTTACCTGTTTTGTTAGTGTTTGCGCCTGGTTTTCGCAACCCGGGCTTGTCATTTGCAACACCACATCTACATTTCCTGTATTGGTATATGTAACCGGCAACGGATCTTTTAAGGTAGAACCTGGGCCCCCATCATTAAATGTCCAGTTATACTGGACGGATGCCGACCCGTTCTCATTACTCAGATTACGGAATAAAACCGGCCTGTTAATACAAATTGAATCCCAGCTAAAAAGCGGAGTTCCATTTGGCAATAAATGCACTTTAGAAACTGCGCTGTCTTTGCAGCCTGCTGCCGTGGTAGAAATAAGCTTGATATCATAATCACCTGCCACTGAAAATGTTTTAACAGCATCTGTTGTTTGCAAAGAGCTGCCATCGCTGAATTTCCAATTATAGGTCATCGGAGAATTATCCGGTACTGAAGATGTATTGGTAAACTGGAAAGAACCCCCGTTAATACAAAGTGTGTCTTTATCAACATCAAAGGATGCTTGTGGTAAAGGATTAACACTTACTGCAATCGCCGCAGTTGTATCTGTACATCCATTCTGAACGATCTGTGCCCAATAAGACCCGGTTGTTACAGGCTGATACGACGAAGATATAGCTCCGGGTATCGGGTTAGCGGCATTGTACCACTGATAGGATGTTGAGATGTTATTAACTGTAAGCGTTGCCTCCGGGATGCCATAATCACAAAAAGAAGCTTTGCCATTCAAACGTATTGCTGTATCAACCACGGCACTTGAAACTATCGTTGTGTCTTCAGAAAAACAGCCAGTCAGTATATCTGTTGTTTTTACAATAAACTCTGTTGGGCTGGAAGAAACAACCCAGGCAAATGGATTAGCTATAACTGTACTGCTTACCTGGCCAGCCGGTCGCCATTCGTAATTGTAACCAGGTGTGCTGGTCCCACCTATCTGTACCTGTGAGCCTTTACAAATAATTGCATCGGGCCCTGCATTAGAAACCGGCTTGGGTGAAATGCCAACAGTGGCATACAAAGTATCCTCGCAACCAAAACCAGGATATGGGGATACAACAACCGGAATAACAGTTCCCACAGTAGGTGCCGGGTTTAGTGGCAATGTTTGTGAGGTTGACAGTATCGTTGTAAATGTATTATCTGAAAACCATTTGTAAGACTGAAAACCAAAAGGAGCTGTTAGTGTTATTGAATTATCACCCTGGCAGATATTCGTTCCTGAGATGGCACCGTTACAATTAGTATTTACATCTACATAAGCATATCCGAAATGGGCCTGGTATACACAATCGTTGGTGATGAATTCCAGCATGATGGTTCTGCCAATGTAAGGACTCAAGTTAATAGAAACAGGAGTCCAGTCCTTATAGTAAACAGGTGCATTGGGAGGAGAAGATGGTGATATCTGAAACCCCAGCAAAGCTGCTGATGTAACAAAATCAAAGTCTACACAGGGTAACGGTGAATTGGTGGAAAGGTCAACGATCCTCGCCCTAAACCGCGGCTTCTCATATAATTGATGATTATAATCCTGTAAAACGACAGCATAATTGAACAGGATTGAAAAAACGGTCAGTGTAGAAGGGATGGTATAAGTGTAAGAAAGACTTTCTGCCTGGTGACTGCCTCCGCTGTTTCCGAGCATCACACTATATTGACTTCCATTAGGACAAAGGGTAGAAAAGTTTCCGTAAGGGTCGTTACCGGCTGTAGCGGAGGAGATAATTGTGTGCCGTGCCGGAAGCGGTGTTGTTGCGGAAACTATGATATTTCCGGAAGGATCAACAGTACCTGCTTTACAAGCCCAATTGCTAAAATCGCCTGATTCAAAATCAAGATTGGTCGGACAAAGACCTGCCTGCCCCTTTGCTGTTGCTACAAAAGCACAGAAAGAAAATGCAACATAGAAACTTCTGAAAATCCCAGATGCCATACCCTCAAAAATTACTATCAAACTTATTCAAAAAAAGCCAGTCCTGTCAGGGTTAATTTTTGAATGGCAAAAAAGTAGCTTTTCACCTATTTACAAACCAGCTTGCTCCTATTTCAGTCGGAGTATTTAGGTAAAACATCGTTTCTTTGCACCACGAAAGCCTGCCGTTAAATGATTTACTCACCAAAATTTGACATCAAATCATGAGCTACATTTCAGAAATCTTCGCCAGACAAATTTTAGATTCAAGAGGTAATCCTACTGTGGAAGTAGATGTAATAACTGATGAAGGGGCTCTTGGCCGTTCTGCTGTACCTAGCGGCGCAAGCACCGGTGTCCACGAAGCAGTAGAACTAAGAGATGGCGACAAGAAAAAATATATGGGCAGGGGTGTATTGAAAGCCGTTGACAATGTAAACAAGACCATAGCCCCGGTATTGCTTGGCTATGATGTAGCCGACCAAACCGGCATAGATGAAATGATGATTCAATTAGATGGCACCACTAATAAAGGAAAATTAGGTGCCAATGCTATTCTTGCCGTTAGTATGGCCGTTGCCAAAGCTGCTGCAGAAGAAGCATCATTGCCGCTATTTCGCTATGTGGGTGGAACCAATGCAAAGACCCTCCCCATCCCGATGATGAACATTCTGAATGGTGGAGCCCATGCAGATAATAAAATCGATTTCCAGGAATTTATGATCATGCCTGTTGGTGCACCATCATTCAGCGAAGGATTGAGATGGGGTGTGGAAATTTTCCACACACTGAAATCAGTATTAAAGAAAAAAGGGTTCAGCACCAATGTAGGTGACGAGGGTGGTTTTGCACCCAACATTCAAAGTAATGAAGAAGCAATTGACACCGTGATGGAAGCCATTCAGGCATCCGGATATAAAGCCGGCTCTCAAATTGTAATTGCCATGGATGCAGCTAACAGCGAACTGTGGAATGCGAAAAAGAAAAAATATGTATTTCATAAAAGCGACGGTAAAGAACTGAGCAGCGACCAACTGGTTAAATTTTGGGAGAAATGGGTAAAGCAATACCCAATCGTTTCTATTGAAGATGGTATGGCTGAGGATGATTGGGCTGGTTGGGCCGCATTAACACAAGCCGTTGGTAAAAAATGCCAGTTGGTAGGCGATGACCTTTTTGTAACCAATGTAACAAGATTGCAGCAGGGTATTGATAAAAACATTGCTAACGGCTTATTGGTAAAAGTAAACCAGATAGGAACCGTAACTGAGACTATCAATGCTGTTACACTGGCGCAACATAGCGGATACAATACTATCATGAGCCACAGGAGCGGCGAAACGGAAGATGCCACCATCGCAGATCTGGCCGTTGCATTGAATTGCGGACAAATAAAAACAGGATCAGCCTCCCGTACGGATCGTATGGCGAAGTACAACCAGTTGTTAAGAATCGAAGAATTATTAGGCAGCTCGGGTGTATATCCAAAAGGAAAGATTAAATTTGGTAAATAGAATAAGAAGTCGGAGGTCAGAAGTCTGAATATTTATGCTCAGGCTTCTGGCTTCAGACAACTGAATTCCGATAATATGAAACTACTAACCCATATCCCAGCCTTCCTTAAAAACAAGTACTTCATTTCCTTTGCAGCTTTCTGCGTTGTTATCCTTTTTTTGGATAAAAACGATGTGATGACCCAATTAGACCGCAGGAAAGAACTACGGGAATTACAGCAAAGCAAAAGATATTATACAGCCCAGATAGCCTCAGAACGCAAAGAATTACAGGCAATTGAGACAAATCCGGCTGCTGTGGAGAAAATAGCACGGGAAAAATATTTCATGAAAAGGGACAACGAGGAGATCTTCCTGGTATCGGAAAATCCCGATAACACAAAGAATTAGTATTCTGTACACAATAAGGCAAACCCACCCCCGTTAATATAGCGGACGTTTCTAATATCTCGCTACCAAGGACACATCTTATTATTGGACACTTAACTGGATTTGCCAAATGACAAACTTTACTCCTGAGGATCTTTTATTGTATTTGTACAACGAAACCTCTGCTGAACAGACCACTGCAATCGAAGCAGCTCTTGAAAAAGACTGGACACTTCGGGAAAAATTGGCTGTTTTAAAAGCTTCAATGAAACGGCTGGACAAGCTCACAGAATCACCCCGCACCGAAGTAGTATTGAATGTGTTGAACCATGCACGGGAACACTCTGCTGAAGAAGTGCAGTAGTTCATCAATCGGCTTAAAAGAATTTAGTCCCGCAGTTGCGGGACTTTTTTATTTCAGTCTTCTCCATTCACCATTATCTTGCGGTATGACCCGCAAAGAACGATACCAGTTCATTATTGATTACTTCGAAAAAAATATGCCGGTAGCAGAAACCGAACTGGAGTTCCATGACCCGTTTCAATTATTAGTTGCTGTCATTCTATCTGCACAATGCACTGACAAACGGGTAAACATGACCACACCGGCCATCTTTGCAAAATATCCTGATGTCCATTCATTGAGCAAAGCCACATTTGACGAACTATTCCCTTTTATAAAAAGTATTTCGTACCCGAATAACAAAACAAAGCACCTGATTGGTATGGCCGGTAAGGTGGTGGAGCAATTCAATGGTAAAATACCAATGACAGTTGATGAACTGGTACAACTACCCGGGGTGGGAAGAAAAACTGCTAATGTTATTACTTCTGTTGTTGATAAACAGCCTAACATGGCGGTAGATACCCATGTATTCAGGGTCAGTAAACGAATTGGCCTGGTTCCGCAAACAGCATCCACTCCCTTAGCAGTAGAAAAGGAGCTGATCAAACATATTCCTGAAGCCCTTATTCATAAAGCTCATCACTGGCTTATCCTTCATGGCCGATACATTTGCCTGGCCCGCAACCCTAAATGTGAAACATGTGGTTTACAACAAGGTTGCCGCTATTTTCAACAGAAAAAATCCTGAGTACAATTCGCATCCGTTTACATTGCGTAGATCTCCATGAAAAAATTCATGACGTAAATAGTAGAACTTATCCACATAAATCAAGGTTTAGCATAATACTTGCAACAGTTGGCTGATCATTCATACTATCAAAAACCGCCAACTGTTGAAAAACCTTTACCAACTTACCTGTTTATTTTGTTGCTGCATTTTTAATGCAGTACAGGCACAATTACCTCCGCAACAATGGGCCCGTAAATATGGCGGTTCCGAAGTTGATATCCCTTTTGCTATAAAATTTACAACAGATGGTGGCACCATCGTCGCTGGTTACACCGATTCAAAAAATGGGGATGTAAGCACACAGCCTAACAGGGAATACTGGGACTTGTGGATAGTGAAACTGGACCGCTGTGGAAACATTGAATGGGAAAGATCTTTTGGCGGTACCAATTATGAAAGTGCAAGAGATGTAGTGCAAACAACCGATGGCGGTTATATCGTTGCTGGTGAAACCAATTCAACCGATGGCGGTGTTGTTGCAGGTTTTGGGGGTACTAAAGATATCTGGATACTAAAGCTTGATGCCACGGGCACACTCCTCTGGCAAAAAAGATATGGCGGCAGCGGGTTAGACATTGCCAATCATATTCACTTACTGAATGACGGAACTTTTCTATTAACAGCTTCTTCATCTTCTAACGATGGAAATATTACAGGCAACCATGGTACGGCTGGCTACACTGATGGAGTACTGATGAAGCTGGATGCCAGTGGAAATTTATTATGGAGCAGATGTTATGGTGGCAGCAAGAATGAAGAACTGCTCGACATTGAAATCATTAACGG
The DNA here is from genome assembly GCA_044220915.1 of Chitinophagaceae bacterium. Classification (GTDB taxonomy): domain Bacteria; phylum Bacteroidota; class Bacteroidia; order Chitinophagales; family Chitinophagaceae; genus JJ008. Next base: position 56,918 of record JBGAQD010000018.1, read on the forward strand.
CAGAACCTATATCGCCGGTTATGCAAATTCAACCGATGGTGATATTCCTCCGCAACAAAAAAATTATGATGTGTGGTTGCTGGCTTTGGATGCCAATGGGAATAAAGTATTCAGCAAAGTGTATGGGGGTTCGCAAAATGATGTTGCATATTCAATGACAAGAGGTAATAACGGTTCTCTTACTCTTGCCGGCTATACCACTTCCAACGATGGGGATGTAAGCGGCGCAAAAGGCAGCCAGGATTATTGGATCATTAATATTAACCCGGCAACCGGTAACCTGAACTGGCAAAAAGTAATGGGTGGTACCGATGCAGAATATGCCAACTCTGTTATTACGGATGCAGATGGCGGATATATTGTTGGAGGCATCTCATACTCTGACGATGGTGATGTGACCGATCCGTTAGGTGAAGGTGATTACTGGGTTGTAAAACTCAGTGCTGCCGGCAATGTGGTTTGGAAACAAAATATTGGTGGTGGTGGTAATGATCATCTTCGTTCTGTTATTTATCAGCCATCTGTAAAAGAATATTTTCTCTGTGGTGATTCAGACTCTGGCGATGGTGATTTTAACGGCGGACGGGGAGAAACTGACTTTGGTATCATCAAACTGAAGCTGCTGGATACGTTATTACTTGATTCAACAGTATGTAGTCTTACCGGTTTCATCCCTCCCAGCGACACACTCCGGGATATATGCGGGAATGATTCAGCCTATGTCTCTTACCGCCCGGTGATGATCAAAGGGCCTTTTGACGGAATTAAGAAAATTGATACCATTTTTGTCGGCCAGACGCTGCAACTACCAAGTGCAGGAAATGGAAACATTGCCTGGAATTTTGACCCGACATTAAGTTGTACAAACTGTCCAAACCCTGTTGCCTCACCAGTCGCTACCACTACATACACAGCTACCAGTTCATTGGCCAACGATTGTCAGCTCAGCGACCGGTTCACCCTGGTAGTGTTAAAAGATGCTGTAATACACATACCAACAGCATTTACTCCCAATGGCGATGGCCTCAATGATTGGTTTGGCCCGATGGGAAAAGTACCGAACGAATTCTTCATGCAGATATATGACCGAAATGGCAGCATGGTTTTCACAAGCACCTCCACCTACAGTAAATGGGATGGCCTGTACAAAGGCCAGCCGCAAGGAAGCGGAATTTTTGTGTACTGGATCCAATACATGGATAAGCAGGGGAAACTGTTCCAGAAAAAAGGAACCCTTGCACTGATCCGGTAAGAGTATAAGAACAATTATTGTTTAGCATAAACCTTTCATTATGGACAGGAGAGATTTTTTTAAAAAAGTAAAGAAACCCAACCGCTACGCAGCCCGCAGCATTGCTAGTGGATTGAATCCCTATTCAGGCAACTGGACAGTAAACGAAGTAGCTCACCTGCTGAAGCGAACCATGTTCGGTGCAAAGAAAGCCGACATCGATTACTTCCTGGGGCTTTCACCAACTGCAGCGGTTGATGAATTACTGAATAACATTCCGGTCGTAAGTCCGCCACTGCGGGATTATGGCCTGATAGAAGATGAAGATGGAGTAATGCATGATGACCTGGGTGTGGCGCAGGGACAAACATGGGTAAATGATTTAAATACGTTAAGCCATCCTAATGTCCGTGGATCTATCAATAGTCTCCGGGTATCAAGCCTGCACAAATGGTGGGCTGGATTGATCATTAATCAAAACAGGAGTATTTCAGAAAAAATGGTCATGTTCTGGCATCACCATTTTTCAGTACAGGAAGAAGAAGTAGGTAATGCGACAATGTTGTGGCGGCACCATAACCTTTTCAGGCAAAATGGAATTGGCAATGTGAAGCAATTAGTCAGGCAAGTTACAACAGATCCTGCAATGCTGATCCACCTGAACGGCTATCTGAATTCTAAATTAGCACCGGACGAAAACTATGCCAGGGAAATGCAGGAACTTTTCACCATTGGTAAAGGACCTGACTCTCTTTATACAGAAAACGATGTGATAGCTGCAGCAAAGGTGCTTACCGGATGGCGGATCGATGGTGACCTGCTGACTTCTTATCTTGACAACAGTGCCCATGATACAAGCAGCAAATCTTTCTCTGCATTTTATAACAACACAACAATTGCCGGTAGCGGCGCAACAGAAGTAGATGAGTTGGTAAATATGATATTCAATACCTCTGAATGTGCAAGATTCATCTGCCGCAAGTTGTATAAATGGTTCGTTTACTATCAAATTGACGAAGAAACTGAAAGCAATGTTATTACTCCACTGGGCGAATTACTACGCAGCAGCAATTTTGATATAAAACCAGTACTGGCTGCTTTATTCAAAAGCGAACATTTCTTCGACCCACTGAACCAGTCCTGTTACATCAAAAACCCATTTGATATCATAGTTGGTACATTAAGAGAGTTCAGTGTAAGCTTCCCGGCGTATACCGACTGGCAAACTGGTTACCCGCTGTTCGGGAATATTTATGGCAAAGCCGGTGAGATGCAACAAACATTATTTCAACCTCCGGATGTTTCTGGCTGGCCGTCTTATTACCAGGAACCGATGTACTATGAGCTGTGGGTGAATAGTAACTCATTACCAAAAAGGGCAGACTACACGGATGGACTTATAAGTGATAGTGTTTTAGATGTAAGAGCCTTTGCCAATTACTCTGCTGCGCCTGCAGACCCCAACCAGTTGGTGAGTGATGTAACGGCATTACTACTCCGCTACCCTTTATCAACCAATTCAAAAAACTATGTCAAGAACAGGTTCCTGTTGAACAATACTAATAATGATACTATATGGACCACAGCATGGAACAGCAATAACAATACTGTCATCAATTCGTCGCTGAATGAAATGTTCAAATTCATTATGAACCTGCCGGAGTTTCATTTATGCTAACGGAATTATCTAACTATTGAAAAACACAACTATGGACAGAAGAAAATTTTTACGCAATACAGTTCCAGCCGCCGTAACACTGCCTGCTTTTTTAAACGGCTTTTCTTTTACAGCACTTGGTGCAGAATCCGATGATGTGCTGACCCGTCTGCTTGGTCAAACAGCCAGCAAAGACCATGTGCTTGTACTTATTCAGCTGGGTGGTGGTAATGACGGCCTGAACATGGTGGTGCCCCTGGACATGTATGCCAATTATTACAATGCAAGGCCCAATGTAGCAATACAACAGAGTCGGGTTTTAAGATTGGATGGTACCGATCGTTCCGGTTTACATCCCGCCATGACGGATATGCAGAATATGTACAATGACGGGAAAGTGAGTGTGGTACAGTCTGTAGGTTATGCCAACCAGAATTTTTCACATTTCCGCTCTACGGATATCTGGATGAGTGGCGATACCAATAACAACCGGCTTACCCGTGAAAAAAGAGGCTGGATGGGCCGCTATCTTGAAAGTGAGTACCCAGGTTATCCCGATGCCTACCCCAATGCAGAAATGCCTGACCCGCTGGCAATACAGATCAGTAACATGCCGACAGTAGTGGTGCAAGGCTCGATTTTCTCCATGGGTCTCTCTATCACTGACCCGGAAAATATTTATACGTTCACCAATCCTTTTTCAGATTATCCGCTCACATCAGCTCCGGCTAATAAAGAACTCCGGTTTCTGAGAGTGATGTCTGAAAAAACCAAGATCTATTCCGATATTATCCGCACAGCTTATCGCAGCTCAAATAATATGGCTACTTATCCTGATAATGGGCTTGCTCATCAGTTACAAATTGTAGCGAGGCTGATCAAAGGTGGATTAAAAACAAGAGTGTACACTGTAACAATGGGTGGATTTGACACACATAAAAGACAGGTAAATGCAAGCGATACCTCAACAGGCAATCATGCCAAACTGATGAAAGACCTCTCCTCTTCTATTAATGCATTTCAAAGAGATATGGAGCTGATGCAGCAGGATGACCGGGTGATAGGAATGACATTCTCTGAATTTGGCCGTCGTATCAAATCAAATGCAAGTTTGGGTACTGACCATGGTGCAGCAGCTCCGTTAATATTATTTGGAAAGCATGCAAAAAAAGGAATACTCGGCACCAGCCCCAACATTCCTTCCGATATCGATGTGGTAAACAATGTTCCCTTCCAGTATGATTTCAGAAGTGTGTATGCTTCTGTGCTGGAAAGATGGTTTTGCGTAAAACAACCTTTGCTTAATACATTGTTGCTACAAAACTATCAATCACTTCCTGTTATTAAAGGCGGGCCTTGTGGCCTGGGGGATGACCCGGATGATACCAACAACCAGTCGGATAAGCTGCTGCTGAAAATGTGGCCAATGCCTTATACATTAAATGCAACGCTGCAGTTTTCCACCACTGGCGGACACACCATGATACAACAGATCAATTCCCTGGGTCAGGTGGTAAAAGTGCTGGCCAATGGGGAATATACTGCCGGGACTTATAATATTGACATATATGATGATGGTTTACCTTCAGGGCCCTACTTCATTCGGTTACAAAACCAATCGCTGCAGAAAGTGCTGAATGTGGTGAAAATCAAATAATAATTTGGCACAAATACCAAAATATTGGCTGAGCCGGGGAATTAGTTTACTTTAGACTAAATCCTTCCTGCGAATAACCAGTTGTAATTTGCTTATATGCGTACAATTGGTTTTTTAATTATTGTTTTACTATGGCCGCTGGCTGCAGTGAAGAATAAACTGGAACCAGGTAAGGTCGAAATTTCATTAGCTCGTTTCAGCTGGCAACATCGTAGTCTTCCATTATATAATCCGTCAGGAAAAAATAAAATAAACACTGACACAGCTCAGTTAAAACAAAGCAGTTGGTATGCCGGTGCTGTAAAGCAAATTGAAGAAAGTGAGTATGAAATAAAAGCATCTGGTAATGCAAATGAATTTGCCAGCCCTAACCGGCGCCACAATCTCCGGGCATTTTACTCCGCTGATAAATTTACCCTTAAACCCCGGAAAGATGATAACTGGAAGCTGGAATTAGCTGTAAAAGGGGTATATGCTGAAGGAAAGAAAGTGTACTCGCCGGTTAAAGACGCTGTTGCAAGTTCCGATAAGAATACAATTGAATTTAACCATAACGGTGAGTTCGCTGTTGAATACATTAACAGCAAAGAGGGGGTAAGACAGAATTTTATTATTGAAAAAGAGCCGCTTTCAAAACCTAAAACAATAAGTATAAAACTGCAGGCTAATAATGGCTGGTTCATTAACCAGGTTCATGCTAAAGAAATTCATTTTGCAAAAGTTAAAGGAGACGGCATTGAAAAAAAACTTACCTACAACGATTTAAGAGTTTGGGATGCCAATAACGAGGAACTGTGTGCTTCTTTTTCTGTTTTCAACAATAATGTATCAATAAATGTAAATACAGCCGATGCCGTTTACCCTATCACTATTGACCCATTAAGCACAACACCTAACAGCATCCTGGATGATTGCGATCAGGCCAATGCCAATTTTGGGATCAGTGTTGCCCC
>JBGAQD010000019.1:0-57777 GCA_044220915.1 Chitinophagaceae bacterium
ATAGCAAAAGGAGCAAAGGCGAGATACAAAATGCCGGAGTTCATGCCTTTGGCGGGTTTTTCTCCCAGTTGCTGCGTTGTTTTTGTACAAATGGAGCATTGGGCCTTTGAATCAACAGCCAATAACGAAGACGAAATAATAAATAATACAATCAGTCCCCACTTTTTCATACCGGCGATTTTTTGCAAAAATACAGTGGTTTTTATTTAGGCTGTCCCTTTTGTTGAAAACACTTTTCAGCAATTTCCAGGAACCGTTGGCCCCAAATATCCCAGGCAAGGCTAGCCTCATAAAAGGTTCTGCTGCTTTTCTTTAGATCTTCCAGTCTTGCTGGATCATCCAGTATACTTTGTATACGGGCGGCATATTCATCTCCTTTTGCAGAGTGGGGTAATGCATAGCCATTGATTCCGTTTTTAATATAGGTTGTCACTCCCCCTGTATCAGTGGTGATGGAAGGTATGCCGTAAGCCGAAGCCTCGCTGAAAACAACACCGGCGCATTCGGCACGGGTAGGTAACAGCAAAAAATCGGTTTGCAGAAAGATAGCATGCAATTGTTTAAAATCCTCCTCTTTGTTTTTATCAAGAAAAGGAATTACAGTAATTCCCTGTTCGCCAGAGAGATCATGAGGAGGAACACAGCCAATAATATGCAACCGGGGATTAATGCCGTTTTGTTTCAGGTGGCGGAAAGTTTCAAGGGCAATATCACCACCCTTTCTGTCCCATTCCACACCAAGAAATAATAAATTACAATTTCCGGTTGCCGTCAAATTAATTTGGTGTATTGCAGGAATAATATCAAGATTGGCGCCACAGGGCACAACAGAAATCTTACTGGCATCGATTCCGTAATCAATCACTGCCGAGTTTTTGTTCCAGTCAGATGCCAGCATACAATGGCTGGCTTTTTGAAAAGCCCTTTTGTCCAAATTAACCCCCTGCCTTCTATTATAATCTGCCAGGTTACTAAAATAAGAATAGTAGCCTTGTATCTGCTGAAAAGTGGCGTCCGTCATGTAAACAACCGGAATATCAGTTTCGATATAAGCGATCAATTGAGGGGAAGCGGATACAAACAGAACGTCGACCGGTCGCTTTTTTAAATCATTAGTCAGCTGCTTGCTGAAATATTTTGCATAAGCTTTCAGAAACTCCACTGCCGTTTGCTTTTTGAACCATCGGCGATTGATACTTTTCTGTGTGGTAAGCCACTCCTGTAAAAGTTTTGGAAGTTTGTATTGGAAGATATTTACCTCTCCATACTTCTTCAGCTGCTGAAGTGTATAATAGCTTGTACCCGACCAGGTCTTTTTATCTGTTGGATCATATCTTGCTGCAAAACCGATCTTCATTTTTATTGGTTTACAAAAATCTTCGGGCAATCAGGTTGTAAGTGGTGTCCCGGCTTTTTATATCTTCTACGCTCAGCTGTGATAAATATTTATCCCAGGAAAAAGATTCCCACAGGTGATGAAGATAAGCCACAGGAAATTCAGTTACTTCTTCAAACATGGCTTTTAATCCGGCATTGTCATACAAAGGATAATGAAAAGCATAGGGGCTCAGTTTTGTTATACGTTCCGGATATTTCGAAGCCAGTTGTTGTGGTACCAGCACCGAATGTTCGTTCCAGAATTTATCTCTTCCTGTTGAACGAAAGGACCTGTACTCATTCAGCCATAGGTTTACAAAATCACTATTCCTTTCCGACAATAAAACAGCATTACACAAACCCGTTGCATCCTTCGAACTATCTTTTATCAGTCCCAGTTTATATTTAATACGCTGCCGCCAGTTTTTAGGTACATAAGCAGGTTTCAGCTCCTGTCCTATTGCAAATAAATGACTCAATAAATCCGTTAATGGTTTTACACTGATAGTATCCAGATCAAGATAAATACCTCCTGTTTCTTTAAGTGCCTGCAACCTTACCACATCCGCTTTATGCGCAACATGAAAAAGCGATTGGCCCATAAAATTATCCGGTGCTGTTATTTTATTTAATGTAAGCAACGGCTTCGTTTTTTCCCACCATTCCCCCTCAGGTTCGTATTGATAATGAAAAACAGCTGATGAAGGCTTATTCAACTCGATTGCAGACTTCACTGATAAGTAATGTACTAATGAAAAGGGCTTTCCTCCAAAATCCGGCGCCATACCAAATACAAAATGAAAGATGTTGGGTATCATTTGCGAATACTAATGTTATAAAGCTAAATAACTAAACTGAAACATAGTGATACAAAAATGCCGGGCGACCAGGCCCGGCATCTGTAATAAAGCTTGCTGAAATTAAACTGCCTCCGCTTCCATTTTCTTCTGCACTTTCTTTCTCTCATCCTCATTCAGTATCACTTTGCGCATACGGATGAAATTCGGAGTTACTTCAATACACTCATCCTGCTGGATGTATTCCATGCATTCTTCCAGTGTCATCAGTGTTTTAGGAGCAATCTTGGTAGCATCATCACTTCCGCTGGCACGGTGGTTCGTCAGTTTCTTTCCCTCCGTTGCATTTACCACCAGGTCGCCGGGCTTAATGTTTTCTGCAATGATTTGACCGGTGTATACTTCTTCTCCCGGATCTACAAAAAAGGTACCCCTGTCTTGTAATTTATCTATGGAGTAACCAGTTGTTTTTTCAGTGCTCTTCGAAATCAATACCCCGTTGTTTCTTCCGGGAATCGGGCCTTTCCATGGTTTGTATTCGCTAAAGCGATGTGCCATGACTGCTTCTCCGGTAGTGGCTGTCAGCATTTGTGTACGCAACCCGATCAGTCCTCTTGATGGTATTTCAAACTCTAAATGCTGCATTTCGCCTTTGGTTTCCATGATCAGCATTTCTCCTTTGCGGCGGCTTACCAGGTCAATTACCTTGCTGGCAAATTCCTGCGGTACATCCACCACCAGCACTTCATACGGCTCACATTTTTTACCATTAATTTCTTTTACAATTACCTGTGGCTGGCCTACAGTCAGCTCATACCCTTCCCGGCGCATGGTTTCGATCAATATACCTAAATGCAAAATACCACGACCGTATACAACCATACTATCACCTTCTTCGCTGTCTTCTACTTTCAGGGCAAGATTCTTCTCTGTTTCTTTCATCAGCCTGTCCCGCAGGTGCCTTGAAGTAACAAACTTTCCGTCTTTTCCAAAGAAAGGTGAGTTGTTTACAGAGAACAGCATGTTCATGGTGGGTTCATCCACACTTATCACCGGTAATGCTTCTTGTGTTTCTGCGTCAGAAATGGTATCACCGATATTAAAATCTTCGATACCTACAACGGCGCAAAGATCTCCGGCCACTACTTCCGTCACTTTCTTTTTACCCATTCCTTCAAACACATACAATTCTCTCACTTTTGTTTTTTTGATAGTGCCGTCAGCCTGCATCAATACCACATTCTGTCCTTCCTTTAGTACTCCGCGGCTTACTTTACCTACGGCAATACGGCCAAGGAAAGAAGAATAATCCAGCGAAGTGATCTGCATTTGCACCGGCCCCTCATTCACTTTTGGCGGTGGTACATATTTTACAATACCATCCAGTAAAGGCTCAATGCCTTCGATCTGTTCTAATGAATCATTGAACCAGCCATTTTTTCCTGAACCATAAAAAGTTGGAAAATCTAACTGTGCTTCTGTTGCATCCAGGTTAAAGAATAACTCAAATACTGCATCATGCACTTCATCAGGGCGGCAGTTCTCTTTGTCCACTTTATTGATGATAACGATTGGCTTCAGGTTAAGCTGAAGGGCCTTTTGTAATACAAACCTTGTTTGAGGCATCGGGCCTTCAAAAGCATCTACCAGCAGGCAAACACCATCGGCCATTTTTAATACTCTTTCCACCTCACCACCAAAGTCGGCGTGACCCGGAGTATCGATTACGTTGATCTTAACGTCCTTGTACACCACCGCTGCGTTCTTACTGAAAATAGTAATGCCCCTTTCTCTTTCGAGGTCGTTGCTGTCCATGATCAGCTCACCGGTTTCCTGGTTATCCCTGAAAACCTTGGTGGCATGTAATATTTTATCAACCAGGGTAGTTTTCCCGTGGTCAACGTGGGCTATGATAGCGATGTTTCTTATCTCCATAATCTTATTTTCAAACGAGCGGCGAAGGTACGGCAATTCAGCGGGGGGAGCAAACGAAACAGGCATTTAATACAGGCTTAACAGGCTTTAAACGGGAGATTTCCAGTAGTTTTATAAAAAAGGCGATATGAAATTTCTCAAAGGGCTCGGCATCATCCTGTTAGTGCTGATTATCGTTTACTTTTTAGGCCCGCAGCCATCCCGGCCAGCATACAACAAAGATTTGCCAGTTGTACCTGCCAATGCTGCTGCATTGGAACAATACATTAGCAGTAATGAAGCAAAACATAAACTGAAACCGGATAATGAAGCGAGGATTTTGTGGCTCGATGATTCGCTGAAATTAAAAACAGAATATGTGGTTATTTACCTGCATGGGTTCTCCGCCAGCCAGGAAGAGGGAGATCCGGTGCATTATGAGTTTGCGCAAAAATTCGGATGCAATCTTTTTTTAACCCGGCTGGATGCACATGGAATTGATACAACTGAACCATTGGCAAATTTTACAGCTGATGGAGTGTGGAACTCCGCTAAAGAAGCTTATGCTGTGGGAAAGCAATTAGGTAAGAAAATAATTCTGATGGCCACTTCCACCGGTGGCACACTGGCATTGAAGCTGGCAGCCGAATATCCCGATATTGCCGGTTTGATTTTGCTTTCTCCCAACATTGCCATCAACGATCCGAATGCATGGCTGTTGAACAACCACTGGGGATTGCAGATCGCCAGGTTGGTAAAAGGCAAATACAATATAGCAGCAGACACCACAGCTTTATATGCACAATACTGGAACTATAAGTACAGGATGGAAGCTACCGTGCAACTGGAGGAGTTGCTGGAAACGACCATGAAAGAATCTACTTTTAAAAAAGTAACACAGCCCACCTTGCTCCTGTACTATTATAAAGATGAGGATCACCAGGACCCGGTGGTGAAAGTTTCGGCGATGAAACGGATGTTCAACCAGATCGGCACTCCCGTTAATTTAAAAAGACAAGTGGCAATACCCAATGCAGGAAATCATGTGATAGGCTCCTATGTAAAATCCAAAGACATAGAAAAAGTAGAAGAGGAATGTGAAAAATTTGCAGTGGAGGTGCTGAAGATGAGAGAAATGTCCGGCAATTAAAACAAAAAAACCGCCCCGTAAAAACGGGACGGCTGGACATCTTAAGCCTTCTTAAAAATTTAACGGGGTTTGGTTTTCATAAGGATGATGGCTTAACTGCTTTCAAAGGATGTAGATTTTTTCAGATCTTCAAAGGGTACAAATTCTGACTGGACGGTCTTTCAATGCCTGATCAATCTTAAATCTTAATCGCTATTTGCTGATACAAAGAAAGGACAGGTCGGCACCCCAAAAAATAGAATCTTCGCTTATTGTGCTGTCATCCTTTTTCAATCAGCCTTGTAGCATCATCTCTACAATTACGCCATCGTTTGCGCCATTACTATTCAGGATGAAACGGTTGTAGTATGAAACAGTTACACGTCCCCGCATTTGCTTTTTTATATTTTATTCTAAACAAAAAATACCTCAGATAATATATAAGTAAATATTAATGCTTCATAACAATTTTAGGGGTTCTGTCTGCATGAAACAATCCCCAATGTTTCTCTGGCTCATAAGGATCTGATGAGCCTTTCCAGGTTTCATCAAAAGCCTCAAAGAAAAAAGTGAGAACCTTATTTTTTTCAGACCAGCTCATTAAATCTTCATAATAGACTTTTTGATTTTCTTCGTTCACATTTCCGGGATGAATACCCCTGCCGTTGGAGTGGGTAGCCCAGCCAGCTTCAGTAATTACAACCGGTTTACCTGGATATAAATTAGCTACGGCTTCAAAATTATCCTGCGTATAAGCTATGGCTTCATGAATATGTTTATACTCCCACACCGGGTAAGTGTGTATGGAAATAAAATCTACTATATCCGCAAGCGGTTTTAACTTATTGAGCCAGGGTACATAATTTTCGCAAAAAGTGACTGGTTGCCAGGCATTCTGTTTTACCGTTTTTGCATACTTTATTACCTGGCTTACGGGAACGTAGTGGTCTGTCCAGTCCACACAGGCTTCATTGCCGACCGACAAGGAGAAAACAATATCAGGATACTCATTCGCCCATTCGATAAGCGACTGGATTTTCTTTTCGTTTTGCCGTCTGTTCTGTTCCAGTTGTTCTTCAGTATAAATGCCGGCGCCCCAGGGACAGCCAAAATTATTCATCTCAGCTTCTATAAATGCCCCCAGCATTATTTTGATATTCAATTTTTCATTCCTGATTACCCGGAGAACTGTTTTAGCATGATCGTCACAATCATATAAACGCAGATACTTCCAATGATTTTGCAGTATAAGCATGTCTTCTTTTACCTGTTCATATGTGGGATAAATACCGCCGGGTTGTTGCCCATCTCTAAAGCCGGAATAACAAATAGCTTTTGCTGCAGGCAGGTCAAACTGCTCAAAAAAATCCATTCTTAAAACTTTAATTTTTCCTGTTTATCCCAAATTCCCCAGTAAGCTCCAACAGTTCCTTCTGCACCGGTTTTCCAACTCTCATCGAAGGAAGAAAAATAAAATACCGGAATATCATCATTAGCAGACCATAGTTGTGTATTAATGAAATAATCCCTGGCATGTTGCATAGAGGGAACTGAGCCTTTCAGGCTTTCACCCTGGCTGGGCCACCCTGTTTCAGTGATAATTACCTGTTTTCCGTTGGCTGCCTGCTTTGCCTGCTGGTACATTTGCTGCATATAGGCTAATGAGCTTTCAAAGGGACAGCCCTCCCAGAAAGGATAGCAGTTACACAATATCACATCACAGGCTTCTGTAATTTTAGTACGGTGCGAAAATTCATAATAGGCATCTACATAGCCAATCGATACATGGGGTATCCGGCTTTTTACTTCATAAATAAATTCAAGCAACTGTTCCTCTGTTAGATCTTTCCTGTACATTACTTCATTCCCCACTGCAGCGATATCCACTAATCCTTCATTGGCCAGTTTTATTAACCCTTCTATCTCCCGACGGTTAATTTCAGCATCATTACCCAGCCAGGCGCCTACCAATGTCTTTAACCCATATTCTTTTGCAACCTTTGGTATAAACTCATTTCCTTCTGTACAGGAAAATGAACGGACCCACCTTGTATGCGGACGAAGTATTTCCATTCTGCGCCTCACTTGTGCTTCAGAAATAATATCGCCGGGTTTTTGTCCCTCTTCATATAAACTAAAACAAAAACCATGCACACCGTTTTGCAGAATTTCAGCAAAAAGATTGTTCAGACTTTCCTCTGTTTCACCGGCGAGATAGCCAACTTCTGCCAGTTGCTGCGATGAAAAAATATTTTCTTTTCTGTATGACATAAAAATTCATTTTTAAAATGTATCTATAATTCTCCTCTCCTCTTCACTAATTCTTCCCTTATTTCTTTTGCTCTTTTCTCTGAAATATTGTACCCCCACATTACCACCATAGCAAGAATGCCTGCCACAGTTGGTACAATAATATCTGCTAACCGCAATGCCGTAATGGTACTGGCTGATTGAGCCTGTGCATTCTGATCAAACCCCACACTGCTTAGTATAACACCGCTTAGAAATAAAGCCAGTGATGTCCCCAGTTTTACCATCCACCAATACACAGCACCGAACAATGCTTCTTTTCGTGGCATTCCATTTTTCAATTCATCATAATCACATACATCGGCAGTCATACTCATCATCAGCGTAAACAAACCTCCGATACCAAATGACATAAGAGGGATTGGCATAAACATCAGCCAGGGATTGCCGGGCTGAAAGCCAAACCATTTTAATGCATACCCCACAATAGAAATGAGAGTAGATACAATAAATGCATTTCGTTTACCTATTTTAGTTGACATATAAGTAATAATAGGTATTACCAGTATAGCTGTTGCTAATGCGCTGACGGTACCAAACCATGCAGGCCATTGTCCCGCTGCCTGCTGATTGCCATTGTACAGGTAAAAAATGATAATAAAAAAAGCAAACTGGGCTACAATCTGAAATCCGTTAAATACCAAAAATGTTGCTCCACACAGGCGGAGAAATGGCTTATTGGTGATTGTTTTTTTAAAGTCGCCGAAAAAGTGTTTTATATTGGCAACCATTCCTTTAAAAGATAATTTGGTTTGCCCTTTTAGGTTAGACTGATCTATTTCTTTACAAAACAACGCAGGCATTATGCCCATAATTAAACAAGCAATGCCTACCCAAATAGATAGCTGCCTTACTCCGGTAGGAGCATTAGGAAATAATTCAGGCCTTGAAATCAGGAACCAAAACCAGGGTGCAATCATCCAGGCGATTTGCCCCATAATTTGTGACATAGCCATCAATCTTGTTCGTTCATTGTAATCGGGTGTCATTTCGTAACCCAAACCAATAAGTGGCGCCGCAAATACCGTATAGCCCAGGTAAAAAACAACTGACATAACCAGAAAATAAAGGAAGTTGTAAGTTTCGTGGTTATTACCTGCTTCGGGCAATTTGAGCTGCCACATTAAGATAAAAGCTATACCTGTTACAATAGCTCCGCCAAATATGTATGGTTTTCTGCGTCCCCATTTCGAACGGGTATTGTCCGATATATAACCCATGATTGGGTCAAGTATAGCATCAATAAATCTTGGAATGGCAGCAAGAATACCTGCTTTATAAGGGCTCATTCCAAAGCCTACCACCAAAAAAAACATAAATACACCTAAGGCGGCAGGTAATAGTTGATTAGTTAAGTTACCAGCTCCAAAAGCAATCTTTTGGCTTAATGGCACTATGTCTTTCGGATTTGTTTTAGTGTGACTCATATCAGTTGAATTTGGCTTTTACAATACAATCGTTTGAATGGCCTTTGCATGGATAAGTACATTTATGGTTTGTTTTTTTATTGAAAGCTGGATCTGCCTTTCATTTTCTGCAGGATTAAACAATACCACAACAACCGACCCATCCTGGTTTTTCGCCGCAGTAACCATTAACTCTTTATCAGGATTTTCAAATCCAAGTCTGACTGCACCGGGGCGAATGAATTTGCTGAAATGCGCCATGGTATAATAGAGCGGTGTGAAATATACTTCATCCGATTCTTCATCAACAATAACGGGAGCTGTACACCAGTTCTTAAACCAGTTGGGGCCGCCTTGTTTATTCAGCACTATATTCCAGTCAATCCATCCATCCACATGATTATTCAAACAACCGATGATATCAGCTGCATAACGAAACACAGGAACATATTTGGGATGCAGGTATTTTTCTTTTTCACTTGCCCAATCCCATCCCCAATCAGTTGCTTCTTTGCTCCAGTACCAGTTATCATCCTTCCATTGGGGTACTTCGGCATCCACACATGCTTCTGTATTGATCAAGTACTTTTGCGGAGCCAGCTTATGAGTGTGTTGAAGTGAAGCAGGAAAACAATCGTAGGTGCTGGCATACCAGTGAACAGCCATGCCATCAAAATATTTGGATGACTTTTTATCGGCATACATCACATTGGCCCACTTCTCCAGTTCCTCGCCACGGTTTTGGTCGTAACCCAAAATTTTTATTGACTCCAATCCGTTTTTCTTCAACTGCGGACCAAGAAACTCTTTTACAAAATCCGTCATCTCTTCGGGAGTAAAGTGCATGCTTTCCCAGTTTTTATCATTTCCCAACGGCTCATTCTCCACAGTAACGCCCCAGATATTGATACCTTCCTTTTTATAAGCATTGATGTATTTTGAAAAATACAGTGCCCATGTTTTCCGGTATCGGGGTAATAACTTTCCACCCCGCCAGTCATTATTATCTTTCATCCATGGTGGCGCTGTCCAGGGTGATGCGATAATTTTAAAGCCTTCTTTTGAAAACTGCAAAGCGTCTTTAATCATCGGTATCAAATCTTTCCGGTCTTCATCAATGGTGAAGTGTTCTAATTTTTTATCTCCCTGAACATTGGCATACGCATAATTGCCCAATGAAAAATCGCAGGAGTTGATATGCGTACGGGTAAGCGAATAGTTGGCACCTTCTTCACTAAAATATGCTTTGAGTATTTTATCCCTGTTGGCTTTGCTTAGTTTGTTGAGAAGATAAGCGGATGCTTCAGTAAACGAACCACCAAATCCTGTAATCTCCTGAAACCGTTGTTCGGGATTGATTGTAATGTTGGCGGCGTTTCCCAATACCACAGCTTCTTTAACAGGTGTTAACTTATTACCTCCTGCAGATGTTTCAAAAACCTGTACAGTCAGCCCGGTATGTTGTGAAGCAGCTATCATTGCAATACAAATGAGATTGATCGGACAAAAAATAATTTTACTTCTCACTGCACCTTTGTTTTATCGTATTAATCTTGATTCCCCGAAATGCACTTTTATTTGTTTGACAGCGCCGGTCCTGTTTATTACAGCTATCGTATCCTTTTCATTCAATTCAAATACAGCGTATGAATTTTTAGTGCCGTCATTTCTTTCAATGTCCAACCCTTCGCTGTCGCTGATGATATACATAACCGGGACCTGGCAATAGGTAAATAGCAAAGCATCTGCTTCAATGGTGATTGCCTGCTTTTCACCTTTCACATTTATTATTTCCACCTCTCTTTCTTCTTTTAAAAATTCATTACTACGAAGTATCCGGGGATTAAATTTCAACCGGCCATTTTCAACATAAACGCCTAACTCCCCGATGCGGCAAAGAATATCTTCCTTCACCTGCCCGGTCATACCAGGTTGCTGTGCGCCTCTGTGCAGTGGTGTGTGAGAATAAGGTGTGATGGGAAATGCGCCAAACAGTTCCGGAGATTTATGCACCCCGATTCCTTCATTGATTTCGTAATAATGATCAATCAGCTGGCTAACAGTTTCTTCTTCCGCATTTTCACTGATGGCCCTTAAACAAGTTTCCTCCACTGCCAATGATAATTTGGAAACCATATGCCAGTAAACAGATCCCAATCCTTCATACCCGTAAAATGTTCCTGACCGGCCGGTGAATTCTTTGTGATTGAATACGTCTTCAAAAATATCCAGCACTTTTGTTTTTTCTTTTGCCACCAGCAATTGGTATTTTGCTCCCAATACATTTAATGCCTGTTTTACATCTTCCGCATTTCTGAAATTGCCGTTGAAATGATAAGCCCCCCTGATGTCTTTTTCAATCACGGTAAGATTATTATCTGCAACCAGTTTGCTTAGCAATGCCGAACCTTCTACAGCTTTTTGGGGAATGGTATTCTTTTGCAGAAACCCGGGCAGTGCTTTATTGGGATACAGAATATAGCTATTCTGGTCTTTACGGTAAAGAGAACTTTGCCTTAATGCATCTAAAAGTTGCAAACTTTCATCAGCCGAAAGATAACCGGAGCTTAACACCGCCACCTGTCCTTCCAGCATTTCACTTAAATAAGAAATTTTTATTCCGGATTCCTCGTAGCTAAGCAAATTGTAGGCATGATATAAATTATCATTCCGTTTATTGACTTTGATGGAATGTTCCAGGAACTGCAAAGAGGTATTTATAAAAGCCGATAAATCACTTACAGAAATATTTTTCTTTTCGCCGGAAAATTTCTGTGTATAGACCTGATTCCTGTAATTGCTGCCAGCCATACCCAACGCATCACTGATTTGTTTTCGTACCGCATCGTTGATTGGCGATGACAGAATAGTTGAATAGTGGGTAAATGTTTGTGCCAATTCCATAAAAAACAAATGCAGTTCTGATGAAACAGCAATGTTTTGTTCTTTGGTATTTTGCAAAACAGGCTCTAAGAATTTTAAAAACCGCCTGAGGTAATACAATGTAACCATGGAAACTCCATTCCCCACCAGTGCGTTATTTGCATCATTCCATTCCGGCCGCTGTGTGTTCATCCAGATGCCGCCTTCAGGAATATAATTGGAAAGCTTGGAAAGTACTGTTGCCAGAATTTTCTCCAGAAAGTTTACATGATAGATTTCATCTTTTACAGTAGTGAGCAGGGCACCATCCGCACCCATAACTCTTATCCTTTCATGAATTCGTTTTTCATTTTGGTGATCGAACTCTATTGTGTCTTTAGGGTTCTTCACAATATCGGTGTATGATTTAATGCGATACGGCACATTGGCATACACAAAATCATTTTTGCTGAGCAGCGATTCTATTGCACCCCTTTGATGCTGCCCGGCAAATTCTAAAAACTTCAACAGATAAATAATCTGGTGGTCACCCCAGTAACCGATATAAGACCAGGGATTATCCGGCTCAATCGTTTCCCAGTCAAAACCATCCTTGGTAACACGGTATGGATTGTATCCGTCAAAAGTGGAAGCATTGAGAAATTTATAAATCATTCCTTTAATAAATGCGGGATAGGAATGTGCCAGTGCTTCCCAGTTCTGGAAAATATCCCGCCAGTTGCCCTGGTAATCCAGAATTTTTGAACCATCAGTTTCATTGGTCGTGTTGATGGAAAACTGGTTCCAGGGGCGGCTGGGATCACCGTGACGACGACTGAATTTTAAAGGCAGGTATTCTGTTGCCAACCGGATGAAATCAGAATTACCTGATTGCTGAGCAACCGCTTTCAGCTCAAATACAGAAAAATTATCATCTAGTTTACTGACATGAACAGCCGCCTCTTCAAATACTTTTTTGTTTGCCTTCTTCAGATAATTTTCAAAGTCCCATTTTTCAACCTGGTAGTTATTGTCGAAAATGCCTCCTCGCATGATGTTAAACAGCACATTGGAATAATGCCTGGCATCTTTCAAATCATCTGCTGTAAATTGAAACCCATCTGCGGCTGCAATTAATTGCTGCAAATGTTCAGAACCCAGCTCAACATCATCCAGTACTTTTTGATATAACCCTTTATCATTTTTAATATTTTCACTCAGTTGTATAACTGAAGAATGATCCTGGTTCACATTGGCAACTGTGATCCATCGTTTTTCTTCAC
Source organism: Chitinophagaceae bacterium (assembly GCA_044220915.1). Classification (GTDB taxonomy): domain Bacteria; phylum Bacteroidota; class Bacteroidia; order Chitinophagales; family Chitinophagaceae; genus JJ008. The sequence goes on from JBGAQD010000019.1 coordinate 13,079, forward strand.
CGGCTTTCAATGAAAGACTGCTTACAATAAAGTAGGCACCCTTCTCGCCTTTCACATCTTCCTCCCGTACAACTGCTTTGCCATTTCTGAATTGCTGTAGCTGTAAAGTGGAAAGCAAATAAACCGGTTGTTCCAATCCTGAACTCCAGGCCAAATTTGCCTTCAATGCTTCACTGGGTTCAGCCTTATCAACAATGATGGCACTTAATGCATAAATACCCAGTCCTGTTTCAGCTAACAGCTCAGAACGTTTATACGCATCAGCAAGGTTGCTTGTTTTTGTTTGCAGATCAGCAGGTACGCCATAGGGCATTATGTTTTGTAATCCATCTACTATCTCCAGCAGCATGCTTTCACCAGACAGGTTCAGTAGCCTGGATTTTTTTACAAACCCATAAAGATTACTGGAGTTCCATTCGTATTGAAAACTCAGCGCCAAATCATGATTGACCTCTTCAAAAATGATTTTATTACCGAACCGGTTCTGATATATATTGCGGCTGATGAAATAATTTCCTTCGCTGCGTATGGAGAACGGCTCCCATACGTTTATTCTTTCATTCTGATAAAGGCGGATAATAGTTTTGCTCCCTGTAATTTCAGCCGACTCTGTTATCTTATCATCTGTATAATAAGGGAACAATGCATACTCGGGGCTTTTTCTGCCTGCTGAAATGCCACCGTTACTGGAAACAAACAGCCAGTGATTGGCATTGCTGACAATGGACATAAAAAAAGGACGCATCTTATCTGCATTTGAGATTTTATAAAAAACCTCATTCCCCATTTTTACTTCAGTCAATATTATTTCACTGTTGTCAGTTACAATATCGTTATGCTTGTAAGTCATCTTTTCTTATCAAATGACAAAGCATGCCCTTTAGCCATAGACTATCGCCCTGACATGCTGTGTTTTTAGAAAAAAGAACTGTTACTTCTGCTTATAAACTTTTACATAATCCACATACATGGATTGAGGGAAGGGAGTGCCGGACGTTGGGAAGCCAACAAAGTTTCCGCCTACTGCCACATTCAGTAAAAGATAAAATGGCTGGTTGTATACCCATTCACCGGTAAGGTTTTCCGGTGTAAGCCGCTGGAATAAAAAATCATTAACAAAGAAATCAATATGATCTTCACCCCATTCAACAGCGTAGATATAATAATCTGTATCAAATCTGCCGGTTGTTAATGCATAAGGCTTACCAATAGAATTGCCACCAGAGTAACCCGGGCCATGTAATGTACCATGTGTAATGGAAGGTTGCTGTCCTCTTTGTTCCATTATATCAATTTCTCCACATTGTGGCCAGGGCTTTGTATCAATATTTGCCCCCAGCATCCAGAAGGCAGGCCATAGGCCCGGACCTGTTGGTGTTTTTATTCTTGCTTCAAAGCGGCCGTAAGCCTGCGCAAATTTCCCTTTTGTTTTTATTCTTGCCGACGTAAAACCAGAACCGGCATAAGATTCGCTTTTAGCTGTTATTACCAATTTACCACTACCATCCAGTTTAATATTATCCGGGCGGTTGGTATAATATTGCAGTTCGGCATTGCCCCAGCCATTAGTGCCGGTACCAATATCAAAACCCCATTTGGTATTATCCGGTGCGCTGCCTGCCGCACCATTAAACTCATCGCTCCATACCAGTTCCCATTCCCGTTGAGGCAATGTTTGTACGGCTTCCTTTTTACAGCTATTAAGTACAAGCAGCAACGCAGGAATCATACCCGAAAACAGTAACGCAGTTTTAGCTCTTTTATATATGGACAAGTTCATATCATTATTTTTTTGGTTAAATAATTATACTGTTATCTGAATAGTATGTTATCAAGATAAATAGTGCCGTTTCCATCAAATTTTAGCTGGAACACATTGTTCAGTGCTACCTGTGGTGTGAAGTAGGATAAAGGAATATCCACACTGTTCCAGCCATTCGCCGTAGGCACTGTTAAAGCATATGCCTTTTCCCACGGTGACTGTCCGCCGGGTGAGCCTGGGGGACAAATCAGGGAAACATTCAATGCGGTAGAGTTAGCTGAATAAAAATCTAAATGCAGAAATTGCTTTGTTGCGACATTTTGATTACTGCCAAACTGAAGCCCTTGATAATTTAAACCAGTATATACTAATGTATTGTTACCGGAAATGGCTGTTTGTGAAACTACCGTTGCTTGTCCCCAGTTAGGGTTAAGGTCGCTGCCGGCTACGTTGGTATAGCTATCACTGAAAATTGAAATAACATTTGCAGCAGGATAAGTTGGTACTGGTGCTGCAACAGTAGGCACAGGTGGAATTCTCCAGAAGTAAATATTATCTAAAAAGATATCACTGCCAGTGCCCCCATCAAACTTAAACTGAAAGACACTGCTCAATGCAACCTGAGGTGTAAAGTGTGATAAAGGAATATCTACGCTGTTCCAACCTGCCGTTGGCACAGGAAGGCTGAATGCTTTTTCCCATGGAGCTGTTCCACCCGGCGAACCAGGAGGGCTTATCAGGAAAGCATTCAATGTACCGGCATTAGCGCTGTAATAATCTAAGTGTAAAAACTGGTAAGAGCTAAGATTTTGGTTGGCTGCTAATTGCAAACCCTGGTAATTAAAATTGCTGTAACGCAACGTATTATTGCCAGAAATGGGTGTTTGTGTTACGACTGTTGATTGGCCCCAGTTAGGAAAAAAGTCTGACCCCGGAAGATTCGTATAACTATCGCTGAAAACAGAAAGCACATTGGCGGCAGGACGGGTTGGAACCGGCGCAGCAATAAGTGGAACCACAGGATTACTCCAGAAATAAATATTATCAGCAAAGAAGTTTGAAATATTGGTACCCTCAAAAATGATTTGTCCAAAATGCCCTTTTGTGGTAAGCCCCGGCAGGCTGGAGAAAGGAATATCAAAACTCAGCCATGTTCTTGCTGCTAAAGCAGGATTGGTTAAAGTAACGATATCACTCACATCATCGCCGCCACCGGGTGCGCCGTTAGCGCCGAAATCCAAAACCCTTACTTTAAATGTTGCCCCGGGATTAATATTATCGGGCAGGTATAAATCCAAATGCAAATTAGATCTTGAACCAATATTTACTGTTGGTGATGTAACCTGAATACCCACAAAATTAAAGTTGGTATAGTTTAACACATGGTCGCCGTTAACTGTAAAATCCGCTGATTGAGTAGTTTGAAAGGGAGCCCAATACCCGTTATAATAATCTACATTAATATTGGTATAGGCATCGCTAAAAACAGAAGTCACATTAGCAGCATCCCTGGTAGGCACAGGTGCACCTATATAAGCCCCTGCAGCATTTAGTGTAAGGCTTCCTGTGGCATGAATTGTATCTAAGGTGGCAGTAATTTTTGTAGTGCCGCCACCGATTGTAGTTACCGAACCATTTTCACTTACAGCAGCTACGGAAGGATTTACTGATGAAAACTTAAAGTAGTACGGCGTAAGGCTAATTGTACTATTAATTCCGGTTGGCATGTTGTAGGTGGCTGAATATCCATCTATAATTGTCGTTACCCCCGTATAGGAAATTTGTTGCCTGTCTACTCCATTTAAAATGGTGGCACTGGCACGGCCCAGGTCGGTTAGTTTTTCAAACCTTACTTCATCTACCCAAAAAGTATAACCCCTGTTATTTTCAGGGCCGGTGGAGTAATAGAATAAACCTTTTTCCGCTGTAAGCTTAGAGGCATCGGGAATGGGGATGATTACTTTCTTCCAGTTACTGGTTACCGGCAAGCCGTTTAAGGTAACCTGGTATTTATTCTGCCCTAAATCGTTTCCAAAGCCCAGCACACCAATCGTGGCGGCCTGTGATGCTTTGATGTAAAAAGTAAGTGCATTATAACCGGATAAATTTCTTCCGGTTTTGCTGAAGAATACCCCACCTGCATAAGAACCGTTAGGGCTGTTAGCATCCGGCACTTCAAACCGCATGGATTGTTTGGTACCACCATAACTTACCTGGTTATCCACCTGGAAGGCTTTTACATCTGAACCGCCAAAGGCTGCATAAGCCAGATCGGAGGTGAAATCATCAATAAAAACTTCAGCTGTTGTTGGAAATGACGGGGCTTGCAATTCTGCAACATCCCTTTTTTTACATCCCATACATATAAGTACTATTAACCCTATAAGGCTAAATAATACGGTGTGGAGTGATTGATTTTTTTTCATATTAATTTCTTTAAAATTATTAGCAAGCATATTTATTTACCAATGTTGATTTGAATGTAAGTCCGTATCTCCCACTCATTACCATCGGGAAAACCAATAGCATTGGGGTCTGGCACCCAGTTGCCGGCTGCATCAATTGTTTTGATGGGTGAATAACGGGGAGAGTACCGGTCTAACGTTCTGTATGTTCCCCTGATACCAATTTTAGTTCCTGGCAGCATAAACCAATCAGGCTTACCTATCTCAGTAGAAATATCGGCTATCAACTGAAGTGGGAATGTAAGGTTGAAATCACGGTGGTAGTCAAATGGACCCCAATCGTTAAACTTACCGATAGCAATCAGTTTTGTTTTCTTATAAATTGTCCTTAAATCAAACCCGTAACGATTGATGGTTCTTTTATCGCTGCCATTTGCCTGGCCATTACCTGCATATAAATTAGCGATAATACCAAGGTGTGGATTTAGTTTAGATACCACCCTGGTATTTACCTCCCATAAATCTTCAGCAGGTGCTGAACCCGGGAATACAAATGTTGTTCTTCCATTACCTAATATACCAATGGCAGCATCTTGAATAGTTGGTAAATGGCGATAAACAAAATCTGCACTGATGGCAAATTTTGCATCTTCCTGCCTGTCATTATCCCACTCATACATCCAGGTGGCGGGTGTGGGATCGTAAGTAAGTAATAGCTCGCCGCCAACAGTTTCACGGTTACTGCGAACAGAGAAAGGATCGTCTAAAATATTTCGGGGCCTGCCCGGTGCCAGCACATCGGCAGGTATCGGGCCTTCTATAGGTTTTTGGTATAAAAAGTTAGGCGCTATTTGCAGTTTACCAAGCGTTACTGTGAAACCACTCAGCACATTATACATATTGCCCGCACCAATATCTTTCAATCTCCAGCCGGTAAATGTCCTGGTTTGATCCACACCACCATTGGCTACTAATCCCATATAAGAAGCAAGTCCATACCAGTTTATTCTTCCTGAAGAATAAGTCAGTTTTATTTTACCACCAAAGTTGTCTTCTGATTTTATTACATCCTGGTACACTTTTCCATCCCTTATCAATTGGAATATCCTTCCATTCAGTGGTTGTCCGCCCCAAAGGCCGCCAATATCAAAACCAAACTTGTCAAACTTTCTCGAAACACTCAATGCAGCCTTTCTTGTTTTGGGAGTGGGTACAGCAAATGAGCTTTGCAGACCGCTGCGTTGCGTTAAGTCTTCATGAAACATAGCGGTTACATCAAACTTGGCAACCTTACGGCTATACTTTGCTAAAATGGCCGGGTTAGCACCCCACCATAATTCTGGACCAAAAGCAAGTTTCAATCCTTTGATTGCTTTCTTTCCTTCTATCTCAAAACCAAAAGGAGCTTCACCATTATATATATCTATGTTTGGACCATAGTTGGCTTCCGGGTAAAGGCCAAAAAAATCACCTTCATAACCCCAATGATAATGCCCGGTACGGTAAAACCCGGTAAGCTTAAATATTTTGGCATCCCAATTATAACTGGCACGGTATAATTGAATGCGGTTGTTCGAATTCATTTGCACCGGCCCATTGGGTGTGTTCACTGTAATCTTTCTTCCCCTGTTTTCATAAAACACTTCATCAATAGGGTTCTCCGCAACATTACCTAATACATTAAACTGTACATTGGCAGTCATATTAGGTGCAGGCTTTGCAGTTACACCTATATTAAACGATTGCATGTGGTCAAAGCCAAGACGGGTGGGGTAACCAGAAGTAGCCGGATCATCTTCTTTGGGCGTTGAAATTAAACTTCCCCCGGTATTGTACGTACTGAAGTTTGCCTGCAAATCGCTCAAATAAAGCTTGCCTTTATCTTCTGCCTGCAATGCTGCTTTATCGCCTCTTGCCCGCAGTGCAGCATCAGTTATTTGTATCCCGTCAAAGTAAGCCACACCGGCACCTTTGCTATATGGATTGAACTGGTGAACTTCTTTTAATGCATAATACGCAGCACGGGGATAAAGTTCATAAGTTCCTCTTTCGTTGGTTTTTCCTTTGGCGCAAATTCCAAACCACTCCTCGTTCATGTTGTTTTCACCTTCTTTGTAGTCATTCAGGTAACCACCGTTACTCCAGGATGCTGTTGCATCATGCTCATCTAAATTCAGCGTTTGCCCGGTTTTCCACCAGCCATCGCTAAACTGGAAAGTAAACCCTCCGAGGCTGTTGCCGTTTTTACCCATATCCGCTGCATTGGCATATATTTCTTTCCAGTTGCTCACCAGTACTTTTGCCTGATACTCCTGGTCTTCCTTATTAGCCTGAGTGTTGTATGCATCAGAACCGAACTCTGTCAGCATTACAGGTTTGCCAAATTCTTTTTTTACTCTGTCGTATAGATCAGTGAAAGTGAGACCACGGTAGGTATTGATGCCAAGTATATCAACGTCGGCACATTCTTTGGCAATAATATCTAAGAACAACAGGTCCCCATTGCAGATAGCCATTGGATGATTATTATCAATGGCTTTCATTTCTCTTACCGCATCATTGAACAGCTTATATAAATGGTAGGCATCCTTTGTAGACTTTCTGTCTGCCATCGGTATATTTTCTGTTTCAGCACCTCTCCAGAAAAGACCGTAGTTGTTTTCGTTACCTAACAAGAAAAGCAAAAGACCGGGAGTGTTTTTATACTGACTCACCATTTCTTTTACTTCTTTCAGTAAAAGCTCTCTTACCGCCGTATTAGAATAGTCAGTATTAGCTTCCCACTTGCCCTTTACAGTAAGACCATAACGCCCAAAAGAGTGGTTGAGCATGGTGTAAATACCATATTTATCATAGATATACTTTATCCACCTGGCCGGCACGCCGGCATACTGGCGGATGGTATTCACCCCCATATTTTTCAGCAGGGGCATTTCATAGTCCAGGGCAGCCATTATCACATCGTCGGGCTGTGTCCATAAACTGTAGGAGTAATTGGTACCGATCGGGAAGTAATCCCAATTAATACCATTAATAAAAAGGTCTTTCCCGTTTACATTCAGCTTGAAGCCACCTTCTGTCTTTTTGACAGCAACCTGGCCGCTTTGCGCAGATAATGAAGCAGAAATAAGAAACAGAAGCGAAATACAGGCAATGTACTTTCTCATACAGCAAGTTTTTTGATGATCGATAATATTATAACCGTCCGTGAAAGAACAACTGATCGGTCATAAAAGTTTTTAATCAATTTCTATCTCCCAGCTTTCGCAGGATGAGGTAAAAATTGCGATCTGAAAATACATACCGGAGTCCCTGCCTGCCAAAAAAACGGCCACATCAGTACTACTACTAAGTTTAAAAAAGGCTAAATTGAGTTTAAAATCAATACATCTATACTACATCTGGCTTTTTATAACGTATCGAACCGAAGCATCCTGACAAAAATGAGGTTGATTTTTTCAGTTGTATTATTGTTTACCCTTCAAGCCAATTCACAAGCCCCGATCGGCCAAAATGAAATAAAGCGTTTTACCCGGAACCAGTATGGAGCTGGTACACAAAACTGGGCAGTTGTCCAAGACAAGAACAGCAGGTTGTACATAGCCAATAATGAGGGATTATTGGTATTCGATGGCACAAATTGGCAGGTTTTTCCAGTACCTAATAAAACCATATTACGTTCGATAGCTTTTGGACCCGGGGGAAAATTATACGCCGGAGCACAGGATGAATTGGGGTATTTTTCCCCGGATAAAGCTGGCCGGCTAACCTATACCTCGTTAAAGAACCTATTGCCTGATAAGGAGAAAAAATTCACCGACGTATGGGAACTTGAAGTGGCCGGCAACATTGTTTTTTTCAGGACCGATTCCCGCATTTTTAAACTTGAAGGAGAAAAATTTACGGTTTACCCAACATCGTCATCCTGGCTCTCTTTGCATAAACATCAGGGATTGGCATTGGCACACGACAGGGATAATGGTTTATACATTTACCGAAACGGCCAATGGCAATTATTTATTACAAAGGACTCCCTTCCTCAAAAATTTTTGATTAACGACATAGTGCAGTATCAAAAAGACACCAGCCTGGTAAGCACTACCAGCAACGGCTTGTACCTGCTTGTTCATAAAAAGCTCATTCCATTTATTATTAAATCGGCTGGCATCAACCCCTATCAGCATTTTACCTGCCTCTCCTTATTAAATGACACAAGTTTTCTTGCGGGCACTTATTTCAACGGTATCTACCATATTACCCGAAAAGGAATAGTTACTGAGAATGTTTCCGCAACAACCGGTTTGCAAAACAATACTGTCAGATGCCTTTATTCAGACAATAGTGGCAATACATGGGCAGGATTGGATAATGGTATTGCCTTTTTTTGTTACAACAACGCTATTAAACAGATCAACCCCCCCGCATTCAACAATGGTGCAGGTTATGATGTAAAAGAAGTAAACGGAGATTTATATTTTGCCCTTTCTACAGGGTTACAATGGCTGCCCATACAATCAGCTACCGATTTAAGTTACATTGCCAATCAGCCTAAGACTATACTTGGCGGGCTAACCTGGAATTTGTCTGTTATCAATAACCAGTTATTAGCAGGACGGGACGATGGCTTGTATAAAATAAATAATCACCAGCCAGTTACTGTATCGGAAGAAACTGGGTATTGGACTTGCCGGCCCGTCCAACAAAGCTCTCTGCTGAAAATTGCTGCCGGGAATTATAGGGGTGTTCATTTTTATGAAATAGATAAAGGAAATTTTGTTGACAACGGATCCATTGAAAAATTTACAGAATCAAGCCGGTATATAGAGACAGATGACAAAAGCATTTGGGTATCGCATCCTTATCGGGGTGTTTATAAAATTGATATCGCAACCAAATCTGTACAGCTCTTTACTAAAAAAAACGGACTGCCCGCCGATTTGGACAATCATGTATTTAAAATCAGGAACAAGATTTTATTTGCTACCACCAGGGGTATTTATGAGTATGATCCGGCAAAAAATGAAATGACTGCCGCAAAAGAGTATAAGGAGTTATTTGGTGAACGGCCTGTTCGTTATTTAAAAGAAGATAATAAAGGAAATATCTGGTTTGTGCAGGAGAAAATGACCGGTGTAGCCGATTACAGTAATGATAAACCGGTGATACATTACATTCCTGAACTAAAAAATAAAATACTAAGCGGCTTTGAGAACATTTTTCCTTACAATACAAAAAACATATTTATTGGAAGCGAATCCGGCTTTTATCACATTAACTATGATGAATACAAAAAAAATATAAGGCCATTCAACGCTTACATCACCGAATTAAAAACGATTGGTAAAAGGGACAGTATATTATTCGGTGGATTTTCTTTTGGCACTGCCGACAGCATAAAACCTGTCGTTGTTCCATTTAAAATGAATTCATTACGTTTTGCATATGCAGTGTCTGATTTTATTCAGCACCCTGGACTGGAGTTCAGCTATTATTTGGACGGTTTTGATGAGGAATGGAGCAATTGGAGCACTAAATCGGAAAAAGACTACACAAATCTTCCGGAGGGCACCTATACTTTTTATGTTAAAGCCCGAAAAAGCCCTTCGCATGAATCAACCACCTGTCAATATATTTTTATTATCAAGCCACCTTTTTACCGGACAATCTGGGCATATATATTTTACTTACTTGTATTTGCCGGATTCCTATTTTCAATCTTAAAATATCAGGCTAAAAGATACAAGAAGAAACAGGAAGCAAGAAGATTGGCCGATCAGCAAAAATTTGAAGAAGAACAAAAGCAAATAGCCTATCAGCATCAACTGAAACTGGAAAAATCAGAAAAACAACTGATACGTCTTCAGAATGAAAAGCTGGAAACTGAAATAAAACATAAAAATGCAGAGTTGGCCAGCACCACGATGAACCTGGTACAAAAGAAAGAATTCATTTTGAAACTAAAAGCAGAGTTACAGCAATTACAAAAAACCGCTAAGGTTGGAGACGATAATCCAGAACTAAAAAAACTTTTAAAAGTATTAGCTGAAGAAGAGAAGCTGAACGAGGAATGGGAACAGTTCTCACAGCACTTCAATAGTGTGCATGGCGATTTTCTGACTATTTTGAAAAGCAAATTCCCGTCATTAAAACCTCATGAATTAAGGCTTTGTGCCTACTTGCGAATGAATTTAAGCAGCAAAGAAATAGCTCCGCTGATGAGTATTTCTGTTCGTGGAGTGGAAATAAGCCGCTACCGCTTACGAAAAAAACTCAATCTTTCAACTGAAGATAACCTTGTTGAATACTTACTCGATTTAAAATTACCGGATTAAACTCTTCCTGCAACCGTTTCATCCGAAACAGTTGCATTTCCCCCACATTTCCTATCTTCCTTCCTTAATTGCTTGCTATGCAAAAAACAAAAATTGCCGGGATCGGTATGTATGTTCCTGCCAATGTGTTTACGAACAACGACCTGTTGAAATATATGGACACCAGTGATGAATGGATACAGGAACGTACCGGTATTAAAGAACGCCGCTATGCCCACCGTACTGAAGAAACAACCACTACCATGGGTGTGGAAGCCGCTAAAATTGCCATTGAAAGGGCTGGCATCACTCCGCAGGATATTGACTTTATCATTTTTGCGACACTGAGTCCTGATTATTATTTCCCTGGCTGCGGTGTGTTGCTGCAACGGGCTATGAAGATGAAAGATGTTGGGGCATTGGATGTCCGCAATCAATGCAGCGGCTTTGTATATGCATTAAGTGTAGGCGACCAGTTTATTAAAACCGGCATGTATAAGAATATACTGGTTGTGGGTGCAGAAAAACATTCATTTGGTCTCGACTTCAGCACCCGGGGAAGAAATGTGTCCGTGATATTCGGAGATGGTGCCGGTGCTGTTGTACTGCAACCAACCAGTAATAACAACCAGGGAATCCTTTCAACCCATTTGCATAGCGATGGGGCTAATGCCGAAATACTGGCCATGTATAACCCGGGTACTCATGCCAACCATTGGATGAAGGAACACCCGGTTGCTGATTTTAAACAGGCTGAGATCGGCGAAATGTTCATGAGCCATGAAATGATCGACAATGCTCAGAATTTTCCTAATATGGATGGTCCGTCTGTATTTAAAGTAGCGGTGGAAAAGTTTCCGGCTGTAATTAAAGAAGCACTGGAAGCAAATAATCTTCAAACCTCCGACCTCAGCTTATTGATTCCGCACCAGGCCAACCTTCGCATCTCACAATTTGTACAAAAAAAAATGGGGTTGAGTGATGACCAGGTTTACAATAACATTCAGAAATTTGGTAACACGACTGCAGCTTCTGTCCCGATTGCTTTATGTGAAGCATGGGAACAGGGAAAGATAAAAGAGGGCGACCTGGTTTGCCTTGCTGCTTTCGGAAGTGGTTTTACCTGGGCCAGTGCTTTACTGAGGTGGTAAATGATGCAACTGATTTTTAATTTTGCTGGTCTTATAAACATGAAGAAAATAATTTACCTGGTTGCCTTGTTATTTATAACCACAATGGCAGAAGCCCAGCAAAACTGGGATGTTTGTGTGCAAAAGAAGACTGTATTAAAAAAAGTGGAAGAGAGCCGGGAAAAGAATGTGGTGAAAATTAAAAGAACTTCATTGGGAAATAAAACTTCACTTACCATTAAATTCAATGATGCTGATACGGCTAATAACATTACCCTCATGGTGGATAAAGAAGCAGGAGGTGGTTTGGCAAGCTGGGAGTTTACCGGGAAACCAATCACCATCAGTGGTCAGGATCTGAAAAAATTATTTACCGGCGAAAACAAACTTGTTTTTACTTACACCGCTATACCAAAAGATCCAAGGCTGGCAATGGTTGTACGGGTACGTCCTGTACATGTCTGCTCTGTAGTACTATACTAAGCACCCGTTTTATTTATTGTAACAGGTAATTGGCACAATCCTATTTTTGCAGGGCATGCCCCGGCATATTATTTATATTATCAACCCCATTTCGGGAACAAGGACCAAGAAGGACCTTCAACAATTGATTGAAAAGAAAACAACGGAGAAGAATATTCCTTTCCTTGTATTTCCCTCAGTAGCCAGTGGTGACTATTCTTTTCTTCATTCTGTAATACGGGAACAAAATATTACAGATGTGATCATTGCCGGTGGCGATGGTACAGTAAGCCAGGTAGTAAGCAGCCTGATGGATTGTGATGTGAACTTTGGCATCATTCCCTGTGGTTCTGGTAATGGGTTAGCTTATGCAGCAAAAATTCCAAAAGATCCGGCTAAAGCATTAGAAGTTGTTTTCCATGGCAACCCGGCTGCTATTGATGGCTTTTATATCAATAAGCAATTTGCCTGTATGCTCTGCGGACTTGGGTTTGATGCAAAAGTGGCACACGACTTTGCGCAACAACCCAACCGGGGACTAACAACCTACGTAAGACAGGTAGTGAAGAATTTTTTTGCTGCTAAAACATATTCGTTTGAATTAACAGTGAATAATAAAGTGTTTATTGCCGATGCTTACTTTATCAGCATTGCCAACAGTAACCAGTTCGGTAATAATTTTACTATTGCTCCAAAAGCAAGCCTGATTGACGGGTTGCTGGATATTGTCATTGTTACCAATCAAAGTAAGTTGAGTGTGTTGCTGCAAACACTGAAACAAATACGGGGAAAGAACAAACTCGAAACAGACGCCATTGAGGAAAAGAAAAAAGGGGTTATATATTTTCAAACCGATAAACTCAGTGTCCGCAACCTTTCAGAGGCTCCGCTGCATATTGATGGAGATCCCGCAGAAACTCCTGTGGAATTGAATATTGAAATAAATAAAAAATGTTTCCGGCTTATTCAGCCTTAAGGGTGTCCGCTGCATTTAGCGGCTTAAATAGTTCCAGGATTCTCTCAAAACTTTTTTTGTTTGCCGCCGAATTAATAGAAGACATGATGTCTTTCTCCTCCCGTTTGGTGAGATGAAAATTCAGGGCTGCTTTATTTTCCTGGTTATCCGTTGCGTACTGAAATGCCACTTTATAAACCGGGCTGCCGCTCCTTGTTGCAAAATAATTCAGCATGTCATTCTGAAAATATTCCATCATCTTAAACCAGTTATGCTGCAGCAACAAGAATGGCTTGGTGGCATGGTCACTGATATCATCAGACAAATAAGGGGCTTCCCAGCCACCGGCTGTCCTGTCTCGTATCTGAATTACAAGTACGCCGCTGGTATTTTCTTTTATCCAATCATCAAAAGATACAAGAAACCGGAGTGAGGTTTCTTGTCCGTAATTATCCCGGAGACCCGCATCCATTACGTCAACTACCGGGTCAGAAGGCAGCCATACATTGGGTAATACTATCGGAAATGTTGCATTCATCCGCATAGCAGTCAGCATTCTTATACTGTATGGATCTTGTTTGGCAAAAAATGTGGTAAAGTCAACCGCATCCGGATCAACAGCCGGTGTATTAACCGTATCCTGTGGCGCCTGCATCATAAAACGAACCGGCTGAGTACTGATGATCATCTTTCGGCTGTCTCTCGTCACCACAGAATTAAAGAACATCAAGGGGATGTTAGCCGCTTTTTCATCCGCCACATAATCCTTTAATTGCTTATTCATGAAACCTCTTGTATTGCTGTTGAGTTTTTGCTCAAAAGCATAACCTCTGTCCTTTATATATTTATACGGCCCCACACTGAATTTTTGTGCCGGGGCAATAAGATCTCTTGCAAAGAAAGAGGTGAACAGGGGGTTCAAAAGGTCACCGGCAATATCATCTACATACTGTTTATCCTGCAGGTTGATGTTTTGTCCTTGCTGCCGGCGCAGGTACAACTCCCGGAAATAAGCAGCACCGATCATGCCGCCGGAAGCCCCATTAATTAAAAAAGTTTTTTGAAAAATGCCTCCTTTAGTAAGGCTATCCAGGTGTTGCAATACACTCATTGTAAAAGTCGCACTGCGGTGGCCGCCGCCACTTGTGTTTATTAATACAAGCAACGGCTTATCACTATCCTGTTTCTTCTTCCAGGTGTTCAATATGCCGATCATATTTTGCTTGTCTGCTTCCACATTCTCCTTACTGCACAAGGCGAGCAGTCCTTCCCTGGTGTAAGCAGGACGTTCCGTTTTATTCCAGTAATTAAGACCATATGCTTTGTTGCGGGGGTCTATCATATCAAGTTTGTAAAAGGTATTCAGCAACAATATCAGGCCAATGAGGTAAGGAATACTCCAGCTTTGTAAAAAATAAGTGATAGCCCCTGCCACACCGATCAGGATAGAAAAGAAAATAGTGATGCTGGCCGCCGCAGGAAGTTGAAAGAAAGCACTGTCCAGCAAAAAGCCAATACAAATAAGAAACAAAAAAGCAGCGAATACAGAAAGAATGGCGGCAAAGTGATGCCGTTTGAAAATCGATTCAATGAACTCATCCGTATAATGCGATACATCCCTTGCCGGTCTTAACCGAAACGGTGATTCAAAATACCATTCTACTTTCATCAATGGTGTGCCGTGATATATTTCCTTTATATTGGAAAGATGTGTGATATAAGATTTGGGATTGCTGATAATTGGCATCATCTTACGGAGAATGGAACGGTCTGCCCGAAAAAAATATAGCATGGAAGCAGCAATGATAAAAATAAACCCTGCCGTAAATCCACCAAACAGGAACAGTATCTCTGTCGTGGGAATAAGCTCTTTATAATGAGCAAACTGAAATGCTTTTATGAAATAGAAAACCAGGAACAGGCCGGGTATGATTGAATTGTTGATACAATACTTTAAAAATGGATTAGTGGTGGCAGCCAAAAAACGAAAGTGCCGGCTGAAAAGTATAAAAGAGGCAATATTCCAGCTCATGATAAACATACCGATGGAGGCACCGACAATCGCTGAGCTTAACGAATTGACATTTCCCAAATACTCGGGGGCAAGATATAATGAATCAGCCCCGAATGTTTTCATGAAAGAGCCGCTCACGGTGGCAAACAGTACAAACCAGAACAGCAGTAACACCTGGTATTTCCTGATATGCAGGAACACTAACTGTATGGGAAAGGAATAGAAAAATCCCCGCAACCAGGCTTTCATGATTGAGGCAAATGGTTATCAATAAAAATACTGATAAATGACTGCTTGGTCAAATGAAGATAAGACTAGCTGTTAACAGCCCTATTTCTAACAATAAATTGCACCCAAATCAGCGAGAGCAGCAGCAGCATCGCTATAAACTGGTGCGCAACACCCAACCATAAAAAAGCTTTTGCTTGCAATGCATTCAGCACTGTAAGCACACCCAATAGTACCTGTAGCAATACGATCAGTAGCGGCAAGGCTTTAGTCCTTTGAAACAAAGTCGTTCCCTGCACTTTCCTTGCCCGCCACCACCAGATAAACACTAACACAGAAATGATATAAGCCAGGTTGCGGTGAATAAAGTGTATCACCAATGGGTTGTCAGTTAAAAAAGATAGCCCTGAAAACTCACGGTTCCCCTGCGAATGAACATTCGATGGCCACCAGGTTCCGTTGATAGAAGGCCATGTAGGAGCAATAGTTGCTGCTTTTAATCCCGCCATAAAAGCACCATAGATAAGCTGAATGACTAACAATACAACAAGCCAGTTAGCAAACTTTCGCAACGGCGCATGAACAACAATTTGCTCTTTGGGTATTAACAGATCAAAAGCAAACCATATTGTGTAACAAAGTAATCCAAGTGCCAGTACAAAATGTATAGCCAGTTTATAATGACTCACATATAAAAGTTCTGAATCTTCCAGGCCGCTCTGCACCATTATCCAGCCTACCATTCCCTGTATGGCACCTAACAGGAAAAGAATGATCATCGGTTTTATCATCTCTTTCTTGAACCGCTTCTGTACAATGAAGATGATAAACGGTATGATAAACACCAGCCCTATCAACCTTGCCCAGACACGGTGAAACCACTCCCAGAAATAAATGAATTTAAAATCACCAAGAGTAAAATGTGAATTCACATATTTATACTGGGCAATCTGCTGGTATTTTTGAAAAGCAGTATTCCAGTCCTGATCGTTCATTGGTGGCAATGCACCCATGATGGGTTTCCATTCGGTGATGGATAAACCGGAGCCGGTAAGTCTTGTAATACCACCCAACAAAACCTGTATAATGATCATTCCCACACCCACCAGCAGCCAGATAGCAACCGGTTTCGACGAACGATGTGATACATTCTCCATAGCGGTCGCAAAGTTAGCAGACATGCCCTGCCGGAAATACGATTTGTTGAATAATATTTATGAAATTGCAACCGGATGCTGAAACCTTTTTACCAGGAAGAACTGATTGAAGCCGGCTGCGATGAAGCTGGCCGTGGCTGCCTGGCCGGACCGGTGTTTGCTGCCGCTGTTATATTACCCAAAGATTTTTTTCATCCTCTGTTGAATGATTCCAAGCAGGTAACAGAAAAGAACCGAAACGGGTTAAGGACAATCATTGAAACATCTGCTATCAGTTTTGGCGTAGCCAGTATTGATAACAATGAGATCGACCGTGTAAATATCCTGAAAGCATCTTTTAAAGCCATGCACCTGGCCTTAGAAAAATTGAAGAAAAAACCACAGTTGCTTTTAATTGACGGGAACCGGTTCGTTCCCTATAAAAAAATACCCCATCGTTGTATCATAAAAGGTGATGCCATTTTTACTTCTATCGCTGCTGCGAGCATCCTTGCCAAAACCTACCGGGATGAATATATGATGACCCTCCATAAAGAGTTCCCCCACTATGCCTGGAACAACAATAAAGGTTATGGCACCGCCTCACACAGGACTGCTATTGAAGAATGTGGCCTGTGTAAGTATCATCGAAAGACGTTCAGGTTGAAAGCTGTGCAGCCGGCTATGTTTTAAGTCTGAATTTCTCCGTCATTTTAAACCCGGCAGCTATCTTTTCGTCTTACACTCAAATTACTTTAATGCAATAAAAAATTTACTTATGAAAAAGGTCCTTTATTTAAGTTTTGTACTGCTTTTGCTCTCATCGGCAGCTTCAGCGCAACGCAATACCGGCATCCGTATACATACACAAGGATTTAATAGTGAAAGGATAACAAGGCCAGAAAGGTTTCAAATACGCAGAGATATGATACGGATGAGGATGGTACAGCGTAATGCCCGCCGGGACGGAATAGTTACACCAGTTGAAAGAGTAAGAATACACAAAGCGAAAGCTAAAACCCGCCGGGATACTTTTCGTTTCAGACATAACAGGCGCAACAGGATAATTTAAACTTATCAGCAATCCATCATAAAGAAGGAACCCCGTGATTAAGAGGAAAAGCACCGCTCCGGTTGGGCGGTGTTTTTATTATTTACCAAACCATTGCAGTATCTCCGATTTTCTTCGCCGGCTTATTGGTATGTTCATTTTATTACTCAGCTCCAGCATCCCTTCTTTATCCACTTTCATCACATGGGCTTTATTAACGAGGTATGACTTATGAACCCTCAGAAACTGATGCTCCAGCAAAATATCTTCGTATTCCTTTAATGTTTTTGCTACTATCAATTGTCGCTGATTAGTAAAAAAGAATTTGGTGTAGTTGCTGCTGCCTTCCAGCAAAACAATCTCGTTAGGCTCATATAAAAAAATGCCTTCGCTGGTAGATAGGGCCAGTTTGAATTGCTGCTGGTCTTTTTGCTGCAGGTTATAAATAAGATTATCCACCAATGGTTGCTGAGAGTCGCCCGGCAAAGACTGTTTCTTTACAATATGCCTGTTCACTGCATTCTGCAAATCAACAATATCAATGGGTTTCAGCAAATAATCCAATGCACTGAAACGGATGGCCTTGATAGCATACTGGTCATAGGCAGTGGTGAAGACGACATCGAAGTTCCAGTCGCTTGCACGGTTTAAAAAATCAAACCCATTCATACCCGGCATTTCTATATCCAGCATTACTAATGTTGGCTGATATGTTTTTAACAGTTCCAGTGCTTCGGCCGGGTTGTTGGAGATCTCAATCCGCTTATCGCCGGGGATATGCTTTTCAATCAGCACTTTCAGTATGCGGCCTGCCGACTGCTCATCATCAACAATAAGTATCCTGATCATTGATATCCGTTTTTACTCATTAATTCAGTTGATAACCTTATCAGCACTTTTGTTCCGGCTGCGTTTCCACTGTCATCAAAAAGGTCTATGGTTTCAATACTGGCGGAACCGGGCCGCTCCCGGTTCAATATTTCAATTCGTTGCAAAGCCAGTCTTGTACCTTTTGATTCAAAGTGGCCGGCTCCTAATTTTTGCTGCTTGATCTCAGTCGCCCTTGCCCTGCCCACTCCATTGTCCTGTATAACGCATTCAAGGCTCCCATTTTTCTCATCAAAGTGCAACAATAATTTTTTCTCCCCTTCCTTATTAATCAATCCATGCCAGATAGCATTCTCTGCAAATGGTTGCAACAGCAAAGATGGTATATAGATGTCATCTTTATCTACTTGCTCATCCACTTCGATTATATAAGAAAATGACTGGCTGAAACGAAGTGCTTCCAGCGATAAGTACAACCGGATAGTTTCTAACTCACTGCTCAGCGGAATCAAATTCTTTTCTGAATTATCCAGCACCATCCGCAACAGTTTAGAGAAACGGGATAAATAATCGTATGCTGCATCCACTTTTTCCGTAACTATACTTTCCTGGATGGCATTCAGGCTGTTGAAAATAAAATGAGGGTTCATCTGTGCCCGGATGGCTTTCGCCTCCAGTTCGGCCAGTTGTTGTTTAATGGCTGCTTTTGCTTTAAATGACCGCATCCTTATTCCGAAAATAGCAACAACCAAGGCCCCCGTCAATGAAATAACCAATATCCTGAACCACCATGTTTGCCAGAATGGCGGACGAATTGTAAAATGGTATTGCAAAGACTGCATTGTCCATACATTATTATTATTGCAGGCCTTTAATTCAAATGTATAAGCTCCTGGTTGTAAAAAATTAAAATCAATTGTCCGGTTATTCGTATAGATCCAGTTACTGTCCAGTTCTCTCAAACGATATGCATAGCGGATCTTTGAGGGGTCGGTAAGTGAAACAGCAGTATAGCCGAACTGTAAAGAATTATGCCGGTAAGAGAATTGGGGTGATACTGACGCAGAAAAATTATTCTCATATCCGCTCACAGTAATGGCGTTTATCAACAAAACAGGCGGAAGATTATTGAACGCAATACTGTCAGGATGAAAAGAGATCATTCCCATGGAGGTAAGGCCCCAGATTGTTCCGTTTTGTTGTTGCTCTAATTTCAGTGTTTGATAGTAAGAAGACAACAAACCGTCTTTCTCATTAAAAGAAATGAGTTGCTCATTATTACCCGGGTTTATCAAAACGGAGAAACTCATAAAATCTCCCCACCACAAATTCCCGTTTTTGTCCACAAGTACTGATAAGGCAATATCTGAAGGCAATCCGTTGTGCTTGCCATATTGTTTTTGCAAAACCAGTTTTCCTTTTACATAGCTACAGCGTAATAATCCTTTTCCTTGTGTAGCCACCCAGACATTCCCTTTACTATCGCTGATGATCTTATTTATATACAGGTTTTTTACCGGCATGTTTTGAATGGAATCATCAACCAGCTTGCTATTCTCCAATTTATACAAACCCTGGCTTCCATAAAACCAATACCCGGAATTACCAGTTTGAAAGCAACCAAATAACTCAGGCCATCTTGTGTATTTTTTTTGAAATGGATAATATCCTGTCAGCGGCTCGTCAGCAAGAGGGTTGATAACAGTGACCCCGTTTTCGGTGCAGGCAAGCAGTTTGCCGTCTGTTGCAGCATACAACGCTTCGCAATTATTATCTTTTAAGAAACCGGCATTTCTCCAGTTGGTTAGTTTGCCATTTTTAAATCTGCTGATGCCCTGGTAACCACTCCCGGCCCACAATCCCCCTGATGCATCTTCATACATACACATTACTTCTGAAAGGGGAAATAAAGGAGGCACCCCCTTTTTTACAACAATCGATTCTTCCTGTTTAGTGAATACAATGCCCCGGTTGCTGCCAAATAGCAAATCTCCGTTCTTTCTTTCAAGAAAAGAGAAGGCTTCTTTTTGTTCATTATGCTGCAGGGGATATTGGCGGAAAGCTGTTTTTCTGAATTTTTGCAGTCCCTCCCAGGAGCCTACCCAGATATTCTCTTCTGCATCTATCAATGCTGTCACTGCATTATTGGTAACACTTCCAAATAAAACAAGTGGCTGTACGATTCCGTCATTTATGCTTCCAACACAATTCGTTGTTAAAGCAAAGGCTTTATGACGATGAGTAAACACTCTAAGGCCCAAAAAATCTTCTGTAAAAGTGGTTTTAACTTTCCCGTTTATCATTTGTGTGGGGTGAAGATCAAGACCGTTCCAGAAAATACTGTCAGATGAAATGGCGGCTACCGAACGAACAGGGTGGTTCTGATCAGGATTGATCCAGATATTTTCAAAGCTGTTGGCGTTTTTTTTAATTCTAAAAACACCCTCATAAGACGCAGCATATATGTTTTGTTGAGTATCGGCCGCCAAGCCAAACACTCTTTTGGTAAAAGAAGCAAAAGGTGAAAGATCAATTGTGGTTAAATGGTTTGTATTGATACTTTCAACTTGTTTTGTTGTTAATTTATACAAGGCGTTTATATCTCCCGCCCATACATTACCTGCTCCATCGGTAAGCAATGCTTCTACTGCCAGTATGGTTTTGCTTTGCAGCTCTATCTTTTTTATACTATCTCCTTTAATATAGAAAAGCCCATTATCGCCACCTACCCACACTCCTTTCAGATTATCCTGTGTAATGCAAAGAATTCGGCCGATCGACCCGTTAGCAGAGGTATATTGATAATTAGTAAAGCTATAGCCATCATATACACTTACTCCCAACTCGGTGCCAATCCAAAGCTTCCTGTCATTGGTTTGTGCCAAGGCATACACCTTGGATGACAGCATGCCATTACGGGTGCCGAATGTTTCCAGCCGGTAAGGAGATGGCTGCCCGTAGCCACCTGTTGATAATAAAACAAAAGCCGGCAATAATGATATAATTCTGCGATACAACATTAATTGTAAAAATATACACCCTTTTTCCGATAGTTCACCCGTTTGCTCATTCAGGCTACCATTCGATAAATGCTGAACTCCTTTGGCTCTTTCCCTCTTTTAACGGGTTATTTATACCGATAGCTTAGCAAAGCAAACAAACCACACATGACCGAAATAAGTTTAGTAGCAGAAAAAATTAACGAGGTAAAAGAAGAAATGAAACGGGTTGGCTTATGGGCAACCGTGGCACCTGCCTGGGTAATGCATTTCGGAAAAGGCAGTATATCAAATGACAAAGATTTTAGTGAGTGGCTGCAGTTCATTTACCTGCCTAACCGAAAGTTAGAAACAGCTGTTAAAAAAGAGTTTTATGAAAAAAATTATATCGCACCACAGGCTATAAAATTTTTCAGCAGTGATGTTAAAAAGGGGAAACTGCTGCAATTATTAATTGAATTGGACTCATTATCATAAACAAGTCAGAACAAATGAAAAAAATAATAACCGGCTTATTAGTAATAGCCCAGTGCCAGATGCTGACAGCACAAAGTGTAGGTATCGGAACTTCCACACCTAATTCCTCTGCACAAGTGGATATAACCAACACTACCAAAGGTTTGTTAATACCCCGGATGAACAATATTCAAAAAAATGCTATAGCAACACCAGCCACAGGGTTATTGATCTTTCAAAATGCGCCGGACAGTATTGGCTTTCATTATTACGATGGTACTGGTTGGTTATGGCTAACCACTACCAGCCAGCAGGATACGGTTGCCTGGAAAACCAAAGGCAATACCGGCCTTATCGATAACAATCATTTTATAGGCACTACCGATAATATACCTTTTAATGTAAAAGTTAATAATCAGAAAGCAGGGCGAATTGACCATATCCTATTTAACAGTTTTTGGGGGTACCAGGCTGGAAACGCAAACACTACCGGTAGTCAAAATACAGCTACCGGAATGAACGGCCTTTATTCCAACACTACCGGAGCCTATAATACTACTAATGGAATGAACTCCCTTATAGCTAATACAACCGGGAACTTAAATTCTGCATTCGGCGCCTATGCGTTTGAAAATAATGTTACCGGCAACAGTAATGTTGGTTTAGGCAGCAGTGCACTTAGAACTAATGTTGCCGGCAGCAATGCAACTGCCATTGGCACTAATGCCCTGTATTATGCAAATAATACAATTATTCCTTTTACAAACACTAATGTGGCGGTTGGTTTTGAAGCGTTGAGAGGCTCAACTACCGCCTCAGCAAATACCGGGCTTCATAATACAGCAATCGGCTATCAATCATTATTAAACAATACCACCGGTGAACAAAACACTGCTACAGGCATGAATGGGCTTTATTCCAACACCACTGGAATTTATAATACTTCAAATGGAATGAACTCCTTGTGGCTTAATACAACCGGGAATTTCAATTCAGCTTTTGGAGCCTATTCTGGTGAAAATAATGTTACCGGCTCTAGCAATGCTGGTTTTGGCACCTCTGCACTTAGAACTAATGTAGCTGGCAATAATGCTACTGCCATCGGCATCAATGCTATGTATTATGCCAATAACACGGCAGTGCCTTTTACCAATTACAATGTAGCTGTTGGGTTTGAAGCATTAAGAGGATCCCCAGTAGCTTCAGCAAATACGGGTAATTTCAATACCGCTATTGGGTATCAATCATTACTGAATAATACTACAGGCAATAATAATTCAGCTACCGGAATGAATGGACTTTACTCCAACACTACCGGGGTCTGGAATACCGCCAACGGGATGAATTCCATGTTCGCCAATACAACAGGAAATTTTAATTCAGCTTTTGGGGCTTATGCTCTTGATAATAATATTACCGGCTCCAGCAATACCGTTTTTGGAGTAAATGCACTTATATACAATAAAGCAGGCAATAATGCAACAGCTATAGGTGCCAATGCAATGTATTATACCAATAACACAGCTACTCCTTTTACCAATACCAATGTAGCTGTAGGCTTTGAAGCGTTGAGGGGTTCAACTACGGCCTCTGCAAATACGGGAACTGCCAATACAGCCCTGGGTTATCAAACATTATTAAGTAACACATCGGGCAATCAAAATACCGCTACAGGTATGTATGTGCTTTCTTCAAACAC
This sequence comes from Chitinophagaceae bacterium, assembly GCA_044220915.1. GTDB lineage: Bacteria > Bacteroidota > Bacteroidia > Chitinophagales > Chitinophagaceae > JJ008. The sequence continues at coordinate 36,515 of JBGAQD010000019.1, forward strand.
AACCGGAGTGTGGAATACAGCTAATGGTGTGAACAGTCTTACCTCCAACACAACCGGAAATTATAATTCAGGCTTTGGAAGTTATTCGCTTTTTGCAAATGTTACAGGTACAAGCAATGTAGCGGTTGGAACAAATGCCCTTCCCACCAATGTGGCTGGCAGCAATGCAACTGCCATCGGCACCAATGCTATGTATTATGCCAATAACACAGCTACTCCTTTTACCAATACCAATGTAGCTGTAGGCTTTGAAGCGTTGAGGGGCTCAACTACTGCCTCTGCAAATACGGGGCTTCATAATACGGCAATCGGCTATCAATCGTTATTAAATAACACAACAGGCATTTCAAATACCACGGGGGGATACTGGTCTGGTTATTCAAATACAACCGGAGCAGGTAACACTTTCACAGGACAGCAATCAGGATATACCAACAGCAGCGGAGATAATAATTCATTCTATGGCGCAACTGCCGGATTTAGTAATAGTACGGGCAATTCAAACACATTTGTTGGTTTTGGTTCCGGTGCAGATAACAATACCGGTTCGTATAATTCTTTTTTGGGTGGCCTCTCAGGTAATGCCAATACTGCAGGGACCAGAAATGTAGCATTTGGTTACACATCATTGCTGACCAATTTAACCGGAGATGATAATGCTGCCGTAGGCTATAATTCATTAGCTCTTGCAACCGGTTCTCAAAACACAGCATTGGGTAGTTTATCCATGGAAGCCACTTCTACCGGACAATATAATACTGCTGTAGGTTATCAAAGTTTGACGAATAACACTTTTGGCTCATTTAATACTTCGATTGGCAGGGGAACCCTTGCAGCTTCCACAGCAGCACTCGGTAATACTGCATTGGGATACAATGCCGGTAACGGTTTTAATAATGGCAGCTATAATACATTTATAGGGTATAATTCAGATGCCAGTGCAGCATCATTGACTAATGCAACTGCCGTAGGCAATGGTGCTGTAGTAATGGCTAGTAACCGTATCAGAATCGGTAATACTGCTGTTACACAAATAGGGGGCGAAGTGGGCTGGAGTACGTTAAGTGATGGACGATTTAAAACAAATATCCAACCCTCTTCGCTTGGTTTAAATTTTATCATGAGGTTAAACCCCGTTACTTATAATTTAACAGACAAGGGACAGGAAGCAATTACTTATACCGGTTTAGTGGCGCAGGAGGTAGAAAAGATTTTGCAGGAATACAATGCCGGTTTTAATGCAGTAACAAAGCCGGAAAATGAAACAGATAAATATGCAATACGTTATGCCGATTTTGTGATGCCGTTGATAAATGCAATAAAAGAACAACAGCAACAGATTGATGAATTAAAATCATTGATACATAAATTGAAAGACAATAAATTTTAAAAAAAGTATATGAAAAAAATAATTTGCTGCTTACTAATATTGGCTCAATACCAGCTGCTAACGGCACAGAATGTGGGTATCGGTACTACCACCCCAAATAACAGTGCATTGCTTGATCTTACAAGCACTAATAAAGGAATACTTATACCAAGAATGACAGGTGCCCAAAGAGTGGCAATCGCTGCACCGCCGGTCGGACTTATGGTAATTCAAACAAACATAGAAACGGTTCCTCCCTCTTCACCCGGCTTATATCTATGTGAACAGGTTGGGGCATTTACCTCCTGGAGAAGAATAGCAAGGACTGATGAAATAACCGGTGGTTCTTCCACCTGGACAGTAAATGGCAGTAATCAATTCAGCAATGTTGCAGGCAATGTGGGTATCGGCACCGGATCACCCACAACTAAGTTACACCTGGTGGGAGATCTCTTACAGGAAAGTGGAACAATGACCATCAATAATGCTGCGGCTACACTCCAATTACAGATCGCAGGAGTAAATAAAGCCTCCATGTATTTATGGAGTGACAATCTCCGTATTGGTACAAATACAGGCAATACGGCGGGTGATGTTCATATTCAGACAGCCGGGTCTATCCGGCTTAGTGTAACAGCATTTAATGGAAATGTAGGCATAGGAACGTTATCTCCAACAGAGAAACTGCATGTTAGTGGTAATATTCTATCCTCTAACAGAATAGATGCAAATGGAGTAATTGAAGGAAATGGCATCAGCTCAACAGGAACTTTATATGTAAACAGCACTTCGCTTTTGCAAGGAGCAGTTACTGGAAATTCTTCTGCAACATTTAGCTCAACCATTACTTCAAATACATCCATGGTTGTAAATGATCCTGCAGCCATATTTCAATTACAAAATGCAGGAATTAATAAAGGTTTTATGCAGTTAAGCGGTGATAATCTCCGTATTGGCACCAACAGCGGTAACGCAGCAGGTAATGTAATATTAAGAATGGATGGAACAGACATGATCAATTTTCAAAAGACAGGAAGTGCAGGAACTTTTATGCAGATGAACCTTAATGGTGTATCAACAGGCGTATTGCAAACTACCAGTACTGGTAATGTTTCCCTTACCGCCGTAAATGCAAATGCCCAGGTGCAGTTGGGGGGTGAAGTATTTATTAATAACACAGCAGGCAGAACAGGTATAGGTACTTCATCACCAACCGAAAGATTGCATGTAAATGGTAAGCTTAAAGTGAGTGGCACAGATATGACGATTGAAGATGGCAGAATTACCGGTACTGCTACCGGCCCTGCTTATAATCTTTTACCAGTATGTTATGGCCGGGTAAATGAAAACGGAACCAAGGCCGGAGGCACACAGAATTTTACGGTAACCCATGATGGAGATGGAATTTATACAATTACATGTCCGGGAATAACTGCCTCTTCCCTCATTTTCGTTAACCCATTAGGAGGATCAGGTACCAGCCCAACGTGGTTTACAGCACGGGGTGCCTACGCATCTGGAAATACAATGGAAGTTTATACATCTGAATTCTTTAATGTAGACCGGACGCCTTCGGCTTTTCAATTTATAATCTATACTCCTTAATCATTAAATAAAATCACAGTTACAATTCATGATATGGCTGGAAGGCTGGTGCTGCAAAAAATAGTTCCATATCAATCACAACAACTTCCATTACCGGCAATTAGTAATGGTATGTATCATTTAAAAATTCAATCTGGTATATGGTAATATAAAAACTCTCTGATAAAACAATAAAGAAGAAAAATTAAAACGGGCTGTTGCCGGCAACAGCCCCTTCATAAACATCATAAAAAACTATTCTTCCCATTCACCCAGCCCTTCTCGTATCAGCACCGGTTCATCACCAGTGCAATCAATCACGGTAGATGGAACCATACCACCAATACCCCCATCAATCACATACTCTACTTCATGCATGAAATTCTCATGCATCACTTCCGGGTCAGTATAATCTTCTACCATTTCTCCCGGCAGTGATGCGCTGAGGATAGGACGACCCAGTTCTTTAATGATAGCCATCGCAATATTGTTGGCGGGGATGCGAAGACCGATAGTGTCTTTTTTACTCTGCATGATCTTCGGCACCATCTTGCTGGCAGGCAAAATAAATGTATAAGGACCGGGCAAATGTTCTTTCAGCAATCGATAAACAGGATTGGACAATGGCTTGGCATATTCACTCAGGTGTGACAGGTCGCTGCACACAAAAGAAAGCTGCGCCTTTTTAGGATCCACTTTTTTGATACGACAGATACGTTCCACTGCTTTTTGCTGCAATATGTCGCAACCGAGACCGTACACCGTATCGGTAGGATAAATAATGATGCCGCCCTGTTGCAGGCTTTCCACCACCTGTTTTATCAACCGTGGTTGTGGATTTTCGGGGTGTATGTGTAGTAACATAGGTGCTGATTCTCTTTAAAAATACAGGTTTTGGCAATTAGACATATGGTAAACTTCATTTACCCGGCAATTCGTATTTTCACCACCTCTTATCTTTGCAAAAACTAAAGAATTGCCATGCAGTTAAAGCCGGTAGCCACCTTTGATACGCTTGAGCCAGAGGTGTTTAAAAAGGGATATTATGAGCCGGGGGTGCCTGTGGTCATCAAAAAACTGGCCCATGACTGGCCTGCCTGTAACAAATGGAACTGGGACTATTTCAAGCAATTGGTTGGCGATAAAAAAGTACCGCTTTATAATAACGTAAAAAGTGATGCGTACACTCCTATCAATACTGCTGACGATTACAAGACCTTTGGTGAATACATCGACATGATCAGTGCAGGACCGGCTGCCTGGCGTATATTTCTGTTTAATATTTTTGATCATGCCCCGCAACTCATAAAAGATTTTACCTGGCCTGAACACATGATGAAGGGTTTTATAAAAAAATACCCGATGCTGTTTACCGGTGGTGCAGGCAGCATCACCCATATGCATTACGATATTGATCTGTCACATATTTTACATACACAGTTTGGTGGCAGAAAAAGGGTATTGATGTTTCCTTATAAAGAGCAGCATAAGCTCTACCGCAAACCATGGGAGGTATTAAGCCTGGCTGACTTCTCTAATTACTATGTTGAAGGGGCTGTTGATTATGAAAAATTTCCGGCGTTAAAGCTGGCCGAAGGTTTTGATTTTATTCTTGAACCTGGCGACACCTTATTTATGCCCGCCGGTTATTGGCATCACATGGAATACCTGGAGAGTGGTTTTGCTATGAGCCTCCGTGCCATGCAGCCATCTATTGCAGGAAAAATGAAAGGCATGTGGAGTTTGATTGGTATGCGTAATATTGATACGCTTATGAAAAAGACAATGCCTAAGTGGTGGTATAAGAGAAAGGAAAGGAAAGTATTTGAGAATGCAGAGAAAGAATTAAAAGCAATGGCACTTAGCTAAAGTAAAAGCCCCGGGATCGGGGCTTTGTTATCATTAGAAATGCTTTCTTACGCAATCGTCCAAACCTCATTCCCCCTCAATAGTTTATCCAGGTCTGCGGGTTTTCTTGATTTCGCTTCTTCTATCTGTGCAGCCATCACATCTTCATAACAGTCACGGTTGGTTTGATAGAAAACGCCAAAAGGTCTTGGCAAATGGCCTTCAATTTTCGGGTCATCAAATATGCGGGTCAGTATCTGTGCTTTGTAAATATCCTGTTCATCATGTACCCAAAGGTCATCGGCACTATGACCTTCATTCAGGTTTACTACCACAGGCTTGAAGCCATCTAATTTTATTCCCTTGTCGCTGGCTGCACCAAATATCAGTGGCTTGCCTTGTTCCAGGAATAATGTTTCTGTTGCTTTAGTTCCTTTCTCCGTAAAAATTTCAAAAGCCCCATCATTAAAGATGTTGCAGTTCTGGTATATCTCCAGGAAAGAAGCTCCTTTATGCTGATTGGTTCTGATCAGCATGGACTGCATGTGTTTAACGTCACGATCCATTGTTCTTGCAACAAATGTTGCATCGGCACCCAATGCCAGTGCCAGCGGATTGAAAGGATGATCAATACTTCCCATCGGAGTACTCTTTGTTATCTTATGTTCTTCTGATGTGGGAGAGTATTGCCCTTTTGTTAATCCGTATATCTGGTTGTTGAACAACAATACATTTACATCAAAATTTCTGCGCAGCAGGTGAATGGTATGATTACCGCCGATACTCAACCCGTCACCATCACCGGTTACAATCCAGACACTCAGCTCTGGTCTTGATGCCTTCAATCCCGAAGCAACGGCCGTGGCCCTTCCATGGATTGAATGCATACCATATGTATTCATATAATATGGAAAGCGGCTGCTGCAGCCGATGCCCGAAACAATCACAATATTTTCTTTAGGTATGCCCAGTGTTGGCATTACTTTCTGTACCTGTGCAAGGATGGAATAGTCTCCACAACCGGGGCACCAGCGAACTTCCTGGTCGGTGGCAAAATCTTTGGCGGTCAGGGCCGGAGCTGTTGTTACTTCACTCATAGTTAAATAGGTTCCTGCAAATTTAATAAATAAGGTATCAGGTTCGGAACGATAGTTTATGATTTTTGGTCTCCCGGAGCCTAATCTTAGTCATTTACCAGCTCCTCCCAGTATTCAGCTGCTCTCCGGGTATGGGGAATAACGATGGTGCCACCCACAATATTGGCAACGGCAAATACTTCATATAGCTGTTCGGTAGTAATACCCAGTTCATGAGACTTTCCCAGGTGATACTTGATACAGTCATCACATCTTAACACCATGCTGGCAACCAGGCCCAGCAGTTCCTTCGTTTTAACATCAAGGGTTCCTTCGGTGTAGGTATTGGTGTCAAGATTCCAGAGGCGTTTGATGACAAGGTTGTCTTTACTTAGAATGACTTCGTTCATTTTTGTTCTGTAATCATTGAATTCTTTTACAAGATTGCTCATGGTATTAATTTTAAGACCTCAAATGTAGCCAACACAGCCTTTCGTCATTTACTAATAGCGGAAACGGTAGCTAATTTGTATTTTCAATATTGAAATAAAGGGTATGCAATAAATTTATTCTTTACAAGGCCACTTTAAGAAACAAAAATCCGTCTGTTTTATCATGCTGCATAAAAAGAAGCTCACCGTATTTGCCACTCTGGCGGTTTTCGTACTCCTGGGGATGGCGGCCATAAAGCCCCCGTTTCAAAAAGACAGGAATTTAAAAGTGCTGCCCAAAGACATCAGCGATACAAAGCTGGACAGCATCATGAAAACCTATAATGTGGCACTGGGCGTTAAATGCGATTTCTGCCATGTGCCAATAAAAAACATCCCCGACAGCTTAGATTATGTATCCGATGCCGAACCCATGAAAGAAGAAGCAAGGAAGATGATGCGGATGGTCATTGACATCAACAAAAAGAATTTTCATTATAACAAAAATGAACAGCCTGAATATTTGAATACCGTGACCTGTAAAACCTGTCACAGGGGAGAGCCATTTCCGCCGGAAGATTAATCATCCTCTTTTTTGCAGGCTTTCAGCCACTCTTTTATTCCTTCCACGATCTGTATGGCTACCGCTTTGTGAAATTCGGGATCAAGTATCAATTGTTCATCATCGCTATTACTCAGAAATGCTACTTCCACCAGGCAATTGGGATAGTCTGTAGGACCGCTTAATGCAAAATTGAAACTGCCGATATTACCAAAATTATCCAACCCAAGCTTCAGCAAACTTTCAAGTATGTATTGTGTCATTGGCCTGAAACCAATATACCTGTAATAGGTACTCACTCCTTTTATACTGTCTCTCACTGAAGAATTCAGGTGAATGCTGATAAGAAAATCAGGGTCTTCCTTTTTGATCATCTCGGTTCTTTCCACCATGCCGATAGCAGTATCCTTTGTTCTTGTCATAAAAACTTTTGCTTCCTTCTCCTGTAATACCCGTTCAAGTTGTTTAGCTATCAGGAGGGTATACTTTTTTTCCTGGATGCCTGTTTTTAATCCTGTTGCGCCACTATTATCTCCGCCGTGCCCTGCATCTACAGCCACTTTCATGTTCTCAAGGCTCAGATCTACCGGTTGTCGTTTTACTTTTATCACCAGTCTTTTGTCTTTATAATAAATACTATAGCCCCAATGCTGCTGATGTTTCAATTCTATAATGACCCGAAACACATCATCTTCAACCTGCTCATGATAAACATTGGTAATTTCTTTCGCCGATGAACGTTGTGTTATCCAGTTGGTATTACTGGTGGCGCCAAAAACATCCACTACGATTTTAGAAGGGTTAATTTGCTGCATACTGCGGTAAGGCAGTTTTTCATCAAGGCTTATCATCAGGTAATCATATTTATCATCGCCAGTCACCATCCAGCTATTGGTCAGATAATAAGACTGAATTTTGATAGTACTGTCCTTTTTAAAGTTTGCTTTTGGCAAATACGCCTGGTGGTCTTTTGATAGCTGAATTTTATAATTGCCGATGGTACTGTCAATCACTTTCACAACAATATTGGTATCGAGGTAGGTCATCTTGGCTCCGCCGAGGCGGTCAACTCCAAGTCCGTATTCCAGGTATGGCAAAGAACCGGTAGTGGTACCCACTAAGGGTTTACCCTGAGTAACTGGTTGACAGACAGCCGAAATGCTGGTAAACAAGCACATAGAAACAAGTAATCGTATCATAACAGAAAGATAGCATAAAAACCCGCAGAGCGGTTTTCCGTATTATTACTGCTCACTATCACACTTTTACTGAATTTTAGTATAAACTCCTAATTGTAAGCACTATGTGTACACATCTCCCGTTTATATAACAAGCGGCTCCGCAACCAGGCGGTGAACGTTTAGAATCTTTATCCTGTAAAAACCAATAGAGCATGACCTGGAATTCTGTAATGGGTTTTATCTCATCAATAGCCCTTTTTTTACCGATTTTGTTCATTCTTATCTTCCGGCTTGGAGGATACAGAACATTTCCAGCCCTGCTTACTTATTACACCATTGTCTTTTCTTATAATTTACTGACAGAGGGATATATTAAAGCAAGTCCTGACACTATTCACTACTGGAGCATTTTCAACAACCTGCTTGATGCCCCGCTGATGTTATTATTCCTTACTTATTTCAGCACTTCTCCCGCATTCACCAGGAAGATGAGGGGGGCCATTTTTATACTTATTGCATTTGAAGTAACCGTCGTTTTAATGAAGGGCTTTACGATAGAAGCCATCACAATAATACTCGGGCCAGCTCTGGCAACGGTAGTTTCCTTTTGCATTTATTTTTTTATACGACAGACCAAAATTACCATCATGCATCACAAAGCAACCGGTAAAGCTATAATTGCCGCTGCATTGCTATTTGCTTACGGTTGTTACACCATCATTTATATGATGTATTATGTTTTTAAAACCCCACATGTAGCAGATACATTCCTTGTTTATTTTCTGGTGGCCACTTTCTCTTCATTCCTGCTCTGTGCCGGCATCATCATCGAAAGAAAACGGGTACAGAAGTTATATGAATTAAAACAAACAAGAAAAGAACTGTTAGACATTTATAAAGACACAAAAACGGCTGCCCCGTTAAGAACAGCCATTCTGGATTTTGATAAAGACCAGTGGAATTAAAAACAATACTTTCCTTCGACAATCATTTTATCAGCAATTCTTCTTCTTGCATCCTTTGTATTGAATGGTTCGGCTTTAGTAAATCGTTTTAATCCCATTAATATCATTCGCTGCTCATCTCCATCGGAAAAAGCATTCACCGCATCTTTGCCTGACTTATTTACTTTATCTGCCGCATCGTACAGGTAAGTCCGCATAATATCCAGGTAAAGTTGACAGGCAGCTTCTCCCTTTTGATCAACCATCTTCATTACCCGGAGCAACACACTTTCCGCATTGAAAGTTTCGATAGCCATATCAGCTATATTCATCAGCACTTCCTGTTCATTTTCAATTTTCATCATCAGTTTCTGCACCGCAGCTCCTGATGTCATAAGAATTGCCTTCTTAAGGCTGGCAATGAGTTTTCTTTCTTTGGCAAATGGCGCCTCTTCTTCTGCACCAAAATCAGGAATGCTCATCAGTTCTTTTTGTACTGCCATAGCAGGACCCATCAGATCCAATCTTCCACCCATTGCTCTTTTCAAGGTCATATCTAATGTAAGGAGCCTGTTAATTTCATTTGTTCCTTCATAGATACGGTTGATCCGGCTGTCCCGGTAGGCCCTGGAAATATTATACTCGGCACTGAAACCATTGCCGCCATGCACCTGCACACCCTCATCCACTACATAGTCCAGCACTTCACTTCCATATACTTTCAGCATAGCACATTCAATGGCATATTCTTCGGCACCACCCAGCAGTGATTCACTTTCTGGCTTACCGGAAGAAAGCAATTCATGCTCTTTTTCATCGATCCATTTGGCTGTACGATATAGTGCTGACTCCCCGGTAAAAACCCGGATGGCCATTTCAGCAAGTTTATGCTTAATGGCTCCAAAGTTTGAAATTGGTTGTTTGAATTGCTCCCTTGTCCTTGCATATTCTACTGTTCCGCTCAGTGATTTCCTGGCACCACCGATCGCTGCTGCACATAATTTCAACCGGCCAATATTAAGAATATTGAAAGCAATTTTATGCCCTTTACCTATCTCACCGAGCAGGTTTTCTACGGGTACTTTACAATCCTGGAAATATAATTGAACAGTTGAAGATCCTTTGATACCCATTTTATGCTCTTCGGGCCCCTGTGTAAATCCTTCTGTTCCTCTTTCTACAATAAACCCGGTGAATTTATCACCATCCACTTTTGCAAACACAGTATATACTTGTGCAAACCCACCATTGGTGATCCAGCACTTCTGTCCATTCAGTATATAATATTTACCATCCTCGCTTAGTTTGGCTGTTGTTTTTGCACCCAGTGCATCACTGCCGCTGTTGGGCTCTGTCAGGCCATAAGCTCCTGCCCATTCACCACTGATGAGTTTGGGAATATATTTTTCTTTCTGGGCCGCTGTGCCAAAATATAAAATAGGTAATGTGCCGATACCAGTATGGGCTGCAATGGCCACCGAAAACGAGTGACCGGCACCGAGGTATTCATTAATGATAGTTGATGTTACAAAATCTTTTCCCAAACCTCCATACTCTTCCGGAAAAGATGTGGCTAACAGCCCCTGCTCTCCGGCTTTGCCTACCAGCGACTTCATCAGGCCCGGTTCCAAGTTATCAATCCTGTCGAGATTGGGATAGATCTCTGCATCAAGAAACTGGTTACACATATCCCTGATCATTAATTGCTCCTCGTTGAACTCTTCGGGAATGAATGTTTCAAAAGCTGAGGATTCTTTTACCAGCCATTCACCGCCCTTCAGGGCTTTCTTAGTTGCTGCTGCAGTACTCATTGTTGCAAGGTTTAAAGTTTAATATTTTAATTAGAACATTTTTTTACTAAAGAGCTATTCTATTTCAGATTATCATATACGATCTGCAGCACTTCTTTACACACATCCACCCTCTCAGGAGGTACTCCGATCAACGCCTCGTTTAATGTTTCATCAGCTAATTGCATTGCTTCTTCCTGCAATTTTTGCGCCTGCTTTGTCAGGAATATTAAATTGATGCGTCTGTCATTTTCAGATGCCACCCGTTTTACCAGGTTTAGCTTTTCGAGGTTGTCCACCAACCGGGTTATACTTGGCTTATCCCTGAATGTTGCATTGCACAATTCCTGCTGGCTTATACCTTCTTTTTTCCATAAATGATATAACACACTCCATTGCTCAATAGTAAGGTTCAATCCCGCTGCATTGAATTTCTTTTGCAGGCGGCGGGCAATGGCTGTGGAAGCTTTACCGGTGATAAAACTGTAGAGCTCTCCTTTCTTAAATTGGTTGTTTGGCATATAGTTGTTTGTGCAACTATCCAAAATTAATATTATATTTGGAATGGCCAACTTAATTTTCTTTAAATCTTTGTTTTCACTTATTAAAATGGAGCAACGGCAGCTTAACTATAGAAATTCCACCATCACTTATCGCCGGTTTGGCCTTGGGCTGAAAACAGCTGTTTGTTTTCATGGCTATGGGGAAAATGCCGGGGTGTTCGACTTCATGGCAAAATATGCTGGCAATCAATATACTTTCTATTCAATAGACCTGCCCTTTCATGGCCATACTGAATGGAAAGACGGATTGATATTCACCTATACCGACCTTCTGCAAATTGTAATGGAAATAACAGGTAAGGGCAGTTCGAAACTCACTCTTCTCGGCTTTAGTCTTGGTGGAAGAGTGGCCCTCAGCCTCTATCAAACAGCTCCGGAAAAAATAGAGAAACTTATTCTCCTTGCACCTGACGGGCTGAAAGTGAATTGCTGGTATTGGCTGGCTACACAAACCCGGGTGGGCAATAAATTCTTCGGTTTTACGATGAAAAACCCTGGCTGGTTTTTCGGATTGCTCAAACTGATGAATAAATTAAAGCTTGTTAATGCCAGTATTTTCAAATTTGTAAACTATTATATCGGAGATGCTGAAGTGCGGCGGTTGCTTTATACCCGGTGGACTACACTACGAAAGTTAAAACCGGATTTAAGTAATATTAAAAACCTGGTCCGGGAAAATGGAACAACAGTGCGTCTAATCTATGGCAAACACGACCGCATCATTCTTCCTTCAGTAGGCGAAAAGTTTAAAAAAGGAATTGAACAGTATTGCACACTTTCCATCATTCACTCCGGTCACCAGGTGCTGCATGAAAAGCACATTGAAGAAATTCTGCCTGCTTTGCTGCACTGATATTAGCTTTGTTAACCTGCATGATCCTGCTTTATATCGTCATACCATTATTTATTATCTATAGCTGCCTTATCATATATTACTGGCAGGTCTGGAGATCAATTCCTGAGTATACGTCAACAATTTCATCACCCCAAACAAGGCTCAGTGTTATCATCCCCGCAAGAAATGAAGAAGACAATATCGGGCGGTTATTAAAAGCCCTTCAGGAACAAACCTACCCGGCATCATTATTTGAAGTAATTGTAGTGGACGATCACTCAACAGACAGGACAACAGGTATTACTCAGCAATTTTCGTTTGCAAAACTGGTACAGTTGAAAGAAGACGGTATTAATTCCTATAAAAAGAAAGCTATTGAAAAAGGTATTGAGGTGGCAACCGGGGAATTAATAGTAACAACCGATGCCGATTGCCTGCCTCCGCCAAACTGGCTGAAAACAATTGCTGCCTTCAAAGAAGAAAAGGGTTCTGTTTTTATAGCCGCCCCGGTAGTAATTGATTGCAACTCATCCGTTCTCCAGGTTTTCCAGGCGATGGACTTTATGACCTTACAGGGAATAACCGGTGCTGCCGTTCAAAAAAAGAAAATGTCCATGTGCAATGGTGCCAACCTTGCTTATGAACGAAAAGCTTTTTTTGAAGTAAACGGCTTTACAGGTGTCGACCATATTGCCTCGGGTGATGATATGCTGCTGATGCATAAAATATGGAAACAACACCCCGGTAACGTTCACTACCTGAAATCAAAAGATGCTGTTGTTACCACCCTTCCCATGAAAACATGGAAGACCTTTTTTAACCAGCGGATACGCTGGGCCAGTAAGGCAAAAAGCTACGATGATAAACGGATATTTGGGGTATTACTACTGGTTTATCTTTTTAATCTTTCTTTCCTGGGATTGGCAGCAGCCGGATTGTTTTGTTCATATTATTGGTTGTATCTCGCCGGCCTATGGGTTGCCAAAACAATAATGGAGCTTCCTTTTGTCATATCGTTAGCCGGGTTTTTTAATAAACGGTGGCTCCTTAAATCATTTTTCTTCTTTCAGCCGCTTCACATTATATACACTATTGTCTCGGGGCTTTTTGGACAGTTCGGCAGGTATGAATGGAAAGGGAGAAAAGTAAAATAAGTATCTTCCCCGTATGAGTTCCTCTCAATCATTCCAGGCAGCAGCTTGGCGGCGACTGAAAAAAAACAAAGGTGCTGTGTTCGGATTGATCATCATTGCCATCGCAGTACTCATAGCCATTTTTGCTTATTTTATTGCACCAGATCCCTCTCCGTTTGCAAATCGTATCATCCTGGAAATCGGCGGCGGTAAACCCGGTTTCAAACAAAGCTTTATCAAAGTAAAAAAAGATAAAGACGTAGCCCCGACAGGTTTTTTCAAGCAATTGACATCGGGCAAAGAAGATGTTTTTTATTACATCCCTGTTGTAAGTCATGAACAAAAAGGTGATAGCATTATTGTTCAAAAATTTATTGATGAGGGGGTGAGTGAACGGCATGCCTTTCATATTAAACAAACAGCCGCTGACCCGGTTGTTACAAAAAAATTCCTGCTGGGCACTGATAAATATGGCCGTGATATTGTAAGCCGCATTGTCGTTGGCACAAGGGTAAGTTTAAGCGTTGGGTTGATCACCGTTATTATCTCTCTCAGCATTGGCTTAATACTTGGCTCATTGGCAGGTTACTTCCGCGGCCGGACTGATGATATTATTATGTGGTTCATTAATGTCATTTGGAGTATCCCGACATTATTGCTTGTGTTCGCCATAACATTGGCACTGGGCAAAGGGTTTTGGCAGGTATTTATTGCGGTAGGCTTAACCATGTGGGTGAATGTGGCACGGCTGGTCAGGGGGCAGGTACTGGGGGTACGGGAACTGGAATATGTGGAAGCAACAAGGGCATTGGGCTTTTCTGATTTCAGAACGATTGTCCGGCATATCTGGCCCAACATCATGGGACCGGTCATGGTTATTGCAGCAAGCAATTTTGCTTCAGCAATTGTGATCGAAGCTGGCTTAAGTTTTTTAGGTGTTGGCGTACAACCCCCGCAACCCAGCTGGGGATTAATGATAAAAGAGAATTACAATTTCATCATCACCCAAAATCCGATGCTGGCATTAGCACCCGGCTTCGCCATTATGTTATTGGTATTGGCTTTTAACCTGCTGGGCAACGGTTTACGGGATGCCCTGAACGTCAGGGGAAGGATTTGACGCTTCTCTTGTATTAATATCAATTACTATCAGCATGGACAGGCATAAAAAGAACAGGCTGCCAATTTTATCCGTCTCTACCAGGTCGCTTAGAAAGTTAAGAACAATGATCATGGTGAGTATTACACCGGTAACCACAGCAACCGATTTATAAAACAGGTCTTGCACACGGTGATATAAATGCTGCGCATAATAAAACATTGCACCTGATAACAGCAGAAAAAATATCAGCCCGGAAATTCCCTGCTCAATTGCAGTCAATAAAAAATAATTATGTACGGTAGAGTGTTCAGGATTATCACTCACCCATGTTTTATACGCCGGGACAGTATAGCCCTTGTAGTGCTCATAAAATGTATTGGGACCATAGCCCGTAAGCCAGTTGTCCTTTATCATCCTTACCCCGGCTATCCAGCGGTAAAAACGTTCTGCCGTGGAAACATCTTTAAGCTTATAAGTGGATATAAGATGCTCATTAAAGTCTTTGTGAAAAATAGTTGTCTTGTAATCATGTGCATACAGCAGGTAACGGTCATTTTCTTTGATCCAAAAAAGTAAAACAATGGCTATAACAATGGCAGCGATAAATGAATAAAAAAGCAGTCGCCTTTTTATCAGCCAATAGGCAACAACCCCGGCCAGCAATGCCAGCCATGCCCCTCTTGCATAGGAAAAGAATAAAGCAGCAAGAGCAATGACGATAGCTCCGGCCAGCAATAACTTTACTTTTTTTGTTCTGCTGAATTGAAAAAAAACAACCAGTACCGGCAACAAACAAACCAGCATGGCAGAATAATTCACATGATTGCGGAAGAAAGGACTTACCGCCTCATTGATTGTGGCAAAACTAAAACCCGACTGGTAATGACGAACCAAAACAATAAGTGTCACCGCCATCATTGAAGCTGCGTATACAGCACCACCTTTTATAATGAATTGCTTTTCTCTGAAGATGATCAGTGGTGCCAGTACAAAGGCTCCGGTATACCATCCTTTGGCCAGCAAGTATTTAACAGAAACCGGTTGATTCGTGGAAAAGAGAATTGTTATAAATGTCCAGCAGAGGCACATGAGTAAGAAAAGTAACAACGGGTGTTGCAACACTTTTCTCCCAATAGCAACTGGTGAATACAACCAATATGCAAAAAAAAGCAGTGATACAAACAACATTAAAAATTCATCCGGTATATCGGTACCCCATCCGGAAGAAAATTGATACTCAAATGAAAAAGGTAAACTGATCAGCAGTAAAAAGAAAAGATGGTTCCTGTTTTGCCATCCGGCATAAAAAAGCAAGACAGCAAAGGGGGCTGCTGCAAGCAGGTATTGTTCAGTGAATACAGCCACTCCAAGTACAGCAACAAAAAAAAATCCCAAAGCTGCGAACAGGGCGTTAGATTTATTTACCGGAATGATCACTGTACAGAGATTTTTCTTCTTTCCATCACCAGTGCAGCCAGCACGGAAAACAATAAACTTAATACGGCCGTAGCGACCATGATTTGCATTCGCCTGGGTCTGTCAGGTATTTCAGAAGGCTTGGCCCTTTCAACTATAATTAATACGGGAGGTTTGCTGTCGACCATTAACTGGTATTCACCGATCATTTTATCATACTCCTGGTTCTTCTTTTTATGCAGCTCAGCATTTTCTGGGGTAAAAGCACTGTCTGCCTGGGGGTTCATTTTCTCTTTTGCTTGTATCAACCCTTTTAATGTTGCCGCATTACCTGCACTTTGGAGGTCCTGGTGAATGGATTGCAGCTTATCCATGATAGCATTGGCTAGTTGTGGCGCCAGGTTTTTATCCGTATCCCACACTTTTACTTTCAACTCTCCGTACTCACTCTTCATCACTTTTGTATTCCTCTTTAATTGTGATGCTGCCTTTATCCTAGACTCCTCCCCTTTTTCTGATATTTTATAATGATCAAAAAGATTGAACTGGTCTGTTATGGCAAGATAAACCGTGTCAAGATTTGCTGTACCCAGTATCATGTCCAGGTCATCAGGTGAACCAAGTGCTGAATACAATGCCTGGATATTCTCACTAAAGATCTTTGATTTATCCGCCGCAAAAGAACTGGCAGGCACCGCTGTGGTCACAGAAAGATATTGCCGGGGTTTTAAAAAAGTAATAATGCCAACCACCAGTAAGGAGAGCACCACCACTGCAAACATCTGTTTCCACCATTGTTGTATCAGGTTGATTAGGTCTGGCATCGTATAATTATTAAAGGTTTTGTTGCGTCAGAATATCCCTCCATTTCCGTATGTCGGTCAGTTTAAACAGAATAGCAGCTATTAACGTAATAATTCCGGCACCAGTAATTAATATCCACTTACTGATGGTTGCAGTACAAGTGAAATAATAAAATCCGCAAAGTATAGCTCCTATAAAAATATACATTAACAGGGAGCGGAAGTGAATATTTATTCCTGATTTTTTCTTTACATACAACATGGTCGTAATTCCGCAGCCTGCCTGGCTGATCAGGGCGGCTATACAACAAGCCCTTGCTCCCCATTCCGGGATCAAGAGTAGGTTTAGTATGATATTCAATACGACACACAATAAAACAATATAACAGAACTGAACGATCTGCCCGGCAGCAGTCATCACTGTGCCATACACCTGTACCAGTGAATAACCGGCTAAAGCTGGTAAGCACCATTGTAATACAGTTATTGCCTCAGCATCATTATTGTGATACAGCAGTTGCTGTATCCAGGGCGCAACAAAAACTGTCATGGTAATAATAGCGGTGGAAAACAGCATCAGCAGGTGACGGCTGTTAAGTATTACTTCATCGATCTTCTTTCCTGTACTTAATTGACGGGCAATAAAAGGTAAAAGAAATGAAGCCAGCAGGTAACCGGTCATATTCGCAGCATCTAGCAGCCGGTAAGCACCGGCATAAATACCTGCTTCGTATGCCCCGTTCTTATGCATCCTTTCCAGCAAGAAGCCATCCAGCCGGTAATGAACTGACATCAGCAAAACTATTACGGCAAAAGGTAAAGCCGGTTTCAGCAGCTGCTTGCTCAAAAATGAATTGGTAGCGAATGAAAAACGGACTCCTCTTCTTAAAAGAACTGCAGCAACACAAACTGCAGCCAATGTGGTACAGGCTATTTGTATTACTAAGAATACCTCAATGGTCATTTTCCCGGCAACAGAAGGAAAATAAAGAAAGCTGCCGCATAACACTATCATCAGCCCCTTATCTAACACAGACAACCAGGCATCAGTACCAAACCATTGATGGGCTGTAACGATACTTCTGAAAAAAAGAAATAACGAAGTAAGAATTTGTATAAGTACAACACCCGACAGCAAATTCCATTGCCTCACCCCGGACAACCAGGCCACTGTAAAAACAACAGCAACATAAAGCAATGCAAATAAAATTTTAATAGAAAGAAAGCCACCTGCTTTGCTGATAAAATTTTCCTTGCTAACCGCTAACTGCCGGTTAAAATAACTAGTAAGCCCCCAATCAAGCAGGAAGCTGAAGACAATTGAAAAATTAAATAAGGAAAAAAAATTGCCGTACACGGCCGTACCCACAGCGTTCTGTACTTGCCGGTCTATTCCGAATATCCACAGCGGTTTAATGATCACATTTAATATGATCAGCAAGCCAAGTGAAGAATAAAACCGGTTAACTTCCTTCATGGAGGGGTTCTTTATTAGCTTCCTTATAGTTGAGGTATTACATCACCTTCACATTCCTGCTGAAACTCTCCTCCAGCGAAATGAATGTTTCTGTCCGTTCGATCCCTTTTATCTTCTGCAGCTGGTCATGCAGTACATACCGCAGTTGTGTTATATCCTTACAGACGATTTCTGCAAACATGCTGTAATTGCCTGTTGTATAATTAAGCCGGACGATCTCTGGTATCTTTTGCAGGTCTTTGGCCACCGCATCATACAGGGAACTTTCTTTCAAGTAAATTCCAATAAAAGCGATCACATCGTAACCGAGCTGCTTAAGATCTGCTTTCAACCTTGTACCTTTAACCACTCCGGCTTCCTGTAGTTTTTTGATACGTACATGAATAGTGCCGCCCGACACAAACAATTTCTTACCCAGGTCGGCATAGGATATCTCTGCATTCTCCATCATATGGTGGATGATCTGCAGGTCCAGTTTATCAAGATTTAATTTACCCGCCATTTTGATAATTGATTTTAGATATTATTTATAATAATTGTCAAATATTTGAATAATTTCTATAATTTCAAAATATTTATTAGAAAACTTGGAATGAATTGGTCAGCTGGCCTATATTTGTGTCATCAAGTTCTTGATAATACTGTGGGGTGATGAAATTGCGAAAGCATGGCAGACATGCCCTCTTGTCTCGGGGGTGGGGAAAACAGGATAAACGTAGTATAGAGCCGTTTCAGCAGCAATGCCGGAACGACCAGGGTCGACCACTGAAACTTTGTGCTACAGCTAACTGCCCCGTGGAGGTTCGATCCCTCCCCCTACAGCTTTTAAAAAGCCTTCCTGGATAAAACCCGGAAGGCTTTTTTATTTCCCCTGCGTCTTAGAACAGAAATCCCCGAAATTTGGGTATGAAAAAAATACCAATAGCCTTTTCTTTCCTGCTGCTTGCCTTATTAAGTTTTGGACAAAAAGAAAAAGTGTACACCTCCCTGGAAGAAGCACTGAACAATCCCTCAGATGTTTTCATCCTTTCCCTGAATAATAAAAAACTTACCGAGGTTCCTGCAGCCATCAGCCGGTTTACCAATCTCACTACCCTTGATCTTGCCGGGAACAGGCTCTCTTCCATTCCGGAAAGTATTACCCAGCTGGAAAAGCTTACCGAACTGAACCTGGGTGCTAACCGGTTCAACACATTGCCCGAAACGATCACAAAACTCCCCAACCTCACCGAACTCGATCTTAGCAGCAATAATATTTCCTATCTCCCGGGAACAATTACAAAGCTGGTTCACCTCAAACAACTCTATCTTAATAATAACAAACTGGCCTCACTTCCGGATTTCGTTTCCAAACTCACCAATCTTTCTGAACTCTACTTATATGGAAACCTCTTGCCCTCAGTTCCGGAAAGCATTGCTAAACTCACCAACCTTACTGAAATTGGACTGGGAGGAAACATGCTGACCTCGCTTCCTGAAAGTATGAGCAGCCTCGTTAATCTCAAATACCTGGCTCTTTCCTATAATAAATTCGCCACACTGCCTGCCTGTATTTCCAGGCTTACTAACCTTACCGTGCTTGATCTCAATGGTAATAAACTTACTTCACTTCCTGAAAGCATTGGCAATCTCTCTAACCTGGAAGAACTCTATCTCGAGTTAAATAAACTGACCACTTTACCCGAAAGCATCACCCGGCTTACAGAGCTCACCACCATTAACCTCAAACAAAACACGGCATTAAAACTTTCCGACACTGTAAAAAAATTTATTGAAGACAAAAGAATATAGCAGGTATTACCCCGTGCTATTATCCCTGCTTCGTATGCTAAATACCGTTTATGAAAAATTTTCTGTTCTCATTGTTGATAACCCTGTCGGCTGCAGCCGTTGCACAAGATGTGTCAATAAAAGCCTTACAGGCAGAATCAAATAAAACAATTTCAAAAGATGCAGCCGATACCTCCTCCAAAAAATGGAAGAAGGGCGGTCTCTATGGCATTAATGTATCCCAGGGATCTTTGAGCAACTGGGCCGCCGGCGGGGATGATTTTTCCTTATCAGTCAACTCTCTATTCAGTCTTTTTGCTTTTTATAAAAATGGAAAGCACAGCTGGGACAATACCTTTGATTTCAATATCGGGTATGTAAACACCAGCAGCCTCGGCAGCCGCAAGAACGATGATCGTTTTGACCTTCTTTCAAAATATGGTCATGCCCTGAACGCTAAGCTAAACATGACAACCCTTCTCAACCTTCGTTCACAACTGTTCAAAGGGTTTACGTATGGTAACAATGTAAAGACCTTCTCCTCTGCTTTTATGGCACCCGGGTATTTATTGCTCAGCCTTGGATTAGATTATAAGCCAACAAAGAATTTATCCATTTTCTTTTCCCCGGTTACAGCCCGTTGGGTGATAGTAAGGGATACAGCCCTTTCTAATAAAGGATTATATGGTGTGGAGCCGGGAAAAAAGTCTGCGCTTGAATTCGGGGCCTTTGCTACGATTGGCTACCTGAAAGAGTTCAATAAATTCATTACTTACAAAGGAAGGCTTGACCTGTTTTCAAATTACAGGAACAATCCGCAGAACATCGACCTCTTTATGTCAAATATCCTCAATGCAAAATTGGGTAAAGTGCTTTCTGTTTCGTGGAGTGTGGATCTTATTTATGATGATGATGTAAGGTTGTTCGGGGACAATCAAACCTCTCCGGCTTTACAGGTAAAATCCCTGGTTGGTATTGGCCTCCTGCTTAGATTTTAAAACCATATTGCAACCACCGCCTGTTAGTATCTTTGGCCGCTATGGGGCAAAAGAAATTGATACGCTTTGCTGAACTGGACACTTTTCCCAATGTGCTGCAGTTTCCAAAAGATATGGCGGGAAAGTGGAGCAGCTTTTTTAAAAACAAAAACCCTCTCACATTGGAACTGGCCTGCGGCAAGGGTGAATATGCAGTAGGACTCGGACAACTGTATCCCCAAAGAAATTTCATCGGCATTGACCTCAAAGGCAACCGCATCTGGGTAGGCGCAAAAAAAGCCTTGCAAAATAATTTAACCAATGTAGCCTTTCTGCGGACACAGATAGACCAGGTGACTGACTACTTCGCCAAAGAGGAAGTGGCTGAGATCTGGATCACCT
>JBGAQD010000001.1:0-165519 GCA_044220915.1 Chitinophagaceae bacterium
TTAGGCGTTCAGTGTTTCCACCGACATTTTCAAAAGAGCCGAACTGGCTGGTACTAATATTTAATTGCTGAAGGGCATTCATTGTACGTTCGGTAATGTTTGCCACTTTGCCGTCGGAATCAAGATGACGTTCAGCATACCATTTCCATCTTTCCCATTGCTTAATACCTTTTACACCAGGATTATTCCGGAAAAACTGGTCTACTTGTGACGCCACTTGTACAAATGTGGCATCTCTTGATGCTGATTTGATTATATCAATATGACTTTGGGCATATGACTGAATTACAGTCAATGAAAACATCAACGGAATAACAATTGCCCTTACAGCAGTAAATATTTTGATTTTGGTAATCATTCCCCGAAAATCTTTTATAATAAAATATTAATTATCCGGGACAGCATCAACTTGTAAAATAAAGAAGAAGCAAATGCTGCCTGTACAGTAATATTAATTACCGGCGGATAATTTATTTTCTACAAGCTTAAGCCTGCTCTCCAGGGAATTGTTCTCCTTTTTTAATTGTATGATATATAAAGTAAGTTCTTCAATTTTTTCAAGCAATTTCCGGTTCATTTCTCCTAGCACTATCCCTTTTTCAGCTGTTACATCTGCGGCAGAAGGAATGTTCGGTAAATGTTTATTTTGCTGTATGCTTTTCTCTAATTCATCAATTGGCATCAGTTTATAACCTTCCCCAAAAACATAGTCTGGCCAGCTGGTACTTAACTGCACTTTTACTTCTTCTGCAATTATTTTTCCATCTACGCTTAGTTGATAGCCTGTTGCGGGAAAGGCACTATTACTTCCGATAAGTTGCACACCATTGAGGTGTAGTTTTGCATTGGGGGTATATGTACCAATACCAGTATTACCCCAGGAAGGCTGGAATACGAGATAGTTATTTACACTGCTGTTTGACCAGATAACCAATGATGTATCTGTAGGGAAAATTGCACCCCCAAAAGCAGCCTCATTGGCTGTGTAGAAGTTAATGCCCGTGCCTCCCATGTTTAGGGTTCTTCCATAGCTGGAACCATTGTAGCCGATTCCCATACGGCCATCATCTCGCATACGAAGAAGGGTATCGCCAACGCTGTTTCGCAGCAGAAAAGTATTAGTGGAGGAGGTGGTGCCGCTTCCCAAAACATCAAGCCTGCCGATAGGAACGCCTGGTCCAGAAAATCCTCCAAGACCGACATTACCGTTCTGGCTGAAATAATGGCGTGGCGTTACAGTAGTACCTCCATCGGTAGTAGTGTACCATCTCAGATCGGCACCAGCACCGGTAGTGGCCATTTGCCATTCGTTGCCTCCATTATAGCCAAACCGTATGAGGCCGGAACTTGATTGAACAAACAGGTCACCCCCGTTTACATGAAACAGGTGGCTGGGTGTAGTAGTACCAACACCTACCCTGCCTGCATTATCAATCGTCATCCTCGGCGTTGCCTGTATAGTAAAATGCAATTTACCTGTGGTACCCGAACCTGTACCAAAATCCACATCTTCGGCTGCACCGGAATATGACCCCCAGTATCCGCGGTATATATCATTCTCGAAAATGCCCATATACATAGGGGCAGCACCGTTAAACTGGCCTACATAATTGGAAATGGCTTTTACATCCAGCCTGGCTGCAGGAATTGTAGTTCCTATACCCACATTTTGTGAAATAGAAGCATTTGAAATTATCAGAAAGATAATTACTGAGAGAAGGATTCTCATAAACAAAAGTTTAATGGTTATTGATGTAAACACCCCGTTGCAATGCCCGGGAGCTTTGCATAAAGTTAGTGTTTCCTCTTATACCGCAAATACTACAAAGTGGGTAATTTTTTACACAAAGCGGTTAAAAGGTCCGGAAAAAGACTATTGTCCGTCTGAACCTTATCAAAAGGCTTACCAGCCAATTTTTTGCCCCAGTTTTCCCAATCCGAAGTAGTCGTTCAGTTTCATATTCAGGCCCAATTGGTTAAAAGCAGTATTACTCTGGTAATATGCCCTCGCATACCGGAGTTGTAATTTGCCCAGCTTTACCCCAGTGCCAAGGGAAAAACCATTTAATCCATTGACTGCATTACCAATTCGTAATTCTTTTCGCCTGAGAAAATTATAACCGGCCATTACCTCCACCCTGTCCCCGACATAAATTGTAGTGGCAAGTACAAAATGATTGATCAGTTTATCAAAGGAGAATTTTTTTGTACTGCTGTTTGGAAATCCATTCTCATTATTGAAAGTGGTGTCGCTGTAATTGATATCAAACTGGTGCACCCTTTGGGCGGTAAGTGAAAAACTAAATGGTGCTTTTGATAAACGTTTAGTTACACCTATCTGCAAATCAAATGGCAGGTCATCAGGGTCTGAGCCTTGATATTTTTCTAATTGTGTTCCCATGTTTTTTGCCACAACAGAAGCGGAAAAGAGTTTTGCAGAATCGCAAAACAGAATACCAACATCCAATGCAAGGCCATTAGAACGATATTGCCCATAATTTGAACTGATAAATTTAAGTGTGGCCCCATAGTTCCAATTGTTGAGATAACTTCTGGATGCTGATACCTGCATTACCCAATCTGTTGGCCTGAATTTACCCATTATATTTCCCGACGCATCCGTTTCGGAAGTATTACCATAATCAAAATAGTTGAGGCCCCATGAAAAGTTGGTATTGAGTTTTTCATTATGATACCCAAATGATAAATGATATACTTTAATGCCTGCATAAAAACTATTGAACACAGCATTCATTTGTGTATGCATAGAAGGCTTCAGCAAAGCCGGGTTATTAAAAGCCAGGCCAATATCGTTGGAGTTTTGGGAAACATTCACCCCACCCAAAGCCGTTAATTGGGGTGTATTTGAGAGTTTTAGAAAACTAAAGACAGAATTGCCTCCAAGGGTTTGAGAAAACCCGGCTGATAACAGCAGCGAAAACAATATTGTTAAACGGAAACGCAAAGCATGACGAAAATACAGCATTAGCCAAAAGAAAATCCTCTCTTGTCCAGAGAGGATTTCTTAATCCCCCGCTATCAACGGAGGCAAGCCTTAACAACCAACATGAATAATTATAACATCAGAAATTTGAGTTGGTTGAGCAATAAATCGAAATTTTTTATGGAACCAACGCCAGATCCAGCACCTGGTTCATGGTTTTTACATAATGAAATTTAATGCCTTTGATGAACTCGGATTCAATTTCCTCCACATCTTTCTCATTCTGCCAGCAAAGAATTATCTCCTTCAGGCCGGCCCTTTTGGCAGCCAGCACTTTTTCTTTAATGCCACCAACCGGCAGAACCTGCCCCCGCAAGGTTATTTCACCCGTCATAGCGAGGAATGGCTTTACTCTTTTGCCTGTCAGTGCTGAGGCGATAGCTGTCATCATGGTAACACCGGCACTGGGTCCATCCTTTGGCACAGCACCTTCCGGCACATGAATATGAATGTTCTTTTTCTCAAAGAGCTTTGGATCCAGCTTGTACTTCTTTGCATTGGACTGTAGATATGTCAATGCGGTACTTGCACTTTCTTTCATCACATTACCAAGGTTCCCTGTAAGCTTCAATTCGCCTTTGCCATCACTTAAACTTGTTTCAATAAAAAGAATGTCGCCGCCAACATAGGTCCATGCAAGGCCAACAGCCACACCCGCCATATTAGCCGTCTTGTAAATATCATTACTGTATTTCGGCTTGCCCAGTATTTTCTCAATATCATCGGCAGTCAGCGAAGCTTTCAGTTTTCCCTTCAGGGCAAATTCTTTTGCCTGGTAACGCATTATAGAAGCCAACTGACGATCCAGTTCCCTTACACCGCTTTCCCTTGTATAATCCTGAATTATTTTCTCCAACACTTTATCAGTGATCTTAAAGTTGCTGCTCTTCAACCCATGCAGGTCTTTTTGTTTGGGAAGCAGGTGACGCTTGGCTATCTCCATTTTCTCCTCCACAGCATAACCGCTCAGGTCAATCACTTCCAGCCTGTCACGCAATGCAGGTTGTATATTCTGGAAATTATTTGCTGTTGCTATGAATAAAACTTTACTCAGATCATATTCGGACTCAAGATAGTTATCGTAGAACGTATGGTTCTGTTCCGGATCCAGCACTTCCAGCAATGCAGAAGAAGGATCGCCACGAAAATCACTGCCTACTTTATCGATCTCATCCAATATCATTACCGGGTTTGATGATTTTACTTTTCGGATGGATTGTAAAATTCTTCCGGGCATGGCTCCGATATATGTTTTTCGATGTCCCCGGATTTCGCTTTCATCATGAAGGCCACCCAGGCTAAGCCTCACATATTTTCTGCCAATTGCATTGGCAATACTCCTGCCTAAAGACGTTTTTCCGATACCCGGAGGGCCAACAAAACAAAGTATCGGACTCTTCATATCTCCTTTCAGTTTCAGAACAGCGAGGTACTCCAGTATCCTTTCTTTTATCTTCTGCATTCCGTAATGGTCATTATCCAGTGTTTTTTTAGCTTTCTTTAAATCGTAATGGTCTTCTGTATACGTCTCCCAGGGAAGATCCAGCATCAGGTCAAGATGATTATATACCACGGAGAAATCAGGAGTGCTTGGATGCATTCGTTCTAATTTCTCAATTCCTTTTTTGAACATTTCTTTTGCAGCAGTCGGCCATTTCTTTGCTTCTGCCTTCTTCTGCATCTCTTTTATCTCCTGCGAATTGCTGTCACCGCCCAACTCTTCCTTGATACTCTTCATTTGCTGCTGCAGGAAGTATTCTCTTTGCTGTTTATCTAACTCTGTTCTTGTTTTGGTAGTTACTTTGTTTTTCAGTTCAACAAACTGTAATTCTTTTTGTAACAATTGCATCAAAAGATCGGCCCGTTGACGTATCTGGTTCAACTCAAGCAGACGTTGTTTATCCTTAATGTCAGTATTAAGATTGCTCGAAACAAAGTGAATTAAAAAAGCAGGATTCTCAATATTTCTTAGAATGATAGATGCCTCCGTTGGAATATTGGGCGACAACTGCACAATATCGGCTGCCAGGTCTTTGATATTGGCAACATAGGCATTGAAATCTTCATCTTTCGGGGATTCTTCCTCATCTATCTTTTTAATTTTTGCCTTGAAGTAAGGATCTTCTTCAATGATGGATTCAATCAGGAAACGGCTTTTGCCCTGGATGATTATTGTAGTTCCACCGTCCGGCATTTTTATCAGTTTCACAATTTTGGCTACTGTACCGATATCCTCAAGGTCTTTAACGGCAGGGTCTTCCACATTGCTGTCTTTTTGTGCAATAACCCCTATCAATTTGTCACCTTTATAAGCATCGTTCACAGCTTTAATACTTTTATCCCGGCCCACAGTGATAGGCAACACAACACCAGGAAAAAGAACCGTATTCCTTAAAGGCAACAAGGCTATTTCTGAAGGTATCTCAATACCATTAGGGTCTTCCTGGTCGCTTTCGTTTAAAGGAATAATCGGGAGAAAATCCATCTCGTCCTCTGTACGCAGTAAAAATTGCTCAATGTTCATATCCATAATCTTCTTTGGTCAATCTGTCAGCCCATTTCGCTTTAGAAAGGGGGAGCGGTAAAAGTATAACGGGAAATCAGTATTGCCAAGATTCATGCCTGTCAAATAAAAACTGACAAATCAGGCAACTGAACAGGAATATACCGGGCAAAAAAAATCTCCAGGCGAACCCGGAGACTTTATTCATGAGGATTACGATCTTATAAGGCTAATCCAACGGATACCTGGAAACCCTGGTTCTTCCATTTGTCGTCATCGGGCAGGTCACTAATATTATTCAGGCCTACTGCATACCGGGCATTCAGGCGGAAGGCCAACACTTTAAACTGCAGACCAGCCAGCATGGAGAAATCACCTCTTTTGAATGCATTACCGCCATTTTGCAATACTGTTTTGCTCTGATCAATCAGGATACCAAACTGCGGTCCGGCCTGCAGGGACAGAAAACTCCCGATCAGTTTATAATTGAGAACAATAGGAATGGAGAGATAGTTGAGCTTGATATTGGAGTTGCCATTGAAAACATCTTCATATACATTCTTATAGTTGCTGTCCAGTTTAGTTGCGAACTGGTTCCATAGCACCTCAGGTTGCAGTACAAATTTATTACCCATCCGTACTTCCATAAAACCACCGAGGTGGTAACCATAACGGAATTCATCTTTAAAAGACTTACCGTCCACTTTGGTAATATTGGTACCGGCTTTTACACCGATATGAAACTGGGCCATTGCGGCCGATGATAATAATACTGCTGCAGCCAGCGAAAGAAGTTTTGTTTTCATGTTTAGTAGTTTATTTGTTTTTGGGGCACTAAAAAATTGACCCTGAAAAATTTCAAGTATAGTGCCAGTAACCCTTTTTACCTGTTAAAATCCCTTAACGACAATGGGTAATTTCCAAAACAGATTATGTAACCTTTCTATTGTGCAGAGAGTGTTAAGGTTTTTTGCAATGTATCCACATCAGAACATGCAACCGATGTTAACAGAGAAGATAGCATTGAAATTATTACTGGAGGCGGGGAAATAATAATCCATAGTGAATTGTGGCTGGATGAAAAATTTACCAACAGAATATTCACCCCGCAGGTACATCGTTAATGAAAGGGGCTGAAATTTTATCTGGTCATCTAGGTAAACATTCTCTGTGCTGTAGAGAACACTTGAGTTATTCCGTATAACAGTGGCATAGGTGCTTGCTGACTGGTTAAATCCAAACTTTTGTGTGCCACTGGTAAAAGTTATTTGCGGGGTAAACCGGATGTGGTCTTTAAATGTAAATACATCCAGCCAATAGAAATCATGCCGGACAGAAGTCATAAGCGAAAAATCGCTGACTGTTTCTTCAGTATTAATATATGTAAACCCTCTCCGTCGCAACCTCAGATCCTGTATGAGTGACTCTCTTTCCATATAATCTGTCCGACTGCCCCAACCATAGCTTATTGCTACCATCGGCCGTACCCACCATTTTCTGTAAGTGAAGTAGGCGTACAGTTCGTTCTGTAATGGTGTTGTATAAAATGGTAATGAATCCCTCGTAAAAAATTTTGTGTAAGATAATCCCGCAGCGAAATTCTTGTTTTTCAGATAATCAAATGATGGTGTAACAGCCTCCTGGTAAAAGTTCATATTAGTACCATCATCAACGATATAACCTGTACCAGTAATTCCAAGCCCACCTTTATGATAATAGCCAATGGTAGGCGAATAAGTCAATTTCTTTTCAGTTTCAATGACAGAGCTATTCTTTCTTTCAAAACTGTAATATCCTTTCCCCATGGACAGGCTCGCCAGGAAATAGCTATGAGGAGATAAAATAGAATCCATAAAGGCATCAAAATCCTGGAATAATTCATCGTAATTAAGTGTAGTATCTAATACGGAAACGTCTTTGGCAGGTGTAATAACGGAGTCTGTCGAGTTGCCCTGCGAATATGCAGTAGCACCCAGCATAATAAAGGCCAGTAGTATGGACCATTTTTTCAGCATCGGGGCAGTCGTATTCTGGCACTAACAAAGTACGGTGACGGTTCAGAATAGCGGCTTTAAGACTTAAAGGTTAAAAAAAAGTTTAATAGCCCGTTATTGACATGCTGAAAACGAAACAATTGGGATAAATATTGGGGCAAAGTGTTGAAAAAATCTACTAACTGAGCTCTAAAACGGTGATTTCGGGCAAAATACCAGACCGCCCCGGATACCCAATGAAACCGAAGCCCCGGTTCACATAAAGTCGCTGGCCATCAATTTCATACAGACCAGCCCATTCTTTATATACATACTGAACAGGGCTCCATTTAAACCCAGGTATCTCAAGACCAAACTGCATTCCATGAGTGTGACCGGCCAACATAAGGTCAATATCAGGATATTCTTTCAAAACCTGGGCCTTCCAGTGAGAAGGGTCATGGCTCAATAATATTTTAAAAGGATGCAAGTCAGCACCTTGATAGGCTTTTTTCAAATCCCCATATTTTGGAAACCGGGCTTTTGCACTCCAGTTCTCAATACCTAAAATGGCTATTTTGTCGTTCCCTTTTTCCAATACCACATGTTCATTCATCAATAACCGCCATCCCAGTAAGCTGTGAACCTGCTTCAGTCTTTCAAGGTTGGCTTCCTTTTCTTCCTGGCTTTTCCATTGTACATAATCACCGTAATCATGATTACCAAGAGTTGAATAAACTCCCATCGGGGCATTTAATTTATTGAACACATCCATGTAATCCTTCATCTCATCGGCCACATTATTCACCATGTCTCCGGTAAAAAGAATAAGGTCAGGCTTTTCTTCCATTATTCTCTCCACCCCTTTTATTACCGCTTCTTTATTGGTAAAGCTGCCCGAATGAATATCTGATATGTGCACAATCTTCAACCCTGCAAACGAGGCGGGCAGGTTATCATAATTCAATTTGATTCTCTTTACCTGGTATTTGTATTTGTTCCTGAATCCATACACCAGAATTACAAATAAGCTGCCACCGGCAATGATGCCAGCCCAGCTTAGTGCAAATGACTTGTCCACAGGTGCACCACCAACCCATTGTATAAACCGGGATATATCGTCGGCAAGAAAAACCAAAGAACCAACCAACTTGGCGAAAAATAAACCTGCCATGGTCGAAAAAATTGTTGATCGGGCCATCCGGGCATGGTGCTTAAACTGTATATAGGGTAAAGCCCAAAAAAGAAAAACTGCGGCAGCGGATACAGCCCAGTAAATGGAATAAATTAAAACCCGGCTTGCAGGAACTGCTGGTTCAGTAACAACCTGCAATGCCCTGAAGAAGTAGATATCAATCAAGACCATTAACCCCATTAATACCCACCAGAACGATGATTTACGCATATACTATCTGAATTATGAGGGTATTCAATCTCATCTTTTTTTTACCGAACTCTTACTTTTGCCCGAATGGCCTGCAAATGGGCAAAACTTAATTTTGTGTTCTTAGTTTGAGACGGCAATTTTACCACAAACATTCAATTACAAACAAGGAGTTTTCGGCAAAATGGCAAGAATAATCGGTGTGGCAAATCAAAAAGGTGGGGTTGGCAAAACAACTACTGCTATTAACCTGGCGGCAAGTTTTGCTGTGCTGGAATACAGAACGTTATTAGTAGACGGAGACCCCCAGGCCAATAGTACAACGGGTGTTGGTTTCGACCTTCATAATATCACTCAAAGTCTTTATGATTGTATGGTAAACGAAGCAAGAGCAAAAGACGTGATATTAAAAACAGAGATCCCAAATCTTGACCTCATCCCTTCACATATTGATTTGGTAGGTGCTGAAATTGAGATGATCAACTATCCAAATAGGGAAATGGTGCTTAAGAATTTATTAGATGCTATTCGGGATGATTACGATTTCATTGTAATTGACTGCTCCCCTTCCCTTGGCCTTATAACAGTTAATGCACTTAGTGCTGCTGACTCGGTTGTTGTACCGGTACAATGCGAATTTTTTGCATTGGAAGGTCTGGGCAAATTATTGAATACTATCAAAATTGTCCAAAGCCGTTTGAATACTGCGCTGGTAATTGAAGGTATATTAATGACCATGTATGATGGCCGTCTCCGGCTTTGTAACCAGGTGGTAAGTGAGGTGCGCCGCCACTTTGAAGATATGGTATTCAGTACCATCATCCATCGCAATGCAAGGCTGGCCGAAGCCCCCAGTGCCGGCAAACCAGTAATTTTATACGATGCCAACAGTAAAGGCTCAATGAATTATCTTAACCTTGCAAAAGAGATCCTTCAGAAGAACGACATGACGAAGATCAAAAACGAAGAAAGGATCCTGGAACTTTAAACTGACGAAAAAAGAAAATGACTACCCCGAAGCAAAATAAGGAACTGCTCGGCAAAGGAATCCGTTCCTTATTGCAGAATATTGATGCTGATCTGAAAACCACAAGCGGCTCATTAAAGACAACTGTTGTCGAAAACGCAACAGGTATTAATCGTATTTCGATTGATGATGTTGAAGCGAACCCTAAACAGCCCCGCCGTGATTTTGATGAGAAAGCTTTGCAGGAGCTGGCTGAGTCCATCAAATTGCATGATATTATTCAGCCAATCACAGTTTCAAGGCTGGCGAACGGTAAGTACCGGCTCATCTCCGGGGAAAGAAGATTACGGGCCACAAAATTGGCCGGGCTAAAAGACATCCCAGCCTATGTACGCCAGGCAAATGATGCACAATTGTTAGAACTGGCATTGCTTGAAAATTTGCAAAGGGAAGATCTGAATGCCATGGAAATTTCCCTTAGTTATAAACGGATGATGGAAGAACTTGATTACACACAGGAGCAAGTCGCTGAAAGAATGGGAAAAGACAGGAGCACTGTTGCCAATTTTATCCGCCTATTGAAATTACCACCGGATATACAATTGGCTGTCCGCAATGGTGAATTAAGTATGGGCCATGCAAGAGCATTAATAAATGTTGATACTATCGAAAAACAACTTTTCATTTTTAAAGAAATAAAAGAGAAAGGATTGTCAGTAAGACAAACAGAAGCTTTAGTCCGTAACCTGTATAAGGAGGGTGGCCGTGTTAAAAAATCTTCAAAAAACCATCTGCCGCCTGCATTCCAGCGAATAGAAGATAAATTAGCATCGTATTTCAGTACCCGGGTAAAACTCAGACATAGCCGGAATGGCAGTGGACAAATCATTATCGACTATTATTCGCAGGAAGAGTTGAACAAGATACTCGGGCAAATGGATGCACCTCTTGATTAATTGACATGAGAATATCTCTTCCCATTTTATGCGTTTCCCTGTTTTTTATTTCTGTCAATAGTTCTGCACAGAATGAAAAGCTGCTTGCTGTTTCTAAAGACTCTACGCCAGTAGTAATACAAAAGAAAGCACCTATTAACAAATATGATTCTGCTTTTGCAGCACATAGTCCCAAAAAGGCTGCGATACGGTCCGCTATTTTACCGGGACTAGGGCAGATCTACAATAAAAAGTACTGGAAACTTCCAATTGTTTATGGAGCATTAGGTACCTGTGCAGGTGTATTCTTTTTTAATCTTAGCAATTACAAGGACACTAAGTTTGCTTACAGGGTAAAATATAATATGCGGGTTTTAAGAACCGACTCCGCCTTGTATTCAAGCATTAAATCATACCTCAAACCCTTGAGTGAAGAGTCACTTCGTTTCTACCGCAACCAATATCGTCGTGACATTGATTATTCGGCTCTAGTTTTTCTGATCCTCTGGGGGCTTAATGTAGTTGATGCCTCAGTAGATGCACACCTGAAAAGTTTTGATGTAAGTCCAGATCTTAGCCTTCAATTTAAACCGGGCTACAGCGATATGGCTAAAACCAGCGGATTAAGCCTTGTGCTGAAAATTGGCAAGTAATAAATCCATACCAGTACGGGCATCTACAGGCAGCATTAATAGTTACATTTGTAATACTAAAACTTTATTATGCGAATCGCTTTGATCGGGTATGGCAAAATGGGGAAAGCCATTGAAGAAATTGCCCTGCAAAGAGAACATGAGATAGTTATTAAAATTGACCAGCCGAATTTAAACGAGTTCACAAAAGAAAATATGGCAAAGGCAGATGTAGCTATTGAATTTACCAGCCCACATACTGCTTATGACAATGTAAAAGCCTGCATTGAATTTGGAATACCTGTAGTTTGTGGCTCTACCGGATGGACAGAAAAACTGGAAGAGATGAAAAACTTTTGTGCAGACAGAAACGGCTCTTTCATTTATTCCAGTAATTATAGTGTTGGGGTAAATATTTTTTTTGAAGTAAATAAAAAGCTGGCAGCATTGATGGCACCTCACAAGGAATACGAGGTAATATTGGAAGAAACACATCATACCCAGAAAAAAGATGCCCCAAGCGGAACCGCTATTACATTAGCTGAACAAATACTTGAGCAGGTAAAAAGAAAAAAGAGGTGGGTAAATGAATTAAGCGATCATCCAGAAGACCTTGAGATCATCAGCCAGCGGATTGATCCGGCTCCCGGCACACACAGCATCAAATATTCCTCTGTAATTGACAATATTGAAATAATTCATACAGCACACAACAGGCAGGGGTTTGCAACCGGGGCTGTCATCGCAGCAGAATTTTTGCAAGGCAAGAAGGGATTCTTCACAATGAAAGAGGTATTGAATCTTTGATCCGTTCTTTATGAAGCGATTTCATCTTTTTACGGCCATCGTTCTCTTTACTACCTGTATCAGGGCACAGGTAAATGTGGACAGCCTGAGGTCCGTAATAGATTCGAAACGTCCATACAATGAGAAAATAAATGCTTCGCTGAAAATTCTCGAAAACTTCGAATTAAAAAATTTTGACTCCACCATTATTGAAGGGAATAAGGCACTTGAACTGGCACGGAATAATGCCGACTCCATTGCAGTAGCAGAAATAAAAAGACATATCGGCGTAGCCAGTTATTTCATGGGCAAATATGATATTGCTGCAAAAAACTATTATGAATCCGTCGCCATTCTCGAAAATACAGATGAAAAGAAAAAACTGGCACCGGTTTATAATGAACTGGGGAAACTCTACCGCAAAACAAGAGACCTTGATAAAGCGATGGAGAATTACGACAAAGCGGCCGCCATTTTCAAGCAGTTCCGGGATACTGGCGGCATATCTATGATACTAAATGAATCTGGTGTAGTATTTGAATACAAGGGGGATTATAAAGAAGCGTTGAACCGCTATACCGCATCGATGGAACTGGCCCAGAAAAAAGGGGATTCGTTAAGTGTGTCTTACTCCCTCAGCAACATTGCCGGTGTTTATGTGATTGAAAAAAAATTTGCAGACGCTGAAAAAAATCTGTTAAGGGCTTTACGTATCCGTGAGCTTTTGAAAGACAGCTTTTCAATAGCCCTTACCTACTCCGATCTTGGCGTAACAATGAATGGTAAAGGGGACTATGCAAAAGCCATATTGTATTTACAAAAAAGTAATAAACTTGCCGAATCATTACAGTATGTAGAATTACAATCCAATAATTACACTGAGTTGGCCAATATTTCTCAAAAACAAGGCAACTACCAGGAAGCCTATGAATATTTTCTGAAGCGTTCTCACCTAAGAGACAGTCTTTTTGCAATGGAAAAAACAAAGCAGATAGCTGAGTTGAATGCTAAATACGAATCTGCAAAAAAAGAACAGCAAATACAGCAACAGCAAAATAGAATTCGGATGCAGAATTTTTTATTTGTCGGCATTGGCGGGCTGATTCTGCTAACGGGGCTGTTGATCCACTCCCAGTACCGGCGAAATAAATTACGGCAGGAAACAAAGATGAAGACCGAACTGATGAAGCAGCAGGAAATAGCGGTAAAGGCGGTGATAGAAGCCGAAGAAAATGAACGGCAGCGCATTGCAAAAGATTTGCATGATGGGGTTGGCCAGATGATGAGTGCTGCAAAAATGAATTTATCAGCTTTTGAATCAGAGATAAATTTTACCAGCAACGAACAAAAACAATCACTTGAAAAGGTAATACAGTTAGTAGATGAAAGTTGCAAAGAAGTGAGAACAGTATCTCATATCATGATGCCGAATGCCTTGCTGAAGAATAGCCTGGCTGCTGCCATTCATGATTTTGTTAATAAACTGAATAACAAAACCCTTCGGGCCCATGTGCATACGGAAGGACTGGATGAAAGAATGGACTCCAATATTGAAACTGTTCTTTACAGGGTGATACAGGAGTGTGTACACAATGCCATCAAACATGCCGGGGCAACCACATTGGATATTTCCCTTATCCGTGATAAAGACGGCATCAGCGGAACCGTTGAAGACAATGGTAAGGGCTTTGACGTGACCGATAAAGAGAATTTTGAAGGTATTGGCCTCAAAAATATTATCACCCGTATTGAATACCTGAAAGGAACGGTTGACTTTGATTCTGCGCCCGGGCGGGGAACAGTGGTGGCATTTCATGCCCCCCTTTAACAAATTTGCAACGGTTTATGTTCCCACCGATGTTTTGATCTTGTCGTCAACGGATTGACAAAATGAATAAACCAATTTAGACTTTTTAAACTACCTGACGTAGTTTAGCAAAGTCAGACCACACAATCACCAACGACAATGAAAAACGGAAAAATTACTCTGGCACTGGTAGATGACCACCAGATAGTTATTGACGGACTAACATCCCTGTTGAAAGGTCATGATAAATTCAAATTTGCATTTGCCACTACCAACAGCAGTGAAGTAATAGAAAAAATAGCCCGAACTCCCATTGATGTATTACTGACGGATGTAATGATGCCCAAACTACCCGGCAACCAGCTAGCCAAATTGGTTAAAGAAAAATACCCGGATGTAAAAATATTGGCCCTTTCCATGAGTGGGCAGGGCGACCTGGTGAATGAAATGATAGAAGATGCCGACATCTCCGGTTATGTCTTAAAAAATATTGGCAAGCAGGAGCTGATAACTGCTTTAGAAAAGATTGCTGCCGGTGGTATTTATTTTAGCGATGAAGTAATAGATGAACTGCAACGCACCAGCCAGCGAAAAAAACAAAATGCTGAAGCTCATCTTACCGACCGGGAGATAGAAATCATCCGCTTAATAGAAAAAGAATACAACAACAAACAAATAGCCGAAACACTATTTATCAGCGAACGGACGGTGGAAACACACCGTAAAAATATCTTCCGTAAAACAAATACAAACTCTGTTATCGGATTGGTGAAGTATGCATATGAGCATAAGTTGATATAAGTTTCAGTTTATTGCGAAACAAATTTTCTAAGTATATATTGTAATATTTATTCAAAAATAAACTGAAACGACATGCTTAATGAACCAATCATAACAGAAAGAGTTTTAAATGCCCCAATTGAAGAAGTATGGAACGCCATTATCACCAAAGAGGAAATGGACAAATGGTATTTCAAAATTGCTTCCTTCAAGCCGGAAGTTGGCTTTAGTTTCCAATTTACCGGCCAGGGAACGAAAGGTGAAGTTTATATCCATCACTGCGAAATAAAAGAAATAGTGCCGATGAAAAAACTCAGCTACACCTGGCAGTATGAAGGCATGCCGGGAAATTCATTAGTAGAATTTGAATTATCGCCTGAGGGGGATAAAACAAAATTGAAATTGACACATACAGGACTGGAAACTTTTGTTACCGATAATCCTGATTTTGCAAAAAGTAGCTTTGTGGAAGGCTGGAGACATATTATTGGCAAATCACTTTTGGAATACCTGGAAGTAAAATAATAATTAAATAAAAAATGATAGCAAAAAATAAAGACTTGGTCAGGAAAATAAACGCTGCTTTTGCAGCAGATGATGTCGAAGCTATTTTATCCTGTGTAGCAGACGATGTTCGCTGGATTGTAGCAGGTTTTTCAATAGCAGTCGGCAAAGAAGAGTTTCGAAAGGAAATACACAACGAAGCATTTGAAGGAGTACCAGTCATCAGTATTAAAAACGAGATCGCTGAAGGTGATTATGTAGCCGTAGAAGGTACAGTGCAGGCTACACTGAAAGGAGGAATAAAACTTCCTCTCCTGTTTCACAATACTTACAAATTGAAAGATGGAAAAATCAAGGAAATGACTTCCTACGTTGTTCCGGAGAAGGCAAATTAATTCAGCACAGGTTGTTTATTGTATTTATTACGGTATTCAACAGGTGTTAATCCTGTTATCTTTTTAAACAAGTCCCGGAAAGCTTTAGTGTCCGTATAACCAATATCATACATCACTTCATTGATGTTTTTACGGCTGGTTTCAAACTGTCGTTTAGCTGCTTCTATCTTTACCCGCTGTATATATACCAGCACTGAATTATTGGTAGCCTGCCGGAAACGTCGTTCAAAACTTCTCCGCCCCATCGTTGCTACGGCAGCTAGTTGATCAATCATAATCCGTTCATGAATGTTTTTTTCAATGTACTCTTGTACTTTTAGTACTGCTTCATCTTTGTGATCTTTCTGTCCTTTGAACATGGCAAAAGCCGACTGGCTGTCCCTGTCAATATCTATAGCAAAATATTTTGAAGCAAGGATGGCCGTCTCCCGGTTGGTATATTTCTCCACCAAATGCAATAACAAATTCCAGTATGAGTTAGCACCGCCGCTGGAGTAAATACGTTTCTCTTCGGTTACAATACTTCCATCCACCAATTCCACTTCCGGATACATTTCCCTGAATTCATTTTGAAAACCCCAATGTGTAGAACATTTTTTCCCCTTTAATAAACCGGTAGCGGCCAAAAGAAAAGCTCCCACACAAAGCGATGCTACTTCTGCCCCATTATCATATTGTTTCTGTATCCACGGTACTAATGCTTTGTTCTTACCCAATGCTGTTCTCATATCCCCAAACAAAGCAGGAATAAAAACCAGATCAGTTTTCTTTATATCTTTTATTTGCCTGTCGGTATGCACCGAAAACAAACCATTACTGAGCTTTACTTCTTTCTTTACTCCTACCAGTTCAACATCAAACAGCGGGGCTTTACCAGCCATCAGCATAAACTGGTTAACGGCAGTAAATAAATATTGCGGGTCAGCAATGGCCTGCATTACAGATGACTCCGGCACTAAGATGGATATCTTTTTCATGTAACAAATATAGGAAAGTCCGTTGTCGCAATCAGCCTATCAAACAGTCATATATGACACCTGTATAAATCAATTGGTCTTATCATCTTTGTATTGTCAACTAAATAATGATTTATCAAAACAAAAACCATGTCAACCAACAAAGTACAACTACACAGAGTTATTGCTGCACCGCCGCAAAAAGTATTCAGGGCTTTTACTGAACCTGATGCGATGGCATCATGGCTGCCGCCTTACGGTTTTGTTGCCAAAGTACATAGCATGGATGTGAAAGAAGGTGGAAGTTATAAAATGTCGTTTATCAATTTTACAACCGGGAATGGTCATTCATTTGGCGGCACCTATTTGGAAATCAAACCCAATGAACTGATAAAATATACCGACAAGTTTGACGACCCTAATCTTCCCGGTGAGATGATCACCACCATTCAGCTAAAAGCAGTATCCTGTGGAACAGAGCTTATTGCCATACAGGAAGGAATTCCTTCTGTAATACCAACAGAGATGTGTTACCTGGGGTGGCAGGATTCATTAGATAAATTAAAAAAATTGGTCGAGCCCAATATCCCGGATGCCTGATCAGGCTGCCACCCAATGTTTAATATAGTAAACACAATTAACACTTAACTACAAAATTTTAGACCTCATGTCAAAAGTATCCATCTACCTGAATTTTCAGGGTAACACAGAAGAAGCATTTAATTTCTACAAATCAGTATTTAATACAGAGTTTGTAACGCCGGTTATGAAATTAAAAGATGCCCCACTGCAGCCAGGGGCACCACAACTTTCAGAAAAAGATTTGAACAGTGTAATGCATGTGGCCTTGCCCATACTTGGCGGCACGGTTATAATGGGAACAGATATGCTGGAAAGCATGGGCCATAAAGTGGTAGTTGGAAATAATACGACTATCAATCTTGAATGTGATACAAGAGAAGAAGCACATAAATTATTCAATGCTATTTCCGCTGGAGGCAGTGATATTGCGCCACTGAGTGAGCAGTTCTGGGGTCTTTGGGGCTGTTGCTTAGACCGCTACGGCATCCGCTGGATGTTTAATGTAATGAATCAATAGTTTTTTGTAATTCTGAAATTATGACAACTGCATTCCCAGACATTAAATAAAAGCATTCTAAGATAAAATGAGTACCATCAATTCGTACTTAACATTCAATGGCAATTGCCGGGAAGCTATGATCTTTTATAAGAATTGTCTTGGTGGTAAACTAACCCTGCAAACAATTGGCAATTCACCATTAGCAGCTAAAATGCCACCGCAAATGAAAGAAAGTATTGTACATGCTACATTATCGAAAGGCGATTTAGTATTAATGGCATCCGATATGGTGGGTGAAAAAGGTTTACTAAAAGGCAATGCCGTTTCATTGATGCTGAATTGCAAGACTGAGAAAGAAATAAAAAAATACTATACAAAACTATCCGCCGGTGGTCATGCTGCACATCCATTACAAATCAGTTTCTGGGGAGCTTTATTCGGCGAACTGACAGATAAATTCGGCAATCAATGGTTGCTGCATTTTGATAAAAAAAATAGTTTTAAGTTGAGATTAAAATAAAACATTCTTTCTAAAATAAACTGTATGGCAACAAGAATGAATACCGCAATTAAAACAACAGATGAATACATTGCACAATTTCCAAAAAGTACACAGTTACTATTGAAAAAAATAAGAGCTATCATCAAAAAGGCTGTACCAAAAGCAGAAGAAAAAATCAGTTATGGTATTCCGACTTTTGTCTTTCACAAAAACCTTGTTCACTTTGGTGGCTATAAAAATCATATCGGGTTTTATCCAGGAGCGGCAGGAGTAGAAGCTTTTACAAAAGAATTATCGGCGTATACATTTTCAAAAGGTGCTATACAATTTCCATTGGATAAACCGCTGCCGGTCGGATTGATAACACAAATTGTAAAATTCAGGGTGGCCCAAAACATAGAAAAAGCAAAAAATAAATAATATGGAAAAGATCAATTTTTCAACCAACATCAATGCTACAAAAGAAAAAGTTTGGGAAATACTCTGGAACCTGGATTCTTATAAAGCATGGACCAGTGCTTTTATGGAAGGCTCTTATGCGAAAACTGATAACTGGAAAGAAGGTTCTAAAGTTCTATTCCTTGACCCTAAAGGCAGTGGTATGGTAAGCATGGTGGCGGTTAACAAACCGAATGAGTACATGTCATTCAAACACCTGGGCGAAGTAAAAGATGGTGTGGAAGACACCACAAGCGACAGGGTAAAAGCCTGGGCCGGATCAACAGAAAACTATACACTGAAGGGTGAAAACGGAATAACAACCTTGTCAGTTGACATGGACATTACCCCTGAATTCAAAGAAATGTTTGAAAAAATGTGGCCCAATGCGCTGGGAAAAGTAAAAGCATTAGCTGAAGGCACGGCCAAAACAGTGATAACAATAGAAGCCGAAGTAAATGCACCCATAGAAAAGGTATGGAACAGCTGGACTTCGCCAGAACACATCGTTCAATGGAACCATGCATCAGACGATTGGCATTGTCCTAAAGCTGAAAATGATGTAAGGCCAGGCGGAAAATTTTCTTCCACCATGGCTGCAAAAGACGGAAGCTTTAGTTTCGATTTCCGGGGTCTACATACTGCAGTAAAAGAAAACTCACTTATTGAGTCTGAAATGGGCGATGGGAGAAAGATGAAAATAGTATTCGAAAACAAGGGTGATAAGACACTGATAACAGAAAGTTTTGAAGCAGAGGGTGAAAACTCACTGGAATTACAAAGAGACGGCTGGCAGTTGATACTGAATAATTTTAAAAAACATACAGAAAGCCTTGGTTCATAACATCTGTACATTAAAAACAACCAACACTATAACGATCAATACTTATTTGAATTATTCGAGAAACACAATCATCTAAACTCCTTATTTTCACTAGCATAACCTGACAAAATTCAATTTCTCCAAAAGGCTGAAAGCCTTACCTTTGCCGCACTTTATATCATACATTTTATATCCAAAATCATATAGAGTTATGGCAGATATTTTTGAACGTTTATTGAAAAATGCGGGCCCGATTGGTCAACACCGTGAAAGGGCTCATGGTTACTTTGCCTTCCCAAAACTGGAAGGAGAAATAGGCAGCCGGATGAAATTCCGTGGTAAGGAAATGATCGTATGGAGTTTGAACAACTACCTCGGCCTTGCCAACCATCCTGAAGTAAGAAAAGCAGACGCCGAAGGTGCTGCACAGTATGGTCTGGCTTTACCGATGGGTGCAAGGATGATGAGTGGCAATAGTAATCTCCACGAACAGCTCGAAGAAGAGCTGGCTGCTTTTGTAATGAAAGAAGATGCGGCGCTACTGAATTTCGGTTACCAGGGAATGGTAAGTATCATCGATGTGCTATGTGGCCGTCATGATGTAATTGTTTATGATGCAGAAAGCCATGCCTGTATCATTGATGGCCTGCGTTTGCATCCCGGCCACCGGTATGTGTTCAAGCATAATGATGTGGAAGATTTTGAAAAACAAATGCAGCGGGCCACTGCTTTAATTGAAAAACAAAAAACGGGTGGCATACTGGTAATAACAGAAGGTGTGTTCGGAATGGCCGGTGATCAGGGAAGACTGAAAGAAATTGCGGCACTGAAAGATAAATACCATTTCCGTTTGCTGGTAGATGATGCTCATGGATTTGGAACACTGGGCAAAACCGGAGCCGGTGCTGGTGAAGAGCAAGGCTGCCAGGATAAAATCGATCTGTATTTTTCTACGTTTGCCAAATCTATGGCTTCCATCGGGGCTTTTATAGCTGGTGATAAACAGATCATTGATTACATACGTTACAATATCCGTTCGCAGATATTCGCTAAAAGTCTACCAATGCCATTGGTGGTAGGCAACCTGAAGCGGTTAGAGTTATTGAAAACACAACCCCAGTTAAAAGAAAAACTGTGGGAGAATGCATTAAAGCTTCAAAAGGGGTTGAAAGAACGAGGCTTTGATATTGGAAAAACAGATTCTGTTGTCACGCCTATTTATATGAAAGGTGATGTACCAGAAGCTACCGCGATGGTGATGGATATCCGTGAGAATTATCATATTTTCTGTTCAATAGTAGTGTACCCGGTTATTCCAAAAGGACATATCATTTACCGCCTCATTCCTACGGCTGTACATACAGACGAGGACATTCAGAAAACTTTGGAAGCTTTCTCTGCTACCAAAAAGAAGCTGGATGCCGGGGAGTATAAAGTTGAAGCTATACCCGATATGGCGGATTCGAAATAAAGAGTATTATAATCCCGCATTTTATCTAAGGATTAACCTTATGTCAGACGGCTCTTCTAAAAAGAGGCCGTCTTTTTATTTGTACGGCAAGCCAGTTTACCCTGTTTCCATTACATTTACAACCATAAAAAATACACTATGCGTAAGCTTTTCTTATTCCTGTTTTTGCTGCCCCTGTTTGCCTCAGCACAAACAAAAGAGATCACTTTAGAAGACATCTACAAAAAAGGAACTTTCCGTGGCGAATTTGTCCCGGCATCTTTTGATGAAACAAAAAAAGATCCGGAAATAAAAGCAGAAGACCTGAAAGATGAAAGCGGCAAGTCTATCGGGGAGCCGGATGATGTCATCCGGAGTGCTTCAAATCCTAATATTGTGCTGATCCGCAAGAATATTGAACAGATATATCGTCACTCTTCCAAGGCTACCGTTTATATGTATGACATGGCTGCTAAAAAATTGACTAAGCTGGATAGTGAAAAACTGATGCACCCTACCCTATCGCCAGATGGGAGTAAAATTGCTTTTGTAAAAAACAATAATCTTGTTCTATACGACATTGCTACAAAAAGTGCAAGGGCTATTACTACTGATGGCAAATGGAATTTTATCATAAATGGCAATTGCGATTGGGTATACGAAGAAGAGTTTTCTTTTACCCAGGCTTATCAGTGGAGCCCAAAAGGAAACCATATTGCATATTACCGTTTTGATGAAAGTAAAGTAAAAGAATACCAGTTCACACAGTTTGATAATACTTATAACAAACAATACACTTACAAGTACCCCAAGGCCGGTGATGAAAACTCAAAAGTCGAGATTCATATTTATGATATCACTACAAATAAGGATGTAAAGGCTGATTTTGAACAGGGCGATATTTATATTCCCCGCATTAAATGGACACAGGATGATAACTCATTGGTCGTATTCTGGATGAACAGACATCAAAACGAACTGAAGCTATTGCTGACCAATGCAAAATCAGGTGACAGCCATCCCTTATACCAGGAAAAAAACAAATATTATATTGATATCAACGATGACTGGCAGTTTACCAATGATGGGAAGAGTTATCTTTTCACCAGTGAAATGAATGGCTTCAATCATATCTACATGTACAGCATGGATGGTAAAACAAAAACCCAGATTAGTAAAGGCAACTATGAAGTAACTGAAATAAACGGAGTTGATGAAGCTAACAAAAGGATATTTTATACAATGGCATACCCACGTCCGATGGACCGCAATTTATTTGTAACCGACTTTGCAGGCAAAAAAACAACTCAATTAACACAGGGTGAAGCCTGGCACAGAACAGTACTGAACAGCAATTTTACCCAGTTTTATGATTACAGGTCGGATCTTAATACACCACAGGTTGTAACCCTGAACAGCATTGTAGCTGATAAAAAGAAGGGGATCAGCACTGCTGTAGTAAAAACCGTTAATGAAAATCCCAAACTGAAGGGTAAAATTGAAGAATATGGTATTGCTAAAGCTGAATTTATCAAAGTACCCAATAGCAAGGGAGATACATTAAATGGCTGGATGTTGAAACCAGCGAATTTCGACCCCTCAAAAAAATACTCGGTGCTTTTCTGTAACTATGGCGGCCCTGGCTCACAGCAGGTGGCTAATCGTTTTGGTTCCGTAAGCATGTGGCATCAGTTGCTGGCACAAAAAGGTTTTATTGTTGTAAGCGTTGATAATACAGGCACAGGATTCCGCGGAGAAGAGTTTAAAAAGAAAACATACCTCCAGCTCGGCAAGTTCGAAATAGAAGATCAGATAGATGCTGCCAAATATATCGGTAACATGTCTTTTGTTGATAAAAATAATATCGGTCATTGGGGATGGAGCTATGGAGGATTTATGAGCTCATTGGCCATCACAAAAGGAAATGAAGTATTCAGTGCTGCTGTTGCCGTTGCTCCGGTGACCTCATGGAGATACTATGATAATATCTATACAGAAAGATATATGCGTACCCCGCAAGAGAATGCCAGTGGCTATGATGATAATTCTCCTATAAATTTCACAGATAAAATAAAAGGCAAGTACCTTATCATTCATGGTACAGCAGATGATAATGTGCATTTCCAGAATGCCACCCAAATGATAACTGCACTGGTAAAAAGTAATATTGATTTTGAAAGTGCCTATTACCCAAATAAAAATCACGGCATTTCGGGCCAGATGGATAATACCACACTTCATTTATGGAGTAAGATGACCAACTGGATATTGGAGAATATGGGTAATGAAAACACCAAAAAGCCTAACCAACCTGGTAAACAGCCCAAAGGCTTTTGATCATATTATTCCCGAGAAATTAAAGTGCCCCAA
The DNA here is from genome assembly GCA_044220915.1 of Chitinophagaceae bacterium. GTDB lineage: Bacteria > Bacteroidota > Bacteroidia > Chitinophagales > Chitinophagaceae > JJ008. The sequence goes on from JBGAQD010000001.1 coordinate 23,291, forward strand.
TCAGGGGCATTTTTTGTTGTCAGGGGTGAATAAAAAAAGAACCCCGACTCGAAAGTCGGGGGCCCTAATCAAAAACCATTAACCATTAAACCTTATCCTATGAAAATTCAAGGCTAATATCGTTAATAATACCATAACACAAAACATTTGGAAGTCATTTTTTACCCCAAATACCAAAATATGTATCTTGGACACTAGTTATTGATTACCCTCAACGTTCAGGCAATACTATTTGTAGTTATCATACTACACAAATCGTCTGCAAACGTTTGCATAAATTCACCTTATTGCTGACAACTTTAAACAGCTCTGATGGGTTATACTGATATGAAAAAAATAGCTGTTGCAATAACCGGGGCCAGTGGTTCAATCTATGCCGAATGTTTATTGAAGAAACTGCTTGCTGCAAAAGAACAGTGGAATGACCTGTCAGTTGTGATGACTGAAAATGCCAAGGAAGTTTGGAAAACAGAATTGGTTAATGAGGCATGGAGAGAGATTCCTGTAAAGGTCTACAGCACTACTGATTTCTCTGCACCATTTGCCTCCGGATCAGGGAAATATGATACAATGATCATTATTCCCTGCTCAATGGGCACTTTAGGTCGTATTGCTACGGGTGTTTCTAACGATCTCATAACAAGAGCTGCTGATGTTGTTTTAAAAGAAAGGAGAAGGCTTATATGTGTTGTCCGGGACACACCCTACAATCTTATTCATATACGTAATATGGAAACTGTTACACTAGCTGGTGGCATCATTTGTCCTGCCACCCCTTCTTTCTATAGTCAGCCTAAAAGCATTGAGGAGGTTGCCGCTACTGTCGTTGACAGGGTTCTTGACCTGGCCGGTATTGATATTAAAACATTCCGGTGGGGTAAATAAATAAAGAGGCTTTCATTTTCAGAAAACCTCTTTTTCATGGACACGGGACACACATTATTAACACTACTTAATCCGTAAACCTGCCGCCAGCATTTATCCAGTTAGTGATCTTTGTTCTTTCAGATGCAGGTAATAAACCAGTTGGAGGCATGGATGAGGGGTTTCCGTTAATAGCCCTTTCTTTAATACGATCCTTAAAATTTACAATATTGCAATCAACTGTCCAGTTCATCCCACCATTGCTTATGGCAGCATTATGGCAGCTTACGCAATTATTATCTAAAACATTTTTCACTGCAAGGAACAGCGGCCCCGCCACAAGGTCATTCACCGTAGCATTTACGGAACCTGTACATCCATTTGCATCTTTAGCTGTTATTGAATAAGTAGCAGCTGCCAGTCCTGAAAAAATATTCGACACCTGAAAGGCGCCCCCATTGATACTGTAAGTATAAGGTCCTGTTCCGCCAGAACCTGTTGCCGTAATTGACCCATTGGCTGCCTCGCAAGGCCTGTTACCTGCTACTACGTTAGACACCGAAATAGTTACACCGGCACAGGGGTTAGGTGCTGTAAGTGTGAATACTGCTGACCCCAGGCATCCATTCAGATCTTTTGCCACAATCGTATAAGTTCCCTGGGCAAGATTTGTAAAATTGCCAGAAGCCTGAAATGCACCGCCATTTATATTAAATGTAAACCCTGTGCTGCCTGTTGCTGATGCTGAGATGCTGCCATTACTTGAAGCTGATGATGTTGGATTCACTGTCGTTGCTGTTACATTAATAGTTATACCAGTACAGGGATTGGGTGCTGTGAGTGTAAATACAGATGACCCTGTACAACCGTTTACATCTTTTGCAACTACCGTGTAACTGCCGACAGGAAGATTAGTAAAGTTTCCGGAAGCCTGGAATACTCCGCCATTTAAACTAAAAGTAAATCCAGTGCTGCCTGAAGCAGTCGCACTTATGCTACCATTACTTGTTACAGTTGAAGTGGGATTGACTGATGTTCCGGTAACTGTAATTGTAACACCGGCACAAGGATTAGTAGCTACTAAATTAAAAGTCGCAGAACCTGTGCAGCCACTTGTATTTTTGGCTACTATAGTATAAGATCCGGCAACTAAATTGCTAAAACTTCCTGATGATTGAAATGCACTGCCATTTATACTATAGGTAAAAGAGGAACTACCACCAGAGGCTGTAGCAGTGATACTTCCATTACTCGACCCGGTTGTAGGATTGACTGTCGATCCGTTTACTGTAATCGTTACTCCTGCACATGGGTCGGGAGGAGTGGTTCCTCCGCCTCCTTTACTACAAGCATACACAAGGATTGTGACTGACAGGAGTACTATACTCACTGAACGAAAAGATAATGTCTGTTTCACTTTTTTGTTTTAGTCTTCAATCGAGACCATGTGAAAACAGGTTGCCTGTAAAAATAAATTACCTGGGATGTACAGACTTTTCCTTTTTTGAAGCGAAAGGATTTACGCCTACAGAAAACAAAACTCCTCCGCTATTCAGTTTAACTTTTCCAAAACCAATGCCGCTAAGAGGCAGTTTAAAATATGGTTCTACAGTTAAAGAAATATGTGGAGTGATTTTTTGCTGATAGCCGCCAGATAAAGTAAGTCCTGAAAAATAATGCTTATTTATATTTTCTATTCTTAGCTCCTTGTTAAGAGTAGACCCTGTCGGTGAATACTTATAAAAATAATTATACGTTTCGCTCTTCATCAGGTAAGAAGATATACCTGCAGAAGCAAACCAGTTATTTTTTGAAGATCGGCTAAAATTATAACTGATGAACAAAGGTATCTCATACACTTTGCAATTGGCATCGACCTTCTCCAAATAAGGGTAATAAGCGTAAAAAGAAGCAGGCGGATGATACGAATCGGCGGATGCTGAATAAATTTTTCTGCCAGAATAGAAACCCGTCCGTATTGTAAGCCTGTCCCTGAAAGTATAGCCAATACCCCCTCCACCAAGTAGCCTGGTTGCTCCTAATTGATTATTATTTACAAAGCTAACATCAGGCCCGGTAGAAATAGAAAAGAAAAAAGAATTCTTTTTTTTGCTCTTAGTTACATGTTTCTTGTTAGTATTCTGCTTGTTCAGTTTGCTCTCTTTTTCTTCACCTACGATTTTTACCGCTTCAGTCAATGCCGGCTTCGGTTCTTGGGTCACTGTACTGCTTAAAACTGCCAATTCAGTTTGTTTCTTATCTGCATCTTTTGTATCGTTAGAAGGAGTGATGATTTTTTGTGTTACCTGTGCAACAGTTTCTGTGTCTGCTATTCTCTCTTTTTCTTTTGTATCCGGTCTATTCCACCAGTTTTTACCGGCAATATTCGTCTCTCCCCGAATCTTCTTTGGTTGCTGTTTAGGAATTATTGTAAGAGGGCGCCTTCTTTCTGCATTATTCTTACTCCCCAAAAGGTCAACAGTCTGCTGGTTAGCTCCTGAACGGTTAGTCACCGATTTATTATTAACAGTTGATGTAACTGTGTTACTCGCAATATCATTATCCAATACAGCAGTATTATTATTTGCCGGAATATCAATTTTATCCTGTTCCGCAACTGATGGAGTTACAGATGATTGGTTTTGGGGAGCAGTTATTTCAGAAGCTGCAATTGTTTTATTTACCTTCCACGGCTTAGTTACAAGAAGACCAATACCACCAATGCCTAATAGTAGCAATAAGAAGAAAAGAAGCCTTCTCCTGTCATCTTCTTTTTCAGGCATATGTTTATTCAACAGCTTCTCCATTTTTGTCCAGGCCTGTTCATCATATGCCGGATGATGGTTATCTGCTGCTTCCTTAGCCTTTTTATCAAATTCGTCAAACTGCATTTTTTGCTATTTGTATTTCGTTTTTCTTAAATAATATCTTCTGCAATTGTTTTCTGGCTTTAGAAAGGTTGGACTTGGATGTGCCAATTGAAACACCCAACTCATTAGCAATTTCCTCATGACTCAATCCCTCAATTACAAACAAATTAAAAACCGTTCTGTAACCAGGTGATAACTCCTGTATAGCCCGGATAATCTCGTCATATGATAATTTTTCAATCGCATCTTCAGTTACTGTTGCTACCTGAAATACTACATTATCCAATTGGGTTACCATCTGGTGCTTATGGTTCTTGCGAAAATGATCAATTGCCGTGTAGACCATTATCTTCCGAAGCCACCCTTTAAAAGAACTGACCACATCAGCATAAGCTGGTTTATAATGATGTATCTCTTTGAAAATTTTCAGGAACCCGTCATTAAGTATTTCAACTGCATCCTCCTGCTTGTTAGCATATCGGTCGCAAATGGCCATAGCATACCCGTAGAAGGAGCTGTATAATATTTTCTGGCTCTCCCTCTTATTGAGGGCACATGCCCCAACATGATAGGTTAGTTCATCTGCAGACAGCAAATTTTGGTAGTGTTTGTTGATTAATCGGTTTACTAAACTAAAAGGTTGCCTTGGGAAAATAAAGGGAAAGTAAATTAATGCCAATTCGAAGTATTGTCTTAAATATTGATAATCAACGGATAAGTATACTTTGATCCGACAAAAACAGGATACCCCGTGCATAGAGTCAGCCCCTTAATTCTTCATTACCGGCAGCTCGACATAGGTAGGGTATTGAGCTGAAAAATATACCCGGTGTTCTGCTTTAATAAAGTCGCTTTCTTTTGCCTCAAAAATGTTCGCTACATACCTCTGTGGATTCCGGTCTATAACCGGGAACCAGGTGCTTTGTACCTGTATCATGATCTTATGTCCTTTTTTAAAAGTATGATTGATATCATGCAGGTCAATCACAAATTCCTCGGGTTTATTCGGAACTAATGGTGAAGGATTGGAAAAACTTTTTCTAAACCTACCCCTGAATACTTCCATAGCAACAGGTAATTGGTAACCACTCATTGTCAAACTCTTTTTATCAAAATCAGGATACACATCAATTAGTTTCACAACCCAGTCTGCATCCGTGCTGCTTGTGCTTGCAAACAGGTGTGCAACTATTTTACCTGTCACTGTTAGATTTTCCGTCAGAGAATCCATTGTAAAACTCACCACATCGGGCCTTGTATAAACAAACCGTTGATCTTCTACATGCCAGGTACGCCAACGGCTGCCCGTACCATAAGTTGCTTCAATTGGCTGCGTTCTATAGGGAACTGGTTTGGCCGGATCGCTGATAAAATTTGTAAACCCTTTGATGCCAGTTGGTTTTGTAAATGAACAAGAATTGTTGGGTCCTGCATACAATCTTTGAATAGTTACTTCTTTCGGAGGCCAGTTAGCATAGGTCTTCCATTGATTACTTCCGGTTTGAAAACAATAAGCTTCTTCAAACTTTCCATCTCCTTTTCCTTTAAGCCAGAAATCAAACCATTTTTTCTGCAATGCCTGAAACCATGCGGCTGTATTACTTTCAAAAGCAATCTTCCCCAAACTATCCGCCCTGTTTCTTGACCATTGTCCATGATTCCAGGGACCCAATACAAGATGGTTATTTCCGGCGTTATCCTTCTTCTCCATATGATGATACATAAGTTGCGGGCCGTTAATGTCCTCCTGGTCATAGTAGCCACCCACATGTAATTGCGGTATCTGCGAATACCAGATATAATTCAGCGGAGAATTTTTCTGCCAGAAAGTATCATAATTCGGGTGCTGAACAAAATTGTTCCAGGTCGGAATCTTTCCTTTAAAAAATTTCTCATTTACATTTTTCAACGACCCAAGTTTCAGATACCAGTCAAAAAGATCGAACTGTGGAAAAGGAAAGTCACTGTCAGTGGTTTTGTCAAATTCCACTTCATAAGTGTACTCCATACCATAACTTAACCGGAATGCCCCATTATGGTGAAAATCATCACCAAGAAACAGGTCACCCATACAGGCCTGTTCAGATGATGCTTTTAATGAAGGGTGTGGGTCTACAGCACCAACCAGTGCCAGCCAGCCGGGATAAGAAACGCCAAAGATGCCAACCTTGCCGTTATTCCCAGAAAGATTTTTAACCAGCCAGTCCACGGTATCCCATGTATCAGTGCTTTCGTCCACGGCCCCTTTTTCTGTTGCATGAATCAGCGGCTGATGTATTTCCATTTTTCCTTCACTTTTGTATTTACCACGGATGTCTTGAAACACCAGGAAATAACCTTCTCTCATCATGCTACCGTAATTGTTGCCAAATAAAGAAAGACTTAACGCACTATCGTTAGCAAATCCGGGATCAGCTCCGTATGGCGTTCGCTGTAGCAAGACCGGTAATGGATTCTTTGCTCCAACGGGAGAAAAGATAACGGTATATAATTTAACTCCGTCCCGCATACGGATCATTACTTCTGTTTTTTTATAGAATGCGATCGTATCAGGCTGTGCAAAACTGCATGTACAGATGCTACTGATAAAAACCAGAAGAACAAATATTTTTTTCATATTGAAAAAATTAAAACAGGATGTAAGCAGCTAAAGTTAGGAAAGTTTAAGTCGGTTATTTAAGCAGCTTACTGAATTTCACTAACTCTGTCTTTTCTGCTGAGGTCAGCAGTTCATTATTGTCATATTTCGACTTGAAAAATAATACCCGTTTGTGCTGGGGATATTTCTCCAATATTGAGAAAATCATTTTACCTGTTTCCTCATCCTTTTGATAAAGCGGTGATGACACAGGCAACCCAGACTTATGCTTAGTGTGCTTGCGAAGAATAATTGCCTCCAGGGTGGCCAACTTATTAACTGGTATTGTTTTGACTTTTAGGGCTTTGCTATGCAGACCTTGCAGCTGTTTTTTGCTTAGCCCTCCCCTTTCCTGGTATTGATGCAATAAGCTATGGGTAAATGATGATAAAGGCTGAGCCTCCAGCACTGCTTTTAAGATATCAAGGACAATATCAACATCAAGTTTTAATCGCTGCATAATAAAATCTGATGCGAAAATAAGCAAAACCATTTTCTTAACCACTCTTCCGGTGCTACACGTCAAGTCTCCCCGGCCATACGTCAAAGCGATTTTTATGTGCCAATCCGCCATTGTTCATTTGTACTGTCAATCACTTACTATATTCTTTAATCTAAAACATTTGTTATGAAATCGCTTATTAGTAAAACCGTCGCATTAATTGCTATTTGCACAACACTTTTTTCTTTCTCCTCAAACCCCGGTGGAGAAGGTTTTGAAATTTATCTCAATAACCAGGTAGTGATACAACAGTATGGCAAAGATGTTAATGTAATAAAAAGCCTGCAGTTAGGGCAAAGTTCTGCTGATGACAAAATCACCATCAAGTATCACCATTGCGGCAGACCTGGTAAAAACAGGCTTGTTCTCATCAAGGATATCAATAACAAAACCCTGAAAGAGTTTCATTATACAGACGCCACAACACCGGTTTCGGCCATGCTGGTAAATGTGAAAGACATTAAAGCCCTGAAAAAAGGAACTACTAATACTTTAAAACTTTTTTACTCATCCAGCGAATTACCTGATGGACGAATCCTGGCAACTATAAGCATCTAGCATTTTTATCAGGGAAGGCCCTTTATAACACTCTAAAGGGCCTTCTTTTATATTCCAGAAATTCAACCCTGTTTATCCGGCTAATTTCAGTTCAGTAACATTCCCTTTCGCTTGATAAGTATCATCCCCATTCATGAATTAACTCATAGCAATTACCTGTATCAAAAACGATATTTGAAAAGGTAGAAATGGATTACTCACCTTAAAACTTGAGTTATGAAAAATACACAAAAGATCCTAATTGCTTTAGGTGCTGGCTTAGCTATCGGAGGAGTGTTGGGTGTTTTGTATGCACCGGACAAAGGTTCAGAAACAAGAAGAAAAATATCAGAGAAAGGGAAAAAATTATCTGATAAGGTAAAAGGCACTTTAAAAAGAGAAAAAGAAGAAATGCAAAACCGGTTCGACAAAGTGAATGGTAAATTAGAAGAACTAGTATAATCAATAAAACACTATAGAGTTTAAAAATGTCAGAAGAATTTAAAAAAGTTGAATCGTTGCTGGATCAGGTGAAAGAGTATGCAAACACCAGGATTGCGCAGATGAAGTTATCAGCAGCTGAAAAAATATCCAAAGTAATTTCAGACCTGGTAGCTTCATTTGTTACAGGGCTGGTGTTTTTCTTTTTCCTTTTATTTGCCAGTGTTGCTGGTGCTATAGCAATCGGGCAGTATCTGGATAGCCTATGGTTAGGGTTCCTGCTAATAGCTGGCTTTTACCTGCTGATGAGTATTATTATCTGGAAGTTGAAGGACAAACTGCTGCGAATTCCTCTTATGAATTCGATAATAGAAAAAATGTTTGGTAACACTTCTGAAGATGAAAAAAATTAGGCATATCGCAGACATAAGAACAGAAAAAATGCGGCTCAGGATCAAAGAGCTTGAGTTAGAAAAAGATATCCGGCAAAACTGGAAAGAATTGAAGGTACAGCTGAAGCCGGAAACATTTTTTAAAAACAAACTATCTGCTTACAGCAACCAGGAAACAAAAGACGAAAGCTTTGTAGCGAGTGTCATCAGTTTCGGAGTCGGCTATCTTACAAAAAAACTGACAGAGAAACTAGTCGAAAAAATAGCATCACGAAACCGGTAAAAAGTAACAAAAGAAAAAGTCCCGTAACCCGGGACTTTTGTTTATTACTTTATATAACAGTATTATTTTGCAAATTGTGCTCTTATCACATTCAATGCACCGCCAGCCTTAAACCATTCGATCTGTTGGTCATTGTAAGTATGATTCACTGCAATTTCGTCTTTGCTGCCATCTTTATGATTCAGTACTACAGTTAAAGATTTGCCAGGGGCAAATGATGTCAACCCGGCAATATCAATACTGTCATCTTCCTGCACCTTATCATAATCTTCTTTGTTGGCAAAAGTAAGTGCCAGCATACCTTGCTTTTTGAGGTTAGTCTCATGAATACGGGCAAAACTTCTCACCAATATTGCTCTTACTCCAAGATGTCTTGGCTCCATCGCCGCATGTTCTCTTGATGAGCCTTCTCCATAATTCTCATCACCCACTACAATGCTTCCTACACCAGCAGCTTTATAGGCTCTTGCTGTAGCAGGCACTGGACCGTATTCGCTGGTCAGCTGATTTTTAACAGTATCTGTTTTTTCATTATAATAATTAATAGCACCTATAAGCATATTGTTACTGATATTATCAAGGTGCCCCCTGAATTTTAGCCAGGGACCAGCCATTGAGATATGATCAGTAGTACATTTTCCTTTTGCTTTGATCAACAGCTTTAACCCTTTCAGATCAACTCCTTCCCATGCTTTGAAGGGTTCCAGCAATTGTAACCGTTTTGAATCAGGTGCAACCTTTACAGAAATGCCACTTCCATCTTTTGCAGGGGCCTGGTAACCGGCATCCTCTACATCAAATCCCTTTGGTGGCAACTCAAAGCCAGTTGGTTCTTTTAATAATACCTCCTCACCGCTTGCATTTGTCAGTTTATCTTTTAACGGGTTAAAGGAAATTGTTCCCGCAATAGCCATTGCCGTAACAATCTCCGGACTTGCCACAAAAGCATGGGTACTTGCATTACCATCGTTCCGTTTAGCAAAGTTTCTGTTGAAAGAAGTGATAATAGTGTTCTTTCTGTTCGGGTCATCAATATGTCTTGCCCATTGCCCGATACAAGGTCCACAGGCATTCGCCAATACAACACCACCTACTTTTTCAAATGTATTGATGAAGCCATCCCTCTCAATAGTAAAGCGAACAAGTTCGCTTCCGGGAGTGATGGTGAATTCCGAATTAGCTTTTAAGCCTTTACTTACTGCATCCTCAACTATACTTGCAGAACGGCTGATATCCTCATATGAAGAGTTGGTACAACTGCCAATCAAGGCAACTTCCAGTTTCGCTGGCCAGCCATTTTCTTTTACAGCAGCAGCCATTTTAGATATCGGCGTAGCAAGGTCTGGTGTAAAAGGACCATTAACATAAGGCTCTAATGTGTTTAAATCCAGTTCAAGTAATTGATCATAATATTTAGCCGGATCAGCATATACTTCGGCGTCGGGACGAAGATGTTCTTTGATTCCATCAGCCAGTGCAGCCACTTCTTCCCGACCAGTTGCTTTCAGGTAGCCGCTCATTTTTTCATCATAAGCAAATAATGAACAGGTAGCCCCGATCTCAGCACCCATATTACAAACGGTTCCTTTACCTGTTGCACTCATACTGTCGGCACCTTCTCCAAAATATTCAACAATGGCACCGGTTCCGCCTTTTACGGTCAGTTGTCCAGCCACCCAAAGAATAACGTCTTTACAACTTGTCCAGCCACTCATTTTGCCGGTCAGTTTTACACCAATAACTTTTGGCATTTTTAACTCCCATGGCAATCCAGCCATTACATCCACTGCATCAGCACCACCAACCCCAATTGCCACCATCCCCAATCCACCTGCATTAGGTGTATGTGAGTCTGTACCAATCATCATACCGCCGGGGAATGCATAGTTTTCCAGCACTACCTGGTGAATGATGCCTGCACCTGGTTTCCAGAATCCAATTCCATATTTATCAGAAATACTTGACAAGAAATCGTACACTTCACGGTTGGTCTCAATAGCCAGTTGTAAGTCTTTTTTAGCTCCCACTTTGGCCTGAATCAGGTGGTCACAATGAACAGTAGACGGTACAGCTACCTTAGTGCGGCCAGCCGTCATAAACTGTAACAAGGCCATTTGAGCAGTTGCATCCTGCATAGCTACTCTGTCCGGGGCGAAATCCACGTAGTCTTTTCCACGGGTATGAGGTGCAGCAGGCAAAGCTCCATATAAATGAGAATAAAGTATTTTTTCAGTCATTGTCAACGGCTTACCAACCAGTTTCCGGGCCGCCGCCACTTTTCCGGGCATTTCAGCATAAACTTTCTTAATGAGGTCCAGATCGAATACCATGTGGAGTGCTATTTAGAAGTGAGTAAAATGTGCGGCGAAATTACGAAAAACAGCCATCTTAATAACTCTCCGTTGGCAGGTTTGTTCAAATTTTATAGATTAGTGGTATGAACAAGTTGAAAAGTTTTGTAGAATGGAATGCCTTTGGCGTTTGTTCAGCAATTGGCAACAGGATGGGTATCGCAACCAGCAAGATCCGCCAGTATTTCATGTATGTCTCACTGCTTACAATGGGCTCTCCTATTATCATTTACATGGTACTTGCTTTCTGGAGAAATATACGGAAATACATGTGGGCAGCTAAAAGGAATCCGTGGTATTATCTTTAATGGGTAAGTATTGGCAAAACAGAGTTTTAATGGCGAATGCCCTAGATCAGCTCCTTTAACTTACTGATTACCGTATCTACTTCCTCCTTTGTGTTGTGCTTGCTGAAAGAAAAACGGACGGGCACCAGGTTTGGATTATTACTGATAGCCCTGATAACATGGCTGCCAACATCGGCCCCACTACTGCAAGCACTGCCTCCAGATACACAGATGCCCTGCATATCAAGACTGAAAAGAAGCATCTCGGATTTTTCTGTTTTTGGGAATGATACGTTTAGCACCGTGTATAAACTTTTACCTGCATAGTCACCGTTGAACTGTACCCCTTTAATATTTTTCTGCAATTGCTCAATCATATAAGTTTTCAATGATTGTACATAGGCACTATCCTTTTCCATATTAGCATCGGCAATCTCCAATGCCTTAGCAAACCCAACAATACCATACAGGTTTTCAGTTCCTGCCCGCATATTACGTTCCTGTCCGCCGCCATAGATCATCGGCTTCACTTTGATATTGTCATTGATATATAAAATACCAACTCCTTTTGGGCCATGAAACTTATGTCCTGCACCCGTTGCAAAATGAACAGGTTTGCTTCGCAGGTCTATTTTATAATGCCCAACTGTTTGCACAGTGTCTGAATGGAAAATTGCGTTGTATTTTTTGCAAATTTCACCGGCTGCATAGATATCAAGCAGGTTGCCAATCTCATTATTGGCATGCATCAGGGAAACAAAGCATTTTTCTTCCCGGCTGGAAAGCTGATCTTCCAAGTCGGACATATCTACATGCCCGTCAGGCAGGATTTTTACAAAACTACTGGTCACCACATCGTCATGATCAAAATGTTCTACCGCATGTAACACTGCATGATGCTCGATGGGAGAAGTAATAATATGACGGCAACCCAGGTCATGAATGGCTGTTGAAATAGCCATATTATCACTTTCCGTACCACCACTGGTAAAGAAAATTTCACCCGGATGAGCATTTAATATCCTCGCTACCGTTTTACGGGCCGTTTCTATTGCCAGCCGGCTCTCTCTTCCATAAGAATAAATAGAAGACGGGTTACCAAAATGAGTGGTCATATAAGGCAACATGGTGTCCAGCACTTCTTTGTCAAGTGCAGTAGTAGCGGCGTTATCAAAGTAAATCCGGTTCATAGTAGAAAGCAGGCAATCGTTATAAATGGCGGTAAAGATACGTAATAGACAACGAGGGGTAACAGCTTTATACCAACGGGCACAAAAGATTGACAAACTATATTGAGAGGTCTAAGCAAACTCCTTTATATCCCTCATTATCTGCATAGCTATATTCCCGGCCTTTGTTTCAAAATCACTCTCAGCATAAATGCGGATGATGGGCTCTGTGTTGGACGTACGAAGATGCACCCAGTCATTATCAAATTCAATTTTCAACCCATCCTCTGTATTAATCGGGTTTTTACTGTATTTCTTTTTTATTTTCTCAAAAATGGCTTTTACATCAATACCATTTTCCAGTTCGATCTTATTCTTGGAAATAAAATAATCCGGGTACTGGTTACGCAGCGACTTGGTCCCTTTTTTATGATTGGCGAGGTGGCTTAAGAACAAGCCGATTCCAATCAGAGCATCCCTGCCATAATGAAAATCTGGAATAATAATACCACCATTCCCTTCACCACCTATCACCGCATTCACTTCTTTCATTTTTTTTACCACATTCACCTCCCCTACAGCAGATGGTGAATATTGGCCACCATGTTTGATAGTAATCTCCTTCAGAGCCTTGGTACTGCTCATATTACTGACTGTATTCCCTTTCCTTTTACCCAGCACATAATCAGCGATGGCCACCAGTGTATACTCTTCCCCAAATAAAGTTCCATCCTCGTTTACAAAGCAAAGCCTGTCAACATCCGGGTCAACTGCAATCCCCAAATCAGCTTTTTGCTGCACTACTTCGTTGCACAATTGTGAAAGGTGTTCAGGCAAAGGCTCGGGGTTATGTGCAAATTTTCCGTTCACTTCAGCGTTTAATACAATCACATCAGTTACACCCAGTTCTTTTAGCAAAGCCGGTACAAATGTGGCACCTGTAGAATTGATAGCATCCACCACCACTTTAAAATTCTGTTTGGCAATAGCTTTTACATTGACCAGTGGATACTTCAGGATGGCATCAATATGTTTCTGCATATAGCTGTCATCAACAGTCACAGTGCCGAGTTTATCAACAGGGGCAAATGAAAAATCTTCCTTTGCTGCCAGTTCAAGCACTTTGGCGCCAGTTTCAGCAGAAATAAATTCACCTTCCTTGTTCAGCAATTTTAGTGCATTCCATTCTTTGGGATTGTGGCTTGCAGTAAGAATGATCCCACCGTCCGCTTTTTCCATTTTAACTGCCACTTCCACTGTCGGCGTGGTTGACAACCCAAGATCAACGACATCAACACCTAATCCAACCAGTGTGTTCATTACAAGGCTTTGGACCATTGACCCGCTGATGCGGCCATCACGGCCGATAACAATTTTGCAATGGCTTTTATCTTTTGAGAGAATACTGCCAAATGCCGCAGTAAATTTTACGATATCAACAGGTGTCAGGTTTTCTCCTGGTTTACCGCCGATTGTTCCCCTGATCCCGGAAATACTCTTGATTAATGCCACTTTGAAAGTTTTAGTGTTTAGGGCTCTAGATTAATGTTAAGTAGTAAAGGTTGCAAAAATACGTTTTTCAATTTCAACCACTTGTTACAGGCATGCTTACATTTGCGTATGGCTGGAAAGGCATGGTATAAAGACTGGTTCAATTCTTACTTCTATCACAAACTTTATTTTGAAAGAGATGAGAAAGAAGCAGAAGCTTTTATCAAAAAACTGATTGGCCATTTACAACCCCCTGCTGGCAGCCGGATGCTGGATGTGGCCTGTGGTAAAGGGCGACACAGCAAAACGCTGGCTTCCCTCGGATTTAATGTAACAGGCATTGATATTTCGCAAGACAGTATCGCATTTGCCAAACAATTCGAAAAAGATAATCTTGATTTTTATGTGCATGATATGCGGTTACCTTTCTGGGGTAATTATTTCAATTATGCTTTTAACTTCTTTACAAGTTTTGGTTATTTCAAAACCCGGCGTGAACATGATGATGCCATCCGTACCATAGCTAAAAGCCTGAGACCCGGCGGCCAGTTTGTGATCGATTACCTGAATGTGCATTATGCTGAAGAACACCTGCTTCATAATGAAGCAAAAAAAGTTGATGAGACCAGCTACGAGATACACCGTTGGGATGATGAAACGCATTTCTACAAAAAAATAATTGTTACAGATGCATCATTAACCAGGCCAATTGAATATACTGAGAAGGTGGCCAAATTTTCTTTAGGAGATTTTACCGAAATGCTGGCTTTCCAGGGGATGCAGGTGCAGGAGGTTTTTGGTGATTACCAGTTCTGCAAGTATGATGTGAGAAAAACACCACGGCTGATTATGGTGGCAGCAAAAACAAGGTTTCACTAATCCCTCTTATTATTCATCAGCATGTACTTGGCTGTTTCATAGAAAGCATCTGTGAAGGCTGACAGTTTCTTTTTGACAGAATCCTGTTGTTGACGGCTAAATAGAGATGCTCCTGAATGCATCGGGCTTAATTGTTCTTCTTTCGAATTTATATTCCTGGTAAAACAAAAGTCATCTGTTACCATACCAATCGCATCAGCAGTGTTGGTGATAAAAGCGTAATTGTTCTTCTTGAAAGGGTCAAGCAAGTCACGGCCAAGTGTTGTATTAACATATGACTGATGCAGCATCCCGGCTATTGTTGGTAAAATATCAATTTGAGATACTACTTCTTTCCTTCGTTGCGGCGTCAGCAGGTCCGGAGCATAAAATAATAATGGCACATGTTCGTCTGTCAACCGTTGCTCTGTCCAAACTGCAGGGTACATGGCCTCGGCGTTTCCTGCCAAACCATGATCGCCGACAAAAACAAAAATGGTATTATGAAAATATTTTTCCTTTTGCGCTGCTTCGATGAATTTCTTTACACAATAATCAAAATAGCGAAAGGCATTAAACTCATCTTGTGATTCAAATCCGTATTTCTTTAAATCATCTTCTGACACTCTCTGTTTTACAAAATCAGTATCCGATTTACCCATTATTTTATCATAGGGGCGGTGATTGCCGGATGTCTGTATATATGCAAAAAAAGGTTTGTTCTTTTGCCTGAACAATTCATTCGCCTCCATAAACAGGTCTTTATCACTGATACCCCAGACATTTACCTCAGGTACATTTTTTCTTTCCCCGGTATGCATCTGCAACCCATCAATGTTACTGAGCAAACCCTCAAAATTTCCAAACTCAGCATCACCGCCAAGAAAGTAATGCTTCTCATAGTCTGCGAAATTGTCAACAATGGTATGCTGCTTAACAGCGTCCGGGTTACGGCTGGAAAATTTAAATAGTTGGGCATCGGGTATGCCGGATAAAATAGCAAACAAGGCCCTGGCGGTTGAAAAGTGAGGCGTAAAACAACGTTCAAAGAATATCCCATTCCTGCTTAATGAATCAAAATATGGTGTTGGGTTCAGCGGATTGCCACTCATGCTGCTTTTATACATGCTGTAAGATTCACATTGAACCAGCACAATATTTGGGCGGCTTTCAAATGCATTGCTGCGGGGACCAATTTCACGACGGTAGGAAAAATTATTTTTATCCGGCAATTGCATCCATTCTGCCATAACCGGAAAAGCCGCTTTTGCTTTTTGTACGTTGAACTGTGGTTTCCGTAAGCGCAGTGTTGCAAAAAAGTTTTGCAGAGGGTTGATCGCCAGGTCAGATTTAAACTTGTTATTGAATTTAAAACTATCGTTACGACTCAGCGGCGGCCACGAAAGATTACCCCAGGCAAACAAACCAAGCACTATTGCCGCTATGCAGAAATGTTTTCTCCGGTAAGGTATTCCCAGACCATCGGTCCGGTTTATAACCTGCCAGTGGCTGCGGTGATACATCCATCGTACAAAAAGCACCGCCACCACCAGGCCCAGCAGCATCCAGAATAGTGGGTAGGTTTGCCGCATCATTTTCCAGGATATCCTAAAATCTTCCGCAAAATTCATTGCTCCTGCATCCAGCGGTGTCTGATTGTAAGACCAGCTCCCAAACCCTGCTGCAAAAAATACAAAGACAATAAAAGTGATAATAGCAAGATACCATGTCCACCATTTTTTACTTCTTGTAGAATAAAACGGTGATAATTTTGGCATCATACTCAGGAGTATCACCGGCAGTAATATGAAAGCAATCCACCTGAGGTCATAGCGGATACCCATCAAAAATGAAGGGATGGCCTCTCCAAAAGAGATTCCTTTGGGCTTAAATGCAATAAAAGCGATATAAGTGGCGAGCCTGTATAGTGTAAAAATCAGCAGGAAGATGATCAAAAGGTTGATCACCCACAGTATTGTTTTCGGTATTTTATACTTAACGAACATGCAATTCCGCAGTTTAATTCCCGCATAAAGGAATACAAAAGAATATAATTTAACCCGTTTCAACAATAACCGGGCAGCTTATTTAAAACATCCTGTAACCGGGTATTGACTTCCTTCCGCTATTTTTGCTGTAATGTTTTTTTTAGGGAACACACTATGGCAAAAATTACTGGAGATGGACAAGGATCTGTTTATCTTGATAAACAGTAAGTGGACGAACCCAATTTTTGACAATCTGGCACCTTTTCTCCGCAATTCATTGCATTGGGTTCCTCTCTATATTTTTTTATTGGTGTTTGTGGCATTGAATTTTAAAGTAAGAGGATTATGGTGGATAGTGTTCTTTCTAATTACAATCGGGTTAGCCGATATGACCGGAACCTATGGGCTCAAATACGGCGTTGAACGCATCCGCCCTTGTAATAATGCAGAACTGGCTGATCAATTAAGGTTGCTGGTTGTCTGCCCTTCTGGCTTTGGTTTTACGTCCAACCATGCGGCTAACCATTTCGGAATGGCAACTTTTCTTTTTATCACATTCAGGCATCTTTTTGTAAAAAATCTTATGCTGCTGGCCTTTTTATGGGCAGGTAGTATTTGTTATGCCCAGGTTTATGTTGGGGTACACTACCCCTCTGATGTTATTTGCGGCGCATTGCTGGGATTGATCTACGGTATTTTTACAGGAACATTATTCAACAAATTTTTTGGACTCCCGCTGCTGGTAAAAAAGTAGCCTAATACATCTACTTTGCCTTTTTATTATTGAAAAGCATATACCGGGAAGTTTCGTAATATCCGAGTGTAAGGTTTCTCATTTTTGCAAGTACTGTATCTGCCGGCTCACCCGGAGGAAGCACCCTGTTGTCTATAAGTGAATAAACTCCTTCTTTCTTTGTTTTCAGATCATATTCATAATAATATTTACTGTTCACAAGACCAATGATTTTTTTATCAGGGTCGATAACAAAAGTGTTATCATCAACGCTGTCTTTTAAAATCGGGTTCGAAAAAATATTTCTTCCTAATGTGGTGTTGCTCACTTCCAGGTTAGCAAGCTGTGCAATACCAGCCATGATATCAACCTGCGACACTTTTTTTTCCTGAACCGCCGGTTGCAGCATAGAAGGAGCATAAAATAGTAAAGGCACATGCTGCGTTGTAAGGCCATGGTCGGTCCACACTTTTGGCATCATATCACCGGCATTTCCTCTTATACCATGGTCCCCAACAAAAACGAAAATGGTATTATTAAAATATTTTTCCTTTGATGCAGCATCAATAAAAACTTTATAGGTATAATCCATGTAGCTGTATGCATTCAATTCTTCGTTGGTCCAGAATCCATATTTTTCTAATGTATCTTTTGGCAGGTTTCTGAACTTAATATTTGGCCGGTCTTCAGCAGGGATGCTATAAGGCCTGTGATTATCCGCCGTTTGTATTACAGCAAAAAAAGGACTTGTTTGCTTGTTCAATACAGCATTTGCTTCAAGGAAAAGATTCTTATCGCTGATTCCCCACACATCAAGTGACGGAGATTTGTAATCTTCCTGTTCATACAATTTCAGATCTTTAATATTCCCTTTCAGTACGCCACGAATATTAGCCCAACTTGCACTGCCACCAATAAAGTAAAACTTTTGATAACCTTTAATATCGTTCAGGATGGTATGCTGATCCACAAGGTTGGGATTGCGGCTGGCAGTTTTTAGTTCGGTTACATCCGGCACACCCGTTATAATAGCCCAAACTCCTCTGGCTGTTCCATAAGCCGGCGAAAAGCAATTCTTAAAAAATATTCCTTTTTCACAAAGGCTCTTAAAGTAAGGTGTTGTGTTCAGAGGGTTTCCCCACATAGAACTCTTATATCCACTAAAGCTCTCGCAAATCACCAGTACGATATTCGGATTGCTGTGTATTCCGGTATCGCTGCTTACTATCTTTCGCAGAAAATTCAATGTGGCAGAATCAGGGTTGGTGATGCCCAGTTGTGAAGCTATAAGAGGATAATACTGCTTTGTTTTTCCAAGATCATAAGTTGCGCCTCTGAACTTCAAACTGCTGGCAAAACTCTGAAAAGGATTTAAAGCAAGGCTTGCTTTATAGTCACTATTAAGCCTGTATGCATCGCTCCACCTTAATGGGAACTGACCAATTCTTCCAAATATAGCTACAGCAAAAACCAGGAAGCATAATGCATATGTCAACAACCGGTTCTTTTTTGACGCTGTGTCAGGTGGCTTATTGCAAATGCGGTATAAAAACCGGGTAGCATAAAATATGACTGCAAAGCCAATTACCCATCCAAGCAGGATTTTTATTACCGGGTAGCTTTCCCAAACCATTCGGAAAGAAATACCGGCGTCTTCTGCATAACTGAGAACACTGGCATTAAGCCGTTGCCTCAGATATGCAAAATGGGCAAAATCAAATGTGTAAACAATAATGATCAGCAGTCCGAAAAAACGGGTAAAAACCAGAAGGATCTTCCTGGAATTTTTGCTAGAGAAAGGTTTAAAAAAATAAAATAACCCTGCTACCCACACTATCAGCAGAAAAATGCAAACAACCCTTGCATCATATCTAAAGCCCATCCAGAAAGCCTTGATTACCGGACTTTCACCGGAAGGTGCAAATAACAGATGAAAAACGAGTCGCAGCAACGACATAAGTAGCAGATAAAACACACCACTTATCAGCATCCAGCGAATAAGCTTTGATTGAACTATTCCGGTTACTTTCCCTTTCATACAGTGGGGCTAAAGTATTACTTTCAACAGAAATGGAAATATACTTCTGTGGATTAACGCAAAAAACTTGCTTGCTGAAAGCTGTTTTTGCATCAACAGCCCGGATTTTGCTATCTTCGATAATCAACCTGCTGCATAAATGGAGATCATCATACTGCTGGCATTGATTTTTGTGAATGGCCTGTTCGTAATGTCTGAAATTGCCCTGGTTTCTGCCCGAAAATCCAGGCTGGAACACCTGGCAGAAAAAGGGGACATGAAAGCTAAAAGAGCCTTGGAACTGGCCAATACCCCGGAAAAATTTTTATCTGCCGCCCAGATTGGTATTACCCTGATAGCTATCCTTACCGGTGTGTATTCCGGCGAAAGATTTGCTTCCCAACTACAGCCTTATATTGAACAAATCTCTTTTCTCAGGCCTTACGCAAATACCGTTGCGACCACTATCATAGTTATTATTGTTACATTCCTTTCAATCATTTTTGGGGAATTGATACCAAAACAACTTGGATTGCTCAGGGCTGAAAGAATCGCAAAAGCGGTGGCTGCACCTATGAATGTTTTTGCAAGTATCACCCATCCTATCGTTTGGACGCTTAATAAAATAAGCATTCTTTTCTTTCGCATATTCAATATCAAACGTTCGAAAGACGATGCTGTAACAGAAGAAGAAATCAAAACGTTAATTACAGAGGGAACCGAAGCAGGAACGATTGATGAAGCCGAGCAGGAGATTATAGAAAGGGTATTTCATCTCGGCGACCGCAATATCACATCCCTGATGACTCACAGAAGTGACATCATCTGGTTCAATCTCGATGATAATGAAGATAAAATAAAAGAAAAGATATTACAGGAACCACACTCCGCTTATCCTATTTGTGATGAAACCATTGACAATATCAAAGGGGTCGTTTCTATCAAAGACCTTTATGTAAGCCCGGATAGCACTCTATTTAAAGATATAATGCAACCGGCTCTTTTCATCCCGGAAAATAATTCTCCGTACCAGGTGCTGGAAAAGTTCAAGGAATCAAAAATTCATTCAGCATTTATAGTTGATGAATATGGCAGTATCCTCGGCCTGTTAACACTCAATGATATACTGGAAGCCATTGTAGGTGATATGCCTCAACCCGATGTGGAAGACTATGAGATACGAAAAAGAGACGATGGCACTTACCTGGTCGATGGGCAGATACCCTTCTATGATTTTCTCACCCGTTTTGAAAAAACCGAATGGATGAATGAAGGTGAACATGATTTTGACACCCTCGCAGGTTTTATTCTGCATGAATTAGAAAAAATCCCTAAATCAGGCGACAAACTAAACTGGAAAGGTTTCAAAATTGAAGTACTCGATATGGATGGCCACCGCATTGATAAAGTGCTGGTAACACTTAGTGAGGAATTAAGGGAAGAAATAGAAGAATAATGCCGGAGATTAAAAATTAAACACGGCTTCTTTATCCGGGTAGTTTAGCTTAGTACTCTTCCTGCTACTTCCATTCTTAACATGCATGATTCCGATCTGGTCATCAAACTTATCGTACAGGATAGAATTTGTAATTTCCAACTTACTAACTGAAGTAACATTCTCCACTTCAAAATACCCGTAAGCAGCTTCATTTTCGTTTTCATAGCCAAGGTAAGTAAAAGCAACCGGCTTGCCATTTACCCGCAGAGACAGATGACTGAAAATGTACTTTTTTACCAGTGTATCCATAGCTGCCTTATTGGCCGGATTGATAAGGTCAACCTTAGTCTTATAATTTTTAGCCAGTATGGTTTCAAAATCATCGGTAAATATTTTACAGCTTATCTCTAATGTTTTCTCAGCAGCGTTATGTTCAATTTCAACAACACTTACATGGAAGGGATGTGCTGTTGCAGGCCTTGCCGAAGTAAGCACCACAGCCAGCAAGGGGATAAACAACCATTTATAGACAGATGATACCATTGACACAATATATTATTATGTTTACAAAAGTCTGGATTATTTTGATGCCGCTAACAAGCTAATCGTTAAAAGATACAAGGCTGTTAAGGACGGTAATAACTGTTGATAAGATGCAGGATTTTGGATTTTATTTTGGTCCGGGTTGGCGGCATATAATTGGCAAGGATGCACTGGATCACCAGTTGTTTATCGTTGCTCTGGCAGCTATTTACCTGTTGAAAGACTGGAAACAGGTGCTAATCTTAGTTACTGCTTTCACTATCGGCCACTCACTCACTCTTGCCCTTAGTGTGTATGATGTGCTAAGGATCAACAGCAACCTGGTGGAATTTCTTATCCCACTTACAATTGTGATAACTGCCTTATCGAATTTGTTCCAGAGAAAATTTACACCCAAATCAATCCGCATTAATTATTTTCTTGCTCTTTTCTTTGGGCTGATACATGGACTTGGTTTTGCCAATTACATCAGGTTCGCTATCGAAGGAAGTGAACAAAGTATCGGCTGGAGCCTGTTTGGATTTAATGCGGGGCTCGAAGCGGGTCAGATCGCAGTAGTAACAGTGCTCCTGTTACTATCACACCTGATTGTAACTATGCTGAAAGTGAATCGCCGGGATTGGGTACTCTTTTTATCTGCCGGCGTATTTGCCCTTTCACTCAAAATGGTACTTGATCGTTTTCCAATATAAACAACAAACATAGCCATGAAAAAAAATCTCTTACTGTTCAGCCTGATACTTGTTTTTTCCATCAGCATCCGGGCACAAATACAGAACAATGCAGCTTCCAACCATGCCAATAAGTTTGAGCAGTTGGGAACAATCTTACCTACTCCTAACGAACAACGAACAGCCAGCGGTGCCCCCGGCCCGAAATACTGGCAGCAACGGGTGGATTATGATATTAAATGTGAACTGGATGAGGCCAATAATAAACTTACCGGCAGCGAGACCATCACTTATTTCAATAACTCATCTGAAACACTCAGTTATTTCTGGATGCAGCTGGATGAAAATCAGCATAGCACTGTAAACAATGCTAATTACCAGAACCAAAACCCGATGGGGCCTCAATACACTGATAAAGTACTGGACCGTTTTGAAGAGAAAAGGGCCGATAACGGTTATGGTGTAAACATCATGAAAATCACCGATGCAGCTGGCAAACCATTAAAATATACCATCAACAAAACCATGATGAAAGTGGATCTGCCAGCCCCGCTGAAACCCGGTCAGAAATTCGTTTTTAAAGTCGATTGGAATTATAAACTGGCTAACCGTGGTGACTTTATCCGCTTCGGTGGTGCAAGAGGCGGTTATGAAAATTTTCCAGAAGACAATAACAACAACTATACTATTACACAATGGTATCCCCGTCTTTGTAAATACAGTGATGACCAGGGCTGGCAAAACCACCAGTTTACAGGAACAGGTGAGTTCACTTTGTGTTTTGGCAATTTTAAAGTACAGATGACAGTGCCCGCCGATCATATCGTAGGCGGAACCGGGGAATGTCAGAACTATGCACAAACCTTATCGGCCACTCAAATGGCCCGTTGGCAAAAAGCACAAACAGCGAAAGAACCTTTACAGATTGTTACACTGGATGAAGCGTTGGCTGCGTCCAGACAAAAGAGTTCCGCTAAAAAGACCTGGGTATATAAAGCTGACAATGTCCGGGACTTTGCCTGGACCTCTTCCCGTCGCTTTGTATGGGATGCAATGCCGGTAATGGTGGAAGGAAAGAAAGCTATGGCAATGAGTTATTATGCCAAGGAAGCTTATCCGATCTACAGCAAATATTCTACAAAGGCAGTGGCCCATACGTTAAAAACCTATTCTAAATTCTCCATCCCTTATCCATATCCTGTTGCAATTAGTGTGGAAGGCAACCAGGGAATGGAATACCCGATGATCTCTTTTAATCCGGGTCGTGCAGATAAAGACGGAACATATACTGAAGGTTCAAAGAATGCTGCCATTTTTGTTATTATACATGAAGTGGGCCATACATTCTTCCCGATGATTGTCAACAGTGATGAACGTCAATGGACATGGATGGATGAAGGACTGAACTCCTACCTGCAATACCTGACACAAGAGCTCTGGGACAATAAATTCCCATCAAATGGTGGTCCAGCCTGGACGATCACCAATTATATGAAATTACCCAAAGAGCAACTGGAGCCCATCATGACTAATTCTGAGAATATCCAAAACTTTGGAGCCAATGCATATTCAAAAGTGGCAACCGGGTTAAATATTCTGAGAGAAACAATTGTTGGTCGTGAAGCATTTGATAATGCATTCAGGGAATACTCAAGAAGATGGGCTTTCAAATCACCAACACCTGCTGATTTTTTCAGAACGATTGAAGATGCCACCGGCGAGGACCTTGACTGGTTCTGGAGAGGTTGGTTCTACGGAACGGATGCCTGTGATATCTCAATTGATACGGTACGACATGCTGTACCCGATGTTACTGCAATTCCGCAACAGGTAAATGATACTACCGTAATGAGGGCCTTGCCTAAACCTGCTGTTAATCCATTCGAAGACATTTCGAAGATCAGAAATAAAGAAGATAAGAATATTGTTTTTGAAACAGACCGGGATACTGCACTGCGTGACTTTTACTGGAAATACGACCGGGAAGTTGAAAAATATGATTCCACCAAATATCCTATTGTAGTAAAAGCACAGACAGAGGCGCTTGACCAGGAAGGACAAAGAAAGTACGGTAATAAAAACCTCTATGAGATCACTTTCAGCAATAAAGGCGGATTAGTGATGCCGATCATTATTGAATGGACATATAAAGACGGTACAAAAGAAGTGGAAAGGATTCCGGCCCAGGTGTGGAGGCAGAATGAAAAGAAAGTGATCAAGACCTTTATGAAGGATAAAGAAGTTGCCTCTGTTAAATTAGACCCATACAAAGAAACTGCTGATATAGATGAAGCAAATAACACTTATGGCGATATAAAACCGCCAAGCAAATTCAAAGTATTCAAACAAAAACAGAATGTAACGCCTGCCCAGGGTATCAACCCGATGCAGAAAGCACAGGAAAAGAAAGGGTTCTGACAATTCTTGCCCTTGTAAAAAAATGACCTCATCAAAGATGAGGTCATTTTTTTATCTACTATCCTGTACATTAATAACCTGTAGCGACCGTTGATGTAATTCCCGTTTTGCACCAACAGTTCATTTTTAACTACTCCCTTAATTAACTTAGCTTTGGAAGCACCCAAAATATTTCGTTATTATAAAAAATCATAATACAAAATGAGGAATTTCATTTCAACCCTGTTGATTGCAATTTGTATTGGCGTCAGCAGTTATGGCCAAAACATTTACAACAATCCAAACAGTAATCATGGCAACAAGTTTGAGCAAATGGGCGGAACCTTTCCTACTCCCAACGAGTACCGTACAGCCAGCGGCGCACCTGGCCCCAAATACTGGCAGCAGCGCTGCGATTACGACATCAAATGCGAATTGGATGAAAAAAATCTAAAATTGAATGGCAGTGAAACTGTCACTTATTTTAATAACTCCCCTGATGTTTTGACCTACCTCTGGTTGCAGTTGGATGAGAACCAGCATAGCAGTGTGAACAATGCCAACTACCAGACAACAAATACCATGAACAGGCAAACCAGCCCTCAGCAATTAGACAGGGTGGATGAAGCAAAATCCGACAATGGTTATGGTTTCAAAATTGTAAAACTGACCGATGCTTCCGGTAAAGCCTTGAACTATACCGTCAATAAAACTATGATGCGGGTTGAATTGCCAGCCCCACTAAAAGCAGGACAACGTTTTGTTTTTAAATTAGACTGGAATTATAAAATAGTTGACAGGATGGGCCGTGGTGGCCGTGGTGGTTATGAGTATTTCCCGGAGGATGGCAATCATCTTTTTACAATGACGCAGTGGTATCCCCGTCTTTGTGTGTACAGCGATTTCCAGGGATGGCAAAATCACCAGTTCACCGGTCGTGGTGAGTTTGCTTTAACCTTTGGCAATTTTAAAGTGGCCATGACCGTTCCGGCTGATCATGTTATCATGTCAACCGGTGAATGCCAGAACTATGCCGCTGTACTTACCCCTGCACAACTGGCAAGATGGAACAAAGCACAACAATCAGCTGAGCCGGTGGAAATAGTTACACTGGATGAAGCTAAAGCAGCTGAAAAACAAAAGAGTGAAAAAAAGAAAACATGGATATTCAAAGCAGATAATGTCCGTGACTTTGCCTGGGGCTCTTCCCGCAAATTCATATGGGATGCTTTAGCCACAAAAATTGAAGGCAGAAAAGTGATGTGTATGAGTGGCTATGCCAAAGAAGCCTATGGATTATATCGTAAGTTCTCCAGCAAGGCGGTGGAGCATACTATTAAAACATATTCCAAATTCACCATCCCATATCCTTACCCGGTTGCACAAAGTATTGAAGCCAGCAATGGTATGGAATACCCGATGATCTGTTTCAACTTCGGCCGTACAGAAAAAGACGGCACTTATAGTGAGGGTACCAAGAACGGAATGCTGGGTGTGGTGATACATGAAGTGGGCCACAACTTCTTCCCAATGATCATCAATAGCGATGAACGTCAATGGAGCTGGATGGATGAAGGGTTAAACACTTTTGTTGAATACTTAACTGAAGAACTCTGGGACAATAAATTCCCCAGCCGTCGTGGTCCTGCGGCTTTCATCACTGATTATATGAAACTGCCAAAAGAACAACTGGAACCCATAATGACCAACAGTGAGAACATTGTCCAGTTTGGGCCCAATGCTTATTCAAAACCTGCTACCGGTTTGAATATTCTACGGGAGACGATCATGGGCCGTGAACTGTTTGACTATGCTTTTAAAGAATATGCAAGACGATGGGCTTTCAAACATCCTGAACCAGCCGATTTCTTCCGTACAATGGAGGATGCCAGCGGAGAAGATCTGGACTGGTTTTGGAGAGGCTGGTTCTACAGTACCGAAGTTTGTGACATTTCGCTGGATACTGTCAAATATGCCAAACCAGACCTGACAGCCGTAGCACCTGAAACAAAAGAATCAACCATACAGCGGTCAATTGACAAACCACAAGTGCCCACCTTTGATGATATTTCCAAGATCAGGAACCGGGAAGATTCAAAAATAAAATTCCAGACGGATGCCGATACTTCCGTCCGTGATTTTTACTGGAGATATGCCCGCGGTATCGAAGCCTATGACACTGCTAAATATACGGTTACCATTCCTGCCAGTAAACCAGAAGGCCTTACTGATGCTGAAAAAGAAAAATATGGCAACAAGAATATGTATGAACTTACTTTCAGCAATAAAGGCGGCCTTGTAATGCCTATCATTGTGGAATGGACCTATAAAGATGGTACTAAAGAGGTTGAAAGAATTCCGGCACAGGTATGGAGATTGAATGAAGGGAAAGTAATAAAAACATTCATAAAAGACAAAGAAGTGGCATCCATCAAGCTGGACCCCTTCAAAGAAACAGCGGATATCAATACTGATAACAACAGCTGGAATAATATTCCGGAGCCTTCAAAATTCTCCATCTTCAAAGGAAGACAGGGTGGCGGACCCAGAGGTGGCGGTGGCCAAAATGGCAACCCGATGCAGAAAGCACAGGAGAAAAAAGGATTTTAATACTTGTTGAATAATTTTGATAAGAGGCGGTACAGTTGCAACTGTACCGCCTCTTTTTTTATCTTTAGCTCATGCTAAAAAGATTTATTGCGATCCTTGCCGTTATCATCCTCAACAATGCTAATGCTGCTACGGTTGATACGGTTGGCATTTACAGCAATGCAATGCATAAAGAGTTTAAATGTGTGGTCATTAAACCATCATTGACACAAGATGAAACAATCCCGGTTCCTGTTGTTTATTTATTACACGGATACAGTGGTAAATACAGCAATTGGATAATTATCGTACCACAACTAAAAGATTATGCTGACCAGTATAAAATGATAATCGTTTGCCCGGATGGTGGCTATGGCAGCTGGTATTTCGACAGCCCCTTAGATTCATCCTTTCGTTTTGAAACCTATATCGGCAAAGAAGTACCTGAATACATAGATGCACATTACCCGACCATTAAAGACCGGAAAGCAAGGGCCATTACCGGCCTGAGTATGGGCGGGCATGGTGGATTGTTCCTTGGTTTTCGCCATGCTGATATTTTCGGCGCCTGCGGCAGTATGAGTGGCGGTGTGGATATGCGGCCCTTCCCGAAGAACTGGGACATCCGCTACCGCATCGGAGATGCAGAACAATATCCTGCCAACTGGAAGAATTACTCCGTCATTACTGTAATAGAACAAAAACCCAAAGACTCCTTAGCGATTATTTTTGATTGCGGCACAGAAGATTTCTTTTACTCAGTAAATAAATCCCTACATGAGAAAATGCTGCAACTGAAAATAGCCCATGAATATATTGAACGGCCCGGCACACATGACTGGGCTTACTGGAGTAATGCAGTGCAGTACCAGTTGCTTTTTTTTCGAAACTACTTCAACAAGGCATTATCTAAGAAATAAAAACATGGCATAGGCGTTTAGGAAAGAAAAGCCCATGAAAAAGCTGAGCTTTCTCCTCCCCGTTGCTATTTCTACTCTATTTGTCATTTTGTCCTCCTCCTGCTCAGAAAAAAATAAGGCTGAGGAGACTATAAAACAAATGGAAGAAAGTTTAATAAACTCAAGTAAGACGATAAATCTTTCCACAGAAATGACTCTAAAAGAACTTGAAAATAAAACAACAGATCCACTTACCGCTGAAAGAGCAAAAGTCTGGTATCCTAAAGCTGAACAGGTTGCCAGGTTAACAACCGAAACGTACAAGTATCTTGAAACAGCCAAAACAAGGCTGATAGAAGGAAGTATTTCAGTTGACTCAATAACTAAGAAAGTAATTAGCTATAAAGAAGATGTTCTGAATACAGATTCTTCAATCGCATTAGAATTCAAGAATAGTTTTGGATTTATAAATCTAGCTATCAAAAAAATGAACTCTCAGATGTTAACTACATTACAAAACAATTTTAAGATAATTGAAAATAAAATAATTGTTTTCTGTAATCTGAAAATAGGTTCATTAGATGGCATATCCATGTTTTCTTCTTATTCCGCTATCATCAGTCAAAATAGTAATTACCTTAAATCAGGTGATATATTAGAAATTAGAGCAGGTGTCGGCTCCTATAGCAAAGCCGCAATGCCAGAAGTTAAAATCCAAGGTAAAAAGATCAATATTGGAGAAGAAGGTTATGCTCTATTTAAAACGAAAGCAGCTTCAATTCCTGGGATTCATAGAATTCCCGTTGAAATTTCCTTTTTTAATCAGGAGAGAGGGAAAGATGAATTAAGAGTCTTTAATATCGAATACACAGTCGTCAAACCTTGCGACAAATAATTCCCCTTTAGGGGTAAGGGCTTATGGCTCCGGCAAATACCCAGTCGCTCCGTCTCTTGATTTGATCTTCTTCTTCCCGGAGTTCTTTTTTTCATAATCCAGTACGGCCTGAGGCTTGGTTACTTTTTTACCTGCCGTATCCGATTTTGATTTACTGATGTCAATCGGCCGTATATCATCATCTCCGATAAATTCATCTTCATCGGTACGTAGTTTATTCATCACATAGAATTCAGTGGCTTCTATCGTCCCTTCCCTGGGGTCATAATAGGTCCATTTCCCATGCTTCAATGCAAGCCCCTCATTCTTCACTACGATCCAGTCCATCACTTTAGAAGCATCTTTCAGGTCATATACCGGCACGGTGTCATAAGCGATTTTTGGATCCATGGCCCGCCAGCTTTCTTCCCGCAGCAAGCCTCCGTTATATGTAAAGTATTGTTGCTTGCCGTTCAATTTCCCCCAGGTGTAGTTCTCTTCGGCTATTTTCACCCCTTCCAGTGAATACTTTTTCCAGGTTCCCGTTTTCTGGTCGTTCTCATAATAACCTTCTTCCTCATAGCCCCTTTCGCCACGCAGTTCATCTACATGTACCGACCAGGGCCCCTGCTTTTGACCCTTCATATCCACCCGGTTCAGCGTATCACCTTTCACACTGATAGTAAAACTTTTCCACTGGGCGGAGCCATTTATGGAAATAAACAAGAGTAGTGCAACAATCAATCGCATAGTTTAGTAAGTTTGAAAGAGAGGCTTTGAGTTGTTAGCGGTAAGCTAAGAGCCGTTAGCCCCTGCAATTTACTAACGAAAATCAACTGCTTTTATGTTCTGCCTGTTAAAAAATAACCCCATCGCAAAAAGGTTTTTACTCTCTTCCATCATCACATTGGCATTTTGCTACAGCGGCACATCGTCCTTTGCCCAGGTAAATCCCACTTCTGCCGGTGAACGGATGCAGGGCCTTGACCAGCGCCGCAAGCTGGAATCCCGTTCTTTACTCAATGAGATACAGTTTCGCAACATTGGCCCCAGCATTATGAGTGGCCGGGTGGTGGATGTGGATGCCAATCCCAATGATCCCACCGAATTTTATGTGGCCTATGCCACCGGCGGCCTGTGGCATACCACCAACAATGGGCAGAGTTTCACTCCCATCATGGACAGTCTTGACATGCTTTTCATTGGTGATATTGCTGTGAATTGGGAAAAAACAACAGTTGGAAAAGGCATTAAAACAACCGACAGAATCATCTGGGTGGGTACCGGGGAAGTAAACAGCAGCCGTTCTTCTTATGCAGGGGTGGGCATTTATAAAACGATAAACAACGGAGAAACCTGGGAATATCTTGGACTTCCCGAGTCACAACATATTGGAAAAATTCAATTACATCCAACTGACGAAAATATTGCCTGGGTAGCTGTGCTTGGACATTTATATTCTGCGAATAAAGAAAGAGGTGTTTATAAAACAACCAATGGCGGCAAAACATGGAAACAAACTTTATATATAGATGATAACACCGGCTGTGTTGATCTGGATATCAATCCGTCGAACCCCAATGAGGTGTACGCTGGCATGTGGTACCGTGTCCGCAGGGCATGGAAATTTGAAGAAAGCGGAAAATCAAGCGGTATTTATAAAAGTGCTGACGGCGGAGAAACCTGGAAACTCGTTTCGGGACCCGGTTCTGGTTTTATGACAGGAGATAAGATTGGTCGTATCGGCCTGGCAGTTTATCCTCTAAATCCAAACATCATTTACGCAGTCGTGGATAATAACACCCCAAAACCGGACACCACAAAGAAAGTGGACTCCCTATATACAAAAGCAGATTTTAAGGAGATTACCAAAGAACAATTTGCACTGCTAAAGACCAATTTGATTGATACTTTTTTACGAAAGAATAATTTTCCCCGTAAATACAATGGCAAAGGAGTAAAAGAAATGGTGGCTGCAGATAAAGTAAAACCCACAGCCCTTTGGGATTACCTGGACAGTGATGACGGGTTTCAGAACACTGGCATTGTGGGTTGTGAAATTTATCGCAGCGAAGATGGAGGGCAAACCTGGAAGAAGACACATACCAAACCCAATCCCAATTTCAATACTTATGGCTATTATTTTGCAAAGATCTACACCTCGGCTTATAATCCTGATAAGATATATTCTATAGGTTTTATTGCACAACTTTCGACTGATGGTGGTAAAACATTTAAAACAATTGATAAGGGCAATGTACATGCCGATCATCATGCCTTATGGGTAAATCCAAAAAAAGACTCACATATAATCAATGGAAATGATGGCGGAACAAATATCAGTTATGACAATGGTGACAACTGGTTCAAAGCTAACACTCCGGCTGTGGGGCAGTACTATGCTATCACAGTAGATGATGCAAAGCCATATAATGTATATGGTGGTTTGCAGGATAATGGAAGTTGGTGGGGACCTTCCACACACAAAGAAGATATAGGCTGGATAGATAACGGACAGTATGCTTACCGTACCATCAACGGTGGTGATGGTATGCAGGCACAGGTTGACACAAGGGATAATGCAACGGTATATTCCGGCTCACAGTTTGGCGTATATGGCCGTTACAATAAGGAAAGAAGGGGTTCACAAAAATTTCTTCGTCCGCAGCATGAACTGGGAGAAAAGCCATTGCGGTTTAACTGGCAAACCCCCATCCTATTAAGTAAACATAACCAGGATGTATTGTACTATGGCAGCAATCGTCTTTATCGTTCACTCAACAAAGGCGATACATTGATTCCGATGAGTGCTGACCAGACGAATGGAAAAGTAACCGGCAATGTTCCTTATGGAACTTTGACCACTATAACAGAGTCGCCTCTTCGCTTTGGTCTGATCTATACCGGCTCTGATGATGGCAATATTCATCGTTCGTATGATGGCGGATACAGCTGGGAACAACTTAACCAAACCGGAACTATAACCCCGGTTAAGAAAGGTGCCAAATTACCCACCAGCACCAAATTACAAACGAACAGTCTTTGGGTAAGCAGGGTAACAGCCTCTCAGCACAAAGAAGCAAGAGTGTTTGTATCATTGAATGGTTATCGCTTCGACAACTTTGCCCCTTACCTGTATGTGAGTGATGATTATGGTATGACATGGAAAAATATCAGCAGCGATTTGCCATATGAACCGATCAATGTTGTCCGGGAAGATCCGAAAAACGACAGCATTATTTATGTTGGCACAGATGGGGGTCTCTATGTAAGCTTTGATATGGGCAGCACATTCATGATCTGGAACGGCGGCCTGCCAAAATCTGTTCCTGTCCATGATATTGCTATTCAGCAACGGGATAACGAAATTGTACTTGGCACTCATGGCCGCAGTTTGTATGTTGCCAAACTGGACGATGTGCAAAAACTAAAACAAGATCCGGAATGGATGAAGAAAAAACCTAAACCAAAGAAAGAAAAGGCCGATATGGGAAACGATGGCGAGCCCATATCTGAAAGAGATTAAAAACAGTAATCAATAAAAAAAGCGAAGTGACCACTTCGCTTTTTTTATTACCGGCTTATTATGCCTTCTTTCTTTTCCTGAATATCAAGAATAAAATCAGTATCAGCACCAACGCACCACCGCCGATATAATAATACATCATCATATCCTTAGGTTCTTTATCCAAACCCTTATCAATGTTCTTCTCTGTGTCCCTTATCATTTTATCAATAAATGGAAAAGAAGGATTCATTTCTTTCACTTCATCGAATTTCTCCAGGGCCTTTTTGTAACGGGATTCGTCAAATAAATCCATCGCATCTTCGTACGCCATTGATATTTCACTCATCAGCGGTTCAATCTTTGCTTTATCAAGATACTCATACACAATGGTGCTGGGAACAACGAAGTTCATACCCTGTACTTCCGCCTGCCGCTGGTAATCAATACTGCCGAATGTGGCAAGACCGATCACCTCCCCATATTCGTTCATTACCGGGCCACCGCTGTTACCATGAGTGATGGAAGCATCCGTTTGTAGTACTTCCCACCCGCCTTTCATATTTTTTTTGGCACTCACCAGTCCCCTTGTCAGCGAAGCTTCTGAAATAGATTCTTCTGAAATCAAGGGGTGGAAAGTCGCTACTGCAGGATAACCTAACACATATACCTGGTCGCCAACCCGCATTTCTTTATCGTTACCCATTCGGATGGTGGGATATGTATGCTTCCCGGTCATTTTTAGTATGGCTACATCTTTTCCGGGTATCGGGGCACCCTTTGTAACCAACTTGGCTGGAATGGTAAGCGGAACAATCTTTCCTTTATTACCAGAAATCCCCATTACTACAGAGAATTCTTTATTGATATCACCTACTTCCAATGTTTGTGAGAAATACCAGGAATTGGCATTATTTAATGCTTTGGCTTCCTCGTCAGTCATCTTACGGCCCATTGCCTCTTCTAATGTCTTCACATCATCATCCATAATTTCCTGGAAAGCCTGCTGGGCAAAACTTTGCTTTGTATCATTATCATTTTCATCCACCACATGGGCATTGGTGATCACATAGCCATCTGGAGTTACAATAAAGCCCGAACCTACCATCGTAGTGTTCAGTTCTTTTGACACCCTTTGTGTACCCCTCATCATATACTTGTCAACGTCTCGGCAAAAGGTCATGATATAAACGTTCCAGAATTGATCCTGGGTGATGGTGCCCTGTGTCACCAAATCTTTTACTTGCTGTGCCAGTCCGGCCAAAGACGTTTCATCAATTTCAGGTTGAATGGCGCTAACAGTTCCTTTATAAGTTGCCTGTATCATGACAGTGCCCGGTTTATTCCGTTCTGCTATCTGAACCGGCGTCATTGGCTTCTGTGCAAAAGAAAAAATAGTGGAAAGGACAGAGAGAAAGAAAAGAAACTTCTTCATAACAGATGGTTTAGGTTGCAATAAAGATAATCTACCCTTATCAAATTTCCATCCGCACAATTACGGTAGTTGTTTAAAAATTATGAAACCTCTCAAAACAGGCTCTATCCAGCATTTCCCGGTCATCAGGATGCGCAATATCAATAAGTGCTTTTGCCCGTTGGCGGAGGTTCTTCCCAAAAAGATAAGCCACCCCATGTTCAGTTACCACATGGTGAATGTGGCCTCGGGTAGTAACAACACCGGCACCTGGTTTTAGAAAAGGAACGATTCTGTTAATACCTTTTGCCGTGCGGCTCGTCAAAGCAATAATAGGTTTGCCACCATCACTTAATGCAGCCCCCCTCATAAAATCCATTTGTCCGCCAATGCCGCTATACTGAGTTGACCCAATCGAATCTGCGCAAACCTGCCCTGTAATATCAATCTCTATTGCACTGTTAATGGCTACAACTTTCGGATTGCGGCGGATGACATGCGGGTCATTCACATAGTCTATATCTAAAAAAACAAAAGCAGGATTATCATCCACATAATCATATAAACGCCGGGTACCAACTGCAAAACCGGTAACAGTTTTATTCGGGTGAATTCTTTTCTGTGAATTATTAATAATATCCTTGTCAAACAGATCAATAATACCATCACTGCACATCTCTGTATGCACACCCAGGTTCTTATGGCCGTGCAATGATTTCAATACGGCATCAGGAATTGTACCAATACCCATTTGTAACGTACTGCCATCTTCGATAATGTCTGCAACAAGTTTTCCGATCTTTAATTCTTCAGGTCCCACTTTTACTCCGTAATCAACCTGTGGTAATTCTTCCTCATGATAGACCATTGAAGTAAAACGTTTGGTATGAACAAGACTGTCGCCATGTGTCCTGGGCACTCTTGGATTCACCTGTGCAATGATATGAGTAGCTGTATTAACTGCACTGCGGGCAATATCAACTGATACACCCAGGGAGCAATATCCATGTTTATCAGGTGGAGAAACCTGTACCAAAGCCACATCGATATGCATTTGATTGCGAAACAGGTCAGGGATATCACTTAAAAAAACAGGGATAAAATCCGCTCTTCCCTCGTTTACTGCTTTTCGTACGGATTCAGAAACGAACATGCAGTTGATATGAAATGAGTTTGCGTACTGTGGTTTATCTAATTCGATATCCCCCTGCACAGTAATAAACGTCAACTCAACATCACGAAGGCCGGGGGCCATCTTTGCCATCTCTCTTAATAAATAAAGAGGCGTTTGTGCACTTCCCTGCACAAATACCCGGTTTCCGGATTTGATAACTGATAATGCTTCTTCAGCGGTTGTATATGCAACTGGTAATCTCATAGCGCAAAACTATTACTAATCAAAAAGCAGGAAATGATTATGCTTATTATGCGAATTGATAAGAATCAGTAAAATTAAGACGTAAGTAACCACTCAATTGCAAGATCATACCCGTCAAGGCCAAGACCAATGATACTGCCCGCTGCCTTAGCACTAACATGTGATAGTTTCCTGAAATCTTCTCTTGCATGCACATTGGAAATATGTACTTCCACTACCGGCGTTTTAATGGCAGCGATTGTATCACCGATTGCTACTGAAGTATGGGTATAACCACCGGGATTCAAAATGATTCCATCATACTCAAACCCCACCCTTTGTAACTCGTTGATCAGTTCTCCCTCCACATTACTTTGAAAATAGCTGATCTCTATATTTGCATACTTCTTCTTTAATGAACCAAGGAACTGCTCAAACGGCATACTGCCGTAAATATCCGTTTCTCTTTTTCCGAGCAGGTTCAGGTTGGGTCCATTAATGATAGCAATCTTCATAGCCCGAATATAAACCAAATAAAAAAGCTGCCGAAATCCGGCAGCTTTAATCAGGAGTATTTTATGGAGATCAATATACTGTTACGATTGGCACTGCCTTCACCAGCATATTATCATGATAAAAATTTACTTTCTTATATGACCTGTCTTTGGGAAGAATAAGCATTGAAACCGGTCCGCCGGCTTCATGGCCCGACCTTACTTTACGAACAGTGAAGTACACATTGACACTGCCGTTTACCACTTCCAGTTTCCGGTATTTTACCTGGTAACTGTAATTATAGGTTTCCACTTTTGCTGCCAGCACCAGTTGCTCATCAAAGTTGGGCTTCAGTACCGAGTCATTCTCTGGTACAAAATCTTTGTTGAAAGCGTCTTCATTGGTGACAACCCAAAGGTTGAAGTCGCTTTTATCGATGTCATTGCTCCTGAGTTTATACCCTCTCAACTCAGTCAGTTCTCCAGTTACAGGAGTTTCATGTTCAGGAATGCTGAAAGCTGTCAGCATAAACCCTGTCATTAGCATTAAGATTGTCTTTTTCATAGCCTTTCAGTTTAATACCTCAAAGAAACGACGGCTATGATGACCGGGAAATACCATCATGTATCAACTGTTATTTTGGGGTATAGATTGTACAAATTAACCTTACCTAACAGTGGTTAGTAAACAATGTGTTAATGGAAAAAGGGCTTAGTTTTTATTTTTCTCAATAAGACTGATGAACTCATCAAACAAATACCTTGAATCATGCGGGCCCGGCGTGGCTTCCGGGTGATATTGAACGGAGAATGCTGGTTTGCCTTTTACCCGTATACCCTCAATGCTCTGGTCATTCAGGTTTACATGAGTGACCTCAATATGGTCAGCTTTCCTCACTGCTTCAGGATCCACACCAAAACCATGGTTCTGCGTGGTGATCTCTGAACGGCCTGAGATGATATTTTTAACGGGGTGGTTCAGTCCGCGGTGGCCATGATGCATTTTGAATGTGGGGATATCATTCGCTAAAGCGAGTAATTGGTGACCAAGGCAAATACCAAACACCGGTTTCTCTTCTTTCAATATTTGCTTCAGTGTTGTGATGGCATAATCCATCGGAGCCGGGTCGCCGGGGCCATTAGAAATAAAATAACCGCTTGGATTAAATTGCTTTACTTCTGCCAATGGGGTTTTTGCAGGGAATACTTTTACATAAGCTCCCCTTTCTACCATACAGGCCAGTATATTTCTTTTTACCCCATAGTCCATCACCGCAATACGGATGGAAGAATTTTTGTCTCCTAATTCATAAGCAGTGGTTGTACTAACTTTCGAAGCCAGTTCCAGTCCATCCATATCAGGGGTTTCAGCCAACTTCTTCTTCAGTACTTCAATATCAGTTGTTTCGGAAGAGATGATGCAATTCATAGCGCCTTTGGTTCTAACATGAGCTACTAATGCCCGGGTATCCACTCCTTCTATTGAGACAATTTTATTAGCTTTTAAATATTCATTCAATGAACCATTTGCCATTTTTCTTGAATATTGGTCTTCCAGGTTTCTGCCGATCAGGCCATTTATCTTCACACTGTCACTTTCCACATCTGCTTCCTTCACCCCATAGTTACCGATATGAGCACTGTTCATAATGAGTATCTGTCCGAAATAACTGGGATCCGTAAACACTTCCTGGTAACCAGTCATACCGGTATTGAAACATATTTCACCAGTAGTGGTGCCAATGGCGCCAAAGGCCCGGCCATTATGAACGGTTCCATCAGCTAATAATAATACGGCGGGAATTGAGGAATTAGGCATCAGTTTCTGCACTTGTTGTTTTAAAAACAAATTGTGCAAATGTAGGGATAAGTCAGGAGTTTGGAGTCGTAAGCCAGAAGAGATTTTCCACCAAGTTGCAGAAATTTCCCCGTCTCATTACTTCCGACTATATCTTCCTTCTTCCCATTAAAAACTTCTCCCGTATCACATCCTGCACATTCACTCCACTGATCTTACTTTCTAACCAGGAGATAACATCGAGGTAGGCAAATGCACGGCTCTCCAACGGATTACCTTCATACTTCTTTAGCTTAACCAACAGTTTTTCGAACTCTGGTTTTAGGGCTTGTGCCCCTACCTGAAAAGAACGACGGAGAAAAACAAACATCTCTTCTTCTACTTTACTAAGGCTTTCCATCTTTGCCATATAGCGGTACACTGATTTGATGAGATATTCCAGCAGCTCAAAATTCCCCAATTCATAATGAGCGATGAGGTGCAGCAAACGGGCATAACATTGCAGGTCAGTACGCAGATCTCCTTTCTGGTTGATGATGCGGTTCAGGTAGTCAATCGCTTTTTCATTATCACCACTGCCGAAATATAAACAGGCAATCTTATAATAAAATACCAGCACCCGGTGTGTGTCCAGGTAAAGTCCATACTCCTTCAGCATATCTTCCAGGAAGGGAACCATACGAAGCCCCTTGGTGAATGTGCCTTGCAGAAAGTATAGATTTATCCTTGCTGCATACAGGTACTGGTAAGCCAGTATACGGTTGTTCTCGTTTTCTTCAAGGTGCTTTTGCCTGGTGAATTGTTCAAACTGTTTGATGCTTTGCGCCAGCTTTTTCTGGTTCATCAGGTTAAAGTGTGCACCCATCAGGTTGTGCATACCTTTTATATAACTGGCGGTCTCCACTTTCAGCAAGCCGGGATAAACAGAAAAAAGTTCAACCCATTTTTGTGAGTAGCGGTAGTACTGTAAAAAATCCTGCCGGATAAATGCATACCAGACATTACTTTGATACCGGTACAACTGCTCATAAAACCCTTTAGCATTACCCGCATCAGCAGGAAGATGCTTCTCATAAAATAACCTGATACTTTTTATATCCTTCTCATTTCTTGCATGACCATGCCTAATATACCAGCTGTACAATTGCAATGACAGGTTTGACAACTGATTGACCAGTGAAAGTTGTGAATTGACGATATCAGACTCCGCTGACAACTTATCGGCCCTGTCCTGCATACTGCGGGTGATGAATAGCGTTTCAATCTTTTTCTCAAAAAATAATGCTTGTTGCAAGTAAGTAAGTTGTTGATAGGCCTTTGCTGTTTCCTTCAATCTGTCCAGCACTTTCAGGCTTTGTAAATACAACCCTTTATTGTAGAGTATCCGGGCATAATCCATCTGTTCATGCAGGTGGATATCAATATTGTCTTCATCTTTTATTAGCCGCAGACTGGAGAGTATCTGTTTGTATAAATGCGCCTTAATGTTAGAAAGTTGCTGTTTTTTAATGCTCCTTGTTTTTTTCAACAATTGCTTTTCATCATAATCGGTCATTTTGTCAAGGGCATCAAAAAGCTGGATGACTTTAAGATCCTCTGTAGCAGTATTTCGCTTGACATAAAGCTTAAAATTTCTTTTCTCACTCTTTTCAAGTGATTTAACCAATTGAAACAAGGCATCAGTTGAACGGTTGGGCATCGTAATTCAAAAAATTTAAAACTCAATACAGCAAAGGGTTTCAGCGGAATCTACATCCTTTAAAAGGTGTAAAATACCCCCTATTTTGATTTTCTCCCGCCCCTTATCGCTGGTAACTTAGTTATGCAGGTTGTTTATTAACTGAATTATAGCAAGCAAGCAATACAAAAATAAGCAGCCTGCATTTTTATCCCCTCAATTTATCTATTTATTATGGCAGCAGGAAAAGTCTTCATTTTCGATACCACACTCCGTGATGGCGAGCAGGTACCGGGCTGTAAACTGAATACTAAAGAAAAACTGGCCCTTGCACTGAACCTGGAAGATCTTGGAGTAGACATTATCGAAGCAGGCTTTCCTATTTCTTCTCCCGGCGACTTTGAATCTGTTAACCAGATATCGAAAGCCGTAAAAAATGCTACGGTATGCGGACTAACCCGTGCCGTACAAAAAGATATTGAAGTAGCTGCACAGGCGTTGAAGTATGCTGTTCGTCCGAGAATTCATACAGGCATTGGTACTTCTGATCTGCATATCAAAGCAAAATTCAATTCGACCAGAGAAGAGATACTGCAAAGAGCTATCCAATGTGTAAAATGGGCAAGAAATTTTACTGATGATGTGGAATTTTATGCAGAAGATGCAGGAAGAACAGACAACGAATATTTAGCACAGGTTATTGAAGCAGTTATTAAAGCAGGTGCTACCACAGTTAATATTCCTGATACTACCGGTTATTGCCTGCCCCATCAGTATGGGGAAAAGATATCCTACTTAATTAACAATGTCTTGAATATTGATAAAGCAGTTATTTCCTGTCATTGTCATAACGACCTTGGGTTAGCGACTGCTAATTCCATTGCAGGTGTTATTGCCGGGGCAAGACAAATTGAATGCACCATTAATGGCCTGGGTGAAAGAGCTGGCAACACCTCACTTGAAGAAGTGGCAATGATCATCAAGCAACATAAAGATCTTGGACTGTATACAACTATACAATCCGAAAAACTGAATCCTATCAGCCGCCTGGTATCTGACACCATGAGAATGCCCGTGCAACCGAATAAAGCGATAGTCGGAAGCAATGCTTTCTCTCATTCATCCGGCATCCACCAGGATGGATTTTTGAAAGATGCACAAACTTACGAGATCATCGCTCCGGAAGAAGTTGGAGCAGACAGTTCAAAAATTGTACTGACTGCAAGAAGCGGCCGCAGTGCACTGGCCTTCCGTTTTCAAAAACTTGGCTTCCAGTTTGACCGTAATGATGTGGATGTATTATACAATGAATTTTTAAGAGTGGCTGATAGTAAAAAAGAAGTGGAAGACGCTGACCTGTCAACAATGGCAAAACAATATCAATCCAAAGCAGCAGTAGTATAAATAAGATGGGCAAGACATTATTTGAAAAGATCTGGGAGAAGCATATCGTTAAAACGATTGATGATGGCCCTTCTGTATTATATATTGATACACATTTTATTCATGAAGTTACCAGCCCACAGGCTTTTACCGGGTTAAATAAAAGAGGTATAAAAGTGTTTCGTCCGCAACAGGTGGTGGCTACCGCTGATCATAATGTTCCCACACTCAATCAGCACTTACCTATCAAAGAAGAACTGAGCCGTAAACAGGTAGAAGCATTGATTAATAACTGTGCTGAGCATGGTATTGAATTATATGGCCTTGGACATCCCTTCCAGGGCATTGTGCATGTAATAGGCCCTGAGCTGGGAATTACACAACCCGGCATGACGATCGTTTGCGGCGATAGTCATACGTCCACACACGGAGCATTTGGTACAATTGCCTTTGGTATCGGCACCAGCGAAGTAGAAATGGTATTTGCTTCACAATGTTTATTGCAGAGCAGGCCCAAATTAATGCGTATCAATGTGGATGGAGTATTACATAAAGGAGTGGTGTCAAAAGACATTGTTTTATACATCCTTTCAAAGATCACTGCCAGTGGTGCAACGGGGTATGCCGTTGAATTCTCCGGATCAGCTATCCGTTCTTTAAGCATGGAAGCAAGAATGACCATCTGCAATATGAGTATTGAGATGGGTGGTCGTTGCGGATTGATTGCTCCTGATGAAATAACATTTAACTATATCAAAGGAAGAAAATTTGCTCCGCAGGGTGCTGACTGGGATAAGAAAATGGCAGAATGGAAACAATTATATTCTGATGGCGATGCTTCTTTTGATAAAGAGATTTTCATTAATGCAGAGGATATACAACCGATGATCACCTATGGCACTAACCCCGGAATGGGCATTGGTATAAGTGAAAATATTCCAACTACTGAAACAATCAATGAAAATGACAGGTCAGGGTTGTCAAAGTCATTAGCCTATATGGGATTGCAACCAGGCTCTCCTATCAAAGGACAGAAAATTGATTATGTATTCATCGGAAGTTGCACCAATTCAAGAATAGAAGATTTAAGAATGGTAGCCTCGTTTGTAAAAGGGAAAAAGAAGGCTGATAATGTGGAAGTATGGGTTGTGCCGGGAAGTAAACAGGTAGAAACACAGGCGATACAGGAAGGCATTGATAAGATTTTTGAAGAGGCAGGCTTCATGCTTCGGCAGCCGGGCTGCTCCGCCTGTCTCGGTATGAATGAAGATAAGATTCCGGCCGGCAAATATTGTATCAGCACTTCTAACAGGAATTTTGAAGGCAGGCAGGGTGCTGGCGCCAGAACCTTATTGGCAAGCCCATTAACAGCAGCTGCAGCGGCGATTACAGGAGAAGTAACTGATGTGAGAGAACTATTGAATTAACCAATGAGAGCATTAACAACCATACAAAGCAGGTTTGTTCCTATCAATATCGAAAATATTGATACTGACCAGATCATTCCGGCCCGTTTCTTAAAGGCTACTACCAAAGATGGTTTTGGCAAAAATCTATTCCGTGACTGGCGATATGAAAATGATGATGAATCAAAAAAAATAGCGCATTTCCCGTTGAATATGTCACAGTTTGATGGCGAAATATTAGTAGCCGGAAAAAATTTTGGCTGCGGCTCCTCAAGGGAACATGCTGCCTGGTCTATTTTGGATTATGGGTTCAGAGTGGTGGTCTCCAGTTTTTTCGCTGATATTTTCAGGAATAATGCCTTAAATAACGGGGTATTACCGGTACAGGTAAGTGACGCATTCCTGCAACGGATCTTCCTGCAGGATAATAATACAGAACTGACAGTTGACCTGGAAAAACAAATCATTACTATCAATTCAACCGGCGAGCAGGAACACTTTGAAATTAACAGTTATAAAAAAACCTGCTTACTGAATGGCTACGATGATATTGATTACCTGCTAAGCATAAAAAAAGAAATACAACAATTCGAAACCCAAAGAGCATAAAAACTATGAAAAAGAATATTGCAGTAATAGAAGGCGATGGCATAGGACCAGAAGTTACCAAACAATCTATCCGTGTATTGAATGCCATTGCAGAATCATTCGGGCATGAATTTACTTACACCTATTGCCTGATGGGAGCTGACGCTATTGATAAAACAGGGAATCCGCTTCCTGATGAAACGATTGAAGTTTGCCTGAATAGCGATGCTATTTTATTCGGGGCCATAGGTCACCCGAAATATGATAATGACCCAACTGCTAAAGTAAGACCAGAACAAGGCTTGTTGAGACTTCGTAAAACATTGCAACTCTATGCCAATATCCGCCCTATTACTACCTATTCCTCTTTGCATCATTTATCCCCGTTAAAGAATAAGAACATTGAAGGTGTTGATTTTATCATTTTCCGTGAACTGACCGGTGGTATCTATTTTGGCAAAAAAGAAACCAACGCTGACAATACACTGGCCCTGGATGAATGTACTTACAGCCGTGAAGAAATAGAACGGATCGCCGGGCTGGCTTTTCATTTTGCCCAAAAGCCTGGCAGAAGAAAAAAACTGACATTGGTTGATAAAGCCAATGTACTGGAAACATCAAGGTTGTGGAGAAAAGTAGTACAGGAAATGGCACCGCAGTATCCTGATGTAACTGTAGATTATATGTTCGTGGATAATGCTGCCATGCAAATAATTCAAAATCCAAAACAGTTTGATATCATCCTTACAGAAAATATGTTTGGCGATATCATCAGCGATGAAGCCAGTGTAATAAGTGGTTCACTGGGATTGCTCCCTTCCGCCTCTGTCGGAATAAACGAACATATTGCTTTGTTTGAACCCATACATGGCTCTTATCCGCAGGCTGCCGGTAAGGATATTGCTAACCCTATTGGTTCTATTCTTTCCGCAGCGATGATGCTCGATTTTTTGAGTATGGAAGAAGAAGCTAAACTGGTTCGTGATGCTGTAAACTGGACTTTGTTGAATTCGTTTGTGACAAAAGACATTGACCCGGTGAATTTTTATTTCACTTCCACGATAGGAGAACTGATCAGTGATTTTGTAAGTGGCAAGATATCCGGTTCTGTAAATACTGAAAATATTGAGTTGAGAAAGTCAACTATTATTTGATTGTATTAATCAATAACTAACGATGGTTCGTCCATTATTCAAATAATTATTGCTTGCTGAGTTCTTTTTTTGAAACGGCGGGTGTATATTTACAACACATACATCCTTCATGTTGAAGACGATTATATATAATATCATTACCAAAATAGCCGCAATTATTATTGTGGTGGTGATTATTATATCTTCAAATGGAGGTGGTGCATGATGCTGAACTAACTAAACAAAATATATGCGACCCGCCTCCAAAAAGGCGGGTCTCTTTTTTAATACCCGTCATTGAACAAAACAAAAAATATGTATTACAACGAAAACACAATTATTTATTTTAATGGACAGTTTATAAAAGCTGCCGAAGCTAAAATTGACTTGTACAGCCAGTCACTACATTATGGTTATGCCGTATTTGAAGGCATCCGCTCCTACCCTGTCAACGGCGGCACTAAAATGTTCAAAGGAAATGAACATTACGACCGTCTCCGTCATTCAGCAGAAGTGATGAAGATACCATTCAGCTATTCAACTGATCAACTGGTTGAGCTGACATATGAAACTTTAGATCGAAACAATTTCACAGATGCTTATATAAGACCCATTGTATTGTGTTCTCCCAATATGTCCTTATCGAAAGGCAAGGAATCCTATCTCGCAATCCAAGCATGGGAATGGACAAACGGGTATATGAGTAATAAGATGAAGATCATGACATCCACTTACCGCCGCCCGAATGCAGATGCATTTCATGTGGACGCCAAAGTGAGCGGTCATTACGTAAACTCCATCCTCGCCTGCCAGGAAGCTAAGGACAATGGCTTTGATGAAGCACTGGTGCTGGATAGTAACGGTTTTGTTGCTGAAAGCAGTGGCGCCAATATCTTTTATGAAAATGACGGAGTGCTGTATACAGCTCCAAAAGGAAATATTCTTCCCGGTATTACAAGAGCTACTGTAATAGATATATGCAATGAACTGAACATACCGGTGGAAGAAAAATTATTCACTCCTTCTTCAATGA
The DNA here is from genome assembly GCA_044220915.1 of Chitinophagaceae bacterium. Lineage (GTDB taxonomy): Bacteria > Bacteroidota > Bacteroidia > Chitinophagales > Chitinophagaceae > JJ008. The sequence continues at coordinate 67,912 of JBGAQD010000001.1, forward strand.
GAGGGGCGGATGCCGGTTTCTTTTGCGGCACCGCTGCAGAAGTAGTCGCCTTGAGTTCACTTGATAATGTTCCCTTCAAAAAGAACTGGGAAGATTCCCTGAGTTATATCATCCAGCAGGCTTATAAATGTAAAGTACTGGAAAAACCATTTCGCTTAGAACAGGAAGTAGCTTAACATATGAAAGAATTAAACAAATACAGTAAGATATTAACGCAGGATCCCACACAACCAGCAGCACAGGCCATGTATTATGCCATTGGTTTTAAAGAAGAAGATTTTAATAAAGCACAGGTTGGTATTGTGAGCATGGGATGGGATGGTAATCCCTGTAATATGCATCTGAATGATCTCGCAGTGAGTGTAAGAAACAGTGTGAACGCAACAGAAGGTTTATTGGGATTACGATTTTATACCATCGGTGTCAGCGATGGTATCAGTATGGGAACAGATGGCATGCGGTACAGTTTGGTTAGCCGTGATGTAATAGCAGACAGTATAGAAACCAATGCCGGCGCACAGTATTATGATGGACTTATCGCTATTCCCGGTTGTGATAAGAATATGCCGGGTGCTGTTATGGCGATGGGAAGACTGAACCGTCCTTCGATCATGTTATATGGTGGCACCATTGCGCCTGGTCATTACAAAGGAGAAGATTTAAATATTGTCAGTGCATTCGAAGCATTGGGACAAAAAATCGCAGGCAACCTAAGTGAAGGTGATTTCAAAGGTATTGTGCAACATTCCTGTCCGGGTGCCGGTGCCTGCGGTGGTATGTACACCGCCAATACAATGGCATCTGCTATTGAAGCGTTGGGCATGAGTCTGCCTAACTCCTCTTCCAATCCCGCATTGAGTGAAGACAAACAAAAAGAATGTGCGGCTGTGGGTGAAGCCATTAAGATTTTATTACAAAAAGATATTAAGCCAAAAGATATCATGACCCGTAAAGCATTCGAAAATGCGATTACGGTTGTTATGGTTTTGGGTGGAAGTACCAATGCTGTATTGCACCTGATCGCAATGGCTAAAAGTGTGGATGTGGCATTATCGCAGGATGATTTTCAAAAAATTAGTGACAGCATCCCGGTATTAGCTGATTTCAAACCATCGGGTAAATACCTGATGGAGGATTTACATAAGCATGGCGGTGTTCCTGCCGTGATGAAATATTTATTAAAGAATGGTTTGCTCCATGGCGATTGTTTGACAGTAACCGGTAAAACGGTTGCAGAGAATTTAGCAGGTGTTCCGGATCTGGATTTCAAGGCTCAGCACATTATTTACCCGTTAGAACAACCGTTGAAGAAAACGGGACACCTGCAAATCCTGTACGGCAACCTGGCAGAGAAAGGAAGTGTAGCAAAGATCAGCGGTAAAGAAGGGGAACGTTTTGAAGGAACCGCAAGAGTCTTTGATGGAGAAAAAGACCTGATAGCAGGCATTCAATCCGGTAAGGTTCATGCAGGAGATGTGGTGGTGATCCGTTATATCGGCCCCAAAGGTGCGCCGGGTATGCCCGAAATGCTGAAACCAACAGGTGCTATCATTGGTGCAGGGCTAGGGAAATCCGTTGCGCTGATAACAGATGGTCGCTTTAGTGGCGGCACACATGGCTTTGTCGTAGGGCATATCACTCCTGAAGCATTCGATGGCGGGTTGATTGCGTTGGTAGAAGATAACGATATCATTGAAATTGATGCAGTGAAAAATACGATCAATCTTAAAGTGGACGAAAAAACTATTGCCGACAGAAGAAAGAACTGGAAACAACCTGCATTGAAAGCAACAAAAGGAATACTATTTAAATATGCAAGAACTGTAAAGCCGGCTGATGAAGGCTGTGTAACAGATGAAGCTTAAAATAATTATTTATGGAAACACTGGAAATCACAAAAGTGAAACAGGAATCAAAAAAGACAACTACCATATCGGGTTCAGTGGCAGTGCTGGAGGCTTTTTTAGCAGAAGGTGTGGATACAGTCTTTGGTTATCCCGGTGGCGCCATCATGCCAATCTATGATGCATTGTACGACTATAAAGAAAAACTGAAACATATACTGGTTCGTCACGAACAAGGTGCTATTCATGCAGCACAGGGCTTTGCTAGAGTAAGTGGCAGAACAGGTGTGGTATTTGCCACAAGTGGTCCGGGGGCAACTAATCTTGTTACCGGTTTGGCTGATGCAATGATAGACTCCACTCCTGTTGTTTGTATCACAGGGCAGGTATTTGCCCATTTATTAGGCACTGATGCCTTCCAGGAAACAGATGTTATCAATATCACTACACCGGTTACCAAATGGAATTACCAGGTGACAGATGCCAATGAAATACCACATGTACTGGCTAAAGCATTTTATATCGCCGGTAGCGGAAGACCGGGACCTGTGCTGATCGATATTACCAAGAATGCACAATTACAATTATTCAATTACGAGGGGTATACTAAATGTGAGCATATAAGAAGCTATCGTCCCAAACCAATAGTAAGGAAAAAATATATCGAAGAAGCTGCTTTATTAATAAACAACGCAGAAAGACCCTTCGTCATCTTTGGACAGGGAGTAATACTGGGCAAGGCAGAAAAGGAATTCAAACAGTTTATTGAGAAAGCAGGTATACCAGCCGCATGGACCATCATGGGTATGAGTGCTATTCCTACGGATCACCCGTTAGGTGTGGGTATGCTTGGTATGCATGGCAATTATGGCCCAAATGTTTTGACAAATGAATGTGATGTACTGATAGCCGTGGGCATGCGTTTCGATGACCGGGTGACAGGTCGTTTGGATAAATATGCCAGGCAGGCAAAAGTCATTCACCTTGATATTGACCCGGCCGAAATTGATAAAAACGTAAAAGCAGATGTACCGGTTTGGGGCGATTGTAAAGAAACATTACCTCTGCTGACAAAATTAGTAGCGCAAAAAGTCTATCCCCAATGGCTGCAAAAATTCAAAGACTACCAGCAAAAAGAAGAAGATAAAGTAATTCATAATGAGTTGAACCCAACCAGTGAGGTACTGACCATGGGGGAAGTGATCAAAACACTCAATGAATTGACCAATGGAAATGCAGTAATTGTAACTGATGTGGGACAACACCAGATGGTGGCTTGCCGGTATGCAAAATTCAACCAATCAAAAAGCAATATTACATCAGGCGGATTAGGCACCATGGGATATGCATTGCCCGCTGCTATCGGCGCAGCCTATGGAGATCCTTCCAGAACAACAGTAGCAATCATTGGTGATGGTGGTTTTCAAATGACCTTACAGGAACTGGGGACCATCATGCAGTTCAAACCAAAAGTCAAAATCATTATTCTCAACAACCAATTCTTAGGTATGGTGCGCCAGTGGCAGCAACTTTTTCATGAAAAAAGATATTCATTCGTGGACATTACCAGTCCTGATTTTGTGCAGGTAGCCAAAGGATTTGGCATTTCCGGGAAAAGCATTTCAAAAAGAGAATTTCTGAAAAGCTCAGTAGAAGAAATGCTTAAACATGATGGTAGTTATTTATTAGAAATAATGGTAGGAAAAGAAAATAATGTATTTCCCATGGTACCACAGGGAAGAGGTGTGGCAGAGTGTGTGTTGAGTAAGGAAGAAATTTGACAACTATGAAGTCAAAAGTGAAAATTAAAACCGCTTTTGACTTTTGAATTTTTACTTTTTAATTAATTACAATGAACAAGCAGGAATATACCATAACCGTATACACAGAGAACCAGGTTGGTTTGCTGAATCGTATCGCTATTATTTTTTCGAGGCGAAAGATCAATATCGAAAGCCTCAATACCTCCCCAACTGAAGTAGACAGTGTACATCGTTTTACAATTGTAATCAGCGAATATGAAGATGTTGTGCGAAAACTATGCCGCCAGATTGAGAAGCAGGTGGAAGTACTAAAGGCCTATTATAATACAGAAAATGAAATTGTATGGCAGGAACTGGCTTTGTACAAGGTACCTACAGATGTAATCGCTACAGAAGTGAAAGTTGAAAGACTATTAAGGGAAAACGGTGCTCACACGGTTGTGATAAGAAAAGATTATACAGTTTTTGCTGTTGCCGGACACCGGGAAGAAACAGAAGCATTAATAAAAGTACTGGAGCCATACGGCCTGATAGAATTTGTAAGAAGTGCGAGGGTGGCTATTATAAAAGGCAGTAGCGGATTCCATGAAAGGCTGAAAGAGTTTGAACAAAAAGAGCCCGGGGAAGAGGCAATAGAAAATGAGTTCCTCGACAAGAACCAGGAAGTATTCAGTATGTAAAAAAATCAACAATTAGTTAATAACAATCCAAAACAGATAATCATGGCAAGACTAAATTTCGGCGGCGTTGAAGAAAACGTTGTAACCAGGGAAGAATTCCCTCTGAGCAAAGCTCAACAGGTACTAAAAAATGAAACAGTAGCTGTGATCGGCTATGGAGTGCAGGGACCGGGTCAGGCATTGAACCAAAAAGATAACGGCATCAATGTAATCGTTGGTCAGCGTAAAGATTCCAAAACATGGGATAAAGCTATCCGTGATGGATTTGTTCCCGGTGAAACATTATTTGAAATTGAAGAAGCATTGCAAAGAGGTACTATCATTTGCTACCTGCTGAGTGATGCGGCACAGATTGCCCTGTGGCCAACCGTCCAGAAGCATTTAACTCCCGGCAAAGCCCTGTACTTCTCACATGGCTTTGGTATCACTTTTAATCAGCAAACAGGAATTGTTCCTCCGAAAGACGTGGATGTTTTCTTAGTGGCACCAAAAGGTTCGGGCACTTCGTTGAGAAGAATGTTCTTACAAGGCCGTGGCCTGAATAGCTCTTACGCCATCTTCCAGGATGCCACCGGTAAAGCATTTGACCGTGTTATTGCATTGGGTATTGCTGTAGGAAGTGGTTATTTATTTGAAACTGATTTCAAAAAAGAAGTATACAGTGACCTGACTGGCGAAAGAGGAACATTGATGGGTGCCATACAGGGAATTTTCGCTGCACAATATCAAGTGTTGCGTGAAAGAGGTCATTCACCGAGTGAAGCATTTAATGAAACAGTTGAAGAACTCACACAATCGCTGATGCCATTGGTAGCAGAAAACGGTATGGACTGGATGTATGCTAATTGTTCAACTACTGCGCAACGTGGTGCATTGGACTGGTGGAAAAAATTCCGTGATGCAACGGCTCCTGTATTCAATGAATTGTATGACAGTGTTGCTTCCGGCAAAGAATCACAACGTTCTATTGACAGTAACAGCAAAGTTGATTACCGGGAGAAACTGGAAGAAGAGCTGAAGGAGCTTCGTGAAAGTGAGTTGTGGCAGGCAGGCAAAACTGTAAGAAGCCTGCGACCAGAGAATCAGCCTAAAGCAGAAAAAATTGCCGCTACGGCATCATCAACTAAAGAGGTATTCAGTAAACTGGCACAAAAACCTGAGTCCGTAGGATAATTACAACATATGGCCCAAACAATAGATAATAATGTGCAGCCCGATTTTGTGTCAGCACATCTTCGACTGAAAAAAGTGGTAAACAGAACTCCGCTAACTTATAACCATAGTTTGTCTAAAAAATACCGCTGTAATGTTTTCCTGAAAAGAGAAGATCTGCAGGTAGTTCGGTCCTACAAATTGAGAGGAGCTTATAATATGATGAGTTCTCTAACGGCTGAACAATTGCGTAAGGGAGTTGTTTGTGCCAGCGCCGGGAATCATGCCCAGGGCTTTGCCTACAGTTGCAAAAAATTGAACGTAAAAGGTGTGGTGTTCATGCCTATCATCACTCCCAAACAGAAGGTGAATCAAACAAAAATGTTTGGTGAGAATTATATCGAGATAAAACTCGTTGGTGATACGTTTGATGATTGCGCTGTAAATGCCAAACAATATACAGAAGAAAACGGGCTGACATTTATTCCGCCTTTTGATGATTACCGGATCATCGAAGGACAAGGAACGGTTGGAATTGAAATACTGGAAGATTTTCCTCCTGCTTCTGGGGGAACCGGGGGCATTGATTATTTGTTTATTCCTGTTGGTGGCGGCGGCTTAAGTGCCGGTGTAGGTTCTTACTTTAAAACCTGGTCACCCAAAACAAAGATCATTGGTTTGGAGCCTGAAGGAGCTCCTTCCATGTTTGAAGCATTAAAAGCAGGTCACCCTGTTACATTAGACAGCATCGAACGATTTGTTGATGGTGCTGCCGTGAAAAGAGTGGGTGATCTTACTTTTTCTATTTGCAAAGAGGTATTGGATGACATGCACCTGGTAGCAGAAGGGAAAGTATGTTCCAGTATTTTGAAACTATATAATGAAGACGCCATCGTAGTAGAGCCGGCAGGAGCTCTATCAATTGCAGCCCTGGATGATTATGCGGACGAAATAAAAGGGAAAAATGTAGTATGTATTGTGAGCGGCAGCAATAATGACATAGACAGAATGCAGGAGATAAAAGAAAGAAGCCTGCAATATGAAGGATTAAAACATTATTTCCTCATCAGTTTTGCACAACGTCCCGGCGCTTTGAGAGAGTTTGTCAATAATGTACTTGGACCAACAGATGATATCACCCGGTTTGAGTATATGCAAAAGACAAACAAAGAAAATGGTCCAGCTTTAGTGGGCGTAGAATTACAAAGCCGATCCGATTATGATTTACTATTGAAGAAAATGAAAGACTCCAACATTGGTTTCTCGGAAATAAATAAAAACGACCAGTTGTTCGGATATCTTATTTAATTACTTAATCCATATCAAATTGTGGATAAGTACACTTATAATCCTGTTTCCCGCTGAGAGCTTTTTTGTAATTTCAGACGTATTGCTTGCTATTGAAATATAGTACTAACTGTATTCATTAAAATTAACATTGCACCACATGGCAGGCAACAAGGGATTATATGATCCATCTTTCGAACATGATGCATGCGGTATTGGCTTCGTGGCCAATATCAAAGGGCATAAATCTCACCAGCATATTTCCGATGCTTTAACAGTATTAGAAAACATGGAGCACCGGGGTGCCTGTGGTTGTGAAAATAATACCGGCGATGGAGCCGGCATTATGATCCAGCTACCACATGAATTTTTCTTTGACGAATGCCTGAGGCTGGGTGTACATCTCCCCTCTGTTGGCAAATATGCCGCTGGTATGGTCTTCTTTCCTAAAGAGATCCGCCTAAGAGAAGAATGCCGTGATATATTGAATCGCACTGCAGAAAAATTGGGGTTAGAAATTTTGGCATACCGGAAAGTCCCTGTGAATACTGATGGCATCGGACCAACAGCACTGAGTGTTGAGCCGGAGATTGAACAGGTATTTGTTGCCTGCCCGGATCATATTGCTAATCCTGACGACTTCGAAAGAAAATTATTTATACTGCGTAACTATGCTTCTCACCTTATCAACAGTACAGTAAGAAAGGATGAGATCGGTTTTTATATTGCTTCCCTTTCTTACAAGACTATTGTATACAAAGGTCAGCTCACCAGTCACCAGGTAAGACAATATTTCCCGGACCTGAGTAATAAACGGGTGGTCAGTGCATTTGGATTAGTGCATTCAAGGTTTGCCACCAATACATTTCCTTCCTGGAAACTGGCACAACCATTTCGCTTTATTGCACACAATGGAGAGATCAATACGCTGCAGGGAAACCTGAACTGGCTGAAGACAAGTGAAAAAGGTTTTACCACACCATATTTTTCCAAAGAAGAAATGGAGATGTTGTTGCCGATTGTTACAGAAGGACAAAGCGATTCTGCCTGTCTTGATAATATCATTGAATTGCTTACTTTAACCGGTCGTTCATTGCCGCATGTAATGATGATGCTCATTCCCGAAGCATGGGACGGGCATGAAGAAATGGACCCGGTGAAGAAAGCATTCTATGAATTCCACTCTTCCTTCATGGAACCATGGGATGGACCGGCTTCCATCTCCTTTACAGATGGAAAGATAATTGGCGCCACATTAGACAGAAACGGACTGCGTCCATCAAGATATTGTGTTACCAATGATGACCGTGTGATCATGGCATCAGAAACAGGCGTACTGCCTGTGGACCCCGCCAGTATTATTGAAAAAGGAAGATTGCAGCCGGGTAAGATGTTTGTGGTGGATATGGAGAAGGGAAAAATCATCAGTGATACTGAATTAAAAAAACAAATCTGTTCGCAAAAACCTTATGGGGAATGGTTGAATAAATATAAGATCAGGCTGGAAGAATTACCGGAACCAAGAATTATGTTCACACACCTGGAACATGATCAGGTTTTCAAATACCAGAAAGCATTTGGCTATTCTACTGAAGACCTGGATACCATCATTGCCCCGATGGCACTCGAAGGAAAAGAACCTATTGGTTCAATGGGAACTGATGTGCCCCTGGCTATTTTAAGTGATCAGCCACAACACCTGAGCAGTTATTTCAAACAATTATTTGCGCAGGTAACCAATCCTCCAATTGATCCTATTCGTGAAAGGCTGGTAATGTCATTGGCAACTTTTGCAGGTAATAATGGTAATCTTTTACTCGAAGATCCATTGACTTGTCATAGTGTGGCACTGAAACACCCGGTACTTAGCAACTATGAGCTCGAAAAGATCAGAAGTATTGATACAGGACTATTTCAGTCAAAAACAATTCAATGCTATTTTAAAGCAGACGGCAAACCAGGTTCCTTACAAAAAGGCCTGGACAGAATTTGTGAATATGCAGTTCATGCAGTAGAAGATGGTTTTAAGGTGTTGATATTACAGGACAGGGCCATAGATTCAAACCATGCGCCGATACCCTCACTATTGGCTACTGCTGCTATCCATCACCATCTTATCCGGAAAGGAATGCGGGGGCAGGTCGGTGTAATTGTGGAAGCCGGTGATGTATGGGAAGTCCATCATTTTGCCTGCCTCGTTGGCTTTGGCGCTACGGCTATCAATCCTTACCTGGCTCTTTCTTCCATCAGAGATATGAAAGAATCAGGTAAACTGCAAACAACACTGCATGAAGATGAATTAAAGAAGAATTATGTAAAAGCAGTGAATGATGGTTTATTAAAAGTATTTTCCAAAATGGGGATTTCCACCCTGCAATCTTACCAGGGTGCACAGATATTTGAAATACTTGGACTGAATAAAGATGTGGTCAATAAATATTTCACCGGTGCCACATCAAGAATTGAAGGAATGGGGTTAGATGAAATTGCCCGTGAAGTACTGGCAAAACATTTCTTTGCCTTCAGTAAAAAAAATATTCCTATTGACAGGTTACCGGTTGGTGGTATTTACCAATGGAAAAGAAAAGGGGAGTTTCATTTATTCAATCCTCAAACCATTCACCTGTTGCAGCATGCAACAAAAATGAATGACTTCAATACATTCAAAAAATATTCGAAGCTGGTAAATGAACAGGGAGAAAAAGCCTGTACGCTGCGCAGTCTTTTTCAATTCAGAAAGAATCGTCCTTCTGTAAGTATTGATGAAGTAGAGCCTGCTTCATCTATTTATAAACGTTTTGCTACCGGTGCCATGAGTTTTGGTTCAATCTCATGGGAAGCCCATACTACATTAGCAATTGCTATGAACCGGCTTGGTGCAAAAAGTAATACCGGCGAAGGTGGAGAAGATGAAAGAAGGTATGAGCTATTACCAAATGGCGATTCTATGCGCAGCGCTATCAAACAGGTAGCAAGTGCAAGATTTGGTGTAACCAGTTTATACTTAACAGAAGCAGATGAATTGCAAATAAAAATGGCGCAGGGTGCTAAACCCGGAGAAGGTGGTCAATTACCCGGACATAAAGTAGATGAATGGATCGGCAAGGTCCGTCATGCCACACCAGGTGTCGGCCTCATCTCTCCCCCACCCCATCATGATATTTATTCCATAGAGGATCTTGCACAATTGATCTACGATCTGAAAAATGCAAATCGTAAAGCAAGAATAAGTGTGAAACTGGTAAGTAAAGCCGGCGTAGGAACAATTGCTGCCGGTGTTACCAAAGCAAAAGCTGATGTAGTGCTGATCGCTGGCCACGATGGTGGCACTGGTGCATCACCGGTTAGTTCCATCAAGCATGCGGGACTCCCCTGGGAATTAGGTCTGGCAGAAACACACCAGACATTGGTAAAGAATAAACTAAGAAGCCGTGTGGTGGTACAGGCCGATGGGCAACTGAAAACCGGAAGAGACATAGCAGTTGCAGCATTACTTGGTGCTGAAGAATGGGGCATTGCTACTGCAGCATTGGTTGTGGAAGGTTGTATCATGATGCGTAAGTGTCATATGAATACCTGTCCCGTAGGTGTAGCCACACAGGATCCTGAACTTAGAAACAGGTTCAAGGGTGATCCTGACCATGTGGTGAATTTTTTTAAAATGATTACCCAGGAACTCAGGGAAATAATGGCAGAGCTTGGTTTCAGAACAGTGAATGAAATGATCGGGCAAGTAGACAATCTTGAAATGAGAGAAAATATTGACCACTGGAAATATAAAAACCTTGATTTGTCTGCAATCCTGTACAAAGAACCAAATTCGATGTACACCACCCTGCATTGCAGTGAAGAGCAGGATCATGGTTTGAGTGAAAGCCTTGACTGGAAACTGTGGGAGGCTGCAGTTCCGGCTATTGTTGCAAAAGAAAAAGTACAGGCATCATTCCCGATCAAAAATACAGACCGAACCGTTGGTACTATACTTTCCAATGAAATAACAAAAAAACACCGGGCGGAAGGTTTGCCTGACAATACTATTCACTTCAACTTCACCGGAACAGCAGGACAAAGTTTTGGTGCTTTCAATACAAAGGGGATCACACTGGAACTGGAAGGTGATGCCAATGATTATTTTGGAAAGGGATTAAGCGGAGCCCGGCTGATCATCTATCCTCCAAAATCTGCTACATACAAACCGGAAGACAACAGTATCATAGGTAATGTAGCTTTTTACGGAGCCACTTCCGGAGAAGCTTATATAAGAGGTAAAGCAGGCGAACGGTTTGGTGTAAGAAACTCCGGCGCCGTGGTGGTGGTTGAATCAGTTGGTGACCATGGTTGTGAATATATGACTGGTGGCTGCGTAGTAATATTGGGTGATACGGGAAGAAATTTTGCGGCAGGCATGAGCGGTGGTATCGCTTATATATATGATGTAAAAGGAAAATTTGCTGACAATTGTAACAAAGAAATGGTGGACCTCGACACCTGTGATCTGAATGATAAGAATGAGCTGTTCTCCATGATCAGGAAACATTTTGAATACACCGGAAGCACCGTTGCAAAATTCATCCTGGAAGACCTGGATAACCAGTTGCAGCATTTTGTAAAAGTGTTCCCCAGGGATTATAAGAAAGTATTACAACAGAAATCGGAAGGCGTAAGACAAAACGCCTAAAGCAAATCATTTCAACTCACAGCATATTAATCGAACGATACATGGGCAAACCAACAGGATTTAAGGAATTTGGCAGAGAACTTCCCGGTAAACAACCGGTGCAGGAAAGATTACAGCACTACAATGAATTTGTATACCGCTATACTGAAGAAAAATTAAATCAGCAGGCGGCCCGTTGTATGAACTGCGGCGTCCCTTTTTGTCATCATGGCTGCCCTTTAGGAAATGTGATTCCTGAATTCAATGATGCAGTATATAAAAAACACTGGAAAGAGGCATATGATATTCTTTCATCAACCAATAACTTTCCTGAATTCACCGGACGTATCTGTCCGGCGCCTTGTGAGACAGCTTGTGTACTGGGAATTAATCAACCAGCTATTACGATTGAGGAAATAGAGAAACATATAATTGAGATAGCTTTTGATAAAGGGTTTGTAAAGCCCCGGAAGCCTAACCTTCGTTCAGGCAAGAAAGTAGCAGTGATTGGTTCCGGCCCTGCAGGTCTTGCCGCAGCTGCGCAGTTAAATTATGCCGGGCATACAGTTACTGTGTTTGAAAGAGATGATGCACCAGGAGGGCTATTACGTTATGGCATTCCTGATTTTAAATTAGAGAAATGGGTGATCGACAGAAGAATAAAACTGATGGAAGAAGAAGGCATTATTTTTAAATGCCTGGCCAATGTAGGAGTGAATGTCAGTATCAATGATATACTGAGGGAGTTCAATGCCATAGTACTTGCAGGTGGCAGTACTACGCCAAGAAATCTGTTTATTTCCGGAAGAGAATTCAAAGGCGTTCATTTCGCCATGGATTTTTTAAAACAGAATAATAAAAGAGTAGCCGGAAAGGATCCTCTTGCCAACGCAGCAATAGAAAGTAATATTTTAAGTGAAGAACTTAAAGCTACAGGAAAAAATGTAGTGGTGATAGGTGGTGGCGATACTGGCAGTGACTGTGTGGGCACATCCAATCGTCACGGAGCTAAATCAGTAACACAATTCGAATTACTGCCTAAACCTCCTGAAGAAAGAAATGATTATATGCCATGGCCTTCATACCCGATGCTGCTGAAGACTACCACTTCACATGAAGAAGGAGCCAACCGGCAATGGGCTGTTGCCACCAAAGAATTTATTGGTGATGAAAATGGTAATCTGAAAGCACTGAAAATCGTAGACCTCGAATGGAAAATTGTGGATGGCCGACCAGCTCAATTTGTTGAAGTGGCCGGTAGCGAAAGAGAGATTCCATGTGAACTGGCTTTACTGGCCATGGGTTTTGTACATCCGCAACATATCGGATTTATCAGTGACCTTGGTATAGGTCTTGACGAAAGGGGAAATGTAAATGCATCTGAAAAGGACTATCGTACTAATATCTCTAAGATTTTCGCAGCCGGCGATATGCGCAGAGGCCAAAGCCTAGTGGTGTGGGCCATCAGCGAAGGGCGGGAATGTGCCCGCAAAGTAGATGAGTTCTTAAATAATAATGCTCCCAGCATGTTAGAATCCAAAGACACTATCCTTCAATTCCAAGCTAGTTAAGTCCCAGAAATCTTCAAATATTAAGTATTAAAAAATATTAATATTTAATATTTTGAACAAATTATCAACTATTTCAATAAAAAATTGAAATAATATGATAAACTAACACATGTTAATGTCATATTTTAATATTTTTATGCATAATATTTTGAATTATATATTTATTTAATGTTTAACTAAAAACCTAGCTCATGAGTAAAAGAAAAGCAAAACAGATCTTGCCATTCGTCCTGTTAGTTGCGATTGCTCTACTTGCCATGTTTGTAAAACCCACGGCTGATTATGTTCCAGGAGCCGCTGATCCTCAATACAGCTCTTCGGATATCGCATGGGTATTAGTTTCCACTGCATTGGTGTTTTTAATGACACCCGGCCTTGCTTTTTTCTATGGGGGCATGGTAAACCGTAAGAACGTTATCTCAACAATGATCAAAAGTGTAGTTGCTGCTGGTATTGTTGGAGTGCTTTGGGTGGTTTGCGGGTTCAGTCTTGCTTTTGGTGAATCAGTAAATGGTTTAATTGGTAACCCATCCACTTATGCTTTTTATGACGGAGTGAAGTCCGGGGCTGCCTGGCCAGCGGCGAACACAATTCCATTATCCCTCTTCTCACTTTTCCAACTGATGTTTGCTATCATTACGCCGGGGCTTGTAGTTGGTGCTGTAGCTGAACGTATCCGTTTCACTTCCTACGTTTTGTTTATTGTGTTATTCTCCCTGCTTGTTTATGCCCCAGTAGCACACTGGAGTTGGCACCCTGAGGGATTCCTTGCGAAAATGGGAGCCTGGGATTTTGCCGGCGGTACGGTTGTGCATATTACTGCAGGCTGTGCAGCACTTGCCGGAGCTATGGTATTGAAACGAAGAAAATCACATATCGAGAAAAAGGAGATCCCACCCGCCAACGTACCATATGTACTTATTGGTACAGGTTTACTTTGGTTTGGTTGGTTCGGTTTTAATGCAGGTTCAGCTGTTGGTGCAACTCCTCTTGCTGTAAATGCATTTGGCACTACTACCACTGCTGCATCTTCTGCAGGTCTGGCGTGGATGTTTTTTGATGTTATCAAAGGGAAAAAGCCATCAGTTCTGGGGTTCTGCATCGGGGCAGTAGTTGGGCTTGTGGCTATCACTCCTGCCGCAGGTTTTGTTGGCATCCCTCAAAGTATAATTATTGGTCTTGTCGGTGCATTAGTTTCCAATATCGCAGTAAGCATCAAACAAAAATCTAAAGTAGATGATACACTGGATGTGTTCCCCTGTCACGGATTGGGTGGTATGACAGGTATGTTACTCACTGGTGTATTCGCCAGCACAGCTGTGCATGGCATCAAAGGCGGACCACAAGGCTTGTTTTATGGTAATCCTGAATTCTTTTTTACACAACTGAAAGCAATGGCAATCGTTGCTGTATACAGTTTTGCCGTGTCATTCGCCATATTCAAGTTCATCAACTTTGTTATTCCAATGAGAGTAAGTGAAAGCGAAGAAGAGGAAGGATTGGATGCTTCACAGCATAATGAGAAATACCTGCAAGGCCATTTGCTGGTGCACAATAATGGTACTATCGAAGAAAAACCAGTAGAGCTATAAGTAAATAAAATCGAAAAAGGCACTGCATAAGTGGGATAAACTTCTCGCAAAAGCTTATCCCTGCTGTGCCCTTTTCTTAACATCTAAAATGTAATACAATGTTACAAAAACTTTTTGTGGCAGCCATATGCCTGCTGTCATTTACCTTCTCCAATGCCCAAACCGCATCAGTAACTTATACAACGCCACTTGATTCCGCGGCTAAAAGCCCGGAAGACCAAAAAAAAGAACCCCTGCTTACCATCACAGGTTCTGTTGACGCTTACTACCGGAATGACCTGGCTGATACAAAGACCAATAGATATACCAGCTTTACTCCGATGCATAATTCGTTCTCCCTGGGAATGGCCAGTCTTAAGTTCGAACACAAAGGCGACAAAGTAACAGCAGTGGCTGATCTTGGATTTGGACCAAGGGCAAGAGATTTCGCCTATACTGATGATGGCATTACACAGGCCATCAAACAACTCTATATAAGTTACTCTCCCAGCGACTGGCTAAAGTTTACCCTGGGTACATGGGGCACCCATATCGGCTATGAGTTGCTCGACCCACAGCTGAATCGCAATTATAGTATGAGTTATATGTTTACCAATGGGCCGTTTTCCCACACAGGATTCAAATCTGAAATAACAAAAGGCAAACATGGATTAATGCTCGGTGTTTCTAATGCTACAGACTACCGCACACCACCCGACGGGCAGATCAATAAGAAATTTTTGCTGGCGCAGTACTCTTTTGCCCCTACTGACAAGATCAAGATCTATCTTAATTATGTTGGTGGTCAAAATCCTGATACTTCAAAAACAAATCAGTTTGATGCAGTAGTGACAGCGAAATTCAGTGACAAATTTAATATTGGTTTTAATGGCACAGTAAACTCTACCCAACTATGGGATGGTGCTAAAAATACAGAAAGCAAATCATGGTGGGGTTCTGCATTGTACCTGAACTTTGATCCAAGATCATGGTTTGGTCTTACACTCCGCGGAGAATTATTTGCTGACAAAAACCAATTTAAAGCATTTAGCAGCTCATCTGAAGGAGGAAATATTTTTGCGACAACATTATCAGCCAATTTTAAAACCGGTGGATTCATTTTAATACCTGAATTCAGAATTGACAATTCGAATAAAGCAGTATTATTTACTAATAAGGATGGAGTGTTCACCAAATCTGCTGCCAGCATCCTGATCGCTGCAATCTATTCCTTTTGATAAAACAACGTCTAATAAATTTCTAAGTGGCAAGCAATCGTTAACAGCCTTCCGTTTCTACGGAAGGCTCTTTTATAAAGCCGGTTCCTGCTGGCTCAGGCAATGGAAACTTCCCAGACCCCAGATAATATCAGTTGAATCAATACCAACCACCTCTCTGTCCGGAAAACAGCTTTGAATGATAGACATGGCATTTTCATCTTTTGCAGAGCGAAAAGTTGGGACAATTACTGATTTATTAGCGATATAAAAATTAGCATAAGAACAAGGCAGCCGCTGATCCTCATAAATCAATTCTTCTGGCATTGGCAACTCAATAATATTTAATTGCTTACCGTTGAGTAATCGCATTTCTTTAAGTTGTTGCAAATTATGCTGAAGCAATTCATAGTTTTCATCATTCTTATTTTCTTCGATCACCGTTATTACAGTATCCTCATTTACAAACCTTACTGTATCATCAATATGACCATCGGTATCATCTCCTATAATTCCTTCATCTACCCATAGTACCTGGTTCATGCCATAATAATTGCAGAGGTATTCTTCAATATCTTCCTGGTTCAAATGCGGGTTGCGGTTCTTATTGAGTAAACAGGCGGTCGAAGTCATTACAGTTCCTTTTCCGTTAAACTCCACCGAACCACCTTCCATTACAATACCCGGATGATAAACAGGAATATTATAATTCTTGCCGATCAATGTTGGTATTACATCGTCCAGGTCGAACGGAGGATACTTATTTCCCCAGGCATTATAACCCCAGTCAACAATTATTTTCCTCTGCTCCGCTGCAGGATTGATAAGGAATGCCGGTCCATGATCCCTGCACCAGGCATCATTAGTAGGGTGAAAGAAAAACTCGACCTTACTCAAATCAACTCCTTCATTTTGCAGGTGACCGACTGCAAATAACCTCATCGCTTCGTCTTTTACATTTATACGAACCAGTTCTCCCTTTGTCAATTCCTTAATAAACTTAGAATACGAGGGATAGATCGTATGAATCTTTCCCGGCCATGATGCTTCTTTGTGGGGCCAACTGAGCCAGGTGGCAACATGGGGAGCAAATTCAGCAGGAAAGTAGTAACCGAGGTCTTTGGGCGTAGGTTGCATTAGTCTTCGTCAATAAATCGTTTGGTAATAGGTTGGTATGAATCAATTCTTCTGTCACGCATAAAAGGCCAATGAGTTCTGTATTGATCGGTCTTTGACAAATCAATTTCCATCACTTTTACTTCTTCTTCATCATGAGATGCTTTATATAAAATTGTACCAAAAGGATTGGAAACAAAAGAACCACCCCAGAATTTCATCGCCCCGTTCTGCTCAAGCCCGACACGATTGACACTCACTACATGCACACCATTTGCAACGGCATGGCTTCTTTGAATTGTTTGCCATGCACCGTATTGTTCCGTATTGGTTGCTTCATCCTGTGATGCAGCCCAGCCGATAGCTGTAGGATAAAACAAAATTTCCGCTCCCATCAAAGCGGTGATTCTTGCCGCTTCAGGATACCATTGATCCCAGCAAATGAGCACACCAATAGTTGCAAATTTTGTTTTCCAAACTTTATATCCCAGGTCACCGGGAGTGAAATAGAATTTTTCAAAATAAGCCGGGTCGTCCGGAATATGCATCTTACGGTACTTGCCGAGGTAACTTCCATCTGCATCGATTACCGCAGTGGTATTGTGATAAAGTCCTTGTGCCCTTTTTTCGAACAATGAAGCAATGATTACAACGCCAAGTTCGTCAGCTACTTTTTGCAGTGTTTCGGTGGAAGGCCCGGGAACGGGTTCAGCCAATTTGAAATTTTCATAGTCTTCTGCATCGCAGAAATAGAGAGAAGTGAATAGCTCCTGCAAACAAACGATCTGGGCACCTTCAGCAGCGGCTTTCTTTACCCCTTCGATAGCTTTTACCAGGTTCTCTTCTTTTTTAGTGGTACAACTCATTTGTACCAGGCCAACTTTTACTTTACTCATTCTTTTGAATTGAGATGCAAAAATAGAAAAATGAAGCTTGCTGTCATTGTAAATCTTAAGCCGAATTCCTTCCCGCATTAATAATTCCAAACGAACACCGCATCGCCAGTTTTTCATATGTTTCTTTCACTGGCGGCTGTACCAGCTGCTCATCCAGCTCCCTTATTTTGGTCAGTGCATATTGCTGAATGGTCACCAGCGGCAACACTATTCTCTCCCGCATCTGGATCGACAATTGTTCTACCGGGTAATCAGCCATTAATTCATTATTGCCGGTGATTTTAAAAAGATATTGTTTAGTCAGCTCATACTCGTCATGTATCATTTGCCACAGCTCACCAAAATGTTTATGTCCCGAAAGGAATGCTGTTAACGGGAAAAATGATTTCATCATCGCCATCTCACAATTATCCAGTAATGTCCGGAAGAATAACGACTGATGATACAGTTTTTGCAACTGCAATAATTTACCCTCCTTCTCCATTTGCTGCAAGGCAGAACCGACACCGTAATAACCTGTTACGTTTTGCTTCAACTGACTCCATGACCCGGCAAATGGGATGGCCCTCAGATCTTTTAACGACAACCCGGATGCGACTCCCCTCTTTGCAGGGCGGCTGCCAATATTTGTTTCACTGTAAAACCTGAGTGGGCTAACCTGTAATAAATAATCTGCCAGGTAAGGATGATCTTTCAATTTTTTATACGCAATAAGACTTATTTCTGCCAACTCCCCTAATAGAGCTTCTTCCTTTTCACTCAGGGTGATATCACGATTAGAAAAAAGATCATTGGAAATACCGGCATTCAGCAATTGTTCAATATTGAATTGAGCAGCATCGATGGTTCCGAAGTTGGAACTTACCGTTTGTCCCTGTATCGTCAGTTGTATTTCTTTGTTAGAAATATTATGCCCCATCGAAGCATAAAATTTATGCGTCTTTCCTCCGCCTCTTGACGGCGGACCGCCACGGCCATCAAAGAAAACAACGTCCACATCGTATTTACGTGAAATTGCCGTCAATGCTTCTTTAGCCTTATAAATACTCCAGTTCGCCATCAGGTAACCTCCGTCCTTCGTTCCATCAGAAAAACCAAGCATGATGGTCTGGCGATTACCCCGGCGGCCGAGATGTTCCTTATAAACAGCGTTGGTATAAAGTGTTTTCATTACATCAGCCGCATGTTGCAGATCATCAATTGTTTCAAACAATGGAACAATATCAATATTCATTTCCTCTTTCTTCCATCCACTCAGCAGAAACAAGCCATAAACTTCCATCGCATTGAGGGCTGAGTTACACTGGCTGATGATATACCGGTTGCAGCCTTCAACTCCATTGAACTGCTGAATGCTCTTTATAGCTGTAATTGTTTTAATAGTATCCGCATGTACGGCATCCTCCAGCATACTTGTTTCACAAGGAGCGGCAACAGCACAAAGCAGATTTATTTTTTCTTCCATGCTAAGCACTGCATAACCGGGCAAAATTGCTGGTTGTTTAGCTGCAATAACATCCAGCACCTGGCCATGCACACTGCTTTCTTGTCGTATGTCAAGCGATGTAAAATGCAACCCAAATACTTCGATCTTATTGATAAGATTATTCACCATATGCAGGAATAGTCCATTGTGCTGATGAATAATAATTTCTTTTATCTGCAGGAGTGTTTCCAGAATTTCGCCCTTACCAAGATTCGTCTTGAAGTCGGGTATGAATAAATTATTGTATAATTTAGTTTCTAATTCCATCAGCAATACATCCACCCCTTCGAAAGTGAGTCTTCGCCGCAATTTTCTTACATCCAGGTAATAACATTTAATGATACTTCCCCTCAATGCATCAGCTACTTTTAGTGTAACATCACTTGTCACAAAAGGATTACCATCCCTGTCGCCGCCAGGCCAGAAACCCATCCGGATAACAGGATTAGTTTTGCTGATTGCATCGGGAAACTGGTTTTTTAAAGACGATATTATCCTGCCAGCTGCACCATAAAAAACATTTTCAAGATACCAGAGCAGGCTTATTGCTTCGTCATATGGTGTTGGCTTCTTCTTTTTAAAGAAAGGTGTCTTGCCTAATTGCTGCAGGTAAGTATTGATCAGATTGGTATTGTTATCTATCAAAGCTTTGGACAGATCGTTAATAATGCCCAATACCGGGCCCGGATAGAATTGTGTGGGATGAGCTGTCAGCACCAGCCTTATCCTAAAGTCTTTTAATTTTGCTGTCAGCTCTTCTTCTTTATTTCCCTGTATTACTTCAGATTCAAGATGTTTAAGTGTACCAACACCATTCAAATCATTTACATTTTTAAAAGCAGCGTCTTCCAGTGCATCAAATAAAACTACCTGGCGTTCCAGGTATTGAACAAAGCGGAACAACAGGTCATTCCTTTCCTCTGATTTGTTATATGCTGTATGTTTATTGAAAAAATCCTCTAATATTTCAACCGGGCTCAATCTTTTTTTATATCCCTCCTCACAATTGTTGGATAACAACGATAAGAGAATTCCCGTTTTCTCAATCCGGTGAAAAGGCAGGGAAGTAAAAAGGCTATTGTATAGCTGGAAGCGGATTCCCACTTCACTCCTGAATTGCTGCAAAGCCCTGTTGGATGAATGATCCATTATATTGATTTATACAATTGACAAATGATATAGCAAGCAGCGTTGGTGAAAATACTTCATTTTATGAATAAATATTCACCCGCCACAGCAATAAAAAAGCCCCCCGGTAAACGGAGGGCTTCGTATTCAAACAGATGTTTTATTGCTATTATTCAGCAGTTTTTTCTTCTGTAGCAGGAGCTTCTGTTTTCTCTGTTGCTTCTGCTTTCTTCTTCGCACCACCGGCACGACGGGTTTTCTTGGCGGCACCTTTTGCTTCGCCCTTACCCTTGCCATAGATTTCATTGAAGTCAACCAGCTCAATCATTGCTGTTTCAGCATTGTCACCAACCCTTGCTCCAAGTTTAATAACCCTTGTATACCCACCAGGACGACCAGCTACTTTTTCAGCTACAGCACCAAACAATTCTTTGATAGCTTCTTTATCCTGCAGGTAACTGAATACAACACGACGCTGATGAGTAGTGTTATCTTTTCCTTTTGTGATAAGTGGCTCTACATATACTCTTAAAGCTTTTGCTTTAGCAGTTGTAGTAACGATTCGTTTGTGTTGAATCAGTTGGCAGGCCAGGTTGCTCAGTAAAGCATCTCTGTGTGCTTTCTTTCTGCCTAAGTTTTTTACTTTGTCTCCGTGACGCATGACGTTTAAGTTTTATTCGGTTGTACCGTGTCAGGAATTACAACCTACTGTTATTAAAATAGCGGTCGACATTTACAGTCAACCGCCAGTAATTTAGAATTCGCTAAGGTCAATACCCAATTTCACCAGGTCCATTCCGAAATGCAGACCTCTTTCAGTTAACACTTGCTCGATCTCAGCCAGAGATTTCTGACCAAAGTTTCTGAATTTCATCAAGTCTTCCTGTTCGTATTGTACCAGCTCACTCAATGAATTGATTTTTGCTGCTTTCAGGCAATTGAAGGCTCTTACCGAAAGATCCAAATCTTCCAATGGCGTCTTCAGCACTTTACGCAGCTGTAAAGTTTGTTCATCCACCAGATCTTCTTTCTTCTCTTCCTTGTTGTCGAAAGTGATGTTCTCGTCAGTGATAATCATAAGGTGCTGAATCAGGATTCTTGAAGCCTGCTTCACTGCTTCTTCCGGATGAATGGTTCCATCAGTAGAAACTTCCATAATCAATTTTTCAAAGTCAGTCCTTTGTTCAACCCTTGTATTTTCAATAGTATACTTCACATTTTTAATTGGAGTGAAGATAGCATCGATAGGGATGTAACCTAATGGCGCATCCTTTGGCTTGTTATCTTCAGCAGGAACATAACCACGGCCTTTACCGATAGTAAGCTCAACATCCATTCTTGCAGAAGAATCCAGAGTGCAGATAAGCAGATCAGGATTCATGATCTGGAAAGAATGAGTGCCTTCACCGATCATACCGGCTGTAAATTCCGTTCTGTTCTTTATTGACAAAATGATCTTCTCATTTGCCACTTCATGATCAACAGCTTTTTTGAAACGAACTTGTTTCAGGTTCAGGAAAATTTCCACCACATCTTCGCTGATGCCTTTCATGGTTGCAAATTCATGCTCTACACCTTCGATCTTCACACCAATGATAGCATACCCCTCCAGTGAATTCAGCAATACACGACGAAGTGCATTACCGATTGTTACACCGTAACCGGGTTCCAACGGACGAAACTCAAACTGAGCTTCGAAATCAGTTGCTTTCTGCAGAATGATTTTATCGGGCTTCTGGAAATTTAAAATGGCCATATTTCAGATTTAATTTTTAAAATTTTTGTTACCGGTTTAAATACTACTGTCATCTTCCGTTGTATCGCATTCTTGTACGTTCTGTAATACGCTTCAGCTATTACTTAGAATACAACTCGACGATCAACTGCTCCTTGATATTCTCAGGAACACTTTCTCTTTCAGGATAAGTGATGAAAGTACCTTTCATTTCAGTTTCGCTCCAGTCTAACCAGCTGAATTTTGGGTTTTTACCACGAACAACACTGGTAATGGATGTTCTGCCTTTGCTGCCTTCTTTGATAGTGATAACATCACCAGGTTTCATTTGATAAGAAGGAACATTTACCACTTCTCCATTCACTTCAATATGTTTATGACTAACCAGCTGACGGGCAGCGGGGCGGCTTGGAGCAATTCCCATACGGAAAACAGTGTTATCCAGGCGGGCCTCACAAAGTTTGATCAGGTTCTCACCTGTTACACCTCTGCGACGGGCTGCTTCTTCAAATGTTTTGCGGAATTGTTTTTCCAGTATACCGTAGGTGTACTTCGCTTTTTGTTTTTCACGAAGCTGCAGGGCATATTCGCCTAACGTTTTACGCTTACGTTTTTCACCGTGCATACCGGGAGGGTTACTTGTTTTACCCAACCATTTACCATTACCTAAAATAGGCTCACCAAAAATGCGGGAGATCTTGGTCTTTGGACCAGTGTACCTTGCCATAGTTTTTATTCATTTACGCTTTTTTGTAACGGTGCTTTGATCAGTAAAAGCGTTAAAAATCAATCAGGCACCCTTTGTTTAAATGAAAGCTCTTGGCTTCAATATGTCTTGTACGTTTCCGTACTATTATACTCTTCTTTTCTTCGGCGGACGGCAACCATTATGTGGCAGCGGAGTTACGTCTTTAATCATCACCACCTCAATCCCACTTTGTGAAATGGAACGGATCGAACTTTCACGGCCGGCTCCGGGCCCTTTTACATATACATCCACTCTTTTCAAACCAGCTTCAAATGCTGTTTTTGCAGCATCTGCAGCAGCCATTTGTGCTGCATAGGGAGTGTTCTTTTTAGAACCCTTGAAACCCATTTTACCGGCACTGCTCCAGGAAATAACCTGGCCATTCTTGTTTGTAAGGCTGATGATGATGTTGTTGAAAGTAGCAGAAATGTGAGCATCACCGTATGAGTCCACTTTCACCACTCTTTTCTTAGCAGCTGCTTTTGCGCTGACTGCCTGCTGTGCTTGTGCTTTTGCCATAATTTTTCTACCGAGGTAATCTTTATTTTAATAATAATTCCGTTTTTGGCGGAACCTGAACTAACCCTCCTCCTGCACCGGGTATCCGTAGTTAATTCAGTATTGATGGTGCATTTATTAATAACAGTTGGAGAACTGAATAATCAGTCTGCCAACTGAATATTACTTCTTAGCTGCTTTCTTCTTACCAGCAACAGTCTTCCTTTTACCTTTTCTTGTACGACTGTTGGTTTTGGTACGTTGGCCACGAACCGGCAGACCTTTACGATGACGGAGACCACGGTAGCAGGCAATATCAAGCAAACGCTTAATACTCATCTGCACTTCAGAACGAAGCTGACCTTCCACTTTTAATTCCTCCGTAATAGTGTTACGGATAGCAGTCAGTTCATCATCGTTCCACTCATGTACTTTTTTATTCCTGTCAATACTGTGTTTGTCAAGAATGTACTGAGCAGTAGAGGGTCCAATACCATATATATAGGTAAGGCCTATTTCTCCTCTTTTGTTTTTTGGTAAGTCAACACCGGCAATACGAGCCATATTATTATTTTATCTTTTAAAACTTTACTTAATTAGAATTAACCCTGCCTTTGTTTGAAGCGGGGATTCTTTTTGTTGATTACATACAGCTTTCCCTTGCGACGAACAATCTTGCAATCAACGCTGCGTTTTTTAATGGATGCTCTTACTTTCATAAATCATTTTTTTGAGACAATTCCTTCGATAAACTCCGGATTTATGTCTTTACTTATACCTAAAGTTGATTCTTCCTCTTGTCAAATCATATGGCGATAATTCAACCCCCACTTTATCACCCGGCAAAATGCGGATATAGTGCATTCTCATTTTCCCGGAGATGGTTGCCAGTATCTCATGCCCGTTTTCCAGTTTTACCCGGAACATAGCATTGGATAAGGCTTCTATGATTGTACCATCTTGCTTAATTAAGGGTTGTTTCGACATATTTTTTTTCGGAACGCAAAGGTAGGAGTATCAGGCCTAAAAAAGAAAAAACCCCGGTTATTTTTGGGGGTTCTGTGGAAAAGAAGGCTTTTATGCAAAAAAAGGAGCCAAAATCAAGCCTTAAGGCTTGTCTAAGTGCACTTTAGTCATATCCAGGTGCAGGTTTTGAAGCTCATGCACCCCCAGCGGAAAGCTGAAATGGCGACGGTCTTCCCTCCACCACATTTCAATATTGGAAAAATCACCTTTTTTGGGTGTTACCAGCCGGAAGGAGTCTTTCTTATACTTAACAGTTCCATCCGTCTCCTCCCGGGTAAAACCCAGTTTGAGCAGCTGGTTTTCATCCAAGGGAACAGCTGTCATCTCCTCCGGGGTATACCAAAACTCCTGTATACCATTGTTTACGAGGGCCTGGTTTTCTTCATGGCTTATACTTACCACAGTACCCTCTCTCATTACCCCTTCATCATTTACCAAAATAATATCTCCTGACTTAAGGTTTCCAATTTTTAGCATGGCAATTCGTTTTAGTTATCCGAATATAAAAAAGATTGGCTAACGAAGAAAAGATTTTAATCAACTTCTTTTGTGGTAGCTTAAAACAGCCCATAAATTAAAAAATACAGCGAACCCCAGCATGGTTAAAAGATGATACCTGATATCCGCCAGTGAGCTCCCCTTCAATACCACCATCCGCATTACTTCAATAAAATAAGAAACAGGATTAAATCTCGTTATCCATCTTGCCCATTCCGGCATGCTGTCAATAGAAGTGTACAATCCGCCAAGCAGAATAAAGATCATCATTAAAAAGAAAGAAAGCAGCATTGCCTGTTGCTGATTGGAAGAATAGGTTGATAATAATAATCCTAAACCCAGAACTGC
This sequence comes from Chitinophagaceae bacterium, assembly GCA_044220915.1. Taxonomy (GTDB): domain Bacteria; phylum Bacteroidota; class Bacteroidia; order Chitinophagales; family Chitinophagaceae; genus JJ008. The sequence continues at coordinate 93,133 of JBGAQD010000001.1, forward strand.
TAACAAGTAAACAGCTGCGAAAACATAAATAGTGATAAAGCTTCCTGCCGGAATGATTCCATAAAACAACCTGGAAATGGTAAGACCGATCGTTAAAACCACCAATCCCAGTACCCAGAAAGGAATCAGTTTTCCTAATATGAAATGAAACTTCTTTACCGGTGTTACATTTATTTGCTCAATGGTTCCAATCTCTTTTTCTTTTACAATATTGACGGCCGCCAGGTTAGAGCCAACCATTGTCAATAGGATTACCAATATGCCCGGCACCATGAAAAACTTATAATTCATGAGGGGGTTATACCAGTTAGAGGAAGTCACTTCGATTTGTGTCTCCGGGCTAAACCTTGGAAATTGTATCCATTCCATTCTTACTTCCCGGTTATAGTCTTGTACAATATTGCGCAAATAAGCACCACCCAAACTGGCCTTCACTCCATTGATAGCATTTAAAGCCATAAAAAGAGTTGCTTCATCTTCCTTTATGAGTTCTTTTTCAAAATTATCAGGTATCTGCAATACCAGGTCGGCCTTGTCTCTTTCAATTTGCTGTAATGAGGCGTCGTATGAGGAAGTATAATCCGTCAATATAAAATATCCTGATGAAGTGATCTTGTTTACCAGCTCCCTCGAGTAATCAGAATGATCCTGATCCACCACTGCCAGCTTGATATTCTTCATTTCATAATCAGCAGCCCAGGGTAATACCAGTAGCTGAATGACGGGCATGATCAATATTACTCTCAAAATAGAAGGGTCCCTGAATATCTGCCGGAACTCTTTCTGCAATAAAAATTTTAATGTCCTCATGCCAGCCTGATTTTAAATTTTTTAATGGCCATGGTCAGGAAGAACACCATCATACCGCCGAGTATGAGTGTTTCTTTCCAGATGGCATTTAAACCAAGGCCTTTTATCATGACTGATTTTACGATGCTGTAATACCATTTTGCCGGAACGATATTAGATACAATTCGCAGAGGAAGCGGCATGTTTTCCACCGGGAACATAAACCCGCTGAGCATAATAGTAGGGAGAAATAATGCCACCAACGATATAAACATAGCTGTTTGCTGCGATGCGGCACCTGCGGAAATAAGCAGCCCCAGCGACAATGACACAAGAGTAAATAAAATACTCTCAAACATCAGCAAGAGAATGCTGCCGTTGATGGGCACCTCCAGTACAAAAACGCTCAATAATAATATTGTAGTGATGTTAACAACGGATAATAATAAATAGGGAACAGCTTTGGCCAGTACTACCAACTGCGGCCGCATCGGCGATACCAGCATAATCTCCATTGTTCCCATTTCCTTTTCTTTTACGATGGTGATTGCGGTCATCATGGTACAAACGAGCAACAGTACCATAGCCATTACTCCCGGGACAAAATTGAAGGCACCTTTCAGTTGCGGGTTGTACAACATCCGCATTTCGGTATTGATGGTATAAGGTAACTTCCTGTTACCGGTGATCCGATTCTGATAATCTATGATAATTGCAGTAGCATAATTTGTCAGGGTGTTCGCCACATTGGGATCCGAAGCGTCGGCTATCAGCTGTATTTGTGCTTTGTTCAGGTGTTGAAGATCTTCACTGAAATGCTGCGGGAAAATTACCGCTAATTTTATCTTTCCTTTTTTGAACTCCTCCTCTACCTCGTTAAAAGAAACAAGATTTTTCTCCAAATCAAAATAGCGGCTTGCATCCAGCTGGCTTGTGAGTGAAAGTGTCGCTTCATCTTTTGAATTATCCAGAACAGCAATCTTTGAATTTTTCACTTCATTGGTTAATGCAAATCCAAAAATAACGATCTGCACTACCGGCATACCGAGGAGAATGAACATCGTCCGCTTATCCCGCCAGATGTGGAAGAATTCTTTTTTAACAAAAGAGAAAAATTGTTTCATGATCTAATCTGCTGCTCTTACAGCTTTTCTTGCCAATTTTAAAAACACTTCATCCATTGACCTCGCTTCATATATTTTCTTTAATTGCGATGGCGAATCCAGTGCTTCAATTTTTCCATCCACCATTATACTCACCCGGTTGCAATATTCAGCTTCATCCATATAGTGGGTAGTAACAAAAATGGTAATACCATTATCAGATGCTTTGTAGATCATACTCCAGAACTCCCTTCTTGTAACAGGATCCACACCCCCGGTTGGTTCATCCAGAAATACAATACCCGGTTCATGAAAGATGGCAACCGAGAAAGCCAACTTTTGTTTCCAACCCAATGGTAATGCCTTTACCAGCATATTCGCCTCCTTCTCCAGGTGCAGTTCTTCGAGGATGTATGCAGTTTTCTTTTTTATAAAATCATCCTTCATTCCGTAGATGCCTCCATAGAAACGCATATTCTCTTTTACCGTCAGGTCTTCATACAGGGAGAACTTCTGGCTCATGTAACCAATGTTCTGTTTTATCTTCTCATTTTCTTTATACACATCAAAACCAGCAACGGTCGCCTTACCTGATGTTGGCATAGAAAGGCCGCATAGCATTCGCATCGCAGTTGTTTTTCCAGCTCCGTTAGCACCAAGAAAGCCAAAAATTTCCCCCTTGTGTACATCAAAGCTGATCTGGTCTACCGCTATAAAATCGCCAAATCGTTTGGTTAGCTTATCCGCTGTTATGACGCTGTTGTTTGTCATATTAGTTTTTCATTAATGCTATAAAACAATCCTCGATATCCGGCTTTACTTCCTGTAATACCGCATTTTCATTTTGCCGGCCGTCAATAAATTGTTTTAATTTTTCGATGCCTGATTCATTCTTCATCACCACATGATGAAATTCTCCGAAAGGATAAGCATCCTGCACAACATCAAGTCTCAACAGATCATTCAGCAAGTGTAACATCTGAGAAGATTTTGCCGCCCATAATGGGTTCGAAAAGTTATTGACGACCCTTATTGGTGTATCAATAGAAAGTATTCGCCCATTCTGTATCAACGCCACTTTATCACACAAGGCTGCTTCATCCATATAAGGTGTGGAAACCAGGATAGTAATGCCCTGTTTTTTCAACCCTTTCAGCATTTCCCAGAATTCTTTTCTTGAAACAGCATCCACTCCGGTGGTAGGTTCATCTAAAAATAAAACAGATGGCCGATGGATCAATGCACAGCTTAACGCCAGTTTTTGCTTCATACCACCGGAGAGTTTTCCTGCTTTCCTTTTCTTAAATGGCTCTATCTGAACATAGATATCTTTTACCAGGTCATAGTTTTCTTCAATACTGGTATTAAAAATAGTAGCGAAGAAATTCAGGTTCTCCTCGACGGACAGGTCAGGGTACAGGGAGAATTTTCCCGGCATATACCCTACCCTTTTACGAATAACTTTATAATCTTTTACAACATCAAACCCATCCACGGTTGCTTTACCGCTATCAGCCAACAACAATGTTGTAAGAATCCTGAATAGAGATGTCTTGCCGGCTCCATCCGGGCCGATCAATCCAAACAATTCTCCCCGGGGAACTTCAAAAGAAATATCGCTTAACGCAGTAAATTCTTTTTTCTTACCATAGGCCTTGATGATATTTTCAACTACAACTGATTGCATTGTATTACAATTTCACTTCCCCGTACATTCCGATTTTTAAATAACCATCGTTCTTCACTTTTACTTTGATAGCATATACAAGATTGGCTCTCTCCTCTTTTGTCTGGATCGTCTTTGGGGTAAACTCAGCTTTATCAGAAACCCAGATTATCGTACCGGTGTATTCTTTATATTTTTTTTCCCCTTCATCAATCATCACTTTTACAGGTTGGTTTAACTTAACCTGGCTCAATTGTACACCGGTTATATATGCCCGCAGGTTCATCGATGACAGATCAGCAATCTTATACAGGGCTTTACCTGCTGAAGTTACCTCCCCTGTCTCAGCATACTTTGTTATAACAGTTCCCGTAACGGGATTAATAATATTAGCTTTCCCGGCCTGGTCTTTTAATTGTGCTACTCTTTTTTTCAGCGGATCCGCTTCACTTAAGATGCTGCGGTTTTGGGTCGCAATACTACTTTTCTGAACAGCTATCTGTTGTTGTGTCACATTCATCTGCTTCCTTGCCACATCAATTTGTGAGTTGATATCATCCAGTTGCTTACCTGTTGCAGCATCTGCTTTCAGGAGGTTTTCAATCCTGGCCTTTTCATGCGATAAATTATTTAACTGTGATTGCTGAACAGCCAGTTGATTTTGCAGTAACTGAATTTGTGGTCCTGCATCGGCTGTCTTTTCGCTCAAAGCCCTTATACTTGCTTCTACCTGCTCCTGTTGTAGAGAGACGTTGGTAGCATCTACTGTTCCAATGATACTGTCCTTAACCAGAACAGCACCCTCTTCAACATTCAGTGACAAGATCTTTCCCGACATCTCGGACGAAACGATTGTCTCCTCTGCTTCAAATGTTCCGGAAGCATCAAATTTCTTTCCGTTCCCATTACAGCCAGCCAGCAGTAAAAAAGAGGCTGAAACAATTACAAAAAACATTTTCTTCATAACTAAATTGATTTATTGTTTCCCTGAGATTGTATTATAGTTAATCTGCGCCTGCAATAGTTGCAGCTGATGTGTAATAAGTGTTTGCCTCGCCTGATCTTCGGCATTAATTTCTTTCAAATAATCGTTGGCGGTTATAACCCCATTTTCTAATTGTGCTTTCGCAGCTTCCTTTACAATGCCCCTTAATCCGATAATTTCATTATCAGAAGTGATCAGTTGCTGTAGTTTTTCGATTTCTGAATACTGTTGCACCAACTGTGTATTAGTATTTAGTAAAAAAAATTCCTTTTGCACCTCAACTATCTTTTTATTTACCTCTACCAGTTCCTTTTCCTTTTTCTTAGTGTATAATCCTCCCAATGACCAGTTGAAACGGAAACCACCTATATAATAGAAATCAAAATCATTCTTCAATTGGTTGAGTGCAGGACGACCATACCCCCCCTGCACAAATACACTGGCTTTGGGTAAATTCTTAGCCGTAATGAGTTTGTCCTGCTGACCTATCAATTTCTCCTGGTCAGTATAAAGTTTTAGCTCCGGTCTTGCAATTTCAATAGAGGTAACTGCAAGTACAGAGGCTGGTTTTTCTAATTGGATATTTTCGTTTAATGGCTGGCCAATAAAAAGGGCCAGTACATCTGTTAATCCCCTTTTCGAAGATTTGATTTCAATTGTCCGCTGATCAGTTTTCAACAACTCAGCTTTCAGCATATTCAGGCTGGACCGAAAAGCCGTACCGTTCTGAACCTGTGCTTCAATTCTTTTTATCCCGGTTTGAATATCTGTTTTTACTAAATCAACTTGTTTTAATTGCTCGGCCAGGTAAAGGATACCAAGATAAACCTGGTTGATTCGTTCCTTCAGCTTGTATAATTCAACTTCTACTTTCTGCTCCTCAACAGCAGCATTCATCTGCTGATATACTTTTTGCTCTTTCGTTAACCCCCCGTCAAACACTAACTGGCTTACATCTGCCACCAGTCTATATTGATCTTTTGCAGCAGCTTCAATTGTAAACCCCGGAAGACTCACTGGCACCTTTGTAACATCTGATTGGTAAGTAGCCTGTGCACTAATAACCACTTGTGGTAAAAACCCTTTTTGCAGGTTGTCAATACTTATACCCGCAGTTTGTTTAATCAGATCCTTCTGCTTAACTACAGGATAATTCTTTGCCGAAAGGTCATATGCCTGTTCAATAGTAAGCTTTTGTAGTGGCTGGCTTAAAAGCTGAAATGGCATAACCAGCATGGCCAGTAAAAAATGCTTCTTCATATTGGTTTGTTTCAATTAGCCTCCCGGCTTATTATTAAACAAAATTTATTTCCTGATAGAATCTATAATAAACTTTGGTATCTCCTTTCGCCGTTGCTCCATTACCTGTGTGAATTGCATGTCACTCATCTGCATATTCCGGATCATCATTGGCCTCGCAACAAATGGAAAAATGGTCATGCTGAGCAAATTCATAAAAAGGTGCATCGGGTGGATTCTCTTTATTGTACCCTTTTTTATTTCTTTTTCAATCTGTTCAAGAAATTTTCCCGGGTTGGGTAAATTATCTTTACCCCAGATCTTATATAAGAACTGGTCAGGGTCACGGTTTACTTCGTTCATCACAAACCAGGGCAGATAAGGATTCTCCTGCATCTCATCAATGTATTCGTTTACGAAATTTTCAATCTTTTCGAACAGCGGAACATCAGAATTGAATATGGCGTTGATCTTCGGGAAAAATTTCTGCGCCTCCTCCATGAAAACCACTTCAAATAATTTGTCTTTATCCCGAAAATAGTAATGTAGTAAAGCCTTATTAATACCTGCTTCATCAGCAATGTCCTGCATTCTTGCTCCAGCCATACCTTTAGTGGTAAATACTTTCCGGGCTGCAACAAGTATCTTCTCTTCTGCTCCTTTAATTTTCACATTTTTAACCATATAGTTTAACCAAACGGTTAATAAATGTAAAAGACATTAAGTTTTTATCCAAAATAAAATTCTGGCAGGTTGTAGGTTTCGGCGGTGAACGGTTTTCTTAAACGGCAAAAGGTCCGCCATGGCGAACCTTTTGTTTATTATTTACCGGCAGGTTGTTTATTCTGCCCAGCTCATTACATAATCCTGATTTTCTATTTCAAGGGCTTGCTTTGTTAGCATTAATGGCCGGAAAGTATCTACCATCACAGCCAGTTCCCTTGTTTCTTTGGCTCCAATGCTTTTTTCAACCGCTCCCGGGTGTGGTCCATGTGGAATTCCCGCCGGATGCAGGGTTATCATTCCTTTAGTAACATGCTTACGGCTCATAAACTCTCCTTCAACATAATACAATACTTCATCGCTGTCAATATTACTATGATTGTAAGGAGCTGGTATGGCCTCTGGATGATAATCATATAATCTTGGCACAAAAGAACAAACCACAAAAGAACTTGTCTCAAATGTCTGATGTATTGGAGGTGGCATATGCACCCGGCCGGTTATAGGCTCAAAGTCGTGAATAGAAAAAATGTACGGGTAGCAGCAACCATCCCAGCCGATCACATCAAAAGGATGTGTACCGTAATGCAGACCATACAACATTCCTTTCTTTTTCGCTTTAATAAGAAAATCTCCCTTTTCATCAAAAGTCTTCAAGTCCTGTGGCGGCCTGATATCCCTTTCACAATACGGTGAGTGTTCCATCAACTGGCCATACTTGCTAATGTACCGTTTGGGATAACGAAGCGGTGCGAAAGATTCTACAATAAAAAGCCGGTTATCAGGTGTATTAAAACTTATCTGGTGAATAGTTCCTCTTGGCAACACAATGTAATCACCATAAGAGAATGGCAATTCACCATACTGGGTATGTACTATCCCGCTGCCTTCATGCACAAAGATCATTTCATCAGCATCGGTGTTCTTATAATAATACTCCTTCATACTTTCCTGCGGGGCCGCCAATACAATATGGCAATCGCTATTTACCAATACGGGTACCCGGCTTTGCAAGTAATCTTTTACCGGTTTTACTTTAAACCCTTCCAGGCTGCGGTGCTTCAGCATCTTTTCTTCGGCCACTTGTGGTGAAACATCGACCTGATGCTCTGTTTTAATAATTTGCGTAGGCGGGTGGCAATGATAAAGCAATGCATAATCATCGCTGAACCCCTCAGTGGAAAACAACTGTTCTGAATATAATGACCCGTCGGGTTTACGAAACCGGGTATGACGTTTATGCGGAATAGTTCCGAGTTTATAATAATGAGGCATAATTCTGAATTAAAATGAGGAAATTATACAATTGAAAATTCAATACTAATCAGGCATGGAATTATTTGTCCAATTCAAGGGAGACCATCAGGAAATAGTACTTCCATTTTCGTTTATCAATATAATAAGTAAAGTTGCGGTGAAAAGGCATTTTCAAATTTACAACTAATTTCATTCCACAAATGACAAGAATAGGCCTTATAGCAGACACACATGGTTATTTAGACGAAGCCGTTTTTAACCACTTTGAAAATTGTAATGAGGTATGGCATATCGGGGATTTTGGGAGCCTGGAACTGGCCAACCAGCTTGCTGCATTCAAACCGCTAAAAGGCGTCTACGGTAATATTGACAGTAATGATATCAGGGGTATTTACCCGGAACAGCTTGTGTTCATGTGTGAAAGAGTAAAAGTAATGCTGAGGCATATTGGAGGCTCACCACCGAAATATAACCCTGAAACCAGAAAAGAACTACAACTACATCAACCACAACTATTCATCAGCGGGCATTCACATATTTTAAAAGTGGTGTATGATGAAAATCTGCAATGCCTGCATATGAACCCCGGCGCTGCCGGAAAACACGGCTGGCATAAAGTAAGGACCCTGATCCGCTTTGTGATTGACGGAAAGGAAATGAAAGATTGCGAAGTGATTGAACTGGGAAAACGTTAATGCCGCTCATCCAAATTCAGCTACAATTACATAAAGTAGTTTTTAGCTTAGCTTAAAACCATAGATTATGACAAAAATCTTCCTGTCTGTTTCAATTGTTATTTTCTCAATCACTGCGAATGCACAAACAGATCCGCAAACCACAGTCCGGGAAATTGAGACCGTTTGTAACTATTATCTGGATGGAGGCACCAATGGCGACAGTATCATGTTCTCCAAAGCATTTGCTCCCGACGGACAAATGCGGTATATGAGAAATGATACGCTTATGAATGTGTCGTTAAAAGATTTTATGGCCCGGATGAAAAACACTGGCATAAAACAAGACAGAAAAACAAAAATCGAGAGTGTACAGGTGTTTGGGAATGCTGCCACAGCAAAACTCACCATTGAGTATCCCACTTTTTATTTTCATGACATCATGAGCCTGTTGAAAACAAAAGACGGTTGGAAGATCGTTAGTAAAATATTTTACCGGGAGGATAAACCTAAGAATTCCCAATAAACAAAGAGTCCCGGACAAACACCGGGACTCTTCAAATTTTTACATGCCGGGAAACCATGTCCTGCCCGCACCGACTAACCTGAAGGGCCATGGAATTGATATCAGAATGATAAGCAACGCCAGTCCGAAAAGAAGCAACACTCTTTTATGTTTCATTTCATCAGGAACATTCTTTTTAGAATACGAATAGCCCATATGTACGAGAATGATAGCGATGATCATTGCTGTTATATGCTCTACTGCATAAAACCGGAGTACCGCACTTTTCATTACTGCACCCATACCATTCTGCTGGATACTTTTTAAACCCCAGTCGCCGGTAAACCACTGGTACAAACCAAGCAACAACATTACATCACAACAGATCATAAGGAACAAGCCTGTTTTCTGATGACCGGCAGTAAATGCCTTATGCCTGTCGGTAAAACTTTTATAGAGAGCAACTAATAATAAAACAAGGATAACCCAGCGGAGAACGCTGTGAAGATGGAGCATACCGTTGTACATAGCAGTTAATTTATGCTTCAAAGGTAGCAAGCTAACGCTGAATGCTGAACTTTATTCGGCCCAGTCAGCAATAAAAACATTGGTATCCCTGGTGCCGCCGTTATTGCGGTTGCTGCAGAAAACAATTTTCTTTCCGTTTGGAGAAAACATCGGAAAAGCATCAAAGCCCTTGTCCCTGCTTATTTTCTGAAGATTGCTTCCATCCTCATTAATAGTATAAAGATTAAAAGGGAATCCTCTTTTATACTCATGATTAGAGGCAAAAATGATTCGTTTACTGTCAGGCATATAAGCAGGTGCCCAGTTAGCCTGTCCGTAAGAAGTAACCTGGTGTGCATTGCTGCCATCAGCATTGGCCACCCACACTTCCATATTGGTGGGTGCCACTAAATTCTCAGCCAACAAGTCTTTGTACTCTTTGATTTCGGACTCTGTTTTAGGGCGGCTTGCTCTCCAGATCAATTTTGTACCATCTGGGCTGAACCATGCACCGCCATCATAGCCAGTCATATTAGTAATGCGTTGCTCTTTCCCGGATGCAAGATCCATAATGTAAAGATCAATATCACCATCCTTGGTACTTGTATAGATCATTTTCTTTCCATCTGGTGACAAAGTAGCTTCAGCATCATATCCTTTAGAATTAGTTAGTTGTTTTACGATCTTACCATTAAGATCTGCCATGAAGATGTCGAATGTATTATATAGCGGCCAGATATATTTGTTACCATATTTAGCCCTGTCCGGAGTTGGGGGGCAAGCCTCACTACCGAGGTGAGTGGACGCATAAATAATATGCTTACCGTCTTTGGTAAAGAAAGCACATGTAGTGCGGCCCTTTCCGGTACTTACCATTTTATAATTGAACTTCTCCGCTTTCTTTGTTGGAACCTTTCCCACAAAAATCTGGTCGCAGGGTATACCATCTTTTGAATTGGTCCGTTGAAAAACAAGATACTTACCATCGTAGCTCCAGTATGCTTCAGCATTATCGCCCCCAAAGGTCAGTTGCTGAATGTTTTTGAAATGCATTTCTTCAGCATACTTCAACGTATCCACCGCAGGGCTGGCAGATGCAATCTTAGAACTGTTATTACAGGAAGAAATAATTGTAGCAACTATCACAGAAAACAATACAAGTTTTTTCATCTTAATTCGTTTAAAGGCAGACGCAAAGGTATTTTCGTTAAAACTTTGGTTTGTCAGCCGATTGTCATACCTCCGTTTCTAAAATCATTTAGTTTTGGCAAATGAATAAGATTGCAAAAATATTCGTCACACTGATTACCGGGCTGATTTTAATCAGCAGTTGCAATGATAAAGGCACTGATTCTGCGTATGCTGATATCCTCTCCCAGTCACCTTTTGCAAGCCTTACGGACAGTATTAAACAAGAGCCAAAGAATGACGAATTGTACTTTCGAAGAGCTGTTTTGCTGAATACCAACAATCTTCCTGAACCTGCCTTGCTTGATTTTAAAAAGGCCTGGTTATTAAAAAAAGATGAGAGATATGCTTTTGGACTTGGCAATTTGTTACTGGATAAAAAACCTGATTCAGCTATCTTATTCCTGAATAATGCACTATCAGAACTGCCCGGCAGTTTTTTACTGCAGCTTACTTTGGCAAGAGCCCTTAATGCACAAAACAAAACTGACGAGGCTCTAAAAATTTGTAATGAAATATTACAGAAAACACCGGAGCAGGTAGATGTACTGAAAATAAAAGCAGAATTGCTGGGCAAAAAAGGAAATATAAACGAGTCGATCAGTATTTTGGAAAAAGCCTATCTCCTTACACCATTTGATATTGACCTTAATTATGAACTTGCGTTTAAGTATGCAGAAAGTAAGAATGCAAAAGTGGTTGCTCTTTGCGACTCGATTATCAAAGTAGATACACTGAATCTGCATGCTGAACCCTATTATTATAAAGGCATTTATTTTTCAAACATCGCTGATAAAGCCAAAGCCATCAGTTTGTTTGACCAGGCCATCCAGCATGACTATTATTACCTGAATGCATATATCGAAAAAGGAAGGGTGTTATATGATCAACAAAAATTTGATGCAGCCTTAAGTGTTTTTAAACTGGCTAACACGGTGTCTCCAAAATTCCCGGATGCCTATTTCTGGATGGGAAAATGCTATGAGGCAATGCAGCAAAAAGATGAAGCAAAGTCGAATTACATAAAAGCTTATGGACTGGATAATACTTTTACCGAAGCCAAAGAAGCTGCAGATAACCTGAAATAGAATTATCTTGCAGGGCAAACTTATTCCCATGCCTATAATTGCACCTTCGCTTCTTTCTGCTAATTACTTAAACCTTGAAGCCGACTGCAAAATGCTGAATGAAAGCGAAGCAGACTGGTATCATTTAGATGTGATGGATGGACGTTTTGTTCCTAATATCAGTTTCGGCCCGATGCTGGTGGAGTTCTTCCGGAAAGCCACTGCCAAAGTTTGTGATGTACACCTGATGATCGAAGAACCAGGTAATTTTGCTGAGCAATTTAAAAATGCCGGGGCTGACAATCTTTCTGTACACATTGAAGCCTGCCCTCACCTTCACCGAAATATCCAGCAGATAAAAGCATTGGGTATGAAAGCCGGGGTGGCAGTAAATCCCCACACTCCCGTTTCAGACTTAAGTGACATCCTGCATGATATAGACCTCGTTTGCCTGATGAGTGTAAACCCAGGCTTCGGCGGGCAAAAATTCATTCCTTATACAATTGATAAAATAAGACAGCTTCGCAAAATGATTGATGAAAGAGGATTGCAGGTACATATTGAAATTGATGGGGGTGTAACAGTAGAAAACGCAGCGTCCATCATTGCTGCCGGGGCAGATGTGCTGGTAGCGGGTAATACTGTTTTTAAATCGGCTGACCCAACATCTACAATTGCACAGTTGAAAAAACTGTGATACTATTTTGCTTGACAGAACAATTCGTATCTTGTTCTATATTCTCTTATGAAAATATTCCGCCGCCAAATACTGCTTACAATATTCTGCACTTTGCTTACTGCCATCGCTTTCTCCCAAAAAAAATTTGCTTTCGTTTCCGGCAAAGTAGTTGATGAAAATGAAACCCCTTTACCAAATGTTTCCGTTGTAATCCTTGGACAGTCAAAAGGCATCATCACCAACGATTCTGGTTACTTCAGAATAAAAATAGAAGCTGAAAAAGCATTTGCTTTAGTATTTACTTATACCGGCAGACGATCAGAGCAAAAAAACTTTCTGCTGAATGAAGGTGAAGAAGAGACCATTACCATACGGCTGGAAAAAGGCACAACAACATTGCAGGAAGTTGTAATAACCGATCAACGGGACAGGCGGGAGGCCGGCCTGATAAAACCTAACCCCAAAACAATTCTTAACCTTCCATCCGCTGTAACAGGAGTGGAAAGCCTCATTAAGATATTTGTTGGCTCTAATAATGAACTGACTTCTCAATACTCCGTTCGTGGAGGCAGTTATGATGAGAACCTGATCTATGTGAACGACTTTGAAGTGTTCCGCCCTTATCTCGTAAGAAGCGGCCAACAGGAAGGTTTAAGTTTTATCAATCCCGAAATGGTCCGCAATATCAACTTTTATAATGGCGGCTACCAGGCAAAATACGGTGACAAGATGAGCAGTGTGCTCGATATTCAATACAAAAAGCCGAGGCAGTTTGGCGGTTCGGTATACGTCAGTATACTGGAACAAGGTTTACAACTGGAAGGCGCCAGTAAAAATTCGAAATTCACTTACCTGGCAGGTGTCCGCAACCGCAGCAACAGGAATTTGTTAAGCCGGCAGGATACCAAAGGAAATTATGTTCCTTCGTCTGCCGATTTCCAGGCATTGCTGACCTACCAGTTCAATCCGAAGTGGCAGGCCGAATTACTGAGTAACATTTCGCAAACAAAATTCAAACTGATACCACAAAGCAGCCAGTTAACTACCTCTGTATTCTCTCCTGTTTTCAGTGCCACTATCGGTGTTGACATTGCATTTGAAGGACAGGAGAAAGATGAATACCAGACCAACATGCTGGGGTTCTCCATTACCAACCAGGTCAGCAAGAAGCTGAAACTAAAATGGATGGTTTCCCGTTTTGAAAATGATGAAAGCGAGAATCTTGACATAATCGGTGCATATTTATTTGGTGAAAGGGATTTTGATAAAAGAAATCCTACTTATGGCCTTATTGTTAATCCGTTGGGTGCAGGTGTATTTCAGAACTATGCCAGAAACACCCTGAATATTGAGAATTGGAATATTTCACATAAAGGAAATTATGATAAAGACAAACATGCTTTTCAATGGGGCCTTGGTTATGATAAGACAACTATTACCGACAAATTAAATGAATGGGAGTTCCAGGATTCAGCTGGCTATGCTTTGCCTTATCAGCCAAATATGTTGCGGCTGAATAAAGTGATCAAGTCAAACGCCACTCTTGATATCAATAAATTTTCCGGTTACATACAGGATAATATTTTACTCGGAAAAGATTCCAGCCATTCAGCTACACTAACGGCTGGTGTTCGTTTCAACTATAATTCACTTAACAAAGAGTTTTTGATCTCGCCCCGCATTGGCGCCAGTTGGAAACCCAACTGGAAAAAAGATATTGTCTTCCGGGTCGCAGCTGGTGCTTATCACCAACCGCCATTTTACAGGGAGTTAAGAAGATATAATGGTACAGTCAACACCAACCTAAAGTCACAAAAAAGCTGGCAGGGTGTTGCAGGATTTGATTACAATTTTATCGGGCTTGGCGACAGGCCGATGCGGTGGACAACTGAACTCTATTATAAAAGCATGACCGACGTAGTACCGTATGATGTCGACAATGTTCGGGTACGATACTTCGGAGAGAATAATGCAAAAGCTTACGCCGCCGGTATTGAAATGCGGCTTCATGGAGAATTGGTACCAGATGCAGAAAGCTGGATTAGCCTCGGCATTATGAAGACTGCTGAAGACATTAACGGCGATCATTACTATCGTTACAAAAATGCCGCCGGAGAATTTATTACCTCCCAAACGGCTGACCAGGTAGTAACAGACAGTGCAAGGTTTGATGTGGGCTGGTTGCGCCGTCCCTCTGACCGTCGCCTTACATTCGGTATGTACTTCTCTGATTACTTAGCCACTAACAAAAACATTAAAGCCTATCTGAACTTACTTTATGGCAGCAATATGCCGTATAATATTCCCAATGCAGTACGGTACCGTAATGCTGCTGTAATTGAGCCTTATATCCGTTGCGATATTGGCTTCAGTGCTTTGCTGATGGATGATGACCGCAGTAAACGTCGCAGCCATTCTCCTTTCCGCAACTTTGATAATATATGGGCCAGCCTTGAGGTATTCAACATTATCGACCGTGCCAACACTATTTCTTATCTTTTTATCAAGGATTTTTCCAACACAGTTTATTTATTACCAAACCGGTTGACACCACGGTTGATCAATTTTAAGATTGTGGCAAGGTGGTGATTATTTCCACGCATTCTTAAACCTGTCCCATGTTGTGAGCCCAATCTTGAATTTCACGGGATTATTGAATTTATTGGCTACTGATGTAACGACATACACACCCAGTTTCATTCTTGCCAAGGGGTTAAAAGGCCATTTGAAAACCCGTTCGATGCCAGCAAAAAACTCAGCATAACGCAAATTCCTTTCGGGAGCAATTAAAATACCGCCACCCGCCACTTCCTGGAGTTTTATTTTTTTGAAGAAAGGAATCCTGTTGATAAGGGCGCCATTAAACTCATGCACTAAATTTCCCTGGTAATAGCGGTCAAACACAGGAAAGGTGGAATCCAACGCCTGGAAAGCATACTTGGGATTATTAAAGAATAGCGGATCGCCCTGTCGCATGAATTTGTAATCTATCACCCGCAAGTCCTTTGTGTTTAGGAAATCCCCGGTCTTGATATTGTAATTCATCACACCGGCTACGCCAAGGTTGATGTGTTGCTCCATGCCAAACTCAAGGTAATCAAAGTCAACTTTGCTCCGGAACAGGTCTTTGATACCTTTTTTCCATAGTACAAAGAAAGTCGGCCATTTAGAACCCAGGTGTATTTTCTCCTTCGGCTCCCTTATATACCGCATCCGAGGGGTAATGTACAGTTTGATCTGGTTGTAAGAAGCATTGTAGGCCTCAAAATCAACCGGTGGCTCATTAGCAATACCAAAAATACTGTCTGCATTATTGCCCACTTTATAATCTGCTATCGAACGGCGAAAGGCCACCTGGAATTCATTCATCAGCGTAACGCCATTGAGAATCTCAAGCTCATGACCCACTTGCAATGAGCTGTTCAGGTAAATATTACTCCGTTTCAGCACATTGATCCACGCATCACCGGAATAGATGTATTCGAAATCTCTCCCGGCACTTACGCTGAACTGTCCTTTATTAAATGGGTTGTATTTCCGTTGCAGTTCTATTTTTCCATTCACATCATGGTTGCGGAAACCATAACTGATTTCGGCATCCCAGTTAAGTGTTTTGCGGGAAGGGTATGTTTTGCGATAAGCTCCTGATAAATTCAACCTTGCACCGCCAAAAGCCACTGGCTCAATCAATGTGGTTACAGGTGGTAAAATCCACATTCTTTCTTTTCTATGGTCATTGAATATCTGTCCAAAGATGAGCATCTTCTTCCAGGTAATTTTGTTCAACACCTTATCCATAGAATCCAAATAGGCTTCACTTTTCATGTATCGGGTGATGCTGTCCTGGTAGCTGGCATACATTTCCTGCTGTTTAGATAATGGTTCCAGCCGTACCGACTTCCAAAAAGTTGAATCTCTTTCATAAGCTTGTTGTGAAGTGGAGCTTAGTTCTAAACCAAAATGTCCTTTTGGAAAACTCTTCTTCAATTGGTAATCTGAAAACAGTACTGTTGTTTCGCCAAAAATCTTTCCCTTTTTGGTTTTGGTGTAATAGGTGAACGTTTCCTTTGCAATCACCCTGGCATTATCTCCCAAGGGGCTATATTCCTGCTTTACTTCCAGGTAATCATACTCGGGCATATGCTCAGGAGGCAGACGGAAAGCCACACTTATAACATTCCAGGTGCTATCCTGTATGCTGATCTCACCTTCCACAGTTGCATTACTCAATTGTCTTGGCCGGATGGCGATGGTGTAAACTTTAGGTTTGACGGTGCGATCAATCTTCAACGTTTTAAATCGATATGCCAGCAAGCCACTATAGCTGAGCGGCGAAACAAACGGTATCCGGGAAACCGGTGGTGCTTTGATGAGGTTATCGTAAATAAAAAAATCGCCATCAAGTGAGGAGAGGTAAAACAACCTGTCTGCACTGCCACGGTAGTTAACTGCCTGTCTTTCTTCTTTCAGTTGTCCGTTGCTGTTTCTGTCCACATGCAACAGCACTTCGGTCATCGCCATTTTGGAATAATCTATTTTAGCCAGGCTGTCACCAGCATTGTTCTGGCTGTAATTGGAATCCAGTTGAAATGCTTTTATGTAAGCATTGCAGGAGTAAGCGCCGATAGCATCCAGTACAGTTTCTTTATTGCGGATGGTGTTTTTGATTATCTCTTCTGCTCGATCCCTCGCCTTTGCTTTTACTATCACTTCTGATAATCCGGAAGATTCTTCTTCCAGTTCCACATTTTCAATTATATCGCTATTGTTGATATAAAAAGTGATGATCTTTGTTTTATAACCGATCATGCTTACCACCAGGTCATACTTTCCCCTCTCCAGGTAAAACTCATAGGAGCCGTTGTCTTTACTCACTGTACCTTTTTTTAATTGTGGTATTTCAACACTGGCAAGAGGAAGAGGTTCTTTTCTGTTATCGAGTATGATGCCCGAAACTTTATACAACTGGCAGTAGGAGGAAAAAGCAGTTAGTAAAAGAAGAAACAGCAAAGAATAGCCGGGCTTAAACTTCATTTCCTGGGCAGGTTTATTTCTGACGCAAAATTGTAATTAATAACCGGGTAAGCGATGTTTTACTTTACTTTTTTGTTTTTTTAACAGATTACTAAGGACAGTATGTCTTTGGCAGGTTGCGATGAAAGAGATGCATGAATGACCGGCAACGTTGCAAACAAACAGTTCAGAAGAAAGTATCGCTGAGACCGCTATGCAGTTCAATTACGGGAAAATTCATTAACTAAATCTTTATGCTTGTTATTTGTATTCACATCTGTGAATAAGTAACTTTAGGATAGAACAATATTCATAAGTAATATTGAAAAGTAAGGGCAGGCTTCTGCAAACGGGCAGAAGACGCAGTATAATCCGGTACCGCCCTGCGCCGGCTTAGTGAAACATAAACCGATGTGAATTGACAGACACAATCATCAACCTCGAAACCGTAAACCCTATTGAATTTTTTGGTGTAAATAACGGTAAACTGGATGTCCTCAAAAAGAAATTCCCCCTGTTAAAGATCCTCTCCCGCGGCACACAGCTAAAACTGAGTGGAGCCCCTGAGCAGATAGAAACTGCAAGAGAAAAGATCTCTCTTATTGTTTCTTACCTCGAAAGAAACGGCCATATGAGCCAGAACTATTTCGAACAGGTGCTTGGTGGTGATGATGCCGAAGTGATTGATCATTTCCGGGAGAAGAACCCCAACGAAGTATTGGTATTTGGGCCCAACGGAAAATCAGTAAGAGCCAGGACAGCCAACCAGAAAAAACTGGTGCAGGAATCTGAAAAAAATGACATCGTATTTGCCATCGGTCCTGCGGGTACTGGTAAGACCTATACGGCTGTTGCCTTAGCAGTACGGGCATTGAAGAATAAACAGGTAAAGAAGATCATTCTAACAAGACCAGCGGTGGAAGCTGGCGAAAGTCTCGGTTTTTTACCCGGGGATCTGAAAGAAAAGATTGATCCGTACCTCCGTCCACTATATGACGCATTGGATGATATGATACCGGCTGACAAACTCGGTTATTATATGACCACCAGGACAATTGAAATTGCGCCGCTGGCATACATGAGAGGACGAACATTGGATAATGCATACATCATTCTTGATGAGGCACAGAATGCGACTGAACTGCAATTGAAAATGTTCCTGACAAGGATTGGCGCCAATGCCAAAGCAATCATTACCGGAGATATGACACAGGTGGACCTGCCCAGAAACCAGCGCAGCGGTTTGCAAATGGCGACCCGGATACTAAGAAATATTGATGGCATTGCTCATATAGAACTTGATGAAGAGGATGTGGTACGTCACCGCCTTGTAAAAGCTATCATCAAGGCTTATAACAAAGAGCATGAAAAAGAGGAAGAAGAATATGCCAACCGGCAAACACCGCCAATTGTAAAGAAAGATAAACCCGCCACATAGGCACTGACAAAGATTTATTACTTTGCAGGAATGAAAAGAACTCATTTTTTCTTTTTGTTCCTGCTTTTTTCTTTTTTAGCCTGCAAGAGCAAGGACAAACAATCAAACAGTAAGTCAGAAAACAACCTTGATGCAGCAAGAAATTTTATCCGGGCGGCGCTGGATGGAAAATTTGATGAAGCAAGAACCTATCTGGTGGCAGATTCTGTAAACATCAACTGGATGGATATTGCAGAAAGGAGTTACCAGAGAACGGATCAGCCAACAAGAGATGGTTACCGGGCATCCTCAATCAACATTCACAAAGTAAACCCGGTAAATGATTCAACAACAGTTATCATTTACTCCAACTCGTTCAAAAACGATCATGACACCCTTAAGGTTTTAAAAGTAAATGGTCAGTGGCTGGTGGATCTGAAATACCTGTTCGAACATGATGCAGATACGCTTCAGCAAAAAGTAATTAGCAACGATACTATTAAATGATTAAAAACATTCTACTGGTGGGCTTGGGCGGTGGCATCGGCAGCATAGCCCGGTACTTATGCCAACGATGGTTTGCAGCAACCTATGTTCACTCATTTCCGTGGGGAACTTTTGCGGTGAATGTGGCAGGCTGTTTTTTAATTGGCATTTTCTGGGGTCTTACTTTCAAATCATTTGACAGCAATGAAAGCTGGAAACTGTTCCTGATGACAGGTCTTTGTGGTGGGTTCACCACTTTTTCAGCTTTTACACTGGAAGGTATCGGTTTGATAAAAGAACAAAAACTGGCTTTATTCTTTTCGTACGTTGCAGCCAGCGTTGTTTTAGGCTTGCTGGCAACTTATATTGGTATGAAGATTACGAGGTAATAAAAAACCAACATTCAATGCTCACAGTAAAACATCCGTGGCATGGCGCCCATTATGGGGACAAATCTCCGACAACAGTCAATGCGCTGATAGAAATCCCACAGGGCTCCCGGTCTAAATACGAAGTGGATAAAACTACCGGGTTGCTAAAATTGGACAGGGTTATTTACTCTTCTTTCCAGTATCCTGTCAATTATGGATTCATTCCACAGACATTAGGGCAGGATGGTGACCCGTTGGATATATTGGTTCTTTGTTCACAATCCATCCAATCCCTTTGCCTGGTAGAAGCCAATGTCATCGGCAATATGCAGATGATTGATAACGGCCAGGTAGATGATAAGATAATTGCGGTAGCCGCCAAAGACCCCTCTGTTAATCATATCAGCCGGATGGAAGACTTACCCCATCATTTTCTGCTGGAACTGAAAAACTTTTTCGAACAATATAAAGTACTGGAGAATAAAAAAGTAGAGATCGACAATTTCCAGGACCAGCTTATTGCATATCGCATTATCAATGAGGCTGTGTCATTTTACAAAGAAACCTTCAATAAATAATTGGTGGACACCAATCAAAAAAATATTATGACAGCTCAATTAATCATAACAGCATTGCTGATAGGTCTTGCTGCAGGTATGCTCAGCGGACTGGTAGGCGTCGGTGGTGGTATCATCATGGTACCGGCATTGGTTTTCTTTTTGCATTACACCCAGCACCAGGCGCAGGGTACTTCACTTGCGGTACTCACATTACCGGTTGTCATACTTGCATCGTTATATTATTATCATCAATGCCAAAAGGCCGGTACACCTATTGATTTAAAAATTGTTGGGCTGCTTGGTGTGGGATTTATTGTTGGTGCTTTTTTTGGCAGCAAACTGGCTTTGACAATTGACCAGGAATTACTTAAAAAAATATTTGCTGTTATTCTCTTCTACACTGCTTTTAAAATGCTGAGCTGGGATGTGATAATTGTAAAATGGGTGAAGGGGATATTTTAGCTTTTACCATATCCTCCTTATCGCTTTTAACCGTAATGCCTTTTTCCCCGTTTCCGGATTTACAATCCCTTTTTTATTAATGGTATCAATCCTCACCTTACCGGAAGCATGAATAATCTGCTCATTGCCGAGTAGTATACCAACATGCACAATATCTTCTTTGTTGTCAAAAAAGGCAAGGTCACCTGCCTGTGCTTCATTGATTTTTTTTACTGGGTTTCCCTCCTGTGCCTGCTGCCAGGCATCTCTTGGCAGGTCTATTCCCATTAATTTATATATCACCTGTACAAAGCCACTGCAATCTACTCCCAACGGTGTGCGGCCACCCCACAGGTAAGGGGCATTCAGCCATTTTGCAGTTAGTTGTTTCACCAATTCAGCAGATGGCTCTTGTTCATCCCGGTTAAAATAATGACCCAAGAACTGATACTCAAGATTACCCAGCTTACCTTTTCCGTTCTCAAAGAATGGTAATGATGAGCCTACGGGGATATTAATTTGCCTGCCATCAATAACAGCTGCATTCAACATATCTGTTGTGGCAAAATTACTCATGGAATCAGCGATCTTTTTGTCAACGGCCTGCAGTAATGTATTGGTCATCCAACCCTCATATCCGTCATGCATGCTGCGGACCTTTACCCACAGATCGCCTTTTGTATTCAGCACTTTTACTGATTCGCCAAACAACAGTTGATTCACCATTTCCTTCCGATGGCCGGGCTTCCGGCGAACAGGCGCCGCCGGTACAGTGACAACAGCATATTCCATCTGGTAAAGTTTCATCGAAAATAAGCAAATGTTATACAGCAAATTTTTGTTGATTTTGCAAAAACCTGCATCTAACTGATAACAAATAGCTATTTTCCGCTTGTGAAGGCCGACAAGTATCAGCATATTACCGACCAGGAACTGCTTGAACAGTTTTATGCCGACCATAATAATGAATGGTTGGGCATTTTGCTGCAACGGTACACTTTGCTGCTGCTCGGTGTCAGCATGAAGTATTTAAAGAATGAAGAAGAGGCGAAAGACAGTGTACAGCAGATCTTTTTAAAAGTAATACAGGAATTACAAAAATATAAAGTAGAATATTTCAAATCGTGGCTGTACATGGTAGCCAAAAATCACTGCCTGATGAAACTGCGGGAGAGGCAGGGAAAAATCACTGCTGAGATCAGCGATAAACTTTCCGCCAAACCTGAAGACGAAACTGATATGCAGCAATTGACCGACAATGATCACACATTGGAGTTGATGGAAATCTCATTAAAAGAACTAAACCCCGAGCAACAGCAATGTGTAACTTTGTTTTATCTTCAAAAAAAAAGTTACCAGGAAGTAAGTGATGAAACCGGCTTTAGTATGTTGCAGGTGAAAAGTTATATTCAAAATGGTAAACGAAATTTGAAAATATTAATTGAGAAAAAACTAAGTGAAGAAATGAACCGGAAATAAGATGTCAGAGAATTACAAAGACATATTATCCAATTTGTCCAATGATGTTGATCAGGAAACACTATTGTTATACCTGCAAGGCAAGCTATCTGAAGAAAAAAAGCATGAAGTGGAAAAGCAATTAATGCAGAATGAGTTTGATGAAGACGCAATTGATGGTCTGCAGGAATTTAAAGACAAAGAACAACTGCAGTATATGGTGGAAATGCTGAACCGTGACCTGAAGAAAAAAACAGCAAAGAAAAAGCAGCGCCGGGAAAAGATGAAGATAAAAGACCAGCCCTGGCTATATATTTCGATTCTTATATTAATATTGCTGATAGTACTTTGTTATATCGTAATAACAAAATTGATAAACTAATCAATACTTTACTTTTCCTTCCCATTTTTTCCAGGCCTCGAAAATTTCCTTTGCTTTTGGATGCGGGTGATGGATGAAAGGAATTTTTCTGTCACTCATTTTTGCATTGATCTCGTTGTAGATAAAGTCATCATCAAATTCTATTGCAGCAGCTTCCTCTCTTGTATTGGCATATACCACCCGTTTAGGTCTTGCCCAGTAAATAGCGCCGAGACACATCGGACAAGGTTCGCAACTGGTGAAGATCTCGCAATCAGAAAGTTGATAAGTGCCTAATTTTTCGCAGGCCTGCCGGATGGCCACCACCTCAGCATGGGCTGTCGGGTCGTTTGATGAGGTAACCATGTTATTACCCTCCCCTACAATCTCATCCCCCTTCACCACTATGCACCCAAAAGGTCCACCCTTGCCACCCTCCATACCTTGTTTCGACAGTTCTATAGCTCTTTCGAGAAATTTCCTGTCTCTCTCTTTGTTCGAATTCATTATTAATACTTAAACAGTTTATAGCAAAAATGTGCATTAAACCCGGATTTTCCACAGTTTTTGCACTTAATACATTTCAATATGAAGTTAATATTAATTTTAGGTTAACTGGTTGTTACCTGTCATAAACCATTGTAATTTTCTTCATATTGCAACCACTAAAACCTAAGCTATGAGATGGCAATCAGTTTCTTCCGCCTCGAACAACGAAGTTTACCACCTTTATAAAGATGATAAAAAAATACTTAGCCTTACATTAAATCCCTTCTCCAATACCGCAAGGGTGGAATGTGATAAACAAAAAAGAGTGTTCCTGATACGGAAGGAAGGCTTTCTTCGAAATAAAACAGTACTCCGGAACGAATACGGCATCAAGATCGGTGAATTAGGGCATGAGAATAAAGAAAATTTTATTGATGTAAATGAAGAAAGATTTTATTACACCACTCATAACAACCCGTTGGCCCAACTGGTTCTGTATAAAGATTCAAAAGACAAGCCCTTTGTTACCTGTGGCCTTAGTACAATAGAAGGAACGGCCGCTGTTCATTTTACCAAAGACAAACAATTGTCTGATACATCGCATCCCGGCTTGCTGATGGCTTTATGCTGGTATATGTTCCTGCCGGTGACGAAAGAGAATGTTGTTGAGTTTGCTTCCTGATTAAATTCATAAATCTTGCCAGGTTTGCCTGGCAAATTGCTCCAGGGAAGGATCTCTCGCTGCCATTAGCAGCAATACACAATCAGCAGTAAGATGTGGGCGGACAGTTATTAAAAAATCTTTCCTGTTTACCACAAAAAAAGCCTGCTTTCCAAGTGCCTTTAAATCATTGATCAGATCATTGGCAGAAATATCTTTTACAGCAGTACCACCAGCATAAAATATCTCACTCATCCATATCTCATCTTCTGACCGAAGTACCCGGGCCAATTCTTTGACAAAATCCTCTCGCAAGAATTTAGTAGGCTTATATCCGTGAGGTTGAAACCAGGCAATTATTTTGGGGGCAACAGGCTGACAAGCTTCGATTGCAGCCGCACATTTGACGGGATTATGTGCATAATCATCAATGAGCCATACACCATTCTTTTTGCCATAGACCTGGTGACGACGATAAATACCCCCATAACCCATTAATGCAGCAGCACAGGTCTCGAGATCTATCCCAATTCCGTTGGCAATAGTTACAGCAGCAACAGCATTTTCCATATTGTGCCTGCCGACGAGATTGATTTGAAAATTAATTTCATGAATTTTAAAGTTGATTACTAATCCATGCTGCATGAAATCCGTTGCCACATAACCAGCAAAAATATTTGGATCGGTAGAAAAATCTTGTTTCACTTGCTGTGAAAGTTTGCATGCCAGCGGATGAGATTGATTTACAACAAATCTTTTACTGTTATTTTTAAATACTTCAAAAACATGCAACAGTTCATCGATTTCCTGATGGTCCTTATCAATATTCAGCAATAATCCTATTTCTGGTTTATATTGAACAATAGAACCATCGCTTTCATCGGCTTCTATCACCAACCAATCTCCTGCTCCAACTTTTGCATTACCGATCTTTCCCTGTTTTATAATACTGATCAATCCTGCGCCGCTAATAATACTTGGCTGAAGACCTGCATGTTCCAAAATATCAAACAACATGGCACTGGTGGTACTTTTGCCACTGGTTCCACCTACAGCAATTGTTTTTTTACTGGCGGCAATTAACGACAATAATTCTGAACGTTTGAGTATTGGTATATTCAGCTTTTTTGCCTTCTGAACTTCAGCTACCGTATCTTCAATAGCTGTTGACACAACGATCAGATCCGTTTCCTCAGTAATACCCTCACCATTTTGAACAAAGCACCTGATACCTTCAGCCTCCAGCTTTTCCTGCACTTCATTATACACTCCCGGGGTAAAAAAACGGTCACTACCGGATACATTCTTCCCAATACCTTTCAGGTATTGTGCAATAGCACTCATACCAACTCCCGCCACACCAATAAAAAAAGGGTTCTTAAAATCGTTTAAAGAAGAAATCATGCCGCAAGTAAAAGAAATAATTACAGTTTTCCTTGCGAAGCCCGTAACATTTCCGGATAGCCCCACTTTTTGGCAAGTGCATCTACAGCCATCGTAATTCTTTTTACTTTGGTTGGTTCAGTTTTGGCATCATCAATCCATTTACTGAAATACCGCTGGTGCGAGCCGGTTAAACTTTTAAAGAATTCTTTGGCCGCAGGCTCATCATCAAGGCACTCCATAAAATCTTTATTGAAAACAAACTCACTTTTATCTTCTGTCAACTGGACTTTCACCATTGCTCCCTGTTTCTTTCCAATAGCTTTCCGAAGAGCAGCATTTAATACAAAAATAAAAAGGCCTCCCCCCATAGGAAGCAGTGAAACTCTTTTAACCGGGTAAGCATCTAACTTTCCTTTTACCTTAAACTCTTTACGATTTCCTGGTTTTAGCTGCTGCACCAGATCGGGCGGCACTTCAAAGTAGGTCCACCCGGTCTTTTCTCCTTTAGAACCAAACCGCTTAATTGTTGCTGTAAATTGGACCATAACTAGACAGTAAATGACTTAATTTCAATGCAGGTAAATCTACAAACACTTCCTTTAAATCAATTATTATGAAGACAAAAAATAAATTACCCGCTACATTCGAAAATTTTTCCTCTAAAATTACTAAAGCCACCGGCAGTTTACCTGCTTTTGTAATAGCATTCCTGGTAATTATTATATGGGGCATTACAGGTCCTGTTTTTAATTTTTCAAATACATGGCAATTAGTCATTAACACAGGAACTACAATTATAACTTTTCTGATGGTTTTTATTATTCAGCATTCACAGAATAAAGACACTGTTGCAATTCAATTAAAGCTGAATGAGCTGATTGCCGCAAGTTCTACCGCCAGCAACAGGCTGATTGATATAGAAGATCTTTCGGCCGAAGAACTGGAAACATTAAAGAAGTTTTATGTGAGGCTATCCGAGTTGTCAAAAAAAGATGCTGACATACATCAAACACATTCCATTGATGAAGCCCACCAGATCCATAAGGAAAAAACCAAAAAAGAATAAAGGTTAAAATATTACCAAAATTTTTCAATTTCCGTTGTAACACTATCACGGTAAAATACGTTTACTATTTTTACCTATTCACTAACTGTATAACCATGTATATCAGACTGCATCCTATCCTTCCAAAACTTCTCCTGTTCCTTTTCCTGTTTACATTTATACAGAGATCCTATTCACAGGACATTGCAGCCACTATCAAAATAACAAACCAAAAGAAAGAACCATTGGCGTTTGCGTCAATTACACTCATTAACAGGTTAGACAGCACTGAAATAGTAAAGAAAACGGCTGACAGCTCCGGTGTGGCAAAATTTAATCTTAAAAAAAACACTCAATATACCATCAGGATTACTTCTATTAATTATCAGCCTGTCGAAAAAGGTATCTCCACATCAGGCAATCAAACCTTTTTCAGTTTTACAACAGAAGCACTGGGAAAAACTTTAGAAACAGCTGTGGTCACCACCAAAAAACCCCTGATGAAACAGGAAGATGATAAACTGATCGTCGATCCTGAAAATTTAGCAGAAGCTTCTACCAGCGGCTATGAGGTTATTGAAAAAACTCCCGGTCTTTTTGTTGATCAGGATGGAAACATATATATCAGCAGTATGACACCCGCCACTGTTCAAATCAATGGCCGTGACATGAAAATGAGTGCCGCAGATGTAGCAACAATGTTAAAGAATCTGCCACCTAATTCCATTTCCAAAATCGAAATAATAAAAACTCCTTCCGCTAAATATGATGCTTCTTCCGGCGGTGGCATTGTAAATGTTGTTTTAAAAAAGGGAGTGAAAATAGGACTGACCGGCAGCGTTAACAGCGGCATTCAGCAAGGCGTTTATGGCAACCAGTTTATTGGCTTCAACTTCACTAATAATACGGACAAAAAAACTTCTTATCTCAATTTTAATTATGGCAGAAGGAACAGTTATGAAAAAATTATAACTGATAGAATTTTTAATACCGATTCAGTTCTTAGCCAGGAAGCTTTTACAAAATATCCCGGCAACACTATTTATACTGCCTTTGGTATGACATGGGAGTTAGGTAAAAAATGGGAGTTGACGTATGATGGCACCCTGAACTATAACAATTTTCATAACCGTTCCCAAAATGACAATACAATCGAAAAAATAAGCACTTCACAAATACTAAGCAGTAGTGTGAATAATGTAAATAATGATGGCCATTCATTATCACTAGGCAGTGGTTTTGAAACAAAATATAAAATAGACTCTCTTGGTTCAGAATGGACCAATGACTTTTTTTTCACATATACAAATCATAAATCAGAGCAGCATTTTTCTACAAACTATTATTCTCCCCTGGCTGTCTTTTCTGCTGGCGACGGAACGGCTGATAACCAACGCAATCATTTTACCGGTAGATCGGACCTGAAATTAAAAATGAAAAAAAGGTTTACACTTGAAAGCGGTATTCAATCCACGAATCATGCCGTTCTTAATGTTACAAATTACTTTCGGGAAACAAACGGGGTAAGAACAAAAGACCTAAGCCGTACCAATACTTTCGACTATAATCAAAACATCAATTCCTTTTATCTGCAGGGGGCGAAAACCTTAGGAAAAGATTTTATTGCCAAATTGGGAGCCCGGATAGAGAATACTAATATGAAAGGGGAACAATCAATACCCGGAGACACTTCATTTTCCATTCATCGTACCGACTTTTTCCCATACATATACCTAAGTAAAAAACTGATGAAAATTGCCGGCTACGATCTTCGGGCATATCTGGTATATCGTCGCACCATCAACAGACCGAATTACGATCAGTTAAATCCTTTCAGCCGCTATATAGATGAATTTTTAACCGAAACAGGCAATCCATCACTTCGTCCACAATTCAATCATAATTATGAAGCCAACATAAGTGTGGATGAAAGACCAATTCTTGCTATAGGTGTAAACGAGACAAAAGATATTTTCACCAATGTTGTTTATCAATCCGACACCAGCCAGAGCCAGGCATATCGCACCTATGATAATTTGGGGAAAAATAAAGAATGGTATTTCCGTGGGTTAGGAGCACTGCCACCCGGTGGCAGGTATTTCTTTGTGCTGGGAGCACAATACAATCATAATTTCTACCAGGGCTTATATGAGAACAAGCCATTATCCTTTAAAAAAGGAACCTGGACTTTTTTTACTTACCAGACATTCAAAATAGACAAACGTTCTGTAATAACCCTGAACGGATTTTTGCGGCTGAAAGGTCAGCAACAATTTTATGAATTGACAACTTTTGGTGCATTGAATACAAGTATCAACAGAAAATTCATAAAAGATAAACTGATTGTCACATTAAGCTTAAATGATATGTTTTTCAGCAATAAAAACAACTTCAGCATCAACCAGGGTAGTGTTACTGCAAGTGGCTATAGACAAGCGGACACCAGAAGGTTCGGTATTAACCTTCGCTACAACTTTGGTATCCGCAAAAGAGAAGAAAATAACAACATATTCAACGCTGAGCCACCGGTATCGAATTAACAATGCGGTAATAAAATAAAACCGCAGAAGTGATTTTTAACCATTACCTTTGCACTGTTAATTTGAGCGATAGAGCATTTTGTAAGTGAACGATTTTTTCTGCTACGCATTTTCTGCTAATAGTTAGTCTTCTTTACCCTTGCGTTATTCTCAAGTATTTTTAAAAGTTAATTTTTTTACATGAACATTTATGTTTCAAATTTAAGCTTCGCCGTTGTGGATGAAGACTTAAGAAGTTATTTTGCTGAGTACGGAGAAGTTACTTCAGCTAAAGTTATTATGGACAAATACACAAACCGCAGCAAAGGCTTTGGTTTTGTGGAAATGAGTGATGATGCTGCTGCTCAGAAAGCAATTGCTGAACTGGATGGCGCAACTGTTGATGGACGTTCTATCAAAGTAAGTGTTGCCAAGCCTAAAGAAGAAAGGCCTGAAAGAGGTGCAAGACCAGCTTACTCAAATAATCGTTGGTAATAACAACTGACCTATTTCAAAAGCCCTGTCTCAGTCAATGAGACGGGGCTTTTGCATTTAACAACAAAAAAAATCCCATCTCTGGTTGAAACGGGATACAATATTATCGATCAGTGGTAAACACTTACTCCAGTTATGCTCTTTGTTTTGCCTTTGCTGCAGGTTTCTTGGCAGCAGGTTTGCTCTTGCTTTTTTTCAACGCAGCGTCAATAGCCGCACTCAGGTTGGCATATGTTGGTTTAAGCCCGAGAGGAACATCATTGATAAAGAAAGCAGGCAGTTCTTTCACTCCACGATTAATGCCTTCTTTCAGGTCATCCTGCACCTGCCAGCCATATACACCATTCACCAAATCATCCAAAAATTTTTTATTCTTTACACCTGCTTCTTTTGAATGTAATTTCAAACTGGTAGTACCTAGATTGCGCCGGTTAGCATACAACACATTGTGCATTTCCCAAAACTTTCCTTCTTGTGCAGCAGCAACAGCAGATTCGCTGGCCTTCAGGCTCCGCTGATGAATTAATGTTAACGGAAAATGGCGGAACTGGAACCTTATCTTTCCTTCATACTCTTCGAGCAATTGCTTAACAATCTCATTTGCTTTTGCGCATTCTTCACTTTCATATTCGCCAAATTCCATAAGAGTTACCGGGGCATCTTTTTTACCTACAAAGATTTCCCTGGGTTCAATAATAATTACGTCGTCTTTTTTAAATGCCATTATAGTTCTCCTTTTTTCGGTTCATTGCCTTACCTGGTTCTGAGCCTGTATAATCATTAACAAATTTCCCACCATTTGGTTGAGAGAAAGGCAGTTATGCCAATCCGGCATAGTCCGGAAGCGGTTGAAGATAATATTTTTATCAACCCTGCCAAATCCAGTTGTCACTAATTTCCTAACACAAAAACCCCATTTTGATAATCAGGCAGTTAGCCAGTTCATTCGCTTAAGTTTAATTAGCAATATTCTTGTTTTCTGCGGCTTTTTATACCCCCCGTTCGGGGGGTTACAAACAAACCTGAAACGGCAACGATCTCCCACCATATTGAATTATCATATTCAATATGGTTGATTGAGCAGCCAAAAGAACTGTTGGCGATATTGACAGAATGCTTAACCAAGTAGCTGATTATTAATATTTTATAGACTGATATTGTAACTTGGGCATGCTGATGTACCCTATATCTTGATTTGCGACCATCAATTCACCAAACTACTTTTACAACATCAAAGCAACATCAGGTTGCTTTTAACCGGAAAACAAAGACACCGGAACCAAGACTACACTTGCCCTTTTGTTTGCCCTGATTTTTAGTTTGCCCGATTGCAACTCCATCAATTTTTTGTAGAAACAGATTATTAACCTTAAAACATGAATTATGAAAAAGATTTTCAGTAACAATCGTTTAATCGCAATCGCTTTCTTCACGGTATTTTCAGTAGCTGCATCACCTGCGGTTATGGCCGGAGAAAAAAATCCTGCTGTTCCAGTAGAAATGAAATTTGCCGGCATGATCAAAAATCAGCCAATGTTCCAGTTAAACTTTGCCGGCAACTCATTACAGGATGAGTTTACCATCAGCATCACTGATGAGTATGGCAACTCATTATACAGAGAAAATATCAAAGGTGAGAACTTTACAAAAAAGTTTTTACTCAATACTGATGAAATTGCGGATAACACACTGCGGTTTGAGATTTTTTGTAACAAAACAAAAAAATCTGTGACCTATGAAGTGAATATCCACAGCCGGTTTGTTCAGGATATGACGCTGAACGAGATAAAATAATTTAAACACTTAAACTATTTAAACTGCAGGGCCACATCCCTGCAGTTTTCGTTTATATCAATATTTATGTTCTAAGGATAAATTCATAATTTTAGAGCATAAACCCTATATATGCAAAAACCTCCGATGCGAATCTTCACCAGGTATTTTATTTTCATTTTTTTATTTATAAGCTGCCGGCATTTAAATATGGCGCCGGATAAAAAAAAGATTTCTGAAGAAACCGGTGCCCGGGAAGCCATGGAACGGGATATTAAAATGATGAAAGACCCTGCACTTGGCTATATTCCTGTTGACAGATTAATCGCTGCAAAAGAATATAAAGACCAGTTAATTAGAACGGAGGCAGCATTAACCGGGGTTGAATGGAATTCTTTAGGCCCCAAAAATCAAGGTGGAAGGTCAAGAACAATGCTGGTTGACGCAAATGATGCCACAGGTAATACTGTATTTGCCGGAAGTGTCGGAGGCGGTCTATGGAGAACAACTAATATAACAGTGGCAGAGCCATTATGGGCTCCCGTTGATGACCTATTAGGAAATCTTGCCGTGACTTCCATTGCGCAAGACCCTTCAAATCCCCTGGTAATGTACTTCTGCACTGGTGAAGGTTTTTTTAATGGTGATGCTATCCAGGGATTGGGTGTATGGAAGAGTATAAACGGTGGAGCATCCTGGTCACAATTAGCATCCACAAACAATTCAAATTTTTATTACTGCCAGAAAATAGTTGTAAATAGTACGGGTATTATTTTAGTAGCTACACAAACCGGCTTGCGTCGTTCCGCCGATGGAGGTACCACATTTACAAAAGTATTAGGCACGGGACTTGGCATTACAGGTGCTGTGAGTAATCTGACATACGATGTTGAAATTGCCGCTAATGGTGACGTATATGCAAGTCTTGATGGCTCTGTTCATAAATCAACCAATGCAGGTGTTACTTTTGGAGCTGCTCAAACATTACCGATAACAGCTGCAAGAGTGGAACTGGCCTGTGCCCCTTCCGATGCCAACTATGTTTATGCCGTTTGTGAAAATGGCAACGTAGTAGCAGGGGTACTTAGAACCATCAATGGTGGTACCACCTGGACCTCCCGCACAGAACCTGCAGATGCAGATCCGGGAGTAGGAGCCACGGATTTTTCCCGCGGCCAGGCCTGGTATGATCTTTCACTGGCAGTAGACCCGGTCAACCGTGACAGGCTTTTCGCTGGTGCGATTGATATTTTTGTTTCTAATGATGGGGCCGGCACCTGGACACAAGTCAGCCATTGGTATGGTGGCTTTGGTTTTCAATATGTACATGCCGATCAGCACTCTGTCCTGTTCAAACCCGGAAGTTCTACTGAAGCCTATTTTACAAACGATGGAGGTATCTATCGTACTACAAATGCGAATGCAGCTACACCAACAATTATTGATAAAGGTGCAAATTATGTAACAGCACAGTTTTATGCCTGTGCCATACATCCCACTGCACTGAATAACTACTTCCTTGCTGGTGCGCAGGATAATGGCTCTCATCAATTCACATCTGGCACCGTTCAAAATACTGTACAGGTTACTGGCGGAGATGGGGCATTCTGCCATATAGATCAGGATGAACCACAATACCAATTTACCTCCTATGTTTATAATGATTTTTATCGTTCTAATGATGGAGGATCTACATGGACAAACTTCAGTACAGGAGGCGGCGATTTTATCAGCCCAACTGATTATGATGATGTGAATGATAAAATGTATATGTGTAATGGCAATAATAATTATACCCGTTGGGATAACCCACAGACTGGTGGCACTTTTACAAGTGTCGCCGTTGCAGGTTTTGGAGGATCGGTTACTACAGTTAAAGTATCACCCAACACCGCCAACAGGGTATTTTTTGGGATAAGTAATGGAGATGTTTTCAGAGTAGATAATGCACATACTGGTGCCCCTACGGCCACCAATATCAGTACCGGGTTGCCCACTGCTTACCTGAGTTGTGTAGAAGTGGAAACAGGAAATGATAATCATTTATTGGCCATCTATTCAAACTATGGAGTAAACAGCATTTGGGAAAGTACCAATGGCGGCACCAGTTGGACCAGTGTGGAGGGCAACCTGCCAGATATGCCGATACGCTGGGCTTTGTTCAATCCTTCCAATAGTGATCAGGCCATTATTGCAACTGAATTAGGCGTTTGGAGTACTGATGATCTGAATGGCGGCTCAACAGTTTGGGGAGCCAGCAACTCGGGTCTTGCGAATGTTAGAGTTGATATGCTTCAAATGCGCCAATCCGATAAATTAGTTATTGCAGCTACCCATGGAAGGGGGTTATTCTCTTCTGATATATTTACAACTCCCACTGCTTTATTTGATGCAGATAAGAAAGTGTCTTATACGGGCATTGCAATTAATTTTTCAAGCACTTCTTACAAAGGCACTTCATGGAGTTGGGATTTTGGAGATGGCGGTGTTTCAACTTCCGAGAATCCATCACATACTTACTCCGCTTCCGGCAAATTCAACGTAACACTTACAATTAATAGCGGTGCATCCAGCCTTACAAAAACACAGTTTATTCATATACTGCCAAATAAAGGAACACCTTACCTGATTGCAGATGGCGGTGGTTTTGAGGTGAACACAGATAATTTCGGAGTTGAAAATATTTCAGGCACAACCTGGGAAAGAGGAAATTCTGCCGTAGCCGGTAAGAGTGGAGTACATGGCGGAAGCAACGCCTGGGTAACAGGCCTTGTTGGTAATTATACTGACAACGGTGAATCAAACCTGATGACACCAAACTATAATTTCACACTTCCTGGTACTTACACATTAAGATTTTGGTCCAAATTCAGTACAGAGACAGGATATGATGGATTCAGAGTGGAATATTCGTTGAATAAGGGTACTACCTGGATTGCATTAGGAACCACAACTGCAGCAGGATGGTACAATAATGCCAACACAAGCGGAACCACCAGCTTCCCGGCTAATGAAGCTTTCTTTAGTGGTAGTGTGGCCTCCTATACACAATATACCCGTGATGTTTCGTTCCTCGCAGGAAATACGAATGTTGCCTTCAGGCTTCGTTTCAGAACGGATGTGAATACAAATGCTGCGGGGGTGGCGGTAGACGATCTTGAAATTGCCGGACCGCTTAACCAGATACTTCCACTTTCACTTACTACTTTCAAAGCATTTAAAAATAATGCTGACATATTGCTGACCTGGAACACACAAAATGAACAGAACGTTTCCCGCTATATCGTTGAAAGAAGCAATGACGGCAGCATTTTTACTGAAATTGGAACTGTAAATGCAAGAAACCAGTTAAATGATTCATACAACTATCCTGATATGATATCTCAGCTGGCCGTAAGGCCCACTGGTTACCTGTATTACCGCCTGAGAATGATCGATGTTAATGGTAATTATAAGTATAGCCCCATAGCAAGAATATCTTTGGCCGGAAATAATGCTATTACGATTGGGCCTAATCCATTCACCGATCAGCTGTTTGTTTACTCGTCTTCAGAAATAAAAAGAGTTACCATTTTTGATATGAGTGGTAAACAATTGTTCAGCACAACATCCGTAACGGGTAATAAAATAAGTATCAATCAACCTCTTGCCAGGGGAACTTATCTTGTGAGAATAGAAACTGCTGACGGAATCGAAACCCGGAAACTTAATAAAGCCTAATAATTCCATTCACAATAATCTGGTGAAACCTCTCCTATTGACGGGAGAGGTTTTTTTGTTTTCACCGGCACTATAAGCCAGAATATTTACCTGATAACCAATTATATACAACTAATTAATGGGGTTGAATGTGTATAAGCCTGATTGCTGTAAAGCTCTTAGTTTTATGTACCGGCCACCAGATTTACCAGTACCAGGAGTGGTTTGTAATAATTCAACTACAAAACTTTCATTAAACCTTTACGAATCGGTGAAACGCTTTTTTTTAGTTTCGTCAGGCCCAAGTCATTCATTACTTTATGAAAAACTTATACATTTCATTTGAGATTTAGCCGGTCGCCAATCACCATTAACCAACCTTTAATAGTACATGTGCAGACACTTTTGTTATCACCCGGTGGTGTAACAAGAGGGTTCGTATTGACATAAAAAAATCTTTTGAAATCCGAACTATGCCATTCAAAAAAAATACATTTTTTAAAACAACCCGGATCACTGTTCTGCTGGTAGCTGCCGCTATTGCCATTAGTCTGCTGGTATTAGCCGGGTGGGTTTTCAATTTTGAAACATTGACACCTCTTATTCACGGCTTGGGGTGGGCGGGCATGAAAGTAAATACTGTGATAGCCATTTTGGCGGCAGGTTCTTCGCTTTTAATCCAGCCTACCGGTTTCAGAAGAAAAATTAAAGAAGGCCTGGCTTTGTTTATCATACTGCTTGGAGCCGTTACATTAAGCGAATACCTGTTTCACTGGAATGCCAATATTGATGAATTGTTTTTTAAGGAAAAAACAGTTCCTGCAGGGCCATACCCGGGTCGCATGATCCCACTGGGTGCCATAGGTTTTATTTTCCTTGGCACTGCCTTATTATTACACTCATTCAAAAGAAATAGCTTACGGAAAATTTCAGATGCATCCGTAATAATCATTCTGGCGATAGCTTTCGTTGGTTTAGCCGGCTATCTCTATAATGTCAGCAGTCTGTACCGGGTTAAGGGATTTGACAAAGCCACCCTTCCTGGCACACTTTCCTTTCTGCTGTTACCATTAGCTGTTCTTTTTTCGAATCCTGAAACAGGATTGTTAGCTACATTCAATGAGAAAACTAAGGCCGCAAAGACAGGTGCCCTGCAAATACTTTTCATTGTCATTATACTTCTTGCTATTGGTTGGTTAACCCTTCGGGGATATGAATCGGGCTACTATGATACACAGTTTGGTATAAGCATTATGATTTCCGTCTTTATTGTCAGCTTCTTCTTTGTCATTAAATACGGAATCCGGAAACTGAATGACAGCGAAAAAGAAAAAGAAACATTACACAGGCAGGATGAAGAAAAAGCGGCCTTGATCAGGGATATTTTTGAACGGGTGAATGATCCTTTTATCGCTTTGGATACTAACTGGAATTTTACTTATGTGAACAAAAAGGCCGCATCATTAACCATGAGAATGCCTGAAGACCTTATCGGAAAGAATATCTGGGAAGAATTTCCTGAAGCAGTCAATTCAGAAACTTACCGGGCCTTTAACCGGGCAATGACGGAACAACAATACACAACCAACACTGAGTTTTTTGCTCCGTTAAACTTATGGCATGAAGATTCTATTTATCCTTCACCTGAAGGCTTGTCCATTTACGTAAGGGATATCACAGACAAGAAAAAAGCTGAGAAAGCATTAACTGATACCCAGGAAAAATATCGTTCATTATTTGAAAACAGTCCTGATGGGATCTTATTGACCGTACCTGAAGGAAAGATACTGGCGGCTAATGCCGCAGCCTGCTCTATGTTTGGAATGACAGAAAAAGAAATAATCGACGCAGGAAGAAATGGTATGGTTGATACTTCAGACCCCAACTTGCCTGTTCTTCTTAAGCAACGCATGGAGACAGGAAAAGCAAAAGGAGAACTTACTTTTTTTCGGAAGGACGGCTCAAAATTTCCTGGAGAGATCACTTCTGCTAAATTTAAGGATACATCAGGAGAGGAAAGAAGCAGTATGATCATCCGGGATATTTCAGAACGGAAAAAAGCAGAACAGTTAGTAACAAAAAGTAAAGCCCTCCTTAATGAAGCCCAGCGTATTGCTCATATCGGAAGTTGGGAACTGGAATTTGGAACCAACTTATTAATATGGTCCGATGAGATCTACAGGATATTTGAAATAGACCCTCTGAAGTTTGAAGCCTCCTACGAAGCATTTCTCGCATTAATACACCCGGATGACAGAGAAATGGTCAACAATGCATATTCGTTTTCGGTAAAAAATAAAACGCCTTATCATATTGAACACCGGTTGAAGTTTAATGATGGCCGTATCAAATATGTAGTAGAACAATGCGAGACATTTTATGATGAAGCCGGGAACCCGGTACGATCATTAGGAATTGTGCAGGATATTACCGACAGGAAAAAAGCAGAGCAAGCCCTTGCAGAAAGTGAGAGACGTTTAAGCACCATCTTTCAAACCGAGCCTGAGTGTATCAAACTGCTGAATGAAAAAGGTGAGTTACTTGATATGAACCGGGCAGGACTTACCATGATTGAAGCCGACAGCCTTGAGATGGTAAAAGGCAAATCTGTGCTTGGTATTGTTGCAGCTGAATACCGGAAAGCATTTACCGAACTATTACAAAAAGTGTTTGACAATAAATCCGGCACACTGGAATTTGAGATCATCGGGCTCAAAGGCACACACCGCTGGATGGAGACACATGCTGTTCCATTCAGGGATGGGGATGGAAATATCATCTCCCTGCTGAGTGTAACCAGGGATATAACAGAAAAAAAGATAGCCCAGGATAAACTAAAGGAAAACGAAACAAAGTACCGTACCCTGATGGAAAAGGCCGGGGACTCAATCATCCTTTTCAATTCTAAAGGGCAACTGCTTGAAGCCAATGAAAGTGCCCTGCAACTGCTTGGCTATTCTAATGAAGAATATAAAAATATGTCGCTGGCCGACTTCGTATTTGAAGCAG
Organism: Chitinophagaceae bacterium; assembly: GCA_044220915.1. Classification (GTDB taxonomy): domain Bacteria; phylum Bacteroidota; class Bacteroidia; order Chitinophagales; family Chitinophagaceae; genus JJ008. The sequence continues at coordinate 130,698 of JBGAQD010000001.1, forward strand.
ACTTAAAAGCAAAACCATTTCTTTTGGATCTGCTGGACAAGGGCCAGTCCACCATCACTGTAAGAAGATTAAAAAAGAAAGATGGGACTGGTGTTGAAACAGAAATTCATGCTAAAAAGCTATCGGAAGACAGGTATCTCGGTGTGGCCAGAGACCTGACCGAACGGATCAAAGCAGAAAAGAAACTATATGAAAAAGACGTACAGTTAAGAGAGATCAGTGCTTCTATACCGGGTTTTATTTACCAGTTCATCATGGAACCGAACGGCAATTTCCATTTCTCTTATATTGGCGAAAGTGTGAAAGCAGTTATTGGTATATCACCTGAAGAAGTTTACCAAAATGTCGGCAATGCATTTGCCCGGGTACATCCTGATGATCTGGCCGGCTTACTTGAAACGATAAACATATCTGCACAAACATTAAAGCCCTGGTCTTACGCCTTCAAAACAGAATTAGATGACAAAACAATACGATGGATACGGGGCAGCTCAATTCCGCAAAAAAGAGAAGACGGGAGCATCTTATGGAACGGTGCCATGTTTGACATTACGGAATTGAAAAGAGCCGAAGAGGCGATAATAAAAAATGAAAAGAAATTCCGTGACCTGCTGGAGGCAACTCCTGATGCGATGGTAATTGTAAATGAAGATGGGCTGATATTAATGACCAATCACCAGGCAGAAACTGTTTTTGGCTATACGAGAGAAGAAATGCTCAATCAACCGGTCGAGATACTGATGCCAGATGGCTTCCGGAACAAACATAAAGAACAACGGAAAGGCTATGTGTCAAATCCGGCAAGCAGGCCGATGGGTAAATCACTTGACCTGGCAGCAAAACATAAAAATGGCACTGTGTTCCCTGTAGAGATAAGCTTATCACCACTGATTACGGAAGAAGGCATGTTCATCTCTGCAGCTATACGGGACATTACCGAAAGGAAAAAAGCAGCAGTAGCACTGGAAGAATCTTACCAGTCAATACGACGGTTAACAGAACACCTGCAAAATGTAAGGGAAGAAGAACGTACTTCCATTGCCCGTGAAATACATGATGAACTGGGTCAGCAACTCACAGTAATGATGATGGATGTATCCTGGCTGGAAAAAAGAATTGATGCGGAGAACCTTGCAGCGCATAAAAAAATAAGCGACCTGCTTAAATTAATGGAGAATACCGTAAAGACTGTTCGCAGGATATCTACTGAACTACGCCCAAGTGTATTGGATGACCTGGGCCTGGTAGTCGCTATGGATCTGCAGCTAAAAGAGTTTGAAAAAAGAGCCGGCATCAGTACAAAACTGATAGCACCCAAAAGAGAGCCACTTCTTCCTGCGGCCGTGAAGAACGGAATGTTCCGCATCTTCCAGGAATCGCTTACAAATGTGGCCCGCCACTCTGGTGCCCAAAAAGTGATCGTTACATTTGAAAAGATGGATGAAAAAATTGTGCTGACGATAGAAGATAACGGTACCGGCTTTGATGAAAAAGAAGCTGCAGCAAAGAGAACACTGGGGGTGCTTGGAATGAAAGAAAGGGCCATTGTAATGGGTGGTGAATACCTGATCTCAGGCAAACCCGGCAAAGGCACCACTATTGTTGTAAGTGTGCCGTTAAACAAAAAAATTGAAGCTCCGGTAAAAAAATAAGTATGAAACTACATATCCTGATAGCAGATGATCATGGCATTGTAAGGCGGGGACTAAAGGAATTGTTGCTGGAAGAATTTCCAACCGCTATCATTGAAGAAGCAGAGAACGCAGACGAGCTGCTCAGGTTATCGGGGCAAAAAAAATGGGATCTTGTCATTTCCGACATCAACATGCCCGGCCGCAGCGGGATTGATGCTCTTCACCAGATAAGACATGAGTTTCCCGGTATTCCCGTACTTATTATGAGTATGTATTCTGAGGACCAATATGCATTACGGGCATTTAAGGCCGGAGCTGCAGGATATCTTGCTAAAGAGACCGTTCATTACAATCTTGCCAAAGCAGTAAAAGATGTATTGAGCGGAAAAAAATTCATAACTCCGGCCATTGCAGAAAAAATGGCTGGTTTTCTTGGCGAAGAATCAACAAAACAACCACATGAACAACTTTCGAACAGGGAGTTTGAAGTATTTAAACTTTTAACAGCTGGCAAATCTGCCACTGCCATAGCGGAACTACTTGCAGTCAGCACCACAACAGTAAGTACTTACCGGGCCCGCATCCTTGATAAAATGAAAATGCAATCCAATGCTGACCTTATTCGTTATGCAGTTGAAAAAAATCTTACCTGATGACTGCAATACCCGCTGATATTTTAGTCAGGCCGCCGTTTTAAAACCGGCCGCTGTGTGCAATTAAAATCACCGATCGTAAGTTCTTTTCTTTTTTTGTCGAAATACAGGTAGAGTCGGTTCCCTTGTTCCAGGTTTTCCGGCGGATCTTTTTTTAACTCTTCTGGTGATATGATGATATATGGCATTTTGCGACTTTCATCAAACTCCCACTTCAGCTTATGTATATCAGATGAAGGGTTTCGTCTTGCTTCTGCTTCACCATTTTTCTTAAAGATATAATGCCGGTTGCCGTACAATGAAACCCAATAACCATAATAAGCTTCTTTTCCTTCCGGTTCTGCATTCGCCTTTCCCTCATAATAAGTTTTCCGGATGATGCATTCTATATGATCACCTATGGTATCCTTGTTATAAAATATCATCATACTGTTCCAGTTGCCATATTCATCAAAGGAGTATTCCCTTCTTGTATAATTAAACTTCCCTTCCCTGTTAAAATGAACAGTACGTATGCTGTCCCCTTTGTTATAAAAGGCAATCGTATCCCGTCCGGTTTCTATTCCATCTTTATATGAAATGCTGACATACTTATATGGTTCCTGGCTCAATATAGTTATCAGTACGTTCCGGTCTGGTGCGCCGGTTTGTTTTACTACCAGTCGTGAATTCAACGAGTCGATAATAAAATATTCTTCGTCCAGCACTTCGGTTTCATATTTCCTGAAAAAATAATTGAAGTGTCTTCTGATATACCCGTTGGAATAAATAGTTGAATCCAGCTCCTTATACCATCCTTTGTTATCGTACTCTTTTGATACAACGATGGAATCGCCATAATAAAAATAATCGGTGTGGCCGGTGGTATCGTCCTCAGCTATACCCAGGTGTATCTTTTTGATCATCTTCCCATTCTCGAAATAAATATCCCGGCTGTCTGAACCTGTCTTGACAAAGGGCACAAGGTCGCCATTATCCATTTCAATAAGCTTGTAGGCCCTGTCTTCTATTTTGACAACCGGGGGTGCTTTGGGTTGCTGTGCAGCGGCATTAAGTGTAAGGAGCGAAAAGGAATATAGTAATAATGAACGCATCAATTTCTGTATAGGCAATAATACAAAGCTTTTTTTAATCCCGTGGCGCAATAGAATATACTAAACAACATGGCCCATTCGTTACAGTAGCCTTCCCTGACTTTTAAACCTGCTGGTATGAGAAAGACACTCCTGTTTACCATTAGTATCCTGTTGGCCGCCCGGTTAACAGCACAGCAACAATCCATTAAAAGAAACACCGCTTATTTTGAGGTTGGCGGTAACGGTCTTGGCTTTTCAGTAGGCTATGAAAGGCAGGTTGGAAAGAAGACCGGGCTTGGTTTGCATGCCGGCATAAGTCTTTCTGGTAATAAACCCGGCTTAGTAACCGGTGCCAAATACTTAATTGACCTTGGTAATCATAAATCCTTTCTTGAAACCGGGCTTGGTGTTACTCTTGCAGACAGGGAATACCTGGGAGCTAAACAAGACATTATTACCGGGCACAACCCTTACACAGCAGGGTTTATTCCTTCGGTGGGATACCGTCATCATACAAGATATGGTTTGATGTGGAGGGTGAATTACACACCTTTTATCTCTAAGTATAATAATGAAGCTCTTTATGCCGGCATTTCAGTGGGCTGGAGATTCTAAACCGGCTAAACTGTTCAGCTTTCTTTTAATTCTTCTAACAACGGCGCACTTCTTTTGGGAAACACCTGCAAAGGCGGAAGAGAGGTTATTTTATTTATTGTAAACAATCCAACAGCCCTCTAGTTCCCGGATTGCTATATTTTTAGCTTCAAAAAAAATATTGACAGCCCGTTTAACTTCAGGCCCCCAGGAATAATCATGTCCCGCCATTATCCCGGTTTTTAATTTTACTTTAGGGTACCAGGCTTTTAAATCATTCGTTACATTATCAAAATCATGAGAGGCATCAATAAAAACAAAATCCAGGCTATTATCCTGGTATAGCTTAACCGCTTCCAATGAGTGTTTCCTTATTGGGTTTATCATATTCTTCACAGGGGCTATATTATTATTGAAACACTTCCAGATCCAATCTTTATCAAGTACTAAATTGGGTTCAAAGGCTTCACTGCTTTCTTCAAGGTGTTCTGCTGAACCTTCCCAGGTGTCTATACAATCAAACTTAATTTGCTTCTTATTATTTATTAACTCAACAGCCATATAGGAAGCACTTTTACCTTTCCAGACCCCGATCTCAACAAAATGACTTCCATCAGGGTAATGAGATGCTACCTGCGAGTATAAATTGGGGAAAGTAAACCAACCATGTATGTTTTGATAAAAATGTTTCATTATTACCCGTTTAAAAAGATATTTACTTCTTCATCCCAGCCCTCTTAAATCCTGTAACTATCGGGCAGGCTTGCACAGGTAATTTAACTTTTTTATCCGATTTTCCTGCTAAGGAGGAAAATTTACCTGTAATCAGGCCGCTTCGCCCATTCGTCATTCAGTTGAAATATCCTGAGCCAATTGATTTTATATTACTGTACTATTATTGATTAAATCAATTGCCATGAAATCCATTTTCTATTGCTGCCTGTTACTTTGCCTTAGCTGCCGGTCAACAGCACAAACAGACAACACCCAATTGCTGAATGAGGTCACAACGAAACTGCATGACAGGTCGGCCACCATATCTGGTATCCTTACTGATAAAAAATACTTACCCATTCATCCATTAACAGCTTTCCGTGATATAATAAAAGCCGGCAGCAACACGGAAATATTAGCAATAGCTGCAGCAGAAGAATCCGGAAAAAAGATACGGGTGCTGGGAACTGTAACTGACGGTGAAAACAAGCCGGTGGCAAATGCACTGGTGTACCTGTACCAGACCGATGCCAAGGGCTGGTACGCTGCTGATGCACCGCATGTGGGAGGCAATGAAGGCGATATGCGGCATGCAAGGCTGTTTGGGTATGTAAAAACAAATAATGAAGGAAAATTTGAACTGCAAACCATTAAACCCGCCGGCTATCCCCAAAGCGACCTGCCTGCACACATTCATGTGCATGTATGGGCGGATGGTTACCGGGACTTTGTTAATGAGTTTTTATTCGATGATGATGAACGGCTGAAAGGAACAATACGGGAACAGTCCATCCGGAACCGTTTTCTTATACAAAAACCGGAGCAAGCCACTGCTCCTTTTGACCAGCAGTTTTCTTACCAGCTACAGCTAAGCCAGTAGTGGGCTGGCAGAAGCTGATAACGTACGCCGGGTTCCTATGGAGACCCGGCTGGGAAACAATTCAAATTCTCTTATACGGTGTGTTGCTGGTGGAGGAAAACACCAACAACGGCATGGTGGTCTTAGGGGAACACTGCAAAGGCGGAGATATCAGTACAAAACAAATGTTCTTGTAAAAAGCATTTCGCCTTTTATATAAATATTCAATGTCCAGTTTCCTTTCACCATTTCCGAAGGTGTATCAAGACTATAGGAAGAAGCAATATCAGTATTTGTCGGGCGGCTTAATGTGAATTTTAATGATTTAATTTTCTTACCGTCTTCTGTTTTGATCTTCTCCGGGTATATCCATTCAAAAGTAACATCAATGTCTGTATCCTGCTTTGCTTTAATCGTATACAATATTCCGAAATTGGCTTTTGGTTTGATCTCAATCGAATCGGTAACAATCGCTATTTCAAAATTTTGAAGGATACCTCTTGTGCCAGTTGGAGAATTTTTTAGTTTTTCAGTAGTACCTTCCTCAATTCTTGCAATTCCGTGGTTTAATTCAACAAATTCAAAGACTCCGTCCTTTGTGAGGCGGTTTTGAGGAAACGCCAGGTTGCTAACAAGAAGAAACATCGTAATGCCTAGTACTGATTTCATATAAAAGGTTTTACCAAATTTAGGCAGTAATATTCAATTGAACTGATTACCAGTTGAGTTATAACGCCGAGTCCCTGCGGAGACTCGGCTTGGAAGAAAGTCTGGCTTATTTTTTATTGAGTCGATTTTGACCAAAAAAATCACAGATAAAAGCGAGCAACGACAATGCTTTTAGGCTATTCTCTCTAGTTCCATATTCTACATCAATGCCATGCATCACCTTATGCCTATTAAGCGTACTCTTAAACAAGTTGGCTTTACCGTATACTGCATCAAGAGGGCTCATTTCAATAAGAAGGTCAACATATTCCTTCATTTGTTTCTTGCAATCTAATTCTTTCTTAAGATTTGGTTTCCCTTTTTTTGAGTCTTTAAACAAATGAACATTAAATATGCCGTCTGCAGTGGATAAAAATAATGAAGTAGAAGAATAATACATACCTCTATTATGGGCGTTTTTCGCTTCGGTAATTATTTTACTTCTGCCGGGGTATGATTTTTTAAGATTATTGATTATGTATTCAAATTCTTTTTCATAAAAATCAACCATAAACATATCAACTTCTCTTGTGTTCCCCTTTTTTATTTCAATGTACAAGTCAATACTATCTGTCATTGCAGAATTACCACAGATATACCACCCATGATCAGCTAATATTCTGAGACTTGGTGTTAGCTGTTCTGCATATCTTTTAAAGCCATTCTGTATTTCCCTTAATGCTCTCTCAATACCTTCAAATTGTTTATTGAGATTTGTTTCTAATTGTTTAGCTGCCACTTTAAACCCTTCCAGTTCTTTTCTAATATCAGAAAATGCATCTGGAATAACAACGGGATGTTTTTTCAATATTTCCTTTGCTTGTTTAACAGTCAAACCCGGGCTGCCTCCCATTGAATTAATATTAAATACGAATTTATTGATTTTGTTTTTCGGTCAAGTAAGAGTTATCCCATTCTGGCAATTCACCAGTATGGACTCGGGAAAAACTATTACTTCACTTTCTCCGGCATCTCATTCCGAAACACCACCACTCCATCAAACACATCCACCAGCACCGGCTTGGTCTTATCAATATCACCGGCCAGTATTCTTTTCGATAGCTGGTTTACAATTTCTTTTTGTATCAATCGCTTCAGTGGCCTGGCGCCAAACTGCGGGTCAAAGCCCTGCTCGGCGAGAAACTCCAGTGCATAATCACTGAACTGTAATTGTATGCCGCTGTCGGCTACTAATTTCTTCAGGCCGTTCAACTGTATCTTCACAATGCCTTTTATCTCTTTCATCATCAATGGGCGGAACATGATTATTTCATCCACCCGGTTTAAAAACTCGGGCCGGATGGTCTGGCGCAGCAGGTTCATCACTTCCACTTTGGCCTTATCCGTTACTTCTTCCACATTGCTTTCCTTCACCTTTTCAAATGCATCCTGTATCAGGTGGCTGCCGATATTGCTGGTCATGATGATGATGGTGTTCTTAAAATTCACCACCCGGCCCTTGTTGTCAGTCAGTCTTCCATCATCCAGTACCTGTAACAATACATTCCACACATCGGGGTGTGCTTTTTCAATTTCATCGAGCAACACCACACTGTACGGTTTTCTCCGCACCGCTTCTGTTAACTGCCCGCCTTCATCATACCCCACATAGCCGGGAGGTGCACCAACGAGGCGGCTCACCGTATGTTTTTCCTGGTACTCACTCATGTCGATCCTCGTCATCATGCTTTCATCATCAAACAAATATTCTGCAAGGGCTTTTGCTAACTCTGTTTTACCCACACCAGTAGTACCGAGGAAGATAAAAGAACCAATTGGCTTCTTAGGATCCTGCAATCCTGCACGGCTTCTTCTTATCGCATCGGCCACCGCGGTGATGGCTTCTTCCTGTCCCACCACCCTTTCATGCAGGTGCTCTTCCAGTTTCAATAATTTTTCTTTATCGCTCTGCAGCATCTTCGTTACAGGTATTCCGGTTGCTTTCGCAATACTCTCCGCAATATCTTCCGCATCCACTTCTTCTTTCAGTAAACGCTTTTCCCCACTTTCTTCAATCTGTTTGGTAAGGTCGGTGATGAGCTGTTCCTGCTGCTGCACTTTGCCGTATCGTATCTCGGCCACTTTACCGTAGTCACCTTCCCGTTCTGCCCTTTCGGCCTGTTGTTTCAGGTTCTCTATTTCGGCTTTCGCATTCTGCACTTTTTCCACCAGTTCTTTTTCCTGGCTCCATTTTGCTTTGTAGGTATCTCTTGTTACGGAAAGGTTGGCTATTTCGGTGTTCAATTCTTTTAACTTCACTTCATCATTCTCTCTTTTGATTGCCTCTCTTTCAATTTCTAATTGACGTATTTGTCTTTCCAGTGTATCCAGTTCTTCCGGCATACTGTTCATTTCGAGGCGGAGCTTGGCTGCACTTTCATCGATCAGGTCAATGGCTTTATCGGGCAGGAAACGATCGGTAATGTAGCGGCTGCTTAATTCCACTGCTGCAATGATGGCTTCGTCTTTAATACGGACATGGTGGTGTGTTTCGTAGCGGTCTTTCAAACCACGAAGGATAGAGATGGCATCTTCCACACTGGGTTCATCAATCATCACTTTCTGGAAACGCCTTTCTAATGCCTTATCTTTTTCAAAAAACTTCTGGTATTCATTTAAGGTTGTTGCACCAACAGCCCTTAAATCGCCTTTGGCTAAAGCCGGTTTTAAAATATTGGCCGCATCCATCGCACCTTCACCACCTCCTGCACCAACGAGAGTATGTATCTCATCAATAAAGAGAATTATCTCTCCGTCACTGGTACTCACTTCCTTTACCACTCCTTTCAAACGTTCTTCAAACTCGCCTTTATATTTTGCACCGGCGATGAGCAAACCCATGTCGAGTGCATAGATAATTTTTGATTTCAGGTTCTCCGGCACATCACCATTTACAATACGGTGGGCAATACCTTCGGCAATGGCTGTTTTACCAACGCCGGGTTCACCAACAAGTATCGGGTTGTTCTTTGTTCTTCTTGAAAGTATATGCAGGGTTCTTCTTATTTCTTCATCACGGCCGATAACGGGATCGAGTTTTCCCTGTCTTGCCAGTTCATTTAAGTTCTTGGCATATTTATTCAGCGCATTGAATTCCTGCGACTGTGTTTGTGAAGTAACGGTCTCTCCTTTTCGCAGGTCTTTAATGGCAGTGATGAGACCTTTTTCTGTAAGGCCTGCATCCTTTAACAGTTTACCGGTTGAATCGTTGCCCTGTACCAATGCCAGGAGCAAATGTTCCGGTGTTACAAATTCATCTTTGAATTGTTTGAGCACTGACCCGGCCCTTAATACCACATTATTCGCCTCCCGGCTTATCTGTTGTGCGGCTTCGCCGGATGCTTTGGGCAGTTTACTGATGAGTTCATCCAATTTACTGTCAACAAGGTTGACGGTAACATTGTTCTTTTTCAGCAAGTACTCAACGGGTGAGTCTTCCTGTTCGAGCAACGCCTTTAGTATATGTTCCGTCTCAATGTTCGGACTCTTTGCATTAAAGGCAATTTGCTGTGCCTGCTGAAATGCTTCAGCGGCTTTTATGGTGAAGTTTCCTAAGTTCATATTATTAATTTGAAAATTTGATAATTAGAAAATGTGGCAATGATTTTTCAGCTCAGCTATTTCTTTTGTTTGCTACTTATTCATTAAAAAGCGGAATTAACAAAGCTGACCTCAAAAATCAAATAACTTTAAACATTCAACTCAAATACTAATCCAAGGCCTCAAATCCCGAAACTATGTCATATAAAGTTAGTTCCATCTGCCTGAAAGTCAGTATAGTCGGGCTTTCCCTGCTATTCTTTCAGCAATGACTACCCACTTCCGCCACTTAGCTTTCATCAAAAACAACCTTACCTTTAGTTGCACTATATTTTTGAATACATGTTTTGACAAACCATTTTTTAGACAAAATGTTTTTATATGAAACATCTGTTCCGCTTCGTCACTATTATTTTTTTTATTGCTGCATCTTTTAAATTAGCAGCCCAGGAAAATGGTTCTTTTACTTTCCAGATACTGGATTATAAAGGCTCGCCGATTCAAAAAGCCAGGCTGATAGTGTTGAGTGGAGAAAGTCATTTCGCCAGCTCCGAAGGCCTCATCACCTATCTCGGCGAAGAGGATTATGTAAAAAAGAATGGAGTGATGGTAAAGACAAGGGTGATGCCCCATTATATAAAAGCAAAAGCACCCGGCTATAAAGACAGAACTATTGATCTGACGCAGTATGCTCTTGGGGCCTATATTGTTGTGAAGCTTGAGAAATTGGAAAAAATGAGTTCGGATTATAAATCCATCGACGTATATGTAAAGGATAAGAATGGTAAACCTGTGAGCGGCGCTTCTGTATCAGTAAACCCGGGCAAAGCCACCACTACTGATGCCAATGGGTTTGCAAAAGCGATGCATACCATTTTACTGTCAGGTGAATATGTGGCGATAGAAGTGTATAAGGAAGGATACAAAATACAGAAGCAGTTTATTCCCAGTGGTGATGCCCCAAGAATGGAAAATGGCAGACAGATACCTCCGGCCACGGCATATTTCACCCTTGAAAAAGGCGACAATAACGCCACTATATTTCACATCAATGTGGAAGTATTGGATTTTGAAACTGATGAACCCGTGCCAGGGGCCAGTGTGCAACTAGAAGTATCAGATGGCACTATTATGAAAGGCATCACCAATGCAAAGGGTGAATACCGTTTTTCCGATGTGGAGTACAGTTTTGCCGGCACCACATCAAAAGTTATTGTAAAGAAAACCGGCTATGAAGAAAAATGGAGTGACATTACTTCGGAGCTGATGACAGGCAATGATAACCCTGAGCGGCAGTTTTTGGTAAACATAAGAAGGAAAGGCGGGCTGCCAAAAGTCATCAACGAATGTGAAGGCGGCATCTGCGGAAAGTTTACAATGATAGCCGGTAATCAATACCAGGCTGTATGGAACAATGGCGCCAAAGCAACGATGACCCTAGAGCAATTTGGCGATGGGAAAATCGTTATTACAAGAGGAGATACACAAGGCTCTGTTACAAACAGCATGACTGCCCGCTATACCGGCACCATTACCGGCAACGAAGTAAAAGACGGAAAAGTGACCTGGACATGGAATGGAAGTACATGGAGCGGTACCTGGACAGCCAATTGGTAATATTCTAAATTCTCCCCTTTATGAAAACTCTGTCTATTCTTGTTTCCCTGCTGTTCTTTAATCCTGCGTTTTCCCAGTATAACTGGACAGAACTGGAAAAAAAACTGGAGGATAACCGGCAACTGCTGGGCAATAATGTGGTATGCCTGCTGTGGAAAGGCGATTCCTTAGTTTATAAAAAAGAAATGGGCGACTTTAACAGCAAGACACAGGCCCCGATCGCCAGTTGCAGCAAATGGCTGACAGCTGCCTTAGTGATGCAGTTTGTGGATGAAGGAAAATTATCGCTGGATGACAAAGTGGTGAAGTATATACCGGAGTTTGAAAAATATTTTAAAAACTATATCACCATCCGCCAGTGCCTGGCTCACATGACCGGCATTGAATCCCCGGAAGGAGGTTTTCTTAAAAACCTGATGGAGCGAAGAAAATTCAGCACCCTGGAAGAGGAAGTAAACGCCTTTGCGGCCCGGAAAATAAGAGCCAACCCCGGCACCGATTTTTGGTACAGCAGTATCGGGCTGAATATTGCCGGACGGGTGATAGAAGTTATCAGTAAAAAGAAATTTGATGTGATCATCAAACAAAAATTGTTTACTCCGCTGGGAATGACAAAAACAACATTTGCAGCTGCTGAAAATGGCGGGCCTGTAAATCCTTCCGGCGGTGCAAAATCAACAGCCGATGATTACATGAAGTTTTTAGTAATGCTGCTGAATAAAGGCAAGTACAATGGTGTGCAGGTATTAAGTGAGAACGCCGTAAATGAAATGCGGAAAGTGCAGAATAGTGTTGAGCAGATCAAATATGCACCAAAATCGGCAGAAGGCTATACTTATGCTTCAGGCAGCTGGGTCGTAGAAAAAAAGACTGATACGCTTACCGTCATACACGAAGGTGACGCCAGGCCCAATCCATATTATATGCCAGTATCAACAGCAACTTCATTAGCAAGCCCGGGGCTCTTCGGTACCTGGCCAATGATCGATTATTGCCGGGGTTACGCCTACATCGTTTTTGTAAAAAACCTGCTAGGTGAGGAAAGGGCCGATGCACACCGCCAGCTTAAAAAGTTAGTTGATGAACAAATACCAACGGTTTGTCGTTAAACTTCCACATCTTTAACCGGCTTTTTTAATTTTACATCAAAACAAAACTTTCATATGCGATCATTTAAGTTACCCGTACTTGTTCTCTTTGCATCTTTCTCAATCAACAGTATTGCGCAGACAACAAAAGTGGATGTACAAAAAGGACAGAAATTCATGGTGGAGGTCAGCAGCAAGGTAAATTCTTCTGCCGAAGTGATGGGCCAGACCATGGAAAACAATGTGGATTCGAAGAGTCACACTGTTTATGAGATAGTAAAATCAGAAAGTGATGGGATCAAATTACATTCAACGATCACCAAATTGCAGGTAAATGCCAGTGCGATGGGACAGGAAATGTCATTTGACAGTGATAAACAGAATAATGAAGGCCCCATAGCTGAAATGCTTTCTCCCAAAATCAATAAGCCAAGATCCATTGTGCTGGATACAAAAGGTACAATTGTAAAACAGGATGAAGTAGAAGAAAATCCCCAGGGAGCCATGATGGGTCTCGGGGATGCCAATGCCACAACCACTGACCTCTTTATTCCCGCACTGGTGGACCGTAAATTAGAATCCGGCGACAGCTTTACAGATGTTAGCTCGGTAAAAAAGGACAAGTATAGTTCCCGTGATTCCGGCACTTATAAGATCACCGCTATAGAGAACGGGGTCGCCAGTATCTCCTATACCGGCACCCAGGTAGTGGCCGCCATAATGGAACAAATGGGAATGGAAATGACCTCTAACAGCAATAATACAGTGAAATCAGAAATGCAGGTGGATGTAAGGACAGGACTGGTACTGGCCAAAGCCACCGTAATTGAAGCCACCGTTAGCATAGATGCAGCCGGTATGACGATCCCTGCCACCGGCAAAACCATCATAACAGCAAAACTAACACCGGCGAACTAAGCAATACATCTGCCGGTTTTACATAGTGAAAAGGTGATGTCTTTTAAATCAAAGGCGTCACCTTTTTTCTTTTTTATCTTTAGTACCACAATTCAATACTATGTACGAACACCGCAAACAACCACTTGCCTCCAAAGCCACTTTCTACCAACGGATATTCAAAAACATTATCATCGCTTTTCTGATCATGCTGGTTTGTCTTGTGATTGGTGTGCTGGGTTATCATTACCTGGGCATGGCCACCTGGTTAGATTCCATACACAATGCCTCTATGATATTAAGTGGTATGGGGCCGGTGATTGAAATTGAAACCGTGAGTGGTAAAATATTTTCTTCCGGCTATGCCTTATTCAGTGGTGTGGTGTTTATCACCAATGTCGGGGTTATTCTTGCACCGGCAATCCACCGCATCTTTCACCGGCTGCATTTAGAAGATAAATAAAGGAACCGTTTCAGAACCCTTTGGTGCCTTCCTGTTTCACCAGCACCACTTTATTCCTGTCGGCCTTGTAAGTGGCCTCATAAAACTTTACCAGGTCGGTATATTCCTGTGCCGGATAACGACCGGCATATCTTTCAATTTTACGGAAGTATAATAATTTATTGCCGGTCAGCTTAACAGAGCAATAGTATTTACCAAACTTGCTGCTGATAGATACATCCTGCGGTATTAATTCGGGAGCAAAACCTTCCGGTAAAGTTATCTCCACGGAATCCACATCCCGGTAATCAATATTAAACACCAGGTCGTATTTCCTTTCCTCATCCATGGATAGCTTGCGGTTATTTCTCGTCATTACATTCGGAACGATAAACAGCCGTTTGCCGGTGATATTTGCGTAATTGAGCACTGTAATATCCAGTGTTTCGTTAACAGAAGGAAGAGCATTTTTTTGTTCCTCATATTTAAAATCGCTGACCTCATAAGTGGCAAAGTCTAATTGCTCATGCAGGTACTCTTTCACTTTATCTTTTGAGAGGTTGTTGATCATGCCATGAATATTGTCCTGCTGCAATCCACTGTAGCGGGTTACCGCATTTACCTTCAATGTGCCTTCATTATCCAGTGCAGCTGTAATTTTTCTTTGCTGCTGGTTTTCTTCCAGTCCATAAGCCGGGGTGCGGACAAGCTTACCACCATTCTCATCTACTAATAAGGCGAAGCGGTTGCAGGTAAAATCGCCGAGATAACCGGGAGCCAGTGTCGGGCTGGTACATTCGAGCCACATGGTATCTTTTGCCAGCGGTACGCAGAGAATAACATGATTGAATTGCTGTGAAGGAAAATCATCGGTGATGTAACCGGCATTCTCTCCTGCCCGTATCAATGCATAATCAGAATGAATATTCACTTCCTTGAGTATGCTGAACATATAATTGGTCAATGCCTTGCAATCGCCATACGCTTTTGCAGCAACAAACTTTGCATCAAAGGGCCGCCAGCCGCCGATACCCAACTGAATACTGATATACCTTGTATTTTTCTGGAGATACTCATACAGTATGGCGATCTTCTTTTTTATATCAGTCACCCCATCCACCAACTGGTGTACCTGCTGTTTGATATTATCTGGTAACTGGTCCCTTCCCTGTTTAAGTGCATACACAAATTTTCCAAAGTCGGACCAGCTTGTCATGCTGCCTTTATAATCCTCCACTTCAAAATCTGTAGGCCCAAATATCACTGCTGTTGTCAGCTCATGCCACAATGGTGAATAAGGCTCCCGTAAGATGGCGGACATATCTTTGGCAGACCAGTAAGTGGCTATCTTTCCATCTTTCTCTGTTGTTTTTACCGGTGTGCCTGTGTAGTTGAATTCTTTGTAGCGAAACTCGTAGCCTGGTGGCGTTACAATACACATGGAACTTTTTTCCACCGAAAGCCTGTCTTTTCCCTGTGGTATCCACCTGGGAAAAAACAATGTATTGGTGAATTCTATCTCTGTAGTATACTCTACGGTGTAGGGATATACCCGGTGATAAAAATTGTGCCGCCTGATCCTGTCGTCATCAATAAGACTACTTTCTGAAACACCACTCAGGTCTTCGGCATCTTTGGTTTTAATTTTTTTCAACTGGCTGCCCGCAGCGTTATATAAAATCCCTTCTATAGATTCTATCTTCCTGAATTTGTCATAGTACTCATAATACTCTGCCCATTCATCACCCACCTCGTTCAATATGGTAATGACATAATGATTCTTAAAAATGGCTTTACCGGTATTGATGATCTCAAACCGTTGTTCTTCCAGCCGTAAAACAGCATTAGCATTCTTTAATAAAGCCGGGGCTATTTTAGCAACAGCATATTCTCCTTCACCGGCGGCCGCCTGTGAGGTGATAATACATGAAAAGATGGCGGCACAGAGCCAGTTACTCATGGATTTGCTTTCTTTTTAAATACGATCTGTTCGTTTTGCTTTTTAACGATCAATGCGAAAAACTCCCGCAGTACTTCATATTCCTCCGGCAGAAAATAAGCTTTGTTAATGACCAGCCTGGTGCGGAATGACACACTACCACCGGATGTTGATACCCGGTATTCAAATGTGGCATCTTCTTCATCATTGAATTTTACCACCGCCCCTTTGGGCAGTTCATCCACCACATATCCTTTTGGTATTTCCATCTGCAGGTTATAGGTTTCATCAACTGCGTAAGGCATTTCCACCGGGTAAAAACGTTCGGCTGATTTAAAGGGGTTTTCCTTCATCTCTTCACCCATCATGGGATTGAAGTAAATAATATCATCACCGGCAGGTTTTAGATCAATATCATAAGTAATGAAAACTGATTCATCATACCGGCCCAGCGAATCAACCCTTGCCTTGCTGACGACAATATCTTCCCCAAGGCTTTTTTTAATATCACTGAACAATTGTTCCTTACCTTTTTCCTTTACCAGGTTCCTGATGCGGACGGACTCAAAGTAACCGGGTGTTTGCTGTACACTGCCGATGGAATTCCCTTTTTCATCATTGATGATAAAAACTATTGTATTTTTAGTTTCCCTCACAGTTGAAGGATTCAGGTCAATAGCTTTTGCGTCAGTATTAATTATCCTTGCATGACCATTGTAACATTTATACCCTAACCTGCCAAAGCCCATTCCGGGATCACTGGCATCAAGATAGTATTCTTTACCATCCACCTCTGTGCGGCATATCACATAATTGAAACGATCGAGCAGCGGATACATAGAATGGGTATAGCCATGTGACCGGGTACTGAGTATAACCGGATCGGCCTGGACATTTGCTTTCAGCAGCATTACCGTAAGCAACAGATTTATCTCTGCCACATTGCCATTCTTGTTCTTTAAAATATTCTTCAGCGGCTGTTCCAGGTATTTACGGTTGTAATTAGTGCAGGTAAAGTTATCCCTGACCCATGCAAAAATATTTTTTGCTTTGTCCAATGGCGTTGATGCGTTTTTCAAAGCAAGTGGCATTACATCATTCAGCCAGCCGTTATCTTTTTTCAACTGCTCACCAAAATCTTCATCGGCAAGCAGATCTTTTGCAGCCATAGTCCAGGTGCTCATCACCTGGCGAAAAGTAAACGGCTCACCAATAGATGCCAGTTGAAATTCGATTCTTGAAATATGATTATTCAGGGTTGATGTATAGCTTTCTTCTTTTAATGCCGGCACATCCTTCATCACCCAACGGTAATCGGTGACATTAGCAGAAAAATTAGCCCTGTCCGTCGGGCCTACCCCCCTGTTGTCAGCCATATTAAAAACACTACGGCTGACTGTTGAGTTTTTAATATGGTAAGGATGATAACCCTGCGTAAGTGTAACATAATTGTAAAAACTTGGCATCGCCACGTTATACTCACTCCACAGGCGGGGAAACTGGCCCTGGAATACCCAGGGCTGCAGATTGAATACAAAATCTGATTTCACCTTGTATTCATACTCAATGATTGAACCTTCTTTTATATTTGGGAATGTAAACTTTTTCACCACCAGGTTCTTATTGATCTTATCCTTGAAGACGGCTGATTTGATCTCCAGTTTTGTTTCTACTACTTTTCCATTCTCCAGATTATAAGTAACTGCTTTCAGGTTTTCCAGTTCCTCTTCCAACTCACCGTTAGTATATAAACCTATCTCTACATTACCGATATCATATCCATTCTTATTCAGTATATGTGCCCGCCGGTAATTTTTAAAAAGCAGGGAGAATGTCCCTTTTGTATTACCTATAATTTCGGTGGAGCCAATATCAGCAATTACAACAGCCGAAGCATTGCTGTCAACCGGGTATATCTTCGTTGCAAAATCTTCCGGGGTTACGTTACCGAATTTTATTTTTAATTTATCCTGTCCTGTTACAGCCATTATACCTGCAAAGGAAAATACAAACCAAAAAAGCAGTTTTCTTTTCATCTGACGAGGTTGTGTGGTAAAATATTGGTTGATGATATCCAATTTTACATAAAAAAGTTCAAACTTGCCATGTAGAACCTGATAAAACCCTTGCTTTCCCTAAAAGACAACAACACACCTTGAATAAGTTGCAGGAAAACACTTCTTTTATTAAAAAAACAGCCGCCAGGCTGGGTTTTGACTATTGCGGTATAGCGATGGCACAACGGCTTGATGATGATGCTGCCAGGCTGGAACGGTGGCTGCAAAAAGGAATGCAGGGCAGCATGCAGTACATGGAAAAATATTTTGAACTGCGGATTGACCCGGCCAAACTGGTGCCCGGGGCAAAATCGGTGATCACCTTATTAAAAAATTATTATCCTGCACTGCAACAGGCAAAAGACACCCCGAAAATCTCCAAATATGCTTTCGGTAGAGATTATCATGAAGTAATAAGAGATCAATTGAATGAACTGATAGCATCCATCAAAGATTCAGTTGGTGAAATTAATGGCCGTGGTTTTGTGGACAGTGCCCCGGTGCTGGAAAGAACATGGGCACAACGAAGCGGATTAGGATGGGTTGGGAAAAACGGGAATCTCATCAACAAACAAAGCGGTTCATTTTATTTTATCGCCACACTCATTACTGACCTGGAGTTGCAATACGACGATGCTTACGCCAAAGATTTTTGCGGCACCTGTACCAAATGTATTGATGCATGCCCGACTGATGCCATCTTACCCGGTAAAGTTGTTGATGGCAGCAAGTGTATCTCCTATTTTACCATAGAACTAAAAGAAATGCTGCTACCAGGTGAAATGAAAGGAAAGTTTGATGGCTGGATGTTTGGCTGCGATACCTGCCAGGATGTATGCCCCTGGAACCGGTTTGCCAAACCGCACCATGAAAAAGAATTCGCCCCGATACCTGAGATATTGAACCTGCCGTCCAGGGAATGGGAGTTAATGACAATAGAAAGTTTTAGGGAAATATTTAAGGAGTCTCCCTTGCGGAGAAGCAAATTCAGTGGCATTCAGCGAAACCTGAAATTCATCAGAGACATTGATTAGAAATCATTGTCCTTTTTAATGTAAAGCAGATTTTTTGTAAATGCAGTCCACACTTTTTTTGCATCCGGGTACTTATAATATTTATTGAAGAGTTCCCGGGCCGTAGTGAGGTTCCTTCCGAAAGAATAATAGAATACGGCAAGATTCATGGCAATCTCTTTACGAAGACCGTTATCCATCGCCACATCATCTTCCAGTTTCTCATAGAGCAGTTCGCCCAACTTGCCGAGGTTATCATTGATAATACTCCTCAATTCAGTATCGCCGGGAACAACTGAGAATTTTCCCTTATTGTATTTCAAACTGATACGGCGAAGGGGAATCGGTGCCGCATCGCTGGTGTCCTCATAACCGCAAGCATAGCAGGTGAAGAAATAGCCAAATGATTCGTCAAAGCTGAATTCGAATTCGTTTTCCGCTGTAATGATAGTGTGACCACCAAACATTTTTACAACATGCTGGTATCTGTTGGGGGCGATGTTTCTGAAAATGTATATCTCATCGCAGCAATGGGCGCCACCGGTAAAATTATAGATGAGAAGCTCCTTTTTTCCGTCATTATCAAGGTCGGCCAGTACCGCATCCGGATAGTCCATCATGCTTTGTCCCTTAAGAAAAGAACTGAGTGTTGTAACCTTTTTTGATTTTGTAACTACTGTTATCTTTTTTACAGCCGCTGCAGTCAGTCGTTCGTTGTTCTGAAAGAAAGCAACCGTTGGATCGGTTTCAGGAATAACAGCACTATCTTTCTGGTACATTACAAAAACAGAGTCTGTTACCTGGGCACCCGATTCTGAACAGCTAAATGCCATCGCCAGTATCAGCAATATCTTTACTGCAATTCTCATTAGTCCTCATTTACTTTTACCGGCACTCTTACCTGTACCTGCTCCCATTCAATGATCATTGATTTATCGTTATCAAACCGGATAGTGAATTGTTCTACAGAAGTGGATAATTTAGTTGACGGAACAGCAACCATTGCCACATTTTTTTCCTTATTCTTCTCATAGCTGAAAGCTCCCCACTGTCCCAGTACAGAATTGAAGATGATGGTCCATTCGTTTTCATCTACCAGTGCAAACACAGTGTATGTTCCGGCGGGAATCTCAGTGCCTCCAACTTTTGTATTCTTTGCCAGGCTAATAGTTGTTGCTTCATCTGCCCCAAGTCGCCACACTTCGCCATACTTTACCAATTCTCCAAATATCACCCTGTCATGCTTATAAGGACGGCCATAAGTGATGGTTACATCCTTTGTACTTACTGTATCATGTGGGCTTTTGCGGTTTTGACCAAAACCAGCCACAGTAACAAGTACTGTAACCAATAGCAATATTTTTTTCATGTGTAAATTTTTACTGTTAGTAACAAGAGACGCAATTTCTATGCTAAAAGTAGGCTCTTTAAAAGAAATATTAAGGCTGGCCGGGTTGTTTCTCTAACAGTTTCTTTAATTTATCAAGCCCAGCTTCTAGCATCGGGCCATATCTTTTTTCCAGTAAGAGGCTTGAAAACTTTTCCCATGGATACCAGCGGAGATGAAAATCCATATACCATTGAAGAGTAACAGTGTTGGGAACCACGGCATCAAAAATATTCCAGCCACTTTCTCCTTCTTTAGAGCCGGGTCCGATATTAGCAGCTGTTATAGTACTGTCAGTTGCGCCGGTAATCATAAGTCCCTGCATATATCCCGTTTGCACTCCTTTTATCTTTCCCTCGATGATTACATAAGCTGCTGTATCTGCACCGGGATACCATTTTTTCCAGTTCTCAGGGTTATTAAGCTGACTTAGCACAGAATCCCTGTTCGCATTAATATCAATGGCCTTGGAAATACGGACATGGGAAGGGAAAAAAAGTGAGATGCCTGTAATGAGCAGGGCAAACACAACAAGACTGATGATACCAAGTTTAATGATCCGCATATTCTTTACTCCCATTTAATGACCCTGGCTGCAATAACATAAATGATAGCCATCCAGATACCGAGAATACCAATTTCCTTCCAGCAATCAATGATGCTTAATCCTTCAAACGATATTTTACGGATGGAATCGTTGTACTGTGTCAGTGGCAGTACCCGGCAAACCTCCTGCAGCCATTTCGGAAATACTTCTATCGGGAAAAAAGTACCTGACAACATCATCTGCGGAAACCCGAAAAGATTTATCAGTAATGGAATGGAAGTATCAGTCTTTGCAATGCTGCTGAAGATAAGCCCTACCCCCATCAGCAAAAACAGCATGATGATGGTCATGCAAATAATTTCAAGAAAAGTGAAAATACCATGATGCAGGGTAAAGTTCATAGCGAAATGCCCAAACAGTATCAGCACTATCACACTCAGCAACTGAAAGAATAAACGGCTGGTGCCAATACCCAGCAGGATGTTCATCTTACTAACGGGTGATGCGTAGAAACGTTTCAGCACCAATTGCTCCCTTAAGCCAAAAAAAGTGAAGGCGACACCAAACAGGGTGGAGAATAAAATAGAGAACCCCAACTGGCCGGGAAGGATAAAATCAATCGGGCGGTATGCCCGAACAGTTTCAAGTTCAGGGTCAGCAATCGTAACAAAGTTTTCGGCATCCTCATTCATCATTTTCTCCAGTTGCAGTTTCACAAGGTCCAATGCGGCCCTGAATGAGTAAACTGTATTGGCACTGGCTGTTGTAGACCTGATACCAATTGAATAATGCGGCCTGTCTGAAGAATCCTTCTGGCTTTGTATATCCAGTATTGCAGTAAGGCGACCTTTATAAAGATCTTTATTTCGGGAAACCGTGTCAGAGTATTGTATAATCTTTACACCAGGTATTTTTTTTAATCCGGTATAAAATCCCTGTGAAGTATCACTTCCCGGCGTTAATGCAATGCGATAAACGGGACCTCCGTTATTTCCAAATGCCCCAAAAATGAGGGTAAAAATAATAGGGAACAGAATACTGAATATGATAGCACTGGGGTTAGAAAAAATGGCTTTAAAGCTGGCCCGTGTAATAGCCCACAATGCCCTTGACTGGCTGTAAGGTCGTTCTTGTAATTTCATGTTGGTGGGCAAATGTATTTAATATACTTTATCAATGCTGAAAATAAAGATATTTGAGGCCTTATGAACAAGGCATATTTACTTACCGGTGGTAATTTGGGTGACAGGGAACAAAACCTTGCTACGGCAAGAGAGCTCATCAGCCAGCAATGCGGCACTATTACTGCTGCGTCAGCATTATACGAAACAGCAGCATGGGGAAAAACCGATCAGCCTTCCTTTTTGAACCAGGCTATTGAAATTGAAACAGCACTAACTGCGAGGCAATTGATTCGCCGCATACTTAAAGTGGAAAAGCTGATGGGCAGGGTACGGGAAGAAAAATATGGCCCCCGGCTAATTGATATAGACATACTCCTGTTCAACAACGAAAAACATAACTACCCCCTGCTGAAATTACCTCATCCTGAGATGCAGAACCGGCGATTTGCGCTGCTGCCACTTGCAGAGATTGCTCCAGAAATGGAACACCCGTTGTTAAAGAAAACGATTGCTGAGTTACTAAAAGATTGCAAAGACGAATTACCTGTAAAAAAGTATTCCTGATTTTTTCCACAATTTTTAGTTATCAATTTTACACCTTTGCATTTAGCCTATTTTGCAACGGTTAATAACTACTGTCATTCACTACTGACAACTGACCATTCACTTCATGAATTACAACTTCATCACCATAGAAGGCAATATCGGCGCCGGGAAAACAACACTGGCACACCTGCTGTCCAAACATTATAATGCCCGGCTGATACTTGAAGAGTTTGCCGACAACCCCTTTCTGCCGAAGTTTTATGAGAACCCCGGTCAGTATGCTTTTCCGCTGGAGCTTTTCTTTATGGCAGAACGTTTTAAACAGCAAAAAGAGTTTCTGCAGCAGAAGGATATGTTTCAGAATCTTACTATTTCTGATTACCTGTTCACCAAATGTCTGCTGTTTGCCAAAGTAACTTTGCCAGATGATGAGTTTCGTTTGTACCAGCGGTTGTTCGATATCATCAACCAGCAACTGACAAAGCCGGATATTCTTATTTACCTGCATGCTCCCGTTACTAAGTTGCAGGCCAACATCAAAAAACGAAACCGTTCTTACGAACAGAACATTCCGGATGAATATTTATTTAACATACAAGAGACCTATACTCACTATATCAAACAGCACAATATCAAGACCCTGTTTGTAGATGCCAGTAATGCCGATTTCCTCGGTAATGAAAAACACCTGCAGGTTATACATGATGCCCTGGCAAAAGAATATGAAGACGGTCAGCACTACCTGACGTTACCATAGTAATATGGACAGATGAACAAGGAATATTGAATGATGAAGGACAAAACCCCGCTTTTAAAGCTATCTTTGTTCTACAACTATGGACAGTAACTCCCCTGTCGCACAAATAACCAACGATCCCTTCGCAGCAGTTCGCATACCGGAATTTAAAAATCTGATGCTTGGAAGGTTTACTTTCATCATGGCACTGCGTATGATGGGTACCTTAGTGGCCTGGTGGGTGTATGAGCTAACAGGCGATCCTTTTGCAATTGGATTAGTTGGCCTCTCCGAAGTTATTCCCGCACTATCTATGGCATTATATGCCGGGCATGTGATTGATAAAAGTGAAAAAAGAAAATTGGTACTGCGGGGTGTCTTCTTTTATTTTCTTACCGCTGCTGTACTGCTTTTTTTCTCAACTTCTTATGTTGAAGATCATTTCAGCAACTATACTATTGCGATCGGCATTTATGCGATTATTTTTTGTACAGGCATTATCCGTGCATTTACCGGGCCAACGTTTTCAGCCATGCTGGCCAGTATTGTGCCGAGACAATATTTACAAAATGCCACTACCTGGAACCAGGGAAGCTGGCTTTCTGCCTCTGTTACCGGTCATGCCATGGGTGGTTTCCTTATCTGGAAACTCGGTATCACCGGCACACTCATCACTGTTTGTTCATTACTCGTTGTTGCATTTTTTGTATTGACACAATTAAAGCCCAAACCACCCATGCTGCAAAATGGGGAAACAAAAACATGGGACAGTGTGAAGGAAGGCTTGCGGTTTGTTTTTAAAACAAAAGAAATACTGGCAGCTTTTTCATTAGATATGTTTGCTGTACTATTTGGCGGGGCGGTGGCAATGGTACCTGTCTTTGCAAAAGATATTTTAAAGATCGGGCCGCTGGGCTTCGGCTGGCTGAATGCTGCTATAGACATCGGCTCCATCTTCATTGTTGTATTACTGGCCTTTTTTCCATTAAAGAAAGCACAGGGCAAAAAACTGATGATCGCAGTTGCGGGGTTTGGCATCTGTATCATTCTTTTCGCATTATCAAAATGGTTTATCCTTTCATTTGCGGCATTGATGGTTGCCGGAATGCTGGACGGCATCAGTGTGGTGGTAAGAGGAACGGTGATGCAATTAAAGACCCCGGACCATATGCGGGGAAGGGTCAGCAGCGTAGGTTCCATGTTCATTAACTCTAGTAATGAACTGGGCCAATTTGAAAGCGGGGCAGCCGCTAAACTGATGGGTGTAGTTCCTTCAGTTATTTTTGGCGGATGTATGACACTGCTTGTGGTGGCCATCACCTGGTTTAAAGCACCCACTTTGCGAAAGTTTGAATATTAGCAGTAACCTGCCGAACAATTTACCCGATTTCCTGTTTTCGTAACTTCACTAAAACAGATTAGAATGAATCGCCGCTCATTTCTCCAAAACTCTGCACTCACTTTTGGTGCAATGACATTAGCACAAAAAAGTATTCTCGCTTCTTTTTTTGAGGATCCATGGAAAATAACTATGCTACGGAATGATGTCGGCATTTTTGAAGAAAAAGGAGGAACGATCGCTTTTCTTCTATCCAAAAAAGGAATTGCAGTAGTGGACTCACAATTTCCTGACCAGAGCAAACACCTGATCGATGAATTGAAAAAGAGATCAGAGCAGCCATTCAAACTATTGATCAACACCCACCATCACGGTGACCATAGCAGCGGTAATATTTCGTTTAAAGGGATAGTGGAACATGTGCTGGCACATGAAAACTCAAAAAAGAACCAGGAAAATTCTGCAAAGCAAAACAAATCGGAAGACAAACAATTATATCCTGACCAGACCTATACCGATACCTGGTGCCAGAAAGTGGGTAAAGAAAAGATCTGTTTGAATTATTACGGGGCCGGGCATACCAATGGCGATAGTTTTGTACATTTTCAACATGCCAATATTGTGCATTGCGGCGACCTGGTATTTAACCGCCGTCATCCGTATGTAGACCGTACCGCCGGCGCCAACATGAAAAGCTGGATGGAAGTACTGGACAAAGCATTGAATAAATACGACAAGGACACTATTTATGTATTTGGCCATGCCGCCACTGGCTATAAAGTAACCGGCACTGCTGATGAACTAAATAAGTTCAGGGATTACATTGGTAATGTGTTGAAATTTGTAGAGGGAGAAATAAAAGCCGGCAAGACCAAAGAAGAAGTTCTAAAAACTACTATCATTCCCGGCGGTGAAGAATGGAAAACAGATGGGATACAGCGGCCGTTGGGTGCCGCATGGGATGAGTTGAATTCCAAATAATCCTTATGAAAGTCGTCCTGATTATTATTGTTGTACTAATTATCTGCGGACTAATTATTGTATCACTCACTAAAAACAAACACGAACAGAACAATACCAACGGCAGTGACCATTCCGGGGATGG
This sequence comes from Chitinophagaceae bacterium, assembly GCA_044220915.1. Classification (GTDB taxonomy): domain Bacteria; phylum Bacteroidota; class Bacteroidia; order Chitinophagales; family Chitinophagaceae; genus JJ008. The sequence continues at coordinate 156,313 of JBGAQD010000001.1, forward strand.
TGCTGCCACCGGGCATTATCACAATGATTCCCATGATTCAGATACCGGCGACAGTGGTGGATATGGCGGCGGGGATGGTGGCGGGGAATAAATAATAGTTTGGGAAATCAGACTACTGAACCATCTCGGGTTCATCAAAAACCATGGGGCATGAATAAATTTTCTTTACTCTTCCTTTTAGTCCCCTTATTCCAAATCAATACTGTCAGTGACTTTTCAGTCGATATAAAACTGATCGCACCTTTCAACAAGGAAAATATCCAGGTCCAGGTTGTTGTTAAAAACTTATCCGCCACCCCGGTCAGGATCTTGAAAAACAGGAAGCAAGATTTCAAAAGTAATAGTAGAATAGCAGCAGGCAATTATATAATTGAGCTGGAAAAATGGATGGGTAATGGGTATTATTTGTGGGAACCCCCAACTGCGGGGATAATTCCTGCACACCGGGCCGAAGAAGAGTACATCTTTTTACAAAAAGAAAAAAGCATCACAGATATTCTCTCTATTGCCTCGTACTCTTTTTCCAATGGTTTACCCTCTCCCTTTTCACCGGGTCAGTACAGGATAAGGATATCATTTAACCAAAGCGAATCGGGCTTTGAGCAAATCAATAATTCCGATTGGGTCGGGTTTACACTCCAATAGAAAGTAACCGAAGAGACAGGCTCCTCTTTATCCGGGTGGCAAGGACAACGTTATAATTTTCCTTTTTCGAACATGATCAATTTCTCAATCACATAATAAGTAATGGGACAAAAAGAAGTGTTCTTTAATGCCATCGGCTGACGCTTCAGCATAAAATCATCATCCATATAAGGGAACCGGGCACAATCTGTAGGCCGTACTTCATAGATGCTGCAAAAATTATCGGCCCCCAGAAAAGCACAGGGCATTTCTTTCAGCACATTATCTCCTTCGTCGTCTGTTCTTAAATAGGTATCCTTAAAATCACCCTCTTTCATGCCGAGGTATTTACTGATACGTTTTATATCCGGCGGAGTGAAACGGGGTGAATAGTTCTTACAGCAGTTGGCACATTGCAGACAATCGATTTTTTCGAAAGCCTCTTCATTTAGCTCTGGCAATTGTTTCAGCACCTTGTTTTTATTAGCCCGGTGCAGAAACTTTTTATATTCTTTCTGCCGTTCGCCTGATTTCTTTTCCCAGTTGGTTAAAATATCCTGTGCCATGCTGCAATTTACTATTGTTTGCATGCAAACAGGTATTTTTGCCGCCGCATGGGAACAGCAAGGGAACAATTATTGATATTCATCACCACTCCACTCTATATAATAGTAATTGGCCTGGAGTTATTTCTCAGTAAACTAAAGAAACAGGACACTTATTCATTAAAGGACACAGCACAGAATATTTACTTCATGCTGCTTAATGGCGGTATTGATCTTGCCTTCCGCATTGTGTATATTGGCTTTATCCTTTCTTTTTTTTACGATCATCGCCTGGTGGAGCCAATCAAAAATCCCTGGATATACTGGATCGTACTGCTGGTGTTTGAAGACTTCATGTATTACTGGCTGCACCGGGTTGACCATGTGTGCCGATTGTTCTGGGCCACCCATGTTACGCATCATTCATCACCCAAGTTTAACCTGACCGTTGGGTTCCGCTCTTCGGTATTGGAACCTTTATACCGTTTTGTCTACTTCATTCCTATTGCCTTACTGGGTTTTCAGCCCATCGATATTGCCTTTATTTATGCTGCTACACAAACATGGGGCATACTTGTACATACCGAAAAAATAAACAAAGCAGGTTTTCTGGAATATTTCCTGGTTACGCCTTCGCATCACCGGGTTCATCACGGTTCCAATCCAAAATACCTGGACAAGAACATGGGAATGTTTCTCATTATCTGGGATAAATTGTTTGGGACCTTTCAACCAGAGTTACCCGCCGGGCAATACCAACCCATCAAATATGGTCTTACCAAACCTTTGGAAAAAGAAGACCCGGTCCATATTGTAGTGCATGAATGGCGGAGCATCGGCAAAGACCTGCGCAAAAAAGGATTGACCTTCAGGCAACGGTGGAATTACCTCTTCGGCCCTCCCGGATGGAGTCATGACGGCAGCACACATACCAGCAACGAGCTGCGCCGGATGGAGAAAGAAAACAGGCTTCCTTAAATGGGATACCCTTGCCTGTAAAGGCTTTCATTGATTACTGCACGGCTTATCCACCAGCTTCAACAACTCATTAATTTTCTGGTTGTCAGCCCGTAACTTTGCGCATCTTTTTACTCTATAAGGAATCCATTTATGAATCTGTTTGAACAACAAGCTAACGAGTTTATCCCCCGCCATATCGGACCCAATGAAGCTGATACCCGGAAAATGCTGAAAAAGATCGGCGCTGAAAGTTTAGACCAGCTGATCAGTAACACTGTTCCCCAGGCAATCCGCATGGATCATTCACTGAATATTCCGGCCGCCATGAGTGAACATGAATACCTGAAACATATCGAAGAAATTTCACTCAAGAACAAAGTGTTCGCCAATTACATCGGGCAGGGTTATTATGACAATATTGTACCTTCTGTTATCCTCAGAAATATTTTTGAAAACCCGGGATGGTATACTCAATACACCCCCTACCAGGCAGAAATTTCACAGGGCCGTTTGGAAAGCCTGTTGAATTTTCAAACGATGGTGAGTGACCTGACAGCATTGCCTATTGCTAATGCTTCCTTATTAGATGAGGCAACAGCTGCTGCCGAATCAATGACGATGTTCTTTAACACACTCAACAAGCAAGATCATATTGAACGGCCAAAATTTTTTGTTGACCGTGAAATCTTCCCTCAAACAAAAGATGTACTCGTAACGAGGGCCGTTCCGGTTGGAATTGAAATTATAGAAGGCGACTATAAAACAGCAACAATCGATGCTTCTTATTTTGGAGCTATTGTTCAATATCCAAATAATAAAGGAAGTATTGAAAATTATCGTGATTTCATCAATACAGTTCATGCAGCAGGTGCTTATGTGGTAATGGCAACTGATCTCTTAGCATTAACATTACTTACTCCCCCCGGAGAGCTCGGTGCTGACGTAGCCATTGGCTCAGCACAGCGTTTTGGTGTACCCCTTGGCTATGGAGGACCGCATGCGGCTTTCATGTCATGTAAAGATGATTTTAAGAGAAATATTCCGGGCCGTATCATCGGTATCAGTATAGATGCACAGGGCAACAGGGCATTAAGGATGGCTTTGCAGACAAGGGAGCAACACATTAAAAGAGAAAAGGCAACTTCTAATATTTGTACTGCCCAGGCATTGCTGGCAAATATGGCGGCGATGTATGCAGTTTATCATGGACCTGATGGATTGAAGAACATTGCAAAAAGAGTGGCCTTGCTTACACAAACCGTTGCAGATGCGATTGAAGAAAGAGGATTTGAATTAGCTGCTGACAATTTCTTCGATACAATTGTGGTAAAAACAAAAGACATCGCTGCTGTCAGGGCAAAAGCTGAAAGACAATTGATCAACCTTCGTTACATTGACAACAGCCATATTGGAATCTCGTTAGACGAAACAACTGATGTGGCCGATCTGTATGATCTTATCAATTGTTTTGAGAACGATAAAGACCCGGTGGCATTTGATATTCACCAGGATGATGAGTTAACCCATATTCCTTCCTCACTTACCCGTACCAGTTCTTTTCTTTCACACCCGGTCTTTAATACGTATAGGAGCGAAAGCCAGATGATGCGTTATATCAAACAATTGGAAAACAAGGATCTTTCATTAAACACTTCCATGATCTCTCTCGGAAGCTGCACCATGAAGCTGAACGCTGTTACCGAAATGATGCCGTTGAGCTGGACTCACTGGAACAAGATACATCCGTTTGCTCCGGCTGATCAAACAGAAGGATATAAATATATCATCGATGAATTGGGCAAGTATCTGTGTGAGATAACTGCTTTTGATGCCTGCAGTTTGCAACCCAACAGTGGTGCACAGGGAGAATATGCCGGTCTGTTAACGATAAAAGCGTACCATGAAGCGAATGGTCATCATCACCGCAATGTGATGCTGATCCCTATTTCTGCTCATGGTACCAATCCTGCATCAGCTGTTATGGCGGGAATGAAAGTAGTGGTGGTAAAGGCATTGGATAATGGTTACATTGATGTGGAAGACCTGAAGGCCAAAGCTGCGCAATACAGTAATGATCTTTCCGGCATCATGATAACCTATCCAAGCACCTATGGTGTCTATGAAGAAACTGTGAAAGAAATCACCGACATCATTCACCAGCATGGCGGACAGGTATATATGGATGGTGCCAATATGAATGCCCAGGTTGGCCTGACAGCACCCGGCTTAATTGGTGCAGATGTTTGCCACCTGAACCTGCATAAAACATTTGCTATCCCTCACGGTGGTGGTGGCCCCGGGATGGGCCCTATTTGTGTGAAAGAGCATTTAGCAAAACACCTTCCCGGTCATGTGGAAACAGGAAGCAGCAATGCTGTTTCCGCAGCACCTTATGGTTCTGCATCAATTCTTCTCATTTCTTACGGTTACATCAGAATGCTGGGTAATGAGGGGGTAAAAGCAGCTACTGAATATGCCATTCTGAATGCCAACTACATGCGGGCAAGATTAGATGGCCAGTATGATATTCTTTATACAAATCATAACGGACAATGTGCTCATGAGTTTATTGTTGATCTGAGACCTTTCAAGAAATCAGCCGAAGTGGAAGCAGAAGATGTGGCAAAAAGATTGATCGATTATGGCTTCCATGCACCAACCATGAGTTTCCCCGTTCCGGGAACCATTATGATTGAACCAACAGAAAGTGAAGACAAAGCTGAACTGGATCGTTTTTGCGATGCGCTGCTTTCCATCCGGGAGGAAATAAAAGCCATTGAAGAGGGTAAAGCAGATAAAAAGGATAATGCGTTAAAGAATGCACCGCATACACAGTTTGTAGTAACTGCAGACGAATGGAAACATCCTTACTCAAGGCAGGAAGCAGCTTTTCCATTGTATTATGTTACGCTCAATAAATTCTGGCCTTCGGTGGGAAGGGTAAATAACACTCACGGCGACAGGAATTTAATTTGTACCTGTGAGCCAATCGAAAGTTATATGGAGGCAGAGGCCTGAATCCGATAAATCAATATTTTACTACCTTCATTTCTAGCTCCGCCCTTTGACAAAGGCGGAGTTTTTATTAAACCCTGCTCCGTCATGCTTACCGGTTTACCATCCTACATCCTTATCACTTTTTTACTTGCGTTGATTGCAACTTACCAGATCTATATTACCGCAGTAAAAAACAAATTGTTGCCGTCAGTTATACTTCTTTTATGGCTTGCTGTAACAGGAGTGCTGGCTTATAGAGGCTTTTTTACTGATACATCCGGAATGCCTCCAAAATTTGCATTGGCAGTAGCTCCCGCAATCCTTTTTATTATTGCCTTACTGGTTACTAAAAAAGGCCAGACATTTGTTGATAGCCTTGACATAAGAAAACTAACCTTGTTACATATAATCCGTATACCGGTCGAGCTGGTACTTTACTGGTTAGCCGCCGAAAAAACTGTACCGGTGCTAATGACATTTGAGGGAAGAAACTTTGATATCATAGCCGGTATCACCGCACCATTTATGTATTTTGTTTGCTTCAATGGAGCTGTGGTAAAAAACAAAGGACTACTACTGGCCTGGAATTTCATTTGTCTTGCACTGTTGATCAATATTGTCGTCAATGCAGTGCTGGCTGCTCCTTTTTCGTTTCAAAAGTTTGCATTTGACCAACCCAATATCGCAGTTCTTTATTTCCCATTTGTATGGCTTCCTTCTTTCATTGTAATGTTAGTGCTATTTAGTCACCTTGTGGTAATAAGAAGATTATTGAAGAGATAGCTATAAAACAGCAGACCCCGCATAGCTGCAGGGTCTGCTGTTTTATTCTAAGGTAGCATTAGACTTTAAAATCTTCGGCGGCCGTTGCCATTCCCTCTGTCACCACCACCTTGTTGTCGGTTGCCATCAACCCGTCTTTCCATTTGGCGGGTTGGCTGCTGTGTTTGTTGCCGGGGTTCCTGCCTTCTTTCTACCTGTTGCGAAGGCTGCGGCCTTGTATCCTGTCTTCTTTCGAATGTCTGCGGCTGTCGTTGTGGTCTCTCATTATCATTTCTTCTCATTTCCTGCTGCCGCTGTGGCCAGTTATTATCCTGCCTTCTTGTTTCAGGTTGACGAACCGGTGTATTCGGATTGCCGTTGTTATTATCCCTTCTTTCAAAACGGCGGGTATCATTGTTACCGTTGCCGTTCCCCGGGTTGGGATTTCTTTCGGGCCTCTCAGTTGGGCGGATAACCCTTCTGTCTCCATCCCTGTTGGGCTGGTCGTTCCTGTTGTTATCATTTCTTTCAAAACGACGACGGTCAGTATTATTGTTATTATCCCGTTGTGGCTGTCTTACGTTATCATCTCTTCTTTCAATCCTGTCCCTGCTGCCCGGTGTATTATTATCTCTTTGTCCATTGTTATCGTTTCTCCTGAAACCTGTATTACTGTTCCTGTCGTAACGTTCAAAGCTACGTGGGGTATAACTGCGGTTATTATCCTGGCGGACCCGGGGACGATAAACACTTACTTCATTATTCCTGAATTCTGAACGACCCGGACGATACGACTCACGGAACCGAACCGGGTTGATCCTACCGCAATATCTTTCAGCATCATAACGGCGTGGACCAGATCTGAAGCCATAATTATTGCTGTAGCGGTAATTATTGACGATGATAGTGGTGTAATTAATGATGGTGATATTCTGCCTGCGGTCAACACAATAATCATAAATGCGGGGAGATGTAATGTACCGTCTTGGGGCAAAACACCAGAAGTCGTTGGGCGGAGAATAACCACCAATATTAAAATTGATGCTGATATTGATACCCGGTCTTATCGGAGCCCAACCATAGTAATCGCCACCATCCCTCCAGGCCACCCATGCAGGCGACCATTCATAACCCGGCACCCAGTACCAGCCATAGTAAGGGTCATTATCCCAGCGACCATAGTGGAAAGGTGCCCATCCCCAGTCATAATCTGATACCCACATCCATTCATAATCTTCTGTCCACACCCAATGACCATTGGTGCTGTATGGACGAAAATCTTCACCAGCGTCTGGCACCCACACATAGCCTGTTCCCGGGTAATCTACCCAGCGTCCATGGGGACTCAATTCATCATAAAAATCCTGGTAAGAAACTTCACGGTTCTGGCCATAATCATCATCGTCATACTGAGCCGACACCGTGTTGCGGAGCGAACTGCCAAGCATCATTACCATTGCGAAGGCAGCAATTTTCAAAAATCGTTTCATGGGCAAATGTTTTTGTAATAAATAAATCATAGAGAAAATTGTTAAGTGGTTTTCTTCATTTATTACGCTACTGTATGACGCTATAATTATGCCATGAAGGTTGCATAAAATCGTTACAAGCCGCTTTTTAGCAAAACATTGTATCCTTGTTAAAAGCAAAATAGCTGGGTTATAATTCAAAAACTGCCACAAAGTTTTTATATTCATACACCATTAACACCCGAACAACAGCCAAACCAAACTGCTATGTGGATATTCCAGCTCAGAAATTTCCTTCGCAATACGTTCCGGCTTATTACGATTATCCTGATATTTCTAAAGCACCTCATTAAAAACTGGTTCTTCCACAGCTGGTTCCGCCGGATTTTTGACCGTAAAGGGAAAAATCTGACTACCCGTCCGCAACGGGTCCGCCTTATCATTGAAGACCTTGGCCCCACCTTTATCAAATTTGGACAGATACTGGCGGACAGACCCGACCTTGCTTCCGAACAATTAAGAGATGAATTAAAAAAGTTACAAGCCTCCGCCCGCCCGTTTGATAATGATGTTGCAATCCGTATTATCGAAGAAGAATTAGGAGACCCGATAAAAAAAGTATTTGCAAGGCTTGACACCAAACCGCTTGCTTCTGCTTCCATCGGGCAGGTATACAGGGGCACTTTGCTTACTGGTGAGGAAGTGGTGGTAAAAGTGCAACGTCCCGCCATCAAACAAAAAATAAAGCTGGACCTGGTGCTGATGAAGATACTGGCACAACATGCGGTAAAGTCTTACCCCGAACTGGCACATTTTAATGTAGTGGGTTTTGTAGAGGATTTTGGCAATAACATGATGAAGGAACTCGATTATACTAACGAGGCATCCAACATGAAACGCTTTGCAGATATTTTTAAAGATGATGAAACAGTATATATTCCGCAGGTGGCCTCGCAATACACTTCGCAGAAGCTGCTCATTATGGAATATGTGACCGGTATGCGGCCAGACAACCCGCAGGCCCTGAGAGATGCCGGTTTTAATACACAGACAATTGCAGAAAATGGTACCCATATCATTTTAAAAATGATACTGAAGCATGGCTTTTTCCATGCTGACCCGCACCCGGGTAATATTTTTATCCGCGGCGACAACCAGATCGTCCTGATTGACCATGGCATGGCTGCAACACTGAAACCGAAGCAAATACAGGCCCTTATCAATTTTATGCTGGGCTTTGCCCAAAAAGATTCCCGGAAACTGACCCGTGCCATCCTGAATCTTTGCGATGTTTCGTATTTCAAACATTTTGAAGACCTGGAGTTTGAAATAAGTGAAGTAATGAAACGGTACAGCTATATTTCTTACGAACAGGTGGATATGTCGCAAGTGATGTCAGAAACATTCAAGAACATCATCAAATATGACCTGAAAGTACCTGCCAATCTTTTTATGCTGATAAAAACGATTGCTACTATTCAGAAATTCGGAGAGAACCTGGAAGCCAGCATATCACTGGCAGATATGGTAAGGCCATATGCCATTGACAAGATCAAAGAGAAATTTACCTGGAAAGCCATTCTGAATAAAGTTGTCAGCTCTGCAGAAGATTATATCTATTTCATTGACAAATTTCCCCGTGATGTAAAAGAAGTAATGAGCAATCTGAAGCGGGGTGTGCTGAAACATGAGATCAACCTGCAGGAAGATAGTTATACCAACAAAGCCATGCGGCAGGGAATCAACCGGCTTGGATTTGTTTTTTTATTAGGCCTTATGCTAATATGTTCAACTTTGCTGATGATGTACAAGGGAGATAAACAAATCAGCCGGATTTTCTTTTATACTAC
>JBGAQD010000001.1:165619-352348 GCA_044220915.1 Chitinophagaceae bacterium
GAGTAAGAATAACCACCAGCAACATATATAACTGCCGCTCCATTCGTAACATTTGAACCTGCACAGTTTGTAACAGTGCCTGTTATTGTAAGGGTATTAGCCGTTGGTAGTGTAACAGAGATCGTTCCCAATGTAGCATCGGCACTAAATGGCCCGATGTTTTGTGAATAGGCTACGTTATTACACTGATCCATCACCTGCAAAACCAATGCTTCATTCTTGGGTACTCTGCCACAAAGATTACCGCTGGAGTCTGTCCAGCCCGAACCATAAGATCCATTAGTTCTTTTAATACGAACCTGCACATTATTCAATGGTTGGCTGTTAGCCGCATTTACCAGCGTCATACAAAGATTGATCAATGGAAAAGGCGCATCACAGTTCCAGAAAGAAAAATGGCTTACCTGTGCTATATAGTTGCTGCCCGTTTTAGTAGCTGTTCCCTCCTGTTTCCATCTTCCTGTAGCTTCATCAAAATGCCAGAGGTCTATCGTTGCCGGTGCAGTTCCGGATATAGTAGCTGGCAAAGGGAAAGTAAGTTCAGCCTTTTTGCCCGCGGCAATTTTCAATACTTGCCCGCCCGGGCCGGTCATTTCTACTCCCAGCATCCCATAGGTTTCTAATCCTCTCTCTTCATTACTGGTGGTAAGCCCCCGAAGGTCACCGGGAACTATCTCCGGAAGATTAGAAGCGGTTGGATCAATCCATGTCATAGCTACATTTACCACACCTGTATAAGCATTTCCACTGGCATCTGTTACTGCATTGGCCGGCATAACTAATTTGCCCCCGCCTGCTAATGTTATCGTACCGCCAGTTGTACCAGTGAAAGTTCCCGTATTAGTTTTAGGCAATAACCTGATACGTACATTATGTATTCGGCCTGCTGTAGCAATAAAAGTTCTTGTACCTGTAAAATATCCCTGCTTCACAACCTTGACATAACCATTGGTTTTAGAAATATTAATATTATTGAACCGAAACACCCCATACCTGTCGCTAGTGGTGGTACTGGTTCCGCTTGTTACGGCAGCTCCGGCTACAGGTTGGCCGTTTTCATCTATCACAATTCCCCGCATACCAGCAACCACCATGATGTTGTCATTAACACCAGTGTTAGTAGTTCCGCCAGCCGGAGCATCTATTTCCCGCTGACAGCCTGTAAATAACAATAAAGAAAAAGAAGTAAGCAAAAGTGTAACAGCACTTAAGAAGAAGATTTTTTTCTTCATAAAATTGGTTTTGGATGAGTTGTTTAGCGAATCAGGGCTAAATATACATTGCGATTACCGACTTTCAGCACAAACAGAGCAGGCTTTGTTTTGTGCCAGCGAATCATTAAAATTTTCGCTAAGACAGAACTTTCCCATACAGGTTTAAGCATGAACCGGTATTTTTTTTAAAAGCTTCGGCAAAATTAAATATGGGCTGTTATTCCTTGTAACTTCATCACCGCTTAATTACCCACTTATGAACCAGAAAATTATCAATCTGTATGATGAGTACACCCATAAACCCCTTAGCAGAAGCGAATTTCTGCGTCGCCTTTCCATCTTAGCTGGTGGCACAGCTGCGGCCATGACATTGCTTCCTATGCTTGAGGTGAATTATGCCCAAGCCGCAGTTACCGGCCAGGAAGATCTTTTTACAGAAAGGATAACCTATCCGGGTATTAATGGTGATATGCAGGCCTATGTGGCAAGACCAAAAGAAGAGAAACCTTATGCCGCTGTAATAGTTATTCATGAAAACCGTGGGTTAAATGCCCACATAGAGGATGTAACCCGCCGGGCTGCTAAGGCTGGTTACCTTGCCATTGCTCCTAATGCACTTTCGTCACTTGGTGGTACACCAGAAAATGAAGACGAGGCAAGAGCAAAGTTTCAACAATTGAAAGCAGAAGATAACCTGCAAAATTTCATCAAAGTTTTTGATTACTTACCCGGCAGAAAAGATTGCAATGGCAAAATTGGTTGTGTGGGTTTTTGCTGGGGCGGTGCTATGTCTAATAATCTTGCAGTCAATGTTCCCTTACTAAAAGCTGCTGTGGCATTTTATGGGCGACAACCAGCTTCAGAAGATGTATCGAAAATAAAGGCTGCCGTCCAATTGCATTATGGCGGTCTTGATGAAAGGGTGAATGCAGGAATACCTGGTTATGAAGAGGCCTTGAAAAAAAACAGCATCCCGTATGAGTTATATATTTATGAAGGGGCTAACCATGCTTTTCATAATGATACGGCACCAACGAGATATAATGAAACCGCTGCCAAGCTTGCCTGGCAGCGGACGATTGATTTTTTCGGAAAATATCTAAAATAACATCAGGCTGCATCAAACCGCTTTTGCACCACTTTCCAATCCACAATATTCCACCAGGCGGCGATGTAATCCGGGCGGCGATTCTGGTACTTTAGATAATAGGCATGTTCCCACACATCCAGGCCCAGCAATGGTGTTCCTTTTACTTCACTTATATCCATCAAAGGATTATCCTGGTTGGGAGTTGAACAAATTACCAGTTTTTTATCTGGCATTTTTACTAACCAGACCCAGCCGCTGCCGAACCTGTTTTTTCCTGTGTCTGTAAACTGGGTTTTAAAAGCATCAAATGAGCCAAAGTCCTTAATGAAATTTTTCTGGATCGCTGACTGGGGCAAATTCGATTCAACCGGGCTTTTCATACTCTTCCAAAAAAACTCATGGTTGTAATGGCCGCCCCCGTTATTCCTCATCTTCACTGAATACTTAGATATGTTGCCCAGCAACGAAGTAAGTTTCTCTTTTCCGGCATCTACATTCTCCGCTTTGAGGGCATCTGAAAGATTTTTTGCATACGTTGCGGCATGTTTTGAATAGTGTATTTCCATGGTCAGAGCATCAATCACCGGTTCCAGTGCGGAATAATCATAAGGAAGCGGTTGTTGCTCATAAGGGATCTCTTCTCCCCCAATCCCCCAATTACTGTAACTATAGCTTTTTGCCAATGATGGCAATACCGTTAATGAAAGACCGGCTGCCAGACCGGCTTTACCGGTATTTTTTAGAAAATCCCTGCGATTATTAAAATGCTTGTTCATAAAAAATATGTTTACACTTTAAAATTAATCCTATTTGCAGCAACAAGACTGCATGAAATGCAAAGAGGTTGTAAATATTTGATAAAAGGTTTTACAGCCTAAAAGACCGGTCGCTTAACTTAGCAGCCATTCATGCACCTAAAAGACTACTATAGCCTGCTGGAAGTGGAGCCCTCAGCCACCCTGACGGAAATCAAAAAAGCCTATCGTAAACTGGCGCAGCAATACCACCCGGATAAAAACCAAAACGATCCGTATGCTTCAGCCCGGTTCACAGAAATAAAAGAAGCATACGAAGTGCTGACCGATCCTTCTAAAAAAGAATATTACCTGCAGCAACGCTGGTACAGTCAAAGTGCCGGCAAAAGAAAAACACAGGATATCATTACTCCTGTAACAGTTTTAAAGCAAGCCCTTGAGCTGGAAAAATATGTTTCCACACTGGATGTGTTTCGGATGGATAAACAAGGATTAAAGCAATACATACTTGAGCTGCTGCCAGATGCAACAATTGAACAGCTAAAAAAATTCAACGAACCAGGAACGAGCAGGGAAATAATCAGCACGGTTCTCCGTGCCATGCATCCATTGCCCGGGCATTACACAAAAGATATCTCCGCCCAATTATTCAAACTAGGTGAAGGGGATGAAAAAGCGGGGCAACAGTTATCAGCCTTTATTCAAAAAACAGAAAGAAAAAGCCGCAGGGAAAAATATTCGCTTGTTATAATAATTGCGGCTACCATCATTCTTTGCCTGCTTATCTATCTTGCAGGCCGTTAGGTTATCTTTGCAGTATGCACTATGTTTCAGTTGAAGGATTGACAAAGAGTTACGGTATTCAGCCATTATTTGAGAATATTTCCTTTCATATAGAAGAAGGCGATAAAATTGCACTGGTGGCAAGAAACGGCACCGGCAAGTCCACTTTATTAAGGATACTGGCTGGTAAAGAATTTGCCGATGAAGGCAAAGTATGGATCAATAAAGATGTGGATGTGGTACTGCTGGAACAGGAACCTTCTTTCGTAGAGGAGAAGTCCGTTCTGGATAATATTTTTTTTCATAACCATCCTGTTATTAATGCCATCAAGGAATACGAATTACTGGAAGAAGAAGGTGACCCTGGTAAACTTGGTGAAGCCATTATGAAAATGGATGATCTTGGCGCCTGGGATTTTGACGCCAAAGTAAAACAGGTATTGAGTAAATTGAATATTCACCATCTGCAACAACCCGTAAAATCGCTGAGTGGCGGACAACGTAAAAGAGTAGCACTGGCTAAAACATTAATTGATATTGGCTTTGAACATAAACATGTGCTGCTGATAATGGATGAACCGACCAACCACCTTGATGTGGAAATGGTGGAATGGCTGGAACATTATTTTGACAAAGAGAATATCACACTGCTACTCGTCACCCACGACCGGTACTTTTTGGATGCAGCCTGCAACGAGATATGGGAGATGGAAGGCAGTAACATCTATGTTCACAAAGGTGACTATCAAAACTATTTAGAAAAGAAAACGGCCCGGATAGAAAATGACATGGCCAGTATTGATAAAGCAAAAAATATCTATCGCCGGGAGCTGGAATGGATGCGGAAGCAACCTAAAGCCCGAACCACTAAAAGCAAGAGCCGTCAGGATAATTTTTATACAGTTGAAAAAAAGGCAAAACAACAAATCGTTGATGAGCAGATTCAGCTAGACATGAAGATGAACCGGCTTGGTGGAAAAGTGGCAGAACTAAAGAAGCTATATAAAAGCTATGGCGAAAAAATATTGCTGAAGGGCTTTGATTATACATTTAAAAAAGGAGAACGAATCGGCATAGCGGGAAAAAACGGTACGGGCAAATCCACCTTTATCAATATCCTCCAGGGCATAGAAAAACCAGACAGTGGTAAAGTAAATATCGGTGACACCGTCATCTTTGGTAATTATTCCCAGCAAGGACTGGTGGTAAAAGAAGATATGCGGGTCATTGAGTTCGTAAAAGACATTGCTGAACATTTTCCGTTGGCAGGCGGCGGGTCGTTAAGTGCCGCCCAATTCCTGCAGTTGTTCCTGTTCGACCCCGATAAACAATATACTTACATCAGCAAATTAAGCGGTGGTGAAAGAAGAAGGCTCCACTTACTTTCTATTTTATTCCGCAATCCCAACTTCTTAATATTAGATGAACCGACCAATGACCTGGACCTGCCAACTCTCGGTGTGCTTGAAAATTTTTTAAGTGAGTTTCCGGGTTGTTTACTCATTGTATCCCATGACCGTTATTTTATGGACAGGTTGGTTGACCATCTGTTTATTTTTGAGGGAAACGGGGTTATCAGGGATTTTCCCGGAAATTATACACAGTACAGGGAAGCAATGGCGGCCGGAGAGTCAGTAATGGGCAGTCATATTTCACCAGACAAAAATCAAGAGCCGGTTGACACCCGGCAACAAGCAACTACCAGCAGCAGTAAGCGACAACTCACTTTCAAAGAAAAAAGGGAATTCGAACTCTTGGAAAAAGAGATTGCTGATCTTACAAGAGAAAAGGCAATCATCACTGAAAAACTCACTAGTGGCAACACCGCTTTTGAAGAATTACAAAAGATCTCTCAACGAATTGGAGAAGTTACCCAGTTGCTCGACGAAAAAGAATTTCGCTGGCTGGAGCTGAGTGAACTCCAATGATTTTCTTATCTTAGAAGGGCAACCATTGAACCTTAATTATGAGAGCTCTCCTGCTTTTACTGGCAATAATGCCTTCGCTTAATGTATCGGCCAGCAATAAATTGCCTGCAGAAAAAATTCTCCAGGTAACAGTAAATGAAGTAGGCACCGTCACAGTTGGACGGGATACTGTTAATGCTGACAACCTGGCAAAGTACATCCAGGAAAGGTTATTCAAAAGTTATATGGGTACCGGGCAGATGCACAGCAAAATAAAATTTGTAAAAGCCAATGACAATGTACCCGACATGGTGACCGAGGTAATATTAAAAGAGATCCAAAATGGGCAGCAAAGGGCTTTAACTGAATTATGTCTCCAGAAATACAAGAATTTTTTTGATAAGATTGAAAAACGAAAACAGGACAAATTAAAAAAACAATTTCCTGTTCTTTTTCAAAGCAACTTTCTGTAAAACTCTGTCTATGAAAAGAAATATACTCCTATTATTTATCTTATTTTTCTGCTCTTTATCCGTAACAGCACAAATAGTAAATACAGAGAGTGCAAGAATGCAGTCTGATACGGTCGGCTGGCTGGGTAGTGTTGGGGCAGCATTTTGCCTTACACAGAATACAGAAAAGATCTTCCAGGTAAATGTTGAAGCTCATTTACAATACAAGACCAGTAATGACAAAGGACTCTGGTTAATTCTTGGCAACCATGGTTTTTTAAAGGTTGGCGACAGCAAATTTGTGGCCGACGACCTTCTTCATATCCGTTACAACCGAAAAGTAAATGAGTGGCTGCGCTGGGAATTCTTCGGACAGTATCAGAATAATATGGTTACACAAATAGATTCCCGGATGTTATTTGGTACAGGTCCCCGCTTCAAATTAATCAAGAAACCAAAATTCAGGCTATATTCTGCCAGTCTTTTCATGTATGAACGGGAAAAAGAAAAAACAAGCCCTGTCATTAAACACAGCGATGTCCGCAACAGCAGTTATGTTTCCTTTACTTTTCTACCTAAAGACAATATTGAACTCATCAGCACTACTTATTTTCAACCGTTGTTGAAACAATTCAGCGACTACCGTATTCTTAATCAAATCGCATTTGGCATTAAAGCCTCTCCGCATTTCAGCCTGGAATTAAAATGGAATTATCTGCATGACCGTTTCCCCGCCGGTTCAGCACCCAGGACCACTTATTTTTTTGCCACGGGGTTGAAATATGAGTTGTAACGATTACTCAATCAAACCGGCGTAGGCTCTTGCTTCGTAATATTTATACCGTTTGGAATCAAACCTGGTTCCGCATAGAACAGAATGGATAAAGCCATTTAATTCTACCTGTTGAGTATGATAGATACCCTGGTTATAATTCAGCTTGAAAAAGAATTGCACCCGTTTATTCTTACTCTTATATATTTTGAGGCTATCGGTATTCGATTGTGAAAAAGTAAAATCCTGCTGCAGGTGCTTCAACAATAAATGACTCCTGTACCAGGTGCCTCCCGTTGCAGAGACAACCGGTTTGCCATTGTAGAGAGCCACACTATCATTGTATGCAAATATATTCAAAGCAGATCCCTTTACTTCGTTCAGCCATTCATTGAGCTTGGGATAATAACTGCTATCGTAACCGTAATCGCTGTCAAGAAAACTGATTCTTTTTACAGTAGTGGGTATTTGATTCACCCCTGCCAGGTAACCAAAAATAAAGCTACCGCCTCCGCTATGACCGTTCAGGTAAACGGCTTTCTCTTTCCCATCAAACAATCCTGTCAGCGAGTCAATTAATTGAGGAATGACACTTTTAAAATCCGGATGCCTTTGTTTCCATGAAGGCCAGCTTCTATATGTATTCTCCAGGTAGAGAACGATAAAATTCCTTTTCTTTAATTGCCTCCGGATAAAAAGGGTTTGTGCCCTGATGTGTTGAATATCGAAATGCCAGTCATCCCCGGGTTGCATTTTCTTTCCCATTGTTTGTTCAGTGGTATTGCCATTGGGCAAGGCGAAAAAAGTTAGAATGGTTTTTTTCTTCGCTGAAAAATCAGCGGGGATATCGATAGTGATCTTAATATCTCCTTGCACCCTGAATGAATCTATTGTACCCCGCACTTGCTGGTAACTTGCAGCCGGCAAACATAAAAAAATTGACATTGAAAATATAAATCGCTGAAACGCAGTGAGCATTGTATGAAATTACAATCTTGTATCGATAATTAATATCCTATAATCGTAGTTTTCCTATACCATTAGCCCAAAGAAATATTGCCTGCTGCTTGCATCTGTTGATACTGTGAATTAGTTTTGCATTACTTCTCCCCTATCCTTATTGATTATCCGTACAACATCTGCTGAAAAACCTGGTTATTATTCATTTTCAAAAAATCAGGTTATGAAAAAAATTCGACTTATTACAAGTAATGAAAATGTACAGGCCGGACTGGTCATTGCAGGATTCATTGTCATCTTTTCTATCCTTGCTATATTCTTTATGGGCAAGTAAGATCGGTATGCAGTTGCCCGGTATGCCGGGTAATAACATTGCAGGTACTCCGGCCAGGCTATAATCTTCGCATTACCTTTTCCCGGAGTTCCTGTGATGAAATTTTTTCCATGCATTTAAAATGTCCAAGTGGACATTTATTATACCCTATCTTGGAGCAAGGTCTGCACCAAAGTTTGTTGATTTGTAAAATAAGATCTGCCACCGGTGCATCGCCATAATAGGGTGTCATGCCAAAAGAAGGAACAGTATTTCCCCAAAGAGAGATGATCGGCTTTTTATAAGCGGCAGCGATGTGCATCAAACCAGTATCATTAGTGATAACCAGTTTTGCTTTTCTTACCAGGTCTGCGCTTTCATTCAGTTTGAATTTGCCACAGGCATTATACACTTTTACAACATCCATTGAAGCGATCTCATTGCCATTGGCAGCATCTTCCGGTCCGCCTAATAAAATAATGGGATGCTTCATTTCGTTGCAGAACTCTTTCCACTTATGCACTGGCCACCGCTTGGTAGCATGAGCAGCTCCAATGACACAAGCAATATAGCCGGCAGAATGTGAAGCCGGGATATCTTCCTTTTTTGTTTCTTCATGCGGTGCAATAAAGTAATCAAGGCCTGCCCCATCATTCTTCACACCAAACGATTCTACGGTTCTCAGATAGCGGTCAACAATATGAACCTTTGGCAGCATATTGATTTTGAAAGCCGTGTAGAAATATTTCTGAATGTTGAGTTTGTAAAAAGAAAATGATTTTTTCTTTAATGCGTTTTTTACTTTTAGTGTTTTGGTGTTGTGATGAAGATCAATAATATAATCGTAGTCCTCTGTTTTTAATTCTTCAATCATCAGCTCCCAGCTATGCGCCAGCACATGCAGCTTATCGATGTAAGGATTATGTTCTACAACCGAACGAAAAGGGTCTTTGGTTAAAAAATGTACTTCAGCACCCGGCACCTGTTTTTTCAGGCAACGGATAACAGGTGTGGTGAGCACAATGTCACCGATAGACGAGAAACGTATGATGAGAAATTTTGCCACACTCTATTTTTCGACAAAGTTCAGGTCTTTATTAAAAGTTTCTTTTGTCATCACAGCAGCAAAAATGGTAATTAGCATAATAATGATGGCCGCATAAATACCCCCATTGATATACCCCACCCCGTCTATGCCCCTAAGCCATTTAAAAAGTGGCAGGATAAAAATCGTTAGCATACCTCTTACCATGTTGGGAATAGTAGTAGCTGCTGTTGCCCTGAGATTAGTACCAAATTGTTCCGCACCCATGGTTACAAAAATGGCCCAGAATCCGGTACCAAAACCAAGACCGGCACATATCCAGTACATTTTTGCGGCAGACCCGTTCCACTGTGCTGTAAAAAATAACACCATAAACACTGCCGTAATAAAATAAAAAAGATATAATGCTTTTTTCCTGCTTTTCAGCCACTGACTGATAAACCCAATCAATATATCACCAATTGAAATAGCTGCATAAGCATACATGATGGCTTTCCCGGAATCAATTTTTTCAGTAATACCGAATTTTTCGCCAAACTCTTTTGAAAAAGTCACCAACACTCCAATTACGAACCAGGTAGGTAAGCCGATGAGAATGCTAAAAAGATATTTTTTGAAACGCTCCCGGTTATTGAACAGCATAAAGAAGTTGCCTCGCTGCACATCCATCTTCTTTGTTTCATGAAACATTCCGGATTCAAAAACAGAAATACGTAACAGCAGTAAAGCAAGACCTAGTCCCCCACCAATAAAATAGCAGGTTCTCCAGTCAAAATTTTCTTTCATTATAAATGCCACCACAGCTCCTGTTAATCCTATACCGGCAACAAAAGAAGTTGCAATACCTCTTTTCTCTTTTGAAATTAATTCAGAAACCAAAGTAATTCCGGCTCCAAGTTCTCCGGCGAGACCGAGGCCTGCAATAAAACGAACCAATTTGAATTGCTCCGGAGTTTGTACAAATCCGTTGGCAATATTGGCCAGGGAATAAAGGATAATAGAACCAAACAAAACAGACAATCTTCCTTTTTTATCGCCCATTATTCCCCAAATAATACCTCCAAGTAAAAGCCCTCCCATCTGCCACATGATAATTGATTCTCCTTGTGAAAGTATTTCTGCGTCAGACAATCCTAATGAACGAAGACTTCCCACACGGGTAATACTAAACAGCAACAAATCATAGATATCTACAAAATAGCCAAGGGCTGCAACAATAACCGGGATAGACAGAATGCCGTATTGTTTCTTATTCATATCCTACTGTTGAAGAGAATCGGTTGGGTTGCCATCCTTCTTTTTCCTGCCGGAGATCATTTTAATGATAACAGGTGCTGTGGTTACCAATACTATTCCGAGCACAATTATTTCTAAGTGTTCTTTCAGATCAAACCCAAACTGGTGCAATATCCATTTCTGCAGGAAGAACCCGCCAAGCACCATCGTTGTTACCCAGGCTATGCAACCAACAACATTATAAAAATGAAATTTCTTTCTGTCCATTTTTACAATACCTGCAACAATGGGGGCAAACGTTCTGATGAATGGAAGAAACCTTGCACCAATCACTGCAAGTCCGCCATGCTTTTCATAAAAATCATGTGCCTGGTGCAGATATCTTTTCTTGAACAGGAACCGGTCTCTCCAGTTATACATTGCCGGACCTACTTTCCGGCCTGTCCAGTAGCCCACTGCATTACCAGCTATACCACAAAGAGAGATCAGGCCTACTAATAATAATAAGTCGAACCAGTAGGAATAAGGATAATTAAGCCCAAAATGCTGCAACACCTGGTAGCCAAGCCCCGGCTTTATCTCTCCGCTTTTGGTTGTTATTTCATGTGCAAATATTCCTGATACGAATAACAGTGAATCTCCCGGAAGGAAAAACCCGACAAATAATCCTGTCTCTGCAAATACTACAAAAAGTAAAAGCCATAACCCGCCATTCTCTACATACCATTGTGGCTGCAACAAATTCGTCCAGTGGAAACTATCCAATAAATACATCAGCTCCATGCGTAGTCACTTTAAATAGTTGGTTAATCAATTATAGCGTCAGCCTTTGCTTCGTTAAATGCCAATGCCTTTTTATCATCAAACTCTCCTTCCCACCGGGCAATAACACAACTTGCCAGAGTGTTGCCTATCACATTGACCGATGTCCGGGCCATATCCATCAGTTCATCTATCCCATAAATTGCCATAATAGGCCAGAGTGGAAAATGAAAAGTAGTTGCAGTCGCAATCAATATAACCAGTGATGCCCTTGGCACAGCTGCAACACCTTTACTGGTCAGCATCAATGTAAGACCAATCATTAACTGTTCCCCAAAAGACAAATGCATACCGGCGGCCTGTGCGACAAATACGGAGGCAAGAGAAAGATATAAAGTAGTGCCATCCAGGTTAAAAGTATAACCTGTCGGAATTACAAACGAAACAATTTTTCTCGGCACACCAAACTTCTCCATATTCTCCAATGCTTTTGGAAGAGCAGAATCTGAGCTGGTGGTGGCAAAAGCAATGGATACCGGTTCCCGGATAGCCTGGATAAATTTTTTGATGGGGATCTTTGCCACCCATAAAGCGACCGGCAGCAACACTAATAGTATAAAAGCAATCAATGCGAGATACAGGGTAATAAGAAGTAATGCAAGGTTTTTTAAAATATCAATGCCTAAATGCCCGACCGTAACAGCGATGGCAGCACCCACACCAAACGGAGCAAAATACATGATGATGTTGGTAAATTTGAACATAGTTTCAGCAAGGCTTTCTGCAAAATTCAACATTGGCCTTTTCTTATGTTCATTTAGCAACGCCAGTGCTATACCAAATACCACACTAAATAAAACGATCGGTAATACATTGCCTTCATAAATCGATTTGATGATATTCTCCGGGAAAATATCAATGATATGGTCCTGCCAGCCTTTTACTTTTACTTCCGGCAGTTCTTTCAAAAGGCTTTCGGGTACTTTGATACCAACGCCGGCTTTGGTTATATTAATAAACACCAAGCCGATTAAAAGTGCGATGGTTGTCACCACTTCAAAATACACCAATGATTTCCAACCCATACGACCTACCTGTTTCAGGTTGGCATGGCTGGCAATGCCAACCACCAGTGTTGCAAATAACAAAGGCGCTACAATCGTTTTTACTAACCGGAGAAATATTTTACTGAGGAACTGGAGGTTTTGTGAGAAAGCAGGGAAATCAAGGCCAATCTCAACACCGATGGCCATCGCTACCAGTATCCATGTAGTTAATGATCTTTTATATATGGCAAATAAAACGAGACTGGCTACAAAAATCCACCGGACCGTCATTAGTACCTGGTCTGTAAAAGAAACCCAGCCCTGCATATCCAAAAAATGAAGAATAGCAACAACTGTAAAAAGCACAAGGGCAAGCAATCCGGCTTTTCGTTTATTCATATTATAAACAGTAAGGTCTCAAAACTAAAGGTTTAGTTCCAAATATGGAGAAAATGGAGCTTAATTGAATGAACAGGCTGCCGTTAGTAAATCTTTTGCCCTTTATTTAGAGAAATCACTATTTTTCCAGATACGAATCTGGTAAACTGCACCTCACCAAACCAACAGTATGGCTGAACAACCTGCTTCATTCAAACCTTCGCTTGGGCTGCTTGACGGTACTATGATAGTAGCCGGCTCCATGATCGGCTCAGGAATTTTTATTGTAAGTGCTGATATAACAAGGAATGTGGGTAGTGCCGGATGGCTGGTTGCAGTATGGGTCATCACTGGCTTTATGACGATTACCGCAGCACTCAGCTATGGCGAACTGAGCAGCATGTTTCCCAAAGCAGGTGGCCAATATGTGTACCTGAAAGAAGCCTACAATCCATTGATGGGCTTTTTGTATGGCTGGAGTTTTTTTGCTGTCATTCAAACAGCCACCATTGCGGCCGTAGGTGTGGCTTTCTCCAAGTTCCTTGCCTATCTCGTTCCGGAACTGGGTAATAATTATTTTCTTTTTGATGCCGGCATAACAAAAGTCTATTCGGGACAATTGGTAGCCATCGTTATCATTTGCCTGCTGACGTTTATAAATTCGAAAGGAGTTAAGGAAGGTAAATTCATACAGACTTTATTTACTTCTGCCAAACTGCTTGCTTTATTTGGACTGATATTATTTGGCTTTTTGTTGGTAAAACATAGTTTCTGGGCTGAGAACTGGAGTACCGGATTTAACGCCACACATATTGAAAAAGATACTGCGGGAGTTATTACTTCAACAGGCATTGGCGGGGCTGCATTGATGGGAGCAATTGCAGCGGCCATGGTAGGCTCCATCTTCAGCAGTGATGCCTGGAATAATGTAACCTTCATCGCCGGGGAAATGAAAAACCCAAAAAGAAATGTTGGCTTAAGTTTATTTCTTGGTACGTTGATAGTTACAATAATCTATGTAGCCGCCAACCTGATGTATTTGAATGTACTGCCGCTGCATGAACTGGCTTTTGCAAAAGATGACCGGGTGGCTGTAGTAGCAGCGAATACTATATTTCCAACCTTTGGCACTACCATGATCGCAGCACTTATCATGGTTTCCACTTTTGGTTGTAATAACGGATTGATACTGGCAGGTGCAAGGGTTTATTATACGATGGCAAAAGACGGGTTGTTCTTTAAGCAAGCCGGCGACCTGAACAAAAATGCGGTACCGCAATTTGCTTTATGGATACAATGTATCGCTGCCTGTGCCTGGAGCCTTAGCGGTAAATATGGCCAATTACTGGACATGATCTCCTTTGTGGTGGTATTATTTTATGTACTAACCATTACCGGCATTTTTATTCTTCGAAAGAAAAGACCAGATGCAGAACGGCCTTATAAAGCATTTGGATACCCTGTATTGCCTTTCATATATATATTAATGGGAATTGCATTTTGCATTTTACTTATTATATATAAACCGGAATTTACATGGCCGGGGCTGATCATTGTGCTGGCAGGTATTCCAATATATTATTTTGCCGTATCAAGACAGAAAGCTGCAAAAGAATAAAATATTCATTTGTATCATTAACTTAGTCACTTAATTAAAACCAACATATGAGTTTATTTGTCAGAAAACCGATGGATGCTTTGATGAACGAAGCAGCAGAAACCGGAACGCATACGCTGAAAAAAACATTGGGAGCTAAAGGGCTGATTGCCCTGGGAATCGGTGCCATCATTGGTGCAGGTTTATTTTCCATTACAGGTATGGCAGCCGCCAATCATGCCGGCCCGGCCATTACCATTTCATTTGTGGTGGCTGGTTTGGGTTGTTTGTTTGCAGGTTTGTGTTATGCTGAGTTCGCCTCTATGATCCCCGTTGCCGGTAGTGCTTATACCTATTCTTATGCCACAATGGGAGAGTTCATGGCATGGATCATTGGTTGGGACCTTGTGCTTGAATATGCAGTTGGTGCTGCCACAGTAGGAATTAGCTGGAGCAGGTACCTCGTTAAATTCCTTGACGGGTTTGGAGTTACGCTACCAACAGAATTAACAGCCGGCCCCTGGAGCGGTGGTGTTATCAATCTTCCTGCTGTATTCATTATAGTATTGATGAGTTTGTTGCTGATCAGGGGAACAAAAGAAAGTGCATTTGTCAACAGTATAATCGTGGTGGTGAAGATTGCTGTAGTACTTACATTCATCATCCTTGGATGGCAGTATATCAATAACGACAACTACACTCCTTACATTCCTGACAATACCGGCAAGTTTGGCGACTTTGGATTTAGTGGCATCATACGGGCTGCCGCCATCGTCTTCTTTGCCTATATCGGGTTTGATGCGGTGAGTACAGCCGCACAGGAAGCCAAAAATCCGAAAAAAGATATGCCGATTGGTATTTTAGGTTCATTGCTGATCTGTACCATCTTATACATTTTATTCGCCCATGTTATGACAGGCGTTACCAGTTACACAACCTTTGCAGGTAAAGATGGTATTGCTCCTGTTGCTGTAGCTATTGACCATATGGGAACTGCCGATGCAGCAGGTGTTATAAAACCAGATTATCCCTGGCTGAACCGTGCCATTGTTGTGGCTATCCTCTTTGGATATGCATCTGTGATATTAGTAATGCTGATGGGACAAAGCCGTGTATTCTACAGTATGAGTAAAGATGGTTTGATCCCCAAGATATTCTCTGCCGTAAATCCTAAAACACAAACACCGGCAAAAAATAATTTCCTCTTCATGCTCTTTGTAAGTGCATTTGCGGCATTTGTTCCTGCAGATGTGGTGGGTGAGATGACAAGTATCGGAACATTGTTTGCCTTCATCCTGGTATGTATCGGGGTGTGGGTAATGCGTAATAAGATGCCAAACCTGCCAAGGGCATTTAAAACACCGATGGTTCCATTGGTTCCTATTTTAGGAGTTGCCACCTGCCTGTTCATGATGATATTCCTTCCAATGGATACCTGGATCCGTTTATTAGTGTGGATGCTGATCGGTCTTG
Organism: Chitinophagaceae bacterium; assembly: GCA_044220915.1. Taxonomy (GTDB): domain Bacteria; phylum Bacteroidota; class Bacteroidia; order Chitinophagales; family Chitinophagaceae; genus JJ008. Next base: position 181,403 of record JBGAQD010000001.1, read on the forward strand.
ACATTTACCTGGTATATGGCGCTAAAAACAGTCACCTCGGCAATGGCACCAGCAGCCGGAAGGGGATGAAGCTGGCCCGTTACACAGGTATTATCCTGGCTGGGCTCTTAGCCCTCGTAGGCTTCTTGCACCAAAATTCAGTTGGTTTTGATGCCGACAGAACGTTGTTCTATATCTCTATCGCTTTCGCTGTTTTCCATGCTGGGCTTTATGCCAGCAAGCTTGGAAGAGCAGAAGATAAAAATTGATGTATAAGCAAATACTGGTTAAACCGCCCCGGAAATGGGGCGGTTTTTCATTTACTGCCATTGCCTTAGATTTGCACCCGCCTTCGCTAAGCTCCGGCGGGCAAGGCCCGATTGACTTATTTGACGAGTTTGACTTAATGACTATAATCTATGGGAAGAATTTTTGAAGTACGTAAATCCTCGATGTTTGCCCGGTGGGATAAAATGGCAAAGAACTTTACCCGTATTGGTAAAGAGATTGTTATTGCTGTAAAGGCTGGTGGCCCCGACCCCAACTCTAATGCCGCCCTTCGCCGCTGTTTTCAAAATGCCCGGAGTGTGGGTATGCCAAAAGACCGTGTGGAAGCTGCCATTAAAAGGGCACAGGGAAAGGAACTGGTAAACTACGATGAGATACTGTATGAAGGCTATGCCCCCCATGGTGTAGCAATACTGGTTGAAACAGCAACCGATAACCATGTAAGAACGGTGGCGAATGTAAAATCCCATTTCACCAAAGGACATGGTGCCTTGGGTAACAGTGGCAGTGTGGCTTTTCAGTTCAAAAAAATGGGAGTGTTCAAATTAAAACCCGAAGGGCTGAATGCCGAAGACCTGGAACTTGAGTTAATTGACTTTGGTCTTGAAGAACTCGGCGAAGGCAGCGGTGAGAACGGAGAAGACGTACTGGTCGTTCGCTGCGGATTTACTGATTTTGGCAATATGCAAAAGGCATTGGAAGATAAAGGCATCACCCCTATCAGTGCCGAGCTGGAATGGATACCAACTGTTACAGTTCCTGTTAATGATGAACAGGCCGCCGATGTAAGCAAGCTGATCGATAAATTAGAGCAGGATGAGGATGTGCAGAAAGTGTTTCATAATATGGCATAAATCTATTATGTAGCCAGCTGTAGTGCTACTATCATCGTCCCTTGCGTCGCACTCTTGTACTGTAGTAACACAGATGAGCAAATACAAAAGCACCTGACAAATCAGGTAAATTCTCCTGCAGGTCTGCCGGCAACACAGATAAATAAGCAAAAGAAGCCAATATGTCCTGCCCAACTGCTAATTTTTCATAATATAACCCTTTGCTATAGTATTTGCCGTCTTTAACTGCTTTTATAAAACAAAGAGCAACCAAAACGATGGACATACTAATTACTTATGACCTCGCTGAGAAGGCAGGGCAAGTTTCAAAACACACAGCAGTTAAAGATGGCATGAAAGCTTTAGGTTATATGCAAACTTTTAAGAACCCTAATGACCCTACAATCTTCAATTTACCTAATACAACCCTTTGGAAAAATGGAATTACATCAACAATTGCAAAGAATGATTTATTAAACGTCGCCAAGCAAAATGGTGCGGAAGTAGAAAGATTAATAGCTACACAGCTTGTCAATCATGATGCGATTCCTGGTAAAACATATAAAAGCTAACCCACTTTGTAATTATATCAACTCCAAATCAACTCATTTTCCTTTCTAAACTTTATACTATGGCCTTTCCAAAAAAGAAGTCTGCTCATGTAAAGCATGCTATAAAAACCAAAATATGTCAAAAGTGCCAATTTGAGAATTCAATAAGAGCAGTCGAGTGTAAAGAATGTGGCTCAGAGAAATTTGCACCAGAATATATACGAAAGGTCGAAAAAGCTTTCGGAAATACTTTTGCCCAAGTAACACTACCGCAGAATAGTGATGAGAAAAGAATTACACTTTACAAATGGTGGCCGGGTGGTAAGGCTTCTTTTAATATTAACAACCAAGAAAATTGGGAGAAAATTGTTGAAATTATCCAAACTAAACTGATACCCTACTTAGGATGGAAAACAAAATCCGAAATTTTGAATGAAATCACGAGCAAAGGTGAAAAAACTTCAAATAAGCAAATTAAAGAATTAACTAAAGGGCATCCTGAATTAGTACGAAAAGTTCTACAAGAAATAGATGTAACTCAGTGGGAAGAAAGTAGCCATGGAGATATTGCAATAATATTAGAAGAAATATCTGACTTACTTTCTAAAACTGATGCTGGTTTCAGAGAAGCCTTTTTAAATGTAGTTCAACATTTACCAAAGCAAGGTAAAAGAGCTGTTGAAGATTTGGCTGACCTATTGAAGTCTTGGTCTTTAAAACAATTAACATCAATATCAAACCAAGTCATTGATCGTATTCAAACATTGGAACTATTCAAAAATCGTATTCTAGATGATAAAACGTATGAAATACGAGGCAATGATTCGATCCATCGGATTCTTGAAAGAGCCATGTGGATAATCGATGAAAGATACTGGCTTCTTCATAGTAATGAAACATTAAGAACTATTGTAGGCGATGAGGTGGTTAAGCAAAACAAGAAGAACGAAAAGAAGAGACCAGATTTTGTTTGTGGGACTATTGGCGAAAAGCTTATAATAGTTGAATTGAAAAGACCAGCCCATTCTTTACAAATTGAAGATTTAAATCAATTGGAAAATTACTTATCAATAATAGAACAAAAGTGGTCGGGAAAATCGTTTGAGTGCTATTTGATTGGTAGAACTATAAGTACGGAGTTAAAAGGGAAAATAAAATTTAGAGGTGCACAATTTAAAGTCAAAACTTATGCTGATTTAATAGATGATACGGAAAAACGATATAATGAATTTTTAAAAGCAATCAGTTAACGGATTGCTCATTTAATATTTAATTTATAAAGTTGTTTAATATACTCAATAATTTCTTCGCTTCCCGTAGTATGAAAATGAAAATACTTGTCATATAAGTTTTCTTCGGTAACTTTTGACAATTCTCCAAATTGACTCGCACCATAACAAGTGTATAAAACTTTATGAGATTTAGTTCCATGTTTTGTTTCCATTTCTTTTATTCTTTTTAAAAACTCATATCCTCCCAACTCACTTCCAATCATTTCAGTAAAAATCAAATCAAAAGAGTTATTGTCCTCTAAAGCTAATTTAACAAATTCAAGCGCTTCATTAAAACTTAAAGTAGTATTAATTGATAAATTTGTAATTCTTGGCTCAATGCTTTCCTTGAAAAAAGTTAATGGTAATTTCCAAGGGCAATAAAAAAGCATTTTTATTTTTGGGCTAAAATTTATTAATAATTTATTTGTTATAGAGATAGCATTCTCTACATGCTTTATTAAGCCGCCTTTGTGTTTTATTATATCTCCTGAAGCCATTCTTATATAAGATTTTCAATCGCAGTAGTAATTTTCAGACATCCATCTGCTTTTGTTAAGTATTTTACAAATGGAATAGATTCAATTCTTGCTACCACACTTTTATCGCTATGCATTGTTATAAAAAGTAATGGGATTCTATTTTCGTAATCAAGCTCCTTTTCTCGAAGTATTGCAGAAAAACTTATCCCATCTAGCCCTGGATGAGAGACATCGGTTATAATTAAATCTATTTTTTCATTTTTGTATAAGCAATGTAATATGTATGCTAAAGCAGCAGTACCATTTTGAATATTTTTAATTTTAGCATTTGGGTACTTTTTAATAATACATTTCCCTACACCTTTTGCAAAAATTAAATGATCATCGAGATGTACAATATTTAGAGACCGAAGATTGGGAGATAGTAGTTTATTGTTTATTGCGATTGCCTTTCCTACTTGCTTTACAATTTCACCACTATTATATTTTACAATATCATTCTTCATTATTTCTCTTTCTCTCCTTTTTTATCTAAATAGTCTTGAATTATTCTCATAGCTGCTAATCTCTTTCGAATCTTTGATTGTTGGTCTTCCGGAAGCTTATTCAACCTCTCTATAAATTCTTTTTTACTCATTTTTTTGTTATCCATCTTTGTAATTTCAAACTCCTTAAGTAATAAATTTGAAATCATAATAGCATTAGAAACATGCTTAATAATACCTCCATCATGTTTAACAATTTCATTCTCTTCCATTATCAAGTTCTTTAGCTTGTTCTTGTAATTTTTCTTTTGTTTCTTTAAAATAAGCATCCCAATCGCTAATACCACTAATAGTTGTAAAAGCTTCACTTTCCTTAATTGTTTTCATTTGTTCTTTTAGTTCCTTTATTCTCATCCGGAGTTTTTCAATTTCAGCTTTCAACAATTGCTTTTCAGTAATCGAATCAGACTTGCTTACAAAGAAATTACCTTTTTCCAGGTTCTCTAAAATTTCTCTCACTCTTTTTAAATCATTTCTTTCATACGCCGCATTTAACTCCGCAAATAATTTGTCGGCTAATTCCTTTTGCTCTTCACTCACTACATCTGGATGACAAAGTTTACTTGCCTTTCTATATTTTTGCTTAAGTTCTTTTTGATCTTCTTCACTGAGCTTATTCAGTTTTTCATTTTTACTTACTTCGTACTCCTTATTATACTCATTAAAATCTTTTTCTGCTTCTGCTTCTTTAGGCGTTCCTTTTGCCTGAGATTTTCTAAATCGAAGAATTTTTAGAATCAGTTCTCCTAATTCATTGTTATGCCTTACACCAAAATCATGAATTAGTTTTTCCAGTTCTGCCTTTTCATCCGACAAATCATTTACTTCTGCTTCAAGAACTTTAGCTTCTAATTTTAATCCCTCTAATTCCGAATCAATGTACAATCCAACTTGGTGGTGCCTATTAATGTATTCGTCTATAGCAGGCATAGCTTTACTATAAGCCTTATCTTGAAGAAGACTAATAATAATTTCTAATTTATTGTCTGTAGGAAATAATTGAAGTTTAGTAAGATGTGAATCTATTTCTGAATCTTCTTCAAGATGGATTAGGCTTTTAATTAATTCTAAGCGTTTTATAATCTTTGAAAGGTCGCCAACATTATTGGTGCTTGTCATTAAGTTAGTTTTAGTATCTCCAAAAACAATATTATATTTCTATCCTCAAGTTCAATCCTTCTTTTTGATTGAAACTCTTTCAATTATTTTCTCTGCCCATAAATCATAATAGATAAGCTCATCATTTTCGGAATCAAGAATCACAACTATCTTTTGTTCCAAAACCCCATATTTTTTGTTGAATTCTGGATTCACCCCTTGTGATTCTGATATTTTTATATATCGATCTCCGCATTGCTTATGCCCACAAGAAAAACAAATTACTAAAAGCAGAAATAGAAAAAATTTCTTCATGACCATTTTATTGTTTAAGATCAGAAACTAGTTTTATGCCCAAAGCTGCCTAAGCCTTGGTTCGTGTCCTCACGAACCATTTTATTTTCACCCCGTGGTTGCTTTTTCTCTTCCACCAACCTCACAAACAATAGCAGGGTCTTACCCATTCGCCCCACCCATCACCAATGCCCAAACAAAAAGAACGAGGCCCCAATGGAAAAGGGGGCGTTGGCAAGGCAAAACGGGCGGAGCCATCGTGTTTGCCTTGACTTTTTTGCCTACTTTTTTTGTCAAGAAAAAAAGTAGGTAAACGAAAACAAAATCAACAAATCCCAATCTTTCATGATCCTTGCCTTAGCCCCGTTCTGCTTAGTTTGCAACTAAGCGCATAAAGAATTCGAATAATTCACCCCACAATCTTACTCTTCTCTTTTTGAAACTCTTCTTCAGTTAACACCCCTTGTTCTTTCAGTTTTGCCAGCCTTTCCAATTGTGTAATAGTGTCAGGACTTTTTGTTGGAGAGGACACAACAATAGTAGAAGCAGGAGAAGTAGGTGATACCTTGGTTGCAATCCGAACACTTTGCTTACGCTTAGATGAAGTAACACCCCAGATAAATAATACACCTCCAACTACAACAAATCCGATAGCAAGGAGTTTCTCATTCTCATAATCCTCCCTGAATTTTTTGTCTATAGCATAGGTATATGTGCCGGCGGTGGAATTCTTTAGGTCTTGTAGTTCATTGATCCTGACTATTCCGAATACTATGCCTGCTAACCCGAGAAAAAGTAATACCCCTTTCATAATACTAATAAGTTTTTGACATTTAGAGTTAACCTCGTTTTCTATGCCTCCTCCCTAAAGATAAAATACTTTTTGAAAGTGCCGGGGCTCTGCAAAACTTGCAGTTTCACAACACCACTTTATAGTCTCTGGCTATTACCATTTTAATAAAAGAAAGAAGACCATATTTTATCGGTCTTCTTTCCTTTTTAGTTTACTTTCCTTTTTTTGCGCCTTGGTTTGGGTTCATTTGTTTACCCCTGTTACCTTGATTTTGTGCGTACTGTTTGTTCGTACCAGTAGTGCCCTTATTAGAGTTTTGCTGGTTACTTTGATTGTTTTTGGGTGAAATTTTCTTTGTCATGGTTATAAAATTTATAAATCAGAAACACAAAGCATACCACTTATCTCTCCTGACAAGTTGTCTAAAAATCAGTCCATCCTTCACGCCGTGGTTGCCGCTTGTTCTCCACCAACCAAAATAAAAACCAGGGTCTTACCCATTCGCCCCACCCATCACCAAGGCCAAAATATATTTTCGCTGCAAGTCGCCGAAAAGGTGCGTTGGCCCGGCAAAACGGGCGGAGCCATCGTGTTTGCCTTGACTTTTTTGCCTACTTTTTTTGTCAGGCATATCCCGAACTTGATTCGGGAAAAAAAAGTAGGTAAACGAAAAAACAATCAACACTTCCCGTCATTTCGGAGTCTCGCTGCTTTGGACCGCCCATACGGGAGAGCCATCGTGTTTGCCTTGAATTTTCTTTGGTTACTTTCACGCCGTGGTTGCTGTTTGTCCTCCACCAACCATATAAAATAAAAAGATAAAACGGCCTTTGTTGTGTGTTGTGTACCATCCCTTTGTCTGGAAAAAGACCAACAAACAAAATCAGGAATATCATCTTTAGGTTCTACTGTGGTTTCATAATATGAGTAATCATAAAATTACTGGCAACTTCTCGGCATTTGCCGCATAAACAGCTTTGCTTTTTCAGCAAAAGCTTTTCCCGGTTCAGTGGCGTACTGAATATCCAGTGCTTTTAATTGCACTTCAAGGTTCTGCAATTGTCCATTCTGGCTTCGCAGGCAGGAAATACGTTGCTGATATTTTTGGCGGCTGGTTTCATTATTGCTTTGTTCTGCTCTTCGTTCAGCCTGGCATATCTTCACTTCATTCTCAAGGATCATTTGTTTGGCTGCTGCTGCATGATCGATCATTTGTCCCAGTGCCTGCTGTGCAGGCAGGTTCTGGTAGCTATTTCCCTGCTGACTGGTGTTAAGTCGTACTCCCTGCACCCTTAACTGTTCCTTCCTGAAATTAATAACAGCCATTTGTTGCGAAGCACAATCGCTGCTCCCCACTTTGGCCTCATCAGCTGCAATTTTATTTCTTTCCTGTTGCAGGCTCAATAGTGCTTTGGTATAAAATTCATCTTCTGCGATCTTAAATGGGGCCGGGTCAAAACAAATAGCAACTTCTTCCAGCTCAGTTATTTTACAACCAAAGCTGTTGCTTTCCATTTCCATGATGATGAACAAGCCCTTTTCGGTAAATTGGTAACCCACCCCGGAATACCCTATGTACTTGCTGGTGCTTACATTGATCTCGGCAGGAAATTGCTTTCCGAAAATAAAATACACCGGGCTGGAAGGGTTATCATGCTTATAGGCCCATGTCTTTATTTTATCACCACAATACCCTCTCCGTTCAGTCTTCCTATGAATAGTTTGTACACTGTTTGAAGGCATACTCAGTTGATGTGACTGTGTATTACCCGTGGATACCAGGTGTTCGATATGTCCATTCTTTTTAGTGTTTTTAAAAGTATAGGCATTGCCTTTCAACCCTATCACAAAAAAAGTAAATTTTTCGTCCTCCGTTTTGATTGCACACAGATCTCCCCCTGTTGTTAAAGGCGGCAGAATACCCACATACCCATCCTTTGTGTTTAAGTACAAACATTGCTCTACAGGACCTGAACTGAGCAACGATTTAATTTTAATTCTTTTATCAAAACATAATTTCTGACCAGTAGGTGTAATGAATCCGGAGGTTGTTTCACCTGTTAATACAGGTGCTTGCAAAATACTATTATAATACTGCTGTTCCGGCCAGGCACCCCAGGCTGTATCAGGTGGATTTTGTGCAGATGCCGCAGTACTAATTGCGAGCATCAGAATCTTTATAATAAAACACTGTTTCATTAGTTTAATTTTCATCAGATGACCTTCTTCAGCAACCGATATTCTCACAATCAATTCCCTTAACCGGTATTACCTCAAACCGTCTTTTATCAGGATTAAACTTCCAGGCCTTCTTTATCAGGTTCATGAATTCAGCAATCACATCCTTACCCCAGGCGATGATATAAGTATTGGTTAGTTGATTTTGCCTGCAGCTTCCGGTACGGATCGACCAGCCCTTCATCACTCCTTTTACTTCTACCACATCAACGATTTTGAAAACACCCGTAGCCGTATCATCCATAATGCTGCCGATAATGATCCGGTCAGTACCTTTTTCGAATATATCAACTGTAATTCGTTCCGGGTCTGTAATATAATTAAGCATGCTGCCCTCTAAAAACTTCCAGCCTTTTAACCCGGGTATTTGGGGTACTTCGGTATAAGTTTTTCCGATCAGGTATTTTTTTGTGCCTGCATATTTGCCCTGCGACGACACGTCTGTATGCAGCAGGAGAAAAAATATCAATCCAATAACTGCTCTTACCATAAAGTGAATATTTCTTCAGTAAATTACAATTTATCCCGAATACATTCTGCTTTACCTTTACTCACAATGGAAGAAACCCGGGTTGTCCTTTTTGATGGCGTTTGCAATTTTTGTAACTACTGGGTAAATTTTGCCTTGAAGAGAGATCGTAAAAACAAATTACGCTTCACCCCCTTGCAGGGAAAAACTGCAAAGCAACTTTTGCCACATTACAATCTCAATCCTTCATCACTCAGCTCTGTCATTTTTATTGATGCTGGTAAAGCATGGACACAATCTTCCGCTGCTATACGGATATGCAGACACCTGGGTGGTGGATGGAGACTACTTTATGGATTGATCGTCATCCCGAAGTTCATCCGGGATTTTTTCTATAATATTATTGCCCGTAACCGGTATAAATGGTTTGGTAAAAAAGAAAGCTGCATGGTACCTACGCCGGAGTTAAGAGAGAGATTTCTCGAATAACCACCTTATCTTGTATTGATAGCGGCCACCACCTTATCAATATTCAGTGCCCCATAGTTGAAAGTATGTTTAGAGCCGTCAGTCAAAGTAAGAATGGCCTTCTTCGCCAAGAAACTCTTTTCCACCTGCACATCGCTGATATCTGTTTTACTGATTTCAAGATAGCCCTCACTGCCCCATTTTATAAACAGGGCTTCTGATAACAATCCCTTTGCTGATACATCATACTTTGCATCATAGAGAAGTCTTTTGTTTGTGATGGTCAGCTTCCCGTTATATTTTCCGCCACCCGGAGGAATATATAAGATAGTCCATGTATCGATCACCTGTTCGTCTGGAAACAATGTAAAAGGGAATTTTGACATAATAATTTGATTTTACTGAAGTTATTTTATTTCAACCGCCGCCTTCATAAAAAAAACACATTGACCGCCCATAATAACCCGGTCACCTTTTTGTTCACAGTAAATATCGCCGCCCCGCTTTGACAGTTGTTTTGCCCTCATCGTTGTTTTGCCAAGCTTCTCACTCCAAAATGGAATAAGTTGCGAATGCGCCGAGCCTGTTACCGGGTCCTCATCAATACCAGCTGTCGGAGCAAAGAACCGGGATACAAAATCAACTTTTTTACCGGGTGCTGTAATGATGACCATCTTATCAACTTTTTTCATCAACGAAAAATCAGGATCACATGTACTGACTGCTTCCTCGCTGATCAGTTCAACAATATATTCCCTGTTTTTATATACTCCTGCTATCTCAGGATTACCCAGCGATGCGGGCAACGTATCGGGATATTCTGTAATTTTTTCCGGTGGCCAGGACGGAAAATCCATTTCAAGCATTTCTTTCTTTTTCGTAACAGCCAGCAAGCCGCTTTTGGAGTCAAACACCACTTTTTTCTTTTTGACCTTCAGTATTTCAAAGATCACATACGCAGCAGCAAGTGTAGCATGGCCGCAAAGATTGATCTCTAATGCCGGGGTGAACCAACGAATATCAAAATCTGCTTTCTTATTCTTCGATGGAACAAAGAAAACCGTTTCAGCGAGGTTATTTTCCATCGCCAGTTTTTGCATCAGTTCATCATCGATCCATTTTTTTAATGGTACTACGGCAGCGGGGTTACCACCAAAAAGCTTATCCGTAAATGCATCAATTTGATAAAGTGTAAGTTTCATTCTTTTGCAGAGTTATAAAATTGAGGTAATGATATTTTATAGCGTACAGCTATTATGCGGATGATAAAGATGATAAGGATACAAATAATGGTTACCGCATCTGCATCCATCTTTAACTGCCTTAGCAGGAAATAGATCAGTCCCCCGGCAATACAAGCCAGTGCATATATCTCTTTCCTGAACAGCAAAGGGATATTATTCAGCAACACATCTCTAACCACACCCCCAAAACAAGCGGTGATAGTACCAAGTGTGATGCAGACACCAATGCTGAAATTTTTCTCAATCCCAAGCTTAATACCAACAATGGTGAACAAGCCAAGGCCTAATGCATCAAACAGGAATAATGTTGTGGTGAGATGTTTCAGGTAGCGGCCAAAGAACATGGTGACAACCGCAGATGAAAAGATTACAATGGTGGCGGTAGAATTCGTCAACCAGCTGACAGGGAGGTTACCAATCATCATATCCCGCAATGTGCCTCCCCCTATCGCTGTGACAAAGGCCAGCACCAGCACTCCAAAAGGGTCCAGTTTCTTTTCCATGGCAAGAAAAGCACCAGACACGGCGAATGAAATGGTTCCTAGTATGTCAATAATATAAAGGAAATGTGTCGGCATTAGTTTCCAAAATTAAATAACCCGTTCTATACAAAACGGGTTACAGCTTCTTAACAGGATTCATCCTATTTATCTTTATCGTCCTTATCCTTTTTATCCTTATCCAGCCGGAATGACACCTTACAAATAACACCGTAGGATTTTATCTTCCCATCTTTCACATGTGCTTTCATATCTTTTACCCAGACTGAATCGATGTTCCGGATGGTTTTGGAGGTTTCTTTAACCGCCTGTTTCACTGCATCGTCGAAGCTTTTCTCAGAAGAAGCTATTACTTCAATAACTTTTACAATAGCCATAGTAATAATGTTTTAATGAAAGGTTGATTAATTCCACTAAAAGGTACTACTATTTTTATTAAGGAAGGGATTGTTTCTCTGCCAGTTTGATGTATTGTTTTACACTGAGCCATCGCATGATCGAGCCGAATAAAAAACCGGCAATGGGGGCCATCGCCAGGTTAACCCATATCTTTTTCCGGAACACCTCAGATACCGGTACGCCGGCAAATAACACATCTGTTACACAAGAGATAATACCCAGTAATATCCCGAAGCTTAGCCCATACATTAGAAGATATTTCCATCTTGGCATAGCCAGGTCATTTTTTAGCCTGGCAAAACTCTTCTTTTCCTTTTCAGTAAGCATAAAGAAGTTTATGGTTATTCCACCATCATTTGTTTTATTACTGCTTCGATCTCTTCTGCATTGGGTTTGCTGAAGTAGTCGCCATCGCTGCCATAAGCGGGACGATGTGGTTTACCAGTGATTGTTCTTGGTGCGACATCGAGATACTTATAGCCGCCTTGCTCTTCCATTACTTTATTGAACATATAAGCAGCAGCCCCGCCAGGTACATCTTCATCAACAAAAACAATTCGATTGGTCTTTTTAAGAGAATCAAGGATCGTATGATTAATATCAAATGGCAATAACGTTTGCACATCCACTATCTCACAACTGATGCCCTGTGCTTCCAGCACATTCACAGCATCCTGGATGATGCGGAGTGTGGAACCATAGGAAACAATTGTTACATCAGTTCCTTCTTTTATCACTTCTGGCACACCCAGCGGTACTGTAAACTCCAGTAAATTAGAAGGCAATTTTTCCTTTAGCCGATAACCATTCAGGCATTCAACCACCAGCCCCGGATCGTTGCTTCGTAATAATGTATTGTACATACCAACAGCCTGTGTCATATTTCTGGGTACACATACATACATACCACGAAGTGCATTGATCACCATTCCCATTGGTGAGCCGCTGTGCCAGATACCTTCCAGGCGATGCCCCCTTGTACGTACAATTAACGGACAACTTTGCTGACCAGCTGTTCTGTAATGAAGTGTTGACACATCATCGCTCAGCGGTTGTAATCCGTATAGCAGGTAATCGAGATACTGAATTTCCGCAATTGGCCGCAGTCCCCGCATTGCCAAACCCAGGCCTTGCCCCATAATGGTCAGTTCCCGGATACCTGTATCGAAGATCCGCTGATTGCCATGCTTCTGCTGCAAACCACTGAAGCCCTGGTTCACATCCCCGATATATCCAAGGTCCTCGCCAAAAGCAATTGCTTTCGGATTGGTGATAAACAATTCATCAAAAAATTTATTGAGGATCTCAAATCCGTTCAGCACAGGTGCATCAGCAGGAAACAATGGTTTTACTTCATCTACCTTCAGTGCACTTCTTGGCCCTTCATTATAGAGGTGGGTGTTGTATAATCTTTTACTCTCAGCCAGCAAATCGTTGTAATAATCCTTTGTCCAATAAGCTGCATCAGAATTACCTGCGATATCCAATGCAGTATTTAATGTTTTTAAAACATCCCTCCGTAACGGCTCTCTGCTGGCTGATAATTCAATGGCAAGTTTTTGCAACACAGCTGTCCTTTCGGGTATAGCATTTGCCATGGTATGAATCAGGTCTGTTGCTCTTGCCACCTGGTTCTTTATGGGTGTAATAAACTTTTCCCAGGCTGCAGTTTTACTGTCCCGTACATGTTCTTTCGCCTTTTCAGCTATTTCTGTAAGTTCATCTTCTTCCGCTAATGCATTTTCAATAACCCACTCTTTCATTTTCTTAATACCATCCCATTCTCTTTCCCATTCTAATCGTTCCGCTGATTTATATCTTTCATGACTTCCGGAAGTAGAATGCCCCTGTGGCTGTGTTATTTCTTCCACATGAAATAAAACAGGGGTATGTGTTTCTCTTGCCAGGCGGATGCCTTCCTCAAACACCTCACACATACCAGCATAATCCCAGCCTTTTACTTTATAAATATTGAGGCCGTTGGTACCTTCATTTTGCTGCATACCACTCAACGCATCTGAAACAGAGGCTTTGGTGGTCTGGTATTTTTTAGGAACAGATATTCCGTATCCATCATCCCATACAAAAATGGCCAGCGGAACCTGCAGCACTCCTGCTGCATTTATAGTTTCCCAGAAATGGCCTTCACTGGTTGATGCATCTCCAATAGTGGCAAAGCAAACCTCATTACCATTTTTTGATAATCCTTTAAAAGTATGAAGCTGCTCAATATTGCGAAATGCCTTGGATGCAAATGCCAACCCAAGAGCCCTTGGCATCTGACCAGCAGTAGGTGCAATATCACTGGAAATATTTTTAAGATTAGCCAGCTCCAGCCATTCCCCATTTTCATTCACCATTTTTGTAGCAAAATGGCAATTCATTTGCCGCCCGGCACTAAAAGGTTCATTGGCAACATCCGGGTCGGCATATAATTGGGCAAATATTTGCTCGGCGTTGGTAAGCCCTGCCGCCAGCATAAAAGTCTGGTCACGGTAGTAGCCGCTGCGAAAATCTCCTGCCTGGAAAAACTTGGCCATCGCCACCTGGGCTACCTCTTTGCCATCGCCAAAAATGCCGAATTTGGCCTTGCCACCCAGCACTTCTTTCCGGCCTAACAAGCTGGTTTCCCTGCTGATACAGGCCATCCTGAAGTCAGATAAAACAGCCTCTCTGAATTTTTCAAAAGAGAGTTTGTCGGCATCCGTCAAAGCTTGCTGGGTTGGTTCCATGAAGCAAAAATAGGAAGATTGACAACCGCTAAAACCTTTGTTCAAAAATACCTGTAAGTGCCTGCAACCCATCTATGTAATATGCCATCTTTTGTCTAAATTTGACCTCTTCAAATCACAAACCAGTATGAAGAAATTTGTTTTAAGCCTGTTCGCCTTTACTGTTTGCCTGGGTTCGTTTGCCCAGCAAACCAACCAAAAGGTGACAGATAATAAACCAATGATAGCTGAAGTAGTTCCTCAAATTGAAGATGTGCTTCAGTTAAAAGAAACTGAGCATGATTTTTCCAAGATACCACAAGGCAAACCTGTTTACTACACTTTTGATATTATAAATACCGGCAAAACAGGTCTTAAACTGGATGATGTACATGCAAGTTGTGGCTGCACCACTCCTGAATGGAGCCGTGAGGAAATTGCTCCGGGTGCTATTGGAAAGATCAAAGTTGGGTATAACGCTGCCGCTGAAGGTTATTTCGAAAAATTCATCACTGTAACTTATAATTCAAATCAAACTAAACAAATCAAGATCAAAGGCACTGTTTGGAAAGTTCCTGAAGGTTCTGCCCCGGCCAATGTATCTGTAGATTATTTAAAAAAACAATCCTTCTAAAATTTGTAAACCATGAAAAAAGTCTTACTTCTTGCTTGTGCTTTTGTATTCAGCCTTGCTGTAATGGCTCAGCCAAAAGCCGATGATGTTGCTAAATTCAATGTAGAGAAATATGATTTCGGAAAGATTAAAGCAGGAACTCCTGTTACGTATTCATTTGAAATTAAAAATATTGGTGATAAGCCCCTTGTTGTAGAGAACAGCTGGGCCAGTTGCGGATGTACTGTTCCTGAAAAACCCGTTGATCCTATTATGCCGGGCACTTCAGCTAAATTGAAAGTACAATACAATGCTGCTGCAGTAGCTCCATTTACAAAAGATGTATATGTTCAGTTTACTGGTATTGCACAGCCTAAAACCGTACAGATCACCGGTGAAGTGTTGAGTGCTGAAGCATACGAACTTTGGGTAAAAGAGCAAGAAAAAAATAAACAAGCTGATAAGGCGAAAACAAAACCTAATAATTAATATAGTACCTGCTTTTAACCTATATAAAAAACCCTCTGGCCTTACCAGAGGGTTTTTTGTTTAGTTACAAAATCGCAAACATAGGATTATAGGAATGGTGAAAATAGTGCTACCATCCCCCTTCCATATACTTTTTAAATACTGGTGATTGCTCCACATATTTTATTACGGCTGCCTGGAACTCCTCGTTTTGTTTTGCCGGCCCGTTCTGTGAGGTAAAATAGATTGTGTAAAATTTATTTTTTCTGAAATTGAAATCAGGATCAGTCACATCCTTTTTCGAAATAATGATAACAAACAATTTTGATTTCGATTTCGATTCATCATCACCTGTGGTGCCCGTTTTAGCATAATAATAATAAGGTGAGCCATTTTTCAACATAGCCCCTAACCGTGCAGCCGTTCCGTTAAACAGAGCCTGCTTCATACCCTCAAACACTTTTTCCCGGATAAGAGAAAGATAATTGCTGTATGTGACCCCGTTGTCCACATCAAAAGCAGTGAATGCCTGCTCCTTTGCATAAGGATTTAATGTCAGTGAATAACTTCGGTTCTGACTGATGAGTTTCCCGAATGCATCCACCATCTTTACCGGTGGCACCATCACCTGGCTACTGCCCTTTACATGCCCCCTGAAGGAAGACATGAACACTTCATTAGGTTTTCCGTTATCCATCCCTGTTCCTTTCTGGTCAAACAACGCATATTCCGGTAAAATAAAACCCGACTTCTTATACGCCTCATAAAAAAGGGCCGAGTCATACGCCGACGAAAATTTATCATACCCTTTTCCGTTCCTGTATGTGTAAATGCCGTAATTATTAAACAGGCCAACTGATACAAAAGAACTGTCAGAACCAAAATTGGCCTTACTGTTTATATAGCCTGGCCAGTTTTCAAATCCGTTCAGCCAGTATTGCTTGCCATTGTAACTGAAATAAGGCCAGCTGAAAGAAGCTTCAGGATGCCGGGTGTCGAAATGCTTCAGCAACAAATCCTGGAGTCCTTGTCTTGAATATGATCCCAGTAATAAAAGGTTTGAATGATAATAATTATCAGAATACTTCAAATAGTCAACCACAGAAGCAATACGGCCATTGTTTTTTTCAAAATCATATTCGGCTACTTTCTCACCACCAAAATACTGTTGCTTTTGAGAAAATCCTTCAGCAGCAAAAGCATCCCAGTCGAGATTCAGTTGTGAGGCAATGGCAGAGAATACAATTGGCTTCAATGTAGACCCAGGTCCGGGGTTCATTCTGAGTAAATTTATATTCCCTATCTGTTTCCGTAACAGGGATTGAGAAACGTATCCATTATCACCTCTTATCACTTTATTAAATCCTGGTTTATCATTCGGGTCCGGCCTGTTCAGATCCTTGATAAAATCACTCATGGCGATCAACTTACCATTCCCATCTGCGATGCAAATACCATATTCCGCACCTGTCTTATAAGCTGTATCATTATTCATCATTACCCGGATTTTAGCGGATAAAGAATCCATTAATTCCACATCCGGGGAAATAAAGGCATCCCTGCTGTTTTCTCCTTTTGCAGTATATTCAGAAGAAACACTTTCTGCAAAATTCCTGGCCCAGATAAAATCGCTGCCCATCGGGTAAACATAAAAACGGCTCCCGTTAACATAAAAGTTTTTCATAAATGCATCCGGCTCAATTACCAATATTTTATTTCTCCCCGTAGAATCAACTATCCTGATCCTGTCAGGATTTTTAAGCACTATTGTATCACCTTTTCCAAGAGTCAGTCCGCCGGCTTGTGTTCTTATTGTTACAAATGACTCCGACCGGTTGATCAAACAAAGGCGGGGCAATAAATTGTCATCATTGGTTTCTTTGAAAGCTATTTGAATATCCTCTGCTAAGAAGGTGCTTCTTTCGTCATCGTAACTGCTGGTCCTTTTAGTTACAACTGAACCATTTGCAGCATCCCATAGTGTCATATTATAATTAGTGCTGTCACTAAAAACATTTCCCGTCCATAATTGCTGTAAATGTGGTGGAGGATCGATGCGGAAATAATTGTCGTTAACGGCTAATTGGGGTCTGCCTGAATACAGATCAAGGTACAGCATCCGTCGTTGGTCGAGGTGCCGGGAAAAATCTGACCGGGTGTAGGCCTCAATTTCTTTAGCAAAAAATTTTCCTGCCTCATCTATATAACCAGCTACCTGGAGCTTACGGACGGAATCAGCAAACAATTCATCCTTTTTTTTCATCAGCAATTTCCTGGTTGCCTTTGAAGAATCAAAGTAATCGAAGATTGGTTGCAACCGCAATTCAATGTATGAATCCATGTTTTTAGCCAGGTCAGACACTCCGAATTCCTTGTCCTTGTTAAAGACCGGCTTTACAAAGAGCAATAGCATGGCAAGGCCGGCAAATACGATACTGCCTGGTATAAGTTTTCTTCCGTTCGGGTATTGCTCCAGCGGAATATTTTTAAACAGCAGTACAACTGTAACAATCAGAATAGATGGGAATAAAATTGATTGTTTACTTAAAATGCTTCCGAACGGCATGTCTTGTCCAAAGAAAATATAACGACCCGTTGCTGCCAGTATTACCAGTAATGCCATTATCAGCAAATAATTCAGCAGTGAAAACCCTGCTGTGATAGTTGCATAGTTATTATTGATACGATTTGTAAAATCAGGGTAAAGTTTATAAAATGAGGCAAGCAGGGTTGTTGGAACCAACAGCAATAGCACATAGAGTAATACTGACCATTTTCCATGCTCTGCAATAAAAAAACGGCTGGCAACAAGATCAGTGGCCTGTGCATTATACTTCGCCCCTTTATTCTGTGGGGCATGTGGCAACAGGTTAAAGCCTGTTTTGTTAACGGCAGGATTATTTTTCTCGTAAATAAAGGTGTTGATGAACCATTGATTTTGCGCTGCCCTGATAACAGGTTCATAAGTTTTACCATCTTCATATGCAGTTTCGATGGCCTTATCAACAGGCTTTGTCATTACATCGATCCGGTATTTGGTAATGGCTGCTTTTTCCAGAATCCGTTCTTTAGGAAAGAAAAGAAAGGAAACCATAAAAATGAAAGCAGCCGATGTAAAGCCGATCCCAATCCTTCTGCGAACAGGTAAACGGTGAGCCAGCCGGACAAGTGTGTAAGAAATAATTACCGCAAAAAATACGTAGCCTGCTACATATAACACCTGTGGAAGCTCAAGCAGAAATTTGAAAATATGAGGGCCGTAAACAAGATTGATTACAAACAATAACAGGTACGTAAAGCCGGTGATCCCGAATAATGATGCATTTCTTTTACTGCCTGCAGACAAACCTGCAATGCCATAGTTGATGCAGAGAAAAGCCTCATTAAACAAAAGAAAGTTGAGAAAAATAATGGCAAACCCAATATCTGTGAAAGCAAATAACCCCAGCAGACTGATTGACAACAGAACTTTTACCGGATTATTAATGATAATATCGAATGTCTTTCCGGTATTTAGTCCCCACCAGCTTTTCTCTGCTGATGCCATCAAGGGAGAGTATTTATAGGAGATATAGATAAACAAGAAATAAAACAATGTCAGGACAATGGCCAGGTGGCGGCAGGTGGTTGGGTCAAAATTATTGAATGCCGCAAATCCGCCTCCGGCAATAAGTATTACCATCCAGGAAAGAAAAAACATTGCCTTTACTCCTCTTTTCTTTACCAGCAAATTATTACCGATAACAGTTGATATTCTCTCTTCCTGAATTAAATTCTCAGCATTAAAATTTTCACGGTATGGCTGGTTTAGTAAAGAAGCTAAACGTTTTCGGATTGAAACATACAGATACCTGAGAAAGCTAAATCCAAAGATTACAGCCAGCGTTAATCCGGCGAATATAATAATACCAAAATTCCAGAAACTGTTCAGCTGTTGTGCGGATGGCAGGTCCAATCCTTCGTAGGGGGGAAAACTTTTATACCTCCAGTACAAGAAGAAACGGGTAGTCAATAAAACCATCGTAACACAAGAAAGCAACTGCCATATCCAACTGAGCTTGTTAGCTGGTTTAAGCCATGAGCTGCCAAATACTAAAATGAAAAAGAAAAATAAGGTTCCGAATACGAATAGCTGCCAGGCTGTGGCAGAAATATTTCTGTTCCCTAAATTCCAGTTAAAGGAATTATGAATAGAAAACATCCAGCCAAAGTTGGAAGATCTTGCAGGCAATACAAACTTCTCCTGAGAAACAAAAACCGGCAACTTTCGTCCACCCATAAAAACTGGCTGGAGTTGAAGTGATGAATTGGCTTTATCTTTCTTATAAGTTAGTAATACAGGAGAGAAGTCGAGACTACTGTCTCCATCAAATGGAGCAAACATAAACCCTTCATTAAAGACAGAAGGCATTAATTGCATATCTCTTGAGTCCGAAATAAGAAATTTATTGATGCTGTGCTGACTCCAGTCTTCCCTGTTCGCTTCTGTTAAAGGATAAGATACAGGATAACGATTTATTAAAGCAAAGCTATCCGCACCGAGAAACTCTACTCTGAACTGGTTACGGTTATTATCCAAAAATCCAACACCCCAGGCAATACTGCTATTACCCGGGATGGCTCGGTTGAAAACAATACTGCCGGGTTGTATTTCTTTTTCATCATATTGCACGCTGCTGGCATACTGAAAGAGGCGGCCGGATACAAAATATTTTAATTCTCCCGACCTTTTCCTTGATACATCGTCACGGAGAAATAGTATGTGTTTCAATGCCTCCGCCAATTGTCCGTTTGTATACCATAAAGAATTGATAAATAGAATATCGTTCTTGAAAACATTCCAAACTGTTAATCCTTTCTTTATTGCTTTACTTACATCAGATACAACAACATTATTCACACTCAGTTGAAAACTGCTGTCTGCCCGGGTTCTGATAACTACTTGTGCAGAGTCAATACTAAAAGACAATATATGGCCTGTGGCAGGATAGTTGGCTGACAGCAACTTATAAGAACCATCAGCAGATGCATAAAAAGGATCTTCTGAATAGGATGATCTTACATTGAGTTGATTATTATGTTTGCTCAGCTCAAACCTGTTAAAGGAATTTCCCCTGAAATTCACAGTATCCGTCCTTCCCAGTTCAATAGTGCCTGCCACCCGAAACCCATCATGCCTGATAAAATGATGGTCAAGGTTACTGAATGTTTTCAGTGATAATGGCGCATGAATATTAAAATACAGGAATGAGAAACAGGCAGTACTAATAAGGAAAAATATCAACGGGAACCTTCTTTTCTGATAACCATTCTTTATAAAGCCACGATAGTACAATAAACCATAAAGCAGCAATATTGCAATTGTGAAAGCATACAAAAAAGTGAGGCTTGTCAAAAACTTCAGCATGGTGCGGATTATTAATTATTCAGGTTAGTCTCATCAAAAACTGGGTATGATAATTGATTCAATCCAGTTTTCTCCAGGGCTATCTTAATTACTAAAGCCCTGCTACCAAATTCACTATTCAATTTCTTCAACAATGCAGCATCAAGTCCGTTTCCTTTACTCAACCCTTGTATACGTTCTACCATTTTACCACCTATTGACAGATCATTGATCCTCAAATACAGGTACTCGATATACAAAAGTGATAATGAAACCAGCAGATCCAGCAATCTGTTCTTGTCTTCCGGACTAAGCCTTGCAGGACTGTTTTTATTGGCATCAGTTATTAACAGTATTGGTTTCAGAAATTTTTCATAGGCGTAAAGAGCAACCGAATTCTCGGTTGCTAATACCCCCTTCATGGCCAGGAATTCATCCTTCGATTTGTCATAACCCGGATAGTTTTTCACTTTATAAGCTTTCAGTATCCCATGCTTTAATGAGTCATATTCATGCTGAATACCATTATATTCTTTGATCACTCTATTTAGGCCCTCATTTTCTTTTGAAAGCTTATGCAGTTCCACATTAAGATCATTGATCTTATCTTCAACCGGCTTTTGAGCCAGTTTACCTTTCTTTTCTTTTGCAACCACCTGAAAACTGCTGATTGGCCCCTGTTCGGTTTGCTTTGTCTTTGCGTCCAGGCCTGCGATAGTCCTGTTTATTTTCTGCTGATGACGATAAAATAGATAAATAACAAAACCAAGTAATGTGATGATGGCGAGCAGGCCGGCCAGAATGTATTGATTTGTATTATCGGTTTGCTCTTTAACAGGTTCTTTCTTTACCTGTTGTGGCTGACTGGCATTGAATTGTTTTATCAATGAGTCCAGCTCTGTTTTCAAGATAACGGGATTCCGTGTAGCTTTCTCTTGCGATGTGAGAGTGTCCACAATACGAATATGCCTGCTGTCTGGCTGTTGGGCAAGGAGCCCGGCAGATAACAATGATGAGAAGAGCAAGAAATATAGTTTATAACGCATACTTATGTTATTAGTTATTAAAGATGAAAAAACTGAAGAATGCCTTGCTTTTTCTTAATTGGCTTTGAAGGGGCTAATTGTTTATCTTTCATCATATCATTATAGACTACATTTACTGAAGCCAGGTCTCCAGAACTTCCGGGAAACATAGACATAGCTTTTAAATCCTGTATCGGTGAATAGGTTTCAGCAACAGTGGTAAGAATACTGTATAAAGACCGTACGTCTTTTACCTGCTGATTCTCCATTAGCCGTAAATAGATATTGTCCCGGGTAAAATAAATATCAACTGTTTTATTTTTAAAAGCTTTAAGTTCCTGGTTATTTCGCCGTACTACAGCAGCGTTATAAAGTATATCATTACCAGGTTCTATCTTGATGCCCCGGTACAGATAGATGTTGTTATTCAACACATCATTATTTTTGGATAATCCTTCTTTCTTATCGATAGGTATCCCTGTAAAATCAGTGATCTTGTAAGCCCCGCTAAATGCGCCATAAATAGCCACATTCTTATTATTCAGGGCACGGCCGGGAGGAACAGTATTAATTTTAACAGCAGAACCCAACAACTCTTTAAGTTCAGTCTCCAGTTTTAATTTTAATTCATCGAAATAAAAAGCCCGGCCACTCAGCATAACTGTTTTTATTCTGCGTTTAATATCTCTTGTGACCACATCCTTAATGCTGGAAATAATGCTATGAGCAATACAACTCGTTGCCTTACTGATAATGCCTGTTACTTCATCATCCCAACGGATGCTTCTGTCTTTTAGTATTGCATCAGCATACTGCAGAAGTGTTGACTGATCTTTGTATAAATTTTCAATTGTTCTTTCAGTACTAAGGGAGTTTTCTGCCAGCTGTGCGAATTCAGTTAAGCCTATTGCCTGCAGGTGGCTGAATTTCTTTTTCTGACCTTCCATCAGCTGAATAAAATTCAAAACATCTGCTGTAAGATTTTGATCAAGAATGTGGCGTCTGATAAAATCTTTTACTGAAATATCGTTGCTGCCTGGGATAGCTTTTAATACGAGGGTTAGAAAATCTTCGGCAAATCCATACAACAATACATTACCCGCCCCCGCAAATCCTGTTCTGAAAAAACTTGAATAATTCTCATTGTCATCTGCCAGCAGCATTGAAATATCGGTGGTACCCTTTCCACAGTCAATCACCAAAGCTATCTCACCATTGGAAAGATTCACCTCATCCGCATGAGTTTGTTGATAGCCCATAAAAGCGGCATCACTCTCAGAGATTGTTTCATATTCAATATATAAAGCCTTATCTCCAATACCAAGAGATGTCAACAGGTTACCTGTCTGGTTTCTAAGTTCATTTAGCAATTCAAAAACATCATACTGCGTATAGATGTTGGGCACCAGCAATGTCACAATGATCCCACCTTGCCGGAATGAAGGCTTGGTGCATATCATTAACCGTAATATCCTTAGCAATACTGCACTGATCAGTTCTTTTTTATGAGAACGGATGCTGTAATCCTCAGTGTAGTTCCCCATTGAGAGCTGCAGACTCTTTTCGATACCTAGTTTCAGGTTTGGAATGATCTCGTAATCATCCCTGAAGGACACTTCTGTAGCAGCCACTTCATGACGGGTAATGAATAATCTTATTTCATCATCGGCAGGGTTATTTGCAAAATTGAATGGAAATGTTCTTCTTTCGGTGCTGCTAATGCTTTTCTTCACCGCATAAAAAGAACGATACAGCATATTTTGTCCTGCTTCATTATTTAAAAAATCTTCCCGCCTCCAGTTATTACTGCTATCAGCCATGTTTAACTGGCTGATGATATTCTCCAATATATCATACTGCACAATGGCTGATTGCGGACCACAATTCTTGTAACCCACCTGGCTGGCCTCACTTCCAAAATCTATAACCACTCTCTGGCAATCCTTGGAACGGACTATTGTGAACAGAAACTCCCCGGAATACTTTTCTTCGTTGCTATGTACTAACGTAACCTTCAGGACAAAAGGAGCCAGTTCAACTTTGTATTTATAAAACCCTACCGACACTCTTTTCTGCTCCGCCGAATAATCCAGTCTTAATCCTGATTCTTCATCAGAAAAAGGCTCAACAATGAATGCGGAGTTCTTCTTAATTATTAACTCAAAGTCATTTCCTTCTTTTTTTAATGAAATATGACATTCCCTTAACGGGATATCCTGCCTGTCTGACGGAGCCATTTGGTTTAGTACGATCTTTCCGGGGTCTTCTATAGTCAGCAACGGGGTCAGTACCCTGTCTTCAGCATGAACAACGAAATTAAAGTCTGTTTCCGGGATGTTTTTAACAGCCTGTTCCAGTCTTGCAACAAAATATCTGTCACTACGGATAAGAACGGGAAGATAATAAAGGGCCATTTTTACATTGAATTATTAGTTAGTAATTATTCACGGCAAAACCATCTGTCATTATAGTTCCCGGAATTATTTTTTATCGATGCC
Source organism: Chitinophagaceae bacterium (assembly GCA_044220915.1). Lineage (GTDB taxonomy): Bacteria > Bacteroidota > Bacteroidia > Chitinophagales > Chitinophagaceae > JJ008. The sequence continues at coordinate 205,556 of JBGAQD010000001.1, forward strand.
GAATAACAAAAATTAAATGCCTTTGCCTTAATTGATTCGAAAGAGACAGAAACACTGTCACCCTTATAACGGAAATCTAATTCCCTTTTAGACAATTTATCATAGCGGATATTACTGAACCGGATCGTATCGGTAAGGTCTATTTTTTTATTTTTCCAAACAGATAGTTTCACAATAGCATTATCCAGGGCAAACCCGGTTGTATTGTCAATTGAAATATCAATATTAAAAAAACGGGAACCAGCACTGCTTGTTTCTCTGTCTGCGTGCAACTGAAGTAAGATCCTTTCAGGCCAGGTGTTTCGGAGGCGAAGATTGGTCCTGGTATTCCTGTCGAGTGATTGTCCCCTGCTATCTTCAATTCCATAGATCAGGGAATCAATATCCATTATGGGTACATTGGCTGGCCTTGCAGCACTGGTATTAAGAGGTTGAGCTTCTTCCCAACTGATCTTTGTAAAATTGAAAACAAGAAAGATACCTGCTGCAGCTCCTGTAAAGTATAACGTTCTTTTCAGCCAGTGTGATTTGACAGGCGGTTTTTGGTATGCAATCACTACCGGACTGTAAGAACCTGGTATGTTTTTTTCTTTACGGGGAGTAAACGGAAATTGTTTTCTGAATTCGGCATAACTCATCCATTCGTTACTGCTGAAAATCCATACTTTGATCTTCTCCGGTTGGGCAGCAGCCTCTATAAGGCTTTCTAATTGTTCACGGGACTGAGCTTCTCTGACTCCGTTTGTTCCATCGGTAAACAGAAATTTATCCATTGTCGGGCAACGTAACCAGTGTTTTAGTTGTTGGTTAAGTGTAGAGAAGCATCAAATAGGCTTAACTTTTTTAATTGAAATGAAAAATTACGTTGCTCGTAAATGCCCGCAAATACTGTGAGAGGGTTACAACAATATTTTATGAAAAAGAAAGTCCCGAAGATTTTTCTTATGATTTTCTAAACAAAAAATTGGGGAAACATTTATACTAAACCGAAATACTACTTCTCTCCATCGATTGTCCAGTGAAAACTTCTTCTCAAAACCGGCAGTTTTCTCCAGTCAAGTGACTTTCCTGTTATTTGCTGCTCTTTTCCGCCCTGATTAAAGCGGAGAGTCAAAATGCTATCTTTTTCAGCATAGTCCATACTGATACGGATCGTATGCAGTTTATAATCCGTAAGGATATATTCATATGTATTAATATCAAAATTTAGCTTATAATCCTGCATCCTATCCTGCTGATCCTGGAAAATCATATAGCCGTTTCTATGAATGAATATTTTTTTTACCGGCAGGTTGGAGGGGCTGAGTGTATCAACTCCTGAGACCATCTGCTTTACCTCATAAGCCCCGTGCAGGTAAGGCCGTTTTGCTGTATCATCATTGAAATTGTTCGCTTTCAGATAAGGGTATAAAGATTCGAAAAGAATCAATCCTGCAATAAAGCATTTTACAAAAACAGCAGAAAAAGGAGTTTTTATTAAGACAGCACCTTTCTGAGGTGCAGGCAGTATATTCTGATTGGTAAAGAAAAAAGAATATAGCCTGCGGCTATAAGGGAACAGCAGGTATAAAGAAAGAATCAGCAAAAAAAGAGAATACAGCTTTACCGAAATATCAAACCCAAAGTTGATAGCTGTTACATGCACCAATGATGCACAGGCAAGAAACAGTCCTGCCATTCTTGTTCTTCTAGAAAGAATTAATAGTGCTGCAAGTACTTCTGCAGAACCGGCGAAAATATTATACAGCCTGGATGTCCCCATTGAGGTCCAGTAAAGCAGGTCCTTATCAATTAATCCCAGAGGTGTATAAAGAGTGTTCGGTTCTGGTAAATAAAATTGTGTTTTGAAAACTTTATCCAGTCCATACTTCATCAGCATCAGGATAAGATAATAGCAGACCAGAACAGACAAAAAATCAAGGTATTTTTTCTGATACTGCTCCCACTTCTTAATACAGTTCAACAGCAAGCCGATTATCAGTGAAAGAAAAAGTAACAGGAACACCAGCACATACATTGAAGCAGAGTCCGAATAAACGATGGTTTCTTTCAGGTGTATACCAAAGAATGATGTGGCTATTATGTCAATCAGTTTTCCGAAAACAATATCGGTAAATGGTTGCTGGAAAGAAATAAGATGAAACGGGAAAGGGATAAAAACAATACCCAGTAATAGGAAAACAGCAATGGCAGTTCTGAGAACCGAATAGACTTTTTGCATCAAAGACCTCTTAACTGGAAGTAATAATTGTAGTATCGCCTCTCTTATCTTCTTTTCGTTGATAAATTTTCACCGAGATAAAAGCTGCAAGAAGAGAAACGCTAACTATCACCCCAAGAATAAAAACGAATTGAGGGCCAAAAGGTGTTTGATTATTATCACCAGACGAGGGCACAACAAGTATATCGCTGTTTGATTTGTATTTTCTCTTTTTATTGTCATACCCAACAAAAACAACCTGTTCGACCGGATTTTTGAAATTATACTGCTCCTTTATTACCGTTTTAATACTATCCAGCGAATGATTTCTTGAAAACAATGGGTGATTAACAGCTTTCTCATGTCCTGCCTTCCAAAGCCGGGGGTTTCCTGTTGGCAGATTTGTATTCCAGTCTGTTTTTTGACAGTATTCGCTGGTAACAAGAATTGTCAGGCTGTCTGATACAAAGATCACACTGTCTAATTGAGCTGTTTTCACATCTCGTTGGGGCGCCACACCAAAGTTTGAATTATCCATATCAAACAAATGATCTTCCAGTGCTGCAGAAAAGTTTTCTGCACTGCCGCTGTGACTTTTAAAAGCTATTTTTTTTGTTTGTGCAAACAAGCTGATACTGATAATACTGAATAAGCAGAGGAATAATTTACGCATGGCTGCAGGTTTTTATTACTTCACTAAGATAAAGAAGATTTTAATCAGGCTGCCTTGTTATCATTTACTGGCAACACAACTATTAGTTCCTTAACATTATTTTACCTGATGAGATTCAGTGTACCCTTCATACCAGGTGAGCCATCCTTGAAATGTACCATATAGACATACACACCTGCCGGCTGTGGCAACCCTTCAAAATCGCCATTCCAGTTTACTTCAGTACCGGAAACCTTATATACCAGCTGCCCCCATCTGTTAAAAACACTAACCGTTGCTCCCAGCAGCGGGTCGAGGTAAGGTATCCTCCAGCTATCATTCCTGCCATCATTATTCGGTGTAAACGCTGTTGGCACAAAAATACCTGCCACTACTTTTACAGAAACAGCATCGTCGTTTATACAACCATATTGTGATACAGCTGTGAGTAAATAGGATATGTCACTGTCTGGTGATGCAGTAGGATTGATTTCCGTTGTACTGCTTAAATGATCGGATGGTGACCATGAGAAAGTAATATTCTCACCCGTAGCTGTTGCTGCAAGTGTGATATGACCGCCTGCAACAAGAAGCCTGTCAGGACCGGCATTAACGACAGGTTTGGGATGAATATTTATAACAAGAATATTAGATGCAATACGACAAGCTGAGAGGCCTGCATTACCATCTTCTGCCACTGTAAGCCTGTACCAATAATTTCCGGGTACCGTTGGCTGTCGCTGATAAATAAGGGCTGTGGCTCCCGGGATATCCTTCCAAACTCTACCTGAATCAGTACTTTCCTGCCATTGAAAAACCGGTGACAGAAAGCCCGGAGAAACAACTGCATTAAAAATATATCCCACCTGGTCCTTTAAACATAAATCAATATTGTTGTTGCTGCCCTGTATGGATGAACTGAGTACCGGCCCGCAGGGACGAAATGTAATATCATCCAACGCAAGATCATTACCAATACCTCCGGGTGCGTTGTTAGTCATTCTGAGAACAATAGTTGGATTCCCTGCAGTCGTTGTAAAGAAAAATCCATACTGCCTCCACGCAGGTTGAGCTGTAACGGAAATACTACCCGTATTAAACTGGTTTAATATCATGCCAGAAGGCGTTTCTATACTAAATGTAATATTGGGCTGAATGCCCGCCGGAGATAAAAGTACATTCATGATCCACGAAGAAAATTCGTAAGTGGTGTTGGGACACAATCCGGTTACTGTTGCCAGAAAAAAATCAGCCGGTTGGTATGATGCATTTACCAGCATAAATGCCCCATTACCGGTATGATCAGCATTTACCGTATGCCAGGCATTACCAAAACAACCCGAGGTGCCGGTAGTAATAGTGTAAAAACCGTCATTGGGACAGGAAGATGTAGTATAAGAATAACCACCAGGTGGAATTACACCCGGGTCGCCGTTTGCGACTGAACCGAAAGTTATATTTACAACAGGGTCGCCGAGGCTGCCGCTGCAAAGCTGCGCATGAGCAAACAACGAAATACAAATAACGCCAGATAAAAGGAGTATGCGTATACAACAAAAACTGCGGGAGATTCCACTCACTTATTCAACCTGATTTAATTCCTGCTAAATTACTGCATTTACAGGTCCCGATTACAAAGCATCTACTTTGGGCTGCAGAGCGGCCACATGTTTAGAAGACAGTTCTTTTAATTCGTTCACCATCTTCTGCGCCATTGTCTTATTTTTCTGGCTTACATAAACCAGGGTAGCGTAATACCGGGCATTCTCATTTTTCGGGTTAAGGCTGATCGCTTTGTTTAAATTAATCAATGCATCGTTATACTTCCCTGTTTTATAATAGCTGTAACCTAACTCCACATAAGCTGCTGTATAACCTGGTTCTTCTTCAATAGCTATTTTAAGATAGTTGATGGCTTCATCATATTGACCTTTGGAATTAAGGCAATATCCGATTCCGTAATGAGCTTTTCGTTCCCTTGGTTTTACTGTCAGTGTTTTGTTGTACCAGAGTATTGCTTCATCCATGTTCTTTTTATTATCCCTGTATACTTCTCCAATACCGTTATATGGAACATGATTTTGAGGTTCAAGCTCAATCGCTTTTTTAAAATAAGCAATAGCTTCCTCATCCTGTGTTTTTAATTTGGTACAGGCAAAACCTAACTCAAGATAAGTACTGGTATAATTTTCTTTAAAAGATAAAGATTTCAGTAAGTTTATTTTTGCACTTGTATAGTCCTTAAGAGCATTGAAACAAAAACCCTTCCGGTACCAGTACTGGTAATCTGTTATTTCTTCTTTTGCTGCTCCTTCATATTTTTTGAAATAATCTATCGCCAAAGTATAGTCATCCTTAAAATAAGCGATATATCCCAGTTGCCGCAGCGCACCGGAGTAATCAGGCTTTAATTCCAGGCAGCGTTTGTATGATTTTACAGCAGAGTCAAACATATCCTGTTTATCAAAAGCATATCCCAGCTCAAAATGGACCTTCGGAACACTCTCCCATCCTCCTACCCTGGCTTTCCGGAGATAAGCGACCGCACTACTATACTTTTTCAGATCATTCTGACACCAGCCGCATTCGTATAAAGCTGCTGTATAATCCGGCTTTAAGGAGACTGCCGCTTTGAACTTCTCAAAAGCCTCATTTATTTTTTTCTCTTTTTTAAGTTGCAAACCTTCGTTGTACAGTGTTTCGGAATCCTGTGCCTTTACATTTTGCAAGGCCAGTAAGGCATATACAAATAGTACGAGAAAACGGGTATTTAACATCCAGCAAAACTACGCTATAATTAAGCCTGTTAACTACCGCCAAGAGGGTATTTTATTTTATTGCATAAGAAATGCCTGGTACTGGTATCGCAATCATGGGTAGAGTTTTCCTGGGATACTATTCAAAGTAAACAAAGAGATCGTTACGTTATCATTCTTACCTTTGCCCTTATGCTTACAATCTCCAACCGTGGCAACCAGATGCCACCTTCGCCAATACGGAAACTGGTTCCTTATGCCGAAGCAGCTAAAAAGAAAGGGATCAAAGTATATCATCTGAATATCGGACAACCTGATATTGAAACCCCGCCTGCTATACTGGATGCAGTTCGGAATGCTGATATTAAAGTGTTAGAGTACAGTCATAGTGCTGGTAACGAGAGCTACCGCCGTAAATTGGTTCAGTATTATAAAAGTGTGGGAATAAATGTGTCACATGACCAGATACTCATCACCACCGGTGGCAGTGAGGCAATCATGTTTGGTTTTTTTACCTGCCTCAATCCCGGAGATGAAGTGATCATTCCGGAACCCTTCTACGCTAACTACAATGGGTTTGCCTGTGCCGCTGGAGTGAATGTAGTGCCTATTACATCAAGCATTGAAACAGGGTTTGCCCTTCCCCCTATTAGTGATTTTGAGAAAGTAATTACGGATAAAACAAAAGCAATTATCATCTGCAGTCCGAATAATCCAACAGGCTATCTCTACAGCCGGGAAGAGATGGAAGCTCTCAAAGAAATTTGTATAAAATACAATCTTTACCTCTTCAGCGACGAAGCATACCGGGAATTTTGCTACGATGGTGAATATGTAAGTGCAATGCATCTTAACGGGCTGGAACAGCATGTGGTGTTGATGGATACTATTTCAAAAAGATACAGTGCTTGTGGTGCAAGGTTGGGTGCATTCGTCACAAAAAATAAAGCAGTATATGATGCGGCCATGAAGTTTGCACAAGCCAGGTTGAGCCCACCAGGACTGGCACAAATAATGGGTGAGGCTGCCGTAGATCTTCCGGAAAGTTATTTTGATGCCCCAAAAGCAGAATACTTACTTCGTAGAAACTTATTGGTGAGCCGGTTGAATGCTATGCCGGGGGTTTTCTGTCCCAACCCAGGAGGTGCTTTTTACGCCATTGCCAAATTACCGATTGATGATTCTGATAAATTCTGCCAATGGCTGCTGGAAGAATTTTCTTACAACAATCAAACAGTGATGCTGGCACCTGCTACTGGTTTTTATGGCACAGCAGGACTGGGTAAGAACGAAGTCCGGCTGGCATATGTGCTGAACCTTGATGCATTGAATGCGGCAATGGATTGCCTGGAAAGAGCATTGGAGGTTTATCCCGGGAAAGTAAAAACAGAAGAGAAAGCGGCGGCAATGGTTAAATAATTTTTTACCCGTTCCATAATTACCAGGTTTAATTGACTGAAAGGTTTTTATAAGATGATATTACCTGCAAATAGCCTTCGTTTTCCACCACTTCCGCACAGGAACTTCGGTTCATAAGCCTTCAATTTGTGAGCCGTTAATTTTCCTTTACTTTTAAGTCATCTTTTAACTAAAACTAACAATATGAGAAAGGCCCTCTTTCTTTTTATCTCTTTTTTATTTATCGGTGTTGTGGTACAGGCACAACAAACTGTTTCAGGAAAAATAACAGACCCGAATGGTTTGCCGCTTGCAGGGGTAACGGTCAAATCTAAAAAGACCGGGAAAGGAACTCTTACCGCTGCTGATGGTTCATTCCGTTTATCTGTGTCAGCAGATGATCAATTAGAGATAAGTTCTGTTGGATATATAACGCAAACTGTAAGTGCCGCTAATACTGTCATCAATATCACTTTGGCACAGGCGGTGGAAGAGTTAGGGCAGGTAGTGCTGGTGGGTACCCGCCGGGCCGGCCGGGTAAAAACTGAAACAACGGCACCAGTGGATGTGATTAATGTGGGTCAGGCAACTGCGCCAACAGCAAGAATGGACCTGACCTCTGTGCTAAACTATGCGGCACCTTCATTCAACTATAACAAACAAAGCGGCAGCGATGGTGCCGATCATATTGACCTTGCTACGCTCCGTGGCCTTGGTCCAGATCAAACACTGGTACTGGTAAATGGCAAACGCCGTCATCAAACAGCCTTTGTGGCAGTGTTCGGAACAAGAGGTCGGGGAAATTCAGGCACCGACCTGAACGCAATACCCGTTAGTGCAATTGACAGGGTTGAAATTCTAAGGGACGGTGCCTCTGCACAGTACGGTTCTGATGCAATTGCAGGTGTAATGAATATTATTACCAAGTCTTCAACTAAAAAATTAACCGGCACTTTGGGCTATGGCGGATACCTTGACCCAAAATTCAATACCGCTTATGCTGATGATTTGAAAACACAATATGAGTCAGCCGGAAAATTCGATGGTAATTCCATTGCCGCTAATTTGAATTATGGTTTACCAATTGGTAAAAAAGGCGGGTTTATTAATTTATCGCTGGATGCCATCAGCACCAGTAAAACATTCCGCCAGGCACTGGACACCTCCGATTATTATAATAACGACGATGCTATGTACATTGATATTTATCGCCGTGGCAATGGTGATGCTTCGCTGGATATGATAGGCACATTCTTCAATATGGAAATTCCAACAAAAGGCCCGGCAATTTTTTATGCATTTGGTAGTTACAACTACAAATCATCAGATGCTTTTGCATTTACCCGTAATTTTTCTGCCCGCCCCGATCGTTTTCCAACTGACGGATCAGGCAACCTGATATTTGTTTCTTCGATCATGAAGACAACTAATGATGGTGAAACTTTTTTCTCGCCACATATACAAACCAAAATAAGTGACCTGTCACTGACTGCTGGTGTAAAAGGAGTAACAGAAGATAACTGGAACTGGGATTTCAGCAATACCACTGGCCGTAACAATTTTCATTTTTACGGTGATAAAACATTCAATGCCTCACTCGGGTCAACACAAACACATTTTGATGATGGCGGTTTTAACTTTCTCCAAAACACCGTGAACCTTAACTTCAGTAAACAAATCAATAAAAAATTCAATTTTGCCATTGGTGCTGAACACCGCTACGAGTTGTATAAGATATTTGCAGGTGAAGAAGCTTCTTATAAAAACTACGACCCAACCGGCGATAAAGCTACCGGCTCACAAGGCTTTCCTGGCTATCAACCTAATGATGTGGTGAATGCACATCGTGGTGTGGTGGGTCTTTACTTAGATGCAGAATATGATGTTACTAAAAGCTGGCTGGTAAATGGTGCTGTAAGAATTGAGAACTATTCTGATTTTGGCTTTACCCACAATTACAAATTTGCCACCCGCATCAAAGCAAGTCCGAAATTGAATATCCGCGGCTCTGCCAGCACCGGTTTCAGAGCTCCTTCCTTACAACAAATCAATTTCAGTTCCACATTCACTACTGTTCAGGCAGGAACTATTGCCGAAGTAAAGATTGCTCCCAACTACAGTCCTATCACAAAAGCAGCTGGCATAGAAACATTAAAGCAGGAACGCAGTTTCAACGGAAGCCTCGGCTTTGCATGGCAGGCAGCAAAAGGTTTGAGCATAACGGTAGACGGGTACCATGTTCAGATAAAAGACCGTGTAGTTATCAGTGGCCAGTTTGATGGCAGTGACCCTGACCTGGATGCAGGACTAAGGGCACAGATGGCAGCATTGAATGTCAGCCTTGCCCAGTTCTTTGCTAATGCAGTTAATACCACCAACAAAGGCGTTGACATTGTTATTGATTACAATAAGAAATCAGGCGACAATCGTTACAAAGCATTATTTGCGGGTAATTTTCAAACCATGGAGATCGATAAGATCAACATTCCGGCTAAACTGTCCGGCTCCGATTTCTTAAAGCAAACATTCCTGAGCGACAGGGAGCAGAAGTTCATACTTGCATCAGCTCCAAAAACAAAATTTGCCTTCAACTTTGAATATGGGCATAAAAAAATAACTGTCGGCACAAGGTTGACTTATTTCGGCGAAGTTGTTTTATTAGGCTATGGACAGGATGGTTTAGGTATCAGCCCCACTGTTCCGTTAGATAACGGCGGCGGTGATGTACCAGACCAGTATAATTATTCCGGCAAACTGGTAACTGACCTTTATACAAGTATCCAGTTAAATAAGAACTTCACTCTATATGCCGGTGCAGACAACCTGCTCAATATTCATCCTGATTTTGGTGTAGTGAAGGGGGCAAAAGATTGGGCTTATAATACTGAAACAGGCGGTGCATGGGATGCGGTTCAGATGGGATTCAACGGAAGAAGGCTGTTTGTCCGGATAGGATTCAGTTTTTAACCAATTATTGAAATAAATTATAAAAAAGCCGCTCCTGAAAAAGAGCGGCTTTTTTATAGCATTGATTTTTCTTGTAACAATGCTGGTAAAAAAGATTTATCAAGTGCTGAAAATTTTACCGGGGCTGCCGGTTCATCGCCAAATTCATTTAGTACCAGCCTCCACCACCCCACATTTTTCCATTTACCAAGCTTATACCCTACTTGTTCGTAAGTGGCAAAATGAGTGAATCCTGATTTTTCATGAAAGGCCACACTTTTTTCATTGGGCAAGTTGATAACTGCATACACATTCCTGAATCCTTGTCTTTTTAGTATCTCAATGAGTGTGGCATATAATCTCCTGCCAATACCCGCTTTTTGGAAATCATCATGCATGTAGATTGAACTTTCCGTACACCATTGATAGGCCACCCGTTCCCGGTACCGGGCTCCATAGGCATAACCTGCTACTTTCCCTTCCTCCTCCCAAACCAACCAGGGCCAATTGACAAGATAACTTCGTATCCTTTCTGCAAATTCTTGAACCGAAGGAACTTCTGTTTCAAATGTATAAGAAGTATTTTGGATGTAGGGAGCATAGATGGCAAGGATGCCAGCAGCATCTTCCGGAGTAGCTAAACGTATCTGGCTCATGCTCAAATTTCTGTTTTTTAAAGCAGAAAAGCTCCGAAAGGAGCTTTTAAAAGTACGGGAGAGCAGACTTGAACTGCCGACCTTCGGGTTATGAATCCGATGCTCTAACCAGCTGAGCTACCCCCGCATCGGGCGGCAAAAATAATGGTTTTGAGCCTATTTTTTGCACAAAAAAGCCCCGATTATTCATCAGGGCAATGTCCGGAACCGTCCTATGGAAAATTAGTTCTTTGCCACATCAAATTTTTTGAAGATCGACCTCACTGCATATTGGATTTCTTTGCTTGTCAGGTTTTTACTGTTCACTTCATCCGTGGTCCATCCCTGCCAGACCGTTTTATCCCTCTTCGTGTCGATCATAGAAATGGTAATGGTGCCCTCCTTAATGGGTCGTTCATCTTTTTCATACCCCACAAATTGCGAAGGATAGTAAATAGTGGTATAACGGCGGGTGTAAGGATTGTATACCAACCTGGAATAAGGTCTTGTATAAACAGGATTGTTACTTTCTTTCATAGTTCTTTCTACCAGCACATCATAACTCAGCAATACATCAGGCCTGTTCTTTACTTCTTTCCACCCGGTTTTCTCAAGTTCCTTATTTACTGCGTCCCTGATACGCTGCTCAGTCAGGTCATTTCGCATATGTTGATCCTTTGCGCCTTCGTCATCTTTATCAATCCAGGCAAAGGTTTTATAGCGACTGAAATCGGTATTGTCGTCTTTTTCAATATGTGCTGTGGTGCCACAACTTGCAAGCAGGAAGACGAATATTGAACATATACTCCACAGTTTCAGGGTCTTCTTCATATCAATCTCGTTTAAGTGTGATAATTGCTGTTACCACATTATAAACGCCAAAAACTGTGCAACGATTACTAAGAAGATGTGAAAGTTCAGTTGTGCTGTCGTTGAATGATCAAACTACCCAAGGCCGATCTCGAAATGCTGTTCAGGTATTTCTACATCCATGAACCCTTTTTTAAGGAGCCGCTGTTTAAAATCCTTTTGCACATCATACTCTCCATGAACAAGGAATAGTTTCTTTACTTGTCTTGCATCCTGGCAGGCCAGCCACTGGCAGAGGTCTTCATAATCGCCATGGGCACTCATACTACGGATGGCTCCTATCTCGGCATGCACTTCATGCTTTACACCAAAAATGCCGACTTCTTTTTCGCCTGCCATTAGACGACCGCCCAAAGAACGGGGTTCGCAATAACCGGTAAACAAGATGGTATTATGACTGTTCTCAATATTATTACTGATATGGTGCTTGATCCTGCCCCCATCTGCCATGCCGCTGGCTGAAATGATAACTAACGGCCCATCCATAAAATTCAATTGCTTCGACTGGTCAACCGTTTTAATAAACCGGAGCCCCTTAAAGCCAAACGGGTCATTATCTGTTTGCATGATCTTCTGGATCGTCTTGTTAAAATATTGAGGGTATTTTTGCATGATCATTGTTGCCTCAATACTTAATGGACTGTCAACATAATAATTAAGATCGGGCAACCTGTTCTCCAGTTCCAGCTGGTTCAGTGAATATAAAAGTTCCTGTGTTCGGCCCACACTGAATGCCGGCATGATGAGCTTGCCCTTCTTTTGCAAACAGGCCTTTTCGATCCAGCGCAACAACATGTCTGGTGTGGTGGTATTATCATCATGCAAACTGTTACCATAAGTTGACTCAAGAACGATATAATCAGCTTGTGGAAATGTATCAGGTGATTTCAGGATGGCATCCCGGTAACGGCCTACATCGCCACTGAAAGTGAGACGGGTTTCTTTGCCATTCTCATTCACCACCACATGTACACAAGCACTACCGATAATATGGCCTGCGTCTGTATACATGGCTTTAACACCCTCTGTAACTTCAAACCATTCATTATAGTTTCTTTCTGTCAGATGGGTGGCCGCCTTCTTCGCTTCTTCTATAGTGTACAGGGGTTTCAGGTAAGGAAGTCCTTCAGCAGCCCGGCGTTTATTGGTGTAACGGATATCATCTTCCTGTATTTCTGCAGAATCTTCCAGCAACACTGTTGTCAGGTCTTTAGTGGCTGGCGTGCAGAATATCCTGCCGGTAAACCCATTAGCAACTAATTTCGGGAGAAGACCGCTGTGGTCTATATGGGCATGTGAAAGGATCATCACTTCCACATCTTTTGGTTCAAAACCAAAATCCCGGTTAAGTGTATCTGTTTCTTTTCCTAACCCCTGGAACATACCGCAGTCCAGTAATATTTTTTTACCATTCTTTAATGTCAGTAAATGTTTTGAGCCGGTAACTGTTCTGGCAGCGCCGTGAAATGCGATTTTCATTTTGTTGATTTTGCTTTAAATGACCAGGTAATATAGAATTCAGCTACCACTTCACCTTCTTTATTTCTTCCGACAGATTTTGCTTTTACTGTTCTGGATTCACCAGTAGCTATCGTTTCTTCAATAGTTTTTTGGAATAACTCTCCGTCTTCACAAACGAAACTGGTTCTTGCTGTTGCTTTCTTAAAATACTCCGATTCGACTTTTACAACCAGCATCGAAACAGGCGGGTTTATCTTATATAAATGAACCATTGCCAGGGCACCGGTACTCATTTCTGCTGCCATGCTCAGGCAGGCAAAATAAGTGGAACGAAAGGGGTTCTGCGATAACCACTTGTAAGGAACCGTTACGACACATCTTCTTTCATCCACTTCCCTCACCCTTACCCCGGCAAAATAGGCCGCTGGCAATTTTGTAAACAGAAACATCCTGAATTTAACAGGATGCTTCATCATCTTTAAAAAAGCAGTTGTTGAAGGGTTCATTATTCGTCTTTGTATTGTGCAGGGTCAAAAGCTTTCTTACTCCAGTCATTAAAGAAAGCGGTTACTTTTTCCTTATCATAACTCTTCCCTGATTCAAGGTACCAGGAGGTTTGTGTATGAACCAACTCCCCCTTTTCATTCAATATTAAAAATACTGGGAACCCAAATCGCTGAGGGTATTCATACTTAGCCAGTATGTCGCTGTTTTTGTTCTCCTTGCTATGATTGAGATGATACACAACATAATTGCTGTTCATCAGCGAATCCAGCGATTTATCATTGGTGACAAAATCATTGAACCGGGCACACCAGATACACCAGTTGCCCCCAACCTGTACCAGCACATGTTTCCCGGTTTTTTTTGCTTCTTCCACAGATTTTTCGATTTCCTTTTTTGCATTTTCTTCCGGCTTATATAGTTTGAACTTTGTGAGATCTTGCGAGTAAGCAGAAAAAAGGACAAAGGTCAGCAGCGAACCGAACACCAGCTTCTTCATATTTAATTATTGTTTATCGATTGTTACAACACATGCCACCGCTTTGTTGCTGTTAGCATCCACTTTAAAATAGATAGTGCCATCACCTGTATTATTGAACCGTGCAGAACGGATCATAATGCTTTGCAAAGCTTCGTTAACTTTTGCCAGATAATCTCCCCGGCTGCTGTTCGTGATGGCATTGTTCAAAGCATTATAATCAAGTTCCTCCTTGCTCACAACAATGGCAATCTGGTCACTATTCCCGATATTATCGGCCTCAAAAGATTGGGCCTTGGGGAACAGCCGGTAACCTGTAATACCGCAATAAGGTGAGTGTTTAGAAACTGTTTCACCCGGTTTCAGATAAGGGAATAAAACATAGCTGGTATTATTGGTATCTCTTCCGAAAACATAGATGTAACACTCGGTTGCGTTTTCGATTGACATCTTAAACCGTGTGCCGATCTTGATGGGTGAAGTTGTTTGAAACATATTTCCTCCTGCAATCCTCAACGGTATTTTCTTACCGCCATCATTATTTACCAGCCCGATTGAACACTCCAACGGTATGTTTGCTACGTCACTTCGTTTAGGCAATGGGTCAATGCCGTAAGCCTCTCTTACATAATTTTTAAAATCACCATAGCGAACCCAGGCCACACCGTTTTTTCCCCACTCTGGCCCCCAGCTATTCATGATCTGGAAAGCACCGCCGAATTTCCTGTCGTCATACCCAATTACACTCATGGCATGCCCGCCCATTCCCATTTGCGATTGATCCATTCCCTGTGGTGTCCACAATTCTTTTCCCATCATATCCTGCATAAAGCTCTGGCCTACCATCATGCCAATAGCAACCGGGGCATTTTTAGCAAGATGTTCCTTAATGCCTCTTACACTTATTTCATTGATGTTATCGCCGTTGGTAATTCTTGTAAACCCATGGATCACATTTTCACGGCCCCTTTGAATATCTGAAGAGGAAGGCTCTCTTTCACAGTCCTGGTCATTATACGCATACTGGCTTAACGGCATGCCTCCGTTTTTCTGCATGGATTCCATGGCCCTTTGGATATAAGAACCCTGACAGCCCTCGAGGCGAATCTGGTTATACAAATATGAAGGGCTGAGTTTTATCTGGTTGGGGTCCTCTCCGGTTGCCGCAGCTTTTAAAATAGTTTGCGAAGCATAAGCACAACTCCAGGCAACGCAGCTGCCCTGCTGCCCCTGGTTACCCCTCTCAGGCGCATATTTCAGCAGCGATACAGCCTCAGGTAATGGATTTTTTCCGGCATCATCTTCCAATCCTTCATAAACTGAAGCTTTGTTAAATTCTGCAGGATTGAAGTTGTATCCGCTTTCTGAAAATTTCTTTATTACTTCCTGCGGATTACATCCCCCACTTTTGTTTAATAGAAAAAAAGCACCTGCCCCAATAACAAGTAAGAGGATGATTCCTTTCCCCTTGAAAAGCCCCATAAGCAATGGTAAAAGTGAAGCTAACCCTCCTCCGCCACCCCCCGGGAAATTTGGCCGGTTACCGCCACCACCGCCATCGTCATCCTGTTGGTTTGGATCTACCGGGTCGTCAGTCATTCTGATTGGCATAACAAATTATTTTAAACATTAAAAATTGCTTAGAAAGGTTAATTAAAAATAGGAAGTTCAGATGAAATTAAACCGCCATTAGTGGCATACTATAACATTTATTTTTCCCCTTTCTGCAACGATTGTGGCGAAGATTCGTCAATTTTGAGAATTACCCGTAACTACCATTTTATGAAAAAACTTACTGGCTCCGTTTTATTGCTTTTGTCTTTTTGCCTGGCAGCTTCTTCACAGAATGTTACGGGTAAATTAAAATTTGAACAGGGGCAAATGCTTGAAATCCTTTTGCAAACAAAAACCACCATTGCACAACAGGCGATGGGGCAGGCCATAGATTTCAATGTGGATGCCAGCGGAACCCATTTTTATAAAGTAACGAACACTACTGAGGACAATCACACCCTTAATCATACTGTTAAACGTATTACATTCTCATTTGACGGGATGGGGCAAAAGCAATCCTTTGATTCTGACAAACCCAAAGACATCAGCGGACCATTCGGTAAGCCTGTGAAAGAAATGCTTGAAAAAAAATATGATGTTATCATTGATCCGTACGGAAAGGTAATGATGGCTATGCCGGAGAGTTTCGCTTCTGCTGGATCGGACAGCAGAATGGCTATCATCAACAGTATGATGAAAGATGTCGTGGATGTCGTAAATCCGCCACAGAAAGGAAAGGGTAGTTTTTTCCATGTCATTCCTGAAAAAGATGGTGGCGTGGCTGTTGGTGATGCATGGACCGAAACAGGTGAAACTACCACGGAAAAATTTGAAAATGCCTATGCGATCTCTGCTATTACCGATACAACAATAGTTGTTGATTTTGCTTCTGCTTCCACAACTGTTACTAAAGCAGAAATGATGGGCAATGAAACAACCACAACGATGAATAACAAATCAACCGGTAAAATTATTCTGGACAGGGCAACCGGTATCATGAAAGAGAAAACTATAACTACTGAATCAAACGGTAACACCGAAGCATCATTCGGAACATTACCTGTTACCTCAAAAACGACAACCGTTATTACGGTAAAGCCTGTTGTGCAAAATTAACCATTAGCCAATTTCTACCTGGTTACTCAGCAAATCTTTCAACTCGTCCCGCCTGCGGATAAGTTGTGCCCTGCCATCTTTTATCAGCACTTCAGCCGGCTTAAACCTTGAGTTATAGTTAGAGGCCATTTCAAAACCATAGGCCCCGGCATTGAAAAAGGCCAGAAGATCACCCTCTCTTATTTCGTTTAATTCTCTGTCAGCTGCAAAGGTGTCTGTCTCACAAATGTTACCGGTAATAGTATAGATATTCTTTTCTCCTGCAGGGTTAGATATATTTTCGATATGATGGTATGCATCGTACATCATTGGCCTGATCAAATGATTAAGACCGCTGTTAACTGCTGCAAAAACAATTGAACCGGTATCTTTCAGTACTGTTACCTGTGCCAGCATATAACCACATTCACTCACCAGGAATTTTCCTGGCTCAAACCACAATTGAAATTTCTTATTATCTGCTAAAGGATGGTTCTCAAAAGTCTCTTTGATCTTTTGCGCCAGCAGATTTACATCTGTTGCTTCCTCCCCTGGTTTATAAGGAACTTTGAAACCACCGCCAAGATCGATCACTTCCAGCTCAGGGAAATGTGGGATCAGGTCAAACAATACTTCTATCCCTTTCACAAAAACGTCAGCATCTTTTATATCGCTTCCGGTATGAATATGTAATGTGCGGATGAATAAATTAGTTGATTTTACGACTTCTTCTATCCTTTCAAGCTGGTTAACGGGGATTCCAAACTTACTGGCATCATGACCAGTGGAGATCTTTAGGTTACCGCCTGCCATGATGTTGGGTCGTATTCTTATCCCCACCGGATAGCTGTGTCCGTATTTTTTTCCAAACTTCTCAAGGTTGGAAAGACTGTCAATATTTATGTGAACACCTGCGGCAACGGCTTCTTCTATTTCGCTAAAAGCAATGCCATTTGATGTATAAAGTATCCTTGCTGGTTCGAATCCGGCATACAAGGCCAGCTTAACCTCGTTAATTGAGCTGCAATCCACATGGCAGCCGATCTCTTTTATATACCGGAGGATGTGAATGTTTGTAAGAGCCTTGCTTGCATAAAAGAACTTTGTATCCAATACAGAAAATGCAGTGGCCAGTTTTTGATACTGTTCTTTTATTTTTTCTGCGTGATAAACATACAACGGCGTTCCAAACTCCTTTGCAGCTTGTATCAATTGTTCGTTGGATAATCTTTCCGGCATAGTTGCGAATATACTTAAAACAGTTATGCCATCCCTCTTAAGGAATGGCATAACAATTATCATTGTTCAATTAAACTGTTCAGTTTTCTTCTCCTTCACCCTGTTCTTTACTCACTATCAATTCTCCGCCATCAGTAACGGCCAAAGCTTCTGTATCATCGGCTTTATCTTCACTGTTATCTATCGTATCTTTTATAACTGTAGGCTCCACCAATTGCTCCGCCAGTACTTCTTTTATCTTCGGCAACTCATCAGACGAGTTGATCCCGAAATAATCCATGAAATTTTTAGAAGTAGAATATAACAATGGCTGACCTACTGCCTTCTCATTTCTTCCGCTGATAATGATGAGTTCTTTTTCCAATAATTTCTGTACGGCATAGTCAGAGCTTACACCACGGATAGCTTCTATCTCACCTTTGGTCACCGGTTGTTTATAGGCGATGATCGACAATGTTTCGAGTGAAGCAGCCGACAAACGTTTCAGGAATTTTTCACCGTTCAGTTGCGCTACTGTTTTATGGTATTCCGGCCTGGTAAGGAACTGCCAGCCGCCACCGCTCTGTCTTACTTCAAAGGGATAAAAATCGGCACTATATTTTTCTGTGATGCCTTCAAGGGCAGACTCAACCTGGTCAAGAGATATCTTGTCGTCCATAAAGCCAAGGGCATTATTCACCAGTTCGGTAAGCTCCAGTGTTGTTAATGGCTTATCGCTGGCAAAGATCAACGCCTCTACATGCGGTATCAGATTAGTTATTTCCATGCTATTGTTTCAAAAACGATTTGAACGAAATTAATATTACTAACAGGAAGACAGAAACACACTTATTAACATTCTTACTAAGGGAGTTTTCCCAGGTAAATAGCTCTGGGCAACAGGGAGTTTATCCTTGTAATGCAGCCGCACCACTCACAATCTCTGTCAACTCCGTTGTAATGGCAGCCTGTCTTGCACGGTTGTAAGAAATCTTTAATGACCGCAGCATTTCGTTGGCATTTTCGCTGGCTTTATCCATTGCAGTCATCCTTGCGCCATGCTCAGAAGCGTTAGAGTCAAGAACGGCTTTGTATAATTGTGTGTTGAGGATTTTGGGCATCAGTTCTGCGATCAGCAGTTCTTTGGTAGGGTCATAAATAAAATCTGCTTTTACTGCACCTTCTTTCTTTTCCACTTTTGGGATAGGGAGGAATCTTTCTACTTCAAATTTTTGTGTGGCGGCATTCTTGAACTGGCTGTACACAATTTCCACCACGTCAAATTTCCTTTCTTCAAAAGCTACCATCGCAGCTTTAGAGGCCTTCTGCACATTTTCAAATGTCAGGTTCAGGAAAATATCTTTAAAAGTGGCATCTGTTGTAAAATTGCTGCGTTGGAAATTCTCGAATCCTTTTTTACCAATTCCCCAAACGGTTATATTCCCTTTTTTATGTTGCTCAGCGTATTTTTCAGCAATTGTTGCTTTCGCCAGCTTGATGATATTAGTGTTGAAAGCACCTGCAAGGCCCCTGTCGCTGGTTATAACGATCATCAGTACTTTTTCAACCGGACGTTCTGCAGCCAGCGACATCCCTGTATCACCATCACTGTTGCTCACAATATTGCTGAGCATTTCCTGTAGTTTCTGTGCATAAGGACGCATCTGGATGATAGACTCCTGTGCCCGGCGAAGTTTGGCAGCACTTACCATCTTCATAGCCTTGGTGATCTGCTGGGTACTTTGTACTGATTTAATGCGGTTACGAACCTCTTTTAATTGTCCTGCCATAGCCTTTCTTTAATTGGCCGCAAAAGTACGGCCTTGGGGCTAAAATTCAAGTGAAGAATGAAAATAAAACTGGCAGTTTGGGGCAGTTGTTACTTAGTTGTGCAAATCCTTATTTTTCAGGCTAATCTTTCAGAAAGATATCCCTCTTCAGCCCGTAAATAATGAGCAACCTTCCTCCCTGTTTTGTGCCATTTTTCACCCGTCTTTTATGCTCCCGGATAAATTCAAGGTGCAAAGGGCCGGGTGCAAGGTTTTCAAGATCAGATCTTGGAATGCTGAGCTTGCCATTGATAACCGTATCTAACCTGTTAATTTCATTATTGTCAAAAGATGTATCTGTCAATACTACCCTTAAATAGTCTTCCGGTTCTAATCCTTCAAACTCAAAGACCAGGTCGCCCCGCCGGATAGTATCTGAAAGAGCGGTTAATAAAACAATAGGTTGAAAATTAAATTCCTCCTTATACTGTTTTTTATCCGTGCTGGTAAAAACGATGCTGTGCTTTCCGGCAAATGCATCGATCGGCCTGTGCAATTCATAAAAAGTACCGGTCATTTTTGCGCTGTCAGCAATTAACGTTTCACCGTCCAGCTCCACCTTGCCCGGCTCCCGGATGGAAACGGCATCTCCTTCCTTATCACCATCCCTGTAGCGGAGCATGATGGTGAGGTTGTCGTTTCCCTCCTCTCCTGTTATTTGATAATCGAAATAGATTGATTCGGGGTCTGTTAACTCGCCTTTTCTTTTCTCATCAGTACCACATGCAGCTATCAGCATTATTATCAACACGAATGCGGTTAATTTCGGTTTGTAACTGTACAATTTCCTGATCATTTCTGCAAAATAAGTTAAGTAAACCCAAAATCAATTACTCACTTTTTAAAACTGCAGCTTCTTCTTTCAGCCGGTTATATTCAACAACTATTTCGGAAAATCCTTTGTTCGACTTTCGATACTTAAATCCTTTCATTTCGCTGGCAATATCACTGTCACTCAATAACTCTACCATTTTCTTTTTATTAAAAAAAGGTATTACAGTGTTTGAGGCTTCAATTCCATGCCTGTTTATAAAATAGGAAGAATATGTACAACCGCCATGAGTTTCGTACCAGATGTACAAGGTGGCATACTTTCCCTGGACTATTCTGTTTAAAAAATACCACTTCGAATTATTGCCGATATTTTCCCCTTCAACAGTTGTCCGTTGATTTTGCCTGGTGTACAAAATTTGCTTTGATTCAAAAAAACCGTCACACAATAGTCTTTTACCATGCTTTTGCCGGCTATACCCTTTTATGTCGCCGGCATTTACAATCCGTATTGAATCGTTATCAGATACAGCAACTATTCTCTCATATCCATCCTCGTACTTCCACACAGGTTTTAATCCTGCTTTTTTTGCATCGCCGGGCAATTTGCAGAAAATTGTATCATTTTCCCAGTTTACGATATAATCCTGATTATCCTGGGCAGAGAGACTAAAAGTCAAAGTACTGCTGAAGACAATTACTAATAAAGTATATGATTTCATATAAAACTATTTTGAAATGCTTAGTAATCAGTTGCTTTAGCCACTGGTTCAATTACATTATCTTTGCCACCCCGAATAAACCGGGGTAAGCCCTGTCAAATTGGCTCAATAAAAGTTGTAGCATCCTTTTTGACACCCTGAAAATCCATTTATTCCTCTAATTGACCAATACCCAATAACACTCATTTTATGCTTGGTTTTATTTCAAAAATTTTTGGCGGCAGCAAGTCGGAGAAAGATGTTAAGAAGATTGAACCCTATGTTGGTAAAGTCAACCAGTTTTTTGCTTCTTACCAGTCATTGAGCAACGACCAACTCCGTAACAAGACCCAGGAGTTCCGGCAGCGTATCAAAGAACATCTTTCCGAGATTGATGCAGAAATAGCTGCTAAAAACGCTGCGGCTGAAGAGCTTCCTTTTAATGACCTGATGGGCAAAGATGCCATTTACCAGGAAGTGGATAAGCTGAAAAAAGAAAGAGATAAAAAAATTGAGGAGGTATTACAGGATATTTTACCAGAGGCTTTTGCAGTGGTAAAAGAAACAGCCCGTCGTTTTACTGAAAATACAGAAGTTGTTGCTACTGCAACACAACTTGACAGAGACCTGAGTGTAAAGAAAGATTATATCACTATTGATGGCGACAGGTCAATTTTTAAAAATACATGGACTGCCGGTGGCGGACAAGTAACCTGGAACATGGTACACTATGATGTACAGCTGATCGGAGGTGCTGTTCTCCATTCAGGAAAAATTGCAGAGATGGCAACGGGTGAGGGTAAAACCCTTGTATCTACTTTACCTGCTTATTTAAATGCATTACCCGGTGAAGGTGTTCATATTGTAACAGTGAATGATTACCTGGCCCGCCGTGACCAGGAATGGAACGGAACAATATTTGAGTGGCTGGGCATTACAGTAGATTGTATTGATAAGCATCAACCCAACAGCGAAGAAAGAAGAAAAGCTTACCTCGCTGATATTACTTATGGTACCAACAACGAATTTGGCTTTGATTATCTCCGCGACAATATGGTGCATACACCGGAAGAAATGGTGCAACGCAAACACCATTTTGCCATGGTGGATGAGGTGGACTCAGTATTGATCGATGATGCCAGAACACCATTGATCATCTCCGGCCCTGTTCCAAAGGGAGAAGACCAGCAATTCCATATTCACAAACCAAGAATTCAGCAGATAGTACAGGAACAGGAACGCATTGTTCGTAACTGTCTGAACGAAGCAAAAAAACGTTTTGCTGAAGGTGACGATGACCCGAAAGGCGGCGGTTTGTATTTATTCAGGGCACACCGGGGTTTGCCGAAATATGGCCCGGTAATCAAGTTTTTAAGTGAGCCGGGCATCAAAGTAAAAATGCAGAAGGCTGAAAATTATTACCTGCAGGATCAACAACGTCACATGCATATCGTTGATGAAGAATTGCTTTTCCAGATAGATGAGAAAAACAATTCTGTTGATTTGACAGACAAAGGTCTTAATATGATTACCCGTTCAGGCGAAGACCCGGAATTCTTTGTATTGCCTGATATCGGGATAAAACTCGCCGAAGTAGAAAAGAGCAGCATGTCTGCTGATGAAAAACTGCATCAGAAAGAAACCATTCTGAATGAGTATGCACAAAAAGCTGATCGCATACATACCGTGCAGCAGTTACTGAAAGCCTACACCATGTTTGATAAGGATGTGGAATATGTGGTGATGGATGGTGCTATCAAAATTGTAGATGAACAAACCGGTCGTATCCTCGATGGCCGTCGTTATTCTGATGGCCTTCACCAGGCAATAGAGGCAAAAGAAAATGTAAAGATCGAAGCGGCTACGCAGACATATGCCACTATCACTTTGCAGAACTACTTCCGTATGTACCACAAACTTTGCGGAATGACAGGTACTGCAGAAACAGAAGCAGCAGAATTGTGGAGTATTTACAAATTAGATGTGGTAACCATTCCTACCAATATTCCGATGATTCGGAAAGACAAACAGGACCTGGTTTATAAAACGAAGAGAGAAAAATATAAAGCCGTTATTGACGAAATAGAAGCGTTGAGAAATGCAGGCCGGCCTTGTCTTGTTGGTACCACTTCGGTTGAAGTGAGTGAGTTACTGGGACGTATGCTGCAGCAGAAAAAGATTCCGCACAATGTATTGAACGCAAAACAACATGCCAAAGAAGCACAGATAGTAACAGAAGCAGGTTTACCGGGTGCTGTCACCATCGCCACTAACATGGCGGGTCGTGGTACGGATATCAAACTCGGCCCGGGGGTAAAAGAAGCAGGTGGATTAGCTATTATCGGTACAGAAAGACATGAAAGCCGCCGGGTAGACAGGCAGTTGCGGGGCCGTGCCGGTCGCCAGGGTGACCCGGGTTCTTCTCAATTCTACGTTTCGCTGGAAGATGACCTGATGCGGATGTTCGGTAGCGAACGTATTGCTTCACTGATGGATAAGCTGGGCTATAAAGAAGGAGATGTGATACAACATAGCATGATCAGCAACAGCATTCAACGGGCACAAAAGAAAGTGGAAGAAAACAACTTTGGTATTCGTAAACGTTTGCTGGAATATGATGATGTGATGAATAAGCAGCGTAATGCCGTGTACGAAAAAAGAAACCATGCCCTGTTCGGCGAACGCCTTGCATTAGACATTGATACTTCGTTTTCTGCTGTGGCCGGAAGCCTTATTGATTCTTTCCGTGAACAGGAAGATTTTGAAGGATTTAAGATGGCCTGTATCGTCAATTTTGGTTTGGATACAAAAGTTGAAGAGGAAGAATTTAAGAAAGGGGATGTAAATGGATTAATTGATAAACTTTACTCAGAAGCAACTGAAAGATATAATTCTCATAAATCAGAGTTGCAAAAGCAGGCTATCCCCGTTTTCAAAAATATCCGGTTAACACAGGGAAGTCATATTGAAAATGTGGTAGTGCCTTTTACCGATGGCCGCAAAGGATTGAATGTGCTGGCTAATCTTGATAAGACAATCAGTACTGGCGGAACAGAGCTTACCAACTCATTGGAAAAAACCATAACTCTTGCCGTAATTGATGACGCATGGAAAGAACACCTCCGGGCTATGGACGATCTGAAACAAAGTGTGCAGACCGCTTACCTTGAACAGAAAGATCCTCTGGTCATTTATAAAATGGAAGCATACAACCAGTTCAGTAATATGAAC
Organism: Chitinophagaceae bacterium; assembly: GCA_044220915.1. Lineage (GTDB taxonomy): Bacteria > Bacteroidota > Bacteroidia > Chitinophagales > Chitinophagaceae > JJ008. Next base: position 229,855 of record JBGAQD010000001.1, read on the forward strand.
AACGATGTGAACAAGGATATTGTTTCTTTCCTTTGCCACACTTCCATTCCTATACAACAGGAAAATGCTCCACTGAAAGAAGGCCGCCAGCAAAAAACAGATATGAGTAAGATGAGAGCCAATAAAGACGAAGTAGATAATGCCGGCCAGGACTATGCAGCCAATGAAAGGGATAAATTTGAACCCGGTGGCGCCGGGGACAGCGGCGTTAAACAGGAACCGGTAAAAGTGGGCCCAAAGATCGGCCGGAATGACCCTTGCCCCTGTGGAAGCGGCAAAAAATACAAGCAATGCCACGGCAAAGACGCTTAGAATAAACGTTTTATCGAAATATACAAGCGGTAATTACTTCGTAATTACCGCTTTTTTTATTGCCTTTTGCTCAGTGTTAGTAACCATTGGGTAAAAAACATAGTATTTATACCAAATAAATGATAGGTTTGCCTTCCATTTTAAAACCTAAAACCAAAAAACATGAAAAAAATCCTTGCCGTATTGGCACTTGTGGGTGTAATGACATCTTGCAAAGACAAAAAAAAAGATGAAAAAAAGCCCGAAGAGACAACTACAACAACTACGACTGACCCAACAACAACCACAACAACCACGACTACAACTACTGATGCAAATGTTCCAACTTTTTCTGATCCCGAAGTTCAGAAATTTGTTACTGAATATTCTGCGTTTATCACAGAGTACAAAGCTGGTATGGCTGATCCTGCAAAAGCACAGGCTCTTGCAAAAACTGCACAAGAGTGGTCTGGTAAAATGTCAAACATTGGTATGAAATTAGCCAGCAATCCTGATGACCTGAAAAAATGGACTGAGTGGGCACAGTGGGTAGCAGCTCAATTTGCTCCTGCGACTAAATAATATTCACCTGTTTTATTTATAAAAAACCCTCCTGATTAAATCAGGAGGGTTTTTTATTTTCTAACTTTAAGCTTACCAAACTTACCTGCAGATGTATCATGTCACCAAAAAGAAAGTTCATGGGCTGCTACACCCCGAAATAGTCGGTGATAAGCACTGGGATAAGATCATTAATGTTTTTATAATCACCCTGATTATCCTGAATGTGATTGCGGTTATCCTGGAAACAGTTGAAACACTTCAATTAAAATACGGCGATTTTTTCTATTATTTCGACCTGGTTTCTGCAATCATTTTTACAATTGAGTATATATTAAGGGTGTGGAGCAGTAACCAAGAAGAAAAATACAAACATAGTGTTTGGGGGCGGTTAAAATATATGGTATCACCGGGGGCATTAATTGATCTGGTTGCCATCTTACCATTCTTTCTTCATTTATTTTTTGGGTTTGGCATTGACCTGAGGGAGGTACGGATGCTCCGGCTGCTAAGGGTACTCCGGCTATTCAGGCTTACTGCATATACTGACTCGGCCCATATGATAACCAATGTATTTAAAAAAAGAGCCAAGGAACTGGCTATTAGTTTTTTGTTGGCTTTTTTCCTTATAGTCATTGCTTCCTGCATAATGTATTTTGCAGAACACCTGCACCCTGAAAACAAATATAAATTCACCAGTATTCCAGCCACACTCTGGTGGGCGGTAGTAACGTTAACTACAACAGGCTATGGTGATATGTACCCGATGACTACAATCGGCAAAACAATGTCTGGCATTATCATGCTGACGGGTGTAGCATTTTTTGCAATCCCTGCCGGTATCTTATCAGCAGGTTTTATGGAAGAATTCAGGAAAAAGCGGGTAAATAAAACGCATCGCTGCCCCCATTGCGGCGAACATATTGAATTTGATGATAACGACCACCAGGATAATCATTAAAAAACCGGGTAGCTATTGCCACCCGGTCTCCGTAATTTTTTATTTCCTTAAAATCCTTTCTTAGGCTTCAGGTCATATTTCTGTTCATACCGGTCATTCAACTGCTTTTGCTTATCATCAAGGTTTATCTTTCTTCCCTGGATAAAAGCATCTGTAACATTGCTGGTGCTCATATCAAGTATATCACCTGAACTCACAATAATATTCGCTTCCTTTCCCACTTCAATGCTGCCGGTTTTATCGGCCACACCCATAATCTTGGCCGCATTCAATGAAATAGCTGCCAATGCTTCTTCTTTTGTCAAACCATAAGTAACAGCAGTACCCGCATTGAACGGAAGGTTACGGCCACGGGTCTGTGCATCATCATCAGATATCGCAAATAAAACCCCGGCCTTTTGTAACGCCGCAGCTGTTTTGTAAGGCTGGTCTACATCATCATCCGTAGTGGTAGGAAGGCTATGCATTTGCTGCAACACTACTGAAACATTATGCTGTTTCAAAAGATCGGCGATCTGCCAGCTTTCACTTCCACCAACAATCACCACATCAAACCCAAACTCTTTTACAAAATCCATTGCCACCAGCATTTGCTTAACAGTGTTGGCATGCACATAGAACTTTTGCTTTTTATCAAATAGATTCTTTACTGATTCATACTTCAGGTTAGTTTCATCATGTGTGGTCACTGTATTATATGCCTTTGCTTCCCTGAAAAAGGCCTTTAGTTTTTCAATTTGTTCCAATCCTTCTTTTACCGGATCTGAAGGAGCTGCACCTGCATTAGGACCACCGGCCCCTCCGCCACCTCTTCCAAAACTTGGGCGGGGCATTAAAGTTGGCATATACAAATGCATCCCTGCATCGGTTTTTACGGCTGCATCTTCCCAATTCCATGCATCTAATTGTACCACAGAAGATGAACCAGCAAGAAAACTTCCCTGGGGAACTACATTAGCCGCCAGTACTCCGTTTGAACGAAGTGTATTGATAACTTTTGAATCTGTATTATATGCTACAATGGAACGAACATTCGGATTCATGTCCCCAATCTCTCTTGAGTCATTGGAGGCTCTTACTGCACCGATTTCAACTAAGCCCAGTGTACTGGTCGGCAGAATAAGCCCAGGGTAAACATGTTTGCCTTTCACATCATAAACTGCCACATTATCCTGCGGCACCGGAATATCTTTTCCGACCTTTTCAATTTTACCATCCCTTATCTGAATAACACCGTTTTCAATTACGGTACCGTTACCGACATGAATGGTGGCATTCTTAATAAACATCAGCCCCTTTTGCGGCGGAGCCGGCAGCACATTTGATTGCGAATAAGACACAACCACAAATGCCGTAAGTATGATCAGAAGAAATGACTTTTTCATTTATAGTGAGTTTTAGTTGTTATCAAGATTATCAACATCTACTACCAGCAGCCCATGACTATGTCCATGGTCGCTGCAGGTATGCATGATCTGGTAAGAAGGTTGAGCCGGAATCGTTGGTGTGCCGCTTCTTTTTTCACCGGTTAGTTTTTTAACCAACCTTGCTCTTTCTGCATCTACTTCTTTCTGCATCTGTTCATCCCGTTGTCTGTCAAAATACACTGTGCCATCTACAATGGTATAAAGTGATTTTGCATAAATACTCAACGGACTGTCAGACCAAACAACCACATCTGCATCCTTACCAATTTTAAGGCTGCCTACTTTCTCATCCACATGCAGCATTTTGGCTGGATTGATAGTAACAAGATCTAATGCTTCTTCAGGGGACAATCCACCATATTTGATCGTTTTGGCTGCTTCCTGGTTCAGCCTGCGGGCCATCTCTGCATCGTCAGAATTAATAGCTACAACAAGACCAGTCTTATGCATAATAGCAGCATTGTAAGGAATTGCATCCTCCACCTCCATTTTATAAGCCCACCAGTCAGAGAATGTTGATACGAACGAACCATGAGCTTTCATTTTGTCCGCCACTTTATAACCTTCCAAAATATGGGTGAATGTGTTGACAGTATATCCCATTTGCTCTGCCACTTTCATGGCACCGTTAATTTCACTTTGCACATACGAGTGACAAGTGATAAACCTTTTCTTTTCCAATATCTCAACCAGGGCATCAAGCTCCAGGTCACGGCGTGGGGGAATCAATCCTGTCAAAGGTTTTTTAGCCTTTACCAGCTGCTCTTTCGCAGTATTGTAATTGTCCCATTCCTTCTTATAGTCTTTTGCTCTTGTAAAGGCATCTACCAGCACCTGCTCTACTCCCATCCTTGTATCCGGATAACGAATATTACCTTGTGTGGCAGCTGAACGTTTTACATTTTCACCCAATGCAAATTTTATCTGTCCCGGCCATCCTTTGAATTTCAGGTCATCATCATTGGCACCCCAGCGTAGTTTGATCAATTGTGTCTGTCCGCCAATCACATTAGCAGAGCCATGCAGGATATGCGAAGAGGTGACACCACCGCTTAACTGCCGGTAGATATTAATATCATCGGGGTTAAGGTTGTCTGATATACGAACTTCGGATGTTACTGATTGTGCTCCTTCATTGATTGAAGCTGCTGCAATATGTGAGTGTTCGTCAATGATCCCGGGAGAAACATGTTTGCCTGTTCCATCAATTACCCTTGCGCCGGGTTCGTTCAGATTTTTACCGATAGCCGCTATTTTACCATTCTTAAGTAATACATCTGTATTTTGTAATACTCCTTCTTTTTCACTCGTCCATACTGTTGCATTTTTTATCAAAATAGTCTCCTGCTTAGGTTGATGTTCATCATCCCAGCCAAAAGGCAGGAACGGATAACTTACCTTGCCTACTACCGGAGCATCTTTTTTCTTAACACTATCAGTTTTTACTTCAGCAGCTTTTACGAACACAGCGGTCCAGGTAAGATTATTGCCCGAAGAATCAAGACCGGTACCATTCCACTCCGTACCATTGCTGATACCACTAAGCCTTGTAGCTGTTGCAGGCAATGCAGCGGTAGTGCCGCCACCTCCGGGAAATCCCCCGCCTCCGGGACGACGCATGGTGCTATCACCCCCACCAGCAGGTCTTTGTCTTTTCGGCATTGGTGCATAGCTCAGTTTTATCTGTTTGCCATCAAAACTGAACCTTGTATTCAGGGTATCTTTACCATACATACTCAGAGAGCTGGTACTTTTTACATCCAATGTATATTTCTCTTCACCGGCAGGAGTGTTAACGGTGATAGTATATGTACCGGCTATATTGCTGTCATCCTTTACTCCATACTTTATTCCCTGCACATAGTTATAAAGGATACTCGTTTTCTCACTAAAGATGGGTCCGTTGGTAATTAAGAAATTGGCCAGTTTGCCAGCATCAAGACTTCCTACTTTATCATAAATACCCAGTGTGATAGCAGGATTTTTTGTCAATGCATCCATAGCTTTTGTTTCTGTAAGACCATACTCCATGGCTTTTCGCAGAGCAGACCAAAAGGTTGCAGTACTTCTCAGATCAGATGTGGTTAAACAGAAATTAATGCCTGCTTTTTCAAAAGCGGCAGCATTACCGGGCGCCAGTTCCCAATGCTTCATGTCTTCTAATGAAACAAACCTGGCATCGGCTGGATCTTCCACATCCTGTGCCTGCGGATAATTCAGCGGCAGGATATACGTTGCATTGGTGCTTTTTATTTCTTTAATACGCTGGTATTCGTTCTGACCAGCTTTAATGATATACTGAACTCCAAATTCATCACCAATACGGTCTGCCCGCATATCATTCCATTTATCACTGGCTTCAAATATTTGCGGAAGGCCCTGGTTGTCGTTCCATGATTGAAGGGTGGCATTAAAACCTTCCTGGTAGGGTTTGTTCTTATACCAGGCAGCATCCAGGTATGACTGGCGAAGCAAAGCAATATAACCCATCATTGAACTTGGGTATGATTGAGAGGAAGTCCCTTTATTAAAAGAATAATGAGCTGATGCTTTCTCTTTAATTATCACAAGGTTTTCCTTTTCATTAGCCAATGTTACCACAGCTCCTGTGCCCCTGGCCACCCCATCTTTTACATGGGTTAATACTGTACCGAAACCTGCTTCCCGCAATGGTTTGGCAACAGCATCATTCACATTGAATACCTTATAAACATCCACATCAGATTTTATGGCCTGGTTCCATCCGTATGGTCCCTTGGTGTTGGTTTCCAATTGTGGTTGTGCAAAAAAATTGAATCCGCCCTGGGTTTGCTGTTGCCGCTGAGGTGTTCCGTAATCGGTATAAATATCAATAAACGAAGGATAGAGATATTTGCCTTTGCAGTCTACCTCAACAGCACCAGGCGGTACAGTAAGGCCAGCTCCAACAGCAATTATTTTTCCATCCTTGATAACCAGAGTGCCGTTAGCAACGGTATTGGCGCCATCCTTAACAATGGTGGCATTGGTAAAGGCATAAAACCCGTGGCGGGGGTCAGTAGTACCGTTTTCAGGAAAAGTGGGTTGAGCGAAAACAGGTATGCTTAATAAAAGAAAGCAAACCTGGCAGAGCCAAAAAACAGGTTTTCTCATTTCAGTGTGGTTTTAAAGAAACCGAATTTAAAGCAATCCGGCTTATTGATTTAAATATTGTGATAAAAGGCTGTAGTTTGACGTAATAACCGGCACTACCTTTCCCCGGAACTTTGGTTATCTTTGACAACCTTAATTTTTTACTATGGCGATGGCCAAATCAATAATTGTTTTGCCTGATTTCAGCCTCTCCCCCCGTATCGACCAGGTGGGTGTGGAAGAAAGGGCTTCCCGGTTCACCAAACGAAGTATTAAGAAAGAATCTAAGATGAACGGGCTAAAGCTGGTGCTGAATATGATTGACCTTACAACCCTGGAAGGAAAGGATACCGATGGCAAAGTGAAACAGCTTTGTTACAAAGCCATGCATCCGCATGATGCGGTGGCAGATATTCCAACTGTAGCGGCAATCTGTGTATATCCTTCGATGGTAAAAGTGGCGAAAAAGGCATTAGGTGATTCAGGAATAAAAGTAGCATCAGTTGCTACCGCCTTCCCCAGTGGACAAGCTCCCCGGGACATTAAAATAAGAGACACCAAATATGCGGTGAATGAAGGAGCTGATGAAGTGGACATGGTTATCAGCCGTGGCAAGTTTCATGCAGGTGAATACAATTTTGTGTTTGATGAAATAGCCGCCATTAAGGAAGCTTGTGGTGAAGCAAGGTTGAAAGTGATCTTAGAAACCGGAGAACTCGGAACTTTTGATAAAGTAAGAAGGGCCAGCGATATTGCTATGCATGCCGGGGCTGATTTTATTAAAACATCTACAGGAAAAATTGCTCCCGCAGCGACTATGCCGGTAACCTTAGTGATGCTGGAAGCGATAAGAGATTTTTATTACAAGACCGGAAAGATGATTGGTATGAAACCGGCCGGTGGAATTTCCAAATCAAAACTGGCTTTACATTACCTGGTAATGGTAAAAGAAGTGCTGGGCGAAGACTGGCTGAATAATCAATGGTTTCGTTTTGGCGCCAGCAGCCTTGCTAATGATGTGCTGATGCAGATCGTAAAAGAAAAGACAGGTTTGTATCAATCAGCAAACTACTTCTCAGTCGACTAATCAAGAATATTATGGCAACAAAGACAAAGAATAATACGCTTAAACTAAAGTTCGATACTTCATGGTCGTATGCCCCTGCACCCGAAAGTAAAAGTGCAGCTACTATTAATAAACAATACGATTTGTTTATTAATGGAGAATGGCAAAAACCATTAAGCAAGAAGTACTTTGACACCATTAACCCGGCCAATGAAGAAAAGCTGAGTGAAGTGGCTGATGCCAGTGCTGCTGATGTGGACAAAGCAGTGAAAGCAGCAAGAAACGCATATGAAAAAGTATGGAAGAAAATGCCGGCGAAAGAAAGAGCCAAATACATTTTTCGTATTGCAAGGTTAATGCAGGAAAAAGCAAGAGAGCTGGCTATTATTGAATCATTGGATGGCGGTAAGCCGATAAAGGAGAGCCGTGATTTTGATGTGCCGACCGCTTCCAATCATTTCTTTTATTATGCAGGCTGGGCTGATAAATTAGAATATGCTTTTCCAAATCGTACTACTGAGCCGCTGGGTGTAGCCGGACAGATCATTCCCTGGAACTTTCCATTGCTGATGGCTGCATGGAAAATTGCCCCAGCGATTGCAACTGGTAATACTGTCGTTTTAAAATCTGCTGAAACAACTCCGCTAACCGCATTGAAGCTTGCTGAAATAATTCAGGAAGCAGATCTTCCTCCGGGTGTTGTAAATATTATTACCGGTGCCGGGGCAACAGGTGCAGCTATCGTTAATCATCCTGATGTAAATAAAATCGCCTTCACTGGTTCTACAGATGTAGGAAAAATCATTCAACGGGCTATTGCAGGCACTGGTAAAAAAGCAACATTGGAGCTCGGTGGTAAAGCTGCCAATATTATTTTCGAAGATGCACCTATTGACCAGGCAGTGGAAGGTGTTATTAACGGTATATATTTTAACCAGGGCCATGTGTGTTGTGCCGGCTCAAGATTGTATGTACAGGAATCAATAGCCAAAGAAGTGATACGAAAATTAAAAGACCGTTTAGAGTCATTGATAGTTGGTGATCCATTGGATAAGAATACCGATATCGGGGCTATCAACTCAAGATCACAATTGGACATTATACATAAATATATCAGCATCGGTAAAAAAGAAGGTGCAGAAATGTATGAAAGCTCTTGCCGCTTACCGGGCAAAGGATTTTTCTGTCGGCCAACAATGTTTACCAACGTAGCGCAAAGCAATCGAATAGCCCAGGAAGAAATTTTTGGTCCGGTGTTATCTGTTCTTACTTTCCGTACCGATGATGAAGTAATTGAAAAAGCCAATAATTCGCCTTATGGTTTAAGTGCTGGTGTATGGACAGATAAGGGTTCTAAGATTTTCAATATGACAAGAAGAATGAGGGCTGGTGTGGTTTGGGCTAATACATTCAACAAGTTTGACCCATCTTCTCCATTCGGCGGTTACAAAGAAAGTGGATTTGGAAGAGAGGGAGGATTACATGGATTGTCGGCGTATGTGAATATTGTTTAAAGTAAAAATCAAAAGTCAAATTTAAAAAAACAGTCACTTCACTTTTGAATTTCGGCTTTTCACTTTTTGAATTTTTATTATGGAAAAAGCATTAAAAAAATCTTCGCTGAAAGTAAGTGAGAACGGTTTGGAAAAAGCTGTTCCGGCTAAACGACTTGAAGTATTGAAAACGTATAAAATTTATATAGGCGGACAGTTTCCGAGAACTGAATCCGGTCGCTATTATATTCCTGTTAATACAGCTGGAAAAAAACTGGCCAATGTTTGCCTGAGTTCCAGAAAAGATTTTAGAGATGCTGTGGTAAGTGCAAGAGGCGCTGTTAGTGGCTGGAGTGGAAGAGCTGCTTTCAACCGCAGCCAGATTTTATACCGCATGGCAGAAATGCTGGAAGGAAGAAAAGCACAATTTATTGATGAACTAATACAACAGGACTCAACAAAAGCAAAAGCAGAGAGAGAAGTTAACCTTGCTATTGATCGTTTAATCTATTATGCCGGCTGGTGTGATAAGTTTCAGCAAATATTCAGCGCAGTAAACCCTGTAGCTTCCTCACATTTTAATTTTTCAGTTCCGGAACCAACGGGTGTCGTTTCCATTATTGCTCCACAAAGCGATTCATTGCTGGGATTAGTTTCTGTTATTGCACCCGTTATTGCAGGCGGCAATACTTGTGTTGTTCTTGCTTCCGAAACTAAACCACTTTGTGCTGTTACATTTGCCGAAGTACTGAATTCGTCAGACCTTCCCGGCGGAGTTGTTAATATTTTAACAGGCAAACCTGCAGAACTGGCAAGCTGGTTTGTGGATCACATGGATGTGAATGCAACCATTTATTGCGAAAACAATTCTGAAACAAAGAAAATGATGCGGGAAAAATCGGCCATGAACCTGAAACGCATCACTTTTTACGATACAATTAACTGGTACACCGATGCAGGGCAATCACCCTACTTCATTATGGATACCCAGGAAATAAAAACCACTTGGCACCCGGTTGAAAATATTGCCGGAGCAGGCGGCGGATACTAAATTTGGTAAGATATTTGAACCTTATGCGACACATGAAATTCATATTCACAACTGCAGTCTTTTTTATAGCTGCAATAAGCTTTGCACAGGACACCACTGGTAAACAGCCCGTCGATACTAATTCCGTTATTGTTCACAAAGACCCACGTCTTGACTTGTTGGTGAAAAAACAAGCGACGATCAACGAAGTAACGAGTCGTGATGGCAGAAGAACTGACAAAGGTTTCCGCCTGATGATCATAAGCACCAATAACCGGGATGAAGCACTGGCAGCAAAAACGAAAGTATATACCTTCTTTCCAGAGTTAAAAGCCTATCTATGGTACCAATCCCCTTATTTCAGGGTAAAGGCCGGAAACTTTAAAGACCGGAAAGACGCTGAAGCCTACCAGAAACGGCTGAATACTTATTTTCCAAAAGGCGTTTTTATCATGAAAGATATTATTGAAGTGAAACCAGGTAAGGGCGGCGAAGATGATGTTATAGAACCATAATTCATTTCTACTACCTTCCTTCAAATAATCCCTGCCTCCCAACAGGGATTTTCTATTTTTGCGCCATGTATTCCAAAATCAAAGAACTGGCAAAAAAATATGCCGCCGAATTTATTGAGGTCCGTCACCACCTTCATGCCAATCCTGAGCTCAGTTACCAGGAATTTGAGACCTCCAAATTTGTACAAAGCAAATTGAAGGAACTGGGTATTCCTTTTGAAGTAAAAGCAACAACCGGGGTGGTTGGACTGATAAAAGGAAAGAACCCGGACAAGAGGATCATTGCCCTCCGTGCTGATATGGATGCGTTACCGATAAAAGAAGAAAATGATATCCCATATAAATCAAAAAATGAAGGGGTGATGCATGCCTGCGGGCATGATGTACACACCACCTGCCTCTTAGGTGCTGCAAAAATTCTTTCTGAATTAAAAGATGAATGGGAGGGAACGGTGAAACTTGTTTTTCAACCCGGCGAAGAAAAGAATCCCGGCGGGGCATCACTAATGATAAAAGACGGTGTGCTGGAAAACCCAAAACCTCAGGCAATACTTGCTTTGCATGTTAATACGATCCTTGAAATCGGTCAGCTAAGTTTTCGCAGCGGCAAAGTAATGGCCAGTGCCGACGAATTATATTTTACAGTAAAAGGTAAAGGCGGTCATGCCGCTTCACCGCACCTGGTTGTGGATCCAATATTGATCAGTTCTCATTTAATAATTGCATTGCAGCAATTAATTAGCAGGAATAATAATCCATTCAATCCTTCAGTTCTTTCCATTACATCCTTTAATGGAGGCAATACAACCAATGTTGTTCCAAACGAAGTAAAACTGATGGGAACATTCAGGGCTATGGATGAGGAATGGCGTTTTAAAGCCCATGAACTGATACAAAAAATATCTGCCGACCTTGTCCATTCAATGGGCGGTGAACTTGATCTGCACATTGATGTTGGCTATCCATGTGTGTTGAACAATGAAAAAATAACCACAGATGCGATGAACAAGGCAAAGGAATACATGGGTGCAGAAAATGTAAGCGAAACAGAACTCCGGATGGGTGCGGAAGATTTTGGCTATTATGCCCAGCAAATACCAGCCTGTTTCTATCGCCTCGGCACGATGAACAAGGCCAAAGGAATCACTGCCGGTGTACACACACCTGTCTTTAATATCGATGAAAATGCCATTGAAATCGGAATCGGAATGATGGCATGGTTAGGAAGTTCTGTACAACCATAACCTGATAACCATCTCATTTAGAGGTGATTTTACCAGATTATCATTCGGATTATTATTTTGTACATTGCATCCCCGTTATGAAATCATGTGACGATCAGATGAAATAATACTTTTATTATGGACAATGATTTAAGGAAGCAACAGGCACTGGAATATCATGCGAAAGGAAGACCCGGGAAGATTGAAGTGGTGCCGACCAAAGAAGCCAAAACACAACGAGACCTGTCCCTTGCCTACTCACCTGGTGTAGCTGCTCCCTGCCTGGAAATTGCAGACAATATTGAAAACGTTTATAAGTATACTGCCAAAGGAAACCTGGTAGCAGTAATAAGCAACGGAACAGCTGTTCTTGGTTTAGGAGATATCGGCCCGGAAGCCGGTAAACCTGTCATGGAAGGAAAAGGAGTTCTCTTCAAAATATTTGCTGATATTGATGTGTTCGATATTGAGATCAATGAAAAAGATCCTGAAAAATTTGTACAGATAGTAAAGGCCCTCGAACCAACTTTTGGTGGCATCAACCTGGAAGATATAAAAGCACCTGAGTGCTTCTACATTGAAAAGGAGCTGAAAAAACAGATGAATATCCCGGTGATGCATGACGACCAGCATGGAACCGCCATCATCAGTGCTGCAGCATTATTAAATGCCTGTGAAATTCAAAAGAAAAAACTTGACAAAGCAAAGTTTGTTGTGAATGGTGCCGGTGCGGCAGCGGTCGCCTGTATGAAATTATACATTGCTCTTGGCGCAAAGAAAGAAAACTTCAGGGTATTTGACAGTAAAGGCCTGATACATGAAAGCCGTACTGATCTTGATGAATTGAAAAAAGAATTTATCGCCTCCGGAAAAAATGTAACACTTGCTGAAGGCATGAAAGATGCTGATGTTTTTATCGGCTTGAGCAAAGGCGGCGTCCTGAACGCTGAGATGATAAAAAGTATGGCGAAGAACCCTATCGTTTTTGCCATGGCAAATCCTGATCCGGAGATAAGTTGGGAAGATGCAACAGGTGCGAGAAAAGACATTATCATGGCCACTGGCCGGAGTGATTATCCTAATCAGGTAAACAATGTATTGGGCTTCCCGTATATTTTCCGGGGTGCTTTAGATGTAAGGGCAAAGCAGATCAATGAAGAAATGAAGCTGGCAGCCGTTAAAGCATTGGCAGAACTGGCGAAAACCCCTGTTCCGGATATTGTGAACATGGCCTATGATGAGAAGAACATCACTTTTGGTGAAAATTATATTATTCCAAAACCACTTGACCCGAGGTTACTGGCTACTGTCGCCCCAGCTGTTGCAAAAGCTGCAATGGAAAGCGGTGTTGCAAAACAACCGATAGCAAATTGGGATACTTATATTACCAATCTGAACAAACGTCTTGGTCTCGATAACCAGGTAATGAGGGTGATCGGTAATAAGGCCCGCCGGGATCCGAAGCGTATTGTATTTGCTGAGGCAGATAATGTAAAAATTCTGAAGGCGGCACAAATTGTATTTGACGAAGGAATCGGCTATCCAATTTTATTAGGTGATGAAGTCAAAATAAAAACCATTGCAGATGCCAATGGTATAGATATTGAAGGTCTTCCGATTTTCGATCCCCGCAGTGATGCCACTGAAGAAAGAAGAAACAAATATTCAGAAATATTTTTTGCGAAAAGAGGACGGAAAGGTTTTAATGCTTACGAAGCAAAAAAAGTGATGAGAGACCGCAATTACTATGGATGCATGATGGTGGAATGCGGAGATGCTGATGCAATGATATCTGGTCTGGCCAAAAACTATCCTGATACAATCCGGCCGGCAATTCAGACAATCGGTACAGAAGAAGGAGTAAAGAAAATCGCAGGCATGTACCTGATGCTGACCAAAAAAGGACCGTTGTTCCTTGCTGATACAACCGTGAACTTTAACCCGACAGCAGAAGAACTGGCTGAGATCACTTTAATGGTCGCAAAAGAAGTCCGGAGTTTTAGTATCATTCCAAGAATTGCCATGCTCAGCTACTCTAACTTTGGCAGCAGCAATTCTCCTGAAGCAGCATTGGTGGCCAACGCAAGAAAGATTGTAAAGGAAAAAATGCCGGCATTATTGGTTGATGGAGAAATGCAGGCCAGTGTGGCATTTAACAAAGAACTGATGAAGGAAAATTACCCTTTTAGTGAACTGGCGGATAAAGATGTCAACACACTTATTTTCCCGAACCTTGCTTCAGGAAATATAGCCTATAACCTTTTAAAAGAATTGGAAACAGCAGATGCAGTTGGCCCCATCTTACTGGGACTTAAAAAACCAGTTCATATCCTGCAATTAGGCAGTTCTGTACGCAGTATCATCAACATGGCGTTGATTGCGGTTGTGGATGCACAAATAAAAAGCAAAGCGGCTACTGAAGAAATTGTAAAAAAATCAAGGTGGTGGAAACGGTTTCGAAGAGCAAACAAAGAAATATAGGTCGCAATTCAGATCGTTTACTCTCTTTCTGAGCAAAGCCAGTAGTTACAGCTAATGGCTTTTCTCTTTTCATCCTGTATCTTAGCATTATAATATGACCATTTTCAAAGACATAGGCAGCTATCTACTGATGATCAAAGGCATGTTCTCAAGGCCTGAGAATGGTAAAATGTACTGGAAAGAATTCATCCACCAGTGTACAGAAATAGGTTTTGGCTCGTTAGGTATCGTGGCCATCATTTCAGTTTTTATAGGTGCCGTATCCACTATTCAAACTGCCTACCAGTTGGTAAGCCCCCTTATTCCGCCATCTACTATTGCACAAATCGTAAGAGATACTGTTATTCTTGAATTTGCTCCCACCCTTGTTTGTATAGTGCTGGCAGGTGTAGCCGGTAGCCGTATTGCCAGTGAGTTAGGTAACATGCGGGTTAGTGAGCAGATTGATGCGTTGGAAATAATGGGTATTAATACCAAAACATATCTTATACTACCTAAGATTGCGGCAGCTTTATTAATGATTCCTATGCTTGTGGTACTGGCAATGGCATTGGGTATCTGGGGAGGTAAAGTAGCCGGGGTTTCTACCGGCATTATATCCGGGGCTATTTATGACAAAGGTCTTCTTGAATTCTTTGTTCCCTTCAATGTAATTTTTGCATTGATCAAATCGTATGTGTTTGCCTTTATTATTTCAAGCATCCCTGCATTTTATGGCTATTTCGTAAAAGGCGGAGCACTGGAAATAGGAAGAGCAAGTACAAAAGCCGTGGTGGTAAGTTGTATACTTATCTTATTTGCCGACTATATTTTATCAGCCCTGCTGCTACCAACATGATGAATTATTACAATACATGATCGAAGTAAAAAATATAAAGAAAAGCTTTGGCGACAAGACAGTGATTGAGGATGTCAGTTCTGTAATGAAAGCAGGACAATGCAACCTTATCATTGGCTCAAGTGGCAGCGGTAAAACTGTGCTGATGAAATGCATGGTGGGTCTGTTTGAACCTGATGAAGGAGAAGTATTATACAGCGGTCAGAATTTCACAGAAATGAAAGGGGCTGACAAAACAGAAATACGAAAAGAAATAGGAATGCTGTTCCAGGGCTCTGCCTTATTCGACAGCCTGACCGTGGAGCAAAATGTGATGTTTCCCCTGAACATGTTTACCAAAGATTCTACAAGAAAGAAACTGGACCGGGTAAATGAAGTGCTTAACCGTGTAAACCTTGTTGATGCAAACCGGAAATATCCTTCAGAACTAAGCGGTGGAATGAAAAAAAGAGTGGCATTAGCAAGAGCTATTGTATTAAACCCTAAATACCTTTTTTGTGATGAACCAAATTCCGGGCTTGATCCACAAACATCACTGGTTATTGACCGGCTCATACAGGAAATAACAATAGAATATAACATTACCACAGTTGTCAACACCCACGATATGAACAGTGTGATGGAGATTGGAAACTACATTCTTTACATGTACCAGGGAAGGAAAGAGTGGGAAGGAAATAAAAAGGAAATAATTTTCAGCAAAAATCAACGCCTGAACGATTTCATCTTTGCCTCAGAATTCTTACAAGATGCAAAAGACATGCGGATGCTGGAAGAAACCGGCAAGATCCCCAATCACAGGAATATGGACGAATGGTTAAAAAAAGACAGTCCTCCCGTTGAACCTCCAACGGAAGATAAGTAACACATTCTTTTGCTGTAAAACAGAAACCGCCAAATCCCTTACTTTTGCGGCAACTTATAATATTCCAGATATGAGCATTCTTGTCAATAAAAACTCGAAGATTTTAGTGCAGGGTTTCACCGGAACTGAAGGTACTTTTCATGCCACTCAAATGATAGAATACGGAACCAATGTTGTTGGTGGTGTCACTCCCGGTAAAGGGGGCAGCACTCACCTTGAAAAGCCTGTATTTAACACCGTTGCCGATTGTGTAAAAACAACTGGTGCTGATGTAAGTATCATTTTCGTTCCCCCGGCGTTTGCAGCCGACGCAATTATGGAGGCAGCCGATGCAGGTATCAAATTGGTGGTTTGTATCACCGAAGGCATTCCTGTACAAGATATGGTGAAGGTAAAAAACTACTTACAGGGCAAACCCACAAGACTCGTTGGCCCCAACTGTCCCGGCGTTATTACTGCCGGTGAATGTAAGGTAGGCATCATGCCCGGATTTGTGTTTATCCCCGGCCGTATTGGTATCGTTTCTAAATCCGGCACATTGACATACGAAGCTGCAGACCAGGTTGCAAAGGCTGGTTTGGGTATATCAACAGCTGTTGGTATTGGCGGCGATCCGATCATCGGTACCACCACCAAAGAAGCTGTAGAGTTATTTATGAACGATCCGGAAACAGATGCCATCGTTATGATAGGTGAAATAGGCGGCGGTATGGAAGCTGAAGCCGCTAACTGGATCAAAGCAAATGGAAATAAAAAGCCTGTTGTTGGCTTTATTGCAGGTCAAACCGCTCCTCCTGGTCGCCGTATGGGGCATGCAGGTGCTATTGTAGGCGGCGCCGATGATACAGCAGCCGCTAAAATGAAGATTATGAGTGAATGTGGTATTCATGTGGTAAGCAGTCCTGCAGATATTGGAAAGAAGATGGCAGAGGTTATTAAAAAATAATTTCCTGGATATTGTTATAAAAGGAGAAGCCTTCCAGGTGTGGAAGGCTTCTTTTTTAACCCTTAGTGTGTAGTGTATGAAAGTTAGTGGGATTCACGGATAAAACGGGCCAGGTCGTCTTTACTGCTGCTGAAGGTCAGCGCATCGTTCAGCTGGTAATAGTTCTGCTTATCTACAGTTTTCCTATAAGCATATTTAGCCACTTCCAGCTTGTTGTTCTCAAAAGTAAAGAGCAACATCATTTCCTTTACTTGTTGTGCAGTAAAGTTATTCTTGTCAATGATGGTTTTTGCAGAGGTGATCCTGTTGTTTTCAAACCACTCCTTACGGATCTGTTCTTTCACTTGTTCAAAATCACGACTGCTCATCACATTCCCATAGCCATTGTTCCAGCCACCATCATCACCGTAGTCTTCATCATCGCTATAATAATCATCATTGCGATCAATTCTGCGTTCATCAATAAAAACTTTACCAAACCTGTTTACAGTAACATCGGTGTGGAAGCCTCTTTTTACAAAAACAGAACCGGCGTAGATCACTTCCAGGCGTTTGCCAATACCAAAGCCATTACCATTTCTTTTCTTCTCTTTGTAAATCCTGATACTGTGTGTGCCCTCTGAGATATTACTAAGGGTAATGCTGTTGTCCTGCATAGCGATCTTACGGCCATCGATTTCAATTTTCAGGTCCATGCTATTGCTGACGGTGGATACACTCAGGCGGCTGCCATCATAAGCCAGCAGCGAAAGAGAAAACAGTGAGCTTAATAAAAGGGTAGAAATTTTTTTCATGTTTTTATTTTTTAGGGTTATAAAAAAATTTTCCTGAATCTGTTATTTCCAAAGCCGTGCCACCATGCCAGAAAATACTTCAATGAAATGTTAAAGGGAATGAATGCCCAAAAAAATATTTGCCGATTTATGCGGGAATGCAGGCTGGTAAAAGGTTTCAGAATTTGTTATTCCGACACATTAACGGCGTAAAAAAAATACTCTCCCAATACAATTATACCGGTATAGTTCCCCGCAATAACAGCGCAATTGTGAAATTCGCCTTGATAAAGCATCTTATCCTCGCATAAGATTAATTACCTTGTACCTAAATTCAGCAGCATGAAAATGCCATTTGTTAAAACACTTATCCTGTTCACCTCTTTTTTCAGTTTATCAATAATGAATACCGACGGCCAAAGCCCCATTAAGAATTATGCGAAGGAGTGGAAGAAAGTAGAAACTTTTGCGAAAAAAGGGTTACCGAAATCTGCATTAGAGGAAGTAAGAAAAATATATGCCCTTGCAAAAGCAGAAAAGCAGGATGCCCAGGTCATAAAAGCCCTGGTATATTTTACAGGGCTTCAAAGTGAAAACCGGGAGGACAATGAAATTTTCTCTATAGCGGAAGTTGAAAAAGAAATAGCAGCCAGTAAAGAGCCTGTTACTGCTATCTTAAAAAGTTTGCTGGCAGAAATGTACTATAACTATTATCAGCAACATCGCTGGCAGTTATATAACCGTACTAAAACAGACAAATTCAGTAAATCTGATATTGCCACCTGGGATGCAGAGGATTTTCATAAAAAAATTGGAGAGCTGTACCAGCAATCCGTCAAAGAAGAAAAGCTATTACAGCAATCTAAGCTGGAACCCTACGATGCTATTATCGTAAAAGGGAATGTCCGCCATCTTCGCCCTACTCTTTACGACTTGCTTGCCAACAGGGCATTAAATTATTTTGAAAACGATGAAAGAGACATAAAGAAGCCTGCCTACGCATTTGAGATAAACCAGGCTAGTGCTTTTGATCCGGCAGCCGATTTTGTTACCCGGAAGTTTACAACCAAAGACTCCTTCTCTTTACAGCACAAAGCCTTACTGATCCATCAAAAACTGATTGCTTTTCATCTGAACGATACCAAACCCGATGCATTGATAGATGCAGACCTGCAACGTATCCAGTTTGTAAGGAGCAATTCTACTCATCCTGATAAAGACCAATTGTATTTCAATGCGGTTACCCATATTGCTAACCAGTATGGCAATACTTCTGCTGCTTCACAGGCTTGGTATCTTGTTGCTGCCTGGCATGAAGAGAAAGCCAGCGATTACAAACCTTTTGGCGACACTACACAACGATATGCAAGGATAAAAGCAAAGGAAATACTTGAAAGAGTAGTACAGCAAAAAGATTCCTCAGAAGGAAAAATAAATGCCCGGAACCTTTTGATTAGTATAAACAACAAGTCATTTCAGTTTACAGTAGAAAAAGTAAATGTACCAGCACAATCATTCAGAGCATTGGTAAAATACAGGAATATCGCAAACCTTCATTTCAGGGTTATAAAAGCAACAGAGGCACTGAAGAAACAATTGGAAAGCCAATATGATGAAAGATACTGGCCAGCCTTAACAGAAGCCAACCCATTCAAAAGCTGGCAACAAGCCTTACCCGTTACGAATGATCTGCAAGAGCATAGTACTGAAATAAAAATAGACGGTCTTTCTTCAGGTGAGTATATTTTGTTAGCATCTTCCGACAAGGATTTTAACGGGAAAAGGGCAATCCTTGGTGCAAGGTTCTTTTATGTATCAGGCATCAGTTATGTAAATAGCAGTAATGATTTCTTTGTGTTAAACAGGGATAATGGACAGCCGCTTGCAAAAGCCTCCATACAGGTGTGGGAGCAGAAATATGATTATAAACAATCCAAATACATAAAAGAAAAAGGAAAGACTTATACCACCGATGCCAACGGCTTTTTCAAGATGGACAGGGCCAAAGCAGATATCAATGGCTACAGCAATCACTCCTACCTGCTCGACATTACATATGAGAATGACAGGTTGTTCATGAATGACCTGGTGTATGATTACTATTACTACAGCAATGAAACTGAAGAACCGAAAACAATCACTTCTATTCACCTATTTACAGACCGAAGCCTTTACCGGCCCGGCCAAACGGTTTATTTTAAAGGAATTGTTCTTAGCAGAAATTCAAAAGAGAAAAAAGGTGGTGTAAGAAATGATTATTCAACCACTATCATCCTCCGGGATGCAAATTATAAAGATGTTGATACTTTAAAGGTAAAGACGAATGAATTCGGTTCGTTCAACGGAAAGTTTCAATTGCCGCAAAGCGGCATGAATGGCCAGTTTTATATTTATACAAAGGCAGACGGCGGAAACGCCGGATTCAAAGTGGAAGAATATAAACGTCCGAAATTCTATGTAGACTATGAACCCATCAAAGGAACCTATAAAGTAAACGATAAGATCAAAGTAACGGGTATCGCAAAAGCCTATGCGGGAAATAATATTGATGGGGCCAATGTAAAATACCGTATCGTCCGTGAACCCCGGTTCATTTATCCCTGGTTATTCTGGCGTTGGTGGCAGCCAACAGGTGAAGAAATGGAAATTGCACACGGTGAAGTAAAGACTGATAAAGACGGGAAATTTGTAGTGGAGTTCACTGCTCTTCCAGATCTGAAGATCGAAAAGAAATTTGAGCCTGTATTTGATTACACTGTTTATGCCGATGTAACCGACATCAACGGCGAAACAAGGAGTGGTGAGAAAATGGTATCTGTAAGTTATAAATCACTGATGCTGGTAAGCAATGTACCGGCTACTCTTGCAGCAGACAGTTTGAAAAAACTTTACATCCGCACTCAAAACATGAACGGTGAATATGAACCTGCTACTGTAAAAGTCATTATCACCAGGCTTAAAGAAGAAAAACGTCTTATCCGTGACCGGTACTGGGAAAGGCCTGATCAGTTTGTAATGAACAAGGATGAATATATCCGGAGCTTCCCTTATGATGAATATGATAACGAAAGCGACTATAAAAGCTGGGGAAAGGGGGAAGAAGTATTCAGTAAACTGGATTCTTCAAAAAATAATGGACAATGGGTAATAAGTAACAAATCATTTTCTCCCGGTTTCTACATCATTGAAATGGAAACAAAAGACAAGAATGGTGAAACAATGAAAGATATAAAGTACATCGAACTATTTGATGAAAAGAACAGTCAGCTGAACCGCCCTGATTATTTGTGGACCGGAGTTAAGAAAACAACTGTTGAACCCGGCGAAACAGCAAAAGTAGAAATAGGAACAGCCGCAGATAACCTGTTTATTGTGCAGCAAACGGATAAAGCCGGGTCGGGCCGTTCACCATCAACCGAAGAGTATTCTTTCCTCAAATTCAATAATGAGAAAAGGGTGTTCAGTTTTCCCGTTACAGAAGCTGACAGAGGCGGCTATGGCGTTGGCTGGATGTTTATAAAGCATAATCGTTTTTATCAGTTGAATCAAACAATAAGCATACCCTGGACAAACAAAGACCTTAGCATTGAGTATGCCACTTACCGGGATAAAACATTACCCGGCAGTGAAGAAAAATGGAAACTAAAAATAAGTGGTTATAAAAACGAAATAGCAGCTGCAGAGATGTTGGCCAGTATGTATGATGCATCGCTGGATCAATTCTATCCACACGGATGGAGTGAGCCAAACATCTGGCCTTATTACTATAACAGCAGAAACTGGAGCGGTTCGCAAAACTTTGCAAGGATAGAATCAAACCAGCGGTACTTGCCGGAAGAAGAATCAATATCGTTAGAAAAAAGATATGACGAGTTTCTGGCGTCGTATGTATTCTCACCATATTTCAGGGGTAGTATTCAGCCACTCTATTGGGAAAATCCTTTGGATTATGTGTATGGCGAAACAAGAAACCCAAGGCTGATGCGGCTGGCAAAACCTGTAACAGCAGAAGCGGATATGTATGCAGGTGCACCTCCATCTGAAGAAGCGGCTGAGCAAAAGAAAGATGGTCAAAATATGTTGAACGGTAAAGTTGCCGGTCTAAAAATAACAGACGAAGATGGCCGGGCTGATAAATCTGATAACGAAAAGACCGGCCAGCAATCCGGCGATGTCAAGATCCGCAAGAACTTTAACGAAACAGCTTTCTTCATTCCCGACTTAAAAACAGACAGTACTGGCGCAATTGAGTTTTCTTTCACCATGCCGGAAGCACTGACCAAATGGAAATTCATGGCATTGGCACATACCAAAGAAGCAGCTTTTGGCAGCAGTACAAAAGAAATTATTACACAAAAAGAATTAATGGTACAGCCTAACCCGCCCAGATTCTTACGGGAAGGCGATAAAATGGAATTCAGTTCCAAAATCGTCAACCTTACTGATAAGGAACTGACGGGTACGGCACAATTTCAATTATTTGATGCAGCTACCAATGAGCCTGTGGATGGGTGGTTCAGAAATATGGTAGCCAATCAATACTTTACCGTAGCAGCAGGGCAAAGCGAAGTAGTGAAGTTTCCGATTGAAGTGCCTTACCAGTTTAATAAAGCCCTTGTATGGAGGATTGTTGCCAAATCGGGCGGCTACAGTGATGGTGAAGAAAATGCACTGCCTGTGTTGACAAACAGGATGCTCGTAACTGAAACAATGCCGTTACCAATGCGGGGAACAGGCACAAAGAATTTTACGTTCCAAAAATTATTACAATCCGGCAGCAGCTCATCCTTACAGCATCATAGCCTGACAGTTGAATATACATCGAACCCGGCCTGGTATGCCGTACAGGCACTTCCCTACCTGATGGAATACCCGTATGAGTGTGCAGAACAAACCTGGAACAGGTACTATGCCAATTCACTAGCCTCTTATATTTCCAATTCATCACCCCGCATCAAACAGGTGTTTGACCAATGGAAGATAAAAGATACTGCTGCGTTAATGAGCAACCTGCAAAAGAACCAGGAGCTGAAAGCAGTGTTACTGGAAGAAACCCCGTGGGTATTACAGGCTAAAAATGAAGCAGAGCAAAAAAGAAATATTGCCTTACTGTTTGACATGATAAAAATGAGTGCCCAACTGAACAACGCTTACGATAAGTTGAAGCAAATGCAAAGCAGCAATGGCGGCTTTGTGTGGTTCACCGGCGGGCCCGATGACCGTTACATCACTCAATACATTGTTACAGGAATTGGTCACCTGAAGAAATTAAAAGGAGTAGCACAAGGACAGGACAGCAAGTTGAAAGCTATCCTTTCAACAGCCATCCCTTATCTCGACAGGAAGATCAAAGAAGATTATGATGAGCTGATTAAGTATAAAACAAATCTGAAGAGCTATACGCCGGGTTATACCACCATACAATACCTGTACATGAGAAGCTTCTTCCCGGATTATGAGATAGCTGCTGCTTCCAAAACAGCTTACAATTATTTCCGCAGCCGGGCACAGCAAACATGGGTTGGCCAAAGCAAATACATGCAGGGGATGGTCGCTTTAGCACTGTATAGAACAGATGATACAAAAACCCCGGGAGACATTTTGAAGTCATTAAAAGAAACATCTATTACTAACGAGGAGTTAGGCATGTATTGGAAGGATCAAACCGCTGGCTGGTTCTGGTACCAGGCACCGATTGAAACACAGGCACTGTTGATCGAAACCTTCCAGGAAGTGGGTAAGGATACAAAAACTGTAGATGACCTGAGAACATGGCTATTGAAAAACAAACAAACCAATAACTGGAAAACAACAAAAGCCACTGCAGAAGCATGCTATGCCTTACTGCTGCAGGGAACTGAATGGCTGAGTAACGAACCGTTGGTTGAAATAAAATTAGGCACCCGAACAACTATCAGATCAACCGATGCGGGACAAGAGGCCGGCACTGGCTATTTCAAAAAAACAATAGAAGGGCAAAAAGTGAACCCGGAAATGGGAAATATTGCTGTCACCGTTTCTTCGCCCGGTAATAATGTAAGTGCAAGCTGGGGCGGAGTGTACTGGCAGTATTTTGAAGATCTTGACAAGATCACTACAGCTTCCACGCCACTTAAATTGGTAAAGAAGTTGTTTATAGAAAAAAATACAGACCGTGGACCGGTGATCACTCCTGTTAATGATGGTGATGTTCTAAAAGTTGGTGACAAAATAAAAGTAAGGGTTGAATTAAGGGTTGACCGTGACATGGAGTATGTGCACATGAAGGATATGAGGGCCTCAGCTTTAGAGCCGGTGAATGTACTCAGCAGTTACAAATACCAGGGCGGATTAGGTTATTACGAAAGCACTAAGGATGCCAGCACCAATTTCTTTTTCAGTTACCTGAGAAAAGGAACGTATGTGTTCGAGTATCCGCTGTTTGTCACCCATACGGGTAATTTCAGCAATGGCATCACAACAATTCAGTGTATGTATGCCCCGGAATTCACTTCACACAGTGAAGGTGTCCGCATTAATGTCGAATAAAGTTCAGAAATAACTAAAATAAGCAGGTTATACAGCAGTATGGCCTGCTTATTTTTGCTTTATGAATGTTGACTACCTGATAATCGGACAGGGAATTAGTGGAACATGGCTCAGCTATTATTTTAAAAAAGAACAAAGGAGTTTTGTTGTTATAGACAATCATTATGGCAATGCTGCATCCAGGCTGGCTGCCGGCATTATCAACCCTGTAACGGGTCGCAGGCATGTGGAAGTATGGATGGCGGAAGAAATACTACCCTTTGCATGGGATGCTTATACCAGTCTTGGAAACGAATTAAGCATCACTACCATCTCTCAAAAAAACATCATTGACTTTTTCCCCAGCCCGCAAATGCGGGTAAGCTTTATGCAGCGGGTAGAAGAAAAAGGTGACTATGTTTATACCTGTGAAGATGAAAACAGTTTCCGGAACCTGTTCAACTACGATTTTGGCTGCGGCGGGATCAACCCTGTGTACACAGCTCATCTTGAAACATTGCTGCCGGCATGGAGAAAACAATTAGAAGCGAATGGATTATTACTGGAAGAAGAATTTGAGATGAGCCAATTAAAGATCGCCGGAGAAAAGATCAATTACAAAGACATCACTGCTTCTGCAATCATTTTTTGTGATGGTAGTTCGGGTGCTTCAAACCCATACTTCAGTCTGCTGCCATTTGCTCCAAATAAAGGAGAAGTATTGCTTGTTGAAATACCCGAACTGCCAAAGGACAGCATCTATAAAAAAGGGATGATGCTGGCACCATTGACTACATCCGGACTATGGTGGATCGGCTCGAATTATGCCTGGGAGTTTGACAATCCCGGGCCCACAAAAGAGTTTAGAGAAAAGACAGAATCGCTATTGAAAGAATGGCTGAAAGTTCCATTCCAGATAACAGCACACCTGGCCGGTATCCGCCCCGCTACATTGGAAAGAAGACCTTTTGTGGGATTTCATCCTTTGTACCATAACATCGGTATTCTCAACGGAATGGGGACAAAAGGTTGTTCGTTGGCGCCTTTTTTTGCCAAACAAATGGTTGATCACCTCTGTCACAACAACACAATTCATCCTGAAGCAGATATAAACCGTTTCCGGAAAATACTATCCAGAAAAAATCCCTGATTTAACCAAATCACTATTTTTATCCGGCATTGATCGTATAATCAACCATTAACTATCATGAATTCAACTACTGAATCCCTGTATGCCGTTCCTGCCCGGTTGCGGCGTATGGAAAATATGCATGTCGCCTTTTGGCTTTTAAAAGACATCAGCTGGTGTATGATCTGGAAACCTTTAGGCATGGCAATGATCGTCCCTACTTTATCTATTGCAATATGGATAGCCTGGAAAAACAGGCAGATTAAATCTGAACTGGCCCATAACCTTGCCATTGTTTTTTGGATAACTGCTAATGCCTACTGGATGATCAGTGAGTTTCTTGCGTTTGATGAGATGCCTGTATGGAAAGAGTTTACCGGCAAACATCTTGCCCTTATCCCCTTTGTTACGGGTGCATTAATACTGCTGTACTATTATGCAGTACAACGTCCCAGGGAAATAAAACTGAGCAAATCTGTTACGATGTGATAATAAACTGTTGTCTTTTCTTCGCCTGCAGGAAATGACGGCGGACAAAATAAATGATGGCAAGGGTGATCATAGACTGGAATTTTGGTGGTTTTAATACAAAGGATTGGATTCAGTCTTTAAATATAAGGAATGAATGTTCAATTTGCAAGCCCAGCCATCTCTTCATTGATTATTTTACCGGGTTTTAAGGGGTTTTGATTAAGTAAATCGCAGACAGACAGGTAAAGCTCGGGCATAGTTCGTTGGAATTCTTCAGCATTTTCAAAGAAAGTCTCAATGCAAACTGCCCAGAACTCATCAAAATTAGTAGCTCCGTAGTCATCAAAAATGTGGCTGGTGCTGCCTTTCATAGCCCTGAACACAGGTCTGCCTTTTTGGATAAAACTTTCGAGCCGTTCTTTAAAATTCAAATCATGTTTATCCTGCTGACCAAGAAACACATCAAAGGAAACTGCATGGGCCATTTCATGCAAACCAACATTGATTGAATCACCATAATCACTATAGCCTTCCAAAAAATGGTTCCATGAAATATAAATACCATTTCTGCTTACATGACCGTAATAGGTTTCTTTGTCAACATTCAGCACATACTCCTTCCGGATGACATGGATGACGGGGAAATAATCCATCAGGTAATTTTTTAACCCAAATGTCATTTGTACTGCTGCGCCGCTTATCAATACCGACATATACTCTTCCTCTACCATTGAATGGAACCGGAATTCTTTCGATTCCATAAAACAGTGCGTACGAAAAAGGAATCGTCTTTTTAGCTCTTCATGCAATGAACTATAATATGGATTGTACTGGTTAAGCCATTCATCGTATTTTTTTACTTTATCCGCTATTAATGGTGTATCCGGCATTCGCTTTTGGAGCGGCTTCATCCCAATAGCCCTTTCTATCCTGTTCCATTTCATGGCTAAAATCAAAAAGATAAGTATCATCACCGGAAAAAAATAACCTGGCACATTTGATTGGCTTTCTTTTTCCCGCCGTTCCTGTTCCAATTGCTGCAGTTTCCACCCGTAATAACCTCCCGTACCGTAAAAAGAGTCGGGAAGCTCAACAGTGTCACCGTCAGGTGTTATCACCATCCTTTCAGGATTACCCTGACCGATCTGGGTTAAAATATGTATGGTATCTCCCGGCATTTTGATAGCTGCTACGAATATAAGTCTCCCTGCTAAAAGGCCTGTCAAATGGCCTGAAAATAGCCCTGCATTGCTATCTTTGCGCCTCAGAAAAGGAAGAACCCCATGTACAGAACTCACACTTGTGGCGAATTAAGATTAGAGAATAAAGGAGCAACAGTTACCCTGGCCGGATGGGTACAAACCGTACGAAAATTCGGTGCCATCACATTCATTGACCTCCGTGACCGTTATGGTATTACCCAATTATTATTTGGGGAAGAACTAAATAAGCAATTAGAAGAAAATCCATTAGGAAGAGAGTTTGTTTTACAGGCAACCGGAACTGTCAACGAAAGAAGTAATAAGAATCCAAATATTCCTACTGGTGATATCGAAATTGCAATCACTGAATTTAAGGTACTAAATAAATCTGCCCTTCCTCCTTTCACCATACAGGATGATACAGATGGTGGTGATGATCTGCGGATGAAATATCGCTTTCTTGATCTGCGACGCAATGCAGTTAAGAAAAATCTTGAACTACGTTATGCCGTTAACCGGGCCGCCAGGAATTATTTACACCAGAATAATTTCATGGATATAGAAACTCCGTTTCTTATCAAATCCACCCCGGAAGGTGCAAGGGACTTCGTAGTTCCCAGCAGAATGAACCCCGGACAGTTTTATGCGCTGCCGCAATCGCCACAAACATTCAAACAATTATTAATGGTAAGTGGCTACGACCGCTACTATCAAATTGTAAAATGTTTCCGGGATGAGGATTTACGGGCAGACCGTCAGCCAGAGTTTACCCAGATAGATTGTGAGATGGCTTTTGTGGAACAGGAAGATATCCTGAATATGTTTGAAGGCATGATCAAATCCATCTTTAAAGAGGTAAAGGGGATTAACTACACAGAAATAGTACAGCGGATGACATGGGAAGATGCGATGTGGAATTATGGTAACGATAAACCAGACATCCGCTTCGACATGAAAGTGCTGAACCTGAAAAAACCTTCTACTGTTTATGTTGACAAACAGGACTATGCTGCTTTAATAAACGGCGCTGACTTTAAAGTATTTGATGAAGCAGAAACTGTGGTCGCCATTGCAGTTCCGGGTTGCAGCGAATACAGCCGCAAACAAACAGATGAACTGACCGAGTGGGTAAAACGTCCGCAGATAGGAATGAAAGGCCTGGTGTTTATTAAAACAAACGCAGACGGAACTTATAAAAGCAGTGTAGATAAATTCTATAGCGAAGAAAAATTAAAAGCCATTGCGGATGCTGCTAATGCAAAAGCCGGTGATTTGATTTTGATATTGGCAGGCGCTGAAGAAAGAACCAGGAAAGCCATCAGTGACCTTAGAATGGAAATGGCCAGCCGTTTGGGCATGAGAAAAGATAATGAGTTTAAATTGCTATGGGTACTCGATTTCCCGCTGTTTGAATATGATGAGGAAGGAAACCGTTGGGTGGCCCGCCATCATCCGTTTACTTCCCCCAAGCCAACACAGATAGAAACGATGATCAATAACAACCCGGTCATTGAGAATGCAGCTGAATATCTAAAACATCCGTATGCCAATATTAAAGCCAATGCTTATGACATGGTATTGAACGGAAATGAGATCGGCGGCGGCTCTATCCGTATTTTCCAAAGAGAGTTGCAGGAAAAAATGTTTGCTGCCCTCGGCATGGATGCCGCAGAACAACAACACAAATTTGGTTTCTTACTCGGTGCTTTTGAATATGGCGCCCCTCCACATGGCGGTATTGCTTTTGGCTTCGACCGCCTTTGCGCCATCCTTGGTGGCAGCGAAAGTATCCGTGACTTTATTGCCTTTCCGAAAAATAACAGTGGTCGTGATGTAATGTTAGATGCCCCGGCTACAATTGATGAAAAACAGTTTGAGGAGTTGCAGATAAAGTTGAATCTGAAAAGTTAAGAGCCAAGTAGAATTCTTAGCATCACTGCTACCTTCTCCGCATTCGGCAGCATTGCCTGCTCCAGGCCCATATTCATCGGCACAGCTGGTGTATTTAATGCTCCCAGCACTTCAACTGGTGCATCTAAAGATTGAAAGCAATTCCTGGAAATACGGCCGGCTAATGCTTCTGCGAAAGAATTGTTCTGCTGCTCTTCTGTAAGTACGAGGCATTTTCCATGTGCCTTTACTCTTTCAAAAATCATTTCTTCATCCAATGGATACAAAGTACGGAGGTCAACCACTTCAACCTGGTCATTAAAATTCTTTGCCGCAGCTTTGGCCCAATATACTCCCATTCCATAGGTAATCACCACACAACTCTCTCCGTTTTCAATCGCCTTATCAGATGCTTTTACGACAATATTTGCTTTCCCAAACGGCAGGATATAATCTTTAGAGGGCTCTGGGGTCTTTGCATCTTCTGTACCCGGCACTTTGCTCCAGTAAAGCCCTTTATGTTCCAGCATCACTACCGGGTTGGGATCGTAGTAGGCCGCTTTCATCAGGCCTTTCATATCTGCTGCGTTGGAAGGATAAGCCACTTTAATTCCTTTTATGGAAAGCACTGTTGTCTCCACACTTCCACTATGATACGGACCACCTCCTCCATAAGCTCCGACAGGTACCCTCAATATCATGGATACCGGGAATTTACCACAGGTCAGGTAACAGCTTTTTGATATCTCTGTCACCAGTTGATTAAACCCCGGGTAGATATAATCAGCAAATTGTACTTCCACAATGGGCCGCAGGCCGACAGCACTCATCCCAACCGTTGAACCAACCACATATGCTTCCTGGATGGCAGTATTAAAAACCCGGTGTTCTCCAAATTGCTCTCCCAGTGTTGCGGCTTCACGAAAAACACCACCTAATCTTTTTCCAACATCTTGTCCGTATAAAACAGCTTCAGGATGTTGCTCCATTATTTCCCTGATAGCAAAAAGGGCTGCATCTACCATAATGACCTTTTCAGCACCGGCCGGGCTTCTTTCTCCTTTTTCTCCTGTTACGGGTGTTGGAGCAAATACATGGTCTTGTATCGTTGAAGGATCAGGCTCAGACGAGGCAACAGCTTTTGCAAAATCATTTGCAATAAGCTCCGCTGCTTCTTTTTCTATTTCTTGTAATTCGCTTTCTGTTACGCCTTTCTCTAAAAGCCTTCTTCTCAGTTTTGGATTAGGATCATGTTCAAGATGCTTTGCCCAATCTTCATCGCTCCTGTAAAATTCTTTTCGTACACCACTTGTATGATGCCCAAGCAATGGAACCTGTGCATGAACGAGATAAGGCTTTCTTTCCCGGCGCACAAAATCAACTACGTTCTTCATGACCGAATAAGACACTTCAAAATCGCTGCCATCCACCTGCACCCTGTTCATCCCTTTAAAACCGGCAGCAAACTCAAAAGCATTCATAGCTCTTGCTTCTTGTGCCGTTACACTGATACCCCAGTTATTATCCTGCACCAAATAAATAATGGGTAATTGTTTCAGTACAGCGAACTGGAACGCTTCACTCACCTCTCCTTCCGTAATACTGGCATCTCCCAACGAACAGATCGTAACCGGCAGTTCTCCTTTTTCTCCTTTCCTCAATTTTTCAGTATTGTATTTTTCTAAATACTGAACTCCCTGTGCAATGCCAGTGGTTGGTATTGCCTGCATCCCTGTTGCGCTGCTCTGATGGATCATTGTTGGCTTATCATCACCTCTGTAATTTGGGTGAGAATAGTATTCACGGCCACCGGTAAAAATATCATCTCCCTTCGCCAGCAACTGGAGCATTTGTTCATACGGTGTAAACCCCAGCCCCAGTACAATACTTTCATCCCTGTAATACGGACTTACAAAATCCTGTGGCTGTAATTGAAACGCAGTGGCCAATTGAATTGCTTCATGCCCTCTTGATGTGGAGTGGACATACTTACAAATGGGGCGATTAGCTTCATAAGTTTCGGCCATCACTTTTACCTGGCTCATTAAGCGGTATGCCCGGAGTAATATATTGGTATCGGTCATTGATCAGCAAGCATCCTTCATCATGTTCAGGATGCGGCAAAAATACGGTAAAGCCAAGAGGGATAAAAGGAAAAGCCACCTGATATAACAAGTGGCTTTTAGCAGTTGGTATCGATTGAGTTCTATTTTACTTCCAGGGCAAACATACTGTCATCCTCAATAAAAGCTTCCAGTTCATCACCCACCACCACTTCACCCACACCCGCCGGTGTGCCGGTAAAGATCACATCTCCTATATTGACAGAAAAATAATTAGAAATATAAGCGACTATTTTATCAAAGCTGTGGATCATATTGGAAGAATTTCCCTGTTGTACCAGTTCCTTGTTCTTATATAAACAGAAATTGATATCCTTTTTATTCTTGATATTGGTAAATGGTATCCATTTGCCAATGACTGCAGAGTTATCCCATGCCTTTGCCTTTTCCCAAGGCAAACCCTTTGCTTTTAATTCGTTTTGTATATCTCTTGCAGTAAAGTCAATACCTGCAGTTATTGCATCATAATACTTGCTGGCAAATTTATCCTGGATGTATTTACCATTCTTGCTGATACGCAATACCAGTTCACATTCATAATGCAGCTCATTGGTGAATTCGGGGTAATAGAATGGTGTATGCGGTTGCAGCATAGCACTCTTAGGCTTCATAAAGATGACCGGTTCGTCGGGAACTTCATTACCTAATTCTTCAGCATGTGCTGCATAATTACGGCCAACACAGAAAATTTTCATAAACTGGAAGTGTTTTTAATAAATACATCGGATACAATGAAAGGACTGTTCATCCCATATATTCAGGCCATCAATATGTCAATTGGATTTCAAAAAGTAAGGTCGGGCTGCTAAAGTAAGTAATCAATCCCATTTCTCATAACGAAAACTCCTGATTATTTACCCGGTTCATTGCGGTTGTAATGCCTTGTGTGGCAAAGGTTTCAATCACTTCTACAGACTTATCAATCTTAAGTTTAACCAGGGGCTCTTCCTCTTTTTTCCATTTACCCAGTACAAAATCTGACTGGTGTCCCTTCGGATAGTTATTGCCTATACCGAACCTCAGTTTAGGATAGTCTTTTGTACCAAGCACTTCCTGGATGCTTGTTAAACCGTTATGTCCGGCATCACTGCCCGAAGGTCTTAAGCGGAGTTTGCTTAATGGCAATGCGAGGTCGTCTACAATAACCAGTATATTCTCTACCGATACTTTTTCTTTGTCCATCCAATACTTCACAGCTTTACCACTCAGGTTCATAAAAGTGGTGGGGCAAATGCAAACAAAGGTCTTCCCTTTCCATTTTATAGCTGCTGTATAAGCCAGCCTGTCAACCCGGAAACTGCCCTCATGTTTTTGAACAAAAGCATTTACTACATCAAAGCCGATATTATGCCTTGTGTGTGCATATTCATCACCAACATTTCCCAAACCAACTATCAGAAATTTCATACAATTATTTAGGCAGGCCAAATATCGGTTTTAGCCAATAAAAAACCCGCATCAACGATACGGGTTTGAATATTCTTATAGAAAAAGATTACTTCTTTGCTTTCGCAGCAGGTGCGGCGGCGGCAGGAGCAGCAGCGGCGGCAGGAGCGGCAGCTTTTGCAGCAGGAGCAGCAGTGGCTTCCTCTTGCTTCAATTGTCTTGTTAATACTACAGAAGCAATTGGAATACGGGGAGAATTTAATATCTCGTAGTTCTCAATTTTTACATCCTCTACCCTGATGTTTCCGTTCAGCTCCAGGTTATCAATACTAACCTCGATCTGCTCTTTCAGGTATTTAGGTAATGTTTTTACTTTCAGTGATTTCATTTTGGTGATCAGTTTACCACCATCTTTCACTCCTTTAGAAGTTCCAACGAACTTCAAAGGAATATCGGCGATCACTTTTTTGTCATCCACCAGTTCCAGCAGGTCAATGTGGATCAGCTTATCATCCACTTTATCAAACTGCAGGTCTTTAAGAATGGTTCTGTACGTTTTACCATCCAATACTACTTCTGCTACCTGGAAACTTGGTGTGTAGACGAATTTTTTGAAAGCCGCAGCAGGAGCAGAAAAACTGATCTCCTGTGGGCCGCCATAAATTACACCGGGCACCAGTTCCTGAGAGCGGAGTTGCCGGGTGGCTGCTTTCCCGAATCCGGTCCTCAGACTACCTTCGATTGTAATTGATTTCATTTTTATAACTGTTTAATTGTTTACTTATCTCTTCGCTGCGAATGGATGAACAAGCTTGTGATACTCTTGTTCTCATACGCATTCCGGATCGCTACGGCAAAAAGTTCCGCCACACTCAGCACTTTGATCTTTTCACTTTCTTTCTTCACCGGTATCGTATCACATACGATCAGCTCTTCCAGCACACTGTTTTCAATATTCTCATATGCTTTACCGCTCAGCACCGGGTGAGTAATCAGAGCTCTCACACTTCTTGCCCCTTTTTCTTTTAAAAGACCTGCACTTTTAGCCAGTGTACCTCCCGTATCACATATATCATCAATGATCACCACGTCCCTGTCTGTCACATCTCCTATCACCACCATGCTGGCAATCTCATTGGCCCGTTTCCGGTGCTTATCGCAGATTACCATTTCAGCATTAAAGTAGCTGGCTATTTCCCTGATGCGGTTGGTTGCTCCCACGTCAGGGGCGGCAAAGGTAAGGTTTTCCAGCCTCAGATTCTCTATATAAGGGATAAAAACTGCATGGCTGTCCAGGTGGTCAACCGGGATGTCAAAATAACCCTGAATCTGTGGTGCGTGGAGGTCCATAGTGATTACCCTGTCGGCTCCGGCAGCCACTAACATATTGGCTACCAGCTTACTTCCAATGGCCACCCGGGGGCGGTCCTTCCTGTCCTGCCGGGCATAGCCATAGTAGGGAATAACAGCAATTACTTTATAAGCTGAGGCCCTTCTGGCTGCGTCGATCATCAACAGCAGTTCCATCAGGTTCTCCGCAGGGGAAAAGGTGCTCTGCACAAGGAAGACATAATCTCCCCTTACACTCTCCAAAAAAATGGGGCTTATTTCACCATCACTAAATCGCTGGATATTGACCTTTCCCAGTCTTGTACCGTATCTTAAACAGATTGCTTCGGCTAACTCCTGCGAGCCGGTTCCTGAGAAGATTTTAGCAGTTTGCATGGCGTAAAAATGTGCGGCGAAGATATTACTATCACCTGAATAGCCATAGCTGCTTTTGAAAATATTGACCGGGAGCAGCCAATTATCTGAGGGCCACAGTAGTGGTCAATGTTACAGGCTTCTCCACCGGTGCAGTTTTCTTACTACTAAGGCTGGCCGGGCGGGCATTACAACTGTAAAAAAGTGAGGAACAGATAAAAATAGAGAACAACAGGGCCACTGCATAGAGAACCGCAAAGAAAAGGATGGGGTGAAGGGAGCCCATCGGGGTAAAGGTCTTGGTTTTCATAGATACCAGATTTTGGTTTTTCAAAGTTGGTTTCTGGCGGCTTGTTATTAGTACCACTTAGTGGTATTGATGGGATAAAAATATTAGCTATACTTGTCGTATGCAAGAGCACAAGTACTCAATTAAGCAATGGGCAAAAGACGACCGCCCAAGGGAAAAACTACTGCTGAATGGTGCAGAAAACCTCAGCAACTCTGAGTTGCTGGCCATACTGATCCATAATGGCAGCAAAGAGAAAACTGCTGTAGACCTTGCTAAAGAAGTGTTGAAACTGGGCAAGGATAACCTGGGCGAACTGGGCAAGCTTTCAATCAAAGAGTTGATGAAAATAAAAGGCATCGGTGAAGCCAAAGCCATCACTATTGCGGCTGCATTAGAGTTGGGCAGAAGACGGCAGACAGCTATTCCCCTTGCTAAAACTGCTGTGAGTTCCAGCAGCGATATAGCCCATTTTCTCCAAACCAAATTAAAGGATTACCGGCATGAAGTGTTTGCTGTACTATTCCTGAACAGGGCCAATAAGATCAACCATTTTGAAATAGTGAGTGAAGGCGGCATCACCGGTACTGTTGCCGACCCAAGAATCATTCTCCGCAAAGCACTGGAAGAAGATGCTGTGAACATTATCCTCTGTCACAATCACCCTTCGGGCAGCCTGAAACCCAGCCGGGCCGATGAACAACTTACTGCCAAAATAAAAGAAGCAGCCCGTTTTCTTGACATCACCGTCCTTGATCACATTATCGTCAGCGAAGATGGCTACTACAGTTTCGCTGATGAAGGATTATTGTAATTGATAATCAGGCCTGGGCCGTAGGTCCGCCAAAATTCATTGGCAATTGTATTTCTTCAAGATCCTTTATAGGGCCGTTAACTGATTCATATTTCTGTATATTCTCGGTAATGGCTCTCATTAATCGTTTGGCATGTTGCGGTGTAAGTATGATCCTTGATTTCACCTTGCTTTTAGGTGTGCCGGGCATCACATTCACAAAATCTACCACAAACTCTGCATGTGAGTGGGTAATGATAGCAAGGTTGGCATAAGTTCCTTCAGCTATTTCTTCTGAAATTTCAATATTCAGCTGGTTAGGTGCATTCTGTTGATCTGTCATAGTAACGTAAATTATTCGTTGAGATATTCAAATGCTTTTCGCAATGCAGTTTCCTGGTTGGCGTTAAATGAATCGTTTGTCAATACTGTTGAGACATCTTTAATATCTTTAAACTCTTTGATGATGTTGCTGACATTCGCTTTCAGTTTTTTTGTTCCTTTCTCCTTTTTCTCATTATCAGTGTAATAGTAATCATATAACAGATCAAACTGGCGAAGCTCCGATTGCACATAATTACTCGAAACATATCCTAACTCTGATCTGTACCGCTTATAAATACCAAACCTTTTGCCTGCGTAAATTTGTTTGTAATAGGCTTTGTCAGAAGAGCCCAAAACAGCACCATAAATAAATTTTAGTTCTTCTTTCGATCCAGGGTCACTTTCGATACTTAAAGAAAAAGAATCCGCAGTT
The DNA here is from genome assembly GCA_044220915.1 of Chitinophagaceae bacterium. GTDB lineage: Bacteria > Bacteroidota > Bacteroidia > Chitinophagales > Chitinophagaceae > JJ008. The sequence continues at coordinate 265,687 of JBGAQD010000001.1, forward strand.
CCCGGCTCTTTGATAAGGGGTTGATCAGGATTTGAAGTGGAGTAAAACTCCACCTCCTGGTTATACGTATTGTAACTGAGCGATATGTTATATGCTTTTGCTTCTTGTGTAAATAAATTTCCTTTTACTTTTTCGCCAAACAGGTAGGATGTTCCTATCACCTTGTAAGGCCCTATCAGTTTGTAGATGCCTTCCCCGGTTTTTTCTCTTATCAGCCGGTTATAATTTAACGCATTATCAACATACCCGGGAGCACCGGGCTGAGCCTGAACTGAAAATCCTGTGACTATCAATGAAATTGAAAAAAAGGTGCTGCATAAAATATTCATGCTAAAATTTATTGTTTGTTTAAAAATGCTATCGCTTTTTGCATAGCTGTTTCCGGGTTTACTGCAAAATCCTCGTTGCTCACCGCACTGGTCAGATCTTTCACAGCTTTAAATTCTTTAATAAAAGAAGCTGCATTCGCTTTGATTTTCTTCAATCCCTTACTCGCCGAATCCGCATAATAATAATCAAACCCAAGATCGAATTCCCGAAGCTCCGATTGTGCTATATTATTTGAAACATATCCCAGATCAGATTTATATCTTTTGTACAGGCGAAATCTGCTTCCATTGGCTATTTCCTGGTAATAACTACTCTCCTTAGACCCAATAATAGTTCCGAAAATAAATTTCATATCTGCAGCTATCCCCACAGCTTCATTTTTAAAAATATGAAAGGAATCCAGGGTTCCCGGCTCCCTGGTAAGAGATTTATCAGGGTTTGATGTGGAGTAAAACTCCACTTCCTGGTTATATGTATTATAGCTTACAAAAACATTATAAGCTTTTGTTTCTTTTGAAAACATATTTCCCTTGTGTCGTTCTCCGAAAAGAAACGGGCTGCCAATAACTTTATAAGGCCCGATCAGTTGGTAAACACCATCCCCGGTCTGTTGCTGAAGCAATTTGTTATGATTTAAAGCAGGATCGGTCCAACCCCTGCTGTCGGGAGTACGGCTTACCATGCTGTTAGAGTTAGCCGAACGGGAAACCACCATCGGCCCTTGTGCCAGCGTAACTGAATTGTTTACTGCTATAAAAGAGAAAAGCAGTGCTGAACGGATAATTAATTTCATATCACCAGGTTTGGAAAATTAAAGCTACTGAAAACTTTTGAGCGGTAAGCACCGCAAAACAAAGAGGGATTGTTAATAAACAATCCCTCTTGTATAGAAAAAAATAGCAATCAATTATCTGGGACCAGTGCGGATAAGTGTATCTATCCACAGCCTTGCAGCTGATCCATTACCACCAAAAGAACCGCCGGCTCCCAGGTTGTAACCCCAGCAGGCAAAGAAAGTCTTGCTTGCCGGATCCCAACGGCTGTTATAGCCAGCATTATCAAATCCTATACCCATGGCATAGAAAGTAGAGGCTCCTGGTGCAACGTTTTGAACAGTAACAGCATTTGTACCTGTATTAACGGTAAACTCAGGCTCCTGAACACCAAAGTAATTCAAACTTCCGCCGAAAATCATAGGAGAGGCATAAGCACCTGCGAGAGGCCAATACATTTTAACTGTGTTTGGACCAGTGGTATGCATTTCAACGTTAGTAGTGAAAGCACCCGGGGGATTTGCACCAGATGGGTGGTGAAAACGACCCCTTACAAGATACTTTCCATCATACGCATTTTTAACGCTGAATACGATCAACAGGTTCTTAAGGTTCTCTGCAATTGTATAACCACCGCTAACCCCGGAAATGGTCAGACCAACAGCATACAGCCTGTTCGCATCCAATGTTGTAGTATTGGTTACGTTTACAGGTATTTGTGCGTTACGTCCGCCTGAAGGGATAGTGATGCTTGAAGCCACATTGTAAAGAGCTGAAGGAAGCTCCAGTACAGCACTGGTTCCTGTTAAGCCATTAGCAGCATTGTATGCTGTTACCATGGCTGCTGTGTTATTTGTAAGTGTAACACTTACATCTGATGAAGTGGCTACACCAGCTTCAATATTAACATACACCAGGTCGTTTACCTGTTGGGTAGTGGCCGATACATCCAAGCCGTAATCATTCCTTGATTTTGATCCAAACGGGAAGCCAACTCCCGGAGGCTGCGTATCCGGGTCATTGATCCCGTATTCGCCATTTTCGAAGCCTTTGTCTTTCAAACAACCGGTAAAGGCGAAAGCCATGGCTGTGAAGAGGGCTAAGGTTATGCTTATTTTTTTCATATTTATAGTTTTAAACAATTATACAATTAATTCAAGTCCCAGAAAATTCTGCTATACCTGGTAATTGTTCCCTGTGAACCAACGTTTGCAGCGTTGTAGTTATACTCGGTCTGCGGATACAGGTAACGTACAGGAATTTTGGTTGATGTATTCTGTGGTGATACAGAAATTGTAGGACCTGCATCAAAAGCACCGCCATCACCATATACAAAATGATCTGTTGGCGCATCATTCGGAGCACTGGTGCTGATAAGATTGGTAGCTACCTCAGTATAAGGAACCCTTCTGTAATCTGTCCAGATTTCCAGGGTGTTTATAGCATTCAAAGCAAACCATTTCTGAGAAAGAATGGTAAACAAACCACCAACAGGACCACCGGGGCCTTGTGCAACACCAAAATAGTCAACATCAGGGTAAGTTGCATTACCTGAAATGTAACCAGCAGCACCAGTAGCGCCAACGTAATTGAAGCTTTCATTAATAGCAGTGGTCAATAAAGACGCAGCTGAAGGACCTGAAGTGATAATGCCTCTCTGTCTTGCTTCAGCTTGAAGGAAGAAACCTTCTGAAGCCGTCATGATAGCCTGAGCTGCAGTATTGGTTTTACCAACGCCGGCTCCGATACCAGACAGGTTAGGTGAAGCATTTGCGTTAATTGGTGGCAATCCGTATGCTACACCAACAAATGATGATCCTACAGCGGTATAAAACCTAGGCCTGCGGGGGTCTCCATCCCAACCATAATAATCAATACCCCACTCATTAGCCCTGTAATAAACATTATTCGCAGTTTGGCTGCCGGCAGTGTTAGAAATATAGTTGTTATAGAAAGGATTAGGCCTGTCAGCTTTATAGCCCGGCTGTACTTCAACATTCTCACCTGCTGCCAGGTATCCATAAGGCAACAGTGTACCCGGATCAATTTTGGCATTGATGATAGCAATTTCTGCAGGCTTGTTGATTCCGGCTACTGCATAAGCATGAATAAGCAATCTCAGTTTCAGTGTATTGGCGAATCTGATCCATTTGCCTTTATTACCACCGAAGATGATATCATTTGTTGCAATGTTCTTATTAGCATTTGAAGAAGTAACAACAGCCCCTTCAATGAGGTTAATTGCTGTATCCAACTGACGGAACAGGTCCTTATAAATATCAAGGCCGTTGTCATAAGCAGGAGTAGGGTTACCACCACCTTTTAACGCCTCTTTGTAAGGAACATTTCCGTACACGTCAACCAGTATCTGGTAGTTGTGAGCTTTCATGATACGGGCAATACCCTCATAAAAACCGCCACCTGCTACTGCTGCTTTGCTTTGAACGATCTGGTAATCGTAGTTATTATCATAACAGCTGTTCCAGATGCCATTTCCAAAACCTGTTGTGATCTCGTACGTTTCTTCAATTACGTTTGGAGCATAGGTACCGGACCTAGCCCAGTAGCCCATCCAGTTTTGAATAGGTCCCCACTGGTTTGCTATAATTGTACCGGATGCATGCAATGCTGCCGGAAGAACGACATCATAAGTAACTGTACTATCAGTAGGCTGATTCGAGTTACGGTTGATGTTGAACTTGTTTTTGCTACATCCCGTTGAGACAGCAATTGTGAGTGCTGCCAGAGGGATTGCGTAGATTATATTTTTCAGTTTCATATCTTAAGTTGATTTTGTAGATTATAACTGGATGTTGAGTGATGCACCAAAGATTCTTGTTGGTGGTGTATTATCCAAACCACTAACACCCTGTGCATTACCTGTAGTATTAGAAAACTCCGGGTCTGTCCATTCATTTGTTTCAGGAAGGAACATAAACAGGTTTCTGCCACTCAAAGTAACTGTTGCACCTTTTATAGCATTCTTTGTGAAACCGAACCATTTAGTAGGCAGGTTATAGCTAACACTAACTTCCCTGATCTTCCAGAAATCACCGCTTACTATATAGTTAGAGTTTGCACTTGTGTTGATTGCCTGAGACCAGAAGTTATAACCACCGCTGATCATATAAATGCTTGTGTTCTCCACATATTTTGTTCCATCAAAATAAGATGAATTAGGGAAAACAAATGGCTGACGGCTATTTTGTCCGCTTCTTTTAGAGATACCAGAGAAATCCATACCTGTACCAAGGTTACCTGTATAGATCTGGGCACCGGCACGGTAGTCTGCTACAGCGCTGAATGTAAGGTTCTTCCAGGTTACACCAAGGCTTAAACCTAATAAATGGTTAGGTTGAGTGTGTCCGAAAGGCTTAATAGTTGGATCAACAGTTGGGTAACCAGTTGTTGGATTTACAACTACTCTTCCCTGGTCATCTCTTACATAATCTGTCAATTGGAATGTATACGCTGGCTTACCAACAATTACATAGTTACCGTTTCCAATACCCAGCTCATCAACACCCTCGATGATTTTGGTAACCTCGTTTGTCTGGTAAGTATAGTTGGCTTTAACATCGATAGACACATTGCGGATCTTAACCAATGGTGTAAGTTTCAGATCAAACTCAAGACCTTTGTTAGTGAAAGAAGCCGCATTCAACAGTGCACTTGTGAAACCAGTTGCACCAGAATATTGCACCTGAACGATCTGGTCGGTGTTGTCTTGTGTGTAAGCAGTAGCTTCAATGTTGATACGGTTTTTCAACAAGCTCAGTTCAAAACCTACTTCCTTGTTAATTACAAACTCGGGAGTATAGCTTGGTAAACGTAATACGTTTGAAGAGGTATATCCCACCAGTGTTCCATAAGGGAAACCACCACCAAGGCCATATGTATTTTCAAGAGCCTGGGCAGCCAGGTTTACGTTACCTGTTTTAGAGATAGCTCCACGAACTTTCAGGTAAGAAATAACCTTGCTGTTTTTGATGGCAGGGATGGCTTCGCTTAATAAGGCAGAAACGCTGACGCCAGGATAGAAGAAATGCGCATCATCAAATCCATCTGGATTGTAAGAATTATAAAGGCGGCTGTTGATGTCATAGCTGCCTGTAACCTCAGTAAACAACCAGTTGTTGAAACCAATTGAAATCTTTCCGAAGAAACGGCCAAGTCTTGACTTGGTTGTGTTTTCACCGGTAAGATTTGAAGTCAGGTCACCCTTACGGCCGATGATGTTAAATAATTCAGGGAAAGCAAGGTTGTCACTTCCTACGTTGATCTGGCGGCTGTTATCCTCACGGAAAGACTGACCAAGAAGTGACTCAATTTTGAATTTCCCGGCTGTGTGTCTTGTAGAAATGAAAAACTCAGAATTGATACGGCTGCTGTTAAATCCTAAATCCTGCACCTGGGCTACGATATCGCCTGAAGATGCAATGGCTTTATGAGCTTTTGAAAACTCATTATAGGTATAGGCACCGGCTGTAGCTTTCTGGTTAGTGCTCGAAATAGTAGCACCAAGTCTGTAAGTTATATTAAGCCAGCTGGTTGCTTTGAAATTCAACTCCAGGTTACCGAAGATATCTTCAGTTCTTCCGTTTGCCCTGAAATTGTCAACCATGAAATAAGGGTTAGAATAATAGTCATTAAAGAAGTAGTTAGGATTAGCCCAGTTGATGCCACCATCAGGTGCTACCGGGTTATGCCAGTCTTTGAACCTTGTGATAGGTATCTGCATTGGAGTATTGATCAGGTTCCAATATACTGTATAGTCACGGCCATTTCCGAAACTGGAACCGGCTGTAACATCATAATTACCTTTTGTATAGTTAAGGCTGTAAGCTGCTTTGAACTTACCAAACTCCTTATTAGCTGACATGTGAACTGAAACCCTGCGGTTGATGTCTTTTGGCATAATACCCTGAATCAGTACATTCTGAGCACTCAGGTAAAAATCACCAGTTGAGAAAGAGACATCGGTCTGGTTAGTAACACCGGTATTCCAGAATTTCAATTTTTCTTTTGGACGGGCAATGTATTCAGTAAGATACTGCTCACCGCTTGGACCATCACGGCCAATCTGGCGGAGCGTACCATCGAACTCATCTCCATAACACTGGTTTTCGATTGGGTCATATACACCATAACCGAAAGCATCTACTGAAGAACCAGATCCGAACTGAGTTTGCAGTTCAGGCATAAAAGATACTCTTTCAACCTGTACTGTATGACCAACACTTATTTGTGGTTTAGAACGGCTGCCTTTTTTAGTTGTAACTACAAGGGCACCGTTTGCACCATCAGGACCATAGATGGCAGTAGCTGATGCAGACTTAAGGATCGTAACATCAGTAATGTCATTAGGGTTGATAGAATTCAAATAAGATAAAGAGATAGGCACACCATCGAGGATAAGCATCGGTTGGTTGTTACCAGTCAGTGAACGGATACCACGAAGTGTGATCCTGGTGTCTGCAAATACACCATTGTTAACTGTCTGTACATTCAAACCAGAAACTTTACCAGTCAATCCGTTTTGAAGATTAACTGATTTAGCCTGGGTTAATTCTGCTGCCTTCACTTTAGAAACAGAATAGCCCAACTCTTTTGGCTGACGAGACTGGCCAAGTGCTGTAACAACTACCTCCGTACCGGCTATTACAAGTGTTTTAACCTGGAAGTTAACTGTACTTCCGGCTCCAACAGTTGCTTCAGAAGACTCCATTCCTGAGCTTGATGCTACCAGGATGTCGCCTGTCTTTGCCAAAATGCGGAATTGGCCGTTGTTATCGGCAGAAACACCTGTTCTACTACCTTTAATAGTTACAGATGCGTTAGGCACAGGTTCGCCTTTTTCATTGGTCACCGTACCGGTAATCGTCCGGTTCTGACCAAATGCTAATGCAGTAAACAACATTAGCATCGTGAACAGTGATGCGATTTTTCTCATGTTAACGTTAATTTTTAAAATTTAAAAGCATTGATTATCAAGGGAAACCGTCAATTTTCAAGGGATAAGGACATTTTCAAAGACACAAATGCCTTTGAAAATGCTGCCGCAAGGTAATTTTTTTTTTAACAATTAGTTAAACACTGGTAAAAAAATTAAAATCAGTCCATTCCCTGGCGATTCCGTTACTAAAAAAGCCACCTTGCCTGAATCTTGACCTCACTCCGCCGGTTGCCCTGAATTTCATCAAGCCCTGAGCCAACTGTTGCCCTGTTTTTATAGATGGTTTGAGCCCACCGAAGCCAAAATGAGACTTTCTTGGACAGATCATAGTTCAGGGTCAGGTAATACCGGAACCCTTTATCAGAAAAAGCCGGAATAGAATAGCTGTAAAGAACATCGTTCTCATAGGCATATATGCGGGAATTATAGCCATCCGTTTCAAAATACTGGAGCCGTAGTACTCCCGACACAGGTTTGAGCATGGGCTTATAAATAAAATCAAAAAAAGCCAGGAACCCGTTTTCCTTGTTCACTCCTTTATTATCATACCAAAGCAGTTCGATCCGGTTTCTTAGTGCTATCGCAGGGTTTACCTTATACATTACCTGTGTTCGCCAGCTTTGCCGGGGTATTGTTGCAAGAAAATTGGTAACCGTAATATTATCAGACTGGTTCGATTGTTTGGTTTCATTACGGAACCGGGTGTACACTTCCACCTGTTTATTGGGAGTGTAAGTAAGTTGCGCCAGGTAATCTTTTCCATGACTGGGCGCATCTACAAGATATTTAAGCCAGGGAAATTTATAAACATCGCCATACATATCAAACCGCCAGCCAATAGCTGGGCGGATAGTTACACCAGCATAAAAACCAGTTTCGTTCGTGGGATAGGTATTCTCTGTAAAGGCATTCCCGTTGATAGATTGATAGGCCTTGTGAATAGTTCGTTGTACAAATGAAATATCAACTCTTGGGTCAACACTCAGCAATAATCCATTGACAAATGCTTTATTAAAATTTTTATCTGCCGCCGCCTCCCCAAAGAAATGAAGGTTCTTATAAGTATAACTGTAATCAACGCTGAAATTGTACCACTGCTTTCCGCTGATGGCATATAGGTTGTAAGGCTCATTTCTTTTTTCTATCGGTAACGAGAAGCTATAGTAAATGCCATTTATCCCCACATGCCATTTATTACCCCGATAAATAACATTCCCTCCAAATGTTGTTTGGGTCAGATTATTCCTGTCTTCGTTTTCGCTGGGTGTACGGTGGTAACCGGAAGTAAGAAAGGAAGAAATAAAATCTTCATTGTTCACCGTATCGGCTACAAAATTTCCACCCAGTTTGCGAAAAGATATAAAAGCAGTTGATTCAATACTGCCTTTTTTTATGGTAATTCCGGCACCACGATGAAAGTAAAATTCACCGGCGGAGCTGTATGGACGAAGTACCGCAGACTGCCGCTTCACACCCATTACATCTACACTTTTTTTAAAAGCCAACCCCTGCCATTGGATCAGGCCCTGGCCCATATTCACCGAAAAATCTCCCAATGCAAGAGCCTGTATGATACCGATCTTCCTGGCAAACAAATGGAAAGAATAAAAGTCAAATCCTTTATTCTGTGCCCCTTTTAAAAATTGTTCGCCTGCGTCTTTATCACCCACCAACCCAAACTGCAATAAATTTTTATAGGTATACCGGTAGCGAAAAAAAATCCGCTGCGGACTGCCAAGATATTTTGTACCCGATGTTGATTTGTCAAAACCATCTGCTTTTTCCAATACCTGCGAAACCCGCAGCAAAAAGCTGTGATCACCATCGCTGAATCTTTTACCGGCTTCTTCTGTTAATGAAACCTGGGTTGCTGCTGTGACAAATGGCAATAACTTCCGGATAGTATTTACATCCCATGCAGGTACTGCCTGCAGTTCATAGATACTGATAAGTTTGCCAAACAGGTTGCGGTATGAAATAAGATTAGCTATTTGCAAATCAGTTACAATTCTTAATTGTTTTAATTCATCGGCATCAGCAGTGTTTAAATTAAGTGGATTCCTCCTGAAGTGTTCCAGTTCCTGCAGGTATGTATCGTCTTCAGTTTCTCCCTGGTCCGCATCTGTCTGGTTTTCCAGTTGCTGCTCGGTGCTGACAGGAATTTCCTGCCCCGAACAGGCGACTATGGAAAAGAAAAATGCCGTTAATATTATTGAAAGTCTTTTCAATTTTGCTTACGGTTAAAATTGAAGAGCATTAATACCCCGGGGGTAATTCCCAATTGAGGATGATAACTGGTTGTTACATCCAGTCTAAATGATTTGATGGTCAATCCGAGTCCAAGCCATGCAGCAGAAGTGGCAGATGACATGCCGGCTCTTACCAGTAGTTGTGGAATAAATTTATACTGGACCCCCGCATTCACATTCACCGGCTGGTCTTCTTCCTTTTGTATTTCAGCACTCACTAAAAATTTATCTGATGCCTCATAACCGATCCCAAAACTATACACTGATGATAGTTTTTCCTGCTGATCCTTTCCAAATTTTCCGCCAACAGGATTAGTTGCATGAAGCCCTGCATGTAGTTTATCTGTCAGGTGCAATATAGTTCCCAGTTCAAAACTTACAGCCGATGCATTGCCATAACTGTTGATGCGGATACTTTGATAATTTATCTGTGCACCGATATCAACCTTGTTTCCCATTTTTCTTCCATAAGCAAGCCCTAACTGTGTTTCATTATAGTCGCTGAACCCTGAATAGTTTGCTTTAACACCAAAATTTCCTGAGTTAGTGGTTAACCCAATCGTAGCTGTATAGTTATTCAACTCACTTAACAGGAACCTTCTTTCTCCATATACTCCGGCTGCACTATTTTTTAATTGTGCCAGCGATGCCTGGTTAGCCGTAAAAGAAAAGACATCCACATGATTTATACTGTAAGCACCCATTCCGGTATAGGCAGCAGCAAGCGGCCTGCGAAGTACCTGGGAGTGTGATAATAAAACATTGAACAGTATAATGCCGGATAATAAAGTAAATTTTCTTGTCAAGCAGTCAGAATTTATTAGAAAGTTACAAGGATACTACTTTGCTGCAAAATAAACATTGCCGCAAGCCTTACCTTTGCGCCATGCAAATTTTAGATGGTAAAATAGCCGCCCAGGCTATCAAAAGCGAATTAAAAATTGAAGTGGCTGAACTTAATGTGGATGGAAAAAAAATCCCTCACCTGGCTGCCATACTGGTCGGTAACAATGGAGCCAGCGAAACTTATGTGGCCGCTAAAGTAAAAGCCTGTGAAGAAGTAGGATTCAAATCAACCCTGGTAAGATTGGAAGCAGATATTTCTGAAATGAAATTGCTGGAAGCAGTTGAAGATCTAAATAACGACCCCGATGTGGACGGCATCCTTGTTCAGCTGCCATTACCAAAGCACATCTCAGATGAAAAAGTCATTAATGCAATAGACCCTGATAAAGATGTAGATGGTTTTCACCCGGTTAATGTGGGAAGAATGTTACAGGGCCTGCCCACTTTTGTTCCCGCCACACCACATGGCATAATGCTGATGCTTGAACATTATAAGATCGACACCAAAGGCAAACATGCTGTTGTTGTTGGTCGCAGCAATATTGTCGGCAGGCCGATGAGTGTTTTATTAAGCAGTAATACCAATCCGGGAAACTGCACCGTTACAATTTGTCACTCTCACACTAAAAATTTAAAGGATTTTTGTTTGCAGGCAGACATTATTGTTGCCGCATTAGGCAAACCGGAGTTTGTTACAGCTGATATGGTAAAAGATGGCGCCATTGTTATTGACGTAGGCATTACAAGAGTGGAAGACAGCACTAAAAAAAGTGGTTTTAAATTAAAAGGTGATGTTGCATTTGATGAAGTAGCTCCGAAATGCGCCTGGATAACACCAGTACCTGGTGGCGTTGGACCAATGACGATTGCGGCGCTGATGAAAAATACATTCCGCTCCTGTATACAGAAGAATTGATCCTGAAATGACCGGAGAGAAAAAAATATCAGCCAGCCTTCCTGTGATGGAACATTTTTACACCTTGCAGGGTGAAGGCTATCACCAGGGCAAAGCCGCATACTTCATCCGGCTGGCAGGTTGCGATGTTGGTTGTGTGTGGTGTGATGTAAAAGATAGCTGGGATGCTGAGAAACATCCAACGTATACCATAACACAACTTATTGCGGAGGTTAAGAAAACACCCGCCGAAATTGTTATCATCACCGGTGGCGAGCCATTGATGCATAATCTTGATGAACTGACTGAAGCGTTTCAAAATGCCGGATTAAAAATGCACATAGAGACTTCAGGTGCACATCCGCTGAGTGGTTTGTGGGACTGGATATGTCTATCACCAAAAAAATTTAAAGCCCCGCTGGAACCAATTCTTCATGTTGCAAACGAGTTGAAAGTTGTCATCTTCAACAGATCAGATTTTGACTGGGCTGAAAAATATGCTGCACTGGTTTCGCCTTCCTGCAAATTGTACCTGCAACCAGAATGGGACAAAGCATCGCAGGTAACCCCGCTGATAATTGAGTATATCAAAGAAAACCCGCAATGGGAACTGAGTTTGCAGATCCATAAATATATCAACGTTCCATAGGCAACCAATTTTCACATTTTTTCTTCTTTCAGCCGGAATAAAATTGGTTTAGCTTCGTTATTGATTAAAGCAATCCTTTCAATGAAAAAACTGTTTCTTCTTGTCCTTTTAGTTATTGCTGCGCATTCTTCATTCTCACAATACGACCCGTCAAAGATCAATAAGAAGGCTGTTCAATTATATAGCCAGGCGATGGAAAGAGCGGATGATGGAAATATTACCAGTGCTGCCGGGCTTTTACAACAGGCGATTGAAGCAGACAAGAATTATGTGGAAGCCTATTTATCACTGGCAGCCATTTATGGAAAATTAAAAAGTTATAAAAGCAGCGCAGCGAATTATGAAAAAGCTTTTGCAATAGATTCAAATTATACACTGGATTATAAACTGGCCTATTCTGTTCAGCTGGCCGGCGATGGTGCATTTGAAAAAGCATTGGATGCCGTTAATGAATTGCTCACAAAAAGACCGCCAAAGAATCCCACCAGCCTCGAATCGGCACAACGCCGCAAACGGTCTTATGAGTTTGCAGTTGACTATGCAAAGAATAATGCTGCAAAAAATTATGTGTTTGCGCCGCAGAATGCTGGTGGCAATATCAATACTGCCGAGTCAGAATATTTCCCTTCGCTGACAATTGATGGTAAAGAGCTGGTTTTTACAAGAAGAGTGAACGGCACCAATGAAGATTTTTATTACAGCAAATTCAATGCAGGGCAATGGGAACCAGCCAAACCACTGGAAGGAACTATCAACACACCGATGAGTGAAGCCGGACAGTCTGTTTCTTCAGATGGGGAATGGCTTGCCTTTACTGCTAATAACCGGCAGGACAGTTACGGCAATTATGACCTCTACATTTCGATGAATACACCACAAGGATGGGGCGATGCCATCAATCTTGGCGGCCGTGTGAATTCTGATCAATGGGATGCACAACCATGTTTGTCGCCTGACAAAAAGGACTTGTATTTCTCAAGCCGCCGGTTAGGTGGTTTTGGCGGTAAGGATATTTATGTCAGTCATCTGAAATCAAATGGAAGATGGGATGCCCCGGAAAATCTTGGCCCAACTATCAATACACCAGGAGATGATGAATGCCCGTTCATTCATGCAGACAATCAAACACTTTACTTTGTTTCAAATGGTTTACCCGGGTATGGTGGTAATGATCTGTTTGTTACAAAAAAGGGGATCAATGGCCAATGGGAAAAACCATTCAATTTGGGTTATCCTGTTAATACCATCAATGATGAAGGCACTTTGTTTATTGCGGCAGATGGCAAAACGGCCTACTATGCCAGCGATAGAAATGATTCCAAAGGCGGACATGATATTTACAGTTTTGAATTACGGCAGGATATCCGCCCCATCAAAACATTATGGGTAAAAGGAAAGGTGTATGATAAAAAAACAACTAACGGCCTTCCCTGCTCTGTTGAGCTGATCGACCTATCCTCAAAACAAATCATTACACAGGTACAGACAGATGAAACAGGGAATTATTTTATCACTTTACCCGTTGGAAAAGACTATGCCTTCAATGTAAACCGCAAAGGCTATCTTTTTTATTCTGACAATTTTTTAATGGCAGATCGTTCGCCTGATTCTGTCTATGAAAAGAATATCGCATTACAGCCAATTGAAACCAATGCCAGTATTGTATTGAAAAATATTTTCTTCGATGTCAACAAGGCTGAATTAAAACCACAGTCACAGGTAGAGCTGGACAAACTGGTGCAAATGCTGAATGAAAACCCGACGCTGAAAATTGAGATCAGCGGTTATACCGATAATGTGGGTAAACCTGCCGACAATCTTGCTTTGTCTAATAACAGGGCAAAGGCGGTGGTTACTTATCTTATTAGTAAATCCATACCAGTTCAGCGGTTAACCGCCAAAGGCTATGGTGAAACAAAACCAATGGCTGATAATAAAACAGAAGAAGGCAGGGCATTGAACCGGCGTACAGAAATGAAAGTCGTTAGCCAGTAATTCAGAGTTCTCTTATATTTGAATTTTACGACACAACTGTATGGATTCAGAACTGCTTTATCAGCTGGCACTCACACTAATACCCAACATCGGCCCTGTACAGGCAAAAATTTTATTGCAGCATTGTAATGCAGAAGAGATCTTTCATGCAAAAAAATCATACCTCGAGAAGATTGAAGGTATCGGCCCGGTTAGGGCTGCCTCTATCGCTGCGTTCAAAGATTTCAGTAAAGCAGAAGAAGAAATAAAATTCATCGAGAAGTATAAGATCAAACCGCTCTTCCTGACAGATAATGATTATCCAAAGCGGTTGCTGAATTGTTATGACTCCCCCACTCTTCTGTATTATAAAGGAGAGGCTGATCTGAATGCCGCAAAGATCGTTGCTATCATCGGCACAAGGAGCCATACCGAATATGCAAAACAGGTGACAGAGAAATTAGTAAAAGAACTGGCAGCGCAAAATATAACAGTAGTAAGCGGCCTTGCATTTGGTGTTGATGCCATTGCACATAAAGCTGCAGTAAAAAATGATCTGCCGACAGTAGGTGTACTGGCACATGGCCTTGATCAGATATATCCAGCCGAACATACGGGTCTCGCCAAAGACATGGTAAAACACAGCGGCGGATTATTGACAGAATTCAGAAGCAAATCAAAACCGGACAAACATAATTTTCCTACCCGCAACAGGATTGTTGCCGGCATGAGCGATGCGACCGTTGTCATTGAAACCAGCTTAAAAGGCGGTAGTATGATAACTGCAGAATTAGCGAACAGTTATAACAAAGATGTATTTGCCATTCCCGGCAAGGTAACAGATACAAAAAGCGCAGGCTGTAATTACCTGATCAAAAACAATAAGGCCATGCTGCTGACAGATGCTGCGGAACTCATACAAGTAATGCAGTGGGAAGACAAGGTAAAAAGTAAAAAGGAGAAAAAAAGTCAGAGGGAGTTATTCATTGAGCTAACCCCGGAAGAAAAAATAGTTGTTGCCATTTTGAGAGAAAAAGAAACAGTGCATATCGATGAGATAAACGGAAAAAGCGGATTGAACAGCAGTGCCGTCGCTGGTGCAATGCTGAGCCTGGAATTACAGGGAGTCATTTACTCTATACCCGGCAAAATGTACAGCCTGAGCTGAGTAAAAAATTCATTTTTCCCGTTTCCTTCAGGAGTATATCTTTGCACATGGCAACAAGAAATTCCTCCCCCAAACAAGTTCCCAACAAATTTTTCGGTGAAGGCCTGACCTTCGATGATGTACTGCTGATGCCCGGTTACAGCTCGGTACTGCCCCGTGATGTGGAAATTAAAAGCCGGCTCACCAGAGACATCACCCTCAATGTTCCCCTGCTTTCAGCAGCAATGGACACTGTTACGGAAGCAGCCCTGGCCACTGCCCTTGCAAGAGAAGGCGGCCTTGGCATCCTGCACAAGAACATGAGTATTGAAAAACAAGCCGAACAGGTTCGTAAAGTAAAAAGAAGTGAAAGCGGCTTGATAATAGACCCGGTGACTCTTTTAGCAGATGCCACTATCGGGGATGCTTTAAAACTGATGCGGGAAAATAAAATTGGGGGTATCCCCATCATAGATAAAAATGGAAAGTTAGTCGGCATCCTCACCAACCGTGACCTTCGGTTTGAAGACAATCCCAAACGCAAAGTGAGTGAAGTGATGACCAAAGAAAATCTCTACACTGCACCGGAAGGAACTGATTTGAAAAAAGCAGAACAACTTTTCAAAAAAACAAAAGTGGAGAAGCTTCCGATTGTAAACAAACAAGGAAAGTTAACCGGGTTATTTACTTACAGCGATATTCTGAAATTGAAAAGCCATCCTAATGCAGTAAAAGACCAGTTTGGCCGTTTGGTGGTTGGGGCTGGTGTTGGTATTACCAAAGATCTGTTGGACAGAGTCGCAGCTTTGCAAACCGTAGGAGCTGATGTTATTGCGCTGGATAGTGCACATGGTCACAGCAAAGGAGTGATAGCTGCTTTAAAAGATGTAAAGAAGAACTTTAAAAACATAAACGTCATTGCCGGCAATGTGGGAACAGCGGCTGGCGCAAAAGCATTGGCTGATGCAGGTGCCGATGCCATCAAAGTTGGCATTGGCCCTGGTTCAATTTGTACAACACGGATCGTTGCTGGTGCAGGTGTGCCGCAGCTTACTGCTATCATGGAAGCAGCATCAGCATTAAAAGGAAAGAATATTCCTCTTATAGCCGATGGTGGTATCCGCTATACCGGCGATATGGTAAAAGCATTGGCAGCTGGTGCTAATTGTGTAATGATGGGAAGCATTTTTGCAGGCACTGAAGAAAGCCCCGGCGAAACCATTATATATGAAGGAAGAAAATTCAAGGAATATCGTGGCATGGGTTCTCTCGGTGCAATGGCCACCGGCAGCAGCGACCGCTACTTCCAGGATGTGGAAGATGATGTAAAGAAATTTGTTCCCGAAGGAATTGAAGGTCGTGTCGCCTACAAAGGATTGTTGAAAGAAGTGGTGTATCAATACACTGGTGGGTTAAGGGCCGGAATGGGCTACTGCGGTGCTTCTACTATTGAAGAATTACAAAAAGCAACATTTGTAAAGATCAGCAACGCCGGCATGAGAGAAAGCCATGCACATGATATTGAGATAACCAAAGAAGCGCCTAATTACAGCAGGAGATAATTGTGTAAATTGGGAATAGCAGACATCTGTCTCTTCTAAACTACTATTATGAAAAAACAGCTTGTTTTTACTAGTGTCATCCTCTTATCTTTCTTTTCGTCTGTTGCGCAAACGGATAAAGAAAAAGCAAGAAAGATCTTTCAGGAAGCTGTCCGCATTATGGACAAAGGAGAGATTGATGAGTCAATTGTATTACTCGACTCTGCCCGCAAACTGGACCCGGATAATTTTGTGTATGATTATGAGACCGGTTTTGCTTACCAGATGAAAAAGGATTATAAAAAAGCGGCCCGGTATTTTGAAGCCGCCACAAAACATAAAGATGCTATTGACCAGTGCTACCAGATGCTCGGCAACAACTACGACCTTGATGGCAACAGTAAAAAAGCCATTGAAACCTATAATGAAGGATTAAAGAAATTTCCCAACTCCGGCAAACTCTATGTTGAACTGGGGGTAATGGCATTGTTTGAAAAAGATTACAACAAAGCCGTGCAATCATGGGAAAAAGGGATCGCTGTAAACCCGGAATATGCTTCCAATTATTACC
Organism: Chitinophagaceae bacterium; assembly: GCA_044220915.1. Classification (GTDB taxonomy): domain Bacteria; phylum Bacteroidota; class Bacteroidia; order Chitinophagales; family Chitinophagaceae; genus JJ008. Next base: position 282,618 of record JBGAQD010000001.1, read on the forward strand.
GCCTTGCAAAATTATATGCTGCCAGCACCGACCGTATATGGTCCATTTTCTATGGCGAGATGTTCATGAACATGGAATGGAACAGCGGCCGCACAAAAGAGATCAGCGAAATACTATACAACACTTATAAAGAATGCATTGACATCTCTTCTGACACATCGGCAAAAGTTGATTTTGCAAAACCAATGGTCATCACAAATTATGACCCGTCTAAAAAATTCAAGTTCCCTTTTGACCAGGTATATGGGCTTGACTTCCTGGTTGGCATGTCTCCGTCATTGATAGCCAAGGACAAAGAAGTCAACATCTCATTCCTCAATACAGCCAGGACAGGATTTATCGAATGGTGGTACAAACAAAACAGGGACAAAGAATACAATAACATCGTTATTGATTTTCAAAAGAAGATAAAAGATAACGGCCATTTCGAAGCTTATAACTACTGGTTATTCATGTCGGGTAATGAAAAAGAATTTGGCGACTGGTATGAAAAAAATGAAGACAAATTCAAAGCTTTTGCAACCTGGTTCAATAAAAATGCCATTGAAGTGGACAGCAAACATTATTTCTTAAGAACGGCTGTAGATCAATAATAAAAAATCACAGGTTTGGAAACACGGCTTTCCAAACCTGTGAACAACCTGCCTGCTTATTCTTCCGGCACTTCAAAAGTTATCATCTGTTTGTGAAAGGCTTTTACTTTATATCCCTGGTAAATGGCCGGTTCCCATTTCGGTGCTTTCCTTAATACCCGTATGGCTTCTTCTTCCAGTCCGTATCCATGATTTGTCAGTGTCTTGATCTCACTTACAGTTCCTTCTTTATCTACTACAAACTGAACGATCACTGTATAGCGCCCCGGTCCTGCACCATTATCAACAGGAGTGTTTGCATTAAGGTTCGTTTCTAAAAACCTTTTCCAGTTGCCGATAAATTTTGCAGGAATATCTACAATTGCTGCGGGGCCTTCTGGTTCATCATTCTTCTTAATGTCCAGTATACCTTTATCGTCTCCGGGATCCTGCGGCGGATCTGCAACAAAAATATCAGGTTTGCCCTCTCTTGTTTTCGTATCGATCCGAGCACTGTCAAGATCATCAAGTGAAGGAGGTGGTGTCTCCACCTCATCGTCTGGCAGAATTGCAGGTGGTGTAAGTTGTATTGTTTTCACCTGTTCTGTCTCTGGCTTAGGCTCTGGCTTCGGTAATTTTTCAGGTGGCTTATCATCGGGTATTGCCTGTAGCTCAACAACCTGTCTCGTTTGGTAATATGTTTCGCTCTTCTTAACTGAATTAGCCAATGTAACTCCTCCAAAAGCTAATCCTGCAATAGCAGTTGTTGCTATCAACGCTTTTTTAATTCTCCTTGAATAAGTTTTCCTGAGTTCATAAGCCCCGTACTCTTTGTTACGGCCGTCAAAGATGACGTCTATCAGCGGTGCTGATAAAATTTTGCTGGGTTCCATGGTTTATACTTTTGTTAATCAGATGGTAAATAAAAACGTTTCCATAAAATTTTATTATTATGGAAATTTATATTGTTGGCATCGCCGGTAACAAACTCTATTTTTACAGAAATCAATTTGCTTGAAGCGTTTTACTAATTTATCCATAGCTGCCGGAGCCGGGTTATTGTTATATGCTGCATGGCCGGTTTCACCTTTTACATTTCTGATCTTCTTTGCATGGATCCCGTTGTTATGGCTTGAAGCAAAAGTGAAGAGTCGTAAAAAATTCTTTGGCCTCACTTATATCACCATGTTCATCTGGAACGTGGCCACCACCTGGTGGATATGGAATGCATCAGCCCCTGGTGCTGTCAGTGCTTTTTTAGCAAACAGTTTCCTGATGTGTTTTCCCTGGCTCGGGTTTAAGATCGCTAAGGAATGGATGGGAGAAAGAATTGGATACCTTACTCTCATTGCCTTCTGGATGTGTTTTGAATATATCCATCTGCAGGATTGGGGATTGAGCTGGCCCTGGCTTACATTAGGAAATGCATTCGCCACGCATCCTGAATGGGTGCAGTGGTATGAGTTTACCGGCACCAGCGGAGGTTCTTTATGGATATTGCTGGTAAATGTTTTTTTATTCCTGCACCTCAAAAACAATTTCAACCGCACAGAAGGAAAGTCTTACAGGAATTTAATCACTGGAATTGCGATACTGTTTATTCCTTTTGGCATTTCATGGATAAACAACAGTTTACAACTGCAAAAAAAAGGGAGCAATGCATCAAACATTGTGGTTGTTCAGCCAAACATTGATCCCTACGAAAAAGTTTCAGAAGCGGCGGGATCTTTCGAAGCTCAATTACAAAAACTTATCGCTATCAGTGAACAACAGGTCGATAACAATACTTCGCTTATCGTTTGGCCGGAAACGGCATTATATACCGCCTCAAGAATTGATGAGCTGGGATTGAAAGACAATTTCTTTTTAAATCCGCTCTGGAGTTTCTTGCAACGTCATCCCAATACCTCTTTATTCACCGGTATAGAAAGCTACCGGATGATGAATGCCAAAACAAAATACTCGGAAGAGTTCAGCGGGCAGCATTTTGAAACATACAATGGCTCAATGGTCATCGACAGTTCCGGTGCTCAATCCTTTTATCATAAATCAATGCTGGTACCTGGGGTGGAAACATTGCCCTGGTTCTTAAAATTCATTGATAAATGGTTTGCAAAATTTGGCGGCACCACCGCAGGCTACGCCAAACAAAGTGAAAGAACCGTCTTGAGATCAAAGGGTGGTTTTGAAATTGCTCCCTCTATTTGCTATGAAAGTATCTATGGAGAATTCATGAGCAAGTATGTCCGCAATGGTGCCAATCTTATCTGTATCATCACCAACGATGGCTGGTGGAAAAAAACACCCGGGCATAAACAACACATGAACTATGCAAGGCTGAGGGCTATTGAAACAAGAACATGGGTGGCCCGCAGCGCCAATACCGGTATCAGTTGTTTTATTAATCCATACGGAACGGTCATCAACCCGCAACCTTACAATACTGCTGCTGCAATCAAACTGCAGATCAATCCCACAAACAGGAAAACCTTTTATGTAAAGTATGGAGACATTCTTTCTAAAATAATGGTCGTTCTTAGTACTCTTCTACTTGGCTGGAACATTAGACTGAAGTTGTTAAGAAAATTTTTCAGAAAAAAACCGGCTTTACAAATCAATAATGATTAAGCAAATTCAATTTGAAGGAAAAAGAATAGTGTACCGCATTACCGGCATTGGCAAACCTGTTATACTCATTCATGGCTTTGGTGAAAAAGCTGAAGTGTGGAATAACCAGGTTGAATTTCTAAAAGACAAATATCAGCTCATCATCCCCGATCTGCCGGGCAGCGGTCAGTCTGAAATGATTGATGATATGAGTATGGAAGGAATGGCTGAGGCCATCCGTTATATCATGCTGAAGGAAAATATTAAGTCCTGCCCGGTTATCGGTCACAGCATGGGCGGCTATATAACACTGGCATTGGCTGAAAAATATCCCGGGCTGGTATCGGCATTCGGCCTCTTTCATTCTTCAGCTTTTGCCGACAGCGAAGAAAAGAAAGCCACCCGCCGTAAAGGAATTGAATTCATACAACAGCATGGTGCTTTTGAATTTCTTAAAACGGCCACCCCAAACCTCTTTTCGCCGCTAACAAAAGACGAACGGCCCGAATTGATCGATAAACAGGTAGCAGGTTTGGACAACTTTTTACCGTCATCCCTCGTTTCTTACTACGAAGCCATGATGAAGCGGCCTGACCGGACAGATATTTTACGTAACACTACTGTTCCTGTGCTCTTTATCATGGGAAAATACGATGTCGCCGTTCCTGTAGAAGACGGCCTGAAGCAATGTCACCTGCCCGGAAAATCGTACATTCACATCCTCCATAATTCAGGGCATATGGGAATGCTGGAGGAGCCGGGGAACAGTAACCTGATTTTGGATAAATTTTTGCTGGAAATGTAAAATTCAATTTCGACCAATCCGATCAATGAAACGACTTTTACTTAGCATAGTCTTGTTCTGCCTGTTATCAGCACCTTCTGAAGCTGCACACATCAAAGGTGGATTTTTTACATACCAGTATTTAGGGCCTGGTTCAGGAACGAATCTCAGGTACAGAATTACTCTCACCGTTTATATGCTGTGTACTGCCAGCGGCCTGCAAATATCAGACCCTATTAATTTTTCCATTTTCGACCCAACTACAAATCAGTTGGTGCTAAATCCAAGTGTTTCTAAAACGAACGAATACTTTCTAAACAAGACTTTTGATGAACCCTGTATTTCAGGTAACCAGATAACCTGTTATTATAAAATTGTGGTCTATGATTTAGCATCAATTGAACTGCCTGCTACTCCCCAGGGATACATTGTGGCTTATCAAAGATGTTGCAGAATACCCGGTATCATTAATGTTTCAGGCAGCGGTAGTGTAGGTAACACTTTTACAGCAAGAATTCCCGGAACAGCAACAGCACCCGGTGCAGAAATGAATAGCAGCCCGGCCTTTCTTATCAATGATACCGCCGTAGTATGCCGGAATAGTTTTTTTCAATACTCCTTTCAGGCCACAGACGCTGATGGAGATTCTCTTTCTTATTCATTTTGTGATGCATTTCTTGGAGGAGATGCAGGTGCTGGCTCTGCCCCTAATCCTGCAGCAAACCCTCCATACACTTCAGTTCCATATAGTCCCCCATTTTCTGGTAGCCAACCAATGGGTTCTGGCGTCACAATAAATCCCGCTACCGGAATCATAAGTGGAATAGCACCAGATGTTTCCGGACAGTTTGTGATTTGTGTTTGTGTTAATGAATACAGGAATGGAGTTTTAATAAGTACTACACGAAAAGAATTACACGTAGAAGTTGGCGATTGTGACCCTCTAAATGCACAGTTGGCCCCAACCCTAACCACCTGTGACGGGTTTCTTGTAAATTTTTCAAATGGTGTTAGCAATCCTCCTGGTACAACTTTCCATTGGACCTTTGGTGATCCGGCAAGCGGTTTACTGGATACTTCGTTTGCAGAAAACTCCTCACATGATTATACTCTTTCTGGCGCCGGTACTTACAATGTAAGGTTAAGGGTTTCATTGGCTGGTTTATGCATTGATAGTGCTGATCTTATTTTAAATGTTTTTCCAGGCTTCTTCCCGGGATTCAGGGTTACTGGAAGCTGCTTTACCAATCCATTCGAGTTTACGGATACAACAAGGACCAATTACGGTTTTGTAAATTCCTGGAGCTGGAATTTCGGTGATGAAACCACACTTGCAGACACATCACATTTGCAGCATCCGCAGTGGACCTATTCAACTCCCGGCACAAAAACCGTTACATTGACTGTAACGAACAGTAAAGGTTGTATCAATACGGTTTCATTCCCGGTAGATGTGCTGGATAAACCAATCATCACACTCAGCTTTAGAGATACCTTGATCTGCCGCAATGATGCTGTGCAGTTAAATGCAGCTGGCACTGGTGTTTTCAACTGGACACCACTCACCAATATTGTGAACGCTAATACTAGCACTCCAACCGTAACACCCCCTGTCACCACCTGGTACTATGTGAACCTGAATGATAATGGTTGTATAAACCGTGATTCTGTCCGGGTTCGGGTTGTAAACACCGTTACACTAAGGGCCATTAACGACACTACTATTTGCCAGGGAGATGCTATACAGTTAAACGCCACATCCGATGGTCTTGCTTTCAGCTGGACACCGGTAGCTAATCTTAGTAATCCCAACATCATCAACCCGGTTGCCATAACTAATAACACTACTACTTACACGGTGGTGGCTACTATCGGCAGTTGTACAGCAACTGACCAGGTGATTGTAACCACTGTTCCTTACCCTGTTGCAAATGCAGGGCCTGATCAGACCATCTGCTATAATACAGATGCACAGTTGAACGGTTCTCATGACGGTGTTTCATTCAACTGGTCACCAACATTATATCTTAATAATCCCACTATATTAAACCCCATTTCATCACCACCCAGAACAACTACTTACGTACTTAGTGCCTTTGATGACCAGGGCTGCCCTAAAGCTGGTCGTGATACAGTAGTGATAACAGTGCTTCCAAGAGTTAGAGCTTATGCCGGCCGTGATACAACGGTTGTGGTAGGCCAGCCTTTGTTGTTCAACGGAACCGGCGGGATAAATTATTTATGGAGTCCGCCAACAGGCCTCTCCAGCACAACGATCCATAACCCGGTGGGAGTCTATAATTCATCAATTGACAGTGTAAGATATAAACTGATTGTATCCGATATTGCAGGCTGCATTGATTCTGCATTTGTCACTGTACGGGTTTTTAAAACGAATCCTTACATATTTGTTCCGACGGCCTTTACGCCAAACAATGACGGCAAGAATGATGTCATTCGACCTATAGCTGTCGGTATTCAAAAAATAAACTACTTCAGCATCTACAACCGCTGGGGGCAAATGGTATTCACGACCACAGTCAACCGGGCCGGCTGGGATGGCCGTGTAGGCGGCACTCTTCAAAACAGCGGTGTCTTTGTCTGGATGGTCAGTGCTATTGATTATACCGGCAAACCAGTCTTCCTGAAAGGAACGGTGGCGTTGATACGGTAGTCAAAAGTGAATGGTCAATAGCCAATATCCCGCATTTTTAAATCATTTAAGATAAAAAGTGTTTCTAAAGCTCAATCATCAGAAATTAGAAGTTTTTATAGCAGCAAGACAATTTGTGTTGGAGTGCTATAAATTATCAAACACACTGCCTGCCGAAGAAAGATTTGGAATGATATCACAAATCAGAAGGGCTGCTGTATCCGTCTATTTAAATATGGCAGAGGGTGCTTCAAGAAAATCTCCCACTGAAAGGAAACGATTCTATGAGATTGCCAGAGGCTCCATGATTGAAATAGATGCTGCCTTGGACATTGCTTATGACCTGGAATACCTGAAAAAATTCGATTCACTGAAATTGGGCGAAACAATGGTCAATTGTTTTAAATTGCTAAGTGGATTGATCAGATCGGAGCCCAAAAATTGACCATTCACCATTCACTATTCACTTAAAATGCAAAAAATCGTTTTCATCACCGGCGCAACAGCCGGTTTCGGAGAAGCAGCTGCTTATAAATTTGCTTCACATGGTTACGACCTTATCCTCAATGGCAGAAGAACTGACCGGCTGCAGGTTCTTGCTGATGAGTTAGAAAAAAAATACAATGTGGCTGTGCTGCAACTGCCATTTGATGTGCAGGATGAAAAAGCAGTATTGGAATCCATAGAAAATATTCCGGCAGATTGGAAAGCAATTGATGTGCTCGTTAACAACGCCGGACTTGCTTTGGGCCGTGACTATTTTGAAGAAGCTGATCTCTCCGACTGGAATACCATGATCGATACCAATGTAAAAGGATTTCTGTATGTTGGCAAAGCTGTATCGCAGTTAATGGCTGCAAGAAAGCAGGGACATATCATCAACATGGGTTCAGTGGCCGGCAAGCAGGTGTATGAAAAAGGGAATGTCTATTGTGCCACCAAGTATGCCGTAGATGCCATCAGCCAGGCCATGCGGATAGACCTGCTTCGTCACAATATCAAAGTAACTTCTATCAATCCCGGTGCGGCAGAAACAGAGTTTTCCCTGGTTCGTTTTAAAGGTGATGAAGGCACCGCAAAAAAAATATATGACGGGTTGAAACCTTTGACGGCTGAAGATGTGGCCGAAGTCATCTACTACTGTACAACTTTGCCAGCACATGTCTGTATCAACGACCTGTCGATCAGTTGCACACAGCAGGCCAACGCTATCTTTTTCAACCGGAACTCAGCCGGTTGATTTATATCAAAAAATCTGGCAACATGGATGAATTGCCTTAATTTGTATCCACTTCAAACCTCATCCCTTCCGTTGGCCCGAAACTTGCCGTAGAATCCCTGCGAAAATCTCCCTAAAGCTGATTTTTATCCGGAATAATCCGGCGTAAAATTTAGATGCCGGTAAACCAACTATTAATTTTATGACATACTTCCAATATCACCTGAATACTGTTATGAAAAAACCACTTCTTTTCCTCGCTGCTTTGGCTTTCTTTAGTGCCCCCGCCTTCTCACAGGATGTTATCCGTCTTCAGTCATGTACCAACGACCTTATCAGCAAACAGGTTGACAGTCTAAAAAACTTATATGGCAAGGATGGTTATGTATTATTGAAAGAGGCTTCCATCAGTATGGAAAGTGAGTTTGAAATGCCGGTGATCGTTCCGCTGACACAGGGAAGCTGGTACCAGTTCGTTTTTATTGGTGACTATACTTCACGGCTGTATGAAGTAAGGATGTATGACTGGCAGGAAAGGCAGGTGATATTCCGTCAGAAAAGATGGGGCGAAATTGATGGTAATGTAATTGTTTATTCATACGTTCCCCAGTTTTCCGAGTTTCACATGATGAAACCTGTGCAGGTGAACAAACAAAAGAAAAAGAATTTATGTGGTTATGTAATGCTGTTTAAAAGAACAGGTGCTGATACTGGTTCGGTTACTCCGGCCACTACTTCGCAAAATCCTTAAGCTGATAAGAAATTAATAATATCGATCCCGGCCTGTCAGCCGGGATTTTTTATTGCTATTAATAATATTTAACCCGCTGCCCGGTTTATTACGTTTGACAAGACATGAAACTATTTCCAGGATATAATGTATAAAATTCAGGAAACAATAAAGCAGCAAGGATATTGCTGCTTTATTGTTTATGATCTGCTAAAATCTTAGTTTTAAATTACTGTGCAAGCGACACCCTTATTTGCAAACCACCCCTGGTATTGGTGATCGGGAAAGAGTTACTGATTTTAGGGATGGTCCGGTTTTGCTCAAAATAAAGTTTCAGGCTCACCCGGTTATTCAGGATATAGTCAATTGATGGGGCTATACGAATCACTTTTTGTCCTGCAGTACCGAACGACTGGTTCTGGTCAAGTTTACTGTTGGCCGTAGCATCATCCCGCAGGCTGAAGTCAAACTTGAAAGTAACATCATTGTCTAACTTCATTCCGTTCTTACCAATTCGCAGGTTTTTGATGATAGGCACTCCTTTCTGTCTCCAGTTGAATCCAAAGGTAACTTCTGTGGAGCGGTTCTCTGCCAGCTGGTAATCGATCAGGCTTAAACTGAGCTGCCGGCTCTTCTTGAACTCAAACCGCATGGTCAATTGGTTAGTGAATGTCATATCCAGTTCGATCAGCGGATCAAATGCCTCCTGTATAGTGATGTTCGGAACAAGGAAGAAAGGAATATAGTTACCAGTCAGTGTATCCCTGAAGAAAGGGTAGCCCACCCGGAATGGATCAGTGAACAGCAATGCCGTATTAAAGCTGTTCATGCTGAATGTACTGTGATAGCCATGGCGGATAGTGAAATTGGTAAATATCTTATCCAATCCTGCAAGTCTTGATAAGCCGTTATAGGTTACTGTCCAGTTGGGTTTGGGAATAATACCGGAGAATGGATTGGCTCTGAGGTTCGGGTTGTTATTCTTTACAAACTTGACACTATTCGGATCTTTATTGGTATAGGCGGCGATGAATGCCGGGATTACCACATCTTGTGCATAACGGCCATACCCCTTGAAATATGCAGGGTCATTCGGGTCAACAATATTTCCCTGGTAAGGATTCAATCCGGCCAGGCGTTTGGAAAGGATGGTTCTGTTACTTTCAAATTCTTTGAATGTTTCTGATATAACATTCGGGTCAAATTTTGTGAACAGTGTCTGGTATGAGATATAACTTACAGAGAAACTTCCCAGTGCATAAGGATTCAGCCTTGTCAGCCCTACGTTATCGAATTTGCTGGTGTCTTTATATAATTCTGAATACTGCTTGTCAAATGTCTTATCAAGATTGATATCGATATTAAAGTCACGGAAAGGGCTTACCTGTGCTGTGATGTTCAGCCGCTGGTTGTAACGTTGCTGAATCATCGCCGACACTAATGTATCCATCGACAGCAGGCCCTTGGCACCAAAATTATTTATCCAGTTGGTATCCGGCTGGTATCCGAAAATATAACCAAAGCCGGGTTGTTTGCTCCTGAAGTTATTTCCCAGGTACTGGGTGCTGTCCATATAACCAGGCAAAGTGGTTCCAAAATCTTCGGTGTATTGGATACCCGCCCTCTTAACCGCCGTTAATAAACGGAAGAAGAATTTAGGAATGGTACCCACTTCAGGAAGCTGGTTCGGATCTTTTTGCTGTTTTACTTTTTTCTCTTTGATCTTTTTGATACGAACGATCTTTCCTTTCTTATTTCTGATGGTATCAACTCTTACAATGGTATTAGCGGTATTATCCTGTTGGTTAATGACAGGGTTGCCACTATCTTTAACGGCAGGGCCTGGGGTTTTTCCATCATCCTTCTTGGCGCCATCTTTCTTGTTGTCGCCTTTTTTGCCGTCGTTCTTCCCGTCGTTGTTGCCGGGTTGTTTGGGTGTGCTGGTATTTACTGCCCGCAGGAAACGCCACTTATTATAGAGCTCTTCGAACTTTAATTCACCATTAATGGTTCTCGTTTGGGTGTTGGCCAGCGTATTTCCCAGCAACCTTGATTCTGGTATCAGCGAAGAAGCCAGCCAGTTATACTTAGTATTGTAGCTGGCACGGAGTGTTGTCCAGTCAAGCAAAGGAATTTTATTCGTAGGTACATTATAAGTTACAGTGGCCTCCTGCCGGTAGTTGGTGTTTCTTCCGCCTTTGAACAGGTTCTTGCGAACAGAATCCTTTTTAACCTTGTCATCAATACGTCCAAACGGCTCATCTATCCGGGCATTATTGGTAGCCATAAAATCGATAGAGATAGAACGGGTCAACGGCCATTGCAGGATATAGTACCTGTCAAACGTGAAATACTTATTATAGGTCTCAGGAATTTTATAAGGACCGCCGCCAACATTTCTTACCCTCGTTGCACCAAACTGGCGGAAAACATCTGCCTTGAATGATATCTGGGAAGGCGCATAATTAAAGTTGATGTCTTTGATCAGTGAAAGCCATTTTGATTTTGACTTGATCAGCTTCTTGAATGGTTCAAATGGTTTGGTCTGCGGTGCATAACTATAGCCTAATGCTCCTCTTGTACGGCGCATCTCATCCCGTTCGATCAAAGGATTATGACTCAGTGTCTGTATATAAGAGTAATTAAAATCAAAATTCGTTATACTCCATATTTTAGGTTTTTTACCATCTGTCTTTAGCTTTTTAACATTGGTCAGGTTGATGGTCTTGATGGTAGTGATGTCTTTTGCATCATTGCGGATGGAATCTTTCTTCTCAGAAGGCGATTCCTTCAGCACATCCTTCAGTTTCAGGTCAAGTGCATAAGGGTCATATTCAGGTGTTTTATGCACCTGGCTTATGCCGGCGTACACAGGTATTTGTAATCCTAATTTCTTAGGGAATAATTTACCCGCCTCAATAGTGGCCGACACATCAAACGTATAAACATCTTCACGGCTTCTTTCATTTACCCGTTGTTCCAGCGTACCAAAACCTTTACTTCTTGCAGTAGCAGAAAGAGATAGCGAACCCAGGTCAGCCAGTCTTACATCAGCTCTTGCTAAAGCAGCCCATCCGCCTTCTTCATCCAGTTGTGACAAACGAAGCTCATTGAACCAAACTTCAGTGCAGATAGACTCCTGCCCTACATTTTCCACACCGAGCAACATCCCTCTTACCTCTCCAAGATTGGGATTACCGATCATAGCATAGACCCTTCCATCTGGTTTTGTTTCTTTATAATAGACAGAAGGAGATGTACCCGATTTATTTCTTCTGAACTTCAGATCGGTCAATTCGCTCAGATCAAAATCAAGGTTATTCTCCTGTGGCCATATTTTCAAACTATCCGTTTCACCGAACTGCGTAATTTTCAATGGGATCTTTATCTCATAATAATTACCTGAAAAGTCATTACCAATGCGGATAACACTCCGTAGCTCACCCTCCTCGATCTGCTGGTAGCCCTGAACAGATTCTGCATGGATAAACATACTCAGCTTACCATACTGCCGCATATCAAGGTTTAGTGTTTTAAAAAGTCCTCTTGCTTCATCCTGCAGAAGACCGCATACCTGCATACTGATGGATTGCTCGTTCAGGAATATTGCCTGGTTATTATTACTTAGTTGCTGTTGCCTTTCTATTCCGGGTGGTATCCTGTAAGGGATTGGCTGACGTTGATCGTTCTCTTCAATATTCACTGCCAGAATGTTCACAGAAGTAGGATCAGGGTTCGGCAACGAAGTGAACATTCCCGTACTGTCAATACTATTCCTGAATTTTCTCCATTGGTTGCGGACCAGTTCAAGCTTGCCAAAACGCATTACTACCGAATCATCAAAACCGGTTGCAAACATCCGGATGAAGCGAATCGACTTAAAATCAGGTATGTTGCCCACCTTCAGATCATACTGCGAAATAGGTATGCGGAACAAATACCATTTTTCCTGGCGGGTGGTTCCATCTGCCAGTGTTACAGTCGGGGTTCTTACATCTGTTATGAAGTTAACACCGGTTGTCATGTTCGGTTTTATATCCACCTTGTACTGGAAATATTCTTCCACTTCATTCATAGTGTTATCCCGGTTCAACTCTTCGGCATCAGGATATTGAGTAAATGCATTTACGAACTGGGTGTTATTATCAGCGATTGGCGAATTACCATGCGGGTTATTTATGTTCTTGTAACGCTCCAGTATTCCGGCTACCGGCGACTGGTCAAAAGAAGCATCCCTGTATGGAATAAAATTATCTGCAGATGGGTCAGCTATTGCCTTTTGATAAATAGCAGAACTGGTTCCGTACAATAACCCCAGCTGATCCAGGTAGTTTGCCTTGAACCGTCTTCTTTCATCTTCATCCTGCAAACCGTCATACCCAACATCCTGGTATATCCTGTCACTTGGTTCATTGCTGAAGGCATTCGTTACCTGCAAAGGATTGGAAGGTGTTTGTCCCCATTTAGTGCTTGAATCAAGTGCTGCATTATTAGTTGGTGTCCTTAATCCGTTTTCATATAATCTTTGCCCATCTCTTAATATATCCTCTGAAATATTACCGAGGTTGAAATATAACTGCCCCCCATTTGGATTTGCTGTGTTCCTGATAAACGGATCCTGCAACCAGAATTCAATGTACTCAATATTGCCCGTTTCAAAATCTGTCTGGTCAATATTACGCATCAGACCACCCCATGATTGTTTTGGATTCAGCAGCTTTCCGCTTGCATCCACTCTTCCGTTCCGGTATTCAAAATTATATGGCCCCCTTTGCTTTGGATAAAATGCAAGGTCAAATGTCGTCAGCAACCCTTCTCCAAATTGTGTACTCACCTTTGGAAATATCTCTTTACGTAATACCTGTCTTACTTCTGGCTTGGAAAGTTCAGCAAGATTGCCTTTTAGTGGATTATTTGGATTGCTTTTTTCCTGTAATACTGATTCAATATTATACCAGGCAATTTTTGCCCTGTTATATCCGCTGATGAGGCTATCGTTATACTGAGATTCGGGGAAAAGTGGTGCAACTCCACCGGGACCATTATTACCTTGCGGAACAGAGGCCATTGTCCAGCTTATCAACGGAAAACGAAGGTCAAGCCCCGCCCGGGTTCCTTCAAAGTCATCAATATATACCTGCCCTGCTTCTTTTTTTCCGATTTGTTTCGGATGACCAGGATCCAGTATCGCCGCTTCGGCATAAGCTGTAATAGATGACATGGCTTTGGTGGAATAGAAAGGAAGTTTATCAAGCCACTTGGTCAAACGTGGCAGGTTACTCCTATAATCAATATCCACTCCATACATGGAATTCTTTATTGGATCATCACCATAAGATTGTTTGATAAAGAATGGACGTTCACCCAATCTTACAATAGTACCACCAAGAGTTAGTTTCTTACTGGCGATATAATCAAGACGAACACCTAAAAAATTCTTTTGCTGCAAACCAAACGCCTGGTTATTCTCAAATGCAATATTTACGGGTACACCTGAGCTGATAATGGCCTGGTTGGTCACTCTCAGTGTTCCCAGGTCATAGTTGATCTCATAGTCAACATTTTCCTGGAGGGTCTGCCCTCCGGCGGTAACGGTTACCGAACCACGGGGAATGTTATAACCCAGCTGGTAATCACCGCCTGTACCACCACCAATACCACCGCCTGCAGAGCCGGAAGATTTTGATTTACCTACCAGTTTAAAACGGTTCAGGTTGGCATAGGTCTGTGCTATAGCTTTGATGGTATCATACAAAGGGTAATATAGAAATCTGTCCCGCCGGTCTTGGGTGCCAAAAACATAATCAAGGTCATGGCCAAACGGTTCCAGCACTGGAAAGATGATGCGGCTTTGTGGTGAGATAACGGTAAAATTTTCTACAAAATCAAACACCCCATCTGGTTGCGGGTCGTTTTGATTATTCAGCCGGTCAAGATTTACTAATTGAATAAGTGGCTGGCCCCTGTACGTTGTAAGTACACTATCAAGTGGTAAATATCTCTTTTCACCAAGACTTGGCTCTTCGAAAACAACATCCAGTTTGAAATCCTGTCTCTCTAATTGACCATAGCCAACAGAATAAACATTCTTCATCATCAGATCCCAGATAGGAAGGTTGGTACGCTGCGATGTGGCTTTCAATAATTTCAGGAACAACACCCGTTGAGAAGTACCACTGGTATCAGGCGTTACATCCGTAGAGAATTCACCCACCTGGAACACCCTGCCGTTATAAGTATACTGGAATGCAATACCCAGCACCTCATCAGGTTGCAGCGGCTGGTTCAGCGAAAGGAAACCGATCTGCTGGTTAAATGAATAATCAGATGGTTGTAATTTTCTGGCAAAGGTTTTTTCAAAATCCTGAACCGGCAACATACCTAATGCCGTTAAAGTAGATTGAACCAATGATGAGTTCCGGGCATTGGGATTATTCCGGATGGTGTTATATAAATTGTTGGCATCATTTCGTGGCAATTGATCGGCGGTACCGGTCCACAAAGGACTGTATGGAACATTTTCGCCCAGGTCCATAAGACCAACGATATCTCTTGTATCTGTAGTGGCGCCATTCCTGTTTGTTACCCAAACTTCTAATCTCAATATCTGCACTGGTGAATTGACCACCGGCAATTTTTGCATCGCCTTATTAAAATTCTTACGGAAATACTGTGACATCAGGAAGTGACGGTTCTCATCATATTCATCAGCCCTTAGTGTAAAGCTCTGCGAAGCAGAACCCCCCGATAAACCAAGCGATTGTCTTTGTGATTGCTGGTTGGCAAGAACGGTAGTGATAAAAAGTTTACCAAACTGTAATTGTGTTTTTAACCCAAATAAAGACTGGGCTCCCGGTATCAATGTACCTTTCGAAGCAAAGTTGGTGTTTCCTGCCTGAAATATTTTGATGATCTCATCATCCTTGCCCTGGTAATCCAGTTTCAGTTGATTTTCAAAATTGAAATTGGCTAACGTATTGTAATTAATAGGCAGCTTTAGCTTGTCTCCGATATTCGCATCCACTTGCAGCTGTGAGTTCATATTAAAATCAAAGCCACCATTCTTTCTTGCTCTTTCCGGGAGTGTGGGGTTCTTAATATTCTGCCCCTGGTAACCAGCCAACAGGTCCACATAACCAGATGGGCGGATCTCAACCTTACCGGTTCCGATGATGCGGTTGAACAGGTCTTCCGTAACCCTGAACTTGGGTTTGTATATCCGCCTGTTCATATTAGCAAGCAAGGAAGCTCTTTTCTTAAAATAATCTTCTTCATCCTGTCTGCCTTTCATGCGGACAAACTCCTCCATGGTAAAGGCGGTAGGTGTACGGTAATATTTATTACCTATTTTTTCAACGATATAATACTGGTTTGTTTTGGGATCGTATTCAACTGTTCTTTTAATAAACCCGGTATCTCTGAAATCAAATGTGTTGCGGTTGGGGTAAGTATAAGGGTCACCATACCTGTCCTGTATTGTAGGACGGGTCGTATCAGCAGAATGACCATTCTTGTCGTTGGGATTGTTATAATAACCAGCATTTGCCTGCGTAAAGGTGGCAAGCACAATGGTAAAAGTTACCAGTGTACGGAACATATGAGCAGTCTTAAGGTTCAATGTTTTTTCTCCATCAATTAGTTTCCTGAAAATACTGGAATTAGAGGGTACGAAGTGCTTTTTTTATCAGTTCCTCAACAGGCAAGTTTGGATTGGCTGCCAGGGTCTTTTCTATGGCCTGTCCAGCGGCCTGACGATTGATTCCCAGAGCAGTTAAAGCATTTAACGCATCCTGTTGCAAAGTATTGTTTATCATAGGAGAAATATTTGATTCTACCGGATTTTTTGCCAGCTTATCCCGCAATTCAAGCACCATCCTTTCGGCCGTCTTTTTACCGATGCCTTTTATCCCTTCTAATGTCCGTGTATCACCCTGAACAATGGCACGGGCCAGTTCGTCAGGTTTCATGTAGGACAGCATTACCCTGGCGGTTGATGCTCCGATCCCTGAAACACTCAATAAATGCTGAAACATCTCCTTTTCAGCCAGCTCAAAAAAGCCGTACAAAATATGGGCATCCTCTCTTATCAGCAGGCTTGTATGAAGTATGCCATTCTTTAAATGCTGGATTTTTGAATAGGTGTTCAGGCTTATCTGCACCTCATATCCTACCCCGTTAACTTCCACCTGCACCGCCGCCGGACTCTTGTGCACAAATTCTCCTTTCAGGTAAGCTATCATAGGTTGCGAAAATAGGGAAATCGGCTTGAAGCCCGATGCCTGAACTATGATAATCAGCAGGCTAACATCCGGCTCCAGGCGATCAGGAACATTAGCCATATGTCACCAGTATACCACAAGCACACAATATGTATAGGACAAACATGGGGAGTGTATCAGGTCTCATACCGGGGCATCTTTCAGACTTCATGGTTCTTACCTTAACTTTGGCCACTTTTATTTTAATACCAATACCGCATGAGTAAGAAAATAACAGCCGCCATCACTGCAATCGGTGGCTTTGTACCGGAAGACAGGCTTACGAACTTTGACCTGGAGAAAATGGTGGATACTAATGATGAATGGATTCGTACCCGTACCGGCATTTCTGAAAGAAGGATTTTAAAAGGTGAGGGCCTTGCTACTTCAGATATGGTAGTGCCTGCCGTTAAGCAGCTCTGTGAAAAAAGAGGCATCAGCCCTGAAGAAATAGATTGCCTGATCGTAGGTACTGTTACCCCTGACATGGTTTTTCCCTCTACCGCTAATATTGCTTGTGATAAACTCGGAGCAAAAAATGCCTGGGGCTTTGATGTTAGTGCCGCCTGTTCCGGCTTTTTATATTCGTTGACACAAGGCACTGCGTTAATAGAAAGTGGTCGTTATAAAAAAGTGGTGGTTTGCGGAGCTGATAAAATGAGTGCTATCGTAGACTACCAGGACAGAGCCACCTGTATCATCTTCGGTGATGGGGCCGGTGCAGTATTATTAGAACCCAATGAAGAAGGATACGGGATACAAGATTCCATTTTGAGGAGTGATGGTAGTGGTTGCCAGTATTTACACATGAAAGCTGGCGGTTCAAAGAAACCTGCCAGTATTGAAACGGTAATGGCGAGAGAGCATTATGCTTTCCAGGATGGTCAGCCGGTCTTCAAGTTCGCTGTAAAAGGAATGGCGGATGTTAGTGCAGAACTACTGGAAAAAAATAATCTTACCGGTGATGATATTGCCTGGCTGGTTCCGCACCAGGCCAACTTAAGAATTATTGATGCTACTGCAAACCGTATGGGCCTGCCAAGGGAAAAAGTGATGATCAATATTCAGAAGTTTGGTAACACTACCGCAGGCACTATTCCACTTTGTCTTTGGGAATGGGAAAACCAGTTGAAAAAAGGTGATAATATTGTGCTGGCCGCCTTTGGTGGTGGCTTTACCTGGGGAGCCACTTTGGTTAAATGGGCTTATTAATTATCGCATCAGTATCACTTTTTCTGCACCCCACTTATTATCAGTTGTAATATACTTTACGAGGTATGCCCCTGAAGGATAGTTACCAATATCCACCTGCCACCTTCCTTTCTTATCTGCGGTGGAAAGACGCATCAGTATCTTACCGCTAAAATCAGTGATAAAAATTTCCTTAATGTCCTTTTTGCTTTCAATTGTAAAGCGACCACTTGTTGGGTTCGGGTAAAGTTTTACGGTCAGAATATTCTCAGGTTGTCTTGTATCCGGCTGTTGTACTTGTTGTGTTTCGTCTGCACTGCAATCCTTTGCATATAAGAATTGTGCTATGACCCTTTGCAAGAGATTATTCAGCAACTCCACTTCATATTTATCGGTGGTCGGTTCAATATGGCTGTTGCCAACACCACTATGGTTCGTAAGAAAAGTGTACGTACCATTTGTTGCCAACGCCATTGACCTCAATAAAAATTCAGTTGATTTATCCGTACCACTGCAAGCCACAGGAACAATACGAATACCCATTGCTGCTGCTTTCAGGGTAAGTTCTTGTATTCTTTGTTTGGCATCGTTGTGTGGCGGCGCATCAAGTATCAGGAACAATAGTTTTGTTCTTGCCTTTGAATTCCACTGAAGACTGTCCAGGGCAGTTGACAAAGCATCGTCCACTGCTTCAGGAAAATCGCCACCGCCACCGGCACTCTGCAGTTTAATAAAGTTGAGTGCCTTTAGGAGATCGTCGTTGAAGGCTACATTTTTTGTCAAATAATCATCTCGTTTATCCCTGTAAAAAACAGAGGCTGCCCGTAATGAAAGAGAGTTGTACTTATCCATCGTGTTGCGGATAACATCTTCCAGCTCCAGTTTCAGGAATTCAATTTCATCACCCATGCTGCCGGTTGCATCCACCACAAAAGCAATATCCACATCATTGGAAAACTGGCAGGATTTATCAACTACCAACAGGTTCACACCTTGTGAAAACCGGGAAGGGTTCTGCACAGTATTTCCTTGCATATCTGTAATAAAATAATTTTCGCTGCCGGTACTCTCTTTGAAAAAACCGGCCCATAGTTCTGCCTTGCCTGTATTATCGGTAAAAGTCCTCCAAACTGTGTCCTTTGTTACTTTATTCACCAGGAAGACCTGTTCATTCATTATGGCATTATGTTTTTTATCGGTTAGTTGCACACTATACCGCTTATCTGATCTCATTCCCCAGAATACACTTAATGTTTTAAACTCATTATCGGAATAATCCTCCCACATTTTCCATTTATTGAAATCATTCACCTCACCGGCAGTCAGTATTCTTGATTTAGCCAATGCCCCGGTGCGGGGAGTGATATTCGTATCCCTGGAATAATACTTTGATGACGCAGCCAGGTCCACATAACCGGATGGAGATGATATGCTGCTTGTACCCCGTATCCTTAGTGGTTCCGATTTTAGCCCATAGCTCTCGACAACTTCAAGACCGGAAACCTTACCAGTTAAACCGGTTGTACTTGCTGAATAGGCTACTTCTTTCTTTTCTCTTGAAGTACCATAAGATGTTATTACTACTTCATCCATGTTTTTTCTCTTATTGAGCAGCACTACTTCAAAATTCGGGTCCTTGATATTTTTTTCTGTGATCACTACTTTGTAAGACTCCATCCCCGCTGCTGAAAAAACAAGAGTGTCAGGCAATTTCGTTGCCATTATTTTAAATGTGCCATCTGCATTAGTGGTAATAATGTTGGATTTATTTTGAAACCAGACAGCCACTCCTGAAGCGCTGCCTCCGGACTCGTTCATTACACGGCCATTCAGTTGCTGTGAAAAAACAGCTGCGGGAAGCAATAAGAAAACAGGAAACAACAGGTGTAAAACTTTTCTCATAACCACTTATTTTAAGAGCAGATGAAGAAAGAGAAAATATTACATACTGAAAAGCCAATTATTTTTTTAGCCTCGTCCAGGTGGAGAAATCTGTTGAAGGTATTTTGTCTGTTCCCAATTGCCGGAGCATATTCACCAGTTGCCCCCGGTGATAAGTACCATGATTAAAAACATGATGTACCATCTGGTATACAGGCATTTTGAAAACTTCCCGTTTGGTGTTCTGATATTGAAAAACATGCTCCAGCGACAGGTCAGATGCACCGGCCACCCATTCTTCCCATTGCTTTGATTGCTGCAATAATCCACTGGCCAGTTCCTGCATTGTTCCTTTAAAAAACTCATTCGGAAAAACGATCCGCTCCTGCATTTTCATACGTTGCCACCAGCCGCTTTCTGCATCCCACATATGCAGAACAGTTTTATAAAGACTGCTGAAACTGCTCGGTACTTCTGCGAATTGCTTTTCTTCCGGCAAAACAAGTATTATTTCTAAAATCTTTTGAGTGGCCCAAACATTATATGCAGCATACTGTTTTAAGAGTTCTTTCATTGAGGTGGTTAAAAGGATGAAATCAGTTATTTTTGAAATGAATCGGTTTTCAAATTTCCCACTTCCAAATTTTTAAAATGGATAAAAGTTTTCCACTAACAGGCTGGGGTTCGCTGGCTGTGCATGGCGGGCACCAGCAAGACCCGATGTATGCACACCAGGTTCCTATTTATGCCAGCAGCACTTATGTGTTTGATGATGCAGAGCAAGGTATGCGACGCTTCAGCGGACAGGAAGAAGGCTATATCTACAGCCGCTGGGGCAATCCCACCATGACAGAAGCCGAAGAAAAGATTGCCGCTATGGAAACCTTTGAAATGCCACTTGAAGCAAAGGGAATACTTCACTCCTCCGGTATGGCAGCCATTACCACACTAATGCTGGCTACACTAAAACCAGGAGACAAGATACTTACTCATTTTTCATTATATGGTGGCACCAACGAACTGGTAACAAAGATACTCCCGGGATTAAAGATAGATTCTGTCATTGCCGACCTGCGAAACCCTGAAACAGCAGAAACTATTTTAAAAGCTGATCCTGCCATAAAGATGCTGTACCTTGAAACACCTGCCAATCCCACTATTCAATGTGTAGACCTGATGGAGTTGGTTATAATAGCAAGGAAATATAACTGCATCATTGCCTGTGATAATACGTTTGCCACTCCCTATTTGCAACAACCTTTCCGCTGGGGTGTCGATTTTGTAGTACATTCTACCACCAAGTTTCTCAATGGCCATGGTACAGCAATTGGAGGAATACTGATCGGGCAAGATAAAGAATTCATGAGTACACATGTTACCAAAGTGCATCGGTTGCTCGGTGGCAACGCAAATCCCTTCGATGCTTTTTTACTGATACAAGGAATGAAAACATTAGAGCTGCGAATGGAACGGCATTGCCACAATGCAATGGAAGTGGCCGGTTTTTTAGAACAACACCCCGTTGTTGCTAAAGTAAATTATATCGGTCTTGCATCTCATCCTGATCACTATACAGCGATGAAACAAATGCGGCATCCCGGTGCTATGCTGAGTTTTGAATTGAAAGGAGGGTTGCAGAGCGGCATTAATTTCATGAACAAACTAAAGATGTGTGTAAGGACCGTTTCACTCGGCACTTGCGATACACTCCTTTCCCACCCTGCATCCATGACACACTACAGTGTGCCGAAAGAGGAAAAGGAAAAGTATGGTATCACCGACGGGTTGATACGGATGAATGTGGGCATTGAGAACATACAGGATATTATTAATGATTTGAAACAAGCATTAAGCTAATAATTATGGAAATAACCACCCGCAGAGCAGTAAAAGAAGATTGCCCAAGATTACTGGAACTGATTACTGAACTGGCCATCTATGAAAAAGCACCCAATGATGTGACAGTTACTCTCGAACACTTTACTGAAAGTGGTTTTGGAAACAAGCCGGTTTGGTGGGCATTCGTTGCTGAAGAAGATGGATTCATTCATGGTTTCGCCTTGTATTATATCCGCTACTCCACCTGGAAAGGGCAGGCGATGTATTTAGAAGATATTATTGTAACGGAAGCAATGAGAGGTAAGAAAATTGGTAAACTTTTATTTGACAGGCTCATTGAAGAAGCAAAAGAAAGGAAATTCAACCGCATCATCTGGCAGGTGCTGAAGTGGAATGAGCCGGCCATCAACTTCTACAAAAAGTATAATGCGGAACTGGATGGTGAATGGTTTAACTGCTCCATTTACATTAAATAATTAAACCACTTGTTCTGGTGGGCCATGCTGATGACTTCCGCTTTTGACTGCACATGGAGTTTATCATAAATGTTGGCAATATGTTTGCGGACAGTAAGCACACTGATGTCTAATTCTGATGCAATGCGTTTGGCATCACGACCATTTACCATGTGTTTTAAAATCTCTTCCTCACGGGTAGTTATCATTTCAGGCAGGGCATTCTTTGTTTCTGCAGCACCGAGTGATGATTTGCTCATTAGCTGCAAAGCTTTTCTGGCAATAGCCGGACTCATAGGGGCGCCACCGAACTCCAGTACATTCATCACTGCTTCATGCAATACACTGGCAGGCTCATGTTTCAATAAATAACCCGAGGCTCCTGACTTAATAGCTTCAAATATTTTCTCGTCATCGTCAAAAACAGTCAGCACTACAAAGTGAATCTGGGGGTACAATGATTTTGCCAGGCGGATGGTTTCGATTCCGTTCATTTGTGGCATCTCAAGGTCCATAAAAATAACCTGGGGCAATTTTGCCGCAGGCATCCCTTTCAGTTCCTCCAGGCACTCATGTCCGTTGGGTGCGATAAAAGCAATCTGCATATCGCCCAACACCTGTATCTTTTGCAAAAAAGTGTTGCGGTTTACACTATTATCTTCGGCGAGAGCTATAATAAAACTCATAGATAGAAATAAAATTAGCCCATTGACGGGGGTAAAAAATAATCAATTTGTAGTAGGTGAAATTTGCACAACGGTTCCGCCATCCGGACCATCCAGCCAGTTGATTTCCCATCCCACCTCTTTACTGCGGTTTTTCATGTTTAATACACCGTTACCGCTGCCCATTTTCTTATTAAGTGCAGACATTCCTGTTCCATCATCAGATATGGTTATTTTCCATTGAGCATCGCTTTCAAAATATACTCTTATATTTTTTGCTGAGCTATGCTTTAGTGAATTGATTATCGCCTCTTTCGTTATCTGGAAAAGATGAAATGCCTGTGCTGGTGGAAGTAATATATCTGCATTTATATGTTCAATCACATCCATATTTATTTTAGGGTAGCTGGACCCGATCCGCTGAACAAAGGTTTTAACCCGGTCGCTGATAGCTGTTAATGAAAGATTATCCTTCTTTAATACCCAGATAGTATCATTTAGCTGCGATACAATGGATTGGGAATTTATTTTAAGTTCTTGTAAAGCCGTTTCATGGTTTTGATGCAGCCTTAGCTGGTCAACATTACTAGCGATGGCAGCTGCATAAGCACCCAGGTTATCATGTAAATCGGCTGCAATCCGTTTTCTTTCATTTTCTTCAGCCTTTGCAATAGCCTGTACCGATAAAAATTTTTCCTCTTTCAATAACAGCTGGTTTTTTAGCTCCTGCTTTTTTCGATAGTTGCTGAAAACCAGGTAAGATATTATTATTCCAAGCACTAATAACCCTACTGAACCATAAAGCCAGTAATTCTTTTTTATCAGTGATAATTTTTGCTGTGCTATTATATTTGAATTTTTTTCAGTTTCATACTTTGTCTGCATTTCTGCAAGTGATTCTGCAGAATTCTTTTGATATACCGAGTCCTTTAACCTGATGATATTTTCCAGGGTCTCAGCATATTTGGTAGTATTGCCTGATACTTTATAGTTTTCTGCCAAACTGCTGTAAAGGAAAAAAAGCTTTGTCTCTATATTATACTTCCTGGCTATGATAATCCCTTCATTACAAATAGTAATCCCTTTTTCGGGCTGGCCGTTATGGGCATAATAAAGCCCCAGCTGGCTCATATCTGAAACAATATAAAAAGGATCACCTATCATTTTGCGTATCTCCACCGCCTCCTTTAAGGGAATTTCAGCAACCGGCCCTTGGCCCGATCTAACCAGTAACTGGGCTTTTATGGCCAGGGAGTTAGAAAGTGCAAAAAGGTTTTCATGTTTTCTTGAATAATTGATGGCTTTGTTAATAAAATAGAAAGCCGAGTCTGTTTTACCAAGTCCATTATAATTGAGAGCAAGATTGGCGAATAAGATGCCATATTTTTCCAATAGTAAAGTATCAGATGTTGTACGCAAAGCTTTCAGATGCCATGACAATGCATCCATTGTCTGACCCATTTCCAGGTAAGCCCAGCCAATTAATGTTTTGCCTTTTACCTGAAGTAATACATCATTGCTTTTTTCAGCGCCGCTAATGGTCTGGTAGCCCATATCAATAGCTTCTTTGTATTGATTTTTGCGCATGAAGCAACGGCCTTTCTGATTAAAAAGGTTGGCTTGCAGTACAGGATCTGTAATCTTTTCTGAAGATAATATCTCAAGACAGCGATTGGCAGCATCCAGAGAAGAATCAATAAGGCCTTTTGTGGTTAGTGCCCCGGATTTATAATACATCGCCTGTACTTCATCATGCCGGTTATTGAGCTGATCAGCTATTACTCTTGCATTTTCTGCATAACTCATTAATGTATCCGGATGGAGTGTATAACCCAGCTCACACAACGCAAAAATGGCTTTTACCTTTTTTTCGTTTGAGACGGATTCCCATAGATTTTTTTTCAGGCTGTCGATAGTCCGGGTTTGGGCATTGATAACGACCGGTACTATTAAAAAAATCAGGATAATATATTGTTTGCTGCGATGCATTGTCTACCAATGTCTAAAATACATAAATCAATTCCTTATAAGGACTTGTACTACAAATTAGGTATTTCCTGCCGCTGTTTTAAATACAATTTTTATAGTGTGGAATTCTATCCTGCGAAACACTCCGACTCGTTTTTTCTGACCCTGTTAATTAAATAGTTACCAAAAAGGAAATGCCTGAATGACTGACATTGGCCACCCATTACAAAGAACTTAAAAACTAACTGATGACCAGCCGCTTATTGATCGTTTTGATTTCAATTCTTCTCAGTCAGGTATCTGCAATGGCTCAAAGAAACCGGGTTTCAAAGCAAATAATGGCTGAACTTGAGCAAAAGCTGACAATCCCCGCGGGAGCTACGCTGCCCGTAAACAGGTTTGCGGCCCGTAACCAGTTGATTGAATCCGGCTGCGATTCAATTTTTCTCACAAGGCAATCTGAAATTGACAGCTTCAATATTCTGAACCCCGGCTGTACAACGGTCCGGAAAATTATCATTGACGGGCAAGATGCCAGCCCGGCCATTACAAGATTAGACTCTCTTAAATACATTACTAATATTACAGAAGAACTTACTATCATCAATACATCCGTTACCAGTCTGTCTGCTTTACCAAACCTGGTACAAATAGGCTCCCTTTTTCAATTGAATTATAATCCATTACTTACAAGCATTGGGCTGAATAATCTCACACAATTGGGTGAAGTTGTTTTTAGGGTAAACCCTTCCCTGAACAGCATTGCAGGATTGAGTAACAATATTGATTCCATAGGCGGCGTTTTAATTGATACTTCCGCATTGACAAGCTTAAGCGGACTATCAGGCATCGTTCATTTTGATGGTTATCTTGATATCCGGAACACTCCAATCACTAATTTGAGCAGCCTGACCAGTCTCGTTTCCATTAATGGTTATCTGAGATTAGAAAGCATACCAACACTTACCACAATCGGCATTAACGGTCTTGAATATACCTGGGGTTTTTTGTTTTCAGGTCTTAACAACCTTACCACCCTCGCAGGGCTTACCAACGATCTCACCACTACCAACATTGGCTCATTCTGGCTGATAAATACAGGCATCGCCAACTTTACTGGCTTTGACAGTCTTACTTCCTGTGTCAATTTTTATATCTGGATCAATCCTAATCTTACTTCTTTACAAGGGCTACAAAACCTGGCCGGAGATATTGCCATGGGCATTTCATTATGGGCCAATGATGCCCTCACCGATATAACAGCCCTAAATAATATCACCGCCATCAGCGATGGCGATCTTGATTTCCATGGTAACAACCAATTATCGAATCCGGTTGGCTTAGGTAATATTATCACCATTGGAAAAAGATTAAGGGTGTTTGAAAATCCAGTTATTACTTCGTTGGGGTTTTTGAATACTAACCTTGACATCCAGGACTCTCAAAATGAAGGTGTGGAGATCAGGGACAACAGCCAATTGGCATTATGTTCTTTTACACCACTTTGTACTTACCTGAATAATGGCGGCACCGGTGATATTCAAAATAATGCCGCAGGTTGCAATAGTATATCCGAGATCATCGCTTCATGTGCCAATTGTACCAGCAGCGGCACATTTAAAACATGGGTTGGAGAAACAAGTACAGACTGGGACGATCCTGCTAACTGGAGCCCCGTGGGGGTTCCGGTCGTTTGCGATACCGTACTTATACCGGAAGCAACATTTGGAAGAGTGTCTTTCTATCCCGTTGTAAACTCCAACATCACCATCAGTGGTTTGATCATGGAGGACGGAAGTTCTCTCGACATGGATGGTTATAATCTTACCTGCAATGACACTTTGTATATTACTAATACCAGTATCGAATCGGGCAATACTATTTTATTCAGGTATATCAATAACCCATACATAGAATCGAGTAACATTACAGGTAATACCATCACCCTGGAAAATTATAATGGCACACTGCAGATCTATGGTTCCAGTTTCTATGGAAACACTATTATTAGTGATGCGATCACCCGGACGGGCAATAATAATATTGCCGGAAATTCTTTTTACGGCAACCTCACCCTCTCTGCAAACAGCACAGATGGCTTTGCTGAAACATATATTTCCAACACTGATCCTGATGAAATTTATGGTTCCGTAACATTTAATATAACCACACCGGCTATTTTCAGAGTTGGCAATTATAATACGTTCCGTATTGAAGGTGACCTGAACCTGAACACAGATGTTGATTCCTCGTTGATCGAATTAAATGAGATAGCTTTTAGATACGGCTCAAACAGCCATATCAACCAATTGGGAACAACTTCAATAAGTATCAGAAATCTTTACCCGGAAAAATATTCAAAATCATTCTATATAATCCCTGAACAGAATATATATATTACAAACAACTCCCCGTTTTCAGGCGGACTAATAAAAACAACTCCTTCGAAACTTGTTATCTATAAAGACAACGCTTATATCAACCAGTATTCTAGTGAAAGCTGGATATGGGGACCTGTAAGAAAGATTGGGAATGACGGCTTCATGTTTCCGACAGGCGACAGCCTTAAACAGGCAGTTATTACTATGACAGCTCCCTCCCAGGCAACAGATGTTTTTACAGCACAATATTTCCGTACTAACCCAACTACAGCCGGGTATGATACTGCGCAACATGCAGCCAGTCTTACATCTATTTCAGGACAGGAATATTGGATGCTGAACCGTGAAAATGGCAATAGTAATGTCCGTGTCACATTGAACTATGACAGTACACGCAGTATCCCCGTTGCTTCGCTGTACAGTTTACGGATAAGCCGTTGGAATGGAAGCCAATGGCTGAATAGCGGCGCATCTTCTGTAACCGGAAGTCTGGCAGAGGCTTTTGTAACATCTCAGGACACACTTTCAACATTTGGCCCGATAACATTAGGATATGTATTGCCGGCCCGCATTCCAATCATTACTGTTGGTAATATGGATACAGTGGCCTGCCGCAACATTACTTTTAAGGTCCGGTTTACAGTCGACACATTGATGTACACCACCAATAATTTCATTGCACAGCTATCTGATAACACTGGCAGTTTCAACAGTCCATTGAACATAGGCTTTAAAAATGGTGCGAATAATTCCGATTCCATTAATGCGGTTATTCCGGGAAGTGTTGCATTGTCAGCAGGCTACAGGGTGAGGGTAATAGGAACATCTCCACCCGACACAAGCATTAATTTCAAACCATTAACTGTAATAACCAATCCATCGTTAACGTTCACAGTTGAAGGCCCATCACCGGCCTGTATCGGTGGGGGTGTCTATAAATATTATCCCAGCCAGAAAGAGGCCGGTGTGAATTTTAACTGGACGCTGCCCGTTGGCGGTACTTTTACTACTAATGAAGATACAGCTTATGTTACCTGGACAACAACAGGTAATCATATGCTAACACTCCAAACATCAAATCTGTGTGGCAATGGACCGAGTGCCAATAAACTGGTGAATGTTCCTAACCCTGCGCCAACTCAGGCACCTGTATTAACAAAAACAGGCCGATGGCTCTATTCATCTGCCCCGGCTCCTGCACAAAATGCAGCAGGTTATCATTGGTATAAAAATGATACCTTGATCGCAGGTGCCACCAATTCATCTTATTATGCATCGCTGGGCGGAACTTATACAGTGAGATATTACAACAGCTGTGGCGATGGCCCTGTATCCAATTCATTTTCATTTGCCGCCAATTCAATTCCGCAAACAATTAATTTCCCAACTATTCCTGATAAAACTTACGGAGATGCCCCATCAGCAATTTCTGTAAGTGCTTCTTCAGGATTACCAGTTACCCTTGCACTTATTAGTGGTCCTGGTTCACTTTCAGGTAATACATATACAATAACCGCCGTAGGTTCTGTAAGCATCAGGGCTACACAAGCCGGCGATGATGTGTATGATACTGCCGTAGCGGTGATACAAAACTTCTCAGTTAACCAGTCACCGCAAAGCATAAACTTTGTTACCATTGCCGACAAAATCTTTGGCACCCCTCCTTTCGACCTGAGTGCTACAGCCTCATCCGGCTTACCAGTTAGTTTCTCTGTATTGTCAGGCCCTGCAACACTGTCAGGAAATCAATTAACACTTACCGGATTGGGTACCGTTACTATAAGAGCTACGCAAAATGGAAATACAAATTATTTAGCTGCACCACCTGTTGACAGAAGTTTCTGTGTATTAGTTACCAACCTGGCTTCAATTACAGGTACTCAATCAATATGTGCTGGTCAATCTGCTACTTATAGAATAAACAATATTCCAGGTCTTATTTATAACTGGCGGCTGTCAAATGGTACAACATATCCTTCAACAGTTGATAGTGTTGTGATCAACTGGAATACCCCTGGTAGTTATACATTGATAGTATCGGCAACAGGACCTTGTAGTGTTGCTACTGCGAACGATTCGCTGTCGGTAAATGTTATTACACCAATCACACCCGGTGCTATATCCAACATGCTGCCGGTAAATGGTGCCATTGATCAGCAATTGCCATTATCATTATCATGGCTGCCTGGTTCCAATGCATTAAGTTATGATCTGTACCTCTGGGATTCTGCCACAGTTGTACCTGTTACTCCATACGCCTCTGACATTACAACTGTTCAGTATATCCTTCCCGGCGGTTCTTTATTATATAACAAGGCGTATAAATGGAAAGTGATTTCAAAGAATGCCTGTCTGCAAACAGAAGGACCTGTTCAGCAATTCAGGTTAAAAACATTACCGGACCTGATGGTAAGTGATGTGCAAGCCCCCACGGCAGCATTCTCAGGGCAAACAATTTCATTCAGCTGGAAGGTAACTAATAATGGGCCTGGTATCACCACTACCAATCAAACCTGGAATGATGCTGTTTTCCTTTCATTTGATACAGTACCGAATTTCTCATTGCCACCGAATACTAATCCGGCTGCATGGAGCCAGTTGGAATTCCCAATCCGTCCTTTACTTATTGGCACCCGATCCAATGTTACAGCATTAGACAGCGGTCAGCATTATACCAATTCGCTCAACTTTACGCTGCCATTAAATTATAGTCAGCCGTTGTATGTTTATGTGATTACTAACTATCCAAATGGTATCAACGCACCCCTGCAAACTATTTTTACAAACGATACGGCAAGGGCACCACAAGCAGTCAATGTAACGCTATCACCCACACCCGACCTGAGAGTTGATACAGTATTTACACCGGCCTCCACTTTCTCTGGCAGCACTATCAGCGTAACATATAAGGTGAAAAATTACGGAGTGCTTACACCGCCGGGCAGTACCTGGACAGACAATCTATATATATCGCAAAGCCCCGTTTTCAATATCAATACTGCAACTCCCTTAAAATTGGTGAAACCAAACGGAACATACTATCCATATGCAGTTGATGCCACAGTTAATAATAACACTCAATTGCTGGCAGACAGTTCATACACAAAAACCTTGCAGGTAGTTATACCCAATTTCATATCGGGTCCATATTTCATTTATGTGGTTTGTAATGCAAACAATTCGGTATATGAAGGTGCCCTTGCAAATAATAACACTGGTAACAACCAGCTACAGGTATTCCTGACCCCCACGCCGGTTCTCACTGTAAGCTCACTTACTGTACCGGTATCTGTGGCCAGTATTACACAGCCAATTGGCATCAACTGGAATATAGAGAATACCGGCTTTAGCGATAATATTGAAAAAAATAAAGGTCATTATTACTTGCCAAATGGAATCTGCAATAATCCTGCAAATCGAATCAATTTAGTTGACAGTGTTGGTTTTGGTTCAAGCTACTGGACAGATCGTATATATTTAAGCACAGACTCATCCGGCATTAATGGTAATGCAGTATTAATTGGCAACTTTGCACAGGGCATAGTTAACAGTGGTATTGCCGCAGATTTTGCACCATCTACAAAATGTGTTGCTGCCGGAACAAACCCATCCACCGAAAATATAAACACACATACTGTCATAAAGCCAGGCTCCAATCACCCTGGATCACTAAATTTCAACATCCCCTCTGATCTTCCTGCAGGGAATTACTATGTATATGTCAGAGCCAATGCTGCACAACATGTTTATGAATACCCGGGAACCCCGCAGATAAGAAGAAGCCCTCTGCCTATAAATATACAACGGCCCGATGCTGTCGTATCAAATGTTACAGTACCAGCCAATTCGGTAAGCGGCCAGCCAGTTACTATCAATTATTCGGTTCTGAATAACGGACCGGGCAGTGTGTTCAATCATTTACGTAAAGACAAGATATATGTAAGTACCTCGGCTGTATTCGATGGTTCAGCAGTATTGATTGCTACACATACTTATACAGAAAGTCTTCCTGCAGGCACTCCGGTGGTTCATTCATTCAGTCATACTTTTCAAACCGGGCTTACTGGAAACAGGTACTTCTATGTGCACACAAATTTTGACAGTACATTCAGGGAAACCAATAGCACCAATAATATCAGCAGTGCTGTTACATTGGTCGGCAATGCAACACCTGTTGACCTGGTAGTAACATCCGTACCACTGGCTGATTCAATATTCACCCTTTATCCATCGCAACTAAAATATACGGTGACTAACAATGGTCCCGGAAGCACCTATGGAAGCTGGACAGACAGTATTTACATCAGTTGCAACCCGGCTTTTAGTTACCCGACCAGCTACTATATTGGCAAGAGAACACATAACGGAGTACTTGCTTCCGGCAACAGTTATACAGATTCATTTACCGTCACTATACCCTATGGTTTTCTTATAAATCCCTGTTTCCCTGAAACGGCCTATTCAACAGCCTATTTCTTCGTTAAAACCAATGCCGGGTCCGGTATATATGAAGGCACCAACATAAATAACAATGTAACCGGCTCAGGCGCAAGAATACTAGTCAATCCATTGGTTGACCATATTGTAACAAATGTATCGGGGCCTGATACCACTACAGCAGGAAGACCCTATATAACAACATGGGCTGTAAAAAATATTGGGTATAACCCCAATAATATTTATTATTATTCTTTTTGGTATGATGCAGTTTACTTTTCGCCTGACTCTGTCTTTAACAATAATGCAATACCGGCAAGTAATTTCGGTATCACTACCAGGCTTGAACAAAATCAATCCTATGTTGAAACAAAAATTGCAACAGTTCCCAATATACCAACCGGTGACTATTATGTATTTGTAAAAACAAACTACAACTTTTACATATTCGCAGAAAAAGTATTGAATAATAATGCTAACCTGATCCGCAATGAATCAGGGGTGGCAAAAAAGATCCATGTCATACAACTTCCACTACCCGATTTGGTGGATACGTTGCTCACAGTTCCTGCATCAGCTGCCACCGGTCAGCCACTTACTATTGTGCATAAAGTGACAAACAACGGTGTTGGTGTTACTTATCCATCCGGCTGGAGCAACAATACCTGGCTCTCCACTGATTTTATTCCTGGTAATGCTGGTGACATTCTGCTGACAGCTGTTAATCATTCAGGTAATCTCATTCCGGGTCAATCAAAAACTGATACCATTACAACTATTTTAAACATCAATACTCCGCCGGGAAATTATATTCTCCTGTCTAAAACTGATGTAAATAATGCGGTGATTGAAAGTAACGATACAAATAATGTCGCCTACGGATACATCACTGTTTATTCTCCTGCTCCTTCTGATTTGATTGTTCAAAATATCATGAAGCCCGATACAGCATACCTTGGTTACACCATTGATACTGCAAAATGGGTGGTTACCAATATTTCGGTCAACAATGCAACAGGGGCATCATCCGATGGAATTTATTTATCCAAAAATATGGTGCTGGATTCAACTGCCGTTTTATTGGGCATTAAAAACAAGGTAGTCAACCTTGCTCCGCTGGGAAGCGACACGATCAGTCTGCAACCATTCGTAACAGGGGTTACTGAGGGCAATTATAATGTACTGGTAAAAACAGACCTGCTGAATAATATTACAGAATCCAATAAAAATAATAATGTTGGTATGTCTGTCAGCAGCTTATATGTGAAAGCAAAAGAACTCTTCCTCAATATTCCTGAAAATAACACCCTGCATACTATTACCAGGTATTATAAATTACAGATACCGGATTCACTTCGTGGGTCAACCATTCTTGTTACGCTGAGGTCCGGCGATTCGCTTACCATGCGGAATGAAATGTACATCGGCCTTGGCTATGTACCTACACCGTCCTTATTTGACTATCGTTTTGAAACGGCCAATTATGGCAACCAGCAGATTGTTATGACGTCTGTGTTTGATTCAATATACTATATCGCCTTCAGGTGTGTATCCCCTAATCCATCGATACAGAATATTACGCTGAAAGCAGAGAAACTTCCTTTTGCTATACTGGCTGTTCAATCGAATTCAGGCGGCAACATTGGCAACGTAACTATAAAGATGAGTGGCTCGTTATTTAACAACACAATGATTGCTAAATTGGCAAAACCTGGCACTACAATTTACTCATCTTCAGTTTATTTCGTCAACAGCACAACTGTTTTTGCCACTTTCAACCTGCAGGGAAAACCATTGGGTTTGTATAATGTATCGCTACACAAAGCCGATTCCAGCGTTGCGACACTCACAAATGGTTTCACAGTTGCTAATGCAAATAACGGGGGCATACTAACAGGTGGCGGGCCTAACACCGGGCAGACCGGAAGTGGGAATCAGCCCGGCTGTGATCCCGGCACACCTTCAGGATTAAACAGCCAGCTGGTAACAGAAATAGTTGTGCCTGAAAAAGTATTTGTCGGCTGGCCATTTGTAATACAGATTAACTATACTAATCCGTCAAACAATGATATACCGGCACAGGTTAGAATACTCTACAATGATAAAGAAGTGATGCTGGCCAGGAGCATTCCGGAGCTGACTGCTGCAAATACATCATTACATCTCGAATTAACTGAACCGGGTGGCCCTCCCGGTATTATACGGGCAGGTGCAAGCGGAACAATTACTGTGTATGGAAAAACACCTGTTAATATGCCGGGTCACACCATGATCAATTTCACACTGAGATAAAAAATACTATGAGTCACCAATTTCAAATAAAGGTTATGAAAAATAAAAGCAGACGACATTTGCTTTGCTTACTGATGATGATTAGTACTGCAACTTCTATTACTGCACAAAACATCAACATACCGAATAAAACAGGACCAATGGGTCTGGAAGTAAATACACTTACCGGAAATTTATTTTTCTCCCGTACAGATCTCTACATTCCGGGAAGGGGATTTCCCATGGATGTCACTTTCTTCTATAACAGCTATAACTACACAGAAAATAATGGATTTGGCAAAGGCTGGAGTTTCAATTACTATATCAAATATAAAAATGACTCCGCTGGCTCTAAAACAATTAGCTGGAGCGACGGACGGGAAGATACATACTCTAGTGCGGGAGGCGGAACATATAGTGCCCCAAAAGGCTTCTTCAGTACATTATCTGAATATCAACCCGGGAAATTTTTACTGGTCGAGCCAACCGGAGCTAAATTTTATTTCGATAACGCCACTCTCAAAAAAATAACTAAGATGGAAGACCCGAATGGCAACTTCCTAACGATGACTTATACAGACACTTTACTTACGGCTATTACAAACACTGCCGGTCAAAGTATTTCCTTGAATTATACAAACGGGAAACTTACCGGCATTACTGATGCCGTCAGTTCCCCTGTCCGTACCATTACTTATACTTACGATGGTGCCGCAAACCTTACACAGGCAAAAGATCCGCTGAACGGCACTAACAAATACAGCTACTTAGTGAATGGACCCATGAAAGGCATCACAGATAAAAACAATAACAAAGTGGACATAGTCTACTATTTCGATTTAAGCATTAGTGAACTTGTTGGCTGTAATAAACGGATGAGTTTTTCCTACGACACCGCTGCACATACTTCCTACGTTACAGACCACCAGGCAAATGGTGCAAACCAGGTAACACAATATGTCTTTAAAAAACAGGAAGGCAAAACATGGCTTGAGTCACTCTCCGGCAACTGTTGCGGATTCAATATGAAATTTGAATATGATGCCAATGGCAATAAGGTCAAGGAAACAGATGCCAACGGTAACATCACCAATTTCACCTATGACAGTAAAGGTAATATGCTGACCATGACAGATCCGCTCGGTCAAACCACAACTTATACTTACTCTTCCAACTTTAGCAGGGTAACTTCCTTTACTGATGAAAAAGGCTATATCACCACCATGACTTATGATGCAGCTGGTAACCTTACACAATTGGTCGAACCTGGAAATCTTGTTTATACCGCCGTTTACAATAGTAACGGTGACATAATCAGCAGTACCGACCCGAAAGGAAATACATTCACTTATGCATACGACACTTATGGGAACCCTTTATCCGTAACAGGTCCGAATGGTTACCAGGCTGGTTTGGGATATGATGCGAGAGGAAACCTGCTCGCCTATACAGATGCAAGAGGAAATACCACTAATATGGAGTATGATATCCTGAACAGGTTGAAAAAAATAACTGATCCTGTCAATAATAATATAAACCTGAATTACGATCCGGAAGGAAATAATACCTCTGTGATTAATGAAGGTGGCGAAACCAGCACAATGGGTTATGATGCTTCGAACAGGATAGTACGTTTTACTGATGCCATGGGAAACAATGTTACCGCTGCTTATGATGCAATGGACAATCTTACCAGCGCCACCAACCAGCTTGGCTACAAAATTGAATTCAGCTACGACACCCGTAACAGGATAACAGGCATAAAAGATCCACTGGGGAACAATACTACAGTGAACTACGATGCAAATGGGAACATTACTTCTGTAAGCTTTCCAAACGGAGAAGCGGTCAATTATAGCTATGATGCATTGAACCGGATTACAACAATTTCAGATGCTACAGGGCCTATTTATAATCTAACCTATGATGCAAATAACAATATCACCAGGCTTTCAAAAGGAACAGACATTACTTATGATGCTGACTATGATAGCCTGAACCGTATAAAAAAAGTTACAGATGCTCTTGGCAATTTTGCAACACTCGTTTACGATAAAAACAATAGCATAATATCTGTAACAGATCGCAACAATAAGACTACAGGTTACACTTATGACAGCCTTGACAGGGTAAAGACCATAACGGATAATAATGGCTTTGTTGTTACATATGAATATGATGCGAACGGGAATATCATATCTGTAAAAGATCAGAACAATAATACCACTAACTACACTTACGACAACCTGAACAGGCCCAGAAGGGTGACTTACCCCGATAACAGGTTCATCGAATATAGCTACGACAATAAAGGAAATGTAATAAATAAGTTACAGGCAGATGGTACTCTTGTAAACCTTGTTTATGATTCACTTAACCGTATTATCAGCAAAACATTACCTGATGGACACACTTATTCTTACTCTTATGACAACCTGGGAAGGATTATTTCTGCCACCAATAACGCCGGCACTGTTTCCATTATCCATGATGCACTTAACCGCATCTTGTCAGAAACATTTGACGGAAGAACAGTTCAGTATAGTTATAACACAGCTGGCCGTACACAAACTACTATTTATCCGGACAGCACGGTGATAACAAAAACCTATGATACCCGGAACAGACTTACAAGCATTGCAAAAAATAATTCTGTGCTGGCAAGCTACCAATACAATAATAATGACCAGATGACAGGACAAATATTTGCCAACGGTGTTTCCTGCAACAGGCAGTATGATATTGCAGGCCGCCTGACAAATCTTAACACTGCTGGCGGCACCATTCAAAACACCGGGTTTTCGTATGATAATCAGGGCAACAAAACAGCCATTAACCGTTTCAACACACCGGCGAAATCTGAACAGTTTTCTTATGACAATGGCTATCGAATCACTAATTACAAACGAGGCCCTGTTGGGGGATCACCAGTTATACAAAACAGCTATACGTATGATGCATTGGGAAACAGGGTTGCAGCAAATCTGAATGGTGTGGCCACCACCTACACTTCTAATAATCTGAACCAGTTGATTAACAGCAACGGCTTACAAAACATTACCTATACTTACAATAACAATGGCAATCTTACCTTCGACGGTCTTTTCCATAAATTTTATGACCCCGAAGGAAGACTGATAAAAGATTCTTCAGCGGCGGGAACTGTTTTATCCTACCAATATGATGCGCTGGGCCGCAGGGTACATAAAACCCTGAACGGGACTATGCTCAAATACAGCTTTGCCGGAATGGAACTGATAGAAGAAAGAGATGGCGTAACCGGAACGATCAAAAACAAAACGATCTTTTCCAATTTTCTAACTCCAGTTGCAAACGAAAAAGACAACAACCTCTACTACTATCACCAGAATGAGTTGAATTCTGTTGAAGCCATTACAAATCAACAGGGACGGTTGCTGGAAAAATATGAGTATGATGTATATGGCAAGATGAGTATTTATGATTCCCTGAATAACCCATTGACTGGTTCATTGACGGGAAACCGGTTTGGATTTACCGGGCAGGTATATGACAGCGCTACCGGCAACTATAAATTCTTCTTCAGGGAGTACAACCCTGAAACTGGCTTATTTAACCAACGGGACCTGATCGGTTATGCGGATGGCATGGGCATGTATCAATATGTGCACAATAATCCGGCAAATGGAATTGATGTTTTAGGGTTAGAAGACTGTCCTGAACAAGAGAAGGGGATAGTTGACAAAACTGAAACAGTTGAATCGTGGGTGAATGGTATCGGGTCATGGGCAGATGTGATTACAGCAACCAAGTTTAAAAATGAACTGGAGGCCCTGTTGAAATTTGAGCATGACCTTGATATCATGCATGATGTGCTCAAAAGTCAAAATATGTGGAAAGAATCACAACAATTATTCGACACTTGGTTAAAAAATTCGAACAAGATTGACGCAATGAAAAATAGCAAGATGGGAAAATGGGTAAGTGGCTTAGGAAAACTTGGAACAGGTCTCAATCTTTTAGATTTTGGCATTAAAAGCTACAAGTTTGGAGGTGCAATGAACGACTACAACAATGGAACAATTGATGGGGCCCAATTAATAAAATCAGGTGGCAATATGGCCCAAAGCGGTTTGGGTTTGACACCAGCCGGAGGCCTTTATAATCTCTTTGATTTTACTCAGGAAAAAGTAACAAGTGCATTGACTGGCGGCAACGGACAAAGTATGAATGACAACGCAGAATATGCCGGGCAATTTTATGGAGATATGGAATACAAAGCTGAACTAAAATTAAGAAAGTGGACTGGCTTTGGTGACCAAAGCGATGAAGTAATGGAAAAATGGCAATGGGAACAAGGTATGGGAGCTAAATGGCAAAGAGCCCGGTGGAAGATCGAGCAAAGAAAATTAAGACCTAAAACCGACTGCCCGCAAAACAATGGTGGCGGTACACAAAACGCTGCCGGTGCAATAGGTGCAGCAATAAATGCTGCCGCCGAAGCTATCTCTTCCCAGGATCCTAATGAGATCATCGGGCCAGATGGCGTACCCGCTAAAAGCTGGGTCAGTATCAATGACAGGCTGCCCTATACTATTTTATTTGAAAATGATAAGACTGCATCGGCACCGGCTAAATATGTAAAGATCATTTCACCTGCACATGCAAAAATGGATCCTGCTACTTTCCAGTTAGGAAGCTTTGGTTTTAACAATCTTACGTTTGCAGTGCCGCCGGTTACAGCCTCTTACTATCAGCGGCTCGATTGCAGGGATTCTCTTGGATTATATGTTGACATCACAGCAGGTTACGATGTACAAAACAACCAGGCTTTCTGGGAGTTTCAATCAATTGATCCGGTCACACTGCTTCCCCCATCAGATCCATTGAAGGGTTTCCTCCTGCTGCAGGATAGTCTGAATAATACATCAGGACATGGATTTGTCAACTTCAGTATCAAACCCGTAACTACTGCGCTAACTCTGGACTCCATATTGGCCCGTGCAGATATTATGTTTGATTTGAATGATACCATCCCGACCAATATTGAAAAGAATACGATTGATGCATTTCCGCCTGTCAGCAGCATTAGCAACCTGCCAGACAGCACTATCAACACAGAAATAACGATCGCTTATACCGGTACCGATGATTTGAATGGATCAGGTGTAAAATGGTATTCCATCTTTGTATCAGATAATGGCGCTGCCCCTGAATTATATGCGGCCAATTTTCGTGGCGCTGACACCACATTCATCGGGGTGGAAGATCATCTGTACAGGTTCTATATAACAGCTACAGACAGTACAGGTAATAAAGAAGTAT
Source organism: Chitinophagaceae bacterium (assembly GCA_044220915.1). GTDB lineage: Bacteria > Bacteroidota > Bacteroidia > Chitinophagales > Chitinophagaceae > JJ008. The sequence goes on from JBGAQD010000001.1 coordinate 321,833, forward strand.
TGAAATTGGTGGACAGCATCTTTGTTAAGGATGGCGAGCACATAATTTGTCCGAACGGAAGTGTTTCTTTTGATTCAAAACTTACTGGCAGCACTTACCAATGGCAGATAGACACAGGCTCGGGTTTTGTAAACCTTACCGATGGAGGAGTATACAGTGGCACCAGCACTTCTGTTCTCAATATCTCCAATGCACCTACATCCCTGTATGGCTATCAATATCGATGCCTTGTCAATGGCAATACTTACAGTATTATCTTCCTGCTGAAATTTGGAATGACCTGGGAAGGAACCACCAGTAATGTGTGGGAAAATCCTGCCAACTGGAGTTGTAATAGTTTGCCGGATGCAAATACTGATGTTACAATAAATAGTGGAAAGCCAAATTATCCGCAGGTCAATTCCAATGTAACGATCCGCACTCTCAGAATGAACCCAGGTGCTACAGGCCAGGTTAACTCAGGCTTTACACTCACTATTGTAAAATAATTTACCGGCTGCTGCATCCAACCGATGCAGCAGCCCTTAAAAAAATATATGAACCAATTTATCATTCCAACCAACAAAGGGTTGAAATCAGTAATGACGGATAACATCATTCGTATCCAGGCCAGCAGCAATTACTGTAAGATTTATTTTGATAATGAATATCCCCTGACAGTGGCAAAAGTGTTATTGTGGTTTGAAGGAAAACTACCCGATGACAGGTTTTACCGTATACACAGAGGGCATATAGTAAACAGAAAATTCATTTCAGGTATTTCCTGTAATAAAATACTTACACTTGCAAATGGTGAGCAGTTGCAGATCAGTAAAAGAAAGAGAAATGCACTAAGAAAAATGGTAGCTTGATAAAATCGGTTAGTTCACCCCATCCACCTGCATCTCTTTATTAATTTTCAGTACAAGCCCCTGCAAAACTTTACCCGGACCTGCTTCAGTAAACTTATAGGCTCCGTCGGCTATCATGGCCTGAACACTTTGTGTCCAGCGGACGGCACCGGTAAGCTGATCAATCAGGTTTTGTTTTATTTCCTCCTTATCCATTACACCTTTTGCTGCTACGTTTTGATATACCGCACAAGTAGGTGAATGAAATTTAGTTGCCTCTATTGCCGCTGCCAGTTCTTCTTTGGCTGGCAACATCAATGGTGAGTGAAAGGCTCCTCCCACCGGTAATACCAATGCTCTTTTTGCTCCGGCAGCTTTCATTCTTTCACAGGCGATATCAATCCCTTTAACAGAACCACTAATGACCAGCTGGCCGGGGCAATTATAATTAGCGGCTACTACTACCTCCCCTGTTTCATGCTGCACTTCGGTACAAATAGCTTCTACCTTATCATCGGCAAGATTTAATACTGCCGCCATTGTTGATGGAACAATTTCACAGGCCTTTTGCATGGCCTTTGCCCGAATCGATACCAGCAACAAAGCATCATCAAAACTCAGTGTTCCATTGGCAACCAAAGCAGAAAATTCTCCCAGTGAATGGCCTGCCACCATATCAGGTGAGGCACCCTCAATACTTTTATAAGCGATGATCGAATGTAAAAAGACAGCAGGTTGCGTTACGTTGGTCTGCTTCAGATCAGCCTCCGTTCCATTGAACATTATATCTGAAATACGAAAGCCCAATACTTCGTTGGCCTGTTCAAAAAGTTTTTTGGCAAAAGCACTATTCTCATAATGATCTTTACCCATTCCCGGAAATTGAGAACCCTGGCCCGGAAATACAAATGCATGTTTCATAAATTAGTGTTTTACCCCCCACCCATAAAAAAAGTCTGATCGAATACCAATCAAACTTCTTTTGTAGTTGCAAATATAAGGTTAATCCAGCTTAGCACTTATGAGTTTAAGGAACTCACTGCGGGTACTGTTTTTTTGAAACTCTCCATCAAATGCAGAAGTTGTCGTTACGGAGTTTTGTTTTTGTACTCCCCGCATCATCATGCACAAGTGTTTGGCTTCAATGACAACAGCCACACCCAAAGGATTGAGTGTTTCTCTGATCGCATTCATGATCTCAACAGTTAATCTTTCCTGCACCTGAAGCCTTCTTGCATATACATCCACCACTCTTGCCATTTTGCTTAATCCTGTTATCCAGCCATTGGGTATGTAAGCAATATGGGCTTTACCGAAAAAAGGCAGCATATGATGTTCACACATACTGTAAACTTCAATATCCTTGACTACGATCATTTCACTGACAGGTTCATGAAACTTTGCAGAATTGATGATTGCCCTGGCATCAAGATGATATCCCTGGGTAAGATATTGCATGGCTTTCGCCAGCCGTTCCGGTGTTTTTAATAAGCCTTCCCGTTCAGAATCTTCGCCCAGCAGGTCCAACACTTCTTTGTAATTACCCATCAGGCCGGAAGTGACCTTTTCATCATACTGCTCAATCTTTTTATATGCCATAGAAATAGTATTAAAATTTAATCAACCGGGTACTCTACAAAATTTCTTGGTGTTTCATAAAGCCGTATCTGCATATCAAGCTTTTCATCAATATGCGGCCGCAATATTTTGTAAATAACAACAGCGATGTTCTCTGCAGTGGGATTAAGCTCCTTAAACTCAGCTACGTCAAGATTCAGGTTCCTGTGATCGAGTTTTTCCAGCACTTCAGCTTTTATAAGATCACTCAGCACTTTCATGTCCATCACATATCCGGTTTGTTTGTCGGGTTTTCCCACTACTTTTACTACCAGGTCATAATTGTGCCCATGATAATTGGGCAAAGCACATTTCCCAAACACTTTTTCATTGGTCACATCATCCCAGTCCGGGTTAAACAGCCGGTGGGCCGCATTAAAACTCTCTTTTCTGAATACTGCAACTTTTTTACTCATTATACAATTTATGAAATATATCTTCCACCTGGCTGAATAGAAAAACAATAAAGAGGAAGAATTGTTCTAAAATTAATTCCCTCCGTAATATTCAACATAGATCTTTTCTGTTTCTACCAGTTTAAGGCAATGCAGTTGAATGCTGGACGGAAGATGTGGCTCCAGTTCATTCCAGATACCCATCACAAGATTTTCAATAGAGCACATTTTTCCCCGCATAAACTCCACATCAACGTTCAGGTTGCGGTGGTCAAGTTTTTCCACCACCTTATCTTGTATAATGGCTCCTAGCTTTTTTGCATCATAAATAAACCCTGTGTCCGGATCTGGTTCACCTTTGATGGTAACATACAACTCAAAGTTGTGACCATGCCAGTTCTCGTTGGCGCATTTTCCAAAAATTTCGTTGTTCTTCTCCTTGGTCCAGTTGGGATTGTAGAGCTTGTGTGCAGCATTAAAATGCTCTATCCTTGTTAAGTAAACCATGCTTTACTTTTTTTGTTCCTTCACAGCAGTTTGGGCGGAAGGAATTGTGAAACCATACCATTTGGATGGCAGGCCGCAAAGGTAAGGCAAAACAGCTTTGGGCAAGGCTTGAAAAAGGAGAAGTTTACGCTACCTTGCAGGCTTAGTTTTTGTGAACAACCCATTTGTTATGAATTGTTTAGTAGTCGCTGCTACCGTTATAGAGATCACTCCTTTCCTGGAAAAATACAGGAATGGGAAAGATATGCCAGCGGCCATTAATATCGACATATTGATAACAGGTATCGGGCTAACTGCAACAACCTATTCACTCACCAGGCAACTACAGGTAAAACGACCCGATATAATAATACAAGCTGGCGTTGGAGGCTGTTTTGATACAACTATACCCCTGGGTTCAGTTCTTGCTATCAAACAGGAAGCAATCGCCGACCAGAGTGTGGTTGAACTCGATAAATTGAAAACATTGTTTGATCTTAAACTGGTGCCTCAGAATCAATATCCATTTTCAAACGGCTGGTTGGTAAATAAAAGCGAAGTATTGAAGAAAGTAAAACTAAAAAAAGTAAAAGCCGTTTCTATAAATGAAATTACCACTTCCGCACAAAAAGTAAAATTTTACAAACAGGCTTTTAGCCCTGTGGTGGAATCGATGGAAGGAGCCGCTTTACATTATGTTTGCCTGATGGAGAAAATACCCTTTCTGCAAATCAGAACTGTATCAAATTATATTGCAGAAAGAAATAAGAAGAACTGGAATATGAAAGAATCCATTATGAACCTGAACAATGAACTGATCACTTTGTTACATAAACTATGAAACTGACTCTCGGATTTTCTCCCTGTCCCAACGACACTTTTATATTTGACGCACTGGTCAATAAAAAAATTGATACCGGAGAATTTGAATTTGATGTAGTACTGGCAGATGTGGAAACTCTCAATCAATGGGCCATGGAAGGGAAACTGGATATAACCAAACTAAGTTTTCCGGCTTTTTTTAAATCGCTGACTAATTATACATTGCTGAATGCCGGCAGTGCATTGGGTAAAGGTGTCGGTCCGTTGTTAATAACTGATTCGGTACAGGAAATAACCCCGGAGGAAATAAACCAGGCATCCATTGCACTGCCCGGTGCCAATACAACTGCCAACCTCTTATTCAGTTTTGCCTACCCGGATGCTAAGGATAAAAAATTCATGGTCTTCTCTGCTATTGAAGATGCTTTATTGAATAAGGAAGCTGATCTTGGGGTCATCATTCATGAGAATCGTTTCACTTACCGGCAGAAGGGTTTGTACAAAGTGAAAGACCTCGGCGAATATTGGGAACAAAGAATGGAACTGCCGCTTCCTTTGGGAGGTATTGCGATCAATCAATCAGTAAAAAGATCAGCTGCCCTGAAAATAAATGAGCTGATCCGTAAAAGTCTTGAATTTGCCTTCAAAGAATATCCTGCTATTCCTGATTATGTCAAACAACATTCACAGGAAATGAGTGAAGATGTGATGCGTCAGCATATTGACCTTTATGTAAATAATTACAGCCTCGATCTGGGAGACGAAGGTCGCCAGGCAATAGAAGCTTTACACGAAGTATTTCTTGAACTAAATAATGAGGAGGCTGACGACGAAGATGTATTATTTCTTTAAAGCTGCTGCATAAACTACCAGGCATCTTTTTCTGGCTGCTTCATGATTTACGATCGGCTGTGGATAGGTAAGTTCATCAAGCTCGGGTATCCACTTGCGGATATATTTCAATTCCGGGTCAAACTTCTGTGTTTGTAAGTACGGGTTAAAAACCCGGAAATAAGGTGCCGCATCACAACCGCTTCCCGCAGCCCACTGCCAGCCACCATTATTAGCAGCTAAATCAAAGTCTAAAAGTTTTTTTGCAAAATAGGCTTCACCCCAACGCCAGTCAATCAGCAAATGCTTGGTCAGAAATGATGCTACGATCATTCTTACTCGGTTATGCATAAAACCGGTAGTATTTAATTCCCGCATACCGGCATCTACGATCGGGTAACCAGTTTGGCCGTTGCACCATGCTGCAAATTCTTTTTCATTATTCCTCCATTTGATCAGATCATACTCTGCCTTAAAAGCATGTCCCACTACTTTCGGGAAATGCCAGAGTATCATATGATAAAAATCCCGCCAGATAAGTTCATTCAAAAAAGTTTCATTCAAAGCACCAGCCTCAGCCGCCAAAACTCTTATGCTGATCGTTCCAAATCGAAGATGAACACTTAGTTTTGAGGTACCCTGTATCGAGGGAATATCTCTTTGCTCTTTATAGTTCCTGATGATCTGTCCCAGCCATTCCTTGCCGGGAAATGGTTGACCGGCAGCAATAAATCCCATTTCAGCAAGAGAAATAATTTCATGTTCCGGCCATTTATAGAAATTCCCGAAATACTTCTTATTGGGATAAGGTTTCAAATGGAAATCAGTCAATACTGCTTTCCATTTTCTCGAGTATGGAGTAAATACAGTATATGGTTTCCCATCATCCTTCAATACTTCGTCTTTCTCCAGTATCACCTGGTCTTTGAATGTATGAAAACCAGTACCGTGTTCTTTTAATAGCTTTTCGATAGCAGCATCCCGTTGTTTTGCATATGGTTCATAGTCATGGTTAGCAAACACTTTTTCAATATTGAATTCGTTCAATAAATCGTTATAGACTTCAGGAGGTGTTCCGTATAGAACATCCAGCGACGAACCCATTTTCACTAATTGTTGTTGTATATCCTGCAACGCAAGATGAATGAACTCAACCCTCCGGTCATTTTTATCTTCCAGCTCATCCAGTATATTGCGGTCGAAAATAAAGATGGGGAGTACCGGGTTGCCGTCCTTTAAAGCATGGTAGAGGCCGGCATTGTCATGCAGCCGAAGGTCACGGCGAAACCAGAATATATTAATGGTAGGCTTCATGCAGACAGGAAACAAGTTTAAGCATGAATTGTTTTGATGAAGCGGTTATAAATTTCCACCGTTTTTACATTACCATAAGACATATCTCTGAATTGCCGTACCCAACGTATCCCATGAATGGCGTTGGTTAAAAAAACTTCATCCGCAACTAGAATGTCATTGACGGATAATGTTGCTTCCTGAACAGCACAATCCGCAGCTTGCATTTTTTGTAGCAGATACTGTCGCATCACCCCATTCACACAACCTTCTTCAAGCCCGGGTGTAATAACAATAGCATTCTTAATTATAAACAGGTTGGCAATAGTCGAATCAGCAATACCGCCCGTTGTATTTAAAACCAGGCTATCATTCAGCTTCTTTTCTTTGGCATACAATGCCGCCATTGAATAAGGTAAAAAGTTGGCTGATTTCAGGTTGGAAAATTTATCACAACTTTTTTCTGCACCAGGAAAAACATCAATTACCAGCCCGTTTTCATTCAAACTGTTCACCGATTCATTCAACGACCAGCATTCGATAAGATACTGCAGTCCTTTATCTTCATCGTATAATCCTCCGTTACCCCTGAAAACAGACAGCCTTACCCTCGCAAGACCTTCACAGTTGTTTTTTTTACAAAGGCTTAATATTTCATCTTCTGTTTTCTGCCGGAGAAACAGGCGGGGTATTTCAAACTGCAGCAGGGCAAGTCCTGCAAACAATCTTTCAAAATGATGATCCGAAAGCAAAATTTTCCCTTCCGCCACTTTCATGGTTTCAAAAAGACCATCTCCGTAACGATAGCCACGGTTAGAAGCAAGTAGTACCGGCTCATCGGCCGGAATTATTTTTCCGTTGAAACAAATACTGTTCATTCCACCAAAGTAAAATAAAAAAGCCGTTCCCGGTTAAGGAACGGCTTAATATGCTTGCTGTTAAAGATTATGCTTGTTCTACTAAACCGGCTTTTACTGCATACATTACCAGGCCTGCCATTGATTTGGTGCCTGTTTTTGTTTTCAGTTTGTCACGGATGGCTTCCACAGTTCTTGGGCTCAGGTCAACGATATCAGCAATCTCTTTGGTACTTTTTTCATCACACATTAGTTTCAGGATGGTGATTTCTTTATCTGTTAACTGAACATCCTGGGGCATTGATGATTCAGTAGTACGTTTTGTACGCAAACCGCTCAGTAATGCTTTATTGGTAAGTTCATTAAAGAAGAAGTCATTTTCATACACAGCTCTTACTGCTTCATAGATCATTTCTGACCCCGATTCTTTGGTGAGATAAGAGTTAGCCCCTATCTCCATCATTTTGGAAATAACGGAATGATCATTATGCATAGATAGCATAATCACTTTCACATTCGGGTATAACTTCTTTATCTCCGGTAACGTAGTTAACCCATCCATGATCGGCATCTGGATATCAAGTAATACTACATCAGGTTGAATGTGACGCAACAGGTTGAGCAACTGCATACCGTTTTCGGCTTCAGCTACCATCTGTATGTCTTTGCGGCTTTGGAGTGATGTTTTTACGCCGGTGCGGAAGAGTGCATGATCATCGGCAATCGCAACTTTAATTACTGAGTTTGTTTCGGGGTTTTTCATCTTTAGGATTATTAGTAAAAAAATAATTCGTTTGGTATAAATCAGGTATGCAAGATGGAAAAATCCCACAACATATACCATAGTGAAAGTACTTGATTTAAGATTTGCGGAAAGTACCGGTACTTAAAGTGAGAAGCGAAACAATACGAAATGGAAATAGAGATTTTACGAACGCATCAGTAAATACCGAATGCTGTAAATAGGGCAGTTATGCTCTTGTTAACATATCAGTGTGGATATACTTTTGTCTCAGAAAGTTGATTGATACGGATGACTGTCTTTTCCTACTCATCCAAATGTCCATAACCGTCCAGAAAGAATTTCCAAGAATCCCTTGAAAAACCAAACCCGATCTTTATCGGGAGACACTCTACCGGCCAGTCAACTTTCTCTTTGTTGTTTTGTCAGCCTGAGTTTTGCGAAGGCCCCGTTTTTATAGATCCAATCCCTTTTGAAAAAACCAAAACCGTGCAACCATTAAACCCTGTCTCTATGAAGCGTAACGCTTAAAAAATTTTTTCTTTTCATAACAGTAACGTTGAACCCCGGTCCTCATAACGCCGGGGTTTGTTTTTTTCATACTGAAAAACTGGCCAAAGTCAGCATTCAATTATTAATTGTTTGAAAGGGGATTATCGTTTAGCCGCCAATATATAAGCCCGGGGTTCACCAACTGCGAATTTCTTCTTACCCGGAATGCTGTAAATCTCATTAAGAGCAAGACCAGCTTCTTTCAGCATTCTTTCTATTTCGCTGACTGAATATATATAATCAACGCCTGTTTTTACTTCTGTTGTACCATCTGCAAAGATTGTCGTACTTTCTGTTTCCATCCGGGTGGGTAAAAAAAGTATTTTACTGTCGGCAAGGAATTTCACATCACCTATCCTGCTCCAGCTTTTATCTTTAAAGTTTTTAAAGACAATCTCAGCAATTGACCAGCTGTTGATCAGCAAGTGACCGCCCGGTTTCAGATGTTTGGCAATATTGGTCAGCAGTTTCATAACATCTGCAAGTCCAAAAAAATTCAGGCTGTTACCCATGCAGATAGCCAGGTCAAACTCATCATCAATTTTATAATTAATAACATCTGCCTTTTCCACCTTTAGCGGCAATTGTTCTTTATCCGCCACTTCTGCTATTTCACTGGTATAATCACCCAGGTTGTCAACTGCGGTTACCGCTATCCCTTTTCTTGATAAGGCAATAGCATGGCGTCCGTAACCACACATCAGGTCCAGCACTTTACTACCCGGTTGCAGGTTAAAGTATGGAAGCATGAAATCAACCTCTTTTATCGTCAGCTCCTCGGGAATCATGCTGCGCCATACTTCTTTATAATAGCCATCAAAAAATGTGTCGTTAATATTGCTCATGTAGCAGCGTTTATTCTAACAACTTGTTACGCATGGCGTACATTACCAGGCCGGCAATGGTTTTGGCACCTACTTTCTGTTTCATGTTTTGCCGGATAGTTTCAATAGTGCGGGGGCTCAAAAAAACTTCCTTCGATATTTCTTCGGTTGTTTTATCCTCGGCAATCAGTTTCAGGATCTTTATTTCTTTCTCAGACAGTTTTACCGGGTTAGGATAAAACTGTCTGACCGTTTTTTTGTGCTGTAGCTTCAGCAACACAGCTTTATTCACCAGTTCATTAAAATAAAAGTCATCATTCATACAGGTTAGTATGGCCTGGTATATTTCTTCGGGGTCCGTAGTCTTGGTCAGGTAGGCATTGGCGCCCATTTCCATCATCTTGGTGATCATTTCCTGGTCATCGTACATAGTCAGTACAATGATCTTTAATGCCTCATACTCCTTGCGGATAAGACTGATAGCATTGATGCCATCCACTTCCGGCATCCGGATATCCATTAGGATAACATCTGGTAACTTGAGTTGTAGTTTGTGCTGAAGATCTTTACCATCTTCAGCTTCCCAAAGTATTTTCAGGTATTCTTTGTCTTTAAGAGCCATCCGGATGCCATCACGAAATATCTTATGATCGTCGGCGATAGCAACTTTAATTTGTTGAGTGGACATCAGGTATTGGTTTAGCAGTTTTATTTAATGGGTAATAGATATAACGTAAAAATACTCTTTTTTGGAATCCCCGCAGTATATCATTCCGGGCTTCTTCACACTTCCTTCAATTAAAAGGTCAATTCATAGAACATTTTTCAAGGTACTGATAGCAGTGGCTGAGTTTCAAAAAATAGCCAAAAACAAGCCGATTCGTAACTGTCCAATGCAAACTGTCGTACATTTTCATTTTACAACCGGAATAGTACGAGCGGCTCAGTAAATACTGAAAGTTTTAAAAGCCGTGCATTTGCTCTTGTACACATTCCGCTGTGGATATACTTTTGGTACAAGTTGATTGACAGAAGATCGAGCCCCTCAAATCATCCAATGTCCTGTTGAAACCGTCCTGAAGTGAATTTCCAAATCCTTTGAATGCCATAAGCGAAATCCAATGTCAATCAACTTCTTTATATCTGAAAAAGCTCAGAATACATTTAGGTTTACTAAATACTAAGCCTGCCTCTCTTTCCTCTTTTCTTATCCACAGCTGTTGATAACCGGAAATTTCCCGGGTAAGTTTACTATTTTTACAATCGTAAAATTACTGTTTTTACCTAGGATTATTACTTTTTTTATACTAGTATGTTTACCAGCATGAATTCGTTGAAACCCTTACCAGTATTGAGTTTTGATCCTTTTTAATGGTATACACCTGCCTTTTGACCGATTGTATAAGATGAGCGTAAAATCAACTTTTACTGTTCAAATCAGATTTGAGAAAGGCTTAAAAACGTTACTGTTATGAAAAAGAATGTAAAAAACTGCAGAGCTTGGGATGTAGATGTTTTAGTTGCTTGGGAAGAATAAGCAACACACTTAATTTCAATCTTTAAAAAAAGTTTTTCTATTTTTGGAGTAAATCCAAACATATAGAAAAGCTTTTTTATTATATAGTAGCCTTTTCATACCTAATACTACCAATTAGTTACTTCTTCGTAAAGAATAAAGGCAATAATATTATTCCTAAGGTTATAGCACTTTACGGATTAGTATGTTTTTGCTTCTTATTTTTCTATTATGATATCCCGAAGGATCTGAGGAAATATTTAAAAACAGCTTATACATTTTTTGAATACGGCACTTTCACTGTAATTTTCTGGGTTAATGTCAAAAGTCAAAAAGCCAGACAAGTTATTGTCATTATTTCAATCCTCTTTTTTGCTTTCCAGGTCTTTTATCTTCTCAGTGGGAAGGTAAAAGGTCTGGACTCAGTGCCAATCGGCATAGAAACCATAATCATACTTTTCTATATTATCTATTTCTTTTACCAGTTCTCTAGAGAGCTTAGTACAGCATACATATATAACCATTATGGATTCTGGGTCTCTGTTGGAATATTAATTTACCTGGGTGGCTCCTTCTTCTTTTTTATTCTTTTCGATCATCTGAGCACAGCGCAGGTAGCAACGTTTGGTGACATGACCTATGTTGCTGAGATAATTAAGAATATACTCTTTGCTATTGCCATTTTTATTCATGCTCGCTATCCTTTTGAAAAGCCCAAACAAAAACCTGAAAATATACCTTATTTAGACTTGATTTAACCGCAACCACTAACCCATTATGTTCTTCCTGCAAGCCACCAATTCATCCGGAGTATCTACTGTGCTTTTTTTAGGCACATTGGGCATGGTGGTGCTTACCGTCAGCCTTATCATCTTTATTATTCTGCACCAGCGAAGAGTGCTTCGTTTCCAGAATAGGATCAACCAGATGGAGCAGGAACAGCAAAAGATATTGCTGAATGCCTCTATAAAACTGCAGGAAGAGGAACGCCAGCGCCTTGCTGCCGACCTGCATGATGATGCAGGGCCGCTGCTTGCCACCGCCCGTCTCTACCTGAATGAGAACCTGGTGAACCAGGATAAAGCTACACAGTTACAATCTATCTTCCAGGCACGGCAGATCATTGATGATACCATCCAGTTGGTCCGCAACATCAGCCACAGCCTGATGCCACCAACGCTGAAGAATTTTGGTTTGGAATCTGCTATTAATGACTTGTTTCAGAAGATAAGTGGCTCAGGTACCATTAATGCCAGTAGCCGTTTTCATGAATACAAAGAAAGGCTGAAAGGTGAAAAAGAATTAATCATCTTCCGTATTGTACAGGAATTGATCAACAATATTCTTAAACATAGCAGTGCCAGCTTTATCCATCTTACACAGAATGTACATGCAGATAAATTCTATCTCCGTATCCATCACGATGGAAGAGGAATTGTACAATCAGATTTTGACAAACTGAATAAGAGCAATGTGGGTCTCGGCCTGAAGAATATCAGCAGCCGCCTGCGTGTTGTGCAGGGCAATATCAATTTTGAAAAGGATATTTCACAGACTTATTATAAAGTAACGATTGAGTTACCCAAAGATGAGCCGTACCAGTAAGCCACCAAATGAACCAAATTCGCTAATTTTATCCCTTATCTGATAACACTATGGGACCCATCAAGGTAGCTATTGCTGACGATCATAAAATATTCCGGAAAGGTGTCATCCTTTCACTCCGCCCTTTTACAAACATTAAGTTTGTACTCGAAGCAGAAAATGGTGATGAACTGTTAAATGGTTTACCCGCTGCTGAACCGGATGTAGTGTTGATGGACCTGCGGATGCCTGGCAAAGATGGTATCGAAGCAACAAAAGCAATAAGTAAACAATTTCCACAGGTAAAAGTGCTGATATTAAGTATGTACGAAGATGAACGGTTTGTTTATCACCTGATGGAGAATGGAGCCAATGGATACCTGCTGAAAAATGCAGAACCACAGGAAATACGCCGGGCCATCATGGAAGTATTTGAAAAAGGTTATTACCTGAACAACTTTGTAAACCGGATATTGCTTAAAAAATCACATTCCCGCCAAAAAGTAGTGCCTTCGCTCAACAGTGAGATTACCTTAAGTGATAAAGAAAAAGATGTGCTGCGTTTTATTTGCATGGAATTTACCGCACAGGAAATTGCGCAGAAAATGGAGATCAGTCCCCGGACGGTGGAAGCAATTAAAGACCGGCTGATGGAAAGGTTTGGCAGCAAGAATACAGCAGGGTTGGTTTTTTTTGCAGTGAAGAATAATCTTATCGAATAATAACAGTTCTTAGAATTGCATTTCGGGTATTTCGCCTTCAACAATCAGTTTACCAGCAGTTTTTACTTTTATTTCTTCAACCGTAACGCCGGGTGCCCTTTCGAGTAACCTGAATCCCTTATCTGTAACATCCAATACAGCAATATCAGAAACGATTTTCTTTACACATCGTACTCCTGTTAATGGTAAGGTGCATTTTGGCAATAGTTTTGACTCGCCTTTGGGGTTACTGTGCATCATAGCCACAATGATATTCTTTGCACTGGCCACCAGGTCCATAGCACCACCCATTCCTTTTACCATTTTACCCGGTATCTTCCAGTTGGCAATATCGCCTTCCTCGCTTACTTCCATAGCACCCAGAACCGTTAGGTCCACTTTTCCTGCCCTTATCATTCCAAAGCTCATAGCGGAATCAAAAAAAGCAGACCCGGGTACAGTAGTTATAGTTTGCTTACCGGCATTGATAAGGTCCGGGTCTTCTTCACCTTCATATGGGAATGGACCCATACCCAATAAGCCATTTTCACTTTGCAGCACCACATTCATTCCTGCGGGAATATAGTTAGCCACTAATGTTGGGATACCTATTCCAAGGTTCACATAGTACCCATCTCGCAGTTCCCTGGCGATACGTTGTGCTATTTGTTCTTTTGTTAATGCCATGAATAAAATATTTTAAGCTTTCTTTCGTGTTGTTAATTGCTCAATCCTTTTTTCATAATTAGAACCCTGGAAGATCCTGTGAACATAAATACCGGGTGTGTGGATTGTGTTAGGATCCAGTTCTCCCACAGGTACCAGTTCCTCCACTTCAGCGATAGTTACTCTTCCAGCCATAGCCATCAAAGGATTAAAATTCCTGGCGGTCTCTTTGAATAGAAGATTACCATCCGTATCACCTTTCCATGCTTTTACAATGGCAAAATCTGCATCAAAGGCATATTCAAGCAGATATTCCTTTCCATTGAATTGTCTCACTTCTTTTCCATTAGCTACTTCTGTACCCACACCGGCAGGTGTAAATACAGCAGGCATGCCATAACCCGCCGCCATACAACGGGTGGCTAATGTGCCTTGTGGTATCAATTCAACTTCCAGTTCTCCGCTGAGTAATTGCCGTTCAAATTCAGCATTCTCTCCCACATAAGATGAGATCATTTTTTTTACTTGTTTCTGTTTCAGCATCAGTCCAATTCCAAAATCATCAACCCCGGCATTATTGGAGATACAGGTAAGTTGCTTTACCCCCTTCTTAACCAATGCCGCAATGCAATTCTCAGGAATACCGCATAATCCAAAACCTCCGAGCATCAGAGTACTTGCATCCTGTATGTCATAAATAGCTTCATCAGCAGAACTAACAACCTTGTTCATGTAATTAATGATTAAGCCGTAAAATTAGGGAAGTTGTTGTACCTATAGTAAAAGCTTCTTTAATCAGCGGGCAAGTGTTTTTTTCTTTTTCCTGCACTGTCCTTTCGAATCCGTGGACCGACTACAAAAGTGTCTGGTTGATCATTAATCGGTGCAGTTATACTTACTGGCTCAGTTCTCCTTGAAGGTATATCATTAACCGGTGGAGTACTGATTGAGTCCATTATCTCTTTTAGCAAAGCCGGCTTAGATTTATAAAATGAAAAGCTTTGCTGGAACTCCTCCCTGCTCACTTTATGCAGGGCAAATATTTGCTGATAATATTTAAGGCTCTCTGTTGTCGTAGTTAAAGATGTATCTCTGTTGAGTACATAATCACTTAAAAACTGATCGGCTCGCATCATATCCCATAATATGGCCTGCATTTTTTTTTGTGGCAATACACCCTGCGGAACACTTTTCTTATCTCTGCAGCCAAAAGCAAACAATAATACAAGAAGTAAAAGGATACTTCTCATCGTAATTCTTTATAGGCAGCCCCGTTAGTAATATCAAGACGGGTCAGCAGTTCCCTGGCCCTGCCCTTCTGTTCCGCATTGGCTTTGCTGAACACTTTAACTAGTTCATTGCTTTTGCCCTGAAAAAAGAATTGCATGATCATGGAGTTCGGATTCTCTGTATTGATAGTATTTAGGAAATTCAATGAATTCAGTATGCCATTACGGCCTGCATCTTCATTTTCATAAAAAAGATCCATGCCAGTACGGTAATAAGAATATAAAACGTCATGTATCAAAGCAAACCGGTTACTGTTAAGATTTTCAGCCAGCCAGTAACGATTGCGGAGGCTTTCAAATGATTTCCAGCCAGTGATATCCTTATTCTCAGGAGCATTATTCACAATATTCCATGCCTTTTGAAAATAAGCATCACCACCCCTCAGAGAAAATGAATCATAATCAAACCCAAGAATAAGGTTGACATAATAAGCCAGTATAGCTGTAATATTTGCGGCAAGTGGATCATTGCCCTGTACCCTGTTTTCATTAAACTCAATAGGCTGAAACTCTACATAGCGAAAAGTAATATTATCATCAAGGAAATTCATTATTGGCGAGTCGTAGGTAGTATTATATACTGGCCGGGCAGCTTGTACGGTCAGTTTTCCTTTAAATACATTACCACCAAGATCCTGCTCAATATTCAATAGGAAATTACACTGAATTTTTTCACTTGTTTGAAACCCATCACCTGTCCACCGGCGGTTATTCAGGAAGTTAGTCAGTGCTGATTGAAGTGTCTGAAATACCTTCTTGTCAATCTGTGTGCTCACCTTTACAGCCATCACAGTTAAACGGGCCTGTATCTCCTGCCCCCGAACGATGCCGGTCAGAAATGCGAAAGCAATAACAAGAATAATTTTTTTATGCATAATAAAGTCGGATTATAGTATCAACAATATCCTTTGCCACCTCGTTTTTTGATTTGGTATCAAAGCTGAATTGCTGCCCCCCTTTTTCGAAAATAGTGATCTTATTGGTATCATGCCCAAAACCGGCACCCGGATCGTTTAATGAATTTAAAATTATCATATCTGCATTTTTCTTTTGCAGCTTATCTGCTGCATTCTGTTCTTCATCGTTTGTTTCTAATGCAAACCCTACAAGTACCTGACCTTCCTTTTTCTTTTCTCCAAGGCTTTTCAGTATATCTTTTGTCTTAGTCAGTTCAAGCACAAGTTTATCTTCTTTCTTCTTGATTTTTTCTTTAGCAATGGCAACCGGTGCATAGTCAGCTACGGCTGCCGCCATTATAGCAATATCGGACTTTTCAAAGACTTTGTTAGATGCCCGGTACATTTCATCCGCTGTTTTAACTTTTACTATCGGGATCCCGTTGGAACTCATATCAACCTGGATTGGCCCCATTATCAATGTCACTTCTGCTCCCCGATGTTGCAATTCACGGGCAATGGCAAGGCCCATTTTACCGGTGGAATGATTTCCAATAAAACGAACCGGGTCAATAGGTTCGTATGTCGGACCGGCAGTTACCATAGCTTTTTTACCTGTCAGCGGACGGGTCAAAAAAAAACGGGTGCAGATAAAATCAAGGATCTGTTCCGGCTCAGCCATCCTCCCTTCGCCGGTAAGCCCACTTGCCAGGTCACCTTTTTCTACAGGTATTATTGTATTCCCGAAGGATTCAAGTTTCTTAAGATTTTCTTTTGTTGCCGGATGGTGCCACATATCCTCATCCATGGCAGGGGCCACTACTACCGGGCAGGTGGCTGAAAGGTAAGTGGCAAGGAGCAGGTTATCACAATGGCCATTGGCCATTTTTGCTAGTGTATTACAGCTCAGCGGTGCAATGATCATCAGATCGGCCCATCGGCCCAGCATCACATGATTAGACCAGCTTTCCTCATCAAACAGGTCAGTAAGCACAGGATTGCGGCTAAGTGTTGATAAAGTAAGGGAGGAGACAAAATCTTTTGCAGATGGAGTAATAATGACCCTGACTTCTGCGCCGGCTTTCACCAGCGATCTTACCAGGTAAATAGATTTATAGGCCGCAATGCTGCCTGTGATCCCTAACAATATTTTTTTTCCCTGTAACATGCTATTTCAAAAATACCACTTACTGCAGAAAGGCCATAGCCTGTAAACAAATTCCTTTAAAAACAAAAAAGCGACGGTTTCCCATCGCTGTAAATTATTTACTGCTTTGTAACACGGCTTAACTGAAAAGCTCATCTTCTCCTTTACGGAAATACACTTTGTCCTCCAGGAACTCTTGTGTGGCCAACAGAGCAGGATTGGGCATTCTTTCGTAAGCCCTGGATATCTCGATCTGCTCCTTATTCTCGTGGATCTCTTCAAGGCTGTCAGTATGACTTGCAAACTCCTCCAGTTTATTATGCAGCTCTTCTTTCAGAGAAATATTGATCTGGTTAGCCCTTTTTCCCACAATGGAGATAGACTCATACAGGTTGCCGGTTTTCCCCTTGATATCATCAAGGTTACGGGTTTCTACATTGTTAGTAATGCCGGCACTAAGCTGACGTCTTAATTTGCTCATTGCTTAAATTTTTAATATTGGTTTGCGATAAGTTCAAAAATTCTTCTGCTTCCTTTTTCAATTTACTGTCAGGAAAACGGTTACTGAATTCGGTACACTCGGTAATGACCTGCTCAAACCTTTCAACCTTCTTGTCTTCAATACTCAACTCAGCAAAACGGTAGTAAGACTTTATGATCATCAGTTTATATTCATCTGCCTTCTGAGATTCAGGATAAGTATTCAATAGAGTGCTGAAAGCCACTCCTGCTGCCCTGAACTGCCCCATATCATAATAGAGCTGCGCACTTTTAAAGTCCTTGGTTTCCAGTTTACCTCTGCAGATATCAATGATTTCCGTTGCCTCCTTATTCCTTGCCGAGCCGGGATGAGTATTAATGAATGTCTGCATCATACCCATTGCCTTCACAGTATTGGTCTGGTCAAGTTCAGGTTTTGGCGATTGTTTATAATATGAATAGGCCCTCATATAATCAACCTCTTCGGCCTTCAGGCTGTTTGGAAATATTTCCAGGTAGCTCTTGAACAGGTTCTCGGCATTCATGTAATCCGCCATATAATAGGCACAATAAGCGTATTTATAATAAATGTCTTCAAACTCCTTGCTGGCCTTGAAGTAGGGCATTACATCCTCATATACCTGCTGGGCAAGGGCATACTTCTTTTTCACGAAGTATTGCTCAGCCATGCGCAGTTTATAGGCCGGGTCGGGGTTCTTTAAAAGTTTACCAATACCCTTACTGCTGCAACTGCTTAAAACAATGAGGCCTGCTATTACGATCCAGCTAAATTTCATAAAAGGTGTGCAAAGTTAACAGATACTGGCAAATTATGCGGAAAAAAGATAAGCCACAAAGTCAGGCAGTTAAGGTTTTGATAAAGGGGCTTTATCTGAAAAAAAAGCAAGTTTATCAATCACTTCCAAAATTTACCCCCAAAGCGAATAATGATAAAAAAACCCTCCCGAAGAGTCGGGAGGGTTTATCAGCAAAAAGTATCAACTATTAATTCTTACGAAGATTTGGGTGCGGAGGATCAACTGTGTTGTCACCAGTCTCACCTTCAGCAGCAGGACGAAGATCAACCGTATTGCAATCGCCACCCTCCTTACCATAGTTAAAGAAGAAGCGGTCAGCACTGATACCCTCTTTATCAACCATGTAATTGATAACTGCATTTACATGATCCCAGCTTAATTGCTGCTCTTTTTTGGTAGAGTTGCAATAGCCCATTACCACTACTTTACAACCGGGATTGTTGCGCATTCTGCCTGCTACAGTAGCTAAAGCAGCTTTTGCATCATCATCCAGTTTGTTAGACCCTGCTTTGAATGCAATGCTTGGCAATGAACCCATCAGCTCAGAGCAAGTTTTTGTCTCAACAGGAGGAACACCTACACAACCTTCTGGGCATGGGCATTTACCGATACCATCTGCGTCAACAGGCTGGCAATATGTCGGAGTGATAAGCTCTTTATCCTTACAATCAGGTACTCCGTCACCATCAGTATCTTTAGTTACACCATGACTGTCAACAGGGCAACCTGCAGGGGTTTGTTCCTGGTCAAACTGGTCTGTTACACCATCGCCATCGCTATCAGGCAGAACTGGTTTTGGCAGACGCATCAAACGAGGATTGCGGATTTCGCTGTAAGCATAATCCAGTGGGTTCAGCCACCAAAGAGGTTCAACTGATTTGCCTCCCAGGTTGATATTCAAACCAAGACTTAAGTAGTTATAAGAATCGAAATCACGGGTTAACACAGCATCACCCCATGCATGTTCCTGCCAGCGTTGGCCATCCAGCAAGTCATCCTTAATGAAGGTCCACCTGTCTTCTAAAGCCAGGTTTACTCTGTTACCCAGTTTGAAGGCCATACCCATACCAACTGTACCAGATGGTTTGAAAGTATTGTCAAACAATTTTGGACGACGTTCACCATGATTCTCAGCAGGAGTTTCATAAGTGTCATCCATCAGGTTCTTCAATTGATCAATTTTATCCTTACGATTGTCATAAGGAGATTGAGCAATTGTTGTAAAGTCATATTTAGATGCTCCGTTCAGGGCATTTACTTTTGTATCGTAAACGCTTCCGCCAATACCAGCAAATCCATATACATTAAAGCCGGTTTTTGCCTTGTGGAAACGGATATTGTTTAATGTAACAACTCCCTGCAATGAGAGATCCTGAACCTTTGTTTTGTAGTTGTAATAGATATATTCAAAAGGAGTGGTTGTTAAACCAGTTTTTGAAGATACGATCTGGCGGAAAGCACCAGCGCCAGTCACTGCTTTAGGAGCAGAATATCTTTGAGCCGGGTCTACAATTGAAGTACCCCAAGCTGGGTTCTTTGCATAGTTTTCAGCAAAACGCCAGGCCTGGCCTTTACCGATACCATAAATGTACTCCAGACGCATAGAGAAAATATAACCAAAGGCCTTTCTCACATGCAATCCAAAACCGGGAGATACAAATTTTGCAGGTAAATCACCACTTACCTGGAACAAACCGGCTTTAATACCGATTTCCCACTGATTGCGGGGCTTCGCAGGGAAGTTGTATGTGCCGTTTAAAAACTCAGAATGCTGAGGCATTCTTTTACCGGGAACTAAAGAAGAATCTTTTACGTCATAACTGGCTCCAACTCTTTGTGAAAAACCAGATGTAGACGCCAACAGACAAAATATGCCTGCCAGTAATAAATACTTTTTGCTTGCCATAACTAAGGATTAAGATTTGAAAAACAATGTCCTAATAATAAGCAAAAATAGAGATTGAAGATTAATTACCAAATTTTTATGTTAATAATTTGGTTCTATTTGCGTATTATTTTTCAATGACTTAGTCAGCAAAAGGGTTCATTTTGCTGCCTGAGGGCTTATTTATTTTTTTGCGGCGTAAATTGCCGCTCTTTACATGAAACTACCCACCGACCTCATAAACGAAGAGCTGAAAGTCTTTGAGACCCGTTTCAAAGAGGCTATGCGGGGAGAAGTCCCGGTCCTGAAACATATTTTACGCTACATCGTAAAGCGAAAGGGAAAGCAGCTAAGACCCATGTTCGTATTGCTTTCTGCCAAACTCAACGGTGAAATTAACGACGAAGCATACCGGGCAGCCTCACTTGTAGAATTATTGCACACTGCCACACTGGTGCATGATGATGTGGTGGACGACTCCCTGGAAAGAAGGGGCTTTTTCTCCACTTTTGCCATCTGGAAAGCCAAGGCAAACGTTTTGATCGGTGATTACCTGCTTGCCAAAGGCTTGCTTCTGTCGCTCGGCAATAATGATTACCGGGTACTGCACATTCTCACAGATGCCGTCCGGAAAATGAGTGAAGGGGAGCTACTGCAGATGCAAAAATCCCGGAGCCTGAACCTGGACGAGGAAGTATATTATGAAATAATCCGTAACAAGACAGCTTCATTGCTTGCATCGGCCTGTTCCGCCGGCGCATGGAGTACCAGCCGGGATGAAGCTATTGCAGAAAAAATGAGGCTGTTTGGTGAAAAAACAGGAATGGCTTTCCAGATAAAAGATGACCTGTTCGACTATGCAAGCGAAAATGTAGGCAAACCAACCGGCAACGATATTAAAGAAAAAAAACTGACACTACCGCTGATCTACACCCTGAATAATACTGATAAACCCACCCGCCGTAAAATAATTTACATCGTAAAAAATAATAACCGGGATAAGAAAAAAGTACAGTGGGTTATTGACCAGGTGCAGGCAGCCGGAGGCATTACTTATGCAAAAGAAAAAATGGATGCCTTTAAAAAAGAAGCCATTAGCATACTTCATCAATTCCCTGAAAGCCCCTCCCGGCAAGGCCTGGAAGACATGGTACTTTTTGTCACCGACCGTAAATATTAATTGAGTTCCCCTGTATGCAGAAAAAATGGAAAATACTATCTGCTGATGAAGCAAAAATTAATGACTTGCTTCAATCGCTTAAAATACACCCGGTACTTTGTAAGATTTTAGTGCAACGGGGAATAAAAACATTTGATCAGGCAAAAGATTTTTTTCGTCCCCGGCTAACGGACCTGCATAGCCCATGGCTGATGAAAGACATGGAAAAAGCGGTTGAAAGAATTATTGCTGCCATTAATAACAACGAAAAAATTTTAGTGTTTGGCGATTATGACGTGGATGGTACAACTGCTGTGGCCTGCATGTACCAGTTCCTGAAAAAGATCTATTCCAGCCTTGATTTTTACATACCTCACCGCTACCGGGAAGGTTATGGGGTAAGTAAATCCGGTATCGATTTTGCCAAAGAAAACGGCTTCACCCTGATCATTTCATTGGATTGCGGCATTAAATCCGCTGAGTTGATTGGATATGCGAAAGAACAGGGAATTGATTTTATAGTATGTGATCACCACCTGCCGGATGAAATACTTCCTCCCGCTGTCGCTATTCTCAATCCAAAACAAATAGACTGCCATTACCCGTATAAAGAACTTTGTGGATGTGGTGTTGGTTTTAAACTGATGTCCGCATTGGCCGAAAAACTGAACCTGCCTGCAGAAGCTGCATTACAGTATCTCGACCTCGTGGCAACGGCCATTGCGGCCGACATTGTTCCGATGACCGGCGAAAACAGGGTCATGGCTTTTCACGGCATTGAAAAGGTTAATCAAAACCCCAACTACGGCATAAAAGCACTGGCAAAACTTAGTGGTCTTGAAAAAGAGTTGCGTATTACCAACCTGGTATTTATGATTGCCCCACGGGTAAATGCAGCGGGAAGAATGGATGATGCAAGAAAAGCTGTACAGATGTTTGTGGCTGAAAGTGAAGAAGAAGCACTGCAGTATGCAGAACTGCTGCACAGCGATAATACGGACAGGAAAGAAGCTGATAAAACGATCACAGAAGAAGCCCTGGATCAGATAAACAGGAACGAAGACTGGAAAAACCGGAAATCAACGGTGGTATTTCAACCGCACTGGCACAAAGGAGTTGTTGGCATCGTTGCATCCCGGTTGATCGAACATTATTACCGCCCCACAATTGTGCTGACACAATCCGGTGACTATGCAGCCGGCAGTGCCCGGAGTGTGCCGGGTTTTAATTTATACGAAGCCATACATGCCTGCAAAGAACATTTACTAGGGTATGGCGGTCACTTCGCCGCTGCGGGAATGACTTTGGAAGCCGGGCAGGTGGATGCCTTCCGGGAGAAGTTTGAACAGGTAGTTTCCTCCACCATCACACCAGAACAGTTAATACCGGAAATAGTGATAGATGCCGAAATAGCATTGCAAGATATCAGGCAACCTTTCTATGATATTATTTCACAAATGGAACCCTATGGTCCCGAAAATCTTCGCCCGGTTTTTATTGCAAAAAAAGTAATCGATACAGGCTGGTCAAAAGTGGTAAAAGAGCAGCACATACGTTTTTCTGTGCAACAGCATAATGTAACGGTTACCGGCATTGGTTTTGGCATGGCTGAAAAATTCCATTTGCTCCAACAGAAACAACCAATTGATATTGTTTTTACAATTGATATTAATGAATGGAATGGGAATACCTCGCTGCAAATAAAAGTCATCGATTTCCGTTTGGCTGAAAATTGATTACCGGCAATCCGGAACCTCTTTGACTATTTCTATCCTACCTTTACCGCTGAAACTGGGAACATGAAGAAAATATTATCGGTTCTGTTATTGATTGCCTGTATGGATGCAAGACTTCATGCACAAAGTACTGCCGGCACACTTGATGTGGTAAGCTGGAACCTCGAATGGTTCGGCTCTGTTTCCAACGGTCCGTCTGATGAAAATTTACAGGAAGCTAATGCCAAAAAGATACTGCGTTGGCTAAACGCCGATCTCTATGGCATGGTGGAAATTGTCGATACCATGCGGTTCAGAAGATTGGTTGATTCCCTTGATAATACTGAGTATGGCTATATCATCGCTCCTTATTGCACACAGGCAACTTCTCCCTCCGGTGGTGCCTGGCTCAATGGCCAGAAACAGGCATTTATTTATAGAAAATCCATTTTCTCCAATGTAACAACCCGTGGTTTGATGCGCAACAGTGCTGCTGCGAATACCAATTTTGCCAGCGGCCGTTTTCCTTTTATGTTTTCCGCCACTGTTACCATTAACAGCATCAGTAAGAATGTAAATTTTATTGTGCTGCATGCAAAAGCCGGCGATACACAGGATGATTATCTGAAGCGCATTGGCGGGGCGCAGGAATTAAAAGACACCCTCGATGCCCAATTCAGTACTGCAAACATGTTCATCATAGGCGATTTTAACGATGCGTTGAACACCAGCATTTACACCGGGGCCAGTGTATCATCCTACAACCCGATTGTTTTTGACAGCACCGATGCCGACCATTATAAATCAATTACGCTGCCATTGGGCGCCGCCGGACAAACGAGTATGATCAATTTTCCCAATGTTATTGACAATCATATTATCTCTAATGAGGTTGAGCAATATTATATCCCGGGTTCTGCACAGATTAAAACAGATGTGCTGACTATTGTCCCCGATTATATAACGGCCCATAACACATCAGACCACTACCCTGTTTTTTCGAAATATAATCTTGCCGGGGTAATTACCGGTCTGCCAGCCGTTAACCCGGATGAATTGGGTATCAGGGTTTTTCCAAATCCTTTTGCACAAACACTGAATATTACGGCAACCAAAACACTTTCGGATGTTCACTTACAGCTCATCAATATGCAGGGACAGGTATTAAGCCGCCAATCCTACGGGTTGATTACAAACGGTTCTTCTGTTCAGCCTTCTTTACCGCTTTTATCGGAAGGAATCTATTTCTTGCTGGTAGAAACAAAACAATATAAAACCGTTGTTAAGCTAACCCGGTTATAGAACTTCTTTTATAAAAAAATGCCCCGCCGTCCGGCGGGGCATTTTTTTATACGATCAATTTCAATGGTATTAATTCCAGCTCAGGCTTACATTATCTATTGCAGTGGAAGGACGGTTACCACTGCCTGTTGTACTGGCAAGCGTTACGATCCTTATCCAAACCTTTTGAGCCTGGTTGTTAAGTGCTGCACCAAAGTTCACATTCACAGTAGTGCTGCCCCAGGTAGGGCTTGTAGTTAAGGTAGCCGGCGTGGTGGCAACAGCAGTAAAGCTTGTAGGGCTGTTACCTAAACCATACTCTACTGTCCAGGTGGTTGTGCGGCCTACCGTATTATCCAGTGATTGTAATAAAAAGCTTAAAGCAAAGTTTGTTTTGCCGGTAGTATTATCTAATTGAAATACAAAGGCACTTCCGGGGTCAAATCCGGCAGCACTGGTTTGGCGTATACCTAAAGCCCTGTCGGTGGATGCTGATTGCTGAACCAGAGTGGATGAGGCAGTAAGGCCGGTGGCTGAAGCAAAGTTTTTAACGCCATTGCTGAAATTGCTCCACTCTGTTGCTGTACCTAAGCCGCTTCCGAAAACTGGCATATCGCCGGTGCCAAGTGAAGTGGCAGAAGCACCAATTTTTACATAAATACCCTGGGGGATGCCGCCAGCTATACCATTAAAGTTTTGTGTATAAGGTGAAGTGGTTAAAGGCAAGCCGGCACCGCCTCCACCACCGCCGGCAATTACATCATTCAATGCGCCGCCCGGGTTTCTGATTGCTATTTCGTTGGTTGTACCAAACTGTGTCAGGTATCCTGTTACGGATGTTGCTGTAGCCGGGTATGTTTGTCCGGCAAATGTTGCGCCTGAAGCGGTAAACAATACCAGCGAAACTCCGTCATTTAGTGTAACACTACCACTGTAAGTACCGCCGGTACCACCGCTAAGAGAAACAGTTCCGGTTTTTACCAATGTGGATTCCCATGCCTCGAAATTAGCCGCTACTTGCGCCAGTGTAACATTTCTTGGTGTAATCGTTTTACCGGTTGCCTTAAGCGAAGCATAGCTTAGCGGCACCAGGTTTACCTGCAACAATCCATTGAACTCAGACAATTCCTGCAAAGAAACATTCACATCGATAGAATCACCCAATGCAAAACTGTGTGGTGAATCAAATCGTACTAATATACCCGACTGGTTATTGCCTTGCTGCAACACCAGGTTCTGGCTGTTCAGGTTAGAGGTTGTTCTGTCGCTTATTACCACACCGGTTATTCTTTTTCCGTCAGGTGCAGCTGTTACTGAACCTGTATATAGGGCTCGCAGGTCAGATATATTCATTACCGTAGTGGCGCCCTGGCCGCAACGTACGTTGTTGAATTGAACATCGGAAGTATCACGGATGATCAATTGCTTGGTGGTGCCAAACAACGTATAAATAGCTGTCAGTGTACCATTACCATTTGGTGTGCTTACGCCGGCAAAATTGGCATAGCCGCTTGACCGGATGATAATAGATGAATTCGCTCCGCAGTTTCTTACATTGATGTTAACGGAATTCTTGTAAGCAGATGTATCGGCCCATGTTTTGCTGGTATCGGCAGGAATAACTTCATAGTTATTCAGCTGAACCAGTGTGCCAAGCAGCGTATCCTGCATGCTGGTGGTAAGCTGGCTTACCGTTACCACTTTGGGAACAACAGGATTGTTCAATGTACCGCCAATTACATACTGGTCTATCAGGTTAGAAGCAATGGCCTGGATGGAAGGCACACCGCCTACAGTTGCTTTTACACCTAATTGCACCAGCCTGTTATAATCACTTATACAAAGGCCATTACACTTAATGTAAACCTTCCTTCCCACAGGAAATGAATTGTACAGGCCGTTCGCATCAAGCAACAGGTTGATACCGCCGGTGGCATCCTGTATGTACAGTTCTTTGTACAGGTTACCACTTTTATCATTAGCCACTACAGTACCCGCAATAATGATATCTGTACTGATAACATCAAAAGCACCAGACACTGTATGCAAAGCTTTCAATTGCTTGATAGTATGGGTGGGAGTAATGCCCGGGTCAGAAGGGCCGGCTGGTTCATCAAATTTTTTCTTACATGAACCCAAAACCAAACTGGCCGTCAGCAGGATGATGAAGCTGCCCAGCCAAACATTAACTTGTTTCATATTGTAATTATTAATTGTCATTGATAAGTTGTTATTAGAATCGCAAAGTGGCGCTGGCAAAAAAGTTCAGGCCATAACCATAATATACTTTAGGAGGAAACTTGTTGATATTCCTGTTCTCAAAATCAAACCGGAGTTGCTCGAATCCGCCGGTAATGATGTCTTTGTTGTCAAGGATATTATTCACACCAAGATTGAACACCAGGAAAGTTGGTTTATGATTGATCTCCATATTCCTGGGCAGTTTCCAGGAATAACCTCCGAAGAAATCCAGGGTGTACTGGGACTCCCATTGTGTTTGTCCGAGTATGGAATTCCACAGATCACTTTTTGGTTCAATACCATCCACAGCAGTTTGTGTACGGCGGATAGGATTAAAATCAAGCCACATCTGGTCAAAATAATTGCCGGTCAGGCTTACATACCAGAACTTGGGTGAACGATAATTCAATCCTAAACTATATGCTTCCTGCGGTGTGGAAGGCACCCGGTAGTTCTGGTTAAAAATGCTTTCTGTACCAAGATTGGCAAAACTGTTATCCAATGTAATAACGGCCTCCTGGCGGCTGTTATAATAATAACGGCCAACTGCTGCTGCACCATTAACACTAAGCCCCGGGGCCACTTTTGCCTCAAAACCAAACTCCCCGCCAAAATGAAGCTTATCAATATTGCTTAATGCATAGTTAACAAAGTTGCGATAGTCATCATGATAGAATGACAATACATTATAATCATCTTCAAATGTGCTGTAATAACCTGTCAGACGGATTTTCAGTTTTGGTCCGTTCATGATATAACCACCTTCTACGGTCGTTATGGTTGTACTTACAAGATTATCTTGCTGAAAATCCCTGGTACGTGGCGAGATGTAAACATTCTCAAAGAATGGAGCCTTCGTGAGGTAAGCACCATTGACATAAAAATAATTTCTGCCATCAAGTTTATAAGTAATACCGCCTTTTACTGCATAGTTGGAGAAAGTATTCACCTGCGACTTTCCAAATGAATTATTCGGGAAAAGACCGTTTCTTACATTACCCTCTCTCCAGAATTGTGTTCTTGAATATTCACCGGCCAAAAAGAAATCTAGTTTATTGTATTTAAAAACTCCTTGCCCCCATGCTGCTGCTTTATTGATATGCATATCATAATCATACCCAAAACGGTCACCAGCATGCAATATTCTGTTGGGACGGTTCAGGTCGTTTTGGTTGGCATCAGGATTAGTGGGAAAATCCCTTTCGGCAAACTGGTTAAGATCAACATAGAACTCACCACCGAGCAGATCATTTACTTTCTTATAATAATTATTGTTTTGCTGCTGGTAAGAAGCGCCGAATGTCAGGTCAATGTTCTCACTCACTCTTGTATTAAGTACAGAGTTGAAATTCATCCGCTGGGTATTGATGATTCTTTCTTCCAGTATATAATGAGAACGGCGGCCGCTTACACTGTTACCGGCAATACCATTGGCATTATTGATTGTTTCAAAACTCCCGTAGTTCGCTAAGTACAACCTTGCCCAGTTCACCTGGCGCAGGTTGATATCGCTGCTCATTACCTGCTGCAACTGTGCTGCCTGCCCAGGATCAGTTGCGGTATAATAGCTCGGCAGGTAGCGGTAATAATCAGGTCTTGGGTCGGCAGAATTGTACCAGTCCAATGCAGTGGTGCTTCTGTCACCAAAAGAATAGCCGGCTGCAGTGGTTAACGTGGTATTATTATTAATGCGGAAATCATGTGTAAGAATAATGTATGGCTGATGCGTTTTCGCCACACTGGAGTTGCGGACCTTTCCATTCTGATAACCCCAGAAAGGATTATAATAATGGGTACCGGCCAGGTCCTGCATTTCCATTACTGAAGAACCCTGGCGACCGCTTTCTGTTGGGGCCCCAAAGCCTGTCAGTGACAGCATATGTTTCTGGCCTAATCTTTTGTCAATGGCAGCGAAATAGCTCCAGCCATCATAATAAGTACCTGGCACATAACCTTCGTCAGCATAGCGGCGGCTGCCACTGAATGTAAATGCCCAGCCCTTTTTACTTAAACCGGTTGAATGTGTCAGCATCATCCGGTGATTGTAGTTGCGGTTTGAATAGGCATAACTCAGACTGGTTTGCTTTCGTTGTTTACTGGCCCTTGAATCAATATTGGTATTACTGCCAATATCACCAAACGCAAATGTGTTATACCGGAGACCAATCGATATGTCCCGGTTTCGCAGCACATCATTCAATCCGCCCCAAAGCCCATACGGCGTAAACCCGTTATCCAGGTTCTCCATCGGAATGCCATTCATGAACGTTGTAAAAAGGTCTGCGTCATATCCACGGATGCGGAAACGTACGGCAGAAAAATTAAAAGAGGCGGCAGAAAAGAAAGGGTCTCTCCCGGCAGTCAGCACGGAAGAAACATTCTGGGCACTCCCGTCACTCAGGTCATTCTCATCGATCGAAACGACGGGGATGTTATCCAATACAGCTTCCTTCAGCTCCTCAACAGTAGTATCCCTTACCGGGAGTGTGTCAACAGGATTTTTTACCTGCGCCATGGCCACAGTTCCGGCACACAGGAATAGTAGCAGCAGTCTGGTTTTAAGCATGAAAATCTTTTTTAGACAAAGGGGCAAACTTAGCGACTTTATCCGTACCGGAACAAAAAAATTAGGCACATAATATTTTAATAATACCAGCCATCTTTACGGGTATTGACAGCGTCTTTTGTTTCAGTATGTTTGCAACTTACTTTCTGAATATGAAAAAAATTTATATAGTAATATCATTGCTGGTCCTCAGTGGCAACTTGTGTGCACAAGACACTAAGCAGGAATATAAATTAGCCATCATTGGTTTTTATAATCTTGAGAATCTTTTTGATACGATTGACAATCCCTCTGTTAATGATGAAGAGTTTACACCAAACGGTCCACGGAATTATAATTCAACGATCTACCTCGACAAGCTGAACAAACTTGCTACAGTTATTTCACAAATGGGAGCAGATAAATCTCCCGATGGCCCCGCTATATTAGGGGTGGCGGAAGTGGAAAATGACACTGTTTTAAAAGACCTTGTCAAACATAAACTCATAGCTAAAAGAAACTACAAAATAGTTCATTACGATTCGAAAGATGCCCGCGGCATTGATGTCGGACTCTTATATAACCCAAAGTATTTTACAGTGGAGGCTAGCAACAAACTTTTTGTACAGCTTCCCAGTGGTTCCAAAGATGCTTACTATACCCGGGATGTCTTATGGGTGAAAGGTCAGTTTGGTGGGGAAACGATCCATGTGTATGTAAACCACTGGTCCAGCCGAAGCGGTGGTGAAGAAAGAAGTGCTCCGGGAAGGGAAGCAGCTGCACAGGTTTGCAGAAACCACATGGACTCTATTGCCAAGCTGGAACCTGATGCAAAATTTTTGGTTATGGGCGACCTGAACGATGACCCTACCAATAACAGTGTAGCCGGTATTATTAATGCAAAAGGCCGGTTAAAGGATGTAATGAGGGGCGGCATGTTCAACCCATGGACTGAGCTGTATAAAAAAGGAATAGGAACATTGGCCTATCAGGATGCCTGGGGCCTTTTCGACCAGATCATTATTTCATATCCCTGGCTGAACAAAGAACAAAACGGTTTTTTCTATTATCAGCAGCATATTTTCAACAAAGAATACATGGTGGAAAACATTGGCCGCTACAAAGGATACCCGATGCGTACCTGGGATGGTAATACTTATAGGGGTGGTTACAGTGATCATTTTCCGACCTATCTTGTCTTTCTAAAGAAACTGAACCCGGCAAAAAAAGGTTTCTGAACATTCTGATTTAGAAATCAGCATTTTAGCACCGTATTTTGGAAGAGGTTTAAGAGTAAAATTTCTTCCAATACATCCTTCTCCTTCTGGCTGTATTCCCCTATCT
>JBGAQD010000020.1:0-54308 GCA_044220915.1 Chitinophagaceae bacterium
ATAACTTTTGTCAAGCTTTGAATTATAATTTTGCTGCTTAATCATTTCATAAATGGCGTAGTACTGATAATAGTCTATTGCACATTCATCGCTATTGTCAACCCTGCATTTTGTCCATATGTAGTAAGCAACCAAATAATGTTCATATAAAATTCTTGTCAAACCCTGGCTTGAATAAAACCCCTGATTTATTTCAATACTTTCTAAGCTTTTTAAAATGTCGTCAATTTTTAGTGAAAAATTCTTCAACACTTTAAATGTGATAGGGAATTTAGATTTTCCTATTCTCTCGTCAATTTCAAGAATATTTTCAGAATAAATTTTATGAACTAATTCGTACTGTGTCATGGTGTGTCTAATTGCAGCCAACAATTAAATATACGTTATTCTGGTACTTTAATATCCTGACTTTTAATACTTTTATGTACCATGTATATAAAAGTATGTACCTACTTCAGCCCAGCTTATAATATTGCATTTGCCGATTGGCAAACTGTTTATTTGTTGTCAGAAAAACCTGTGGCACTTTATCCAAAAGTACATCGAGGAGCTTTAGTGTATAGAATTCCAACCACAGGTAAACGCATTAGTTATAAAAAACTAAAGAGAAACCTGGTAAAACAAAAAGTAATAGTAAGGGTTTCTTTATTGCCTTCTATAGAGCAAATAAACTGGCTTAGAAAAATTTAAAACCCTTTCTTCTCTTCCTTCTTTCCCGCATTCTTTACATACTTCTCCAGCCAGGTAAACTGCTCATTCAGCATATGCAGAATATTTTCACGGCCCTGGTAGCCATGGCTTTCATAAGGCAGGCTTACATACTTTACCGTACCACCGGTTCCTTTAATCGCATTGAACATTCTTTCGCTTTGTATGGGGAAGGTGCCGGTATTATTATCCATCTCCCCATGTACCAGCAGGATAGGGGTTTTTATTTTGTCCGCATAACTAAAGGGGCTCATCGCATTGTATAAGTCAGGGGCCTGCCAATAAGTACGGTCTTCATTTTGAAAACCAAAAGGAGTTAAACTGCGGTTATAAGCACCGCTTCTGGCAATACCGGCTTTAAACAGTTTGGTATGTGCCAGCAGGTTTGCTGTCATAAAAGCACCATAACTGTGTCCGCCGACAGCCACCCGGTTCTTATCACCCACTCCAAGAGAGTCAAGTACATTAATAGCAGCTTCTGCATTCATAGTAAGTTGTTCAATGAAATTGTCATTGGGTTTTTTGTCTTTACTCGTTGCCACGATAGGCATCTCTGCATTGTTCAGCACCGCATAGCCTTGCGTAACGTAGAAGATAGCCGAACCCCAGTTCAGCAAAGTGAATTTATGTTCACTCCCCCGTATCTGTGCAGCATCAGCAGCCGAATTATATTCAGCAGGGTAAGCCCATATAAAAACAGGAAGCTTGCCGTCTTTCGCTTTATTATAGCCTTTTGGTAAATACAGGTCGCCGGTCAGGTCCACACCATCGGCTCTCTTATATCTTATCTTTTCTTTCGTCACACCTTCCAGTTGCGGATAAGGATTGGTGAATTGGGTAAGCTGCCGGTCAGCAATTCTCAGTTTCAGGTTTTTTATCCAGTAATTTGGAACAACGGTTTCACTTTCTCTTTTGGTCAGCAGTTCTAACTTATCAGGGTTCAATACTTTTACCACACTCTCAAAAAAACCTTCGTTGCTGCGCCAGATGATGTCTGTTTTTTTAGTGGCGATATCAAACGTAGCAAGAAAAGGAAGGTCGCCTTTCGGTGAGCTGCCGGTTGTATTATTCATCAGCAGCTTGCTGCCGTTGTCAACCAGTTTCACCACATCACGGCCCCATTGGTTTTTTTCTGTAACAGGATTGCCGGGGTTGGAGTAGGCATCCGTCGTATTCCTTTCCATCAGTTTTTCCATTTCTCCTGTGGAAGGATTGTAGCGGTTTGTTTGTGTTTTTTGTTTGCCGGTAAGTCCCTCCATTACTAATGCAAACGTAGAGTTGCCCCAGGCAACACCACGATACCGCATGGCTGTCTTGAATAATTGTTTGGCTTCTGTATTGAACGGAGCGGCCAGTGCATACACGGCATCATGGTAATCGATATTCTTTTTGATAAGGCCACTGTCTAACGGCATGCACCAGATCACAGTGGCGGGTTCATCATCCCTCCAGTCGAACCCACGGGGCACCATCATTACATTATCATTACCGCTGGGTGCTGTTTCAGCAGAAGGCACGTCGGCCAGTTGTTTAACAGCTTTCCCATTCATATCCGTAATAAAAAAGTTGGAAGGGAAACCGCCGGCCGGCACGGTGTAAGAAAATGGTTTCTTTAAAGTGCGGATCAGTATGTATTTTTTATCAGGCGAAACATTGATGCTGTTGTAAATCGCAGGGCTGCCGATTTTTGTTTCAGTGCCATTGATGTTTTTTACTAATTGAGTGGTGGCATAGAACTCAAACAGTTGTTCATCATAAGGACTTTTGATGAGGTCCTGGAATGTAGGGCGGGGAGAAGCCTTGCCATAATTCTCCTGTGTGGTTGGTCCGGCAGGCACAGCTGGTTTGGGTGGTGCGGCCGTAGCAGGCTTAATGGCGGTGCGATACAACAAAGTGCTGTTGTCATACCATTGATAACCGCCGGTGATGACATTCAAGGCGGTCTTATTCACTTTCATTGCTTTTTGTGTGGCCACATCGATAACATACAGGTCTACACGGTTGCTGGTAGTGTGAGTAAAAGCAATTTTTTTATTGTCAGGGCTCCAGGAAATACTTCCGCCATATAGCGGGGAGGGAAGGCCACTGATTTTAAAATCTTTTCCTGATGCAATATTTCTTAATACAAGATTGTTGATAAAATTCTGACGGCTCGGTGCGAAATTGGCGGGGTTGATGCGAAGTCCTGCGATCTTTAATTCAGGTCTTGCCAGTTCTTCCACCGAAGGGTAACTGTTAGCTTCTGTAAAAAGCATCCATTCTCCTTTGTCGTCAACACTTACTCCCGGTGTTGGTTTTGCCAGCAGCATATCGGCAATATCTTTTGGTGGCATTTTATAACCTCCGTCATCCTGTGCTTTCACACTAATGCAGGTCAGTAATAACAATACCGGGAAAAAGAAAAGTAAACGTTTGGTAGCCATGATAGGAAATTTTAGTTGTTCAAGTTAAGCAAGTAATACCTTTTCAAAAAACCACCCGTAAAAAAACTTATTCTTGCATTGATTGTTGTCTGATCTCAGGGAAGCTTTAATTTTATCAACTAATCTTTTAATATGAAAAGGGTGCCCTGGAAATTGACAGCCGGTCTTGTTCTGCTGACCACAGCAGTTACTGCATTAAAAATTAAACAGTCAGCTACCGCAGATGTCCAGATTACCGTACCGGCAGGTTTTAAAACAGAAACCGTAACCGGGTCACTGGGAAGTAACCGTCACCTGGTGGTGAACAGTAATGGTGATGTATATGTAAAACTCAGCAAGCTGAAAGACGGAAAAGGAATTTTTGTATTGAGAAAGACGGGTGGCACCTATAAAGTGATAAACAGTTTTGGTAATTATACTGGTACTGGTATTGCAATTAAGAACGGTTATTTATATGCTTCATCTGATGCAGAGGTATTCCGCTACAAGTTCAATGCAAATAATGAAATTGCTGACCCCAGCAATCCCGAAAAAATAGTTACCGGGCTGCTGAACAAGGGAGTACATGAGTCAAAATCTATTGCATTAGATGATGCAGGAAATATTTATGTAAACATCGGGGCACCATCTAATGCCTGCCAGGTATCAGACCGGTCAGCAGGCTCGCCGGGACAAGATCCCTGCCCGATATTGAATAATGCCGGTGGTATCTGGCAATTCAAAGCAAACAAAACAAACCAGTCGTATGAGGAAGGTATTCGTTATGCAACTGGTCTCAGAAATGTAGTTGGACTTGACTGGAATTCTAAAGAAAGCCAGTTGTATGCGATGCAGCATGGCCGTGACCAGCTCTCACAATTATATCCTGATATGTTCAGTAATGAGGAAAGTGCAGAATTACCGGCCGAAGAATTCTTTATGGTGAAGAAAGGAAGTGACTGTGGCTGGCCTTACTGTTACTACGATGGCCAGCAAAAGAAAAAGGTATTAGCTCCTGAATATGGCGGAGATGGCAACAAGGCAGGCCGTTGTGATGGAAAAGAAAAACCTGTCATGGCATTTCCTGCACACTGGGCGCCAAATGCATTATTATTTTATACAGGTAAAATGTTCCCGGGCAGGTACAAGAATGGTGCATTCATTGCTTTTCATGGAAGCTGGAACAGGGCACCATTAAAACAGGCTGGTTATTGTGTGGTATTTGTTCCTTTTGATAAAGGCAAACCATCGGGTAGTTATGAAATATTCGCCAATGGGTTTACCGGCAAAGAATCTATCAGCGGACCTGGACAAGCTAAATACCGTCCCTGCGGGTTGGCACAGGGGCCGGATGGTGCTTTGTATATCTCAGATTCACGAGAAGGAAGAATATGGAAGATCACTTACTAAGACAACACATCAGCAAACTCCGGTTTCTTTTTAAACACTGAATTAGCAAAAGGACAAAGCGGAATGATCTTTATGTTATTAGCCCTTGCATAATCCACTGCAGCATGCACCAGTTGGTAGCCTGCATTTTGCCCCCGCAGCTCATCGCTCACTTCTGTATGCTCAATGATCATTTTATTGGCTGCAGGCATTGTATAGGTCATTTCCCCCAGCCGTTTATCTTCCTCACCGATGAAAAAGAAGCCCTTACTGCCATTTTGTTTATGCTGTATCTGCATTACTGAAATTCCCTGCTGAATTTTTTGAAATAATCTTCAGTGAAGGAGGGGTCGATCTTATTATAAAAATTGATCAGCAGCCTGACCTTTTTTTTAATTCTGGGATATTGTTCAACGATCTCCCAAAAATTCACAGACGGGCTGAAAATATTTTGTGCAAAAGTGTTAATGTCATTCTCCATGCCGGATAAAGAGTACTGCGTCAAAAATCCTTTTCTGCAAAGCGCTGTGTCAAGGTCTTGCGATGACTGATTATTACGAATGGCCCCGACACCATTTTCGGGGTCGTTATAATCAAAGCCGGGAATATTGGCCTTCTTCCACCCATCCTCATCCAAGAAAGAAGTGTGATTCCTGTAAAGGATACTGGAATATTCATGATGAAAAGTTTGTTCCAGGTACAGGTCGCTATAACCTGCTGTTTCTCCATTATTGGTCAGGTATAAAGCATCGGTAGAATTAGTACCCCCATAGCCAACATCATAAAAACTCATTGATTTGATGAAGTATACAGCCTTAAGATCCTTTTCAAGAGCAGCCTGTGGATACTTACTGATGGCTTTTGCCATTACTGCTTTGCTTCGTTGAATCTCTGAAGCCGCTATTTGTTCACCCTTTGCACTGATAGGAGGTGACTGCCATGAATTTGGGAAAATGGAATGACTATAAGTGAACCGGACAGAAACGTTTTTTATAATAGTATCGCCGCGGTTATTCTGTGTAAAACCGGTGAGGCTGAAAAGTGCAAGGGTAATTATTGTGAGCAGCTTCATTCAGTAAATCTAAAAAGAATTTGCCAATGTCGTTTTAGCTTTTATATTTGCCATGTAATGAGAAAATATAACAATACATGGTGGTGGCTTGCAACTCCGAGGGGGCTGTAATGTCATAACTGTAATTGTTGAAATTATATGCAGGCCCCGACAGAGTTCGGGGCTTTTAATTTTGGCACATGCGGAAAATAGGAATTAATACAACCTGTAAAAAAATGCTGGCGGATGTGTACACACCGGTTGGTATTTACCTGCGCCTGCGGGACAGGTTCCGGGATACGATCCTGCTGGAAAGTACAGATCATCATTCTTCAGAGAACAGTTATTCTTTTATCTGCATCAATGCGATCGGCGGGATGGAGATAAGGTCTAAAGAGAACATCGAGTTTAAACTGCCGGGGCAAAAGCCGGAAAAAGTTTCTTTGAAAAGTACAAATGAGGTACCCCTGTTATTGTGGGATTTCATGCAAAAATTTGAAATTAAACAGGGTGAAGCAAAAGAGGAAAAGTTTGCACAAGGTTTATTTGGCTATACTACGTATGATGCTGTGCAGTTTTTTGATACCGTGAAATTATCTGCGGGACATGCTCAGCTTTCAAACGCCATACCGCTGATGCGGTACCGGCTTTATCAGTATGTAATAGTCATTAACCATTTTAAAGACGAATTATTTATTTGTGAAAACAAGATCAGCGGAATTGAAAGCGATCTGGCTGTTGTGGAGTCGCTGATAAAAAGCAAGGATGTTCCTGTTTATCCCTTTGCTGCAAAAGGAGAAGAAAGCTCTAACATAAGTGATGAGGAGTATAAAGAAATGGTGAAGAAAGGTATCGCCAGTTGCCACCGGGGAGATGTATTCCAGATAGTATTAAGCAGGAGGTTTCAGCAAAAATTTACCGGGGATGAGTTTAATGTGTACAGGGCATTACGGAGTATCAATCCGTCGCCTTACTTATTCTTTTTTGATTATGGTGATTACAGACTGATGGGTTCATCGCCGGAAGCGCAGCTGGTAATACAGAATGGAAAAGCTGTAGTGCATCCCATTGCGGGAACATTCAGGAGAACCGGAGATGATGAAGCAGATAAAGCCGCTGCGGAACGGTTATTAGAAGATCCGAAAGAAAATGCAGAGCATGTAATGCTGGTGGACCTGGCAAGAAATGACCTGAGCCGTGTATGCGATGAAGTAACGGTGGCGCATTACCGGCAGGTGCAATATTTCTCTCATGTCATTCACCTGGTAAGTGAAGTGACAGGAAAAGTGAGAGCAGGCAGTAACCCTTTTGAGTTAGTGGCAAAAACATTCCCTGCAGGAACACTAAGCGGTGCGCCGAAGTTCAAAGCCATGCAACTGATTGATGCCTGTGAGCCCACAGCGAGAAGTTATTATGGCGGTGCCATCGGCTTTATAGGATTTGATGGCAGTTGCAATCATGCAATTATGATCAGAACATTTATGAGTAAGAATAATACACTTACTTACCAGGCTGGTGCCGGTGTGGTGGCAGGCAGCAACCCGGAAAGTGAATTACAGGAAGTGAATAATAAATTAGGGGCATTGAAAAAAGCGATTGACCTCGCCAAAGAAATTTAAACCATGAAGATCTTAGTTTTCGATAATTATGATTCGTTTACTTATAACCTTGTTCACTTAGTGGAGAAGATAACGCATACTAAAGTGGATGTATATCGCAATGATGAGATTGCTTTGGAGAAAGCGAAGGATTACGATAAGATCATCTTATCACCGGGTCCGGGTATTCCTGAAGAAGCAGGTATGTTGCTGCCATTAATAAAAGAATATGCAGCAGCGAAATCTATTTTGGGAGTTTGTCTTGGGCACCAGGCAATTGGTGAAGCATTTGGGGGAAAGCTGGTAAATCTTTCGACAGTGTATCATGGCGTTGCCACCCCGGTAAAAATTGATAGAACAAAAAAGGCTCAGTTGTTCGAAGGCTTCTCCGATACATTCGAAGCAGGTCGCTATCATAGCTGGGTCATTGCAGAAGAAAATTTTCCTGCAGCATTGGAAGTAACAGCCCGGGATGAGAATAACTATATCATGGCATTGCAGCATAAAAAGTATGATGTGCAGGGAGTTCAGTTTCATCCGGAAAGTGTGCTGACACCGATGGGGGAGGATATTTTAAAAAACTGGCTGAAGAGCTAATTTGAAAAAAGACAATGAAGAAAATACTTCAATATTTGTTTGAACATAAAACATTGAGTCGTGAGGCGGCAAAGGATGTGCTCGTTAATATTGGTCAGGGTGTTTATACCGAGCATGAAGTAACGGCTTTTATGACAGTGTACCTGATGCGGAGCATTACTATTGGAGAACTACAGGGATTCAGGGATGCGTTGTTAGCGTTATGTGTAAAAACAGATTTAACCGGGTATGATACGATTGATATTGTTGGCACCGGTGGAGATGGGAAGAATACTTTTAATATCTCAACACTGGCTTGTTTTATTGTGGCAGGTGCAGGACAGAAAGTTGCTAAACATGGTAATTACGGGGCATCTTCCATCAGTGGTTCGTCGAATGTAATGGAACAGTTGGGATATAAATTTAAAAATGAAAATTCAAAATTAAAAAAGGAGCTTGATGAGGCGGGTATTTGCTTTTTGCATGCGCCACTTTTTCATCCTGCATTGAAGACTGTCGGGC
This sequence comes from Chitinophagaceae bacterium, assembly GCA_044220915.1. Lineage (GTDB taxonomy): Bacteria > Bacteroidota > Bacteroidia > Chitinophagales > Chitinophagaceae > JJ008. The sequence goes on from JBGAQD010000020.1 coordinate 8,247, forward strand.
CGATAAGAAAAAACCTTGCCATGCGGACCTTCTTTAATATGCTGGGGCCGATGGCCAATCCTGCACATCCAACATACCAGTTGGTGGGAGTATATAGCTTAGAGATGGCAAGGATATATAATTACCTGTTGCAACAAACAGAAAAACCATTTACCATCATTCATAGCCTGGATGGATATGATGAAATTTCGCTTACGAATGACACTAAAGTGATAACGAATGAAGGTGAAAAGATAATGACACCGGAAGAACTTGGTAAAAGAATGGTATCGGCAGAGGATATTAGCGGTGGTAACAGTGTGGAGGAGGCCGCCAAAATATTTAAGACCATATTACAAGGCGAAGGTACCTGGGCACAAAATGCTGTCGTGCTGGCCAATGCAGCAATGGCATTACATTGCACCGGTAATTATAAAACTTATGATGAGGCGTATAACGCAGCGGTGAATAGTTTGGAAAGTGGAAGAGCTCAACAGGCATTACAAAAACTGATAGCATTACAATGAGTACGATATTAGACACAATTATTGAAGTAAAAAGGAGGGAGGTGGAAAAATTCAAGCCACTGAGCAGTATCGAAAGGTTTGAAAGGGATGGGTTTTTCTGGCAGATAAGAAACCGTTCGCTGGTACAAAGTTTATTACTGCCCGGCAGCACCGGTATCATCGCCGAGTTTAAAAGGAAGAGTCCGAGCAAAGGGTGGTTTAAAACAAAGGAGCTGGAGGTGGAGCCGGTTGTTGCAGCATATAATAAAAGTGCAGCAGGTATTTCTGTGCTGACAGATGATGAATTCTTTGGCGGCGACATGGATGATCTCATTCAGACAAAAGTGGTGACAGATGTTCCGGTGCTGCGTAAAGACTTTATTATTGATAAATGGCAGATTGCTGAAGCAAAGGCTTTTGGTGCAGATGTGATTTTACTGATCGCCGCCTGCCTTACACCTGCAGAAGTAAAAGAATTTGCTGCATATGCAAACAGCATTGGGCTTGAGTCGATATTGGAAGTACATAATGAAGAAGAACTGGGCCATTGCTGTGATGAAGTGAGTATGGTGGGAGTGAACAACCGTAATCTGAAGACCTTTGAGGTGGACATTAATACCTCGCTGCAACTGATTGATAAAATACCGCCTGGTAAACCGGCTATAGCTGAAAGTGGTATCAGCAGCGTAGAGTCTATCGTAACTTTGCGGAATGCGGGGTTTAAAGGATTTTTGATAGGAGAGAATTTTATGAAAGAAGAACAACCAGGTAAAGCTTTTGAGGAATTTGTAAATAATTTAAATCGATAATAATGAATATTAAGGTTTGTGGTATTACCGAAATGAAACAGCTACAGCAGTTAGACGGGCTGGATATTGATTTTGCAGGATTGATATTTTACAAAGAATCTCCCCGCTACATTGGTGAAAAGATCTCTAAAACGGAATTGAAAAATACTGATTTTGATCTGAAGAAAGTGGGTGTGTTTGTAAACCCTGAGATGATCGATGTGTTAGATGCCATAGATGATTACGGCCTGGATGCCGTACAACTACATGGCGATGAAAGCCCCGAAATGTGCGAAGACCTGAGCAGCGAAGTAGAAGTGATAAAAGCTTTTCGGGTGAGTGATGGTGTAGACATTGATAAGTTGGTTGCGCCGTATGATGCAGTGTGTGATTATTATTTATTTGATACAGGTGGGCTGAAAGAAAGTTTTGGTGGCACCGGCAAACAATTTGACTGGACGATTTTGACCAAAGCCAAAATAGAAAAGCCCTTTTTCCTAAGCGGTGGCATTGGCCCGGATGATGCGCCGAAAGTAAAAGCCTTTAAGCACCCTGATTTTTTTGGGGTTGATATTAATAGTCAATTTGAAAAGGAACCCGGTGTGAAGGATATGGCGAAGCTGCTGCAGTTCAGACAGGGGTTAAAAAAATAAAAATAAGGTATGCAATTACTACAGGCGGAAATTGCCGGTGCTTATTGCAACTACAGTCTATAAGATTTCTTGGATTGACCTTATTGGTATTTATAGGTATTTGCATTATAGGCAGAATGATCAGAAAAATTAATGAAAGAAACGATAACATATCAAAGCCCGGATACACAAGGCTATTACGGCCAGTTTGGCGGGGCCTACATTCCCGAAATGCTGCATCGCAATGTGGAAGAGCTGCGGACAAAGTATTTGGAAATTATCTATGAAGAAGATTTTCAAAAAGAGTTTCAGCAATTATTGCGAGATTATGTGGGCCGTCCAACGCCGCTCTATTTTGCTGAACGGTTGAGTAACCGGTATAAAGCAAATATCTACCTGAAACGGGAAGACCTCTGCCATACCGGGGCGCATAAAATAAATAATACGGTCGGGCAGATTTTATTGGCGCAACGATTGGGTAAAAAAAGAATTATTGCTGAGACAGGTGCTGGTCAGCATGGAGTCGCAACAGCAACGGTCTGTGCATTGAAGGGGGTGGAATGTATTGTGTACATGGGTGAAAAAGATATTGAACGGCAGGCACCGAATGTGGCCAGGATGAAAATGCTGGGTGCAACAGTGATATCGGCCACGAGCGGCAGCAAAACATTAAAAGATGCAACCAATGAAGCAATCCGTGACTGGATCAACCACCCGGATGATACACATTATATCATCGGTTCTGTAGTGGGTCCGCATCCATACCCGGATATGGTGGCGAGATTCCAGAGTGTGATCAGTGAAGAGATGCGGAAACAATTGCTGGAAAAAACGGGCAGCGAATTACCCAACTATGTGATTGCCTGTGTGGGTGGTGGCAGTAACGCTGCCGGGGCATTCTATCATTTTTTAAACGAACCTTCGGTGAAGTTGATTGCCGTTGAAGCAGCCGGTGAAGGTATTAACAGCGGAAAGAGTGCTGCTACAACACAACTTGGTACTCCGGGCATTTTACATGGTAGTAAAAGTTTACTGATGCAAACGGAAGATGGCCAGGTGGTAGAGCCGCATAGTATCTCTGCTGGTTTGGATTATCCGGGTATTGGTCCGCTGCATGCACATTTATTTGAAAGCGGAAGGGCCACTTTTATGAGTGCAACGGATAATAAAGCACTGAATGCGGCTTTTGAACTGGCAAAACTGGAAGGCATCATCCCCGCACTGGAATCGGCTCATGCCTTACATGCATTGAAAATGATCAACTTTAATACGAATGCGGTGGTGGTGGTTTGTTTGAGTGGGAGGGGTGATAAAGATCTTTCAACCTACATGGCAGAACTGGATAAGTAATGCCGAACGTAAAATGATAAATGTTGAATGAAAAGAATACAGGAGTTATTTAAGCATAAGGCTGGTAAGGTTTTGAATGTTTATTGCACAGCAGGTTTTCCCCGTTTGCATTCAACCCCCGGGGTAATGCAATCCCTGCAGGATAACGGAGCTGATATTATTGAACTGGGTATGCCTTACAGCGATCCACTGGCTGACGGGCCGGTAATACAGCATAGCAGCTCAGTTGCAATAGCCAACGGTATGACGCTGGCCATCCTGTTTGAGCAATTGAGGAATTTCAGAAAATCCATCCATGTGCCGGTTGTATTGATGGGATATATGAATCCTGTTTTACAATATGGTTTTGAGAGATTTTGTGCTGATGCAGCCAGTGCCGGGATTGATGGATTGATTTTACCCGATTTGCCGGAGTATGAATTTGAAACGGAGTATGGGGCCATCATTAAAAAGTATGGCCTTGATTTTATTTTCCTGGTCACCCCGGAAACATCGGACGACCGGGTAAAAAAACTGGATGAGCTCAGCAGCGGATTTTTGTATGCGGTATCATCTTCTTCAACAACCGGCACTGATAAAAAGGCTGTTAACACAGAAAAATACCTTCTTCGCCTCAAGGAATTACAACTTAAAAACCCCGTACTGGTGGGCTTTGGTATCAGCAATAAACAGTCTTTTGATGCCGTTTGTCAGCTGGCTGATGGGGCCATTATTGGTAGTGCATATATTAAAGCATTGGAAAACAGTGACAATGTTAATGCAGCCACAAAATCTTTCCTTTCGTCCATATTGGGCTGACGACTTTTTGCCGTCCGGTAAGATTGTATAAATTTGTACACTGGTTCGGTTTCCCCGTATCATGAAAATTAATTTTGGTTAAGTATGAAAAGATTACTCCTCATTTTAGCATTATTCCCAATTGCAATAATGGCGCAGGTAACCTCCAAAGGGTTTACCATTGATGGTAAACTGGACGGTTACCCGGATGGCACCGAGATCTTATTGTATAAAAACGGTGAGAACACTGAAATGGCCAAAGCGAAATTGCTTAAAGGTAAGTTTACCATCAAAGGAACAGTAAAAGAACCAGTTCTTTGTTTCCTGATCGCTGGAGAAAGTAAACCACTCGAAATTTATGTGGAGAATACTGTGATCTCCGTAAAAGGAAATATGGCACAACCTGCCGTTTACCAGGTAGAAGGATCTGCATCGCATAAGGATTTTGATGGCTTTGTAAAAACCTTTATGCCGCTGGCGAAACAGGTTAATTCACTGGCAGCTACTATCAATAATACGGTGCCGGGTGCTGAAAGGGATAAACTGCTGGCTAATTACAATACTTCACAGGAAGATATGCAGAAAGCAATTGACAAATTTGTGAAGGATAAACCAAAGTCAATAGTTACCCCGTTTATTCTGGATGTTACTTATTCTTTTAATGAGGATATAACGATGCTTGAGAAAAGGTTTAACCTGCTGGATGAGAAGATAAAAAAATCTGAAACCGGAAAGCAACTCGCCGCGGCAATTGCTGAACGGAAAATTGGTGCTATTGGTACCCAGGCGATGGATTTTTCCCAGCCAGACACCACTGGTGCATTAGTGTCTCTTTCTTCTTTCAAAGGTCAGTATGTGCTGATTGATTTCTGGGCCAGCTGGTGTGGCCCCTGCAGGGCAGAGAATCCGAATGTGGTGGAGAACTTCAGGAAATTCAACAAAAAGAATTTTACAGTACTGGGTGTATCATTAGACAGGCCGGGACAAAAAGAAAAATGGCTGAATGCAATACATGAGGACACTCTTACATGGACACACATCAGCGATCTGCAATTCTGGAATAATTCTGCCGCCATTTTATATAAAGTAAAAGGTATTCCTCAGAATTTCCTTGTGGATCCATCGGGTAAGATCGTTGCGAAAAATCTCCGTGGCCCTGCATTGGAAGCCAAGCTTTGTGAATTGCTCGGTTGCGAAACCAAACCGTTTTAAAGCTATTCATCAATTCCCATCATCCGGCTTAGTTCCTTCCAGTTTTTGTTTCGCTGTTCCTCGTAGGCGTTGATGTTTTTTTGAGTCTTGCTGTTAACGAGAGTAAGTAACAGGCCGATCTGTGTTTTAAAACCTTTTAGAAGGTTAGCTGAGGAGGTTACATAGTCCTTATCCTCCTGGTCTTTTAAAATATTATCACTTACCATTTTCTCCAGGTAGATGATCATGTTCCCTGCTAATTTATTTTGTGCATTCAGCAGATCTGTTACAGTAGAGGCCGAATAGGCATCATGTTCGTAGCCGTCAGCAAGGCTGCCGATGAGGCCATAAGTATTGTAAAAAAAGCCGGCAGAAAGAGTGCCGATTGATTCCAATAACTTTTGTTCCCTTTCTTCACAGGTTTGTGAAAAGCCGGTAAATGAAAAGGCTAACATGGTAAACACTGTTATGATCTTCTTCATATTCTTGTTTTGCTTACAAATTACATTGTTTGCCGGAAACTGTATAAAACACACAAGCCATCTTTTATAGATGGCTTGGGGTAAGAATTTATTACACTATCAGTTGATATCTTTTTTCTGTTTCAATTTATCGATCAGTCCCTGTACATACGTTTTATTTTGCTCATCAGGCGCCAATAGTAAAGCCTGGTTCGCAAATTTCAGGGCATTAGTAAAATCATTCAGGGCTGAATAGGCCCTTGCCATTCCCATCACAGTTGTAAATTGGTTGGGATATTTATCAAGATTGGTTTTGAAAACATCAAAGGCCATTTTAGTGAACTTCAATCCTAATAATTGTCTTGCATACTGGTGAACTTCGTTCATGGTTCCAAATGGCAGGGCCTTCTTCATTATTTCAGCCGCTTCGGCACCCTTTCCCATTTTCTGTAGTATCTGTGCTTTTGTGCTCCATGCCTGGAAACTTCTGTCACCGCCAAAATTGTTGGAGGCTGAATCAGCCCAAAGCAATGCTTCTTCAAGATTTACGTTCCGTTGCACACACCATTGTGCTGCCTGGTCCCAGCTTTGCCAGATAAATCCTTTCTCTGTTCTCAATTCTCTGCGAAAAGATTCTAACTGGTCTTTTACATAATCTACTTCGATATTAAAAGGAATAGAAAGCTTTTCCCACTGTAAAGCGATTGTGGCAGAATTTTCTCTTTCGTTCATAAATTCATACTTAAGCCATTCCACCATTTTGTCAATTGGTTGTGGTTTTACTTTTACCCGGAGTGCATCTTCTCTTTCATCATAATAGTAACTGCCCCAGGAAGAGCTGTTTTTGGAAAAAATCAAAGTGCATTCATCAGGTCCGTAGGCAATAAAGAACCCATACTTTCCTGCTGGTAATGTTTGTCCCTCTATTTTGACATTGGTTGAAAAACTGAAAGTGGTGTTCTCGTTTGCACCGGCCCTCCAGGGAGCGGCTTTAGCTGTGCCAAAATCCTGGTATTTATAACCAATATGTACCAATTGGCCCCATATTTTACCTTCCCGGCCTTTTACACCAGGGCGGTCGTAAGTAATGATTACATCCGTCAACCCAATCCTCTCACTAACAGAAGCTTTTTTATTACCGCCACTAGGCGCAACGGTCAGCGGAATCTGGGCAAAAGAAGAGACCGTCCATGCAACGGCCACTAAACATAATATCATCTGTCTCATAGCTGATTTTTTAGATTTGCCAAGCTAATTAAGAAACCGCAGCTTACGAGGCTATTGTTATAAATGATGAAAGTACCGGATAAAATGCTGCAAACAAGGATATAAGGTGGCAAAGCCTTATCGGAACAGCCCAATACTGATTAATAATGTAATTTAGAAGCACCATTAAGCCCTTTTAAAATTCGTTTATGAAAATTCTTGTTGCCCTCACACTTATTTTTCTTTCGCTACAGTCTTCTGCCCAAATTTTGAAAAGAGTAAAAGACAGGGTTGTCAATAAAGGAAAAAGCGAAGTCAACGATGCTAAGTACGATGCCAAAATGAAAGCCCGGAATTCGGCACGGAATGAACTGGACGGTATTAAAGCAGAATTTGACTCTACTGATATTGACTATGCCATCCTGCTGAGTGATAATTCTGGTCTTTTTGGCGGACAGGGCAGGGGAGAGTTTGGTGCTAAATTTTTGAAACTCGGCGGAATAGCCAATTCCCTATACCGTGATTTTGATCTTGATGATGAAGAAAACGCCACAATGAATTTACAAATGGGCCAGTCGGCTTATGCAATGGGCCGTTATGTGTTTGCAGAGAAAAGATTGAAAACAGCACAACAGTATTTTGAGAAAGCATATCGCACCAGCGAAATTGGTTATATGAAAAGCATTGCCAGCCAGGGTTTGCTTTACACTACCACCGGCCGTTTTGGCCAGGCTGAAACGTTTACTGCACAAGCTTTGGAACTCAGGGAAAAACAGCTTGGCAAAACCAATATGGCGGTAGCGGCATCGCTGAATAATTATGCCGTGCTGCATTACAACCTTGGACAGTATAACGAATCGGAAAAAGAATTTGCAGACGCTATTGCTGTAATACAGGCAAATAAGCAACAGGATGCAATGGCCTATGCCATTGTACTGAATAATAAAGCAATGCTGTTCCAGTCAATGGGAAGATACGAGGAAGCGGTGAAGTTTTTAAAAGAAGCATTGCAATTGGCCGGAAAGCTGGAAGTAAGTAAGGCGAAGAACCATCTGAAGTTTTTTTCGAACCTTGCATTGCTGTACCAGCAAATGGAAAAATATACTGAAGCCGAAGAGATCTACCGGGGGTTGGAAAAAAGGTTAGACCGGAACAAACCGGAATTTGCCAATATGCTGAACAATGTTGCCATCCTGGCTATGCTGATGAAAAAAGAAGACCGGGTGGAGGATATGCTGAAACGTTCTGCTGAGATATACAAAAACACCCTGACAGAAAACAGCCCTGCATACGCAAAAGTGATAAGTGACCTGGGGAATTTTTATCGCTACAAAGGCCGCTATGCGGAGGCCGAACCTTTACTGCAAAAAGTATTGCAGATAAGGGAACAGGCGTTTGGCACTATTCACCCATTGTATGTGCAGTCGCAGGAAGATATGGCCATTCTTTTGTGGAAGAAAAAAGATATTGGCAAAGCATATCCGTTATACCATGATGCGATGGAGAAAACACTGGATTTTATCAACCGCTATTTCCCGCCGATGAGTGAAGCAGAGAAGACAAAATATTGGGATATGTTATCACCAAGGTTTCAGCGGTTTTACAATTTTGCGGTAGAAGCCGGCGCAGTTAATAAGGATATTTTGTCTGACCTGTTTGAATACCGGGCTGCTACAAAGGGGTTGTTGTTGAGTTCGACAAGAAAAATAAGTGAAGCGATCTTGTCAGGTGGCAATGCGCAGCTGATAAATGATTATACCGAGTGGATCGATCACAAAGAGCAGCTCACTGCTTTTTATGCTTACTCAAAGGAAGAATTGAAAGAGCAGAATGTGAATCTTGATTCACTGGAATCCAATGTGAACCGGATGGAGAAAAACCTTTCAGCTAACTCAAAGGAGTTTGCCAATTTCTATTTTACGGGCAAAACGAAGGTTTCCGAAGTGCAAAAGGAGTTAAAAGCCGATGAGGCATTAATAGAAATTATCCGGCTCAGGAATTTTGAGCAGGTATTTACTGATCAGTGTCGTTACCTTGGCCTTGTTGTTACCAAAGGCAACCCGCAACCCAAAATAGTAATGCTGGAAAACGGTAATGATCTTGAAAATAAATATTCAAAAACCTACCGGCTGTCAATTAAGAATAAATTGAACGATGATCAGTCCTATGCTCAATACTGGGCGCCGTTTGAACCGGAAGTGAAAGGGAAGAAAAGAATTTATGTATCACTGGATGGAGTGTATAACCAATTAAACCTTTACACACTGAAAAAAACCGGTGGGGATTATCTGCTCAACCAACTGGACATAATTTTAGTCGGCAATCCCCGTGACCTTATCACCACTAACAGCAAAGGAAATGCAGCAGGTAAGAAAGCGACACTGATCGGTTTCCCTGATTACGGGTCAGGTGTTATCGTTCAATTACCGGGCACTAAAGTAGAGGTCGATGGCATCAATAAAGTGTTGAAATCATCCGGCTACCAGGTGGCAGAGCTGACACAGAAGGATGCAACCGAAACCAACCTGAAATCTGCCAAAGAAGTTTCCATCCTCCACATCGCCACCCATGGTTATTTTTTGAAAGACGTGGAAAAAACCAGCTGGCCGATCGGTGTTCATGCTGATAATGCAAAAGATAATGTGTTGCTCCGTTCCGGGTTGATGCTGACCGGCGCTTCGGATGCTGATAAATCAAAAGCCGGGTTAGACAGCAGTAATAATGGTATCATTACTTCCTATGAAGCCATGAATCTTGACCTGAAAGGAACGAACCTCGTTGTATTGAGTGCCTGTGAAACCGGTTTGGGAGAAATAAAAGCCGGCGAAGGTGTGTATGGATTGCAACGGGCTTTCTTAGTGGCGGGTGCCGAAGCCATAGTAATGAGCCTTTGGAAAGTGGATGATGCTGCCACACAGCAACTGATGAATAACTTCTATAATAATCTTGTAAAAACAAGTGATAAACAAAAAGCCTTCAAGCAGGCACAGCAGCAACTGATGACCAAATTCAAAGAGCCTTTTTACTGGGGTGCTTTTGTAATGATGGAGAATTGATTTCGCTTTGTCATTGATCAGGTATTGGACTATGGAAACAGCATCAATAGCCGGGGAATATTATTTGCAGAACGTAAGAGAGATGGCTTCAGCTTTTTTATTGAAACCTGATCATACGTTCCGTTTTTTCTTTTCTTACGGCGCATTGGACAGGGTGGGGGCCGGTGAATGGGAACTAAAGAACGATCAGATACTGCTTAACAGCACAGCTCATCCCGGGAATGCTTTTACATTGGTCAGCAGCGAAAAGAAAGATCAGCCTTTCATAAATATAACCATCGAAGGCAGTAACCCGATGATACTGGCTTATACATACATCAGTCTGCAGGATGGAGGAGAAGATAGCTGGAAAAAAATGAGCCAGCATGGCGATCTGCGGTTACCACCGCAGGTAATCAAAAACATTTCTTTATTGTTTGAATTTTGCCCCGACCGTATGGCTGTTATCACGGCAGCAGAGGAGCATAACTCTTTTACCTTCCGGATGGAGCCTTCCATTGGGGAAGTATATTTCGATAAGTTTTCCCTGGATATTCGGGAAAATGAACTTAAAGGTCGCCATCCTTTAATGGAAGGCGATGGGTTCAGGTATGCAAAACAATAAAACAGTTATTTACATGCTGTCTGCTCAAACTGGTAGTCCATATCCTCCCACTTGTTGGTTTCGTAGTTCTTAGCATTGAAGATGATGTAAAGGATTTCTTTGTTCCCGTTTTTTTTAATGGTCCATGCATTATTGGTCCATTCGGAAGCGGCGCCAACAACTGGCGGCTCTCCTTTGAATTTGATGATCATCCCTTCGCCGGAAATGACGCCGGTAAAGTCTGCAGATTCTTTCTTACCGCTTTCCAGTTCTTCGCTGGTAACAGTGCCAATACAATCAGTTTCTCCCATCGTCAGGTTGATAGTTGTTTTGTACTTCAGCCCATCGCTGGTAAAGCATTTCTTTTCCGGCTCTTTCATTTCCACGCCGGGGGGATTGGTAGAAGGGGGCGGTGCAGGTGGTGTTTCAGCAATAACCGTATCTGCCTGTTTTTCTTTTTTGTCTTTTTTAGCTGAGTTGTTACAGGCAATAATGCAGAAAGCAAGGCTTGCTGCGAGGATGGTTTTAATGGTTGAGATTTGCATGGTGGTTTGGTTTAATTAACAATGTTAATGGTTTTTTGCATATGGGAATTAGTATTCTGTCCACTCATAGCCGATGCCGATTGAGGATATATTATTGAAATTAAGAATTAAAGATGAAAGTTGTCAGTTCAGCATACTTACCGGAAAGCCGTAAAAGATCAAAATTTGGGTGGGTTTTTTCACAGTTCATGTTACCTGCATAGCCTTTCTCAATGCAAAATCTTGTATAGTTTTTCATAGTCACCAGATTGGCCAAATTCGTCTGTGTTTAATGCCGTCCCAGTTATTACATTTTGGTTGCAGTCAAAGCAAAGTTTTGCAAAACCAATAGTTCGGTTTCTTTTCTTAAAGACTAAAATGTCACGATAAACGGTGATACACATTTTATGCAAATTTTCTGTATGAATTCTTTGGCAGAATATTTCATTAATCTCTCCGAACTTGTCAGTTGGGATATCTTTTTTTACAAAATCTAATTTTTCAAGTTCTTTTATCATTGTTGAGTCGACTAATTTGTCAGGCGTTCGTTGCAAAAGAAGCTCCAATTGTTTTTCCTGTTTATTACTCTTTATCTTTTTTTCTTCTATGTCCCAAAGCACTGTCTCATCAATCTCTAAATAGTAGTGTTCAATTTTGTCAAATTCGAAATATGGAGTACAAGTATCACGGATACCTGACTTTGAGCCCCCTGTTTTCTTGCTTTTAGTCATTCCGTTACAACCGAAAAGTGTCAAGAGTAAAATGGCTGATAATATTTTAACGACTCTCGCCATAGATTTCAGGTAACTTATAAAATTACAGCACTCCTGGTATAGTTTTATATTGATTTACAGATACTTTCTGTACTGCATTACATCAACTGCCTTTTATATAACTGCACTGCATTTTCAAATCCTAAATACAAGGCATCGCAAATAAGGGCATGGCCGATGCTAACTTCATCCAGCCATGGGATGTGTTGTCTGAAAAATTTAAGATTGTGCATATCAAAGTCATGCCCTGCATTAATACCGAGGCCCAGCTCCCGGGCTTTAAAAGCAGCAGCAACATAAGGCTCAACAGCCACTTGTTTATTACCTGTTGCATATAGTTTGGCATAGCCTTCTGTATACAATTCAATCCTGTCTGTTCCGGTAGCTGCTGCACCTTCCACCATTTTAATATCCGGGTCAACAAAGATGCTGACACGAATACCGGCCTTTTTAAATACAGTAATGATATTTTGCAGGTAATCTTTATTCCTTATTGTATCCCAGCCGTGGTCACTGGTCAGCTGGCCTAAGGTATCAGGTACCAATGTTACCTGGTCAGGTTTTGTTTCCAGCACCAGGTCTGTAAATTTTTGTTCGGTGCAGTTGCCTTCAATATTAAACTCGGTAGTGATTATTTTTTTTATCTGTCGTACATCCTCATACCGGATATGCCGTTCATCGGGGCGGGGGTGTACTGTTACTCCATCTGCACCGAAGCGCTGTGCATCGATGGCAGCTTTTACCACATCAGGATTGTTGCCACCTCTTGAGTTGCGCAACGTTGCAAACTTGTTGATGTTAACACTAAGTTTGGTCATCTGCTTTCTTTTCATCAAAGTTAACTGATGTAAAAGAAAAACCCCGTCCCGTCATAGACGGAACGGGGTATGAACCTCAATGAAAACTGTATTTAATCTTTTAGTAGTTGTGTGCGGCCCAGCATATTGCCGGATTGGTCTTTTATTTCAGCATAATAGATGCCCCGGCTTAGATTATCAAGACTGGCGATAGAAAAATTATTTTCACCGGCGAAGATCTTTTTTGTCTCTGATCTCACTGTTTTTCCCATCACGTCATAGATGATGGCTGATACCTGCTGGTTAGATGGAGAACTGATACTTATGTTCAACTGTGTGGTAAAAGGATTTGGGTAGCTTAGCATAGTTGATTTTGTGCCGGTCGTTATCCGGATAATATTGGAATATTTGTAATTATTGTCGTTATCAACCTGCTTCAGGCGATAAAGTAATAAAGTGCCTTGTGGATTAATATCCGTATAAGTGTAATCGAAAGAACTATTGCCGTTGCCATTGGCCGCCACAGTTCCAATTGTTTCCCAACTGCTGCCATTACTTCTTTCAATATTGTAGGAATGAATATTGATTTCCTGGAGGGCTTTCCAGTTCAGCAACACATTCTGCGCCTGGCGGTGGCCGCTGAAATCAGTAAGGCTTACAGGAAGTGTTGAGCTGCTGAAAGAAACAGATCCGATAGCAATGGCCTGCGATGCAGGATTGGCATCGGCTCCGGCAGCATTGTCATACCGGATGGTAATGCTGTTTAAGGCAGTGGTACCGAAACTTACTGTTACTGTGCCCCGCTGATCAGTAGCATCTGATGCTGTATTACCTGCTTGTCCGCTGGTGGTGTTAACATTCGCAACATTACCGCTTATGATAAGAAAGTTGGGATCAGTAAGAGCATCGTATTTTGTTAGCGTAGCATTATAGGTTGTAACGCCATTCGTTCCGGTAACAGTTACCCTGTCATAATAAGTAGTGCTGGTAGCATTGTTTTTATCAACGTCAACAATATTGAATGTTACGTTAGTCGCCATTGAAGTAAAGGTCAGTATGATTTCGGTGTAGCTGCTGGTGTTTGTATAGTTAGGCGTTACCTGCAAGCGACTGGTAGTTCCCGGAACTGTGAAAGTAGCACCGGAAACGGTGGGAGTTTGGGCTCCTGATGCACCTAAGGCCTGTTGAAAAGCACCGCTGCCTACTATTGAAGCTGTAGCCGTACAGTTAATACCGCTTCCGCCAATATTAGTGGCATTGCCATTTATATTGCCATTAGCCCATGATGGTGAAAAAGAAGTTCCCCAGTTAAGGTTTGTTTGGGCGTTAAGGGCGGCTGAGTTTAAAAGCAGCATAAATATAGCTGCTATGAGTATAGTTTTTCTCATAGAATGGATATTGGATGGTTAATGTTCCTTAATAACGGAATGTAAAAGTCCTTAGTACATTACAACTAGTATTTTTTAGGGTAAACCCCTAGTGAGAAAACTTAAAGCATTGAAAATAAAGGCTAAAGCTCTTTCCAGGTATGGTCGGCAAGCAGCTGTACAGCAGCAACAAATTTTTTAAAAGGACCATTTTTACCCCATTCTTTTGGGGCGATGAGGGAAAGTATAAAGCTATCATCATGTTTCTCGTAGAGATAATACGTTTGGCCGATGTTGGGTTTAAAAGAGAGCCTGGCCCCATAGATCATCAGCGACAGATCTTTTCTTTTTTGAATTTCATGTGCCTGTAATGCCAGCAATTCTATTTGTTTACGGATCTGCTCCAGTTGCATATTAGTTTGCTCTTCCATAGCTGTAAGAGCTTTATGTTTTATTATCCCTTCTTCATTTGCCTTGATAACGGCACCGGAAACAGAAGCGGAATATGGCAGCACACTTAGTTGTTTGTGATATATCTCTGAGTTGGTATAAGAGGACCCATCATCTTTTGTGCCCTGTTGGGTTATTTTTAAATAGCCATTAGGCATTATCTCATGCACAACATGCAGCAACACTTCTCCTTTTCTGTAAAAATGAATTTCAAAAGTGATACCATCCGGAAAAGCGACCTGAACTTTGTCGGCCAGTTCATGATTATCAAAATCATTCAGCCCTCCGTCAGCGTCTATTCTATAACTGGAGGCAAAGGCCTGGTTCTCGAGTGTAACCCAGTTGTGATAAACAGCCAGTTCTTTCTTATCTGGTACTGCTTCAATTTTATAAATGCCGCTTTTGGGCCGATCCCCGTGTTCATAGGTCCCTTTCTCAGGAAACAGTTGCCAGGAAGCCAGAAAATTATATGCTTGTACCATATTGGGATAGTTAGCTGAAAACGGTGCAAAGGTTTTGTTTTCCCTGCATATAACAAAGTATAAATTGATTTGTTTGACAGGGTTCCTTAACAATCCACAAAGAAATTATCGGCTATCTTTATTCCCTTGAAATTTGTCAGGTATGAAAAGCTATTTTGCTTCTTATCACACTTCTCCCGGTGCTGCACCAATTGAATCAACTGTATTGGTGTTCGATAAAAATCTGAATGTCGGCTTCCGTAATCCGGATGGCAGCAATGCTATGATCAACTGGTTGCTGAAAGATGTGGAAGTGTCTTTTGATTTTTCATCTCAGCATACCAGGCTCCGGCACACCCATCATTCAGGTGGCGAACTATTTATCAACGGAAATGATGCGGCCAATTTTGTAAAAGATATGCAGGCTGAACAACAAAAAGCCTGGCATAAAAAAAGCAGTGGTAAGGAATGGATAAGGAACAGTCTTTTATTCCTGGGCATTCTTGGAATATTGGTTTTATTGTATCTCCTGATCGTTCCATGGTTATCTCAAAAATTGGCTTCCAAAGTTTCTATAAAAACAGAAAAACAACTGGGTGATGCTGTATATGATGCTTTGGGTCTGGCCGGGCAAGAGGATACTGCTAAAACATTTGTGCTGAATGAATTTTTCAAAGCAATGGAAGTGCCAACAGCTTATGACATTAAGATCACTGTTGTAAACGATAATGTAGTGAATGCATTTGCACTACCTGGTGGCCGTATTGTAGTCTACAGTGCCCTGCTGAAAGAGATCAATTCGTACCCCGAACTGGCAGCTTTACTCAGTCATGAGTTCACACATATCAATAACAAGCATTCCACGAAGCGGATATTCCGGCAATTAGGCTCTAAAGTTTTTCTGGGGTTATTATTTGGAAGATTCGGAACAGTGACTTCGGTAGTTGTTAATCATGCTGACAATTTGAAATCATTGAAATATTCGAGGAGTTTGGAAAAAGAGGCAGATATGGACGGACTGGCCATACTTACAACAAGAGGAATTGATCCCCGTGGTTTTGTTGATCTGTTTCGCCATCTGAAAGAAGCAGCGCCAACGAATGCTATGCCAGAATTTCTTGGCAGCCACCCGGATGTGGACAAACGTATCCGCTATATCAGGGATGCTTCACAGGGCAGCACAGTTAAGGAAGATGTGCAACTAAAAGCTATATTTGAAAAACTAAAATAAACCATTATGCTTATCACTACTACCAGCACTGTTGACGGCAAACCAGTTCAGGAATACCTCGGAGTAATCAATGCACAAAGCATCATCGGTGCCAATATCTTCAAAGATATTTTTGCCGGCCTGCGAGATGTATTTGGCGGCAGAAGTAAAACGTATGAAAAGGTACTGGAGCAGGCTAAAGAAGATGCCCTCCGGGAATTATCACAGAAAGCACAGGCAATAGGTGCCAATGGTATTCTTGGTGTTGATCTCGATTTTGAAACAGTTGGCAGCGGAGGCAGCATGCTGATGGTGATCGCTACAGGGACAGCAGTCCGGTTATAACTTTCAATAGTACCGATGAAAAGTACTTTTTTGTCATTTCTGATGCTCGTAACTCTTGTTTCAGTAAAAGGACAGGAGGCTGTACCCTCTGCAGCTGATATTCTTAAGAAGGCTTACCAGCAGGCAGCAAAGGAGAACAAAAATGTGTTGCTGATGTTTCATGCCTCCTGGTGTGGCTGGTGCCATCGTATGGATAAAAGCCTGAATGATGATGCCTGCAAGAAATTCTTTAATGATAATTATATCATTACACACCTTGTTGTGGATGAATCCAATGAGAAAAAACACCTCGAAAACTCCGGTGCTACTGAACTGAAAGTAAAGTACAATGGAGAGGGGCAGGGTATCCCTTTCTGGATAGTATTAGATAAAGAGGGCAATCTTTTATCTGATTCCAAAATAAGAAAAGAAGGAGAGGGGCAGGATAAGGGGGATAATGCTGGCTGCCCTGCTACGGAAAAGGAAGTTGAATTCTTTATCAGTGTTTTAAAGAAAACGTCTTCCATGACCAATGATCAGCTGGAGATCATCAGGAAACGTTTCAGAGAAAATGATCAGTAGCACCGTAAAGCAACTACCAATTCTTTAACTCATCTTCTATCGCATCATTCAGGCTGTTTTCGTTTTGTAATATCCATCCGGGTATTTCTCCGGGTTGAATCTGCCATCCGGTGTCTTTTTTCTGCATACCGAAAATTATCCTGTCGCCCCGTTCTGTGCAGACATTCACACTAAATTCTTCTTCCGGGCTTTTTACTTTTCTGAAATTGAATTCCCGGAGCCGGCCTTCTGCCTTTACCAGCCGTGTAAACTGCACCATCCTCACAAATCTTATCGGCATAGGTTGAATTTTGTCCTGTACAGGTATCAATTTTTGTGCTATACATGAGTTTTTATACAGGAAAAGTTGTTCACAAAATTGATTAGCGATAAGTTGGGCAGATTGATACTGTATTACCTGATAAGTGTAACGACTCCCTTCTGGAAATAGGCTTTCCCGGTGTAGTCGGTACCCCTTACTGTCCATACGAAGGTGCCTGTGGATTGAATGGCACCGTTGATCTTTCCATCCCAGCCTTTTCCATTTACTTGTGTAGAGAAAAGCAACTGTCCCCAGCGATTATAAATATTGAAGTATTCAATATTCTTAATACCAACCGCAATTGGCCGGAGCAAATCATTTTTCCCGTCGTTGTTTGGCGTGAAGGCGGAAGGAACAAAAATGGTTGGTTTTGTTTTAAAGACTTTGATAGTAATAAAAGCAGAATCTTTACAGCCCTGCGGGTTATAGGCTATTACTTTATATTGAATACCGCTGGAAGCCGATGGAAATGTTGCGACAGGATTGGGAATGTCAGCTGCGGATAAATAGGTTGCGGGTATCCAGTCATAATTCACTCCACCCGTTGCTGTTAACTGGAGTGGCTGACCAACAACAACAGCCGTATCCTTGCCGGCAGATACTCTCATTTTGGGTAACACTGTTACTGTAATTGTATCACGGCTGGGTTTTGGGCAGCCCCTTGTGTCGAATGCCGTCAGCACATAATTAGTTGTTCGTGGTGGGTAGCTAACAGGATTTAAAATTGTTGGATTACTGACAAGGTTAACAGGACTCCATTGCCATGAGCTACCATCAGTAATACCATTTAACTGTGCTTTCGCATTATAGCAAATAGTAAAATCAGGACCTGCGTTTACTACAGGATATGGAATAGTAGTTACAATTACATTATCAGAAGCCGAACAACCACCAATGATAGCTGTGACCTGGTAATTCGTTATGGCATTATTAGTGAAAGCAAAGGGGTTTTGTAATGTTGGGTCAATAAATTGTGCAGCAGGTGACCATAAATAATGCAACCCATCGGATACAGCTCTTAATTGAATCGTATCACCCCTGCAGATGATCGTATCCGCCATTGCCTGCAGGGTAACAAAACTTACCACTCTTACTCTTACCGAGTCACGGTTACGGCAGCCATCATCTTCCAGTTCAACATAATAAGTGGTCGTAGTAGTTGGCGAAACTGTAGGGGTAGCTGTATTGGGATTAATAATATTCACCAAAGGTGTCCAGCTAAAGTTTCCAGAGCCGCTAGCCTGCAGGGGCAGGTTATCATTTATACAGATAAGTGTATCTCTGAAGGCAAGATTGATTGGAGGTTTATCAATGATAGTAATGTCCTTATAAACTGTATCCCGGCATCCTCTGGTATCAGTAGCAATCAGCCTTACACTTTTTATACCCATTAATGGATACGTATATGTAGGGTTTTGAAGTGATGAGATATCTGTAGTAGTGGATGTTTCCCCAAAATCCCAGGTCCATGAGTTTGGTACTCCATAAACGGAGGTGGTATTGTCATTAAAAAGTGTAGGGCGGGTAAAACAGATACCATTGGATGAAAAATCAGGAGTAAATCCCGGGAACACTCTTACAAGAGCCGTGGTTGAATCAGTGCAGCCTTGCCCCCGGTTAATAACAAGTTTTACTGTGTAAAGGCCAATTGCCGGAAAAGTATAAGTGGCCGTCGGCCCGGTTGTGCTGTAAATAAGTGTGTTGGTATTATCAAAAAAATCCCAATCACTGGTAACTATCAGGGGACTGGTAGATTGATTAGCGATTGTAATTGTTTGTGTGTTGCGGCAAAGCATGTATTCCGGAAGCAGGGTCGCTGAAGCTATATCGCAATCGGCAATATTTATCTGTATATCTTTTCGTTGCCTGGCAATCAATACACCATTTCTCATTTCATCAACACAAACTGTTACAACATAGATGCCTGCTGCCGGCGCAATACCTGTTATAAGGCCGGTAGTTGAATTTACCTGCACAGCAGGGCCTAACGGCGCATCTTCTGCAAAGGGTGCACCATAAGGAACCGGGGGAAAAGGAGGAGGCAGTGTTGGGTATGCCCCACCACCGCTGCCAACAGAACTTGCATAGGCTTCGCAAAAGAAATAACGCAGCTCATCGCCATCAGCATCCTGCGCAGCAAAGCTGTAAGAAAAATTATTATTACCACATACTACAACAAGATCGCTTCCTGTAAAAACTGCACTGTTATTTACGGGCCCATCACTGGCTGTAACAGTTCCCGGAATTTCGGCTGTATAAGTGGCTCCAATATTATTATACCCGGAAGCAAGATTATTAATGCCATTTATCCGGAAATTTACCTGGCTGGCTAAGACATAACCTTGTGCAGAGGCAGGCAGTGAAACCGGGAATGTATAAAATGCCACATCGTAACAAACAGCAGGGGGGTTAGTAATACAAGGGTCGGGGTTTGTGATGCTGATGTTTGTAGTATTAGTGATGGGAACAGTTAAATCAATAACCCGGTTATTAGTCGTTTTATCAAAAATGGAAATGATAGTTGGATTAGGAAACTGGCGGCCACTGCCACAGCGCTGAAAAAGTTTAAGTGTGACTTCATACTGGTAAACTCCGTTGCTTATGCCAATATACCTGTAATACATCTCGCCACCTGTAATATGACTGGCTCTTATTGTAAGAGAAAGGGCAAGGAGCAATATGGAAACTAATGAGAGCCTTTTCATCAGATAGTTTTAGGGAGCCCGGGTATGTCTTTAAAGATACACATATTAACGGACGAAGAAAAGAGTTGGTTGCTTTTGTACAGAAGCAAAATCTGGGAGGGAAATGTGCAACCCAAGCCTCTCTTTAACAATCTTCTTCCTGTTTGAAAGCCGATTATTATTTATTTTAGCCTTCAACTTAACTATATGAAACAAATAGTTGTCCTTTTCCTATTATTACCTCTTTTTACTGCTGCCCAGGACTCGACAGCTGCTAATTGTAAATTAATAAGAGAAGTTGACCCCTACACTAAAGAGATCAAACTTTCAACCGGGTTCATTTATTTTGACGGAGGTTCTGTTACCATTGACGCCGATAGCAAGGAGATTGATGTGTTGTTCTCTATAGAAGGGGCCGATAAATGCTTTGATAATAATTCCACCGCTTTCATTTTTTTCGAAGGGGTTAAAACAAAGCTGACTCTGAAAAACGGTGGAACGATGAATTGTGAAGGGCTTTTTCACTTCATTTTTAAGAATAGCCCCACAACTAATTCACAATTGCAGAAAATAATGACACAGAAGATCAATCATATTTTATTTACCGGAAATAATAAGAAGGAATCCACTGGTAACCTGGGCCCAGCAGAACAAGAAGCATTAATGGCATTTGCCACCTGTCTTGTAAATGAAGCAAAGACACTTATTAAGTAAGTGGCCTTACCAAAAAACACTTAGTCGAGATCAGTTTAACTGCTAATGCTCCAAAATTCATGCTGCATCAAAGTGTTATGTATTACAATCATCGGTAGATTTACTCTGAGAGCAATTGACCTGTTTCTGTCAGAAAATTCAGATCTGGTCCTTTTGAAAACTACCAATATTCTAAACCTATGGAACAACAACTGCATGCAGCCACTGGTGTTTTTGACACCGCAATATCATTACAGCAGTTAGTAAGTAACCTGGTAAACAGTTCCCTGCCTGCAGCCAAACACAAGAATACCCATCTTGTGAATGAAGTAGAGCAGGGAATTGCCCTGGGAAAAGCAGAGATGCACAAGACATTGTCCGTTATTAGAGATATCCTCAATACCGTAGTGACTAATTCCAGGAATGGAGAGATACATATTACGGCAGACCGTTACCGTGGCGTGGTGGTACTGGAAATACAGGAAAGAAATAATTATAACGGTTATGCACTTGCATACAGCATCGGATCTATTGAACCCGAAGCAGCCTTAGTTGGCGGGCATATTACTATTAAGGGCCCTCATCAGAAAGTAACTACCATTTCCTTCAGTTTCCCGGATAACCTGCTGGCAGCATAATAGAAAGGCCCGGTTGCAAAACCGGGCCTTTGAAATATGAATTTAGTATTCTGGTTAAATTAATACCTGTAATGTTCAGCTTTGAAAGGTCCTTCTTTACTGATACCAAGGTAAGAAGCCTGGGCATCAGTCAGTTCGTCAAGCACTACGCCGATTTTGGCTAAGTGAAGACGAGCAACCTTCTCATCCAGGTGCTTAGGCAACACATATACTTTGTTCTCATAGTTCTTGTGGTTCTGCCATAACTCTATCTGAGCTAAAGTCTGGTTAGAGAATGAATTACTCATTACAAATGAAGGGTGACCGGTAGCACAACCAAGGTTCACCAAACGACCTTCAGCCAGGATGATGATGTCTTTGCCATCTACATTATAGATATCCACCTGTGGTTTAATAGTATCTTTTGTATTACCATAATTGGTGTTCAGCCAGGCAATATCAATTTCAATATCAAAGTGGCCGATATTACAAACAATCACTTTGTCTTTCATCAGTTTGAAATGCTCGCCACGGATCAGGTCCCGGCAACCAGAAGCGGTAACAACGATATCAGCTTCTTTCACTGCATCGATCATTTTCTTTACTTCAAAACCATCCATGGCAGCTTGTAAAGCACAGATAGGATCGATCTCTGTAACAATTACACGGCAACCTGCACCAGCTAATGAAGCAGCAGAACCTTTACCTACATCACCATAGCCACCCACAACAGCTACTTTACCAGCCAGCATTACGTCGGTAGCACGGCGGATGGAATCTACTAATGATTCTTTACAACCGTATTTATTATCAAATTTAGATTTGGTAACAGAGTCGTTTACGTTGATAGCAGGCATTGGTAATGTACCTTTTGCCACTCTCTCATATAAACGGTGAACACCAGTAGTAGTTTCTTCAGAGATACCTTTTACATATTGCACCAATTCAGGATAAGTATCCAGCACCATGTTAGTTAGATCACCACCATCATCAAGAATCATATTCAAAGGCTTGTCTTTGCTACCAAAAAACAAAGTCTGCTCAATACACCAATCAGCCTCTTCTTGTGTTTGCCCTTTCCAGGCAAAAACACCAATACCAGCTGCAGCGATAGCAGCAGCAGCATGATCTTGTGTAGAGAAGATATTACATGAGCTCCATTTAACTTCAGCACCAAGAGCTGCTAAAGTCTCGATTAGCACAGCAGTCTGGATGGTCATGTGTAAACAACCAGCTACTCTTGCACCTTTTAAAGGTTGAGAAGGCCCGTATTCTTTACGGATTGACATCAAACCGGGCATTTCTGCTTCAGCTAAACGGATCTCTTTACGGCCCCATTCAGCAAGGGAAATATCTGCCACTTTGTAAGGCAGGCTAAAATCGATGGATTTAGTTACTGTTGACATTTTTATTGCTTTTTATTTATGGCGGCAAAGGTACTGTTTACAGTCGAATAAAAGCCTTTGGTGACAGGCTTTTGCGGGACTTTTTTACACAATTTGTCCCGTCAAAAAGAGTATCATAAAATTGTCATTGTCGAAGATTAAGGGTTATACTAAAAGCTGGTTTTAAACAATTAAGGATAACTTTGACTTGACAAAAAAACAGAAAATGGTAACCTACGATACTGTTTCAGAGGCAGTAAATGGATTAAAGAAAAGGGGATTTGATGTTGATTTTAACCTTGAAGAAAATTGTATCGTCTGTCATGCCGATAAGTTTAATGTGAATGATTTTGAGATAGTGGAGGTTCACCGGTTTGAAGGCAATACAGATCCATCAGATGAGGCTGTTGTTTATGGCATAGAATCAGTGAGTGGGGTGAGGGGTGTGCTGGTCAGTGGGTATGGTATTTCTGCCGAAGGAATGAGTGCTGAAATGGCAAAAAAATTGAGTCTAAACCGGGATTGATATTCCCGGGCATCTGTACACTTTTATAATAAAATTTTACCGATGAAAACAGTGGTCAAGGCTAGCCTGTTGGCAGTACTATTATACCTGCCGGTTACTCTTTTTGCACAAAAAGATAGTGTATGGTTACAATGTCCGTTAAATGAAGCAACGGTTGTACCTCCTCCTAAAAATGTAATTCATTACGATGAGCCGGATATGTGTATCGTACTTGTAAGCAGGCCCGACACCGTCGCAAAAGCATGTTTCAATGGCAAGGTGACCAATGTGGAGCAAACAGATGATGGTAAATGGGATGTGGTGTTCTATTACAAGGACTACTATTTCTGGTATTCTGGCCTTACTAAAGTTATTGTTCGCAGAAATGATAATCTCAAAGCTGGCCAACCGGTCGGTTATATCACTCCCGGCGATAAAATGGAAATGTTGCTATTCAAATTTGAAACACCGCTTGACCCGACAAGATTTCTTGATTGTAAAGGTGTATTGAAGAATTAGCGTTGTCGCTATAATTTTTTTTCCATAACATAGTCATTCATAAAGTAGCCGTTGCCAATATCAAAATCCGCTTCCTGTATGGTAACAAAACCAAGTTTTTCGTAAAAATTTCTTGCTTTGTTATGCCGGTTTACCTGTAGTTGCAATGCAGAGCCGCCTTTTTGGCGGATGTCATTGAGGAGATACTCAATCATGAACTTTCCGGTACCTTTTCCCTGCTGTGAGTTCAGTACGTAAATTTTATGAAGTTTAAATAGTGACGGTTCAGTTTCCTGGCAGGATGCAAAGCCAACCGGTTCATTATTGTCATAGGCGATAATGAACCGGCAACCATCATTCATTTGTTTTAATAAAGAAGCTTCACTGTACATCATCTCCATCATATATTCTATCTGCTCTCGGGAAACTATAGCTGCATAAGTTTGTGGCCAGACTTTAAACGTCAGTTCCCTTATGAGAGGAATATCTTTACTTGTTGCCTTCCGGATTTTAAGCATGGGTATTTTTATTTTTAAACATTGCTTGTGAAGTCTCCCGGTGATAACGAATCAATTTCCGGCTAAGAATTAGGCAAACAATATATGACCCTATGGCACCTGCTGCCAGCAGACCTTCACTCAGGTCTTTACCTATATGTGAATATTTTGGCAGGAACAGGAAGAAATCATAAGTGCCGTGAAAAAAAATGGCAATCAGCAGACCCGTCAGCATGAACAGGAAATTTTTGGAGGGATTAAATTTTGCCTTACCAACAAAATATCCCATTACCACTGCAAACGATGCATGGGCTGGTACGCTAAGAAACATCCGCTGTATTCCTACTTCAAGCCCACGACCTGCCTGTGCATAATTAAGTACATACATTAAGTTCTCCAATGTGGCAAACCCCATACTTACCATTACACTGTATACTATACCATCTAAAGGTTCATCAAAACTTTTTTTGGTGTATGAGTACAAACGGAGCCCCAAAAACTTGCTGGCCTCTTCGCTGAAACCTACCACAGCATAAGAAAATATAGCTACACCAGCAAGGCTTCCGTCAATAGCATAGCTGAAATTTTGTTCGAAGATGACAGCCGGTACAATTGCAAAGCAACCCAGAAAAAAACTTACAAACAGGTTAAGCCTTGGTTCTCTGTTGTAAACATCTTTATAAAAAATAAACAGGCAGATGGCGATGCCCGGTGCCAAAGCAATGGCGATATACTCCATTTAAATGATTTTAATACCGGAAGATACTACTTTGTTAAAAGGGATGGAGTAAGGAAAAAAAGAACCGGCCACTTTCGTAACCGGTTCACAAAAATTAGATGGTTATCAGTGATTATCTTTTTTACCTCCCTGTTTATTGTCTTCCTCTTTCTTTATTGGCGGTTTTGCCAGAGAATCTTTTTTAGCAGGGGTTTTATTATTATCTTCTTTATAATCCTGCGATTCAGCACCAATACTGTCGTAATCATAGTTATTATAATCTTCGGGATTACCAACGCCCTGATCATCCCCTTCACCAGCAGGAACAGGATCTGAGTCGCTGATCATTATATCTGCGCTGTTGATCTCATTTTCCAGTTCAGCAGGCTTAATGAATTTTGCATCTCTTTCTATCCCCAGCTTTTTATCAGCCAGTACTTTCCTGAAAAAATATTCAGTGATGGGTCGGGCAATTCTTGAACCATCTCCCTGGTTTCGCATAAACGTATATTCAAAACCCACCCATGAACCAGCCAGTAATTGCGGTGTGTACCCCATGAACCAGGCATCAGCATTATCATCTGTAGTGCCTGTTTTGCCGCCCATCTCAGTTGCTCCAACACGGCTTCTCATGCCTCGGGCAGTACCTTTATCAACGGTTCCCTGCATCATATGTGCCATTGTGTATGCGGTTACTTCACTAACTGCTTCTTTACGGTTTACGCTGTAGTCAAATCGTTTTATCACATTGCCATTACGGTCTTCAATCCGGCTAATGCTATATGGCTTTGTTGAAAAGCCCCGGCCTGCAAAAATGGTATAGCCCCAAAGCATTTCGTACATGGAAAGATCGCAGGTGCCAAGACAAATAGACGGATAGGGTTTTATTTCTGTAGGTATTCCTATACGGCCGAGGAAATCGACAAACTGCCTTGGGCCGACTTGTTTCATGATATAAGCTGTTGCACAGTTTTTAGAATAGGCCAGTGCATCAGCCATTTTCAAGCTACCACCACCACACCTTCTGCCGGAGGGTACCCATGCACCGCCTCCGAAATTTTGGGCTACGTTCTCACATTCTGTTTCAGGGGTAAAACCTCTTTCCTCCATTGCTTGTGTATAGAGAAAGGGTTTTATTGTCGAACCGACCTGTCTTTTTGTTTTCAGATTGACATGGTCATTCTTGTATGTTTTAAAATTTATGCCGCCTACCCAGGCTCTTACCTCACCAGTTACAGGATCCATTGCCATAAAACAGGCTTGTTCCATTTGTAAATGATATTTGATGGAATCAACGGGTGTCATCGTAGTATCCTTCTCTCTTTTAGTATTCCAGGAAAATACTTTCATGGGAACCTTTACATCGAAAGAGGCTCTTATTTCTTTATCACTCAGCCCATCTTCTTCAAGGTTCTTCCATCGTTCAGATTCTTTGATGGCCTTCTCAATTTGTTTTTCATGTCCTTTCCAGATCGATCCGGTCTTAAAATCTGATCTTGCATCAATTCCTTTTTGGAGTGCAGTCATCTGTAAGGCCATGCCTTCTTCTGCGTATTGCTGCATCTGCGGATTTATGGTTGTGTATATCTTTAACCCGTCGTCATAAATATTATAAGGTTTGCCGTTTGATTTTTTTACATCTTTTAATGCCTCCTTTACTTCACTTTTGAGCACCTCCCTGAAATAGGGGGCATAGCCGGTATTTTCATCCAGCTTTTTATAGTTCAGTTTTATTGGCAAAATTTTCAGTCTGCTTTCTTCTGTTTCGGATAACTTGCCATTGATCACCATTTGATGTAGTACAACATTCCTCCTGTCCCTTGCCTGTACAGGATTACGGCGTGGGTTGTAGGTATAGTTTGCTTTCAACATACCCACCAGAACTGCGGCTTCCTCCACATTCAGCCTGTCAGGTTCTTTTTGAAAGAAAGTACGGGCTGCGTTTCTTATACCATATACATTGTCGCCGAAGGGAACAGCATTCAGATATAATGTGATAATCTCTTCTTTTGTAAAATTCTTTTCCAGTTTTACAGCGATGATCCACTCTTTTAATTTCTCTATTACCCGCCAGGCTTTGTTTTTACTTCCCTGCTCAAGCAAAGCTTTGGCTAATTGTTGCGTAATGGTACTGCCCCCGCCTTGTGTGCCAAGTGTAAAAATGGCTCTCATTGTTGATTTGAAATCGACACCACTATGGCCGTAGAAACGTTCATCCTCGGTGGCCACCAATGCATCGATAACATGTTTTGATATATCCCGGTATTTTACGTTGCTCCGGTTTCCCCTTTCTGTGTAATACTTGCCCATCAGGGTGCCATCTTCAGCATATACTTCGGAAGCTTGTAATATGGAGGGGTTTTCAAGTTCTTCCAGCGAAGGCATTTTGCCGAACACTCCAAAATTGGCTAATAGAACCAATAGGATAAATGCAGCAAAACCGCCTGCAAAAATGCGCCAGAAAATGCGAACTGCTTTTTTCATGTCAGATATGTAGTTATGGTTATACTCTGAGTTAACAAGAATAAATCGAATACCGAAAGTAAGAAAACATAAGCGGCGATGGGGAGCGGAGGCCATTAATTTTTTGCCAAAACCAGCCTCTTCCAGCCTTGTGCCAGCAAACAATCTTGTTCTAGAACTTACCCGGAATATGCTGGTTCAAAAATGCTTTATATGCATCTATGTCTTTGTATACCTTAAGCAGATCAAAATTTGAATCTGTCAAAATAATGAAGCTATATTTACCACCACGAAGCCAGGGTAATATCTCTGACGGTGTTTTGGGTCTAACACTCTCAACGTAAGTTGTAGCTTCCTGTGCATCTTTAAAAGGCGACAACAGTAATATCCTGTTATCTGCATCAATTTGAAACAGATCAGCCGTCATTGTCTTGTTATAGTAAGTTTCCCTGTTAAAACGGGCAAAAGCCATTTTTGCTTCGTTACAAAATACAGGGTCCACTTTATTTAATACCAGTACCACATAATAAGGTTCATTTGCATTGAACTTATATAGGGCTGCACTTGCATTTACAGGCGGTTTAACAGCTACGGTATCAGTCTTTGGATTATTGCTGACAACGGCAGGTGGCTGCGTTTTAAGTGTATCTGTCTTGGGGGGTGGCGTAATTGTAACCGGTTTTTTTACAGCAGGGGGTGTATTGCTTTCATTGCGGGTAACTACCATGTTTTTCAACTCTTCTTCAATTTGTGCCCTTTTGCCTAAAACAGCAAGGAGGTTGGTTGCTTTGGCTGCCAACGGCGTATTCGGGAACTGGCTAACGATCGAATTTAAAACAGTAATGGCAGTGCTGTCGTTTCTTTGTTTGATATGATACACCGCTTCGATATAAAGTAATTGTGGTGTCCAGTAATTCTTTCCATACAAACTATCTGCTGCTTTCTTGTCTGCAATGGCTTGTCCAAATTTCCCTTCGATGAACAAATCGTAGATTTTTTCATAGGCCCTGGTTGCTTCCGGATTGTTGGATGCTTTCGGGTTTTTCCCTGTAGTTACAATGGCTGTGAAATTGCTTGCTGCATATTTTTCACCCAATAATTTCTTTATAGCGGCTGCTTTAGCCACATCACCATTTTTATTGTAACAGTAATAAAGATTGAAAAGAACCTCATCCATCTTTTCAAACTGCGGGAATTTATTGCGAAGGTTTTCAAATGTTTCTGTACCAGCCTGGCAATCTTCAATTTCCTGCACATAAATTTTACCCAATGCAAACAGGGCAGCCTGCAACGAGTCGTTTGATTTTTTTAACTGATCGGGTGTTAGCGGCAGGTTTTCATAGAGTGCATCGAAAGAGATGCCTTCGGCGGCTGTTTTACCTGTACCCTGCTGGTTCTGGTTTGTATTGCCCATTTGATTGCTCATCAGGGCAAGATTGATCGTGGCGATCCTTCGCCAGTTGTCTACATTGGGCCGGTTTCCCCATTTTGCCTTGAACTCAGTGGCACCTCTTGTTTTGGAAGCTGTATTATAGAAATACCATTCACCTTTTGGTTGTACTGCGGGGAAAAGTGTTGGTGCCGAAAAAGCAGGTCCTGCGGAGATCGCTTCTTCTTTTAATCCTTGTTTTTGTCTAAGTTCTTTTGCCAGCTTCTTCACAAACTCTTTCCGTTGCTCTTCTGGCATAGCGGCGATACGCTGCAGGCTATCCTGCCGTTCGGCTATTTCAAAATTGGTAGCAAGATTTCCTAATGTTGCTTTTCTTGCACTAATAGCTTCCACATTTTTCAGTGCCGGGTCATCCAAACGCAAGCTGTCATAAAAATTATAAGCTTGCCGGTATTCTTTCCGTGCAAATGATAATTCAGCTAACTGTAAAAAGGCTCTGTTGCGTTGCGCAGCATTATTACTGGTGTATTGTGTGCTCTTTTGTAATAGTTTAAAAGCTTCATCAATATTATTTCCCTGTAACTGCATCTGTGCAGCCATGTAGTAAATAATATCCCTGTAGTCTTCATATTTATCCTTTTTGGCCATCTTTATCAACTCATCCACATTCTTGTCAATGGTTTTGTCACCCCCGTCTTTGTTAACCCTGATGGCATACAATCTTGCATAGATATCCAGAACAGGGTCAGTGGTATGACCGCTTACTTTTACGTAATACTTTTCTGATTCTTTGAAATTGCCGGTCATTTCATACAACTGTGCGATCAGGTATTCCCACCGGGCTTTTTCCTGCAGGTTTGTAGCATTGCTCAGTGCATTCACCAAATGTGATGCGGCACTATCCCACATATTTTGTTTGTAAAACCAATAAGCCTGCACTTCATGCAGGTCGTTGTTTAAACGTTTAGGAAATTTAGGGTCGTTTCGGAGTGTTACAATAAGACTTGCCGCTTCAGCCATCTGATCCTGGGCTAAAAAATTTCTTATTTGCCATATAAAAGCATCATTACGGCTCGGTGGTTCTGAAAATATCCTGCGTGGAAGGCTGTTTTTTTCCTTGCTGGAAATGCTATAGGCGGAATTGCCATCTCTTGCAGATCCGATTGCAAGGTAATAGCCATCCTTTTCTTTTGGAGCAAAAGCATAGTTGATAAACTGGAACATCAGGTAAGCAGAGTCGAATTTCTTTTGCAGGTAATACGATGCTCCCCACAAAAGGTACATATTATCGATCCAGTCATTACGCAGATCATGCAGCGCAATGGCAGTGGATGATTTATAGGTGATTGAATCCAACTGGATGGAATCGGCCGCCGTTACATCTAATGTGAAGTTGTAAAAAGGAAGTAACTGGGAATAATCGTCCACAAAGGCTGTTTTTGCCTTTTCCAATACCTCGTTCAGTTTATTATTGGCATTGAAATAGTAGTTATAATGCGTAACCGTATTCTGGATAAAACGGCGGGGGAGGGTAAACTTCTTTTCATCTGATCTTTCGGACCGCAAAACCCTGTCATCATAGTCTTTTGGCTTCTTGATGTCAAAGGATATTCCCAACTGGCTGAAAGCAGTGATGCTGAAC
Source organism: Chitinophagaceae bacterium (assembly GCA_044220915.1). GTDB lineage: Bacteria > Bacteroidota > Bacteroidia > Chitinophagales > Chitinophagaceae > JJ008. Next base: position 38,657 of record JBGAQD010000020.1, read on the forward strand.
TGGCAGAAGATAACGAATAAGGTGGCAGTAATAGTATATCGGTTGGGTCGCATTTTCCGTCGCAATCTAAAGTCTTATTAACTGAATTTCAAATATTTTAGTATAAAAGTAGGCCATTTTTTTGATGCTAATTTGATGGGCGGAAAATGGCAAAAGAAGCCCCCTTTGCTTACCTTTAATTCCCTAAAATCTGGTTATGGTAAAATTAGACGCCGGATCTACCCTGAAAAGGCTCCGAAACCGCTACCGGCTGGTGGTGATGAACGATGATACCTACGAGGAGGTGGTGACCTTTAAATTGTCCCGTTTGAGTGTTTACATTATGTTGAGCACAATATTTGTACTGTTGGTAGGGTTGACTGTAGCCCTCATCGTTTTCACACCTCTGAAGTATTACATACCCGGTGCCACCACGGATTATAAATCGGCGACTGAACTCCGCCAGTTGAAGTATAAAGTGGATGAGACAGATCGGGATAATAAATTGCTGGAACAATATTATGACGGGCTGAATAAGGGCCCCTTAAAAGGTATAAATACAGTTGTGCTGGATACAAACCGGCTCAATGTACCAAAACAAGAAGCTTCTGAAGATTAATTGATATACTATGTTCAATACCAAAAACAAAACCGACATGCAACAAGAAAAGACAAATGGCGGAGGTGCCACACTGATTGGTGCCGGCACAACGCTGAAAGGTGATATCAGCAGTAACAGCGACCTGCGAATTGATGGCACAGTACATGGCAATATTACCAGCTCTGCCAAGATAATAATCGGAAACGGAGGTTTGGTGGAAGGTGATATTTCCTGCAACCAGGCTGATATTGTAGGCAAGGTTTCAGGGAATGTTCGTTCAAAGGAATTACTGCAACTCCGTGGCGAATGTGTGGTAACAGGAAATTTGTACGCCGGTAAATTGCAGGTAGAACCTACTGCAACTTTCAACGGTCAATGCCACATGGGGGCCAATATTGTGGAGATGAATAATAATGAACAGCAAGCCGCCGTCAAATAGTAATAAGCAGTTTCTGCTAAAATATGCCAGCCTCGGCACTCAACTCCTTGCCGCATTAGGTGTAGCTGTGTTTATTGGCCTGAAAGCAGATAAATGGCTGCACACATTACCATTGTTTTCCTGCGCCTTACCTTTGCTGACCCTCGCCGGAATTTTTTACAAACTGATGCGGGAAACAGCAAAACCACCAAAAGATGAAAAATAGAAAGCACTGGCTTCCTTTACTGCTCCTGTTTATTTTTTTGAATACTTTTTTTTTACTTGGGAAGAGTTTTTTAAACAAGCAGGGAGCCGATCATCTTGTTTTGATTGGAGGTAACCTGGTTTTATTCATTGCGACTTCATTGTCTTTTTATATTTCTCAGCGTTCACTGACATCTAAAAATCCTAATGCATCCGTTCGGTCATTGTATGGGAGCTTCATGATCAAATTCTTCCTGATCGCTATTGCAGCGTTTATATACATCATGGTCGCAAAAAAGAACCTGAATAAACCAGCCCTTTTTGCCTGTATGGGCTTATATCTTGTTTATACTTTCGTTGAAGTTTCATCCCTGCAAAAGCTGCTGAAGCAAAAAAAGAATGCCTAAGAAGGAAGTTTCTATTGACCACCTCCAAAACTATTTGCCACCGGGAACCGGTGAAGCTGTCATAGCCTACCTGCATGAATACAAAGTTCATTTAACCATTGCCAAAGAACGGAAGAGCATACTGGGCGATTATCGCCACCGCACCCACCAGGCTAACCATCGTATTAGTGTGAACGGCAACCTGAATAAATTCTCTTTCCTTATTACATTGCTGCATGAGTTAGCTCACCTGCTGACATTTGAGAAGCATAGCAATAAAGTACTGGCACACGGTAATGAATGGAAGCTGATCTTCGGACAGTTATTGAAACAGTTTATACAGCACAAGGTTTTCCCAACTGATATCGAGTCGGAATTACGGCTATCGCTGAAAAATCCAGCGGCCAGTAGTTGTGCAGAAGACGGATTACTCCGGGTATTAAGAAAATATGATGCTAAAGAAAGTCATTACCGGCTGGTAGAAGAGCTTTTGCCTGATGCGTTATTTCGTATAAAAGATGGCAGGGTCTTTCGAAGAGGAGAGAAGTTGCGGAAGCGTTTTAAGTGCAAGGAAGTGCAAACAGGAAAAATATATCTCTTTAGTCCGGTTTATGAAGTAGAAATATTGAGTCCTTAATAATCATCTTATTGTTAAAGACTCCTTAGCATCCACAAACTGCAACCTGTATGTCCGCTGTTCCCCATTGGGCCTTTTAAATATTCGAATCCAAATTTGGCATACATGCTTAATGCTTGTTTTAGTTCCGGCATAGTTTCCAGGTAAACATGCTTATAGCCGGCATCTTTTGCAAAAGCCAGGCTTTTCTCAATAAGTGTTCTGCCAAGTCCCGTACCTCTGGCCTGTGGCAGCAGGTACATTTTTACGAGTTCACAAGTTTCTGCAGGTAATCCATCTGTTGGGTAGATACCTCCGCCTCCTGCTATTTTTCCGTCAACTTCTGCCACAAAGTAGGCAGCCCCTTTTGTCTGAAATAATTCAAATAATGTATCAGTTGTCGGGTCATAATAAACGGTGCCGGGTTTGTTAGCACCAAATTCGGCAAGGGTATCCTTTACGATTCTAGAAAGAAATGGATTGTCGGCTGGTTGAATAGTGCGGATGCTGATATTCATGCTGTAAATATAAAAAACCCGCCCCGCATTTAGCGGAACGGGTAAACCATCAATATGAAACCATCCTTAGTCAAGCTGTAATACTTTATCCTTTGGATATTTTACTTCGTATTTGAAGCCGACCTTGTTTTCCTTCCTGCTCTCAATATTCATCACCCAGGTTATTTTTTGAGAATCATCATCCAATTTTGCTCCCTCATACTTTCGGTCCTGTACTTCTATTTCTTTTTGTGTAGAAACAGGAAACTGATCTTCAATAATAATACTGATAGCTTGTTGCTTATTGTTTCTTACGACTATTTCATACTGTCTTGTATCGGTCTTGTTGCTGCCTATGAATCTTTTTGAGCTGTAGTCTTTCAACAATGTTCTTTTTACAGCTACTCCTTTGTCTTTGCCAAGCGAAAGATTTAATGTGTCTCCGGCATTCGTAACATCGAGTAATGATTTACCCAGAAAAGTACCTTCGAAGAAAAGATTGGCCTCACCAGGCAGCAGGTTCAGTTCCTGCCAGTCCACAATTTTGGCTGTGAGAAATGCATCAGACTCAATTTTTGGGGCAGCATAATATTCATATTGTGCTGTTACTTCGTATCCGTCAATATCAGCCATATAGGTTTTACCGTCATTTAAGATTGTGTATGGTTCTTTGATCTCATAAACGGTCGTTGTGGGCTGATAAGCGATAGTAGTTGTAACATTTCGGTTTCTTTCAATATCGGCAGCTTTAAGTTTAGTAACAGAGTAGCCTAATTCCTTTCTACTCGGGCTATAATCGCCAACTTCTGTCCAGCCGTCACGGTTCGCACCATATCCGGTAACAACAACCTCTGCCAAATTCATCGAGCTGGCTTTCATGGTTATGTTTGCATATCCACTGCTTGCATTGATCTCGGTTGCATCCATTCCAACTGCTGAAATAGTAAGTATGCTGAATCCTGCAGGCATTTTGATAGAGAAAAATCCATTCGCATCAGCTGCAACACCGGTAGCACTTCCCTTTACCCTGATACTGGCAAAGGGAACAGGTTCTCCTTTTTCGTTAGTTATTTTTCCTGTAACCGTTCCGCCACTATTTGTTGCCTGTATTGTATTTGTTACCGGCTGATAAGCATAAACATATTTCAAATACCAGGGGTTGATGGTTGGCTTTGTTCCATTTTCATTTGGGTTGCCGGTAGATAAAAATAGTTTTACATCTTTCCAGTCCTCACCGCTGCTTTGAAAAACATTGGCTTTGTATTGCAGGTTGATGGGGCTGCTGATATCTTTTACCCTGATGTCGTAAGTGGGAAACCAACCGGCTTGTTTTACGAGGTAGGTAATGGTAAAACTACTATTGATCGTTTCTTTGGTATTTACAGTTACATGTATCTCACTGGTTGAGATGTCGGCCTTTTGGTTCAGTTCTGCCAGTTGTTTATTCATCCTGGCCAATTCAATTTCCATTTTTTAATGGCTCTGTCAGTTTCCATTTGTTTTTGATAAACTTCTGTCAGCCTGTTTCGCTGAAAGTCGGCAGCTTCTTTTAGGTCAACTGCTTTTAATCCGTTATTGGCACCTCCGATCTGCTGGTTTTTAACCAGCATGGTTTCTTCTTGCTTGAAAACATTCAAAATATTTCTTTGCAGGGCAATTTTTTCCGTAAGTGTTTCCTTTTGTGTTTCTATGTCTTTTATTTCATCTTGTTTCTGTTGCTCCTTCAGAAAATTTTGCTGATGGATAACAGAGAGTACTGTCACATTACCTTCGGCTTTTACCTGGATGCTTTGTTTATCAATGGAAGGGGAGATGTTGGTGAATACCAGCTCTTGTTTGCCTGTTGTGAGCGGAACTTTCGCCGTTCGCTGTGTTTGTGCTCCGTCCAGGAATACGGTGACTTTTTCAATCTTGCTGTCAATGTTTTTCTTTGTCTGGGCCGTAAGTTGAAAACATAAAAGCAGCCCGATCAGTGTATAAATCTTTCTCATAACAATTGGTTTTGCTGACAGGATGCCAATTGTTAATGGATTGCATAAATGAAAACTGTCGAATAAAAATCCCGGCTGTGAGGCCGGGATTTTTATTCCTGATTGCTTTTATATTTATCATCGTTATGCCACCGCCTTTTTCACCAGGTCAGCAGCCTCACTCAATAAAATAGCCGACTGCACTTTCAATCCGCTTTCATCAATCAGTTTTTTTGCTTCCACAGCATTGGTTCCCTGTAAACGAACGATGATCGGGATGCTGATGTTACCAAGATTTTTATAGGCATCAATAACGCCTTGTGCCACCCTGTCGCAACGAACGATACCTCCAAAGATGTTGATCAGGATTGCTTTTACTGCAGGGTCCTTTAATATGATTTTGAAACCAGCTTCCACAGTTTGTGCATTCGCAGTGCCGCCAACGTCAAGGAAGTTGGCAGGTTCGCCGCCACTTAATTTGATCATATCCATTGTAGCCATTGCCAGGCCGGCTCCATTCACCATGCAACCTACGTTACCATCCAGTTTTACAAAGTTCAGGTTGTGTTTACCAGCTTCTACCTCTGTCGGATCCTCTTCGGTAATGTCTCTTAATGATGCCAGGTCTGCATGACGCATCAGCGAGTTTTCGTCAAGCCCCATTTTACAGTCAACTGCAATTATCTTGTCATCAGCAGCTTTGAAGAGAGGATTAATTTCCAGCATGGAGCAATCCAGCCCGACATAAGCATTGTAAAGATTAGTAACAAACTTTGTACAATTCTTAAATGCTTCACCACTTAAACCGAGATTGAATGCAATCTTTCTTGCCTGGAATCCCTGCAGGCCGCCGGAAGGATGTACCCATTCCTTAAAAATTTTTTCTGGAGTATTATGTGCCACCTCTTCAATATTCATTCCACCTTCGGTGCTGTACATAATAACGTTCTGTCCTTTGGTACGATCGAGTAATATGGAGAGATAGAATTCTTTTCTTTGGCTGGGGCCGTCGTAATACATATCTGCTGCTACAAATATTTTGTTGACCACTTTACCCGAAGGTCCTGTTTGTAATGTTACCAATGTGCCGCCTAATATTTTACTGGCAAATTCCTGTATATCTTCTAATGATTTAGCTACTTTCACACCGTTGATACCATTCTCTTTAATGGTTCCTTTACCACGGCCACCAGCATGTATCTGTGCTTTTACAATGGCAAATTTGCTTCCAGTCTGTGTTTTTATCTGGCGATAAGCATCTTCGGCTTCCTGCACAGTGGTACAGGCAAAGCCCTCTTGTACGGGAACATTATATTTTTTTAATAATTCCTTGGCCTGGTATTCATGAAGATTCATTATTCAAAAATTTTGGCGAAGATAAAGAATAGTGCTGAAGTAAGCATACCCAATTGGTCGCATTTTAAGCACTGGCAACGGTGCAAAGGTCATCATTCCCTGAGCTCTTAAAACCGTACATTTGCTTCCTTTTATAAGGAATATAACAGTGTGTCATATGAGGAACTTGTTTCTTTTCTTGCTCGCCGCATCTATCTCCCTTTCAATACAAGGGCAGGTTGTTATAACAGGGGCTGATAGTTCGGGAAACATTTCCACAGGTCGTGTAACTACTGAACCACCCGGTTATTATGCAGCCGCCATCGGTCTTGGATGTGCATCCTTGAAGACAACCCTCAGTAATATTATTACTACAGGAATGACACCCAAAACCTATGGAGACCTTTGGATACAATACCTGGTTTCTGATATTAAGCCCCGGGAAGTGGGGCCGGGCACTTCTCCCGATGTTATCTGGGATGTTTACAGCGATAATCCTGCGGGGCCAGACCCTTACAACTTTACTCCCGGACCGGTGGCCAGCGGAGGACAACAGGATAACGGATCTGCGGTTTCTGGCGAAGGACAATTATACAACCGGGAACATAGCGTTCCGTTAAGTTGGTTTAATGGCAGCACAAGTACACCCGGTCCTGCAACAGATTACTTTCATATTTTTCCAACGGATAAAAAGGTGAATGCAGACAGAGCAAATTTTATATATGGGGTAGTTAACAGCCCGTCTATTACCAGTGCCAATGGCGGTAAATTGGGTCCAAATACCATCTCCGGTCTTTCAGGAACAGCTTTTGAGCCAATCAATGAATATAAGGGAGACCTGGCAAGAGCCTTTTTCTATTTTGTTACCCGGTACGAAACCAATATGCCTGCATGGGAGTCAGCTAGCACAGACGGGGATAAAGCTTTTGATGGCACAACATGGCCCTCTGTTGAAGCCCCGTATCTGCAAATGATGCTTCAGTGGCATACGAATGACCCGGTTAGTCAGAAGGAACTGGATCGTAATGATGCAGGTTATATCTACCAGGGTAACCGGAACCCCTTTATTGATCACCCGGAATTTGCAGGCCAGGTATGGTCGGTATCCTGTGGTTCGTTACCGGTTGAAATTGTCGATTTCAACGGTACTTATCGTAACAACAAAGTTGTACTTGACTGGAGTACAGACAGAGCGAATGGGTTAAGAAATTTTGTGATAGAGAGAAGTCTTGATGGTGGAGCCAGCTTTCAATATGCAGGTAATGTGAACTGGGTGCAGGGTATGAATACTTATTCGTTTACAGATAATGTGACCACTTTTGAAGGAACCGTTTTATACAGGTTGAAGCTCATTGATGAAAACCTGGTTTTTAAATACAGTAAGACTGTTTTCGTGAAATTACCAGCTAAAGAAGATTTGATCGTATTATATCCTAACCCGGTAACCGACAGAATAACTGCTTCATTCCGTACAATAAACACTCTTCAATGGAGAGTTTTGATAATTGATCTATCAGGAAGAATATTACAACAAGGCAACTGGCAACCGGGGCAATCAACTTATACAGTTCCTGTTCAGCAATTGCCGGCCGGGTTGTATATACTTCAAATAATAAGTACTGAAAAAGTTAACCGTTCTTCTTTTGTAATTCAGCGATAGAGGTTATAGAATTCTTACTCCCGTTTGGAGAATTTTGATGCGAATATTATGTCCTCAAGTTCTCTTCTGGCATCATCGCCATTATAACTGATGGTCATACCAAAATCATAACCATTGATAAGACGGCTGTACATGGTTTGGTTCAGTATGATAGTTGATTTATTCTTATCATATATCTTTACATTGAATACATAGAAAGATAACCCGTCCAGCAGGGCCGTGTCTTCTGAATAACGGGCATCAATTCCCTGGCCGGCATAAGTTTGTTTCATTATCTCATATAGCCTTTTATTATTTTCTTCATATGAAATCCCATCAGTGGTGTCGAAAGGTTCCATGGTGGATAGAAATGAGTTGAACTTGCCTTTTTTCAGGTTTAGCAATTGTACCAGGTCTGATGCATCTACTTCGGCATTCATCTCTTTTTCAATCGCTTTCATGCCCCGTTCTGTATTTTTCTGGGTATTTTCCTTTGTCTGTACATCCCATCCGGCGGGTATATATGTGGTCCAGCCAATTTCATCAGCGGAATAACGATTTGTAGAATCCAGTGTTCCAGTTTCAATTTCTTTTTGTTTGTCTTTCAGGTCTTGCTTCTTTTCCTTACAGGATAATAAAGACAAAGTGGCCAGAAGTATTAAAATGTATCTCATAAAAGTATTTCTCCGAAAATAAAACTTTTACATTTGAAAGAGATATGCGAAGAGTATTATTTTTTATTGTATCGATCACAATTGTTTCTTGCCAAACGGTTAAGAGGATGACCTGGCCTGCCGGTGCTTCATCTCTTACCGGCAGTAAATTCTACCACGAGGCATCTGCAATGAAATGGATGGCAAGAGATTCTTTTGCGGTGAAAGAAATATTGGCGGGGAATGTTCCCGGGTTTCTGAAAAAATTTATTGCAGTTAGTGTTTCTATTCTTGATCCGGCAGATGGAAAACCAATTAAGGCGACTTATTATGTTTCACCAGATTACCTGAGTATCGGTAATGATAATGATTGGGCAAGAATAAATATCACACCCAATGCTGCTCAGAAGATAGCTGACAGCTTACATTGTTTTCTGCCAACAAGGAAAATGGTGGATGATATTTATAAAATAGCTGAGGTAAAGCTGGAGCCGGTACCGATGTATGCATTTCGTGACAGTACACCCACTATGTGGCAGCATCATCTAATTATTGAAGGGCAACGGAAAGGGAAAAACGGGTTGATTGCCGGTATCAAAAAAGATATTGTTATAAGCGGAAAGATCTCCAGGGATACAAGACCGGACAGGGTGGCTATCTACGGCTGGCATAAACCGGATGGGAAACCAATTCAACCCTTATACACCGGTCATATTTACTGGTGGGTAGATTACAGCCAGGCGGTACGACTGGTATATCGGAAAATAAAAGTGGATGGGAGATGGATGGATTATACAGATATACTTAAAGAGCCCAGGTTGCAAAAACTTTTATGCGATGAAGAGTTCTGTGATTTTTATCGCTATAATTACTAGGCCGGTTTTTTTCTGTACGTTTGCCGGCTCAATTAAATAATATGGGGAAAAAGGTATTGAAACAATTCAACGAGACGGTAAAGTTTCTGCAGAAGCAATACAAAGAAACACCCACGGTTGGGATAGTGCTGGGAAGTGGCCTCGGAAAATTTACCGAGGAGATTGTTATTGAAAAGGAAGTGGCATATGAAGATATTCCCAACTTTCCTGTATCAACGGTGGAAGGCCACAAAGGGAAACTGATCTTTGGTAAACTAAGCGGAAAAACAGTAGTGGCAATGGCCGGCAGGTTTCATTTCTATGAGGGATATCCGGCACAGGATATTGTTTTTCCCATCAGGGTGATGAAATTGCTGGGTGTGGAAACATTATTACTCTCTAATGCAGCAGGCGGAGTGAACCCTGACTATAAGGTTGGTGATATCATGATCATAAAAGACCATGTGAGCCTTTTTACGCCTAATCCGCTGATTGGAAAAAATATTTCGGAGTTTGGGCCTCGTTTCCCGGATATGAGTGAGCCGTATAAAAAGCATTTGATTGAAAAAGCAAGAAAGATCGGTTTTGCCCATGGCTTTGATGTGAAAGAAGGTGTGTATGTAGCAGTTACAGGTCCTACATTTGAAACAAGGGCTGAATACAAGATGATCCACACTCTTGGATGTGATGTAGTGGGTATGAGTACAGTCCAAGAATGTATTGTTGCGAATCATGCCGGCATGGAGGTTTTTGCCATGAGTGTAGTTACAGATGTGGGACTTGCCGGAGAACATATTACAATTACTCATGAGGAGGTACTGGAGGCTGCCAGGCATGCTGAACCCAAACTTGCAACTATCTTTAAAGAACTGGTGGCCGCCATTTAACAAATTGAAAGCCCTATTTGTATTTTTGCTTCATTAATTTGCTGTTTCAATTAATCTGACACACTGATCAAGAAGTTTACATACCTGATAGTTATTTTTTTGTTTTCATTTTCTGTGACATCATTCTCACAGAACGAGGGTCTTCGTCGTGTTGGAAACAGGTTGCAACAGTTAGGGGGAAGTGTAACCGGGAGCAGTGCCGGTACAGATAGTCTGCAACGTCGTAATAAACATGAAGATTCCATCACCATCAGTTTTCGTTACCTGGATTCAACACGGAGTTATAAGTTAGATTCTTCAATAAGAGACCATGCCCGTCGTTTTCTCATTCCAGCGACTAATATTTACCTTGGCAATATTGGCAATGCCTCCCGGTCGCTTTTATTTTCCCCTAATTTTTCAGCGGGGTTCGATCCCGGCTTCCATGCATTTGATGTATATAAATATAAGTTAGAAAAAGTACGATTCTTTAATACCACAAGACCTTACTCAGAGATAAACTATCATTTAGGCAGCCGGGTAGAACAAATAATTGAACTGATGCATACCCAAAACCTGAAACCCAACTGGAATGCTTCGTTTCAATACCGGTTGATAAACTCGCCGGGTTATTTTAAAAGTCAAAAAACCAATCACAATAATTACCTGCTTACTTCCTGGTTTCAATCAGTTAATAAGCGATATAATAATTATGTTGCGTTAGTGGGCAATAAAATGCAGTCTGCCGAAAATGGTGGTATCCAGGATACAGCAGATTTTTTAAATAATCCTGATTTCAAAGACCGGTTTAATATCTATACCAAACTTGGGGGGGATGATCCATTCTCATCCAACTTTTTTACTACCAGGATCAATACTGGAAATAAGTATAGTGAGTTTACGGCATTAATTCGACAGCAATATGACCTGGGAAAGAAAGATTCAATAGTTACAGACTCAACAGTAGTGCCACTTTTTTACCCCCGCCTTCGTTTCGAACATACTTTTCAGCTGGATAAATACTCTTATACTTTCCAGGATTACCTGGGTGATTCAGTTTATTATCAAACATATTATGATACCAGCCTGAAAAAACCTATCGATACTTTCATAGTAAAGGATAGCTGGAAAATATTATCCAATGATTTTTCAATTTACCAGTTTCCTGATGCAAAGAATCTTCAGCAGTTCATTAAACTGGGCATCCTATTACAGAATATAAGCGGCGAGTTTGCTACAGGAAAGAAAAGCTTTGTAAATACTGTTGGTCATGCCGAATACCGAAACAAGACCCGAAACCAGCAATGGGATATTGAGGCCAATGGAAAGCTCTATTTCACCGGGTTAAATAAAGGAGATTACCAGGCACATATCAGCCTTCAGCGGTTGCTGGGTAAAAATATCGGGTCATTCCAGGTAGGGTTTGAAAATACCAGCAGAACACCGTCTTTCATTTTTGACAGCCGCAGCAGTTTTTATTTCCTTAAAACAGCGAAAGATTTCAAGAAAGAAAATAATACTCACCTGTTTGCATCCTATTTCTTGCCTTCTTTTAAGTTCAGGTTAACCGGGCATTACTACCTTGCTACTAACTACACTTATATTAAAAATTACTTTCAGTTAGAGCAAGAGACAACATTGTTCAACCTTCTACAGATCGCTGTTGAGAAGACCATCAAAATAGGGAAGAAATGGAATTGGCATGCAGAGGTATATTTTCAACAAGCGGTAGGTGATGCACCGGTTAATGTACCTGTCATTTATACCCGTAACCGGCTTGCTTATGAAGGAAACCTTGGATTTAAAAATTTAGATATAGCAATGGGGTTGGAGATGCGTTACCGGACCCCTTACAAAGCGGATGGCTATTCGCCAGTGCAAGGCCAATTTTACTACCAGGACAGTATTACTATTAAAAACCCCTTACCTGACATTGCAGCTTATGTGCATTTCAGAATTCGACCATTCAAGGCGTTTGTAAGGGTGGAGAACCTGAATACGGCAAGGAAGATAGACAACGGAGGGTTTGGATTTACAAATAATAATCTTATAGCTCCCAATTATGCCATGCCCGGGCTACAGTTCAGATTAGGCGTCTATTGGAGCTTTGTTAATTGATCCCCAAAGCTTTGCCACTGATAAAAATCAGTTAGATATACTTGATAATGCTGTTATCTTTGCAAGGTATTCATGAAAAAGGTAATCGTTTTCATATCTTTTCTTCTGTATTTTGCTGTAACCAGCGGAATAGTCATCAATTCACATTATTGCATGAAGAAGTTGGTGTCAATCCACCTCTTCGAGACCGAGGCAGAAGTATGTGGGAGGTGTGGTATGGAAACACATGAATCCAGTGGATGTTGCAGAGATGAGGTTAAAGTACTGAAACTGGTGCAGGATCAGAACAGGCTGACAGTTGAATCCCTGGATATTCCTTCTTTGAAAACACCTGTAATCACTACTTCGGAATTTATCATTGCTTTATTTGAGAATACTAACAGGCAACGTCATTTTCACAATCATTCTCCACCTCTTTTATCAGAGCAGGATACATACCTGCGAAATAGCGTTTTCAGAATTTGAGATTCAGCAATTTACTAAGTTGATCCCTGTATAGGGGTAACTTTATAATATTTGTATTTTAGTAATCAGAATTTCGAATCTTAAATAGTTAATTTATGAGAACATTGAAAATATTTTCTATCGCTGCAATATCATTGACATTATGTATTACTGCAACCGCTCAGACTACAACAGAGACTTTTAAAGTTTCTGGCAATTGCGGCATGTGCAAGTCAAAAATTGAAAAAGCTGCTAAAGACGCAGGTGCAAAATCAGCTACCTGGAATGCGGATACGAAGGAACTTACAGTCTCTTATAAAAGCAGTTCTACTAATACAGCAAAGATCCAGGAAAAAATAGCCGAAGTTGGCTATGATAATGTTGGCTTTAAGGCTACAACAGAAGCTTACGATAAGCTTCACGGATGTTGCAAATATGATAGAAGTGCGGCAACAACTGAAACAAAACCTGATTGCTGCAAGGATGGCAAATGCACCAAAGAAGGCCACGATGGTAAAGATTGCTGTAAGAAAGACGGAGAGAAAATGGACTGTAGCAAAGATGGCAAATGCACCAAAGAAGGCCACGATGGGAAGGATTGCTGTAAGAAAGATGGTGAGAAAATGGACTGCTGTAAGGATGGTAAGTGTACCAAAGAAGGCCACGACGGGAAAGATTGCTGCAAAAAATCAGATTAATAACAGCTAAAACAGAGCTATGAAAAAGCTGCTATTAGCCTCAATAATATTCTTTTCTGTTGTACCGTCTCAAGCTCAGTTTACAAAGGCGACGTTACGGGCCACAGGGTTAACCTGTGCTATGTGCAGCAATGCTATTAACAAGGCATTGCAAAAAGTTTCTTTTGTAGATTCAGTACGATCGGATATAAAAAATTCTGGATTCAATATTGTGTTTAAACCAGGAATGACAGTAAATATTGATCTGTTGAAAGATGCAGTAGAAGATGCCGGATTCTCAATCGGCAGTCTAAAACTGACTGGTGATCTTACAGGGGTTAGTGTGGAGAAAGGTACCCCAGTGAAATTGGCCAGCGGTAATTTTATCTTTCTTAATACAGATAAGCAGGTGTTAGCAGGAGAGAAGACAATTACAGTAGTGGACAAAGGGTTTATGACAGCCAAAGAATTTAAGAAAAGAGGCGCTGCCATAAAAGATGTAAACATACCTGCTGGTAGTGAAAGAATATATTGCGTCACGATCTAAAATAAAGGCTTCTTTCCATTTTGGGAAGAAGCCTTTTAAATTTTACTATGATAAAACTGAAAGTAACAATTCTTTTCTTTGTTTTTTCCCTTCTTATAAATACAGTAGTCGCACAACCCCGGCAGGGCCAGTTGGCCGCTGAAATTGCACTCCCATCCGTTACAGGCGATACACTAAGGCTTTCCTCATTAAAAGGTAAAGTGGTGTTACTTGATTTCTGGGCATCCTGGTGTGGCCCATGCAGGGTTGCCAATAAAGGGCTGGTAAAAATGTATGATAAGTTCAAAAAGAAAGGGTTTGAAATATTTAGTGTTTCCCTGGATGATGAAAAAGAAAATTGGATTAAGGCTATCAAAAAAGATAAAATTACCTGGCTACAGGTAATTGAGCCGGGGGCTCAGAATGCACCTACTGCTACCCGGTGGGGCATTTACGCATTGCCAACAACTTACTTGATTGATAAAGAAGGGCGGCTGGTTGCAATGGACCTGGAAGGCAAAGATCTTGAGAAAGCATTAAAAGAGATGTTAGGGGATTGATTAAATAGATGTTATGAGAAAACTAATTTGCATCGTACTTTTTTTTCTGTCCATAAAAATACAGGGACAGGAGTTGTATGTTTTCACAGAACCAGCTTCTAATATGCCGGCACATTCTATCAGCCTGAAGCTGACTGACCATTTTGTGACTAAGGATAATATTTACAATCGTTTTTCCCACAGACTTATGCCACAGGTGATGTTCGGGATCAGCAAGAAATGGATGTTTCATATTGGCGTTACCTTCAGTAATATGCACACACCTGATTTTAAGTATGAATCGTTTAATTTTTATACCAAGTATCGGTTTATTTCCTTTGATGATATACATAAACACTTCAGGATGGCCGCATTCATAGATGCTTCTAAGACCAGGGCCCCTTTTCATTATGATGAAATAACATTAATGGGTGACAAGAGTGGGATAGAGGCAGGAATTATTGCCACCCAACTCTGGCATAAGTTTGCCCTGTCCGGAACACTGAGCCATACCCAGGTACTGGATGATTCAAGATTCAATAAAGTGATATATGTACCGGAACGTATTTATCAGTCATTGAATTACTCATTGTCAGGCGGGTATTTATTATTCCCAAAACAATACAAAGATTACAAGCAGACAAACCTGAATTTATATATGGAGTTGCTGGGAGAGCAAACATTGGATGTGAAAAGATATTGCATTGACCTTGCACCTGCCGTTCAGCTTATCTTCAACAGTAACTCAAAGCTGAATATCGGCTATCGTTTTCAGCTGAGCAGTAATATGCAGCGCATGGCTGCTAACAGCTGGCAGGTTAGTTTCGAACGAACATTCCTGAATGCCCTGAAGAAAGAATAGTATTTACCTTTTCTTACCTGTATTAAAACGGAAAGAACCGCCTAATGCAACATAATTTGGACTGTTAATGATATTGAAACCGCCGGAAATATCCAGTTTCAGATTATCATTGATATAACAGGCAATCCCGCCATCTATACCATGTTGTGGTTGTTCAGCTTTTCTTACTGCACCATAAGCTTCAATATATGCATACCAGTTTTTCCCAAGGTTAAATCCCGGGGCAATAGTGTAGATCCAGTATGGAGTTGAAGAAAAGCCATCCCATTCAGCACCGACATTATACCCGAGACCGATATTGTCTGACAAAGTGTGTTGCATAGTGAACCGGAAATTCGGAGCTACCTTATCATTCTGAAATTTTTTACTGGCCAGTTTGGGAATTGCTAAGTGAAAGATCAATGATGTTTTTGGCAAGAATCCTTTTTCTTCCCATAAGGATACTTTTCCGCCAAGCTGAACGGGCAG